>CAVXHP010000013.1:0-53488 GCA_963761725.1 uncultured Cytophagales bacterium | reverse complement strand
TAAGTTGTACATTTGTATTCTCAAAACGAGAAACTACCGACCCTGAAAAGGGTTTGCATCTTGCCCAGATGGCGGAATCGGTAGACGCGCTGGTCTCAAACACCAGTGGAGCAATCCGTGCCGGTTCGACCCCGGCTCTGGGTACTTTTATTGAAAACCTCTTTTCTAATTTTTGAAAAGAGGTTTTTTTTATGGTTATGAGTTACTCGTGGGGACACGAGTAACGGTAGTTTTTTAATTTGCAAATAGGACAAATTTATTTTTATTCTTCTTAAGAAATGACTTTGCCGTTGCTTGTGTCCCCACGAGCGACAACACTCTACTACAATTTACCATTTATAATTCACCATTTTTTTATGTCTTCTCCAATTATAAAATTAAGCAGTATTACAAATCTTCACGATGCACGTTTTGGTGCAGGAATGGGAAGTGTTTTAGATATAATGATTGGCTTTTCATTAAATCCAAACAATCAAAATTATGTTTCAGAACAAGATTTTGTACAGATTTCGGGTTGGATAGCAGGTTGTAAAATTGTGGCAGAATTAGAAGGTAATACTATAAGTGAAGAAGCTCAAAAAATTCTTTCTAATAAAGATTATAAGATTGACTTCGTTCAGATTTCTCAACTCGCCATTTTTTCAGAACTCAAATCTAAAAATTATACTTTTCCAATTATTTATTCTACTTCTGTAAAGGAAATAGAAAATATAACGAAAGAAAATTTTGAAATAGATTATTTCTTATTAGAATCAAAAGAATCAAACCAAGAACATTTATCTGAAAAAGAATTTCAAATTTTACAGAAACTTTCTAAAGAATTTTCTATTATTTTAGGTTTCGGAATCACAAATGAAAATGTAATTGATTTACTTTCTCAAACAGAATTAAAAGGAATTGCTTTCAAAGGACAAACCGAAACCGAAGTCGGAATGGGTGGCTATACTGATTTTGATGAAATTTCGGATGTTTTGGAGAAAGTGGAAGAATTATAATCTTTAAAATTAAAGCTAAAAAAGATGAATATTAAGCTAAAAAGTGTATTTATTGTTGTTTTTACTTTTATTTTTCAAACTGTTTTCGCTCACTCTGCCTTTTCTCAAACTATGGACACACAAAAATTAGATGCTTATTTTCAAGCTATAGATTCTAGTCAAAAATTTATGGGAAATGTCGCTATTTCTCAAAATGGTAAAGTAATTTATAGTAATTCTATTGGCTTTGCCGATGTAGAAAAAGAAATTAAACTACAAGAAAACGCAAAATTTCGTATCGGTTCGATTACCAAAACATTTACAAGTGTTTTGGTCTTTCTAGCTATTGAAGAAGAAAAAATTACGCTTTCTACTACATTAGACAAATTTTTTCCTACTATTGAAAGTGCTGATAAAATCACTGTCAGTAATTTATTAACTCATCGTTCTGGGATTTATAATTTTACAAACAAAGAAGATTATTTAAGCTGGAACACAAAAAAGCATAATAGAGAAGAATTAATCAAAATTATTACTTCAACCAAAAATGATTTTGAGCCAAATGAAAAGTCAGAATACAGCAATTCTAATTATGTTCTTTTGAGTTTTATTTTAGAAGATTTGTATGAAAAAAATTATTCAGAATTGATACAAGAAAAAATTGCTATTCCTTTTGATTTGCAAAATACGTATGTAGGAAAAAACGAAAATACGCAAAACGATGAAGTTTCTTCTTATGTATTTACAGGAAAATGGAACGAACAGCCAAAAACTGATTTATCTGTTCCGTTGGGTGCAGGTGCAATCGTTTCGACTACATCTGACTTGATAAAATTTTCTAAAAATCTGTTTGAAAGAAAAATAGTATCTTCAAAAAGTCTGGAAGTAATGAAAACTATTGATGGAGATTATGGAATGGGATTATTTCAAATTCCTTTTTATGACAAAAATAGTTTTGGACATACTGGAGGAATTGATGGTTTTACGTCTATATTCGGCTATTTCCCAAATGAAAATGTTTCTTTAGTTATTTTATCAAATGCAGTTACAAATTATTCCACTAATGATATTGCGATTGTTTTGTTAAGTGCTGTTTTTGACAAACCATATGAAATTCCTGTATTCAGTGATTATAAGGCTTCTTTAGAAGAATTAAATAAATACGTAGGAATGTATGCTAGTGAGCAAATTCCATTGAAAATAGAAGTTTCAGTTAAGAATGAAGTATTATTTGCTCAAGCAACTGGACAATCAGAGTTTCCATTAGATGCCACTGAAAAAGATAAGTTTGAATTCAAACAAGCAGGTGTCGTATTAGAATTTAATGCTGAAGAAAAAACAATGATTTTGAAACAAGGAGGAGGACAATTTTTATTTAAAAAAGAATAAGAAGAGTATCAAAACCAAGTTTGAATATTAGGACAGTGTATCATAAGTAATGCTGTAAATAAAAATGGAACACAGATAACACAGATTAAACGAATAAAACACAGATTTTTAGAATTGCAGCATTATATAATTAACGCTACCAAATCTTAGATGCGTGTAAGCTCTCTAATTAATTTAGTATGTTTTGGATATTCTTTTGACAACTCTTCGTATTTGGCGAGTTCAAAGTCAGCAAAATCAAAAGCTGGAGCAACTGTACAGCCTGACAAAGTAAAACCATTTGGATTTTGACAGCGTGAAGCAAACCAAAGTCCAGCAGGAATTACGATTTGTGGAAACTGATTTTTTTCAATATCCATTCCCAAAACTTTCTCTTGAAGATTTCCTAATTCATCAAAAAAGAAAATAGAAAGAGGGTCTCCATCATAAAAATGCCACATTTCGTCAGAAGCAATCCGATGAAAAGCTGAAAAAGTATTTCCTGTAAGTAAAAAATAAATAGCTGTACTATAAGCACAATTTCCAGAAAATTTTTTGGAAAATGTTTTTTTAGGAATAATTCCTTCTGCACGATAGGTTTCTGCATAAAAACCTCCTTCTGGATGAGAAATTAGATTTAATTTTTCAACCCAATAGTCTTGATTATGATGATTCATTAGTACAATTATGTTTTTTCAAAAAAAATAAAGTTGCTTTGAAGAACCAAATCCTCAAAACAACTTTTATATCTATTTTAACGTGAACTCGGGATTAGAAATAGCCTTTTTATTTATTTAAAACAGATTAGATATTGTTTTCGGTCTGCTCTAACGAGACTGACCTAACTTTATCAAGGTCAGACCGATAGGTCAGTACCGATACATGAAAAGCACACTATAACTTGTTGATAATCAATCCATATAATCCCGAGTTCACGTTATTTTACTAGTAACTACCAAAAGTAGTATAATTAATCTTCTTCTTCTTCTACTTGCATAGCTGCCAACTCTTCTCGTTTTGCGAGTACGCCACGTTCTACATATTCTACTATTTTTGTAGCAATATCTGCTTTTGTAGCCGTTTCGATGCCTTGCAAACCTGGCGAAGAATTTACTTCTAAGACAAGTGGACCACGAGCAGAAAGCAAAATATCTACACCAGCAACAGACAAATCCATTACTTTAGCTGCTTTTATGGCCGTCTGACGTTCTATCTTTGAGAGTTCGATGATATTACTCTGTCCTCCTCTATGAAGGTTTGAGCGAAATTCGCCTTCTTTTCCCTGACGCTTCATCGAACCTACTACTTTTCCATCTACTACAAGTGCACGAATATCGGCACCTCCAGCTTCGGCAATAAATTCTTGAATTAAAATATTAGCTTTCAGACCCGAAAAGGCTTCAATAGTTGATTTTGCTGCCTGTGCTGTATCAGCCAAAACAACGCCTAATCCTTGCGTTCCTTCCAGTAATTTTATCACGACAGGCGTTCCACCTACTTCATTAATAAGCATATCGACTTCCTTATCTTTTGGAAATTTGGCAAAAACAGTTTTTGGAATCCCGACACCTATTTTTGAGAGCAACTGAAGGCTGCGAAGTTTGTCCCTAGACTGGGAAATACTTTGTGAACTATTGGCACAAAACGTATCACGCATTTCGAATTGGCGAACTACTGCTGTTCCAAAATAAGTAACCGATGCTCCAATTCTTGGAATAATAGCATCAAACTGAGGAAGTAATTTTCCTTTATAAAAAATATTAGGAAGTCCTTTTTCCATTCCAAAATGGCATTTTGTATGGTTGATAACGGTAGCTTCGTGTCCTTTTTGTTCGATGGCTTCGATGAGCCTTCTTGTAGAATACAACTTTTCGTTTGTAGAGAGAACTGCAATTTTCATTTCTTTATCTTAGGGAGAGGTAATAAATAGGTTTGTGAGCAATCTACCAAAAATCGTTTGCTCAATAGCTTTCTGCCAAGCAAGATTGGGTAGCGCATATTTTTTCTGTTTGTAAGTGTAAAAAATGTTTTATAATCACTTCGTCCGATACGTACACGAGTATGTATTTTATAACGAGTTTGAGCCATTCCGTTTGAACTCCGAACCTTTGCTTGAGAAAATTCTTCCAAGCGATACTCCCTTTCTTGATAATTATCATGTGTAGGGTCTAAAATAGAGAAACACAATAGCTGTTTTCCATCTTCTTCTATAACTCTAATATTATGACAATGCAGCGAAGAAGTGTAGGCTCCTGTATCTGCTTTAGCATCTATCAAGGGAACATCCAAGTCTGTAAGACCTACTTCTTCTACTCTTCCAATAATTTCCATTTTATATTTTTTTTGTAAAAATTCTAAAAACTATAATCTAAAACTTACTAATTTGTTTAGCTTTACAGAAAATCAATCAGCAATATACTTTCTAAAAATAACGACTATTTTATAAGAAAAATCTCAATTATGTTTAAGCAAATATATAGTACTCTTTCGTTTTGGGTAGCACTAATTACTTTTAGTCTTACTCTGACTTTAGGTTTTTCTGGTTGTCAAACAAAGAACGCAGAAATAAGTCAGAATACCGAATCTACCATCGGAAATAGTATAACAAAGGATGAAATAATTTTGGACTCTGATCCAAATGAAGAAATTAATTTAGAAGACAATAAACAAAACTTTGAGGCTTTTATGAAGATAAGAAGTTCTGTTGAAGGTCTGGAAGATTCAAATCAAGCAAAAGAAAGTACCTATTATTGGGAAGGAAGTATTTATTCGTTTATCAATGGAAAGAGAAGCAAAAAGATAATGGGAATGAAAGGATTTAGTATGTCAAGGTGGGTAAAAACAGATTCTTCCTATCAACTTTTGACTAGAGAAGTAGCTTTATATACAGATGCTAAGACAGGAGAAATTTTGGACACAATGATTAATCCTCTAACTGAAAATAGCAAAGATAGTGCTACTTCTTTAGGAGTAATTCATGTTTGGAATGACCCTGTAAATCAAGAATTTCCGTATATTATAAAAGAAAATTACAAACAAAAACCTGAAGAAAGCAGCGTTTATGCAATTCCTTATGCTCAATTGGGAGAAGATATAGTTTGTTTTTATGCTGATATTTTTCTGACTTACCCTTCCAAAATTACACGAAAGGAATTTCCTGACAATGTACAGAGTGATTTGTATCAAGGAGCAGAGCTATTTCAATTTTTTGCACAAAAAAGTGATTTAGAAAATCCGATGCTGACTGATATTCCTGCTACTATTTCTTGGACACGTATTGGTCAATGGTTGCCTTTTATGAACATGGGTAATGCAGAAGGAAATCTAGTTTATCAATGTAGAGGTTATAAAGTTTTGGAAGGATTTGATGGTTTGCCAGAAGATGTAAAAAGTTATGTAATAGCACAAAAACCTATTTTTGAGCATGCTCCAACAGAATATTCACAGCCCAATGAAACGAGTTGGACGTATTTCAAAAAGATAAAAAAAGCTAAACAACAGAATTAAAGATTACAAAATAGCGAATGTAAATCCCTACAAATTATGAGTGAAATGAAAAAATGTCCGAGTTGTGCCTCACCTTATGGATATTCCGTAAATGAAGAATTATATCAATGTCCAAATTGTTCGTTTGAATGGAATTCTACTTTGGTAGAAGCAGTAAATGAAGAAAGTCAGAAAAATGGAAATGTAGTTTTAGATGCAAATGGAAATATATTGCAAGATGGCGATGATGTAATTATAATAAAAAATCTGCCTGTAAAAGGTGCTCCAAAACCTCTAAAAGCAGGAACAAAAGCCAAGAATATTAGACTTAGAGAAGGAGACCACAATATAGATTGCAAAATTGATGGCTTTGGAAGTATGGCATTAAAATCTGAGTTTGTAAAGAAGGCATAATTACTTATTTCATTAGGTTTACTTAGTCCAATTTTCTGTTTTTAGTTCTTCTATTCTATCAAAATGTTTGTTATTATTGGTTATCAAAACAAGATTTTCTGTAATAGCTGTGGCAGCAATCAAAATATCATTGTGAGCAATAGTATTTCCCTCACTTCGTAATTTTGTATAAATCTGTGCTGCTTTTTGTGCTATTTCTTTACTGATAGGAAGAATGGTGTGATTATTCAGAAACAGAATAATTTCTTCTGTTCTTTCTTTTGTATCTCCAAAATAAAGACCATTCAAAAGCTCATAATAAGTAATTATACTAATATTGAATTTTTGATATTCTTTCAAATAATCATTTATTTTTTGAGTTACTTTTTTTTCGTTCTTCTTTTCATTTCTAAGAAAAAAAGAAAGCGTATCGGTATCTAATAGAATAGGGAACATTCTTTTATAAAAAAAGGTGTACTAAAATTACTCAAACTCAAAACGCAAATAATTGATTTTCAAACCTTGTTTTTGGGCTCTTCGTTCGTAGCGTGTACTTATATCGTGATGTTCTGGATAAAGAGGTGAATTATGTAAATCTCTAGTTACTACTAAATTTTTGATTTTGTACTTTGAGATTTCCTCCAATGTATAATCATACAGTGGGTCGTCGTCCGTTTTAATATGAACTATTCCTCCTTTTTTTAAGATTTTTTGATACATATCCAAAAAACGAGAATTGGTAAGACGTCTTTTTCGGTCTCTTTTTCTAGGACGTGGATCTGGATGAACTACCCAAATTTCACTTACTTCATTTTCTTCAAAAAAAGTATCTAATTGCTGAATTTCTGCACGCAAAAAAGCGACATTAAATGACTCATTATCCAAAGCATCTGTACTTCCACGCCACAATCTATCTCCTTTTACATCTATTCCAACAAAATTTTTGTTTGGATAGATTTTTCCTAATCCTACACTATATTCGCCATATCCACAAGCCAACTCTAAAACAATAGGTTGAGAGGAGGGAAAATGAGTTATATTCCAATTTCCCTTTAGATTTTTGTAGGCTTCATCTTCAATTTGTAATACATTATAACGTTCTAGGTTTTCTTCAAAACGCATTAATTTTCTTCTAGCCATTTTTTCGTATGTTTTAAATGTATCTCCAAAACAGTAGTTATAGAAAGCCATTAATCTTTTAAATATTCTTATTTTTGTGACGTAATTATAACTCAGTTTATAATTTAATTACAATCCGACTACAAATATATTTTATTCTATCTTATCTTGCTTCATTGTAAGCCATAATTTTATTAATTTAAAGCCTTTTTTAAAATGAATATGCAAAATCCATCGACTAATCTACACGACTCTACTTCCGAACAAACTCTCTGGAGTGGTTCTCCTTCTTGGCTTTTGCATCTTGGAAAGGTTATTTTTTGGGGGATTTTGGGAATTGTTCTTCCTATTATTATTGTTACTTTATGGACAAAGGGAATTGAAAACCCTAAATTAGATACTTTCTTTTGGGTCGTCTTGATTGCTAGTATAGTTATTCCTTTTACTATCATTGCTGTGAGAATTATTGATACTCGTTTTATTAATTATTCACTAACCAACGAACGGCTTGTCATAAAAAGAGGGGTTTTGACACGCACAACCGACGAAGTAGAATTATATAGAGTAAAAGATATTCGTTTGGTAGAACCTTTTTTGCAACGACTGGTCGGACTTGCAGTCATTGAAATTACGTCTTCAGATAGAAGTAATCCCAACATTTCGATGTCGGGAATACGAGGTGGAGATGTGCTTCGAAACACAATGAGAAATCAAGTAGAACGTTTGAGAACGAATAAAAATGTCAGGGAAGTAGATTTTGAGTAAGTTTAAAAAGTAATCCACGAAATAATTCGTGGATTAAAATTTATTTTCTAATGATTATTTTTTTGTGAAATATTCCTTCTTTAGATGTTATTCTGACAAAATAAACACCATTTACAAGTGTATTTACTTGCAGTTTTGTTTTTTTAGAAACTGTTTTGATAGGTTTTTGAAGTACTACACCCAACGTATTAATTATCTCTAAATCACTTCCAACCAAACGATTACTCAACTCTACATTTAAAATAGATTCAGTAGGGTTTGGATAGGCTATAATTTCAGTTGCTGCAATCAATTCTTCATTTGAAAGTACAATATCTATTACAAAAGGCTGCGAAGTGATAGATTCACCGTTAGCAGAAACAACAACAGTAAAAATACCAACTATATTATCCAAATCTGCTAAATTTAGAGTTGCCTCGTTTTGTCCATTTATAGCAATTCCATCTTTGTACCATTGATAAGCAATATTATTACCTACTGAAATAGGAATACTCAATATTCTAGCTGTTTCATTGTATTGAATAGGTAAATTATAGTTTTGATTTGTCGAACGTACCAAAACTGTATCTGATTTTGTTTGACTGCAAATCGAAACAGACCAAATCAATGAAACTGGTAAAGGATAAAGTCCATTTATTTTACTATTATTTTTTGTAGCATCTTCCAAATTTCCAAAACCTGAAAGAATAGACCAACGACCAGCTACACCTGTTTTCTGTGCTGCTAATGTAGCTGTTTCGTTGCTTGTCTGTATATCTTGTCCAGCATCTGCAACTAGTTCAAAATTTGTGTCCGAACAGTTGAAAACAGGCAGATTTAAATTTGAATTTCGCAATGGCAAAATGGCTACTTTATTAAAAATCACATTAGTAATAATAGGAGAATTAAAATCAAAATAAATAGCTGCACTATTTTTAATTAGCGTCCCAATTGCATTATTTGCTTTCTGATTAATCTTAAATTTTATAAATCCATTTGAAGCTGGTTCGTCTGTTGTGCTATCTGGCAGATTAATATTCTCAAACTCAAAACGCAGTACTTGAAAGTCTTCATTTCCATCCACAAAGAAGCGATAATTATGAGACGACATTCCCAAACGAATCGTTTCAATATCTAGATAAGTAGAAAGCGTATCTAAGACTACCACACGATAGGCTGTATCTGTTCCTGTATTTTGGAAGCGAATCATATACTCAAGCTCTGTTGTTTTTTCGATAAGATTATCACGAGTAAGTCCAAAAGGAGTTACTTGTTTGTCGTTTGGGTCATAACTATCCAAAATTTCTGAACACGATTTTTCCATTCTCTCTCCTCCATCATCTTGTGGCAGAGCTAGAGCAGTTTGAGAAACAGGCGAAGCATTTAAAGCTACATTTTGAGTTGTTGCTTGAGTTTTGGATAAATAATCTGTATTTGTCTGACAACCTTCCACAGAAGCCGAAATACGGTTGTGATTGGGTGGAAATACTTCCATACGAATTGTTTTGGCATTTGAAGCAACTTCTAAATCAGCAATTCCTAACGAAGAAAGTGAAATTGTTCCTTCTTTTAATTTCTCTGAATCTGCATACAAACGATAAGGCACACTTTCTAATGAAGTAGAAGTAAAGTTTGAAACCACAAAACGCACAATTCCTGCACCTGCACAGCGTCCAGAAACAGCATATTCATTTTCATTATCTGTCCAATCTTCACATGAGTTGGCTGGTGAAATAGTAGCTGTTACACATTGTGTCAAACCTCTTATTTCTTCTATTCCACAAACAACAGAATCTTGTAAAACAATTTTTCCTGTTTCTCCAGCATTTAGATTTCCAATAGTAAAGAAATAGGTATTTCCTTCTTTGCGTGTCCAATCAACAGAACTTGTAATCGGACGAATATAATCGGGATATTCTACTTTTACTTCTACGTTTGAAGCAGTTGCAAAACCTTTATTTTTATATTCCACCGTAGTACTACTCATAAAACATCTACGACGACGTGCATTTTCTATATCTACTTTCAGATACGCACATGGCTTTACTTTGTATCCGAAGTTTATTGAATTTGGGTCTTGAAGTTTGTAATCTTCTATCACTATCTCTTTTTGAGTATCACATTGATTAAAATCTTGTATATATTTTTTCAAATCTTTATCAATAATTTTACTTTCTAACAGATGTGTACCTTCAGGAAGTGGAAACACATACTTTCCTTGTGCATCTGAAATTCGATAGGTATAATTCATCTTAACTAGAACGCTAGGAAGAAAAATATCTTGAGCATCTAACTCACAATTTTGAGTTTTTTCAATAAACGTATTTCCACTTGCATAATGAGCAATAGGTGTCATATCATAAACACGAACTCTGCCTGCGTTTTCAGCAATATTACTAATATAAGGTGTTCCGATTATTATTCTACTTCCATCATCGGACATAGAGGAAATAACTCCGTTCTTCAAATATGCATTATTTATTATCCCCTCTGTAATAATATCTTCACCAAGCTGTACCCAATCACCATTTTTAAGCTCATAGAGTTGCGATTTACCTTCCTGTTTACTTCGACTGTCAAGAGAATTCAAAGATAAGCGATTTCCATTAGAAGATAACTGAATAAAAGAACCAAATTTTTCATCAGTAGTCCATTCTCCACTAATAGGCAATCCAATTTGTGACCATCTATTACTCTGTAATTTAAATACTGCTATATGTCCAGCATTAGAAAAAGTCTCACGACCTGGTGCACCAACAGCTATTTTATTACCATCAGCAGATAGAGATACAGAGTATCCTATTTTTCCAAGATAAAGATTACTAAGGTTTAAGAAACTACTTTCAATAATCTCATCTCCTATTTCTGTCCAATCATCTTGCAACTTAAAAACTTTTACTTTTCCTAGACGAGATGAGCTTGCAGGAAAACCAACAGCTAATACATCACCTTTTTTAGATAAAGATACGGAATGCCCTGCTTCCTCATGCTTACCGTATTCTCCTTCTATTTTAGAGCCTATTTGTTGCCAATCATTATTTTTCCAATCATATACTTTTACTCGTCCAAAAGATTGTCTTTCATCTTTTTTAGAATAGGGAGCACCCACAGCGATTCTGTTTCCATTCTTAGCAAATGAAATTGAAAATCCAAATACATCTCCTGCATCTTCTCCAGTTATGTCAGCTCCTACCTGTTTCCAAGTGTTGCCTTTTATTTCATACACCCTTACAGTTCCTCTGCGAGGGAAAGAACCAAAATGTGTATCAACTCCAATTGCAATTCTATTGCCTCGTTCAGACAGTATTATAGATTGAATATAAGAATTTTGATATTGTGTCTTGTCAATTTCTTGACCAATCTGTCTCCACACAATATTATTTTGTAGTCTATATATTTTAAGACCTCCACCATTATATATAGCTAATATATTTCCATCTCCTGATAAGGCAACAATTCGTCCTATCTGTTCATTCCATTCAGTCCCTACAAACTCTTGTCCTACCTGTATCTGACCAAATACAGAATTGCTAGAGAGCAATAATATGAGCATTGCCCAAAAAGTAAATATTTTTTTCATTTTATACTGTTTTTCATAAAAGTTAATAAAGTACAAAGATAGCTTTTATAATTCATTTATAGATAAAGCTTCAAATAGAAAGTGAAGAACTGTTTTTTCCATAAAAATTCAAAATTAGATTTTTACTTTAGAGAGAGTTAGCAAACTCTTTGTTACTTTTGTGGCTACAAATTTTATTTTAAACTTGATTATGCCAAACTCTCATTTAACGTATTTTTCTGAAAAAATTAGACGATTTATATATAGTTCTCTTATTTGTCTTCCTTTTCTACTTTCTAGTTGTGATAACTGTACTTTTATAAGTGATAATGTACAATTTGCAGGTGTTTCTTTTTATGGAAGTGATGGAAGAGCTCAACCAAAAACGATTGATAAAATCACAGGTATTTTTAGTCGTGATAATCAAGCTATGCCAAACCCTTTGTTTGAAGAGGCTACTACAGCTACTATTTTTGAATTACCTATTTTTACTCGTTCGGATACTACTATATTTGTTTTTACTCAATACATTGAGCAAAATCAAGTCATTGATACGATTCAAGATACACTTTCTATGCGTTATAAAGTAGTAGTTGAGGTGTTACCTCCTGATTGCGGTTACGATGAAGCGATTACAGATTTAGAAATAATTTATAGTACATTTAATAGTGTAGAAGTATTAAGACAAGATTTAAAAGAAATTGGTACTGAAAATCCTTTACCTCACCTAAAAATTATTGAATAATTTAATTATTTTCTGTGTTTTCTAACGAATAATTAATTAAATATTAATCAAATAAAGATGAAAAAGAAACGCTTCAAAATTTTAGTACAATCTATCTTACTTCTCTTGTTTGTTTGTTGTTTTGGCACGAATACTATTTTTGCTCAAACTATTACAACAACCAATACGACAACTGACACAACACAGGTAATTGTAAAAAAGAAAAAAATACCCAAACCACCAGCCGTTTATACGCCTATTTCGCTTCGTACAGGAATAGACATGTGGTCTATGGTTAATAATATTCGGAATACTAATATTTTGCGTTTTAATGCGAATGCAGAACTTTCATTTAATAATATTTTGTTTGCTGTCTTTGAGGGAGGATATGGGGATGCACTTTCTTTTAAAGAAATTCCTAACTCTTTTCAGTATCAAAATACAGGTTATTTTGGAAGAATAGGAGTAGAATATAATGTCTTGCATCGTATGCTGGATAAAGAGGCAATTGTTGTGGGAGCTAAATATGGAATTGCTAATTTTTCTCATCAATTACTCTACAATATCGACGACCGTTATTGGGATTTGGAAGCTACCAACAATGACCGTACTCGTTATTTTAGAAGTATAGAAGAAGACAATATGACTTTTCATTGGGCAGAAATAAATGCTGGAATGAAGGTAAACTTAGCTAGAAAAGGATTTTTGTCGCACATTTATATGAGTTATTTATTTAGAATCAGAATGCGAGTTACTCAACCCGATAATGTGCTTGCCAAACCAACAACAATTGCAGGTTTTGGACAGAATGATAAGCCTGTAAATCTGGGTTTTAGTTACTTTATTAGTTATGAGTTTTGATTTTTTTGTAGGGAAAACGGCTTGCCTTTTCCTAACATAACATTCAACAAAAAAGGATTTAAAGCATCAAAACTTTAAATCCTTTTTTTATTCAAACTTAAAACACCCTAATTTCGTATCTCTAATAAAAGCTATAAATAATCTAAATCTAGGAAAATCATGGGTTTACCAAAAGAGGAACTAAAATCACAAAAGTTAACTTTTCAAGAATACATTAATTTAGAAAAAGAAAATAATCAAAAGTATGAATACCATGACGGTTTTGTAATTGCAATGGCTGGAGGAACAAGAAACCATTCAAGGATTTCAACGAATATAACTTCAAAATTATTCTCTATCTTGGAAGAGAAAGGAGATAAATGTGAGGTTTTTAATAGTGATACAAAATTAGGTTTTCAAGACAAAAGTAAATATTTGTATCCTGATGCTATGGTTGTCTGTGGAGATATAGAAGAATCTAGGCACAATCAAGATATTACAAATCCAATAATTATTATTGAAGTTTTATCAAAATCAACAGAAGAGCTTGATAGAAAAGATAAATTTGGTTTATACAAACAAGTTCCTAGCTTAGAATATTACGTTTTGATTTCACAAGACAAACCACAAATTGAAGTGTATAGAAAAATGAAAGTAGAAGATAATAAATCCTTATGGCAAATTGAAATTATTACAGGAATGGATAAAATGTTAGTTTTTCCTACTTTAGATGTAGAGATTTCTTTTTCATCAATTTATAAAAAAGTAGAATTTGAGAGTTAAAGAAAATAAGCAAAAAGCATTTCCTGCTGTTGCTCACAAAATGGCAGATTATATTGCTCGTTAAAAACAAGCGAGAGCCATTGTGTTTCACGAGAGACAGCAGGAACTTATTTTTTATATCAAAATATGTATACATCAAAACAAATACTCCGAACTCAAGTCAAAGCAATTTTGACAAATTTTATTTTAAGTCTTTTTGCTCTGAGTGTATATTTTACACCTAGTAATAACGAAGGCAAACAACTACAGTCTATTTTTATTTTACTTATTTTATTTTTTCATATAATATATTTTATAGTTTTATCAACTTCTTTTTTGTCAAAGATTTTTGAAGTAAAATTCTTAATATATACACCTATATTTATATTATTGATATCTGATTTATTTTTTCTATATCTGTTTTTTGAAGATGCAGGATATCATTTTTATGCCACTAGTATGATTTTTATGAATACTACACTAACAATAGTATGGCTATTTTTTACCCTAATCGTGCCTCGGCTGCTAAAAAATAAATAAAAAATGAAAGGCGAAAACTAAGGTAAAACCAACCCAAAAGAACAAAAAAAGGATTTAAAGCATAAAAACTTTAAATCCTTTTTTTAAAAATATAATTTAAAATCGTAATTCGTAATTGTTTATTAATACTTCCAAGCCTTAACCGTATCAATAAAATGCTTGACTTTATTAAAATCTAAATCTGGATAAACTCCGTGTCCTAGATTGGCAATGTGTTTTCCTTTTCCGAAAGAAGTAAGCATTTTCTTCGTTTCTGTTTCTATCGTTTCATACGAACCATACAAAACACAAGGGTCAAGATTTCCCTGCAAAACTTTGTCATTTCCTATCAATTTTCTTGATTCTTCAATTGACATTGTCCAGTCCATTCCAACTACATTACAAGAAAGTTTTCCAAAATCAGCTCTAGCTGCGTGTTGGTCTTTTCCAAAAACAATAGTAGGCACTTCATCAATCGCTTCTACAATTTGCTGAATGTATTTCAAACTAAATTCTCTGTACTGTTCCAATCCTAAAACACCAGCCCAAGAATCAAAAATCTGAATAATATCTGCACCTGCTCTTATTTGAGCTTTTAGATAAATGATTGTAGAATCTGTTATTTTTTGTAATAATTGATGCGCTAATTTTGGATTTTCATAAAGTAATCCACGAGGTTTTGAGAATGTTTTTGAGCCTTTTCCTTCTATCATATAACAAAAAAGCGTAAAAGGCGCACCAGCAAAACCAATCAAAGGAACTCGTCCGTTCAATTCTTTTTTAGTAATAGAAATGGCTTCTGTTACATAACTCAATTTTTCTTCAATGCCATCAGTAGTCATTCTTTTTATGTCTGCTTCCGTTTTTATAGTTTGAGGAAAACGAGGACCTACTTTTTCAACCATTTCGTAAGGCAAACCCATTGCTTCAGGAATTACCAAAATATCCGAAAAAATAATGGCTGCATCGACTCCTAATCTATCGACAGGTTGAATGGTAACTTCGGCTGCCAAATGTGGCGTCGTAACAAGTTCGATAAAACCACTTAATTTTGCTCTTAAGGCTCTATATTCAGGCAGTATTCTTCCCGCTTGACGCATTGTCCAGACAGGAGTACGTTCTGTTTTTTCTCCTCTTGCTGTTCTTAAAAGTAAATCGTTTTTTAAAGTTTGCATGTATTTTCAATAAAATAAAAAACTCCATTTCGATACAAAAGTAAGCAAAAGGGAGTTTATAAAGTTAGATTATTTGTTCAAATTAATGAGTAAGAACACAAATTAAATGAATTATTACTTTTATTTAATTGATAATAAAAGTATTACAATCGTAATTCGTAATTTTTAATTAGCTTCGCTGCTTTAGCAGGTCGTAATTATTTCTTAATATTCGTCTTCATTAAAAAAGAAGTCGTCTTTAGTTGGATAATCAGGCCAAATTTCTTCAATATTTTCATAAGGCTCACCATCATCTTCTAAATCTTGTAGATTTTCTACTACTTCCATAGGCGCACCTGTACGTGTCCCATAATCTATTAACTCATCTTTAGTGGCTGGCCAAGGAGCATCTTCTAAATAAGATGCAAGTTCTAATGTCCAATACATAGGCTTATAGTTATATTTTTTTGTAATAATTGATTGAAATTTTAATCAGCTCATAATCAATTACGAATTACGAATCAAAAATTACGGTCTCTCAAAACAGTAAAATTAATTATGACTTTAACGTATTGAATGTCAGTGCTTTAATTTTACTAAATTAGTAATTAATTTTTATTCGAATTGTCTACATCAATTATTGTTTAGCAACGATTAGGTATAGTTGGTAAAACTGATTTTTTTATAAGGCTGCAAAGGTAATAAGTTATTCATTCTAAACAAGTTAGTTATCTTATTTTTTAGAAATAATTTTCAGATTTACTTTTAATCTAAATCTTCACTGCTTGCCATTGAACTAAATAATCAACTACCAATAAGCTACCAATTAAGATATTGAATAGCTGTTTTTAAAGTGTAACGCAAGCATTTATTTTTTGTTTTATTTACTGTCTTTACTTTTTGTAAAAATAATACTTTCTAAGCTCAAGTAGATTTTTTGTATTTACAATAACTTCATATATCTGTAACATTAAACGTTGCTTTTGTATTAAATAACTTAATTTTATAACAAAATAATACAACTAATAATAAATTCAACGAAATAAATATTTTGTTTAAAGCTCTGAAAATCAGTTTTATAGAAGGTATCTAGGTAAATTATACAAATAATCTGATTTTTTTTGCTGCTTAGTTGCTTTTATCGTAAAATAGTAGTATTTTTAGAAGAGAAATTATTCGAATAGATAAAGATTTTCATTTAGTTATTTTCGGAGAGGGGGCTTTCTGACAAAGCTAAAATTTTACCGTTGCAGTATCGGAATGATCTGCAACGGCTTTTTTTGTGCCTATTTTTCTTGTACAAATAATTTACAAACTTTTAGTGTTTCTTTTTACTTCTATTTTTGTTCTTTGACGTTTTGAGTTGTAATTTTGTAGAATACTTCACACTCTAAAAAAGTATGTGACAAAACAGCTAAAAAATAAAATGAACTTACTCAAAAAACATTGGTGGAAAATTGCTTGTGTACTTATCCTTTTTTACACTATTATTGGAGGCTTTCTAATTGAAGTTCCAAGACTGAATATCCTAAACGAGACTATCAGAAACCTATTTTTCCATGTTCCGATGTGGTTTGGAATGGTTTTGATGCTTTTGGCTTCTGTTATTTATTCGATAATGTATCTCAAAACATCTAATCCAAGACACGATGATTGGGCAGTAGAACTTACAAATTCTGGAATTGCCTTTGGTGTTTTGGGAATTCTGACAGGAATGTGGTGGGCAAAGTTTGCTTGGGGACAGTTTTGGAGCGGAGACCCAAAACAAAATGCTTCTGCAATTGCTCTTCTTATTTATTTAGGTTACTTGCTTCTGCGAAGTGCTTTGCCAGATGATGAAAAGCGAGGTAGAATAAGTGCTGTTTTTAATATTTTTGCTTTTGCTACTTATATTCCACTTATCTATATTTTGCCTAGAATGGTCAATTCATTGCACCCTGGAGCAGAAGGAAATCCTGCTTTTAGTGCCTATGATTACGACAACGATTTGAAAAAAGTATTTTATATTTCTATTATTGGCTGGACACTTTTGGGAGTTTGGATAGCACAGCTTCGTGTCAGAATGCGAAGAATTGAATACAAAACACTTTTTGATTAAACTGTATGACAGACTTTCCAGTCTGTTTAATTAAAATTAATACTTTCAAATGGGCTAAAAGCCTGTTATACAAAATACATTCAATGAAAAATATATATTTACTTTTGCTTTTTTTGTCTTTTGTTTTTACTCCTTTGAGTTCTGTTGTGGCTCAGACTGAAAAAATTCCTGTTACACAGCGAGATTATGAAAATACAGAGGTTTCGATGGCTGATAAATTTAGAGAAGATGGCAAAATTTATGTTGTGGTAGCAGTTTTGGCTACTATTTTTGCAGGAATTGTAGTATTTTTGAGTAGCTACAGAGTCCAAACTCAAGAAGTTAGAAGATTTGGTTTATTCAGAGAAAAATAAATAAAGTTCTTCAATTTAAAAATAAATAAAACTATGAAAATTTCACATATAATTGTACTTGTTATTATAGCTGTTGGCATCGGAATTTTTGTCAGTTCTAGTGAAAATGCTAGTCAGTATGTTGATTTTGACAAAGCTCTATCTATTGCAAAAAATGGTGATGACAACAAAATTCATGTCGTAGGCGAACTTCCTAGAGATGCAAGTGGTGAAGTAGTAGGAATTGAATATAATCCGATGGCAGATGCTAATTTTATGGCTTTCCAGCTTATTGATGAAAAAGGAAAGAAGCAGCGTGTCATTACAAGTACTCCTCCTCCTTCTATGACCGATTTCAAACGCTCTGAAAAGGTAGTAGTAATTGGTAGATATGAAACTGAGCAGATAGAAATCAGCAATTTGTGGTAACTGATATTCTTTTGAAATGTCCTTCTAAGTATGAAGAAAATACAGTCGCTGTAAAATAATTTAAACCTATAAGGTTCTAAAAAACCTTATAGGTTTATACTTCAAATCACATCACGCTTATTCTTCACTAAATCATACATCAATTCTCTCGCTCTGTGTAACTGTGCCTTTACAGTTCCTAAAGGTGCGTCAAGTTCGGTTGCTATTTCATCGTAAGAAAGCTCATCAAAATAACGTAACTGGACTAATTTTTTATACTTTGGTGGAAGTTGGTTGACAAAATTCCGTATAATTTCTATTTTTTGTGTTCTGATGGCTGCTTCTTGAGGAGTAAGATTTTTGTCTGGCACGTCCATCTGAATTTGCTCACCCGAATCATTTTTGTAAGGCGTATGGAGACTTAGGGTTTCTAATTTTTTCTTACGAATAAAGTCTATACAATTATTAGTTGCGATACGAAAAAGCCATGTACTAAAGGTATATTCTTTTTTGAATTTTTTGAGACTTTTGAAGGCTTTTGTAAATGCTTCGACAGTCAAATCTTCGGCATCATCTGTATTCTTTACCATTTTGAGAAGCATAAAATACACCGAATTTTTGTAACGGTTCATCAGTTCGGCATAGGCTTGTTGGTCGCCTTTTACTGCCAAATCAATTAAATCAAAATCTTTCAGAGCTTTATCTGAAAACTCTTTGTCATCAGCATTAGATAAAGGATTTTTATTTTTATTTTCCGAATCTTTAGAGGTGTTTTTATTGTCTTTCATCAATAGAGGTGTAATAAATACTTTTTAGTAATAAGTTAGTGCTTACCTTAAAAGAAATAGATTTTGGTGTATCTACTTCTAATCTATATAAAATTAGTGGTTGGTATTCTCTAGCTAGCTATTTTTAATCCATAAATAAGAACTGAGTAAGAAATGGTCATTTTGACACACTTTTTAGGATTTAGTTTGTCGAAAATTATTCCATTTTATTTTTGTAGTATCTTCAGTATCTTCTCTCTATTATTTCCATTTTTTAGGAGGACAAAAAATAGTTGATATTCCAATTGTAGAATAATAGCAAATAAATACAAATTCAAAACAAAAAAAGGTAATAAAAAATTCTCTAAAAAAGTTATTTAAAAAGTTAGTATAGAAATTTTTGTAATAAAAATGAGATGAGATAGAATTACCTTTTATTTGGCTTAAGAATATACGCAAAATAACGAAAAAAAGCAACTGACGAAGCAATTCAAAACCTAAAACTTCGTAAAAACCATTTATCAAAAAACCAAAGACAGAAATATACCAAAGAAAGATACTCAATGGATAAATACTAGAAATAATCTTCTGGCGAAACGAATATTTTTTTCCGACAGATAAGTGCCTTTTCTTTTGATTAAACCACTCTTTGAAGTTTTGAGGTGCTTTACTTTCTGTTTGTCCTTCTAAACAAATAGCTGCATTTTTATAAAAATGTTTTTCAGAAAAAATCAAATCATCATCTCCTCCTATTTGAGCAGCTATTTTTTCAAAACTATTTTTATCATTATTTCCCAAAAAGACAGATTTTTTATAAGCCAAATTTCTTCCCACTCCCATATACGCCATTCCAAAATTGGCAAAGGAAATATATTGAAGAGCAGTAATTAGGGTTTCATTTTGAATAAACCAACTTAATACAGAATGAGGGAGATTATTTTCCCCTTTTTTGTACAATGAAATTCCTATAACTACATTTATTTCTTTATCCGAATTTTCATTAGTAATTATAAGACAGTTGCCATTTTCTCTATCCAAAATCTATCTTTTGGTTGGCAATCTGCATCTGTCAGTAAAATAATTTCGTTTTTAGCTACTTTTATTCCTGTCTGTAAAGCATATTTTTTACCATTCCAATTTTGAGGTTTTTCTTTTATTGAAATGAAACGAAATGTCTTTTTAGAGTTGTTTTGATTAAACTTGTTTTCAGAATTAGCTTTAAAGTTCTCTTCAAATTCTTTCAAAATATCTACTGAATTATCTCCAGAACGGTCATTGACTATAATTACTTCAAAATCTGAATAGTTTTGATTAAAAATAGAATTAAGTAATTTTTCTAAATTTTCTGCCTCATTTCTGGCTGCAATAATTACAGAAATAGGTCTTTGAATAGAACTAAAAGAAAGATTTTCTGTGCTTTTTTTATGGAAAAACAACCTAAAAATTATCACATAAAAAATAATTTGTAAGGTAAGGCTAATTGCTACAATAATCCAAAAAATATAAACTTGATTCAAAGTTAGATAATTTGCTAAAAAAATAGAAAGAGGAATAGAAAGAAGAATATAAAGACAATATGAGTGTCATTGATAAAAATCAAAATAGGCATTTTTTAGCTACAGAGTAGCATAACCTTTGTAGATTAGAATAGAAAATTAATTTAAAAAGCTACAGAGTAGCGGAACCTTATTTTTAATTCTAATTTCATATAGGTTACAAGGTTTCGCTACTCTGTTGCTCTAAAATGCTCTTACATAATTAAATTATCTACAAAGGTTACGTTGCTCTGCAACTAAAAACCAAAAAAACTTCTAAATTAGATGCAATTAACCTATATAAATTTATTTATGCCTAAACCAACAGTCGGTTCTTAGCTCTTGATATTCTTTAAATACAGTATTAATAGGTGTTCCATCAAGAAACCTAGTATTGAACTCCTTATGTATGAGGTAGTTGAAAGCTCCCATATCCCCTGTATAAGCACTTTGATTATCGTGATTATAGAGACGATGAATAGTAGCTAGCTTTTCAATAAACTCATACATTACTTGCAGAGAACCACCCACTATTCCACAATTTAAGAGAACGGTATCACCAAACTGCTCTTCATAATCCATATAATCAATAATTTTACTACGCAGATGTTCAGAATGTTTTTTCATCCATTCATTGTTGAGTGATTTGGGTTCATTACCACAAAAAATTGTATTACTGTTTTGAAGATAAAATGGATGTAAAAATGGGTTTTGCAACACAACAACATCAGAAATATCAGTTAAAAATAAGTTTTCAATCTCATGATAATGATTTTTTAGATATTCTTCATAGACCAAGTACCGATAAATATTTGGATTAAATCTAGTTATCATAATCTATTTTCACGAAACTTATATATTCATTTTGATAAGTAAGACATGTTTGTTCAGAGAAATTATTGTGAAAAATAATACCATTAATTTTCAAGTCAATAATTGAGTCAGCCCAAGCCTTGACTAGAGAATAATCATCTTTGGGTAAAAGATTATTTCTATTAACATCATAAATACCTGTAATATGACATGCCATAATTACATTTTTATCAGCAGATGAAGTGGACATTTAGATTTTTATTGAAGATTTGAGGGAAGCACTTTTTATTTTTGCACAAGCACTATTCGGTATATTGCGATAGTAAATATAGGTTCGTAAATTTACTTTCTTGACAGCATATTTCTTTGATGCACTTTCATAAAACTCAGCATCAGCAGCATACTTTTTTTGAAATTTTAGATTCATAAAAACTTCTTTTTTACCAAATAAAGTAGCAAATAAGATACAATCATCAATATGTACGAGCTTATTATGGTCATATTTATCAGACACATAAAAATCATCTAAACTACTCACAATAGTTTTAGTGAGTGATGCAATCAAATCTAATGATACTATTGCTCTCAAACAAGATGATAAATGGTTTGATTTGTACTCATCATCAGCATCTAAAATAGTAACATAATCACCTGTACTATTCAGAATTCCTTGGTTTATTGATTCGGATTGTCCACAATTAGTATGGCGTAGGTAGCTAATTTTATTTTCGTTCTGAATTATATAGTCTAACAACTGATTTTGAGTTCCATTATTACTTCCATCATCAATCACAATCATTTCAAAATCTTGAAAATCTTGACGTAAAACAGAATCAATCGCACGTTTTATCAAATAAAAATCAGTATCATATACTGCCATCAGTACAGATATTTTGGGCATGTCTTCTAAAGTATAAAGATTCTTTCTACAATATAGTAGATTAAAATTGAGATAGTAAAGGTAATATGAAGATACTTTTTGTTCTTTAAGTTTGTTTTGCAGTTTCGTTTTTTTCAAGAATAGCTATCTGACTAAGGATCAATTACGAATTAAAAATTACGACCTGCCAAAGCAGCGAAGCTAATTACGAATTTAATTAATTGAATATCAATTAGTTATGGATTTAAAAGTAGCAGTTTATTTAATTCTAATTCCTACTACAAATTTTGTAGTAATAAAGTTCAGAAAAATTAGCACAATAACTCTTTCCTCAAAAAGATAAAACCCATAATTAATTTTATGGGTTTTATTATATAAATCTAATTTTTTAAGCCTAAACCAAAAGCCCACTTTCTTCTGTTCCAAATCGCTTGAGAGCATTTACGTGAGCCATAAGTGCATCTGATAATTTTTCGTTTACTAAATAAGGTATATCAAATTCGGCAGCCGTTTGTTGTACAATCTTCGAAATTTCTGGATAGTGAATATGACAAATTTTGGTAAATAAATGATGTTCTACTTGAAAATTAAGACCACCAATATACCACGAAAGAAATTTGTTTTTAGGTGCAAAATCTACCGTTGTATTCATCTGATGAATTGCCCAATCATTGATGATTTCATTTTCTTGGTTTGGTAATGGGTGCGTAGTTCCTTCAACTGTATGTGCCAACTGAAAAACTACAGTCAATACTAATCCTGCCAAAAATTGCATCGTCAGAAAACCTACTGCAATATGCAAAACTGGAATATCAAAAAATACTACTGGCATAATTAGCATTATAAAAACATACACAAGTTTGGATACCACTATTTTAGTAAGCGTAACCCATTTCTTTTCTCCTTTTATTACATACCTCTTAAATTGTAAAAAATCCTTAGCTGCTACCCAATATATAGTTTGGAGTCCATAGAAAAAGAAAGCATAAACATACTGGTATTTATGAAACCATTTTACTTTTGTGTGTGGAGAAAAACGTAAAACAAATTTATCAGCAATATCATCGTCTTGATGAACTACGTTTGTAAAAGTATGATGCAATAAATTGTGTTGAACCTTCCAGTTCTCAACCGATCCGCCTACCATAAGAAGTGTATTTCCCAAAAATTTATTTATCCACTCTGAGCTAGAATAAGAACCATGATTGGCATCATGCATAATACTCATTCCTATACCAGCCATTCCAAATCCCATTACTATCCACAAAAGAGTAGAAACAATAAATGAAGGATTATAAGCTAGAATATAGATGAAAGGTAAAATATAAGCAGACAATAAAATAATAGTCTTCATTACCATTCCCGCATTAGCGTTTTTACTGATATTATTGGTAATAAAATAATCATCTACTCTTTTTTTTAGTGTAGGAAAAAACAAACTCTTAGGTTCAGGTTTGAATTTTACGTAATTCTTCATGTTTTGGGGATTTCACAGGGATTAGTAAGTACTACTTGTGTATGCAAATTTAATGCTTTAGTCTCAGAAAAGAAACCTTTTAATTTTAGTTGAGAAAATTTATGTTTTAGTAGATAGTTTTTATTTTAAAAGGTTTATTATTGAATCTATTTACAAAAAAGGATTAATTAATTAGAATTTTGATTTAACAGAAGAAAACAATGCAACAAAAAACGAAAAATTATCAAATCTACAATCAATCTTGTTATGGATTAAAGCCTATCAAGGATAATTCTGTTGATGCACTAATTACTGACCCGCCTTATGGAATTTCGTATCAGAATAATTATTGGGATAAAGACTTGCCCAAGCGTGAAATTTGGGAAGATTCTCTGCGTGTTTTGAAAGAAGGTTCTTTTGGTTTGGTCTTTTCTTCTGTTCGTTTGATGCACCGTTTGATGGTAGATTTGGAAGATAGTGGGTTTTTGATAAAAGATGTTTTGTTTTGGTCTTTTCTCAATGGAATGCCCAAAAGCAGAGATATTTCTTTAGCAATTGATAAAGAATTAGGTGTAAAAAGTAAAATAATTGGAAAATATAATTATGTACAAGGTTACAAGAAAGGAGGTGCAGATAATTATTCTCCTACCGATAAAAAATTGAAATACGAAGCTGTATCAGAGTTAGGAAAAATATATAAAGGTGCAGGATTAGGAGTAAAACCAGCCTACGAACCTATTATTTTGATACAAAAACCGATTCCAAAAGGCATAACAGTAGCTCAAAATATTATCAAAACAGGTACAGGAGCATTAAATTTGGAAGAAACACGTATTCCCTATCAAAAAGGAGAGGGAAAGGTAGGACACAATCCACACCCAAAAGGAAGAGTTACTTCAACTATTTTGAGAGTAGAAGAACACGGAGATGGCTATGATAAATTTTTTCTTGTTCCGAAAGTAAGGCAAAACGTACAGTAATTTAATACACATCCCACCTTAAAACCTGTAGAATTAATGCAACATTTAGTAAAACTTATTAGTTTTGAAAACCAGACTATACTTGACCCCTTTATCGGAAGCGGTTCGACAGGAGTTGCAGCCTTAGAATTACAGCGAAAATTCGTAGGTTTTGAGCTTGAAAAGGAATATTTTGAAATTTCTAAAAAACGTTTGGAAATTGTATCACAAGAGTTATAATTTGTTTAAGTTTACATCAAATACAAACACGCTAAAGCGTATTCTACATTAAAATATATGCTCTTACATCATCTCTTACATCATTATAAAGTCATTTTAGGTTCTGGTTCGCCACGTCGCAAACAACTTTTATCTTCTATGGATATAGAATTCGAACAACGAATAAAAGACGTAAATGAAGATATTCTACCTGATTGGGATACCAAAGAAGTAGCCCAAAAATTAGCTGAACGAAAAGCTATTGCCCAACAAAAAGAACTCAAAGAAAATGATGTAGATTTTCTAAATGAAGTCTTGATTACTTCTGATACTATTGTAGTTATCGATGATAAAATACTAAATAAACCACAAAATGTAATTGAAGCTAGAGAAATGTTGCATCTTCTTTCTGGTAAGAAGCATTTGGTCATTACTGGAGTGTGTATCTGTACAAAGACAAAATTACATAGCTTTTCAGACCAAACAGAAGTGTACTTTAAGGAACTTAGCCAAAATCAAATTGATTATTATATCCAAAAATATAAGCCTTTTGACAAAGCAGGCTCGTATGGAGCTCAAGAATGGCTTGGAATGATTGCAGTAGAAAAAATAAATGGAAGTTATTTTAATGTAATGGGATTGCCTGTTCAAAAACTGTATCAAGAATGGATAGACTTTTTGATTTGAATCCAAATTAATTACACTAGAAAAAGAATTGGTTACCTACTACTAAAATTCATATTTATTTTTCATAGTTTTTTCAAAAAAAAATAGTTAATTAGATTTATTACTTTTGTTTCAAAAACTTTATACATAACTCATCTAAAAATAGTATTAAATTATAAATTAGATAAATATTGTCTTTATTAGAAGTAAATTTCTTTTTAGAGAAAGAGTATCAATCAACACTATATCTACACAAAATAAATAAAAAGATTTGCAAAAATTAAGAAAATAAACCAATTTGCGATAGAAACGTCTGAAAATAAGGCGTTCATAAAAAAATCCAATCCTGAATTACTTACAAAAATTGAAATATGCCTTTACAAAACCTACTAAATCCTGTAGTGGCAATCTGTGTGTATCTTTTTCTACTGTTCTGTGTACCTTCTTCGTATGTTTTTTCGCAACATCATACCTCTTTAGGCTCAAGTCCATTAGAAAATAAGTTTCAGAAAGCACTTTCGCTTTTCGAAGAGCAACATTACGAAGCTGCACAAAAAACATTTTCTACTTACCTATCTACTATAAATACTTCTACTGTATCGCAAAACCAATCTAATCAAAAATTAGAAGCACTTTATTATTTGCGACTGTGCGAATTATACCTCAAAAAACCCTATTCGGAGGCAAACAGTATTGAATTTATCGATACCTACCAGCGAACGATATACGCTGATAATCTAAAACTTGCTTTAGCAAATTTTTTTTATGAAGAAGCAAATTATTGAAGAGCTATCCACTATTTTGCTCCCTTAGAAAAGTCTCGTCCTACTGAAAAAGAAGACTTAGAAATTAGCTTTCGCTTAGCCTATTCTTATTTTTATATTGGTAGAAACAAAGAAGCATTGCGTACTTTTTCTTCCCTACAGTCTAAAAACAATGAATACTATGCTCAAGCTAATTATTATGTAGGTTTTATTAATTACGAACTAGGAAATTTTGAGCAAGTTATAACAAATCTCAGAAATGCGAAATCAGACAGAAAATATATAGAAAGTGCAAACAAACTGATTGCTAAATCGTATTATGGATTAAAAGATTGTAAAGGTTTGGGTGATTTTATTTCCTCTATTGCAAATGAGAAACACGATGTAGAGCTTTTTTATTACGCTGCTCAGTGTGCTTATCTCAACAAAGAATTTTATTTAGCCTACGAGTGGTTTGGTCGTTATAAAATAAATAGCAAACAGCTTTCTGATTCTGTTGCTTACCAATATCTGAATACACTTTATGAAACAGAAAAGTACGATGAGTTTTTAGATTATGAGAATTCTTCTCTTGCTGGAGGTATTTTTTATTCTCCTGTTCTATTAATGAAAGCAAGTATTTATCAAAAACAAAATAACTACAAAAAGGCTGCTGCTACTTATGATGAACTTGCTGCCTACAATCCTTCCGAAGCAGAAAAAGCCTATTATTCAAAATTAAAGAACCTCTATCTTTCAGAAGAATATGAGTTTTTGATTAGAGAAAGTAAAAAATTTGAAAAAAGTTTTGCTACTAGCATTTATTTACCAGAAATTATTCTCTTTACAGCTAAAGCTCTATCAGTAAGCCAGAATTACAAAACGGCTATGGTTTATTTAAAGGCAAGAGATTCTAAAGCTATTACAAGTAAAAATCAGGCTCAAATTAAAGAAATGTATGTTTACTTGGCTCTGCAATCTGCAAAAGAACTCTTCAATCAATCTTCATACGATGAGATGAATCAGGTAATGAGCCAAATCAAAAATGATATTCAGATTAATGATTCAATTCAAAATTTCATTAATTTCTATACAGCAGAAGCACTTTTATATACCCAAAAAGTAACAGAAGCGGAAGAGTATTACAAAAAAATTCCTGCTTCAAGTCGTTTTTACGCTGATGCAAAATATGGAATGGGAGTTATTAATTTTAATAAAGCAAATTATAGCAGTGTTGCCAAACAAAACGCACTTATTCTATTAGAGCAGTATTTATCTACTCCAACAGGAATTATAAAAGAAAAAGCAGTTGATGCACTTACTCGTATGGCAACCATTTATGCTGTAAACAAACACTATAAAGAGGCAGAAATAAATTTTATGAAAGCCTTAAATTTGGGAGATTCTGAAACAGAATATATTAATTTCTCTTTAGGTCAAATTTATTTTGTTCAGAATGATTATTCTAAAGCAATGTATCAATTTGATAAAGTAATGAGAACTCCTAACTCTTTGTATGCTCAATATTCGCAGATAATGAAGGCAAAAATCTACGAAAATCAAAGTAATCGTAAGCAAGTTGTTGTTTTGCTCAACGATTTTATCAAAAATTATCCACAAAGTGAAAAATTGGTGGAAGCCTTATATATTCGTGGAAATGCGTGGAATGGATTAGGACAAAATAAGAACGCAATTAATGATTATACAGCCTTAATTACCAATTATCCAAACACTGAACAAGCAAAAATGGCTTTAAGTAGTCTAGAAAATTATTCAGATTTTGATGTAGAGGTAGAAAATATACAGGAACTGCGAAATATATACGCAAAAAATAATTCGAATTATAATCCTACAAACCCAATCTCAAATTCTATTTCTAATCCTACTGCTTCTAATTCTGACAACATTGAGAAAGAATTTGATAAAGCATTGAGACTCTACAAAAGCAATGAATTTTCTGCTGCAATAGCTTTACTTAGAAATACCATTAGTACTAATGAAGTTGCGGGAACACTATATTACGACCGTATATATTATCTTTTAGGCAAAAGCTATCAGTCATATGGTGATAATCCTCAAGCCATCAATAATTTACAACGAGTAGGCGGACAGTTGCAAACTAACGCACTTTCGGATATAGGTGATATAGAATTTGGAAGAGAAAACTATAATAGTGCTATCACTAATTATAAGAGTTTAGCCAAAATAGCTCCTAATGATGCAATGCGTGTAAAAGCGTGGGAAAAACTTACTCAGACCTATGCTATGTTGGAAGATTACACAACAGCAAATGATTATTTAGCTATCATTCGTAAGAAAAAAGCTCATGCTAATACTGATTTTATTCGCTTGTATGAAAATAAAATATTAGTCAGTCAGAACCAAGTAGATGAAGCTATTGAAGGTTTCTCAAAGCTAGGAAACGACAGGCAAGCAAATCCAAAATATGCCTCTGAAGCTCTCCTAGAATTAGCAACTCTTATGCACACTATTGGAGATAGCGGAAGTGCAAAATCAATTTTGAAAGACTTGAGGGAACAGTTTGCAGAACAAAAAGAAACACAACAGAAAGCTAATAAACTAGCTTTATTGTTAAAATAAAAAAATCCAATTAAGTAATTTGTTGATTTAATTATCAACAAATTTATTTAAAATTCTATCCTACTAATAAATTAGCTTACCTCCAAAATGAAAAATATAGCTACACGACCACCTCTGCTTTATCTTTTTACCTTTTTACTGATTATTTTATCAGTAGGTTTTGGAGGAAAGACGATTGCTCAAACTCAAAAAGCAGAATTAGAACAGGAAAATCTCAATGTTAATAAAGTCAATGAATTTGAATTGATATCCAAACCTCCTATCAAGACAAATGCTGAAATTGATGTATTCCCAGCACTAGTAGTTTCGGAGGATGCAGAAATTGATTTTAGTGAATCAATGAATTTTAATAGACTTACTTTTAGAGAACTTCCAAACGAACTTGCTCCCACTATTCCAAAAACTCTTTTAGGAAATTATGTAAAAGCAGGTTTTGGAAACTATATTACGCCTTACTTTGAAGGTTTTTATAGTCTGGATGTTGATCAGATAAATAAATATGGTGTCTTTGCTCGTCATATTTCTTCTATGAATGGAGTTGTGGATGAGAGAAATTCAGGATATGGAAATACAAATGTGTTGCTTTTTTCAGAGCATACAAAAGAAAAGTTTGTTTTGGCTTCTTCTATTAATTATAATTTAGAACGAGTTCATTATTTTGGTTATAATCCTGAAAACAGAGTAGGTTTTGAAACGCCTAACAAAAAAGATATTCAACAGACGTACCATAGATTAGAAACAAAATTAGATTTGTCTTCTCTTCCCAAAAAAGATGAGTTTGGAGATGCTAGTGCTGACAAATTAGCTTACAGAGTTTCAGTAGGATTTAATTATTTTGCTGCAAGAGATAATGTAAGTGAATGGCAAATTCCTGTTTTGGGAGGTATTTCTTATTCTATTTCTAAAAATTCAAAGCTAAAACTAGATGCAGAACTTCATCAGACACAACAAAATAGTAATTCTATAATTACAGGTAATCAAGAAGTTAGCCTAAAAAATACCAGAACATTAGCTAGTTTTGCACCTTCTTATAATTTTTCTATCGAAAATCTGACACTTAATATTGGTGCTGGAATGGCGTATAGTTCGGATTCCCTCTTGGAAAATGCAACTGGAAACACAATTTTTTTCTACCCTACTCTTGACTTTTCCTATCAACTTGTAAAAAACAAAATTTGGATTTTGGGAGAAATAAGCGGAGGAATAAAACCACAATTTTTGAGAATGCTGACGGTTCAGAATCCTTTCTTAGCTTCTGTTCAACCTCTTAGTCATACATTTTCACAAGTAGATGCAAATTTGGCTATTCAGACAGAGATTACTAAGGCTTTGAAAGCAAGTGCAGAAGTTGGTTTTGCGATATATGATAATATGCCATTTTTTGCTCCTTCGGTTTCTGATTCTTCACAGTTTGGTTTGTTGTATGATAAAGTAAGTGTGTTTCGTTTGGGAGCTTCTACTTCGTATCAAAAAAATAATTTGAATGCTCGCCTTTCGGCTAATTATTTTGGATATTCACTTACTGATTTGGAAATTGCTCATCACCGTCCAAATTTTCAAACGAGTTTGAGTATAGGTTATACTTTTATAGAAAAGCTCAAAACCGAACTTACTCTTCAACAGCTTTTTGGAATGCAAACTCAAAACCCTGTTTCTGAAACGATTTATGATTTGAAGCCAATACATGATTTGAGCGTTTCGATTTCTTATAAATTTACTGACCGAATTTCTGCTTTTGCAAACGGATATAATTTGATTGGACAGAATTACCAACGTTTTGTTTATTATCCAAATAATGGAATTACAGCCATTGTGGGAGGAAAATATATTTTCTAAAACCAGTGTAAATTAAAGCCATCAAAAAAAGCCAAATGAATTTTATTTCATTGGCTTTTCTCATTTTCTATAATCCATCAGACAAAAGTCTTATATCTTATAAGGCTTCCTCTTGCTGAACGTTCAAGAGAGAATCACGCTTACGCATTTTTCCAGCAGGAATACCAAACATCATCTTAAAACGACGACAGAAATAAGCTGTATCTTTATAACCTACCTCAACACCAATACTACGAACACTCTTTTTGGAAGTACGAAGAAGCTCAACAGCTTTATCCATACGTTGATATTCGATATAGTCCTGCGGATTGATTCCTGTCAAGAGCTTAAAATACTGTCCTACATAATCTTCAGAAACATTAGCAATACCTGCCAAAACTTTATTTGAAAGGTCTGTATTCAAGTTTTCTCTGATATAAGTAAACAAATGAATTAGACGAGGGTCTTTAAAATAAGTACTATTAGTGGCTAATTTCTCTACAAATAAACGCTCTTCCAAAACAAAGCGAATCATTTCTACTACTAACTTTTCTGTATTGAGAATCAGCATTCTTGAGCTACCAATTTTTTCTTCTATTTCCTCACTTACAATTTCCTGAATAAGTTCATTAATTTTCTTTGCATTTTTGAGTACAAAAGGAGGCAAATCAAGGGAAGTAAAGAAACTAACCGAACCAAAAACACGAGCATCTAAAACTACTTGCGAAAAAAGAGCTTCTCCTTCTTGATTATGGTAAGTCTGAAGATGAACTGCATTTTTTTGAAGTAAATCATCAGGAGAAATAATTTCATATTTTTCAGCTTCTCCAAAAGTAATGGTTGTATAATTACCTGCTGGTAAAAAAAGGGTTTCTCCTTCTTTTACGAGTTCGTTTTTGGAGCCAAAACGCATAATTCCCTTGTGAAGAAAAATCAATGAATTATCAATATCATAAAAATGTTTGATACGCATCGGAATTGTAGCGACGGTTGTTTTTGCTCTTACATATTGAATACTAAGTGATTCGATTATCTTATTATAATCTTCCATAAAAAATGAATAAGTAGTTCGTAAATTTTAGTCCATTTAGAGATACTAGACTATTGTATAAATAGTAAAAATTAAAGTTATAAGTAATTAATTCCTTGATTGAATGTACATAAAAAGGCTTCGACATAATGCTATATTTCAAAGAATTTTTACTCATTCTATAAATTGAAAGTAGTGTTTTGACTCCTAAAAATAGCACAAAAACAATAAATTTGAAAATTTGGTACTGCAATATAGTATAATTTTTCTAAAAATAATCAAACTTTAGGTGCTAAAATTGGATTTTTTTGTGAGTATGTACTTTGTTTTGAAAATTTATGTATTTTTTCAAAATAGGGTCTAATTCGCTCATTTTTTATTAAGTTTATTAGATACTTTTGATTTGTATCTATTTAATTGTATTTTTATCAAAGAATACAATTAAGAAACTTTGATGCTTTTTCTAATCTAATTTGGATTCATAAAGAGCGACATAAATCAATTAACATTTTACCCACAAAACTATGAATAATCCAACAACTAAAAATAATCAAGAACAACAAATTAATATAGAATTGACTGAAGAAATGGCAGAGGGAAACTATGCTAATTTGGTTATGATAGCACATTCTCAAAGTGAGTTTTTCTTAGATTTTGTGAGACTCGTACCAGGTGCTCCAAAAGCAAAAGTACAATCAAGAATTATTCTTACACCTGACCACGCCAAACGTTTATTACATACATTGAAGGACAGTATCGATAAATATGAAGCTACTGTTGGCAAAATTTCAATCAGAGAGGAAGCCAATCAATTTCCTTTAAATTTTGGAGGAACAGTAGGAGAAGCCTAAACCAATTTGGATTTTAGAAGGTAGAACTAAAAGTCAGCATAGCTAATTTAGAAATAGTTATCAACTTTATTCGTATTTCCACTTCCTAGCTCCTAATTCCCATTTCCTTCCTTATTTTCCAACTCCCATTTCCCAATAAACTGTGCTTCAATTTTTTCGTACCTACGATCCTTTTCGCCTTCTTACTGTATTGCTTTTTCTGCTTGCTCTGCGTTTGCCTTTGCTTTTGAATGTCTTTTTTGTAGATATTCCTTTACTAAGTCCAATATTAGATTTTATGTTAGTAGGTGAGCGTATAGCTGATGGAAATTCTATTTATAAAGAAGTTTTTGCTGGAATTGCTCCTTTTTCAGCTTGGTTTTATGCAGGTTTGGATTTGCTTTTTGGACGCTCTGCTATTGGTTACACACTTATCGGAACAGGACTTTTATTTTTACAGGCGATTATTTTTAACACATTACTGGTAAGAAGAGATTTTTTGTTAGGGCGAAGTTATGTTCCAGCTATGTTGTATGTGTTTTTTGGTTCGATTAGTTTTGATTATTTCAATGTTTCACCTACGCTTTTAGCACTCACTTTTTTACTTTTGGTTTTGCGTGAAATATTTACGCTTACTGAAAATACGCACGACCAAACTTTGTTTACTATTGGTCTTTATTTGGGAATAGCTACTCTTTTTCATTTGCCTTCTAGTATTTTTTTATTTTGGGTAAGTATTGGTTTAGGTGTTTTTCGCTCCACTTCATTTCGCCAGCATTTACTAGTTTTATTTGGTTTTGCTTTTCCTATTTTATTACTCTCTCTGTACTTTTTCTGGAATGATAGTTTGATTGACTTTTTTGTACAATACCTCAATTCAATTTCTACTACTCCAAAATTTTACCTTTCTATTCAAGATTTTATTATCATTTTAGCTTTTCCTGCTTTATTTTTAGTACTAGCAGTTTTGAATATGTTCTCTGGAAGAAGTCTTACTAATTATCAATCTTACTGTCGTCAGATGATGATTTTTTGGATGGTTGCTTCTACGGTTAGTTTGTTGTTTTGTAAATATTGGCTTCCTTTTCAGTTTGTAATTTTTTTACCTCCAGTTACTTTTTTTGTAACGTATTATTTGTTTTCCATTAAAAGAAGATGGATTTCTGAACTACTTTTTCTATCTATTTTGGCTGGAATAGGCGTACAACTTTGGGCTACTCGTACAGAAATTTTTTATCCAATAGATTATACAGAAGCTATCATGAAAACTCCCTCTAATTTTGATTTAAAAAATGAAAAAATTTGGGTATTTGGAAAAGACCATAGTTATTATATTGACAACAAACCCGTTACACCTTATCTGGATTGGCAACTTACTCAAAACCGAATTGGAGAATTAGATAATTATCAAGCACTTTTATTATTTTATAATCAAATTGAAAAAGAAAAGCCTCAATTTATCATAGATAATGACAAAAGACTTTCTCCTCTTTTTGAGCGTATTCCATTATTATCTCAAAAATATTCTACACTAGATTCTTTGATTTATGAATTGAAGGAGTAATGTTTGGATAAGGCAATAACAGAGTTTGAATAAACTTCTACTTTACCTAAAAATTAAACAACAATACCTTTGAACGCATTAGGAAGACATGTAATTGTCGAACTTTACGACTGCAAACCCTCACTTTTAGATGATGTTACCTACGTCCAAAATGCAATGCAAAATGCAGCAGAGCAAGCAGGAGCAACTATAATAAATCTTACTTTCCATCACTTTTCACCCTATGGAGTTTCTGGCGTTGTGGTAATTCAGGAGAGTCATTTAGCTATTCATACGTGGCCTGAATGGGGTTTTGCTTCAATTGATTTGTTTACGTGCGGAGAAAGTACAGACCCTTGGAAATGTTATAATGTTCTTAAAGAAGCCTTTTTAGCAAGTCATGGTTCTACCATAGAAATGCGAAGAGGACAATTAGAATTATTAAAGAAAAATAATTATAAGCCTTCTTCATTGGCTCAAAATCGGGATACGATAAAAGTAGATAAAAATGAAAAGCCTGTTTTTGATTCAGAGAACAAAGACAAAGAGGTACATAAAATAAGTAAAGAAATCTGGTTTACAGAACGAGATGAAAATCTAGCTTTATCACTCAAACATAAAGGAGATGTATTATTTAGAAAGCAAAGCGAGTTTCAGAAAGTAGAGGTCTTTGATACCTTTGCTTTTGGTAAAGCATTAGTTTTAGATGGTTTGGTAGTGGCTACCGAAAAAGATGAAGCTGCCTATCACGAGATGTTGGTTCATCCTGCTTTTACATTTTATACAAATTACAATTCTGATAAAAAACCAAAAAAAATACTAATTATAGGAGGAGGAGATGGAGGAACGGCTAGAGAAGTTTTACGGTATGATTTTGTAGAAAAAGTAATTATGATAGAACAAGATAAAACGGTTACAGAAGCTGCCAAAAATCATTTCGAAAGTCTTACAAGTGCATTAGAAAACCCAAAATTAGAACTTATTTTTTTGGAAGCAAACCAGTTCTTAGATGCTTATGAAAAGGAAAATAATACATCTCAAAATCAGAAATTTGATATAATATTTGTAGATGCTGCCGATACCACACAAAAGCCTATTTTGGATAAAGAATTTTTTGGGAAGCTTCATAATTTATTAACTGATAATGGCATTTTGGCTACTCAATGCGATGCACCTCGTTGGCATCAAGAGCGTTTTGTAAGTATCATTGATTCTTTGAAACAAACTTTTTTATCAAATGAAGATAATAAAACGGTTCTACCTTATTTGAGTTCGGTTGCTTCTCTTCCTACTGGAATGTGGGGATTTGCATGTGCAAGTAAAAACGAAAGTATTTTTATAGAGAATAATCAAGATTTTTCTGCTGATTTTATTGAAGATTTATTTTATTACAATCAAGAAATACAAAAAGCGGCTTTTTGCTTGCCTAATTTTATAAAGAATGTTTTGAAATAAAATTAAAAAACGTATTGATAGTAGCCTGTAACTGCCATAAAATCCATTCATCAAAACTGTCTTTTTATTCACTTCTTATTTTAAAATCTGATTTCTTATTTTACTTTTCTGTCTTGATTTAGAAGGCATCTTAATTCTTATTATTAAAAATAACAAGCAAATTTATTTTGTAAATTAGTATGTTAGCCGAATTTTTTATACCTTTTCAGTAAAAATAAGCAAGATAGTTTAGTATTTTATCAAAAAAGCAGTCTGTTTTCTGTTAAAATGGAAAAAAGTAATGTATTAAGTTTTGAAAATAGATAAAAAAACTACTCTTTTGCTTTATGAATCAACTCTATCAAAAATAATCAATACTTTATTAATTATTTATTCACACACAAACAGTGAACATTTTATGAAAAAATTTCTCAAAAAAGCGACTACAAGTATAATTGGAGCAGGTCTATTAAGTGCAGGCGTACTTCTTTCTAGCTCAAATGTTATGGCTAGTGGGTATCAAGTAGTGTTACAAGGTAGCCGAGTTACTGCAATGGGCAACTGTGCCGTTGGTTTTAGATCGGGTGCACCAAGTCTATTTTTTAATCCAGGTGCTATGGCAATGGAAGAAAATAGCTCTGTCATGCTAGGAGCAAACTTCATTAGCTCTAGCGTTCAGTATCTGGGTACTAACGGTACAACAGTAGAGCAGACAGATTCACCTCTTTCTACGCCTTTCTTTTTATATGGAATAGTCAAAGTAAGCGAAAAACTCAATGTAGGTTTGGGTGTTGTTACTCCTTTTGGCTCAACCGTAACATGGGGAGATCAGTGGTCGGGTCGTTATTCTCTCAACGAACTTAGTTTAGCAGCCTTCGTTATTCAACCAACCGTAAGTTATAAAGTGTCTGAAAAATTCGGAATTGGTGCTGGTTTGGATATTGCCTTGGGTTCAGTTTCTCTTCAACGTAGTATTCCTATAGCACAAGCGAATGGAGAAAGTTCAGTACTTTTAGAAGGAGATGCCAAACCCTCATTTGGTTTCAATGTAGGAGCGTATTACGAAGCAAGCGAAAAATTCTCTTTAGGAGTAAGTTATCGTTCTAAGATTGATTTATCAGTAGAGGATGGAGATGCTACTTTTACAGTTCCCGATTTAACTCCAATAAAAGGTGCTTTCCAAGCTACACAATTTAATTCTACTCTTCCTTTGCCTTCTGTTTTATCTATTGGAGCAGGTATCAAGCCATCAGAAAAACTATTACTTTCTTTAGAATGGAATTTAGTAGGTTGGGATGCCTATCAAGAATTGAAGTTTGAGTATGATGCACCCGTTTTGGGAAGTACTGAAACTGTTTCTGAACGTCAATACGAAAATTCTTCTACCTTTAAGTTTGGAGCAGAATATATGGCTACCGAATCGCTTGCCTTACGTGGTGGCATTTATTACGATCAAACAGCAGTAAAAGATGGTTATATTACACCAGAAACGCCAGATGCAAATACAATTGGTTATACTCTAGGTCTTGGTTATACGATTGGAGAACGTTTTACTGTTGATGTTCATTACCTACTAGTAGATAAAGCAGAACGTGAAAACGTAGCTGCTCCTATGTCTGGTGGAATTGATGGAACTTTCGAAGCAGGGGCAAATGTATTTGGTTTCGGACTTTCTTATAGATTTGGAGCTTCTAAATCTTCTGGAGCTTCTGAATAAGAACTAATTAGAAACTTTATGTATATTTGTAAATACGCAAATTCTGTGTACAAGATACAATTTTTACATGTTGATGAAATTCTTATTTTAAATAAAAAATTATACAAAAAACAGCATATATTTATTATGAAATTATACAAAAAACTTTTTTCACGCTGGACAGGCGTAGCCGTGCTTGCTACCATGGGACTTTTTGCTTGTCAGCCAGAAATAGAAGTGCCTACTCCAACAAGTGGTAGTGCCGACTTTTCTACATACGTAGCTTTAGGAAACTCGCTTACTTCAGGATACTCTGACGGCGCACTTTATCGTGAAGGACAAGTCAATTCGTACCCAAGCATGCTTGCCATGAGTATGGACGCTGTAGGAGGTATTGATGGAGAATTCAAAACTCCTCTTGTTCCTGCTGGAAATGGTAGTGGTGGATCTTCTGGAAGGGTAGTTCTTACTGGTTTTACTCCTACTGGTACTCCAATACTAGAACCACAGCCAAACGACCCTTCTGTTTTTGCTTCTGTAGCTTCTGCAGGACCTTATCAAAATTTAGGCGTACCAGGTGCTAAATCTTTCCATTTAGTAGCTCCAGGATATGGTTCTTCTCAAGGAAATCCTTTTTTTGCTCGCTTTGCTTCAAGTGCAGGAGCAACAGTAGTAGCTGATGCAGCTGCTCAAAGTCCTACCTTCTTTACGCTTTGGATAGGAAATAACGATGTTCTTGGTTATGCTTTAGCAGGAGGAGATCAGGGGAATGACCCTATTACTCCTAGAGCTAATTTTGAAGGTGCCATTAGAGGTATTATAGCAGGAATGGACGCAGCGGGAGCCAAAGGTGGTGCTATCGCTAACATTCCAGATATTTTGTCTATTCCTTTCTTTACTGCTGCAGCGTTTAATGCGTTTCCATTAGAAGCGGATCAAGCTACTGCACTTAACGCAGGTTTGCGTGCCAGTATTACTGCAGGAGTGAGACCGTTAGTTATTGCTGGAGTACGTGCAGAGGTAAGAAAACAAGTAGTAGCAGGAGCTACAGCTACAATTATTCGTCCACAAGTATTGGCTGCAATAAGAGATACAGTAACTGCTCAAGTACGTGCAGGTGCAGTAGCACAAGGGGTAGCTGGTGGGTTATCTCAACAGCAAGCTGAAGCACAAGCAGACGGTTATGTAGCTAGCGAAGCAGGGCAAGCAGATATACAGACAAGATATGATGCCTTTATTCTTACAGATACAGGAAAAGCAACTATTCAGGCAGGTATTGATGAGGCACTTGCAAGACCTTCTACACAAGCTCTCATAGAATCTCAAACTGACCAACAACTGCAAACTGATGCGGTTCAGGCGACTATTGAGCAAAACGTAACAGCACAAGTCAATGGAGTAATCACTGGTCTAGATCTTGAAGTGCAGGAAGGAAGAAATAATAGATTTATCATACAAGGAGCACCTACTACAGCAAATCCTACTGGTTTGAGACGTTCTAATGAAAATGACTTAATTCTTCTTACAGCTAGTACTTATTTAGGTAGAGAAGCAGCAGCAGGCAGACCGCCACTGCTTCCAGAAAGCCTCGTATTAGATCCAAGCGAGCAAGCCAAGATAACGGCTGCTATTGCTGAATACAATGCTGTTATTCAAGCTGAGGCAGGTTCGAAGTATGCTTACGTAAACATGAACAGCTTCTTTAATCAAGTAAAAGGGGGTTATCTTAATCAAGGAGTAAATTATGATGCTAGATTTATACTAGGTGGAGCGTTTAGCTTAGATGGCGTCCACCTTACGCAGCGTGGTTATGCACTTGCAGCAAATGAATTTATCAAATCAATCAACTCAAAGTATAATTCCAAGCTTCCTTGGGTAGATGCAAACAGTTATAAAGGAATAACATTTCCCTAATCAAAATAGCAATTTAGTAGTATAGAAACTCAATTATTTTAATCCAAAAGCTCTAATTATCTTAAAAGGTAATTAGAGTTTTTTTCTTGTTTAAAAAAACAAAACAAAATTAATAGAGTTGAGAAAATACAATTATTTTCTTAATTCAATCAAGTCTAATTTTATTTCAAAAACATGAAAAGACACGCAACAGCCGTATGGCAAGGAAGTGGAAAAGATGGAAAAGGAAACCTGACCACACAGAGCAAAACATTAAACGAAACTCAATATTCTTTCAAAAGTCGTTTTGAAGAAGGAACAGGAACAAATCCTGAAGAACTTATCGCAGCAGCACATGCAGGTTGTTTTACGATGAAACTAAGTTTTAATCTAGGAGAAGCAGGTTTTACACCTCAAAATTTAGAAACAAACTGTAAAATTGCCTTAGAAGATGGTGCAATCACTACTTCTCATCTTACTCTAAAAGCAAAAGTAGAAGGAATCACAGAAGAAAAATTTGGTGAGTTAGTAAAGGATGCCGAAAAAAACTGTCCTATTTCAAAGGTCTTGAACGCTAAAATTACTGTAGATTTTACACTTAATTAAATTTATTAGCTTTGAGAAAATATAAAGTCTTACAAAATCCATTTTGTAAGACTTTTTTATTAAGTTATACTGTACCCTACTATTTTTTTATAGGATAGGATTGGTTAAGGATTAGTAGGATTTATAGGATTGAAAATACAGATAGATACAAAATAGCATTAGAATAATTTAATTATAATTCAAGAAATCCGTTTTTCATCTGTTTCATCTGTAAACTCCGTGTTCCATAAAAAAAGTAGAGTACAGTAATTAAGTTATAAACTCTATATTAAAAAAAGAAAAAAACTCAAAACAATTATTTCATAAAATAATTTTCCACTTATCACTTATCACTTATCACTTATCACTTATCACTTATCACTTATCACTTATCACTTACTTATGGCTTACCGTCTCAACCCAAATACATTAGATTTTCCTCCTGTTCAATATGCCGATGAGGACGGACTTTTGGCTGTCGGTGGAGATTTGTCGGAAGAGCGAATTAAAAAAGCGTATAATAATGGAATTTTTCCTTGGTATTCAGAGTATAGTCCTATTTTATGGTGGTCGCCTAATCCTCGTTTCGTTATTTTGACAGAGAATTTTAAGTTTTCGAAAAGTCTTAGACCAATTTTGAGAAAACAAGAATTTAGAGTTACCTTCAACACAGCTTTTGAAAGAGTGATGCAAAACTGTAAAATGATGAATCGACCTAATCAACATGGAACTTGGATAACTCCCGAAATGCAACAGGCTTTTATTAATCTTCATTATGAAGGTTTTGCTCATTCGGTGGAGGTATGGAAAGAAGACAAATTAGTAGGAGGATTGTATGGCGAAATTGTAGGAACGTGTTTTTTTGGAGAATCTATGTTTGCATTAGAGGATAATGCTTCAAAAATTGGCTTTGTAGTGTTGGTAAAAAACTTACTAGCAAACGGCTTTGAAATGATTGATTGTCAGGTTTTTACCGAACATTTGGCTCGTTTTGGAGCTGACATGATTTCTCGTGTAGATTTTATGGAGAGATTAGGAAAAGGGAAAGAAAAAGAATTTGATAAAGAAAGTTTTGAAAAGAATTTTAATGATTCAGTTGATTTTATTTTGTAGCATACGCTTTAGCGTGTGAAAAATGTACAATAGACTTTAGTTTGTGAAAATAAGTAAATAATGGAAAAAATAAGTATTTTAATAGCAGTAAGAAATGAAGAACAACTAATTTTTTCTTGTTTGGATAACTTAAAAACGTCCATCACTCATTTTAACAGAACAGAAAAAAACAAGAATAATTTTGAAGTAGAAGTTCTAATTGGAGATGATAACGACCAAAACACAGAAGACAAAAGTGCAGAAATTATAAAAAAATTCATAGAAATAAACCAAAACCAAAACTTCAATTATTTCAAAATTAATAAAGAAAAAAATAATCAAAACAATCTGAAAGGCAAAGCAAATGTTATTTATCAATTAATTAATTATTCAGAAGGGGAAACGCTTATTTTGCTTGATGCCGATGTTTTGGTAAATCAATATTGGCTCAATGAATTAGTAAAAACCTATTATCAAAACAAGGAAATAAAAATGGTAATGGGAACGACAATTCCTAAAATCATCACTCAGATAAACCAAAAAACATTTTTACAGTCCTTTCAAACTATTGATTGGATTTCAGGACAAGGAATGTTAGCTTTTTTCTCAAAACTAGGTTTTCCACAAACGGCAATGGGAAATAATCTCGTTTTTGATAAAAAAATATATCAACAGCTAGGAGGCTACGAAAAAATAGAATTTTCAGTTACGGAAGATGTAGCTCTTTTTAAAGCATTCCAAAACTATATTAGAGAAAAAAATTGTCAGACACTTCAGAGTGTCAGACAATTAGAAAATAAAAACACAAATCAATTTTTTACTCATCTTTTCAATTCTAATTCTTTAGCGTTTACAGAAGCAGAACCTACTCTAAAAGATTGGATTTTACAGCGTCATCGTTGGTTTAGTGGAGCTTGGCAATTTTCTAGTTTTTTTTCAAAAATAATTTTATTAATTTATTTGTTTAGAATTGTATTTGTATTGGGAATAATTTTGAGTGGAAGCACTTATTTAATCTTATCGTTTTTAGTTGTTTTACTAATTAATTTTTCATTAATTATTTTGTTTTTAAGACAACTAAAACTCAAAATTTCCTTTTCCATTATTTTACAAACTATTCTTTTCTGTATCACAGAATCATTTATGTATTCTTTACTAGGAATTTATTTTCTAAAAACTAAAAAAGTAAGATGGAAGGGAAGAGAGTTTTAAACGTATTTGCTATCTGAATAGTAACTTGTATTTGCTGACTTGCAGTTATCTTCATTTATCATAAAGATTACTCGCTAATAAGTTGCGGTATTTGTAATTAGCAAATAGTTATAATTGCCAAAAAAAATAGCAAAAGATACTTTTTTGATAAAAATAAGTTAGGATTTTTAGTAAAAAAAACGCACTTTTAAAGTCTATTTTATTCTATCCAAAAAATACAATTAACTTCTTCAATTAAATTGGCTTCAAATTCTAAAAAATCAGATACCTATAAAACCTCCGAACTACTCAAAATTGGTGTTTCGCAAGGACTTATTCGCTTCGATGGAACAGCAACAGAGCGTTATGTTTTCTATCCTCATCAAGCCATTCGCTTGCGTTGGGAACCTGAAGAAGAAGTCAGAGCATGGGCGTATATAAAGTTAGTAACAGAAAAAAAATACTTACCTAGTAGAATAACTTTCGAACGCAAAGTAAAAATGGGTTCTAGTTATCGTTTTGTTGATATTGTTATATTTTCGGATAATCAGCATCAAAACGATGAAGTAATTATAGAATGCAAACGGGCAGATGTATCAAAAAGAGCATTTTTAGAAGCCGTAGAGCAAGGAAAATCCTATGACAATCAGCTTTATGGAAAATATGTTTGGGTAACTTCTCAAAAACGAAATACCTACTACAAGACCAAACCTGAAAAGAATGGAAGAGAGTACATAGAGATTGATAATTTGCCTTCTTTTTCTACTTCTGCCAAATTTACAGGAGCATTGAATGAAACGCTTTGGACATTAAAACATTCATTAAAGGCATTTTATAAAAATTATATTGTTCCTCAAACCAAAAAGCCTTGGATTTCTGATTTTTTGCTTTTTAGTTTTGTCTTTGTTTTTATTGGTTTTATGTTAAGTTGGTTTAATGCAAAAGTTCTTACGGCTCAAATCGATAATCATACTCGTTGGCTCATAAAAGAACGTATTCATTACGGACATTTATATTGGTTTGTTCCTATTCTGACTACTTTGGTAATGATGTGGGGATTCAAACGCAAAATTTTCCCTAAACTTACCGAAAAAAGAACAGCACGAAATCGCAAGAAAAAAGGAAAAGAATTGCCTTTTATTTTTAATAACAAAGTTATTTTTGCTACACTTATTGTTGTTATTCCTTCTCTTGTTTTGAGTGAGCTTTTGTTTGGAACGGGTGATATTTGTCGTACCTGTTGTACTGAAAGTTGGTTTTGCTGGTGGAATAGAAAGCATTATTATAAGATAGAAGAATCTTGGCGAATGATGAATTATTTTGTTCCTTTTGTGATTGCTGTTCCTCTTCAATCGCTAATGATGGTAATGCTAAACTGGGTTTTTGAGGCTTTTTCTAGGTTGAGATAAAACTATTGGTAGATAATCTTTATAATTTGGTTAGGATAAATGAAGATAAATACCATCTTGCATTACAACAATCATAAAAATGAATACACAAAATCAGAAGAAAATATTATTTGTAGAAGATGATACTACTTTGGGTTTTGTGGTAAAAGACCATTTGACTTTGGAAGGCTATCAGATTGAATGGATAAAAGACGGACAAACAGCTTTTGAGATATTTGAGAAAAACGATTTGAGTACTACCGCTTTTGACTTATGTATTTTTGATGTAATGCTTCCCAAACTAGATGGTTTTGAGCTAGCTAAAAAAGTGAGAGCTAAAAACAAACAAATTCCTATTCTTTTTCTGACTGCAAAATCATTACAAGAAGATCGGCTACATGCATTACGAATTGGTGCAGATGATTATCTTACCAAACCCTTTAGTATAGAAGAACTAGTTTTGAAAATGGAAATATTTTTGAAGCGTTCGGCTATTTCTGCACTTGATTCTACTCAAAACAATCATTCAGAAAATTCTACAATCAAATTAGGAAATTATATCTTTGATGTAAATAATTTATCGTTACTTTCTCCTACTCAAAAGAAACATTCTCTTACTTCAAGAGAAGCCGAATTACTACATCTTTTTTGTCGGAATAAAGAACAAGTTTTGAGACGAGAATTCATTTTGAAAGAACTTTGGGGAGACGATGACTACTTCTTGGGAAGAAGTCTTGATGTTTTTATTTCAAGATTAAGAAAGTATCTAAAAGAAGATGAAAAGATTCAGATAGAAAATATTCCTCGTGTTGGTTTTAGATTAGTATCAAAAAGTAATTGAAAGAAATCATCAGAATTTGTAATTTTGAAGAAAATAAATAACTTAATTGTGTTACGATTTATAATAAAAGATTATGCAACCTTTTCATTTAGCCATTCCTGTAATTGATTTAGAAAAAACTCGTCAGTTTTATAGAGATGTTTTGGGTTGTTCGGAAGGACGAACTGATACACATTGGGTAGATTTTGATTTTTTTGGTCATCAACTCGTGCTTCATCAAAAGCCAGAAAGTGAGTTTTCAAAACAAAACTCAAATTCAAAGTCGGCTAATCCTAATCTTGTGGATGGAAAAGAAGTTCCTGTGCCTCATTTTGGAGTAGTTTTGGAATGGGAAAAATGGGAAGAGTTAGCTCAAAACCTTAAAGACAAAAATATAAAATTTGTCATCGAACCTTATTTACGTTTTGAGGGAAAAGTAGGCGAACAAGCAACTATGTTTTTCTTTGACCCAGAAAATAATGCTTTGGAGTTTAAAGCCTTCAAAAATATAGACCAGCTTTTTGCTAAATAATTTTTGTACAACAGACTTCTAGCCTGTTGGGAATAAGAATTAAATAAACTGCTACTTTTAAATCCATAACTAATTGATATTCAAGTAATTAAATTCGCTACATTAGCTTGAACTGATTTCGTAGGTCGTAATTTTTAATTCGTAATTGATCCTTACGAAGACAAAAAACCATATTCTGAAATAGAATATGGTTTTTTGATTCAACATTCAGAATAATCAATATGAGGAAATTTATTAGATTCTGCTACACAGATTACTAATTTTGCATCTTCATCTCTATTTTTGATACTGCACTGGCACGCCAAACGCTCGTTTTCTTTTAGTTTTTCTAGTTTGAAAAAGTTTTTTTCTACACTTCCTTTTGGTGTTAGATTTTCGCCTCCTTCCTTGACAATCATCTTACAAGTCGTGCATTTTCCTTTTCCACCGCAGGAGTGTAACCAGTCTATTTGCTCATCTAAAATGTTTTGTAACAGACTTTTTTTTGTGTCTGCCGAAAATTCTAAGGCGTTCATGTTCTGAATTGTGATTTTTGGCATTGTTGGCAATATTTTGGAAATTGTTTTAATAAATTAGGAAAACAAATAAAAAAGACAAAAAAATAAAAAATAATCTAACTTTTTGAAGCTAAAAATAGCAAGTACTTAAATTAGAGTACCTAAAGTAGAATAGAGTTCGAATTGTTTTTGTATTTTTAGATAAAATTTCTAAGTTGTGTAATAAATATAGTAATTTAGTGTATTAAATTTACAGTAGTGCATGATTACAAGAAATTTAATCAAAGAATAGGTAGAATACAACAGCATTTGTTATATATATATCAAAGACTATAAAAATAATATCCAAAACCAATCACTTATAAAATTATGGCAAGCAAATTAAATAATAACGCTGTTCTTGCTTATGCCGAATCATTCGCTAAGGCTGTATGTTCGGATTTTTTCGCAAAACAGAAACACATCACAGGATCTCAACTTACCGATTTTTGTGGAATCAAACAAGTAAATTTGTTTATCATCAAAATTCTTTTCGAAAACTGGCAAGCTGATAATGAGAAAATCAAAAGTCCATTTTTTGACTATGAAAATCCAGAAATAAAGGCTCTTTTAGAGAAGCTCATGAATATGCTTTCTCGTAATATTTCTATTGATGAAGCAACTTTTGAAAAATTGGTTACGCAATCTGTTGCAGATACAATCCAGTTATTACTAGCTCCTTATGTTTTTTATGAACAAGAAATTCAGAAATTAGCTAAAAATGGAAATACAATTCGAGTAAATGAAGAGTTCAAACCTGCTCTAAAATATGTAAAGACACACAAGATTCTCTTTGAGCAAATCATAAAAGGTTTGGAAGAAAAGAGTGATGCAGGAATGGTTTTGGCTACAAAAGCAATTGATATAATCGGAAGTATTGTAGATACTAATGTAGAATATGATGATCCAAAGACTATCTTGCGTCAATTAGGTGATATTGTACCTCTCAAAATTCAGGAATTTGTAACCTTTACTGACCAAAATCAGGAAACCGAAAAAGTAGAAGAAAAAATTCCTGAACCTACTATTACTAATCAACCAACTGCTAAAAAAGAAGAATTGAAAAGTTTTTTCGAGACTTCCTTTGATGAAGAAGAAACACCTAAAACGCAAAACTTTGCACCCTCTGAAATAACTTATGCAGAAAAAAAAGTAGAGGATAAAATAGAGAAAAAAAAGCAAGAACCGATACAACAAGACTCACCTTTATTTAAATCCTACAAACGAGAAGAAGTAGTAACAGAAAAGAAAACCACCACTCCAACACCTCATTTTGTAGAAGAGGAGAAAAAAAACGGAAATTCAATCATCGCAAGTATAGCTCCCAAACACGTTGAGTCAGCAAAGAAATCTACTTTTGCTGATAGATATACAACAGGAGCAGATACTGATGCACCTACTTTTGCCGAACGTTTCAAGCCTTCTGGAAAGACAGTTAAGGAACTCATTACGCTGAATCAGAAGTTTTTATTTACCAAAAAGCTATTTGGAAATAATCAAGATGAGTTGGAGGAAGCACTTCAGGGAATTGATCGCTGCGATTCGCATAAAGGAGCAATTATGTTTTTGAAAAATAATTATATTATGAAATATGATTGGAATTTTCAAAGCGATGAGGTAAAAGATTTTCTAGAATTAGTAGAATTACGTTTCTAAATCTCAAAATTACTTATCTGTTTTTATTGAAAGTCATTAAAGAATATCTTTTCTTTAATGGCTTTTTGGTAGATAGATGTTGCAAAACAAAATCATAAACAGGCTGTTAGCCATCTATTATATAATACCTAATTCATTTCATTCCATTACCAATTAAAATTATGTTTGGCTTATTTAAGAAAAAAGACCCAATACAGGCAAAAATTGATAAATTAACAGAAACATACAAAAAAATGAGCGAAGAAGCCTTCAAACTTTCTCGTTCAGACAGAAAAGCAAGCGACCTAAAAACTGCTGAAGCAGAAGAAATAATCAAAGAAATAGAAGAATTAAAAGCCTCTCAAGAAGGATAATGATATTCTAAATAAACTTGAAATAACCTTGAAACAAATTTTTACTCTTTTATATGTAAGTAAAAATTAAGTACTTTGTAAATTGGAAATTAATGTAATTAGTTTCCAATTTTTACTTATGATAAAAATAAAGTTCTCTTTTCGCTTATGAATTATAAATTAGCAGTTATTGGATTGGGTTATGTAGGTCTGCCTTTGGCAGTTGAGTTTGGAAAAAAATATACTACTATTGGTTTTGACATTAACACTGTTCGCATCGAAGAGCTTAGAAAAGGATATGATAGGACACTTGAAGTAAATACAGACGAATTGAAAGAATCAAAGCATCTTTCTTTCGCTACTAATGTAGAGAAATTGAAAGAAGCTACAATTTATATTGTAACGGTTCCGACACCTGTTGATTTATACAAAAAACCTGATTTAAAACCCATTCTTGCAGCCTCAAAAACAGTAGGAAAAGTTCTAAAAAAGGGAGATATTGTAGTTTATGAATTGACGGTTTATCCAGGTTGTACAGAAGAAGAATGTGTTCCTGTTTTGGAGAAAGAAAGTGGCTTAAAATTCAATCAAGATTTCTTTTGTGGTTATTCACCCGAACGAATTAATCCAGGTGACAAAGAACACACAATCACAAAAATAAAAAAAGTAGTAAGTGGAAGTACTCCCAAAATTGCACAGGAATTAGATGTACTTTATAGCTCAATTATTACAGCAGGAACTCACCTTGCCTCTTCCATAAAAGTAGCCGAAGCATCAAAAGTAATAGAGAATGCACAGCGAGATTTGAATATTGCTTTTGTAAATGAGCTTGCTCTTATTTTTGATAAAATGGAAATTGATACGCTTGAAGTTTTGGAAGCAGCAGGTACAAAATGGAATTTTTTGCCTTTCAGACCTGGATTAGTTGGTGGACATTGTATAGGCGTTGATCCGTATTATCTGACTTACAAAGCTGAGAGTTTGGGTTATCATCCAGAGGTAATTTTGGCAGGAAGAAGGATTAATGATACAATGGGAATTTTTGTAGCCGCAAAAGTGGTAAAGCTAATGATTCAGAGAAGTACTAACGTAAAAAATTCACGAATACTAGTACTAGGAATTACATTTAAAGAAAATTGTCCTGATATTCGCAATTCAAGAGTAATCGATGTAATTAGAGAATTCCAAGATTTTGGTGCAAATGTAGAAGTATATGACCCTTGGGCAAATGCAGCAGAAGTAAAACATGAATATAATTTTGATTTAATTGAAAAGCCAACAGACAGCTATGATGCTATCGTTTTGGCAGTTTCTCACAAACAGTTTGATGCGTTAGATTTTGAGGATTTAAAGCACGAAAAGACAGTTATTTATGATATTAAAGGAAAGTTTGATAAATCTAAAGTAACAGCTAGACTGTAAAACAAACCTATAAGGTTTTCAGAAACCTTATAGGTTTAAAACTAAGTACTAATTACTCGTCATTTAATAATTTATCTAGTTTTTCTTTCAGTTCTTTTCCATCTCCTATTTCTAGTTCTTTGGTTTCTTTGTTTCTAGTGTAAGGAATCCCTCCTAATACGTAAGCAACATTTCCATTTTTGTCTAACAAAATATTAGTAGGATAACCATTTATACCTAATTTCTCTGAAAGGTCTTTGACTTCAGTATAATGCTCAAAATCAAAAGAATGTTTTTCTAAGAATTTCTCTACAGCTTGAGTTTCACTATACGTAATAGCTAAAAAATTGATACTGTCTCCATAATTTTCTTTGAAACTATTCAATACAGGCATTTCTTCGACACAAGGCTTGCAGCCTACAAACCAAAGATTGATAAGTGTTGGTTTTCCCTTTAGCTTTTGCGTATTTACTTTCTCTTCTAGCTCTAATTTTTCAAAAGGAAAAGTGCTTTCCTAACATTCCCTTTTTATGTTCCAAATCGGCTTTCATTTGTGCAGCGTCTTCAGTAAAAATCCATTTGTAAGTCATGATGATAGAATCTTTACTTTGTCGTAAAATTGTCAAATCATCTACGATTTCTAGCTTATCATTTTTCGTGCTTGTCCGAACTTTTTCTAGCTGTTCGGCTTTAGCATTTTCATACGTAAGACTATCCCAAAAAGTATTTTCTGCTTTTTGATAATAAGTAGATTGAGCAACTAGAGAAAAAGGCAAAAGGATAAATAATCCTAGAAAAAGTGCATTTTTCATAATCAATAAATTAAAGTAATTGAAGAAGAATTAAACAAAGATGAATAAAAATAAATTAACTCAATTAAGCAAAAAAGAAGTTTCTGTTTTTTTTATTTTTTGTGAAAATGTATTATGTTTTTTTGATAAAATAACAAGAGTTCGTTTTGGCTTCGCTGAGGACTTCGTTTTTCTCAGAAACGAACGTATATTTACAACTTGAAAATTACGATTTGAATAAACACAAAAATTATATTGCATTTTTCAGTTTGATATTTTATTTTCCGTAATCCGTAATCCGTAATCCGTAATCCGTAATTAGTTTTTCCTAGCTTTTTTCCATTTCACAACTCCAAAGATAATAGCAGCCAAAACTATCCAAAATACCCAAAGACGCATTACTCCGACCACAAACATCAAAAAATCATCCCAACCTTCTCCCATATTTTCAGCCAAACGACTAAAAAATGAACGTTCTGGAGGTTTAGAATAACTTTCTAGTTTTTGAGTAAGTGTTAAGTTAATTGTACTCAACGAAACTTGGTCTTTTAGATAACGCAGACGTCCTTCTCTCGCTTCTATTTCTTCACGAATGACACGCAATTTTTCTTCAATCTCTAATATTTCAGAAATTGTTTTGGCATCTTTCAAAATTTCTGTATAACGATTTTCTACTTCTCGTTTTGATTTCAGACGAGCCGTAATATCAACAAATTCCTCACTTACATCTTGCGAACTTTGCGACTGATTTTCTACAAATCCAATTTTAGAAAGCTCTTTCATTAGATTCTCAAAATTAGCCGAGGAAACACGAATAGTAATATTCTGTTGCTTCGAAGAGCTATAATCGTTGTAACTAGCAGCCGAAGTAAATCCTCTATTTGCTTTTACTTTTTCCAAAACGGTTTCTTTTGCTTTCTCCAAATCCTCAACCTGAATACTCATATTCCCTGTTTTGATGACATGCAAACCTTGTACGATAGGTTCGGTAGAACTTCCCCCTTCTGTTCCGTCTTGTTGGTTTACAAAAGAACTTACTGGAGAGTTTGTTGTAGCCATTGATTCTTCCATATATTCAGCATCAGCCTCCATTTTGTAAGAAGAATCTGATTGACCACAAGAAGCAAAAAGTGGAATAAAGAGTATCCATACGTAAAGCGAAAATTTCAAAGTAGTTTTCATAATTAAATTTTTTGGTTAGTTGATAGTTTTTGATTTTGTGTCTTGATTTTGTTGAATGTTTGGTAGGTAGATGCAAGAAGGTCAGAAATTGCATAACTAATTTTCAAAAAAGGTAGAATTTTAATAAAATGTAGTCAAAAAAATCTATAAAATGTGATTTCACAGATTTTAAAGTTGAATATATAGCGTTTTTACAAGAAAAATTAAGACCTTTGTATTTTTAGTTTATCTATCGCTCGTGGCGACACGAGCAATGGTAAAATAGAATAAAGAAAATGAAGTAGCAAAATACCGTTGCTTGTGTCCTCACAGGTAACTTATTATATACAAAAAATATGTTCAAAACAACCGAAATAACAGCTTATACCATTCCTAGTGATAACGTGATTCATCAGCGTTTGCTTTTTGCGTATTATCAAACTGTCAAACACGTAAGTGGAAACATTCTGGAAACAGGTTGTGGAGTGGGAAAAGGAGCAGAACTTTTCAAACCTCATTGCACGCATTACACAGCACTTGACAAAAATCAAGAACTCATTAATCATCTACAAAAACAGCATCCAGAATTTACTTTTCTAAATCAAAATATTCCTCCTTTTGCAAATCAAGCAGATGAGAGTTTTGATACTGTTGTTACGCAGCAGGTAATTGAGCATATTGAAGATGATAATTTTTACCTCAAAGAAATTCAACGAGTTTTGAAAAAGGGTGGTAAAATGATACTCACAACGCCAAATATCAAACTTTCGCTTACCCGTAATCCTTGGCACACAAGAGAATATACAGCACAGGAATTAAAAACACTTTTAGAGAAATATTTTTCAAAAGTAGAAGTAAAAGGGATTACAGGAAATGATAAAATTTGGGAATATTACAACCAAAATAAAGCATCAGTTGCCAAATATAAAAAACTAGATATTTTTAATTTAGAACAAAATTTACCTAGACAAATTCTTCAAATTCCGTATGATATTTTGAATAGAATGAATCGTAAAAAATTGCAAGAGCAAGATAATTCTTTAGTTGGTTCGGTTACAATGGACGATTATTTTATCTCTGATGATGCTGATGCTTGTTTTGATTTTTTTGCCATTGTAGAGAAGTAGATTAAAAGAAATAGGCTGTTTATTATTTTTAAGAGTTGGATAAAGCTCAAATTTATTCGTCTTTTACTCAAATACGTATCAACTATTTTTTTTATTTTTGTAAATCAATAGTCAATCAAAAAAAATACATTCAATAAACTAGTATAGAAATGGGAAGAGCATTTGAATATCGCAAAAAAGCCAAATTTGCACGCTGGGGAGCAATGGCTCGTAACTTTACAAAAGTAGGAAGAGAAATAGCACTTGCAGTAAAAGAGGGTGGAGCAGACCCAGACACGAATCCACGTCTGAGAACAATAATGCAAAATGCAAAAGGCTTCAATATGCCTAAAGACAGAGTGGAAGCAGCCATTAAAAGAGCTTCCTCAAAAGAAGAAGGAGATTTTGAAGAAATTGTATATGAAGGATATGCTATGCACGGAATCCCAATAGTTGTAGAATGTGCTACCAACAACTCAAACAGAACCGTAGCAATGGTAAGAATGCACTTTTCACGATGTGGAGGAGCATTAGGTAAGACAGGTTCATTAGAATTTATGTTTGATAGAACAGGCGTTTTTGAGCTTGAAGCCGATAAAGTAAACATGGACGAGCTAGAATTAGATTTTATTGATGCAGGTGCAGAAGATATTAGGAACGATACTATAGAAGTAGAAGAAGGGGTAGAGCAAGAAATAATTGTTATTCATACAAAGTTTGAGGACTTCGGACAAATGCAAAAATTCTTGGATAGTAAAGGTATTGAACCCAAAAAATCAACTATTCAACGCATACCAAAAACTACTCAAAAACTCAATGACGAGCAAGAAGAGGAAGTAATGAAACTCATCGATAGATTGGAAGAAGAAGAAGATATTCTGGAAGTATATCATACTTTGGAGTAAAGATAATAGAGGCACAATGCAATTATTTCAAAACTCTATCAGAGACTTATTTTCTGATAGAGTTTTTTTTGGTCTAATTCTCTCTCACTCAACCATTTTAATTCTATAAAAATGCTATTTCAAAAAAAAACGTGTAATTTAGTGAAAACTAAAAATTCCCCTAAAAATTATACAAGAAAAATGAAACAATTTTTACTTTCTCTTTGCTTCGTAATTCGATATATTTCGCTTTTTCATTCCCTGCTTTTTCCCAACTTTCCGATAATTTTTCAGACGGAAATTTTACAGCAAATCCAACATGGACAGGTGCAAATTCTGTTGGAGTAATTCCTCCTTTTACTATAAACGGTTCTTTGCAATTGCAAAGTAGTACAACGGGTGGAACAGGAACTCGTTATTCCTATTTATCTACTCCAATTGTACTGAATTTAGCCACCACTAATTACGAATGGACTTTCGATGTTCAGCTTACTTTTCCTGTTGGTTATGTTCCCAATTCTACCAATAAAGCCAAAATCTATTTACTTTCTGACCAGAGTAATTTATCAAGTCCATTAAACGGTTATTTTATAGAAGTTGCCGATAAGGTAACGCTACAAAAACAAGTAGGAATAACTGAAACGCTTATTTCG
>CAVXHP010000012.1:0-862346 GCA_963761725.1 uncultured Cytophagales bacterium | reverse complement strand
GATAATAGCTAATATCGGCAAAATTAAAGTTTTTGTTTTCATATCTTTGTAAACGGAATGAACCAATACTTTGTTTGCTAATAAATTATAAAACTATTTTACTTCGCTTCTCAAATTTGTTTTTGATAAAAAAGAATCAATTAAATTATAAATAAAGTCAATTTCGTTGTAATTTATTCAACAAAAGTGATATAGTTTACGTTTTTAAAACTAAATTCTTTAAATTTATAGATTATTTTGAAATAAACTCAAATCAATCAAAATCATTAATTATATGCCTTTCGGATTTTTTAAAAAGAAGAAAAAAGAAGAAGATAAAACTCCTCACTACGACCCCAATAATATCAGAATTACAGATATTCGTGCTGGTTTTTTCTTGGAATACGATGCCAGAACATGGGAAGTAGCCGAAGAATATGAATACGATTGGGGGGATAATGAATTCTCTTACTCTTTTCTGTTGCGTAGTGCAAGTGAAGAAATTTTTCTAAGTCTTGAAAATGATGGCGAATTAGAAATTGCATTGACAAATAAAATTCGCTTGGTAAAATTAGGTGAAGATTTGGACGACCAGATTGCAAAAAATGAACGTCCTCCAAAAACTATCACTTATGAAGGTGTAAAATATTATCGTGAAAACGAAAGTCCAGGATATTATAGAAATACAGCAACGACAAAGCGTGAAGAGTCTGTAGAGATGATAACGTGGGACTATTACGATGATGATGAAGAAAACACAATCTCAATAGAACAGTTTGGAGAGCGAGAGTTTGAAGCATATATTGGAAAATATGTAGAAGAATATGAGTTTTCTAATATTCTTCCTTCTAGTCAGCCTCCTGTTGCTTTATAAACATTTTACATTAATCTAGCATTATTAATAATCTATCAATCAGTTACTTTTAAAATTAACTTTGTGAAAAACATGAAAATTAAACATCTTTTAGCCTCTTTTTTAGTCATTTTTTCGGCAACATTTCTTACTTCTTGTGGTAGTTCTGAAAAGGTAGTCAAAGACCCTATCGATAACTATACCCTTGAGTTAGAGAAGTACAAAACCTATTCAGTCATTCTCCATGATATGGATTTGGAAGAAAATACCTTTAGCAGTGATATTTACAAACATCAATACAAATTTATATTACCTGCAACAGATACAACAGGTGGAAAAATAGTTCGTGATTCTCTTTCTAGTTGGCAAAATGTTTCGGAACAAACTTTTGATAAAAACTTAGATAATATGGGAATGGAACTTTTATCTAAAAATGATGAAGGCAAAATTTCAAAAATTCCTTCACCTCCTGGTTATACGAATTATGTAGGAAATCAAAATTATGGTTCTTGGCAGTCGGGTAGTAATGGAAACAGCTTTTGGGCATTTTATGGTCAGTATGCTTTCATGAGTAGTATGTTGGGCATGATGAATAGTCGTCCGATTTACAGAAATTCATATAATGATTATAACCGTAATTATAGAGGTTCGAGACCTTATTATGGAACTACCACAACTGGACAACGTGCTTACGGTTCGGGTTCGGCTACTTCGCAGGCAATGAACTCAAAGAGTAGATTTAAATCTAATGTTGCTAGCAAAATTTCTCGTAGTGGAACGGGTTCTTCTACTCGCTCTAGTGGCTCATCTGCTCGTTCTAGTAGAAGTACGGGTTCGTCTTCTCGTTCTCGTTCGTCTTCGGGTGGTGGAAAATAATTTTCGTATTTAGATTTTTTATAACTAAATCCTTTTTTAATTTAATATCGAATTAGAAAAGGATTTTTTTTAATGCGTATATTTGCAGAGCAATTGATAAAACGACCCAAAACAAAGATAATCTTCAATGAATACTTCAGAAACAACATTAGTAGAAAGAGTAAATTCTTCCTTGCCTTCTAATACAGGAAAAGAAATGGGGGTTTTGGATCATTTGGAGGAATTGCGTTGGCATGTTATTCGTGCTGTTTTGGCAATTTTGGTCTTTACGGCAGTTGCTTTTGTGGCAAAAGATATTGTTTTTGGTAAGATTATTTTGGGTCCTTCAAAAAGTAATTTTTTTACGTATCAGTTTTTTTGTGAGCTTTCTAGCCTTACTTGTATAGATAATTTGCCTTTTATTCTGCAAAACCGTGTAATTACTGGACAATTTACAATGCACATTGCCGCTTCGATAGCGTTTGGTTTTATGTGTGCTTTTCCTTATGTTTTTTGGGAAATATGGCGTTTTGTGGCTCCTGCTTTGTATAATGAAGAAAGAAATGTAGCACGAGGAGCAACTTTTTTTGTGTCGCTTTTATTTGCTATTGGTGTTCTTTTTGGGTATTTCTTGATTACACCACTTTCTATTAATTTTCTTTCTAATTATCAAGTCGATCCAACTATTCTCAATGAGATTGATATTTCTTCCTATGTAACAACGGTTGCGATGCTTACTTTGGGTTGTGGGCTTATGTTTCAGCTTCCTATTGTAGTATTTTTCCTTTCTCAAGTCGGAATTGTTACCCCCGAACTTATGCGAACATATCGCAAACATTCAATTGTTGTAATTTTATTTATTTCTGCTCTTATTACTCCTCCAGACGTGATTAGTCAGTGTTTAATCGGAATTCCAATTTGGATTTTGTATGAAATAAGTGTTTTGATTTCGGCTTCTATTCAGAAAAAGAGAAATTTGACAATTGCAAAAGCAGAAAAATTACGACAAGTGGAGTAAAAGAATTCTTCCAACAATAAATTGAGAGACTATTTATACCTAATGTTACTCAAAGTTCTGCTGTGTGTGTCACAGAGCAGGGTTCAGAAAAACTAAAACCATGTTCTGTGGCATACAGAACACTATATATACTGCGTAACATCAGTTATACCTAGAAAAATAATTCATTAATTACAAATCAAGAAATGTATCAGGAATGATATCATCAGTACGCTCATTGTACCAAGAAATAGATTGAATAAGCCAATTTCCTTTTGCACAAATAAGTTGAATGCTATTTACGCCTCGTGTCGTTGGCTGTTTATCTAATTCTATTTTATTTGTAAAAACACTAAAACGCTGTGCTACTTTCCCAAAAATTTGGGTGCGATGCGAAACTTCTTGTGTAAAGAGTTGAGGAATATCATTTGCATTTATCTGACTTTCCAAAACTTGTGCAAAAGTACGAACATCTAAAAACATAGGTGCATCAAGATTTGCATTTATAAATTGTGCACTGCTTGTAAAACAGTCGTGAAAATTAGTCCAGTTTGGTGCTACTCCTTCTGAAAAGGACATACTTTTGTACAGTAATTCTATTCGTTTTTGAATAGCTTGTTCTTTTTCTTTTTGTAAAAGCGAAAAATCAGTAGTTGATTTTTTTTCAGATTCTTGCATATATTTTTTTTATTCTAGTTTAAAAAATGTTCTCTTCTAAGTCTGTAAATCAATTTAGAAATGAGAGAATGTAAATTTACTATAAAAATTGCTTTATTCATTATTTTAATATTATTTTTGACAAAAAAGCCTTTACAAATTGTAAAGACCTTTTGTTTTGGTTGAGGTATGAACTGTCAATGTTTTGTTCTGACTACTATTATTACCGTGTAACATAAGTTATTTGCATTTCAACTGTGCGTTCAGTTCCCCAGAACTGAACGAAACGCTTTCTCAAAAGCGTGATAACAGCTAAAGAAACTGTTTTTTTTGAACAGACTAGGAAGTCTGTTATACATTTTTTATTGAAAAACTTATGTTACACGGTATTATTCCAGTTTACTCAATTTCAAAACATTAGTACGCTGTTTTTCATCAATTGGCATACTAGCCGTATTTACATACAAATCTCCTTTTTGAATGTGTCCTTTTTTCAAACAAAATTTCTTGTGTGTCTTTGAATGTTTGGTCGGTCGAAACAAATTTATCATAATAATAACCACGAACTCCCCAAACTAGATTAAGCGTAGTAAGCAAATTATTATTCAACGTAAAAATAAAAATACCTGCTTTTGGACGATGGCTAGCCAGTTGAAAAGCTGTATAACCTGATTGAGTCATCGAAATAAGAGCTTTTGCGTGAGTATTTTGAGCCAATCTACAAGCTGTTGTGATTACGCTTTTACTGGTATAATCCTTTTTTTCCACAGAGATTGGATAATAGTGATGATACACTGATTCTACATTTACTTCAATCGAACTAATCGTTTTGACCATACTCTTAATTACTTCTACTGGGTATTTTCCAACTGCCGTTTCTCCACTCAACATCAAGGCATCTGCTCCATCCATTACAGCGTTAGCCACATCGTTTGTTTCGGCACGGGTAGGACGAGGATTTTCTATCATTGATTCCATCATCTGTGTAGCAATAATTACAGGTTTGGCAGCTTCATTACACTTTTTGACGATACGTTTCTGTACCACAGGTACTTCTTCAGCATTTATTTCTACTCCCAAATCTCCACGAGCAACCATTAGCGCATCGGCTTCTTCAATTATACTGTCAATATTTGCAACAGCTTCTGGACGTTCAATCTTGGCAACCGTTCTCATTTTGCTACCGTGTTGAGTAATGATTTCCTTCAAACGAATCATATCACTCGCATTTCTGACAAAAGAAAGAGCTACCCATTCAACCTCATTTTCGATTCCAAACATTACATCTTTCAAATCTTTTTCTGTCATGGAAGGTGCAGAAACCTGAGTATTTGGAAGATTTATTCCTTTTCTTGGTTTCAAGATTCCACCTACAATTACTTTTGCAATAACATCGTTTTGATCTTTTTCCAGAACAACTAGTTCTAATTTGCCATCATCCATCAAGATAGGTTCTCCAATTTTGACATCTCTAACAAAATCTTCATAAGCACAACTGATTCGCTCTTTTGTTCCCATTACTCCTTTATCAGTCGTGATACGAATTTTTGCTCCTTTTACAAGTTCTAATTGTCCTGCTTCTATATCACCAACACGTATTTTGGGTCCTTGCAAATCCTGAAGAATACAGACATTAAAGTCAAATTTTTGATTGAGTTCTCTGATTATATCCAATACCTTTTTATGATCTTGATAAGAACCATGCGAAAAATTGAGACGAAAAACATCTACTCCTGCTACCATGAGTTCTAAAATCTGTTCACGAGTAGAGGAGGCTGGTCCTACAGTAGCAATTACTTTTGTTTTGTTGAAGCTAAATTTCATATTAATTGTGAAGTCGGTTATGAATATGTATTTTTGTATAAACTTACAACATTCGTTGTTCAATTACGAATTACGAATTAAGAATTACGATATTTAATTATAATTTAATTGAAAAGTAATTTTACAAGTAAATTATTGAAATAAAAATAACTGTTTACTGGTTTTTTACTGGTAACGAATTACTGATAACTGGTAACTGAAAAATGAACGTATATCCTCAAATTTTGGAAGCAGCTCTAAAGGGTCAAAAAATGTTAGCTGTTTTGATAGACCCTGACCGTATAGACCCTAAAAAAACAGCTCTTCTGGCTGCACAGGCTGCTCATTATGGAATTTCTTTTTTTATGGTAGGAGGAAGTCTTCTGACAGAAGGTGAAGTTTCTCAAACAGTAAAATTAATAAAATCCCATGCAAATTTGCCTGTTGTTTTGTTTCCTGGTCATTATTTTCATCTTGCTCCTGAAGCGGATAGTTTATTTTTACTTTCTCTAATTTCGGGAAGAAATGCAGAATATTTGATTGGACAACATGTTGCAGCAGCTCCACGTCTTCGCAGAATGGACTTAGAGGTAATTCCTACAGGTTACATGCTTGTTCTGTGTGATAATCTAACGACAGTTTCTTATATTAGTCAGACTCTGCCAATCCCTTATGAAAAAGCAGAAGTAGCAGCTAATACAGCTCTTGCAGGCGAATATTTGGGAATGCGTTTGGCGTATTTGGATGGTGGAAGTGGTGCAGCCAAACCCATTTCGCCTAGAATGATACGAATGGTAAAACAGAGTATAAATATTCCTTTGATTATTGGAGGAGGGATAAGAACACCTGAAGCTCTACATCTAGCTTTTGCTGCTGGTGCTGATGTAGTTGTGGTCGGAACTCGTTTGGAAGAAGAACCTGCCTTGATTTCTGATTTTGCGGCTGTTTTGCACCAGTTTAATAAGAAAAAATAAGAGTTAATAGTTGATAGTTAATAGTTTCGGCTTGCCATTATTATATCTTATATTTGGTAGTCTATAACAAGTAATGCTGTAAATAAAAAATAGAACACAGATAACACAGATTGAACGAATAAAACACAGATTTTTAGAATTGCAGCATTACATCTTTAACACTACCTTATATTTTATTTATCACAACAGCAAGCCAAAATTATCAATAAAGAACTTTTTTATTTTCTACAAAAAACCAAATCAATCAAGACAACTATTGTCTAATCTACTTCTGCCAAAATCCCACGATCGCAAATTGCGTTACGCATCGGAACAAGGTCATTCCAAGAACCTTCTTTTACAGAACATTTCCCTTTATAGTGAATGATGAGTGTACATTGTTCCGCCTGTGGTGTAGAATGTTCGCAAATATCAACTAAAGCATTTATGACATCATCAAACGTATTTACTTCATCATTAAAGACAATCAAACGGTGTCCTTCTTCTGTTTCTGTGGCTACTTCCTCTAAAACTTCTGTTTCTGTACTAGAATAAAAATGAGTAGAAAACTTAGAAAAGGTTGGAAATTGATTCATAACTGGGATACTATTTATTAGAAAACTAAAATAAGAGTTATAGTTCTTTTACAAAAATACAATTTTATAAAAAAAATAACTAGATTTTGAATAAAATAGTTTGATTATCATTCAAAAAAACCTGTGTTTATCTAAAATTCGTAAAATATGTGTTTTATAAAAACAATATGAGTGTCATTGGTAAAAATCAAAATAGGGAGTGATTAGCTACAGAGTAGCTTTGGAATAAGAATTAAATAAACTGCTACTTTTAAATCCATAACTAACTGATATTCAAGTAATTAAATTCGTAATTAGCTTCGCTGCTTTGGCAGGTCGTAATTTTTAATTCGTAATTGATCCTTTACCTTGGTAGAACAGAATAAAAATTAATTTAAAAAGCTACAGCGTAGCGTAACTTTATTTTTAATTGCCAATTGCAAGGTAACGCTACTTTGTAGCTCTATTAAAATACATTTTTGATTTTGACTTCGTCAACTTTCAGTTCTACCAAGGTTACGTTGCGGCTGCAACTAAAAGGCAATACCTAAAAATGACACTCATATTGATAAAAACATATATATATCAAAAGTCTCTACTTGTATTTTTTTAGAGTTGCTAAAAGCAATTCATTTTCCTCAGGCGTTCCGATAGTTATTCTCAAACAACCTTCACATAAAGGTTCTTTCGAACGGTTTCGAACTACAATTTCATTCTGACTTATCAAAAAGTTATAGACTTCTTCTACTTTAAAAGTATCTTTTATTTTCACCAAAATAAAATTTGTATCTGAATGATAGACTTTTTCTATAAAACTAAAATTTGTTTTACTACTGAGTTCTTCAATCAATTTTTCACGCTCAAAGTTCAAAACTTGAATTGCCTCTTCTACATTTTGAGGAAGTTGTAACGCCTTTAAAGCAATTTTTTGAGTGAGCATATTTACATTATAGGGAGCTTTTGTTTTCTTATAATATTCCATAATTTCGGCAGAAGCATAAGCCATTCCCAAACGCACGCCAGCCATTCCCCACGCCTTCGAAAGGGTTTGCAAAATTACAAGGTTGGGAAAATTAACTAGTTCATTAATAAAACTTACTTCCTTCGAATTCTGATTCTTATTATCTACAAAATCAATATAGGCTTCATCAACAACTACAATTCCATCAAAAAAACTACATAATTCTTTTATGTCATTTTTATCAATCAAATTTCCTGTTGGGTTATTTGGACTACAAACAAAAATGAGTTTTGTGTTTTGGTCTATTTGTTTTTTTATTCCTTCCAAATTCAATTGAAAATCAGTTGTGAGTAGCGTTTTTCTAATCTCAATATCGTTTATTGTTGCCGAAACAGCATACATTCCATAGGTCGGAGGACAAATAATGATATTATCTTTGCTTGGAATGCAGAAAACACGAAACAATAAATCAATCGCTTCATCACTTCCATTTCCTACAAAAATTTGATTTTCATTTACATTTTTTAGTTTTGAAAGCTGTTTTTTTATATCTCTTTGGTGTGGGTCTGGATAACGATTATAATCGATCTGAACCATTTGAGAAAGTGGCGAACCGAGTGCATTTTCATTAGCATCTAAAAAAATAGGTGCCGCTTTTTCAAAATTTTCGTCTAATTTTGTAACCTCTATATCACTTTTTTTATATTCATCTCTAGCAGAAGAATAGGCTTTGAGTGTCAGAATATTAGGACGAATGAGTTTTTGTAAATCAAAATTCATTTTTTTTCTATTATTGATTAGCGAGTGATTTGTATGATTATTATGATTAAATACAGGACAATACAATTGAGAGTCAGCGTATCTAATTTTATTTTTTGGTCTTTCACCACAAATTTAATTTATTTCATATTCAAAAGCCATTCATTTATCACCAACCATTAAAAATTAATAACTAATTTATGCTTTCTTTTTATTTTTCAGATTTTGCTCTTGAAGCTGGTGTCGATGAAGTAGGTCGGGGTTGTTTGGCTGGAAGTGTGGTTGCTGCTGCTGTTATTTTCCCAAAAGATTATCAAAATAAATTTCTAAACGACTCAAAAAAGTTATCACAAAAAGATAGAAAAGAATTAGATATTGAAATAAGAGAAAATGCACTTTCTTTTGCCATAGCAGAGGCTAGTCCTGCCGAAATTGATAAAATTAATATCTTAAATGCTTCCTTTTTGGCAATGCAGCGAGCTATTATTCAATTAAATCCTGTTCCCGAATTTTTGATTATTGATGGAAATAGATTCAAAACTGATCTCAAAATTCCTTTTGAGTGTATCATAAAAGGAGATTCAAAATATTTATCGATTGCAGCAGCTTCTATTTTAGCAAAAAATTATAGAGATGATTTTATGATGAAACTGGCTGAAAAATATCCTCATTACGGCTGGGAAACAAATGTGGGTTATCCTACCAAAAAACATAAATTAGGAATTGCAGAGTTTGGACTTACAACGTATCACAGAAAAACTTTTAATAGTAGTCTTCAATTAGATTTGAGGTTTCAAAAGAGGGAGGCTGGAGAATAGGGATTGGAGAATAAGGATTTAACTATTGTCAGAGTTATTTTGGATTACCAAAAAACTACTGACAAGTTTGTATAAATATATCTTGATATAATACAGACAATTTAATTACAACAAAAAATCTGTGTTAATCTGTATAATTCGTAAAATCTGTGTTTTACAAAATAGTATAACGTGAACTCGGGATTGTTACTTAGAGCATTTGTGGTTTTTCCCATTATCAACGTCTATTTTTTAAAAAAAATAGACGATTGCTAAGGGAAATAGGTGTTTTTTTTCATTCTACCTTAGCAATCGTCTGTTATTGAAGATAACTGACGTTGATAATGGTGAAAAAAACGCAAAATAGCTAAGAATAAGTAGTAGTTTAATCCCGAGTTCACGTTAGTATATGAACGGCAAAATTTACGTCTTCTTCAAGCCCAATTTCTCACCTTCTTTTAGCATAAAATTAAATGCTTCTTCGTATTCATTTCTGATTTCGCCTTCCAAAATAGCTTCACGAATAGCAATTTTTATTTTTCCTACTTCTGCTGAAGGTTTTAGATTAAACGTTTTCATAATGATTTCTCCATCAATGACTGGCTGAAAAGTACGTAATTGGTCTTTTTCTTCTACTTCTATCATCTTTTTTTCTACTCTATCAAAGTTTTGTAGATAACGCTGCACTCTGCTATGGTCTTTTGAAGTAATATCAGCACGACAAAGCATCATCAAAGCATCTGTATCTTCACCAGCTTCAAATAACAGACGACGAATAGCCGAATCAGTAATCGTCTTTTTTACAAGAGCAATTGGTCGTAAGTGTAACTTAACTAATTTTTGCACAAAACGCATTTTTGCATCTAAAGGTAAACGCAATTTTTTGAAAATAGTAGGAGTCATTCTTGCACCTTTATCTTCATGTCCGTGAAAAGTCCAACCTACACGCTTATCAAAACGCTTCGTGGCAGGCTTTGCAATATCGTGCAGAATAGCTGCCCAACGCAACCACAAATCATCAGAAACCTTCGCTACATTATCCAAAACCTGCAAAGTGTGATAAAAATTATCTTTGTGTCCTTTTCCATCAATATATTCTACGCCATGCAAATCGGTCATTTCAGAAAAAATAATTTCTAAAAGTCCACATTGATACAAAAGTTTGAAACCATACGAAGGAGGATTCGAAAGTATGATTTTATTAATTTCTGTTGTGATGCGTTCTTGTGAAATAATTTTTATTCGTTCTTTTTGAGTAGAAAGAGCTTCAAAAGTATCAATTTCAATATCAAAACCGAGTTGAGAAGCAAAACGAATAGCTCGAAGCATACGCAAAGGATCATCAGAAAAAGTTTTTTCAGGAGCTAAAGGAGTGCGAATTATCTTTTTACGCAAATCTTTCAGTCCATCAAATGGGTCTAAGAATTTACCATACGTGTCTGCATTTAGGCTAACAGCAAACGCATTTATTGTAAAATCTCTGCGTTTTTGGTCATCTTCTAATGTTCCTTCTTCTACCGTAGGTTTTCTTGAATCAAAATCATACGATTCTTTTCTTGCTCCAACAAACTCAACTTCTATTTTTTGTTTTGTTTTTTCATCTTCTAGCGTAATCATTGCCGTTCCGAAACGCTTGAAAATAGAAACGTTTACAAAAACATTATTTGCTTGTCCGTATGACTTAGCGACATGTTTGGCAAGCGTTATTCCACTTCCAATACAAACAATATCAATATCTTTGATTTCTTTTTTTCTCTTTAACAAATAATCTCGTACAAATCCACCTATTACAAAAGTTTGTAAATTTAGTGCATCGGCACTGTTTTTTATCCACTCAAAAATAGAAGTTTCGTTTAATAATTCGGTAAGCTCGGCTGGTTGTTTTGTTTCAGTTGTCTTCATAGCACAAAAGTAATGTATTTTTAATTACAACCGTCAACGAGGTTCAAATGAAACCGTCGTTGAGGTAATTTTTATTTTAAAAATTCTTTCAAACCTTCAAATTCTTGGTCAGTATGTTGTGGAAAGTTAGCAATTCTGAATGTATCTTGTTTCCATTGTCCATAGCCATTTCCCAAAATAATATTTGATTGATTGGCTTTTTGTTTGAATAAACTCAATTTTGGCTCATTTAGTTCTACTGCCAAAACAGTTTGAGAACGCACTTTAGGATTTGTTACTAAAAGATGATAATGTTGTTTCTCTATAAATCTGTACATAGTATTCGCTCTTTTTTTCAATTTTTGAGAAGTAACAGAAATATTCGGAACAAGCTCTATCACTTTGGAAAGCAAATATATTCCTAAAACATTCGGAGTATAAGTAGTTTGAAATTCTTTTGCTTTTTCTATCAAAAATGATAGTTGATTATATCTTGTAGGTTTGTCACTGGTAAGGACACCAACAACGGCAGGTGGCTTTTGATTAGCTGCTTCTTGATTTTTCTTTTGAATTTCATTTTGATAAAAATCAATTAAATTAGGAGAAAGTGCCATTATTCCCAGTCCAGCAGGAAGTCCAAAACATTTTTGAACGGAAACAAACCACGCATCGGCATCAGAAAAATTTAGATTTTGTCCTCCAAAAGAAGAAGTGGCATCTACGAAAATAAAATCATTTTGTCTATTTTTTCTAATTTCTGAAAGTGTTTTTGGAGTAATTTGAGTAGTATTTGAAGTTTCATTCTGACAAAGACAAATAATATTCGGTAAATAATCATTTTGTGGGATTTGTTGAAAAAACTTATCTTCCAATTCTTCATTTATATCAAACTCAATCCCAAAGCTCATCTTTGGATAACTTGCTTTTCTATACTCAAACCACTTTTTACCAAAAGAGCCATTATAAAAATGATACGCATTTGTTTGAGAAAAAGAATCGTTTAAAATATGCCAACACTCCGTAGCCGAAGATGTAAAAATAATTGTATAATCTTTCGGAATATTGAGTTTTGCTTGTAAATTTTGAATTATACTTTCATACAAATCCATAAATTTTTGACTACGATGCTGAATACTCAAAATATCGTTTTCATAAGCTTCATTGAGCCATTCTTTTACTTGTGGATATACTTTTGAAGGTCCTGGATAGAAATTCATTTTTTGCTAACTATAGATTAGGTGTATTTTTACAAATAAGCTTTTTAATTATTTCAATAATCTAACATTTACCTATTTTATATAAATGATTTTCTCAACTTCAAAGTTACGGCTTTCAGGACATCCATATGTATTTGCAGAATAATTTGATATTTTACCATGAAAATAACCCTCAATTTGTATTTCAACTCTTTTGTCTGATGGAGTAGAATAAACTAATTTGTATATTTTTGGGTCGCTTTTTTTACTATAATGTAAAAGAACTAGCGAATCTCTACTATTTTTAATGAAATCTATTTTTCTGTCAATCGCAATAATTTTATAAAAAGTATTTGATTCTTCACAAAGTTGTAGTTCATTAATTACAGTTATGGTAGCATAATGTAAATTATTATTGCTTTGATATAAAGTCACTAAACCTACGACTACTGCAATTAAACTTGCTATAATTAGAAGAGTTTTATTCATTATTAATATATTTTTTAAAAGAAATAATGATTAAATCAACTCATCTAAAATCTTCTCCAATTCTCTATCAATGGTTTCGTATTGATTTTTGAGTTCTACGATTTGTTTGTCTTCCATTTCCATTAATAAATCAAAATCTTTAAAATTAGCATCAATTTGACTTTTTAGATTGGCAATATAAGTAGAGAGTTTTAGATAAATTTCTTCCTTGAGAGCTTGTTTGCCTTGACTGATTTGCTCTCTATATTTTTGCATAATTTTCTGCTTTTTGACCATTACCGTAACACCAGTAAAAAGCAAACCAACAGCCGTCAAAATACCACCCGTAATATCAAAAATAGCTCCTTGTGTAAGAACTGTCAGAGCAACACCAACAATCGCCAAACCTCCACCTGTTGCAAAATCAGTTGAAAAACTGGTATCTTTTGGAAACAAATCTTTATTTACAAAATTTTCTGTTTCTTTGGTAAACTCGTGAAATTCAGTTTGTAAATCTTGTAAAACTCTACTTCTACGGTCTGCAATATCTCCAAAAATAGCGTGATTTTCTTTCAGAATTTTGGGACTAGTATTAAGCTGCAAATCAATCATTTTTGCCATTTGCTGAATCGTATCTGCAATAGCTGTAATTCCTTCACTCAATTTATCGGTCAAAGTTTTGGTAAGATTACGTTCTAAATCTTTTGCTACACGATCGAACCACGTTTTGACAGATTCTTTATCAGAAAGCATTGATTTAAAAGATTTACCTATCAAACTAAAAAACCCTAATCCTTTATCGATTTCTTGTTCGGTTTCTCTAGTTATTTTTTCATATGCTCCCAAAATATTTTCTATCAACACATCAACCTGATAAAGCGATTTTTTTTCTTGGTCGTTGAGCGTTTTCTTTACGTCTAACCTAAATTTATTATCTGCCTGTAATTGCTGCTCTCTAAGATTTACACCTTCTTTTATCCTTGAAAGAATAGTTTTTGAAGTATCAATATTATTTTTGAGTTTCATGAGAGGAGCTCTGCCTCCTGTGATATTGTCTTTTATATATTCTCGTATTCCTGCAAAATTACCTTCCTCTATTTTGCCTTCTTGTTCTAGTTTAGCAGAAACAGCAAAAATTTGAGGTTCTAAAAGTCCTTTTTTCTCTGCGTGTTTGCGTACTCCTTCTATATTTGTATTCAAATCAGATTCATTGAGTAAATCGGATTGCTGCAAAACAAAAATAATTTTCTTTCTCCAATCCTTATGTATAAAATCAAAAAACTCCCAACTAGACTGACGATATGGATTCTTCGCTTCAAAGACAAAAACAATCAAATCAGACGAAGGAATAAAATCTTCTGTAATTTTTTGGTGTCCTTCCGAAATAGCATTAGTCCCAGGAGTATCAACAATAGCAATTTCCTTCAAAATCTCAACAGGCAACAAAATCTTTTTCAGATGTGGATTCATTACCATTATCTGCTCTTCTTCTCCATACAAAATCTGCTGTACCGTATCGGTACAAGGGTCTGGTGCCACCTTACAAATATCTTTATCAGTTTCTAAAAGTGCATTGACAAAACTACTCTTTCCTGCCTTTACTTCACCTACCACCACAAACATATACGGCTCATTAATGCGCTGACGAAGCTCACTAACTGTACTAGAAAGTTCTTTGCTCTGAATTTCTTGTGTCAGTGTATGAAGGTTTTTAATAGTTTCGTCTAAGCGAAGGCGAAATTTTTGTAATCGTTTGTCTATAATGCGACTTTTCATTGAATTATTTTAATTTTTTTTTGTGCAGAAAAAGGAAACTTGTTTAACTAACAGTTGCACCTCTCTATTTTCACGAAAGCTACTAAAAAAGTTAGACATTATAATAATTTATTCTTTTATACTAAATCGTAATTGCAAGACCCTACTTGATTTCAATGCTCGTCATTATTCTTCTACTAGCGTTTTGGTAGATTGGCAGACGATAAGCGAAAAAGATAATAAAGGTTTTTATGTACAAAGGAGTATCAATGGAAAAGAGTTTCAAGACCTTACTTTTATAGAAGGACGAGGAACAACCAGTGATCAAGTTTCTTATGAATTTTTAGATGAAGAATATTGGACTGGAACAGCTTATTATCGTTTGGCTCAGTTAGACAATAATGGACAGATAAATCTTACTAAAGTCATAAGTATAGAACGTAGTTTTACAAATCTTCCTTTTGTACTTTATCCAAACCCAAACCAAGCAGGTGGAGAACTAAACTTGAGAGGAATACTAGATAAATCTTCTATTCAAAATCTTCAAATCATAAGCATTACAGGACAGCAAGTTTTAATCAATCCTAACTTGAAAACTACCTTTGATGGAATTGCTATTGATTTGCCTCAAAATTTATCAAAAGGGATTTATATTATTCAGTTTGTTACTGAATTTGGAATGCAGAACTATAAATTTGTAGTAGAATAAGCAAGTTGAGATGTAATTGATAGGACTTTCGCAATCCTAAATAATGGTCTAGTTTGATTTACAAAAACCCTACTGTACCCTACTTTTTTTGTATGGTAGGATGAGTTAAGGATTTATAGGATTAGTAGGATTTAAAATACAGATTGATACTGACACAAATCAAGAAACTGATGACATGAAGCGTAAATAGCGTTTAGCAGCAGAATAAAATTTGGTTTTAAAACGTGAAAAATAGTATTCAAATACTTTTTTACTCAAAAACAGAATTTTATTTTTTTCAAACATTGATCGTAAGTGTTTTATAATCAATAAGTTACAATTTACTCCGTAGTTATCAGTTAATACGAATTTCTATTGAAGAAACCATAAATTTTAGTTGCAGTTTTTTTTAATCAAAAAATAGTAGGGTACAGTACAAAAACCCTATTCAATTGACACAAAAAAAATCTGAATTTCCGTTAGAAATTCAGTTTTTTTTTTGATTTTATTATCTTAGGATAAAAATTAAGTAAATTACCATTTTTTTTTTAAATCTGTAAGTGACTGATAATTAAGTATTTTCATTCATTCACCATTCATAATTGATAATTAGCTTCGCTGCTTTGACAGGTCACCATTTCTCATTTAGATTCTAATTAGCTGTAAGTCCAATTTTATTCCAGTCAAACAAACTACCTGGATCGCTACGACGTGAAGGCGAATATTCATCGTGTCCAACTACATGCTTACGGTTGTGCTGAATATCTATATGGCGACTTTCAATGTCTTTCAAAAGACGGTTCAATGATTTGTATTGTGCTTCTGTAAAGCCAACATCTTCTTTATTTATTTTTTGGTAGGTAGAAGTAGAGATAAATTTTGACATTTCAGATTGTGTGCCGATTGCCATCATTTCAATTCCTATCGAACGTCCGTTTAAATCGTTTTGGCGATGATTTTCGTGTGCAAGCGTTCCTTTACCTGCATGATGTGCTGCACGATTTTCATCTACTAAGTGATGAATAACTCCTTCTCTATCTATAATATAGTGTGCCGAAACTCTATACGTTTCGAATACATTCAAAATGTCTTTTAAGTTATATGGATTTTCTGGTTTGTTAGCTGCATTACTACAAAAATGAAGCATCACATGAGTTATAGAAGCATTTGAAGAACGATTGCGAGAACATCTATCTGATAGAAGTGTGGAAGTAACCTCTGTTTTGGAAATAAATTTCTCTTCACCTTCTCCCAAATAAGAAGAATTAGAACCAGAAGAAACAAAAGCAGAAAACGCTAAAAATGAAATAAAAAGCAGACAAGTAATAGACAAGTAGGTATTCTTCATATAAGAAGGATTTTTTAGAGTTTGAGAGTAGATAGAAGGAAATTACGCAGTACAGTATTATTTACTAGATATTTACTAGATGATTTGCTATGTAATTTATTGAAATATAGATATATAATCAAAGTCTTTTAGAATTTTGCCAAAAGTATAAGAAAGATTATAATTTTGGTGAAGGATAAAAAACTAAAAAAATCTATTGTAATAATATATATACTAACTAGAGTAGAATAACAAATCGTTCGTAACGCAATTTAATTATAAATGTTCAATAATCAAACCATAATCCAATTTTTATTTGGTTATTTTATGATAGCACCAAATAATAAAAAGTTCGCAAAGGTTTATAATAGTTTACAAAAAATAATGTTGTCTGTCAAACTGACACGTAAACAAAGAGCTATCAAGTTTGGCAAATATATTGCCTTTTTGATGACATATTTAAAGTTGGGCTAGTAGTAGTACAAAGAAAAACAATTTATAGAAAACTTTTCATTTTTATTCTATTCTTTCTTTTACTACTGGATTTTTGCTCACTTGTTTTTATTATTTTCAGTACCATTCTGAGTATTATTTGAGTATTATCTGAATAATAATAGACAATAAGGAGTAATAAAATCGTAACAGCTAGCTTGCATTTTACAAAACAAAGATATTCCATTCATTAAAGTATAAAATAACATGAATACCAACAATCATTCTGATAACGACTCAACAAATAATCATTCTGAAGAAGATATAAATTCAGAACAAAATGGACAAAATCATTCTGACACTTCGGCAGAAGCGAACGAAGAAATAAATATAGAAACTGACAATTCAACACAAGGTGGAACAGAAAGAGATTATCAAGCCGAACTTTTGGAGCTAAAAGATAAACACCTACGTCTCTATTCTGAATTTGATAATTTCCGTCGTCGCACAGCAAAAGAAAAGATTGAACATACACAGCTTGCTAATAAAAATATTATGGCTGCACTTATTCCTGTTTTAGACGATTTTCAGCGTGCAGAAAGTTCTATCAATCAGGTAGAAGACCAAGACCAAAAAGCAGATATTGCTTATGATGCTATCGGAATTTTACAAAAACGTTTTCGTTCTGTTTTAGAACAACAAGGCTTAAAGGAAATGGATTCTGCTATTGGTCAGCCATTGGATACCGATGTGCATGAAGCCATTACCACTACTCCAGCACCTTCTGAGGATTTGAAGGGTAAGATAGTTGACCAGATAGAAAAAGGATATTTTCTCAATGATAAAGTAGTTCGTTTTGCTAAAGTAGTAGTAGGAGCATAAGTTTATTAGTTTGATTAAGCATTGATATCTGAATCCACTTTTAAACAAAAGGAAAACAATCAATCAAAAAATACTAAAAACTACTTTACTGAATTTAGAAAAATTAATTACCAGTTATGACCAAGAGAGATTATTACGAAGTACTAGGCGTTTCACGTACCTCATCAACTGATGAGATAAAGAAAGCATATAGAAAAATAGCTATAAAGTACCATCCAGACAAAAATCCAGGAAATGCCGCAGCAGAAGATAAGTTTAAAGAAGCTGCCGAAGCCTACGACGCACTAGGAAATCCAGATAAAAAAGCAAAATACGACCGTTTTGGACATCAGGGAATGAATGGTGGCGGTGGCTTCCAAAGTGCTGATGATATTTTCTCTAATTTTGGAGATATATTTGGTGGTGGTTTTGGAGGTGGAGGCGGTTCGCCTTTTGATGATATTTTTGGTGGAGGAAGAGGAGGACAGCGTCAGAAAAAAGGCTCTTCTGTTCGTATCAAACTCAAACTTACGCTTCAAGAAATTGCTCATGGAGTAGAGAAAAAAATTAAGGTCAAACGTCAAGTATTGTGTGGAACTTGTGATGGTTCGGGTGCAAAAGATGCTTCTTCAAAGCAAACGTGTAAACAATGTAACGGTAATGGTCAGGTACGTAGAGTTACCAATACAATGCTCGGGCAAATGGTAACTACGGCAGCTTGTCCTTCTTGTAATGGACAGGGAAGCATTATTACTTCTCCTTGTAGCTCGTGTAGTGGTGAAGGTGTTGAGATGAAAGAAGAAGTAACTGAAATAAAATTACCAGCAGGAATTGAGGACGGAATGCAACTTTCGATGGCAGGAAAAGGAAATTACCCACCAAGAGGAGGCGTTGCAGGAGATTTGTTGATTTTGATAGAAGAAGAAGAACATAAATTCTTGAAACGAGAAGGAAAAAATGTACATTATGATTTGTGTATCAGTTTTCCAGATGCCGTTTTGGGAACAACTGTGGAAGTTCCGACAATAGACGGAAGCGTAAAAGTTCCGATAGAAGCAGGAACGCAAGGCGGTAAAATACTTAGATTACGTGGAAAAGGAATTCGTCCTTATAATACGTATGAAACTGGCGACCAGCTTATTCATGTCAATGTTTGGATTCCTCAAAAACTCTCAAAAGAAGAACGCAAAGAAATAGAACGCTTAAAGGTTTCGGATAATTTTGCTCCTGATTTGGACAAGCAAGACCGTTCGTTTTTTGATAAAGTAAAAGAATTTTTTCATTAATTGAAAAGTACGTTTTATGCTCAAAATCCATTTGGAAAGTTAATTTTCCAAATGGATTTTTTTGTGATTATGAATTTTCAGATTTTACTTTTTAGATTAAACGTTATCACGGTTTGTTACACGTAGTTCGGACATCCTGTCTGAACATAAGAATAGTCTTTATTTAATCAGTCGATTTGGAAAACTGACGTATAAAAACAGCGGTAATAATTTTATAAGAATAAAAAAATGAAACTTTTTTGAAGAAAAATTTGTCTATGTCAGAAGAAGCTATTACCTTTGTATCACCAAAGAAAAAAAGCCTTCTTAGCTCAGCTGGTAGAGCAATTGATTTGTAATCAATAGGTCAACGGTTCGATCCCGTTAGAAGGCTCATAAAAAACTCTTTAAGTTAATTAATTAACTTAAAGAGTTTTTTTTTGACTATTTTTTTTCAAAATAAAAGATGTTTTTTTGTAGCTTTGGTATTACGTTTTAAATTTTAATAAATAACATTAAAAAAAATGATAAATACACTCAAAGAGGTTTACAGAACCCTAGTACATGGCGAAATTATAATAAAACTAAAAGAATCTTCTTTGAAAGAAAAAGAGTTAATTGAAGAATTAAGAGGTAAAACAACTCTTATTCCTGTTACAGAAACGTCTAATTTAGAAGGAGCTGCTCTGCATTGGGCTGAATATATGAATGAGCTTCGTTATCTTATCTTAAATGAAGATCTTAGAGCGTTTTTAAAATGGGAGATTATTCAATATTCTATGTTTATAGGAAATGTTCCTTATGTAGATATTGAATTGAAAGAATTAGAGCAGGCTCATGATTTTGATTCTAAATGGAAAAAAGCTATACAAGAAACAAATATAGGCTTACCTATTTTGTATAAAAAATATTTAGGAAGTAGTGCAAATCTCATACATCATGCTTATCATATTAAAAAGTTTGAAGAAACCATACAAACAGATATAAAAGATATTGATATGGTATTCGAATTTGGTGGTGGATATGGTAGTATGTGTAGATTATTCAAAAACATCAAATTTGACAATCAGTATGTAATATTTGACCTTCCTTTATTTTCTCTTTTACAAGAATACTATTTAAAGTCTTTAGGTCATTCTACACTTACAGTAGATGAGTTTTGTGAAGGAAAAAAAGGAATATTGTGTATCTCGGAAATAGATGATATTAAAAAAATAATGACATCGTTACCTGAAAGTAATAAAAATTTATTTATTGCTACTTGGTCTATAAGCGAAACATCAGTACAACTAAGAGAGCAAATTTTTAATGAAATGGATAAAATAAATCTATTTTTAATAGCTTATCAAAAAACATTTCAAGAAGTAAATAATATAGATTATTTTCAAAAAACTCAACAAGAAAGACCAACTATTAAATGGATTGAATGGGAAATTTCTCACGTTCCGATTAGTTGTTATCTTATGGGTAAGGAAGAAAATTGATTTTTTTCTGATGCAATTTTAAGTACTCTTCTTGTTGGTACTACAAAAATACTAACAAGAAGAGAACCTAAAAAACTACAAGTAAAAAATATAATATAAATTACTTCTCTTCATATTTTACATTATCAAACTCTACACTTTGCTTTCCACAGGTAATAAGTCCTATTTTTCCGATTTTGTAAAAGAATTTATTATCTGTCAGCACTTTTCTATCATTTACAAAGAAATCTAATTTGTAATCTCCTGTACATTGGATAGCCAAGCGATACGTTTCTTTCCCTTTGCTTACAAAACCTGTCTGAACATAGCTGCTTTCATAAATAATTTTATTGTTTTTATCTACCATTTTGAAAATAGCTTTTCCAGCATTGTTAATCATAAATTCGCCTATTTCTCCACTTTCTTGAATAAACAAGATACCAAAATCTTTTGGCTGTCCTTCCTTCCAAGTTACGTCTGTACTTAGTTCCCATTTTTCATCTTCTCTTACCATAGGTAAAAAAGTTTCTGTACGATGACACAAATCAGATTCTTTATGATTCATCACAAATTTACCTTCCTTTCTTTCAAACCTATACTTAAATTCATTTTCTACATCCCAATCAGAAAGCGTTTTGTCAGACGAATTATCAAACGACTCTTGAATAATATATTCTCCTGTATCGTTATTTTTTATGCTAATTTCTTCGAAACCAACAGTTTGATGGTCGCAAAGTCTAAAACCAACATACTTAAAATCAAAAGGAGCTAAATTTCCTTTTCTTACAAATTTATTATCAACATAATATTCATACTTGCCGTTTTGCACTTCTATACGCTGTGTATGTTTATTTGACTCGTCTGTAAAAATTTTATAATTCCAATCGTTGTCTGTGTATTTATCGTAGTGGCGAACCGAAACATTTGCTTTTCCCTCTTTATTCAAAGAAAAAATCATAAAATTTTCGTTATTATTAACTAGGTTGATTCCGTACATCATATACGAACCCACTTTCCAATTACTTTTTGCTATAAGAGTATAATTTTTCGGAAATTCTATGTTAGGACTAGTATTCCAATAACACCATTCATCAATATTACTTTCATAAATCAACTCTCCATTTTCAATACTTTTCTTATAATTATAGTTTTCTTCATCTACAAAAATACTTGATTCGGTTTCGAAATCTTCTGTATATGAAAATAGAATAGGTTCGGGTTTTAGTAAATAATAAGCTATCGAAACTGCAATTAATCCAAAAGCTAAGATGACTAAATAAAGTGTATTTCTCTTTGTTTTTCTTGATAACTCTTCTCTTTTTGTTTTCTCTACTTCTTCTATTCTTACTTTTTCATACAAATTATCTACATCATTTTTATCAAGCGAAGTCATTTCTGCTAAGGCTTCCTTTGTAGCTTCTCTAACAGATTGGTCATTTTGATGATTTTTTAATTGTTCATCTTTCTCAAAAACCTGTTGTTTCAGACGCTCTAAAATTCGTTTTTCTAGTTCTTCTTTTGCTCTTCTGCTTCTTTCTGATTTGTTGGTAGCCATATAAGTAAGTGATTAATTGTAATTTGGTAAATTTTGGTACAAACAAATTACAAAATAATCCTTTGCTTCACAAATTATGGCAAGAGCAAAATAGACTTCATAAAACTAAATAGCTACCACAACACGCTGTGAAAGATGCTGACCTTGCAGAGTTCCAGCTTTCCATTTCGGGAAACTTGCCAATACTTTTTTGGCTTCTTGTTCACAACCTTGTGCCTCTACATCTGTAATTTGTCCTTTACTATTTACTACAAAAGCAATGTATTTTGTTTGTTCTTTAGAGATTAATTTACACGAATTTTCTTTATTCATTTCTGTTCTCAAACTTTGAGCTACTTGCTGTAAAGAAGCATTTTCAGGACTTGCATTTTCTTCTAAAACAGTTGTGGTAATGGCAGTTCCATTCTTGGGAGCAGGCAAATCTATTTTTTGAGATATAGAAGCCGTTAAGCGTTCGGCAGTTTCTAAATCTTTATTTGTAATAGAATACGCTAAATCAGCTTGATTATCTATAGAATTTTCTGCCAAATTTGAGCTTGAATCATTATTATTTTGAGATAAAAATAAGCCTGCTCCAATCACAAAAAATAAGCAAATAGAAGCTGCAATAGAGAAATAAGGATTTGATAAAGAAAAGAAAATAGTTTTTGTTTTATTATTTGAACTACTCTTTTCTACTTCATTCAGAAGAGCATCAAAATCTTGATAGGATTTGATTTTCTCTGAAGAAATTAGGTTGCGATTAAAGTTTATATCTTGATTTTTCATAGTTTTTTCTTTTTTGAAATACATTTATTAAACACAGAGTTGCAGAGAGAGAATGAAAATTTCTATTTTTTAATGAAATACAAATACATTTATTAAACACAGAGTTACAGAGAACACAGAGAATGAAAATTTCTATTTTTTGATAAAATACGAATTACATTTTTTGACCACAGAGCAAAAAGAGCAAAGGCAAGAGAATAAAAATATAGTTTGAAATTAACTGATAACTGTTTACTGATAACTGATAACTGATTTAATTTTCTCAAGTATTCTATACGTTCTCATTTTGGCTGCACTTTCTGTTGTTTCTAAGATAAAGGCAATTTCTTTGAATGATTTGTCTTCAAAGAAGCGAAGTTCTATCATTTGCATATCTTTTGTTTTGAGTGTTTCTAATGCTTTTTTGAGTTGTTGTATTTTTTCTTGTTGTCTTTCATCGGCTAATTCTTCCGAAAAATTAGTTAGTTTTTTTGCTGTTTCTTCTTCTAAAGAATAAGTAGGCAATTTTTTCTGTTTTCTATAATATTTTAAAAACTCATTTGATGCAATTCTGTACAACCATGCTGAAAATGGAACACCTTTGTATTCAAATTTATGAATATTAGTAAGTGCTTTTATGAATGTTTGAGAAGTCAGGTCTGCTGCCAGTGCTTCGTCATTTGCTTTTCTATACAAAAAACGAAAAATAGCTTCATAGTTTGCCTCATAAAGAAATCTAAAATTTTTAGAGTCTTTTTGTGCAGCTAAGATTTGTTGTTCTTCACTTATTTGTTCTTGTGAAATAGATTGTTGAGATTGTATCAAGTGAAAATTATTTTTTTCTTAAAAAGAAATTAGAAAAGTTAAAAATCATCGTTTTAGCAATTCTACGAACGACATTATTTACTCTTTACAAATAAAACCGTATTTTAGTCAAAAAGTAACATTTTCTAACTTATTTTTTTGACATTTTGCGTTTATAACATCCTACTCTCTATATTATAATGAAAAATTATAGTTTTGTTTTTTCTTTTTTCTGTATTTTTTTATTTCTCTCAAAAACATTTGCTCAAAATGATAGCTTGAAAAGTGAAAGTATATCTACACCTCTTCATCTTGCAAAAGAAAAACTGACAGAAGCAGACCTTACCAAAACTACCTTTACAAAAGAAACTCGTTTGGTTTCGGTCAGTAGGTCGGAAAAAGAACTTAAAGACATTCCTTCTACAGTATATGTTGTTACAAAAGAGGAAATTTTGGAAAATGGATATATTACGCTGGTAGATGTCCTCAAAACTGTTCCTTGGATAAAAGTTTCGCAACCAGGGTCAGGAGTTTTGGGAGAAATGTTTTTTATGCGTGGACAAATAGGTAATGAATATACAAAGATTTTGATAAATAATGTTCCTATTCAACCTGCTGTAAATGGTGCTTTAGCTATTGGAGCACAACTTCCCATCGCACAAGCTGAGAGAATAGAGATTGTATATGGTCCTGCTTCTGCTGTTTATGGTGGTGATGCTGTGGCTGGTGTAATTAATATTATTACTCAAACTTCTGAAAAATCAGCATATGCACAAGCTAATGCCTATTTTGGGACAGATAATTACAGACATATAGATTTTTTGGCTGGAGGAAAAGCAGGGAGAGATAAAAATGTTTTACAATATAGCATTTATGGAAATCTTACCAAAAGAGATGATATGACTTTAGATAGAGATGGAGAAGCCTTCAACCCCTTTCCCACTTTTTTATCTACTTTTCCGAATGCAAGCGACCCAGAAGTACGACAGTCAATAACTAATTTTGCAATTAATCAGCCTGATTCTTTTATTAATTTTTTGGGAGAACAAGCTGGATTGAGTTTGTATGAAGGAGATCCCTTTCTAGCTATCATAAACAGACTTCCAGAGCAAAGTTCATTGATTGGTGTAAAATTTAATTATAGAAAATTACAAATTTCAATAGATGAAATGTATAGCCGAAGACATAGTGTTTTGGGACGAAACCCAGCATTTTTCTCATATTCCAATCCTGAAACGTATATGGGAGAAACTATCAGAAGAACACACGTTTCTTACCAAACGAGTACTAAAAAATCTTCATTTCTTATCAATGCTTCCTACTTATTTTATGAGTTAGATGCAAATAGTTCTTTTGGTACTAATTACGATATAGGAAATAGTTTGGGACGTTCTTACAAATATGAAAGATCTGATGATATTTTTTTAGAAAGTATTTATACTAGAAAAATTACACCTAATTTTGAGCTTACAGGAGGACTTTCTACTTTATTTTCTCTAAACTTACCTACTACAAACGACCTTCAAAGACCTTTTGATACAAATTTGTATAATAAATTAATTATTGATGGGGAAGATATAGCTACGGATTCTTTATTAAATAATTTTGGGTATAACGACGGTACTTTTGCTAATTTAGGTGTTTTCTTACAAACCTATTATACAAGCAATAAGTTTGTGGTCGTGGCAGGAATGCGAATGGATGCACATAGTGATTTTGAGATTTCTATTAATCCTAGAATAGCTATTTTGTATAAATTAAATCCAAAATTATCAGTACGAATTTCTGGTGCTAGTGCTTTTCGTGCACCTTCTCCTACAGTTACATATACTTCTCTTGCTCTATTAGATAATATGTCGGATTCTGTTATCTATCAACAAATTCCTAATACAGACCTAAATCCAGAAACTTCGCTTACAGCAGAAACAGGTTTGCGTTATTTTCCTAGCAAAAATATTTCTTTAGATATAGTTGGTTATTTTACAGGAACAAATAGTCCGATAGTAGGACGTTTTGTTACTATTGATAAAAATCAATATCCTTTAGCTTCGTATTTTTCTGGAAATTCTAATGGCACAGCAAGAATTTTTTCTAATGATGCAGAAAGCCGTTCAGCTATTTATGGTCTTCAAGGAATGCTGAAGGTAAAAAATATTATCAATCGTATCCATTTAGATACAGATTTATTTCTTAGTTATACACAAGGTGGAGAAGAATTGCCTGACAAGGGTGGAACAATAGATGCTTATCGTATGCAGCCTAATTTTATGGGACAATGGCGAATTTCGTTTCGTCCTTCTCCAAAATGGTATATCAATTTTCAAAACGTAGTTATGAGTGATTGGTATAGAAGAAATATAGGAAGTGTAGAAGAGTATCAAGCAGAAAATGCCAAAGTAAACGGATATTATACGCTTGATATGCTGGTTCGCCATTATTTCAATAAGAATGTAAGTGCTTATTTTAGAGTGAACAATGTCTTTGATGCAGAATATGGGGGACTAGGTGTTACAGGATTGGATGTTGATGCACTCTATAATCCACAATTTCAACGAAATGTACAAGCAGGAGTTAGTTTTAGAATTAATTAAATTACTCAACTTATATAACAGAGCTCCTAGTCTTTTTAAAAATAATAAAATGAAACAACTAATTTATATTGACATGGACGGAGTTCTGTGTGATTATCAATAACGCCTTTGATGAAGCCTTACAATTAATAAATATTATTTAAGAGTTTTTTTATGTCTAAGTTTTATTCCCTTACTTCTCTTCATATTTTATATTATCAAACTCTACAGTTTGCTTTCCGCAGGTAATAAGTCCTATTTTTCTGATTCTGTAAAAGAATTTATTATCTGTCAGAACTTGTCTATCATTTACAAAGAAATCTAATTTATAATCTCCTCTACATTTAATAGTCAAGCGATACGTTTCTTTCCCTTTGCTTACAAAACCTGTCTGAACGTAACTGCTTTCATAAGTAATTTTATTGTTTTTATCTACCATTTTGAAAATAGCTTTTCCAGCATTGTTAATCATAAATTCGCCTATTTCTCCACTTTCTTGAATGAATAAGATGCCAAAATCTTTTGGCTGTCCTTCCTTCCAAGTTACGTCTGTGCTTAGTTCCCATTTTTCATCGTCTCTTACCATAGGTAGAAAAGTTTCTGTACGATGGCACAAATCAGATTCTTTATGATTCATCAAAAATTTACCTTCTTTTCTTTCAAATTTATACTTAAATTCATTTTCTATATCCCAATCAGAAAGCGTTTTGTCAGACGAATTATCAAACGACTCTTGAATAATATATTCTCCTGTATCGTTATTTTTTATGCTAATTTCTTCGAAACCAACAGTTTGATGGTCGCAAAGTCTAAAACCAACATACTTAAAATCAAAAGGAGCTAAATTTCCTTTTCTTACAAATTTATTATCAATATAATATTCATACTTGCCGTTTTGCACTTCTATACGCTGTGTATGTTTATTTGACTCGTCTGTAAAGATTTTATAATTCCAATCGTTGTCTGTGTATTTATCGTAGTGGCGAACCGAAACATTTGCTTTTCCCTCTTTATTCAAAGAAAAAATCATAAAATTTTCGTTATTATTAACTAGGTTGATTCCGTACATCATATACGAACCCACTTTCCAATTACTTTTTGCTATAAGAGTATAATTTTTTGGAAATTCTATATTAGGACTAGTATTCCAGTAACACCATTCATCAATATTACTTTCATAAATCAACTCTCCATTTTCAATACTTTTCTTATAATTATAGTTTTCTTCATCTACAAAAATACTTGATTCGGTTTCGAAATCTTCTGTATATGAAAATAGAATAGGTTCGGGTTTTAGTAAATAATAAGCTATCGAAACTGCAATTAATCCAAAAGCTAAGATGACTAAATAAAGTGTATTTCTCTTTGTTTTTCTTGATAACTCTTCTCTTTTTGTTTTCTCTACTTCTTCTATTCTTATTTTTTCATACAAATTATCTACATCATTTTTATCAAGCGAAGTCATTTCTGCTAAGGCTTCCTTTGTAGCTTCTCTAACAGATTGGTCATTTTGATGATTTTTTAATTGTTCATCTTTCTCAAAAACCTGTTGTTTCAGACGCTCTAAAATTCGTTTTTCTAGTTCTTCTTTTGCTCTTCTGCTTCTTTCTGATTTGTTGGTAGCCATATAAGTAAGTGATTAATTGTAATTTGGTAAATTTTGGTACAAACAAATTACAAAATAATCCTTTGCTTCACAAATTATGGCAAGAGCAAAATAGACTTCACAAAATTAAATCGATACTACTATACGCTGTGAAAGATGCTGACCTTGCAGAGTTCCAGATTTCCACTTTGGGAAACTTGCCAATATTTTTTTGGCTTCTTGTTCACAACCCTGTGCCTCTACATCTGTAATTTGTCCTTTACTATTTACTACAAAAGCAATGTATTTTGTTTGTTCTTTAGAGATTAATTTACACGAATTTTCTTTATTCATTTCTGTTCTCAAACTTTGAGCTACTTGCTGTAAAGAAGCATTTTCAGGACTTGCATTTTCTTCTAAAACAGTTGTGGTAATGGCAGTTCCATTTTTGGGAGTAGGCAAATCTATTTTTTGAGATATAGAAACCGTCAAGCGTTCGGCAGTTTCTAAATCTTTATTTGTAATAGAATACGCTAAATCAGCTTGATTATCTATAGAATTTTCTACCAAATTTGAGCTTGAATCATTATTATTTTGAGATAAAAATAAGCCTGCTCCAATCACAAAAAATAAGCAAATAGAAGCTGCAATAGAGAAATAAGGATTTGATAAAGAAAAGAAAATAGTTTTTGTTTTATTATTTGAACTACTCTTTTCTACTTCATTCAGAAGAGCATTAAAATCTTGATAGGATTTGATTTTCTCTGATGAAATTGGGTTGCGATTAAAATTTATATCTTGATTTTTCATAGTTTTTTCTTTTTTGAAATACATTTATTAAACATAGAGTTACAGAGAACGCAGAGAATGAAAATTTCTATTTTTTAATGAAATACAAATACATTTATTAAACACAGAGTTACAGAGAACACAGAGAATGAAAATTTCTATTTTTTGATAAAATACGAATTACATTTTTTGACTACAGAGCAAAAAGAGCAAAGGCAAGAGAATAAAAATGCAATTTGAAATTAACTGATAACTGTTTACTGATAACTGATAACTGATTTAATTTTCTCAAGTATTCTATACGTTCTCATTTTGGCTGCACTTTCTGTTGTTTCTAAGATAAAGGCAATTTCTTTGAATGATTTGTCTTCAAAGAAGCGAAGTTCTATCATTTGCATATCTTTTGTTTTGAGTGTTTCTAATGCTTTTTTGAGTTGTTGTATTTTTTCTTGTTGTCTTTCATCAGCCAATTCTTCTGAAAAATTAGTTAGTTTTTTGGCTGTTTCTTCTTCTAAAGAATAAGTAGGCAATTTCTTCTGTTTTCTATAATATTTTAAAAACTCATTTGATGCAATTCTGTACAACCATGCTGAAAATGGAACACCTTTATATTCAAATTTGTGAATATTAGTAAGTGCTTTTATGAATGTTTGAGAAGTCAAGTCTGCTGCCAGTGCTTCGTCATTTGCTTTTCTATACAAAAAACGAAAAATAGCTTCATAGTTTGCCTCATAAAGAAATCTAAAATTTTTAGAGTCTTTTTGTGCAGCTAAGATTTGTTGTTCTTCACTTATTTGTTCTTGTGAAATAGATTGTTGAGATTGTATCAAGTGAAAATTATTTTTTTCTTAAAAAGAAATTAGAAAAGTTAAAAATCATCGTTTTAGCAATTCTACGAACGACATTATTTACTCTTTACAAATAAAACCGTATTTTAGTCAAAAAGTAACATTTTCTAACTTATTTTTTTGACATTTTGCGTTTATAACATCCTACTCTCTATATTATAATGAAAAATTATAGTTTTGTTTTTTCTTTTTTCTGTATTTTTTTATTTCTCTCAAAAACATTTGCTCAAAATGATAGCTTGAAAAGTGAAAGTATATCTACACCTCTTCATCTTGCAAAAGAAAAACTGACAGAAGCAGACCTTACCAAAACTACCTTTACAAAAGAAACTCGTTTGGTTTCGGTCAGTAGGTCGGAAAAAGAACTTAAAGACATTCCTTCTACAGTATATGTTGTTACAAAAGAGGAAATTTTGGAAAATGGATATATTACGCTGGTAGATGTACTCAAAACTGTTCCTTGGATAAAAGTTTCGCAACCAGGGTCAGGAGTTTTGGGAGAAATGTTTTTTATGCGTGGACAAATAGGTAATGAATATACAAAGATTTTGATAAATAATGTTCCTATTCAACCTGCTGTAAATGGTGCTTTAGCTATTGGAGCACAACTTCCCATCGCACAAGCTGAGAGAATAGAGATTGTATATGGTCCTGCTTCTGCTGTTTATGGTGGTGATGCTGTGGCTGGTGTAATTAATATTATTACTCAAACTTCTGAAAAATCAGCATATGCACAAGCTAATGCCTATTTTGGGACAGATAATTACAGACATATAGATTTTTTGGCTGGAGGAAAAGCAGGGAGAGATAAAAATGTTTTACAATATAGCATTTATGGAAATCTTACCAAAAGAGATGATATGACTTTAGATAGAGATGGAGAAGCCTTCAATCCCTTTCCCACTTTTTTATCTACTTTTCCGAACGCAAGCGACCCAGAAGTAAGACAGTCGATAACTAATTTTGCAATTAATCAGCCTGATTCTTTTATTAATTTTTTGGGAGAACAAGCTGGATTGAGTTTGTATGAAGGAGATCCCTTTCTAGCTATCATAAACAGACTTCCAGAGCAAAGTTCATTGATTGGTGTAAAATTTAATTATAGAAAATTACAAATTTCAATAGATGAAATGTATAGCCGAAGACATAGTGTTTTGGGACGAAACCCAGCATTTTTCTCATATTCCAATCCTGAAACGTATATGGGAGAAACTATCAGAAGAACACATGTTTCTTACCAAACGAGTACTAAAAAATCTTCATTTCTTATCAATGCTTCCTACTTATTTTATGAGTTAGATGCAAATAGTTCTTTTGGTACTAATTACGATATAGGAAATAGTTTGGGACGTTCTTACAAATATGAAAGATCTGATGATATTTTTTTAGAAAGTATTTATACTAGAAAAATTACACCTAATTTTGAGCTTACAGGAGGACTTTCTACTTTATTTTCTCTAAACTTACCTACTACAAACGACCTTCAAAGACCTTTTGATACAAATTTGTATAATAAATTAATTATTGATGGGGAAGATATAGCTACGGATTCTTTATTAAATAATTTTGGGTATAACGACGGTACTTTTGCTAATTTAGGTGTTTTCTTACAAACCTATTATACAAGCAATAAGTTTGTGGTCGTGGCAGGAATGCGAATGGATGCACATAGTGATTTTGAGATTTCTATTAATCCTAGAATAGCTATTTTGTATAAATTAAATCCAAAATTATCAGTACGAATTTCTGGTGCTAGTGCTTTTCGTGCACCTTCTCCTACAGTTACATATACTTCTCTTGCTCTATTAGATAATATGTCGGATTCTGTTATCTATCAACAAATTCCTAATACAGACCTAAATCCAGAAACTTCGCTTACAGCAGAAACAGGTTTGCGTTATTTTCCTAGCAAAAATATTTCTTTAGATATAGTTGGTTATTTTACAGGAACAAATAGTCCGATAGTAGGACGTTTTGTTACTATTGATAAAAATCAATATCCTTTAGCTTCGTATTTTTCTGGAAATTCTAATGGCACAGCAAGAATTTTTTCTAATGATGCAGAAAGCCGTTCAGCTATTTATGGTCTTCAAGGAATGCTGAAGGTAAAAAATATTATCGATCGTATCCATTTAGATACAGATTTATTTCTTAGTTATACACAAGGTGGAGAAGAATTGCCTGACAAGGGTGGAACAATAGATGCTTATCGTATGCAGCCTAATTTTATGGGACAATGGCGAATTTCGTTTCGTCCTTCTCCAAAATGGTATATCAATTTTCAAAACGTAGTTATGAGTGATTGGTATAGAAGAAATATAGGAAGTGTAGAAGAGTATCAAGCAGAAAATGCCAAAGTAAACGGATATTATACGCTTGATATGCTGGTTCGCCATTATTTCAATAAGAATGTAAGTGCTTATTTTAGAGTGAACAATGTCTTTGATGCAGAATATGGGGGACTAGGTGTTACAGGATTGGATGTTGATGCACTCTATAATCCACAATTTCAACGAAATGTACAAGCAGGAGTGAGTTTTAGAATTAATTAAATTGCTCAACTTATATAACAGAGCTCCTAGTCTTTTTAAAAATAATAAAATGAAACAACTAATTTATATTGACATGGACGGAGTTCTGTGTGATTATCAAAACGCCTTTGATGAAGCCATTCAATTAAATCCAAAAATTGCATTTCCTCAAAGTCAGTTTGATTTTTATAGGAAATTAAAACCTATCAAAGATGCTATTGAATCAGTAAACAAATTGCTGCAAAACAATGATTTTGAGGTTTATATTCTAACGGCTCCTTCTATTTATAATCCATTGAGTTATACCGAAAAACGAATTTGGGTAGAAGAATATTTAGGAATGCAAATGGTAGAAAAACTGATTATTTCTCCTAACAAATCCCTTTTGAAAGGACATTATCTGATTGACGATACAAAAGAAGGAAGAGGACAAGAAAACTTTGAAGGAAAATTGATTCACTTTGGTTCAGAAAAATTTTCCGATTGGCAAAAAGTTTTAAGCTATTTTGACAAATAATTAAATCTAAAAGTAAGAAATAAAGAAAAGTGCTTCTTATGAAATTGGGAATTGGGAATTGGGAATATCCCACAAAGTGTGTCATTTGGAACCGTTCCTTAGAATTGGTAAGGTTGTGACTTTAAAAACTTTATTGGAAATTGACAATTGTATTAGTGAGAATATAAATATGGTGAAATTTAAATCAACTAATAATAAAAACATTTTTAATCTCTTCAATTAATTTCTTAACTTTCCCACTTGTTTTAGGTTATATTTCTGGCAAACAATATCTACATTTCCTTTTCTCCAGTAACCAGTTGGACAACAAACAATTACATTTTTATTTCTTGCAAAAAGACCTAATTCTAATAAGCAATAGAAGCTTGTGAACTAGGTGCAAAATAAAAAATAATCAAATCAGCCATTTCCAAGCCATCTAATTCCCAAGTTACTTGCTCGTTGAAATACTTATTTTCAATGGTTTGTTCCCAAGAACTATCCCAGTCTTTTCTGCGTGGATTGAGAAAACAAAGAAATTTATTTTCTTCGAAATGAGTAATAATTTCTTGCTGCCAATCAATGGCATTTCCCATGTCGATACTTCCTGCTAGGAAAATACTTTTTTGGTTTTTGGAAAGTTGAATTTTTTGAGGAGGATAGAAAGTAGGCATTTTGTTTTAAAATGTATCAGTTAAAACTTCTTTATCGGTTATTTTATCATACCATTCTTTGCGAATTTCCTTACTTTTTATATCGTTATTGATTCGCTTCAAAAACTCTTTAAAATCTTTGTTCATTCTTGTTAGCTTGTCCATCATTTCCCAATCTAAAATATCTCTAGTTTGAGCAGGAAAAAGAATTTCACTATTGTCTGGATTTTTTATATCTAATTTGATAATCCCTATTCCAAAAGAAGTTGAAAGACGTTTGAGTTCGCTATTAAATTCATATCTGAATCTATTTCTGCTGCTACTAAATAACTCTCATTTGCCCAAGAAGAATTAGAAACTGTCTGAAAAAATACTTCTCTAAGATTAGTAAAGGTAATTTTTCTTTTGAGTTCGAAGGAGTATAATTTGAAAGCTGGATTTCCTGTCGTATTGCTAAATTCCGTCAATTCACTTTGCCAATCTTCTATCGAAAAGTGACAACCCACCATATCAGGGTGTATCCATTCTCCATATTCTTTTTTTGTAGAAACTGAATGATTAATCGTTTTGGTATAAGTACGCAAATAATAAAAAGCATAGTAAGCCAAAACTGCGTGTAACTCTTTTTCTAAATAGGTCGCTTTTTCTAATTTTTTAAGCTGTTTGGTTTCCTTTTCTATTTCTTTGATTTCTTGTTGTTCTGCTTCTTCAACTCGTTTTTCTAGGTTCTCAAAAGATTTTAGAAAGAATTTTTTGGGACGAGAACCCATAGAATCAAAAATACCTTTTGGATTATCTCTTACACTTACATATAATAATGCACTTAATGTAGCTGACGGAGTTTTCCCCAAACTACCCAATATTTTATCATATCCTTTTTCAATTCCAAAAGCCCAAATATCATTTGCTTTCATTGGAGTTTGAGTTTCTTGTAATACTTTTTCTGCTAATTCTAGAAAAGTCATTTTATATAGATTATGTTGTTTCTGCTTTTACAATTACGATTTTGTATCAGTCTGGTCTACAAGACTGACCTTATTTTTATTTAGGTCAGTCCAATAGGACAGTATTTCTGTCATCAATTTTATTCCTTATTCTCTAAACCACAGTCATCTCTGTGCCTTCTACTTCTAAAATCAGATTTTTTCCATACGCACTAGAAGGAGTTTGGTAACCAATTTTGAAATCTTCATTCAATACTTTTTCAGTAGTCAAAAGTGCTGTAATTGAAGTCAATTTATAACCTTCTGGTGTAATAAGTCTGGCTTCTACGGTGGTCTGTCCGTCTGTTACTTTTCCCCATAAATAACTATAATTAGAATTTCGTTTGTCTTCATTTGGTCCTCTTTCTCCTGATTTTATTTTTTTCTTAATCATTCCTTTTACAAAATCATTTTTCAAGACGAAGGAAAAATAACTGCTCATTTCCATAGCTTTGATTGCGTTTGGAGGTTGTGCCATAAATACTTTAATATTCGGTATTTGCGTAGAATGAAAAGCCGTTGAAACATCTCCCCAAGGAATAGTAACCGAATTCATTTTCTTTACTCCATAATCAATTACTTTGGTCTGATAAGCTGTTTTTACAGTTTTGATAGTTCCGTTTTCACGAATCATTCCTCCTGCTCCTGCATTTTCTATCATCGTAATGGCTGTTCCTTGTGATACTCCACCCAATCCCATAAAGGCAAGTTCTAAATGAGTAGCTGTTGGAAGTTCGTCTTTCAAAAATTTAGCTAAACAGTCGGAAGGAACGACATCAAAACCAACACCTGACATAATCATAATTCCAGCTTCTTTGGCTGCTTTATCTTGTGTTTTGGCATATTCAAAAACTTCAATTTCGCCTGTAATATCCAAATAATGCACTTTTTCGGTAATACAAACAGGAATAAAATCTTTTACTGTCTTTACAAAAGGTCCTGCACAGTTCAAGACTACTTTTATTTCTTCTCTTTGAAGAGCAAGTTTTAAGGACGTTTTGTCAGTTGCTTCGAAGGCAATCCATTTTAGACCTAATTTATCAGCTAATGCTTGTGTTTTTTCTGCATTTCTTCCAGCTAAAATTGGTTTCAATCCTTTTTTGGTGGCTAATTCTGCGATAAGCTCGCCTGTATATCCGTAAGCTCCGTATATTAAAAAATTTGAATTCATGACTATTGAATAGTTTTTGTTATTTTTATAAGAAATCTAGTAAAGATAAATATTTTCTGGTCGCTTTTGTTCAAAATCAAATTATATCCTTTTATTTCCCCTTTTTATGAAACAGCAAAATAAGTCAAGTACAGACCAAAATGAACAAAAACTCCCAAAAGAATTAGCTTGGATTGACAAAACCTCAACGGCTTTAGATGATATTTTCAAAATCCCCGCAACAAATTTTCGTTTTGGACTTGACCCACTTATCGGACTTGTTCCTGTAGTTGGTGATTTTGTAGGTTTTGCTATTTCTGCTTCAATGGTTTTGGCGATTGTTCGGCACGGTGTAAGCCTTCCTGTTCTGACAAAAATTTTGGGAAATATAACTTTTGATTATTTAGTTGGATTATTTCCTTTTTTAGGAGATTTTCTAGACGTAGCTTACAAATCTAATAGACGAAATGTAAATATTCTAAAAGAGTATTATACTTCTGGAGAACATAAAGAATCTAGCAAATATGTAGTTTGGTTTGTAGCACTCCTTTTTCTGTTATTATTAGCTGGGTTTGTAGCAGGAAGTATTTATTTGGCTTGGTTAGTTTTGAGTAGCTTTTTAGGCAGTTTATGAGATGAGAATTTGTATAGTTTTGGAATTTGATAAATCTACTGTACTCTACTTTTTTTATGGAACACAGATTTTACAGATTAGACAGATGAAAAACGGATTTTTTGAATTATAAGTAGCAAAGCAGAATTAAATATAGATATGCCTTTTCAAAGAATAGAGTATGATAAATTGTCAGACAACCGATAGATCAAATTTCAATATAGCAAAACCAAAAAAGCCTCTACAATTTGTAAAGGCTTTTTTTGGGTTATATGTTTTTTACAATTACGATACAGTCTAAGGCAAGCCTTCAAACTGAAAATCTAATTATTGAATAATCAATTGCTTTGTATAAACTTTTCCTTCCGAAACAATCTGAACAACGTAAACACCTGCTTTTACTCTTGGAAGAGTAACAGAAACAGATTTTTCGTTCATTGAAATTTCTTGACTATGCACCGTTCTACCTAAAGCATCTACCAAAACAAGATTTGTTTTTTGATTTGTAGTTTGTACAAATTCTACTTTAAATGAGCCATTATTTGGGTTTGGATAAACCGTAAAAATCTTTGCAGATTCTTCTTCTATTCCCTGAACAACTGTAAATACAAACGGTCTTTCAGGCGTCTCAAACTGACAACCTAATGCATAAGTTACTCTAGCTTTATAGTCTCCACTTTCCGTTGGCGTAATCGTTATTTGATTTGCAAAACTAGGAATTTCACTTCCATCTTTAAACCAAGCTACCGAAACAATAGAGTCAGAAGACGAAACTGTAATTGTTTTATCAACGGCATCTTCTTTATTTACAGTAACTCTTGCAGTTTCTGCCTGACTTCTTGGAAGTGGTAAGTCGCTTGTTGTGGATTGACAACCTTCTGGAGTTGTAACTTCTACTCTGTATGTACCGATTTGAGAAGTAGAAAGTGTAGAAGAAGTATTCGCAATAGCTGTTCCGTCTCTAAACCATTTGTAAACAAAGCCTGTACCTTCGGTTGCAGAAAGAAGAGCTTCTTCAGTCGGACAAATAGATACTTTATTGCTAGAAAGGGTAATAGTAGGAGGAGTTGAGATAGAAACCACAATAGTTGTACTATCTCCACAAGAAGGCTGACCCGCTTTTAATGTGTAAATTCCTGCTTCTGAAACCGAAACTTGCGAACCATTTCCTACATTAGTTCCGTTTAAAGTCCATGTATAAACTACATTTACACTTGCATCTTGTGCATTTAATATTCCATTCTGACAGAAAGTAACAGAATCTCCTTGTGTAATTCTTGCCGTTGGTGCATTTACAAAACGAGTAGTTATGAATTCTGAATTACTAAAACAGCCATCCTTTATCACTCTTACTCTATAACGAGCTTCAAAAGCTGTTGTTAATGTTCTCTCTACGCCTACCTGAACATTTTCTCTAAACCACGTATAAGTCGCTCCTGCTACTTCTTTTGCAGAAAGCACAAAATTAGTAGCACAACTTTCAAGCAAACTTCCTTGTTCGATAGTAGCCTCAATTACCTCTTTTATCGGAACAACTACCCTCAATCTCTGACTTTCTCTTCCACTTATTACGACAGAAACATAGAAAGTAGTAGTATCATTTAGATTAGGAGTTTGGATACTTGAATTATTCGTTTCTAAAAGTGGTGTTGTAGCATTTAAAGAATCATAAACTCTATAAGTTACGCCACTACTCTGCACATTTATTGTTCCTCTTTCTCCTTTACAAGGCGAAACAACAGAAAGTAAAGTTGGTGTTGCTGGAATAGTTCGTACAATTACTACACGTGATGTAGTATCACTGTTTCCACATATCGTTTTTATTGAATAAATATATTGAGTATTAGCAACTAGCGATGAATCTGTATAAGAAAGTTGAGAAGATGTAACCGTATTTATTCTTTGTCCATTTCTCAAAATCTCATAATTTATAGCTGTGGTATTTGCAGGCGTTTTCCACGATAGTTTTGATACAGTAGAGGATAAGGCTTCAGCCTTCAAATCTGTAGGAAGAACACAAATTGGAGGAGTTGCAGTAGTTGGAGTACAGGTTGAAAGTGCAAAAACAACTGTATTACTTACTGTGTTTGTAATAATTGGTGTATTTGTATCAAAAAAAATGTGCGATTTGTTGTTAATTCTTGAAGTATCCAAAGCAGTAGAGGCAACTTCATTTATTTTGAAAATCAAAAAGCCTTTACTAAGTTCTGGGTTAGAAGCACTATCTACCAAATTAATGTTATTAAAACGAAAACGCAAAGCATTACTATTAGCCAAACTATCTACTACTACAGTATGACTAGAACTGACCAGACTGTATGAGTTTCTTCGTAATCTTGTACTTAGAGAATCTATAACGGTTACGTTTCTTACTGTATTGCTCGTTTTGTTTTGAAAACGAATCGTGTAAGTAAGCGGTAAATTCGAACGCTGTACGAATTTTTCATTACAAATACCTTCTGGATAAACTTGTTTGTCGTTTTGTCCAAAAATGTTAGTAGAATATAAACTACTCAACATGAAAATAAAAAAAACAGCACATAGAAAAAATAGGCTGTGTAAATTGGAATATGATTTTGTCATAAAAAAATAGGTTATGAATTAGGAATCAGTAAAGCACACTATTTTGAATTTAGAGTACAACTTTTATAGGTCACGTAAATTCTGTTAAAAATAAAATAAAATAAATAGACACGAAGGGAATTGTATCACACAAAGTTACATTTTTACTTTTACAACACCTATGTTTAATCCTATTTTTAACACTTTATTTCTACCCTTATTTATTCTCCTCTTGTGTTATTAAAGGAGAAACAGTAGCCGTTTTATCAAAGAGAAGTTTTCGTAATTCTGGATTTTTACCAAATTTCCATATTAAGCCATCAATATAGTAATGGTAAATTACAATCATAGTGAAAGGAACAAAAATCCATTTTGCCCAGCCATTCGTTATCAGACCTATTATTTCTATTATTCCAACTACAAAACCATAAATCATAGCTACACCAAACCATTTTAAAGCCACATTTTTGATATGGGAAAAACGTTTTCTTTGGTAGTGCATCACAAAACCTTGATATTGGATATTGTGATAAACTGTTTCTAAAGATTCAGCTACTAAAAAAGGTAAAGCAGTAAGAAAAAACACAAAATAATGCGTAGAAAGTGCAGCTACTAAAAATAGTATTTTGGGAATATTAATTGGCTTACACTTATAAAAACGCCACACTTGACGCAAAGAAAAAGCAATTAAAAAAAATATAAAAATACTCCAAACAATCTCAGTAATCTGGGGAGGAAGATAAGGAAAATCGGCTGTTAGTTTTTTGTAAATCACAACAGGACTTTCTATATCTCCATATTCTCTAAAAAAACAAGCAAACATTCCAGAATAAAAAAGACCTGTATCCAAATAATCATCTAGTTTATCAAAATCTTTATTGATTCCTTTATACGCCTTCAAAAAACCAGAATGCTGACGGATAATATGCCAACTTCCAAAAAAAGCAGCAAAGACAATAAGTTCCCTCTCAAATCCCATTCCTGTCAAGATTAGTCCAACTACAATAAAGCCCGCTAATCCCCACGTATGCATATTTTTCCGTTCTTCGAATTCTTCTTTGTCAGCGTGCGTTCTGGAAAAGGTTTGGAAAATATGAGGTTGGTCAAAAATTGCACTAAAAATAAAATAAGTAACAATCACAGAATCGCCATGAGGAGCTAAGTTTTGAGTTTCTGCCCACATAAAAATACCTAAGAAAAAAAGGGTAAAAACACAACTTCCTATAAAAAAGAAACCATCATAACGAGAGCTTACAATCCAATTCATAGAAAAACGGTCAGACAAACTAGTCTGCTTTTCTGATTTTGTATTTCGTTTATTTTCTAGTTTCATTTCGGATTTTGATAGATTCTAATGTAGTTTCATAATTCTTAATCCGTAATCCGCAATTATTACTTGGTCTCTTGTTTTTCTTTTAAGTTTAAAGCTAATTCTTGCACATATCTACGAAACTGGTCGCCTCTATCTTCATAATTTTGGAATAAATCAAAACTTGCACAAGCAGGAGAAAGCAAAACAATATCTTCATTTTCTGCCAAACTAAAGGCTGTTTCTATTGCCTGTTTCATACTTTGAGCTTCTCTAATTTCACTTACTTTTCCTTTGAAAAAAGTCATTATTTTTTTATTATCTTTTCCCAAACATACGATTGCACGAACATTCTTTTTCACAGACTTTTCAATAACTTCGTATTCATTGCCCTTATCCACTCCTCCCACAATCCAAACCAAAGGCTTATCAAAACTTTCAAGTGCATAAGAAACAGCATCTACATTTGTTGCTTTTGAGTCATTAATGAAGGTAATTCCTTTTATAGTTTTAATTTTTTCTAGTCTATGAGGTGCATTTACAAAAGATTTTAGCCCCATAATTATCTGCTCATCTGAAAGTCCGATAATCTGTGCTGCCATTCCTGCTGCCACAATATTGAGAAAATTATGTTCTCCTTTAAGTGGCAACTCGGATATCGCAACATCCAACATTTGTGCAGGAGTAGCCGAAATTCTTAGTTTGTTTCGTAGAGATAAATATTCTTTTTGCTTTGAGATATTAATGGGAAGCATTCTTCCTGCAAGACGGTGAAAACGAATATACTTGAGCGATTCTATATCTTCTTCATTATAAATAAAAAAGTCTTTATTACTTTGGTTTTCGTTGATTTTAAATTTCGAATGCACATAATTTTCCATCTGGTAATCGTATCTATCCAAATGATCTGGTGTAATATTGAGCAAAATCGCTACATGAGGACGGAATTCATTAATATCATCTAATTGAAAACTACTTACCTCAATCACGTAATAATCATAATTATCTTCGTTTTCTTTTAAAGCCTCACGAGCAAAACTTTTTCCGATATTTCCAGCTACACAAACTTTTAGTCCAGCACTTTTGAGTAAGTGATAGGTTAGAAGTGTCGTTGTAGTTTTCCCATTTGTACCAGTAACAGCTATTATTTTTCCAGAAACAAAACGAGAAGCAAATTCAATTTCAGAGACTACATCAATATGTTGCAGTCGAATTGTTTCCATAATCGATGCCGTTTCAGGAATACCTGGACTTTTGATAATCAAATCGGCTCCCAAAACTATAGATTCGGAATGCTGTCCTTCCTCATAAAAAATCTTGTGATGCTTTAATTCATAACGATTCTCATCAGATAATTTATTTTTTTCGGAAAGAAAAACATTATATCCCTTTTCGGCTGCCAAACGAGCTGCACCTATACCACTTTCTCCACCACCCAAAATAACTACATTTTTTTGTTTCATACTTGTAAAAAGGATATTTATTTCATTAGAAAATACAAATTTGATTTATAAGTTCGAATATGAATAATTTTTACTTAAAATTTACATAAAAAAAAAGATAAAGCAAAATATAGTTTTTTTGCACAAACTTGGAAGTACAACTAAGTAATAAAATTTGAGGATTTTAAGCAAGCATGAAAGTTCATTTCTGAGAACGGTGCAACCCTCAGCGAAGCTAAAACGAACGTACAATTCTCTCCTAATTACAAATTACCCAAAAAATACTTCCCAAAATTATAAAAAGCTTTGTATTTGTCTGATTGTGTATCTGTGTGAAGAGCTTTAAAAGTAGCAATTTGTTTGATAAAATCAGTTACTTTGACTTCCAAAACTCCTTGTGCCTTTATATAATCTCTGTTTTCATCCAGATATTTATTAGGAGCACTTTTTACATCTGCGTAAATGGTTGTGTAAAGCGTTGAGGTATCATTCCATTTATCTAAAAATTTATTACCTTCCAAAATCTTGTAGCCTTCAAAATTATAGCTTTCTCCATTCGGATTAAATAAATGAGCTTTGTAGATAATTCTTTTCGTTCTCATTTTACTTTCATCTATTTCTTCTTTTTCTATAAAAAGCTGAAAACTTCCTTCACTAATCAGAAGAGGCTCATCGGAAAGAGAAGGGGCTTCTATCACTCCAGTCATTTTTGAGATATGTTCTTCATCATAAAACATTTTTTGTAAATCCTCACAGACAACATTTAACGTAATTTTGAAGGCTTGATTTTTGGCTTTTCCAAGTTCGTATTCTCTTTCAAAATCATCAATGGTATCACAACTTTTTTCTTCAGCAGTTTTGGTATTGATAAATCCCTGCATCGTTTCGCTAAACTGAATTCCTACTGGCTTTTCTTCCATTTCTCTAAAAACAGAAGGTTTTGAAGGTAAATTATAGTCAATTTCCCATCCTTTTTCTCTAGCCATTATTTTACAAATGCGTTCTGAAAGAGCCGAAATAGTAAGCATCGGATTTGCTCCCAACGAACGAGGTAAAATAGAACCATCGGCAATATATAGATTTTCATATACTTCATTTTCGCCTGCGGAAGTACAATAAACTTGTCCTTTATGATTCACGACACCTTCCCGAGTGTCTTCTCCCATTATACAACCTCCCGATGGATGAATGGTAACCAAATCTTGATTAAAAATCTGTGTCCAAGTAGGATTTGGAACACTATTTCCTCCTAAAGCATCAGTTGCATCTTTTATATAATTGTTTGCTCTTTCGTAAGAGTCTTCATTTCCTATTCCTTGCCACGAGATTCGCAAACGGTCGTCTTTTAATGTCAGAACACCTGCACTTTTATCGTGTGTCATCAGCAAATAGGTCTGTGTGTTTTTGGTTGCTCCTGCATATGCTCCTTTCGTAACGCTTTCTAATTCTCGTTTTTTGGCTTGTATTTCATTTTCAAATTCTTGTTCTTTCTGATTTTCATCTTTCTCTTTTTGTACCTTCCTATTGGCTTCAATTGCTTTTTTTGTTGCCAAATTCCCTGTAGTTAGCATAAATTCAGGAAAAACTTTTGATAGTAGAGAAGGTATAGAGGCTTCTTGCAAAATCATTCCATCTTCCTTATGTTTTGTGTTTCGTAAGTCAATGATAGAAGTAATGGTAGGTCCAACAGGATTTTCTTTATCTGATTCTTTTCCCTTTCCTATTCCGTTTATTTCATGTTCGGTATTATATCCAAAACCTACATAATCGCTATTTCCAGAAAAATGATACCCCAACTTATTCGAAACCTCTAAACCCTTATCTCTTGACTTTAGCATAATTTCGGTAGAACCTAAAGTTCCTGCTGCCAAAACTACTGTATCAGCACTTACATACATTTGAGGATCGTGTAGTTTCTGTTTTTGAGCTCCTAAAAGTTTGAAATGTACAATCCATTGCAATCCATTTTTTTCTACATGAGAAACAGCACATTCTACAAAAATATCTGTACCAAAATTAACAGCATCAGGCAAATAATTCATCATCATTGTATTCTTTGCTCCTACATTACACCCCGAAACACAGTCTCCACAGAGATTACATGGTTTTTGATGAATGCCTACATGATTTTCTCCATCAATATCAAAATTTACACTAATATCTGTTTTGTAAAATGGTTTGTCCATTTTTTGTGCTGATAATTTGTGTGCTTCCATTTTCTTTAAAGCTGGAAAGTTTTCTGGATATGCGTTTGGTTTCAACATTTGATATGCCAAACGATAACCCTCTTCTAAATCACTATGAATATTTTCAGATTCAGCTCGCAGAATTTTGGGAAAAACCTCTTCTTTGAACACCCATTTTTCAGGACGAATACAAACATTTGCATTTACAAGAGAAGTTCCACCCAATCCACATCCTTTAAAAACATTGATATCATCATCTATCCAAAAATCGTAAAGTGCAGATTCTGAACCTATTCTTTTATCATTTAGATTAAACTGCATATGTTCGGTAGCCTCTAATTGAGTATCTGGAAACTCTCCTGTCAGATATTCTTTTCCTCTTTCTAATAAGCATACTTTTTTTCCTGCACGAGAAAGACGAGAAGCAGCAATTGAACCTCCATAACCAGAACCAATCACAATGACATCATAATGGGGAAGAATATTTTCGATAGGCTTTGATAAACGACGATTTTTCATGGCGTTTTGATAAAAATTATAAAGAAATTAGTTTGTTTAATTAGATAATCAAAAAATGGAAAAATAGTTATCGTCAATTCAACATAAAAAACTATTCTTTTCTATCTACTTTCAAAGCATTAAAAACTAAGCCTGTCAAAAATTCTATTAGCGTTTTTTCATCATCATCTCCTCTTACTTCGGTGAGGGAAGGCAAATGTTTGGCAAAATAACTCTGTTGATGCGAACTTTCCATAATAATAGAAACGAGTGCATTTGGAAATTTGTAATTAGGTCTAAGCCTCAAAATCATTGCGGCTACTCTGTGAGTAAGTCTTTTGTAGCTCGCAAAATAACCTTCTTTATTATCACTATCTACTTCTTTTGTCAAATAGGCTTTAGCAGATTCTGAAACTACAATTCTATGCAAGGCTGTTGCATCAATATTATCATACTGATTGTCTACTTCAATAGGCTTAGAAAGTGTTGAAATAGCTGTTTCAAGTGCTTTTTCAGCGGACTCTAAATTACTGGTCTGAAAAACAAGTTGATATTCCATCCAATTCCAATACCACGAAACTAAATAAATAAGTAGCTTGTGTTTGTTTTCAAAATAACGATAGACAGAGGCTTCTGTTGAGCCAATTTCTTTTGCAAGTTTTTTGAAGGTAAAGTTTTCTAATCCTATTTTATCAATAAGAGCAATACTTTGACGCACAATTTTACGTCCTAATTCAGAGCTTTCTGGGTCTTTCAGATATACTCTTTCGTTTATTTTTATTTGAATTTTTGAGAGTAGAGTTTTCAAATTTTTGTCTATTAAATATAATTTTTAAATTGTTTTTATTTCCAGAAGAACGTTTTTTTATTTAGAAAGTTAAGTTTTACGTATCGCAATAAGACATAAAATAAAACATAATAAGATAAATTATGAAATAATTTTCTAACGCTAAAGTATAAGTTACAGTTCGTTATTTTTACTTTTCTTAAAGTAAACAAAAGATACTGGTCTAATAGTATTACTTTTTTCAAACAAACATACAAAATTTTACTCCAATTTTGATTTTATAGTATATTATATTTTCCTTCTTTGTTCCAGTTCTTCTTTTATTCTTTTTTCAATTTCTGCAATAAGTAAAGTAGAGCTATTTCCTTCTTCTAGCCAAACTTTCATATCAATAGGTTCTAATACTTTCAAATAAAAATTAATACCAAAAGGAATGGGTTTGAAATTATACCGTTGCATTTTCCAAAAATTATCTATCACAACAGGAACAATAATAGGAGGATTATCTTTCATTACCTTGAACATCATTAACATTCCTGCTGGCTTAAAATCCAACATGTTTCCATCTCTGGTGCGTGTTCCCTCTGGAAAAATACAGCCTGCGTAATTATTTTTGTCTATATAACTTGAAAATTCGTTCATGGCTACTAGAGCTTGTCTCCTATCCTTTCTATCAATCAAAACCGAGCCTCCATGTCGCAAATTATACGAAATAGCAGGCGTTCCGTATTCTAATTCTTTTTTACTCACAAATTTTGGGTGATATTTTCTAAATGTCCAAAGAATAGCAGGCACGTCATAAATACTTTGATGATTCGAAACAACTATAATCGGTCTGTCGGTAGGAAGCGTTGGCTGCTTCATTTTTGGAAGTCTTGCACCTATTGAATACAGACCTTTCATCAACCAAAAAGCCATATAATCTACACTTTTTTTGTGTCCTTTGTAACCCCAAAGAGTACGAGAAATCACTTGCAATACATGAAAAATATAAAGTGTAGTATAAAAAACAACTATAAAAATAGGTGTGGTAACCCAAGAAATAAGTTTATGAAAAACGTTCATTACAAATAGTTAATTTTCTGATGGATAATATTTGAATGTAAAGGTGCTTATTTTTCTTGAAATAACACACTTTTTTCTTGAAACGAAAAAATGCTATCTCAAAGCAGGTTTGAAATAGCATTCTTAAATGATTGATTTTCAATGACTAAATTAATCACCATCGCCACTATCATATGTAATTGTAATTCCCAGAAGTGAAGTCATTTCACTTTTAAAGAAGCGAGTGAGCTTTTGCATTTCTGTCAAAACAGTATTTATAGCTGTCGGATTTGATATAATTTGAGATTGCATACTCTCATTAGGCAAACTATCTATTGCCTTTCTTACTTCCTCTAATTGTGTTTTTGTTTCCAAAACGATTGCTTCTCCTCCTTCTACACTCATTAAATATTCCTCAAAACCAATTCCATCTTGTGCATTTAATGACTTTCCGTACCAAATGCGTTCGATATTCTCAAAGTGTGATTTCAAAAACAAAATAGATTCCTTGCTATAATAGGCTTCTACTAGTTTTGGATTGCTTTCTGTTTGTCCTGCTCTTCTTCCCAAAGGCAGACCTAATTTGAAGTTTTTGATGCTCTCAAAACTTTTGCTCCACTCATTAAATAAAATAGAAATGCCACTTCCTGCATCTGTTCCTGTGTTATTTGTAAAGGTTTCTTTATAGCCGTTTTTCCAAGAATCATTTACTTTTTTTACTTCTGTTTGGATATTTTTTACGATTGCCAATAAATACTCTTTTCTCTTTTGGTCTGAAAATTCTGCAACTGTATTGGTTTTGTTTTCTTCATTAAATAATAAATATTCAACTCCCAAAAAACCTCTGGAATCTCTATCAAAATTAGTTAGTGAGGAATTTCCAGCGTTAATATAATTCTCAATTTTGGTCTGACTAACAGGAAAAGTTCCTATATTTTCCAGAAGAGAACCTAATGTTCCTTGTGCTGCACCAAAATTATATACATTTGCATCCTGAAAAGAAAGATAAGCAGATTTCCAAGCTGTTTGAGCTGTTTCTAAAGTAGAAACAGATGGATTTTGAGTAAAATTTTGAGTAGCTTCTACCAGTAAATTGGTAGTACTTTCTAAGTTTTGATAAGAGGGAATAATCAAATTTGTAGCTACATTTTCTAATAATTCCTTTCTATCAAATTCTGTTTTTTTGGTTTCTGTATCACTTTCACACGAAGAAAAACCAACTAAAAGTATAAAAAATAGAACGTAAAATTTTGAAAAAACAGTTTGCATATAGTTAGATTTTAGATAAAAATAGAATTAAAAACTCAAAGTAATTATTCACTATTTTTGTTTAGACTAATTTAAAATAAGGTTTTAATTTTTGACAAAACTACGTTTTAGACCTTTATTTTGCAAATTTGCTTATGAAAAATTTATTAGTATTAACGTGAACTCGGGATTAAACTACTACTTATTCTTAGCTATTTTGTGTTTTTTTCACCATTATCAACGTCAGTTATCTTCGATAACAGACGATTGCTAAGGTAGAATGAAAAAAAACACCTCTCTCCCTTAGCAATCGTCTATTTTTTTAAAAAAAATAGACGTTGATAGTGGGAAAAACCACAAATGCTCTAAGTAACAATCCCGAGTTCACGTTAGTATTAACCAATATTTTGAAAATACTTCGTAATTTCAATACATCAAACAGTTAAATTTTTACACAAAAAAAAGCATTTCCAAAATTAATTAGAAATGCTTTTCGTATTCAAATGAACTATATTCAAACGAATACTAAGTAGGATAGAATTGGATAGATTCTTAAAGGAGAACAAATTCAATTCAATAATGTCTTATATTATCTTATATTTTTATAAAAAAATGTAGCCGACAATACACCGCTCAACCATCTACCCTTGCTGCCTTCCGACCCTGGGGGAGTTCAACAGGAGCTAGTCACGCCGACCACGATGCAAAGGTAGTATTTTTTCTTAGAGTTGCAAATCAAAAATGATTATTTTTCTTACTTATTTTACTATTTTTTCTATCTTTTTTGAGCTAGTAAATTAACTACTTAAAAATCAATTAATTAAAATTGATTGAGGTTTTAGCAAAAAAAGCGTTTTATAGCTTTATTCAAAAAAATCTGTGTTTTATCTGTACAATCCATAAAATCTGTGTTCCATAAAAAAACACAACACAAAAAAAAGCGTTTCAAATTAGTATAAAACTAAATTAGAAACGCCTTTTGAATATCTTAAAAATTGTAGCCAGCAATACACCGCTCAACCATCTACCCTTGCTGCCTTCCGACCCTGGGGGAGTTCAACAGGAGCTAGTCACGCTGACTACGATGCAAAGGTACTATTTTTTCTTAGAGTTGCAATACCTAAAAGTAAAATTTTTGAAGAAATTTTACTAAAAACAGCTTTATAATTTTGATTTTTGATATAAGTTGTTTATTTTCAAGGTTTTGTCTAAAGTTTATCTAAAAACTTATTAGGCAGATTTTAATTCCAAAATTGTAATTTCTGGCAAAATCCCAACTCTACCTGGATAACCCAAATATCCAAAACCACGATTGACATACAAATACTGATTTTCATGTTTGTACAAATCTGCCCACTGCTCATACATATATTGCACAGGACTCCATTTGAAAATTTCTGTATCAATACCAAATTGCATTCCATGTGTGTGTCCTGCTAAAGTCAAATCAATATCTTTGAAAGCACGTTTTTGAATATTTGCCTTATCAAAATTTTCTTTATAAAGATGTGCCTTCGAACCATTTACTTGTGCATCCCAATGACTAGGGTCATGAGAAAGCAAGATTTTGACAGGAGCTTCTTCACTTCCTCTATAGGCTTTTTCCAAATCTCCATGACGAGCAAAATTACCTTTTGCTCCCCAGTTTTCAATTCCGATAAGTGCAATTTTTTCGTTATTGGTTTCTAAGAAATGGTGTTCGTTCATAAGAAGTTTCCAACCCATTCTTCCATGGGTTTGCTTCAAGTCTTCCAAATTTTTGCGTTTGGCTGCTGGAGATTCCCATTGTACATAATCACCATAATCATGATTTCCCAAAACAGAATAAACTCCTAATGGAGCTTTGAGTTTGCTAAAAATATCCTGATAATCCTTCATTTCCTTTGCCATATTATTTACAAGATCGCCAGTAAACAAAATAACATCAGGTTTTTGTTTCAAAATTAAATCTATTCCACCCTCAACTGCTTTTTTATTGTAAAAACTTCCCGAATGAACATCTGAAATTTGAGCTAATTTTATTCCATCAAACGCCTTAGGAAGATTTGGTAAAACGATTGTCTTTTTTCTGACTGTATAATCGTGTGCCCCAGAAACAATTCCCCAACTAAGTGTAATTAAAGGAGTTGCCATTGCTACTACACCTGCTTTCATCAAAAATTCTGAACGGGGAATCTTGTTTGTTTCTTCGCCTATTTCTTCTGAATTTTGAGTAGTCGTTTCCACTATATTAGAAAGGTCAGAAGTAATTGACGGATTTATTTTGTAATATGCCCAAGTAATAAGACGAATAATATCATCAATAACCAGAAATAAAGCACCAAAAATCTTAGAAATATAAACCATAAATGCCCAAGTAAGCAAAAATTGTCTAAAGGTGTAAGAAATCTGGTCAGCAGGATAAAAATTGTAAAGTACAATGCCACCTAGAGTAAGAAAATTTATTCCCCAATATATACTATGTATCGTTTTACGAGTATTTTCAGAAGAGGAAAATGTGAGCGTTTTGATGAGTTGGAAAATATAAACGTCTAATAAAAGAAGTATAACAACAAAGACAAGAGAAAATAATTGACGGTTCATAACAAGTATAAAGTGGAATATAAAAATTTTAAAAAGGCTATTTATGTCCTATCTTAAAAGTAAAAATGCAAACTTTTGATTTATTTCGACGAGTAAATTAAAAAAGCCGATTGATAAATCGTTTTTGGTAAACGAATTGAACTTTATTTGGTTAGCTTTGAAACGCCATTTGGCAGAAATTAAACACTATTTAACTTCATTTTGAATTATGCAATTTGTATAATTTTTTCTGTAATAATTTATATAATTAATTTGTTTCTGTCTCTTTTAGCTTATTTTATTCAAAGTTTTGTTTTAACATGTAGGAAAATCAATATCTATCTACTATTTTTAGGTTGATTTGAATAAAGTTTTAGGAATAGATTATAGTAATTAATTTAGTTCTGCTAATTAAACTCAAAACAGCAGAATTAAAACAGCGATATTTAATAGTTTAATATTTTTTTGATGACACAACGCTCTACCTTCTTATTATCTCTTCAAAAATTCACTCGTTATTTAGGCAGAGTGTGGCTTTCTAACTATATTTTCAAACGCACATTCATAGTGCTTCTTGCTGTTGGTCTTTATTCTAACACCTTCACACACGAATACGCTACGGAAGGTTCTCGTTTGCTTTCTCAAAGCAATATGGCACATAAAGGTTTGGGAGTAGATGGGATTATGAATATCTTCAAACAAGATAGTTATGCAGACGTAAGTGATACAAAAGCCAAGTTTATTCCTGCAAATGAGCATTATCAGCCTGTTACGCTACTTACTTATGCTATTGAATATTCCCTTTTTGGGGAAAGTCCTCATATTAGTCATGTCATTAATGTTATTTTATATGCTCTTACGGGATTGTTATTACTGTCTGTTTTGAATAGAATTTTTTCTGGGTATTTGGAGGAACGACCTCGGCAGATTCTCGCCTTTTTAGCTACTCTCATTTTTATTGCTCATCCTGTTCATACCGAAATTGTTGCAAGCATAAAGGGAAGAAACGAACTTCTTTCTTTTTTGTGGCTTCTTTTAATGACTTATCTATTACTTCGTGCTGCTTATGCTAGGGGTGCTATTCGCTTTGTGTACTTACCCTTGGTTGCTCTTTCCTTTTTTCTAGCTCTTTTGACAGAAGAAACGGCTATTTCTTTTCTATTTATCTTGCCTTTGATTCTGTATTATTTTATTCCGCTTCGCAAACTAGATATTTTTGTTTTGGCTATTCCTGTTTTGTTTACTGCTTTTGCATATTGGCAGTTGCGAGAGTTTTTTACAAGAGATATAGAACAAGCACATTTGATGCACAGCATTTTGAACAATCCATTTGTTTACGCTGATTTGTCTCAAAAAATAAGTACGCTTATCTTTGCTTTTGCCAAATATATCGAACTTTTGATTCTTCCTATTAACCTTTCTCACGATTATTCTTTCAATCAGATTACCCTTAAAGAATGGACAGATGTACGTGTAGTCATGACGTTTTTGGGAATACTAGGTGCTGGAATTGTTTCAGTTGCTACTATTCGGAAAAAGGGAATTTATACATTTACTTATTTTTATTTTACTGGTTATTTGTTGTTCATCTACATAACCGAATTTTTGATTAATCCTGATGAGTTTGTCTTTCTTTCTCCTGGCACTATTATTTCAGAACGACTTCTTTATTTACCTTCTCTAGCTTTTTGTATGGCTACTGCTTTTGCCTTGTATGATTTGTTTGGTTGGTTAGTTTCTAATAAGAGGAGAGCTGCAAAATGGGTTTATACCTATACTTTTGTAGGAAGTTTGTTGGTTTTGGTACTTTATAGTATCAAAACAGTAATTAGAAATGAAGCTTGGAAAAATGATATGACACTTATGAAAGCGGATGTAAATAATTCGCCTAATAGTGTTCGTCTTCGTTATATGCTTGGTAGAAGTTATATTATCGAAGCAGATACTACTGTTTCGTTCAGACAAAAGGCTAGATACTTAGAAAAAGCGGCAGACCAACTTCGAAAAGCGGTTACAATTTATCCAAGTTATGCTGATGCAATTGCACTTTTAGGAACAGTTTATACAGACTTAGGGCAAGAAGATAAAGCAGGACGTTATTATAAGAGAGCCATTCAAATCAATCCTGAATCTATTGTAACACAAGAAGAATACGGTAAAATGTGTTTTGCAAATGGTGATTATCATCAAGCTGTGGAATGTTTTAAGCAATGGGGAATTTTGGAAATGAACCCGACAGCGTTTTTGTATTTGGGAAAAACCTACGAATTTTTGGAAGAACCTGATTCAGCAACCGCTGCATACGGGCTTGTGGTTTCTTTCAAAGATGCTGACTACAATGAGGTAGTTGGAGAGGCGTATTATAGAATGGCAAATATTTATATAAGTGAGAGTTTGAACGATTCAACGACCAATAAGACAAAAGATGCCGTTGATTTATATATGAAATCTGTTAGTAAAAATAAACGAAATTTAGATGCTTATCTAAAACTAAGTAAACTCTATGAAGATGAAGAAAAAGTAACCAAAGCGATTTATACACTTGAAGGTGCTATTATTTACTTCCCAAAATCAGAAGAGTTATATAGAACAATAGCTAGATTATATGGAATAGAAAAAGACAGAGAAAAACAACAACTTTATACAGCACAAGCTGATTCTATTTCTGTACTGAATGAAGAGTAATCTTTAATTTATTTTATACAAAGTGATTTTCTTTTACAAGAAAGAAAGTACACAATTCACTTTCTCTATCCAATCTTTCATTATCTCAACCTGTTTTTGAGTTGTAATTTTGATAATTTGAATAGATTGAACAGCATTTGTAGTGAAGATAATTTCTGATTTGTCTAATTCTGCTTTTGTTATTGGCTTTTCCTCAATAGAAATTTCAAAATGGTCTGTATTATAATTTTGATAATTATCTACCAAGAAATTTCTCATTGTACCTGTTACACCACCTTCCGAAACTGGAGGAGTAATAAAATAAAATTTGTTTTTTTGCTCTGTAACTAATTTTTGAGATAATACAAAAACATTTGCCGCTCCTGCTTCTGCAACTCTTTCCTTGTCATTCAACAAAAAAACTTCATCTGCCTGTTGTTCTTTTCTATATTTTCCAGCCAAAACATAAGGTAAAGCATCTGTTTTTTTAAAGGTTGAAAAACGAGAAGGAAAAAGTGGTAATTCATCAAAAAAAACATAGCTTTTTTGTAACTTTTTCAAATCAAGCACTTTTAATGGATTAATTAATTTGGGGATTTCCTCTATTACAATTACGAATTCAGTTTCTGAACTTGTAGGTGTATATAATCCTCCTTCACTTCTAAAGACTGTCAGACGAGCTTTAAAATCAGTATTTTCAGTTTCTGTATTCTTTGTAAGAACTATTGATTTTGCTGTCTTCAAAATTTCTTGTCTCAAAAAATCATTTTCTAGCTCATCATAACCAAATGCTTTCATCCCTTTCGAAAGACGTTCGAAATGGTAATTCCACAAAGGAATAGAATAAACTATTTTATTACTTTTTACAACTCGTATCGTTTCGAAAAGTGCATCTGCATAACTAAAAGCTCTATTTTGAGCAGAAAAAAGAAGTGTGTCTTTGTCTTGATATATTTTTCCGTTGTGATTGAGCATAGAGTATTAGGAACAATTACGAATTTAAACTATTGATTATCAATTAGTTGTAAGTTGTAAAATTGTAATTTATAAACTACTAGACATTTTGTTCTTTGACCTCCCCCAACCCCTCCGAAGGAGGGGAGAAAAGACATTCAAAGTCCCTCCTTCGGAGGGATTTAGGGAGGTCTGCATTTTTGTCTAGTAGTGTAAGTGATTTATTTGATTCTTATTCCTTATCTCTCTTAAGAATTTAAATTAAATAAACTACCGTTTTTAGATTTATTACCGTGTAATCAAAGTTTTGTAATATTTTTTTCGTGCATTCAGTTCCTCAGAACTGAATGTTTCGCTTTCTCAAAAGCGTGATTCAGGCTAATAAATCACGCTTTTGAGAAAGCGTTTCGTTCGTTTTTGAGAACGGTGAAACCCTCAACGAAGCTAAAACGAACGCACAAAATACGTGATAATAAATTTATGTTACACGGTATTTATGATTCATTGATAACTAATTACTTGTATTTATTTATCATTTAACATTAACAATTTACCATTCCTTAGTGGTATTATTTTACTTCTCACTCAGTGTATTCAAAAAATTAACTAATTTTCTTGTTGCAATCGCTCTATGACTAATTTTATTTTTTTCGGATAATGGCATTTCTGCGAATGTCTCTTCATATCCATTGGGAATAAAAATGGGGTCATAACCAAAACCATCTTTTCCTGTTGGTTTATCGATAATTTTCCCCTTAATTATTCCCTCAAATTGATGTTCCTTTCCATTCAAAACTAATGTAAAAACAGTTTTGAATTGTGCATTTCTATTCGTATTTCCTTTTATTGCTTGCTCACTTAGATTTTTCAAAACTAATTTCATATTCTCTTTTGAATCTCTATGAGAGCCAATTATCTCGTCTGCATACATAGCAGAATAAACTCCTGGTTCTCCATTTAGAGCTTCTACTTCTAATCCAGTATCATCAGCAAAACAATTGGTAGTATAATTTTGATAAACGTACATAGCTTTCTGTTGAGAATTTCCTTCAATAGTCGGAGTAGTTTCGGGTAGTTCTTCGCTACAACCGATTTCTTTCAGACTTACCAGTTTAATATTTTGAGGAAGAGTAGCCATTACTTCTTCTATTTTTTTTGGATTATTGGTAGCAAAACAGATTTTCATAGTGTATTTAGTACAATGTTTTTTTATGATTTTAGAAAAGTAAATTTGCAAATAAAAGCAACGTATTCAAAACTAGACTAGTGAGAATAAGACAGTCTCTTTGGATTATATCCAGTAATACGCAAAAATTTGAGTAAATAAAAAATCAAACAGAATTGTAATTAAAAAAATCCATACAATTTTATTCTATTTATCTATTTTTTTTATAAAAAAATTGTATCTTAGTTTTAGAAAAAATAATTTACTTCTTTTTCAACAAATAATCTATTTCCAAGTTAATACACAGTTCTATTTTTATTTTTTTATAGAAAATAATCTTATAATAGATTTATAAAATGTAGCTAAAATAAAATTAGGCTTTTTTATTGCTTTATTTTATACAAAAAATTTTAAAAGCTATAAAGCCAAGCCTTTTAACCCTAGATTTACTTTAAATTAGGTTTATTTAATCACTCTAAAAAATCACTACAAACAATGTCCACAATTAATTCAGCCAACTCAACTACCAATCACGAAAAATCAGCACCTAATTCCTCAAGTCCTTCTTCAAATCCTTATGGCTACATAAAAGAGGATAATGTTTATTTAAAAGGCTATAATGATAAGCCAGACCGAAAAATTGGAGTAGTTAAAGAAAATGCAGAAGCAAGCATTGCTTATTTTGAAGAACGGTATCAGAAATTAATAGAAAAAGTAGAAGAAGTAGCACAAGCTATTGAAGAATCTCAAAATAAAGGTTCTTATCTTATGAAGCTTGTTCATATTAGAGAATCTTTAGAAACCTACAACGCTATTGGCGATTATACAGCCATAGAAAAACGAATTTTGGAGTTAGAACAAGGAATTGAAGATTATATATCTGGAAATAGAGTAAAAAATACAGAAATCAAAACCGCTTTATTAGCAGAAGCACAAGAACTAAAAGATAGCGACGACTGGGAAGAAGTTTCTGAATATCTTAAAGACCTCAAAATGAGATGGATACGCACAGGAAGCGTAGGTGATGAGGATGAAGAAATGTCAGAAGAATTTGATAGATGTTTAGATGTTTTCTTTGAGCGTAGAAAAGCCTTTTTTGATAATGAAAGAATAGTTAATGATGATAGAATTCTACAATACAAACGAATTAGTAATAAAGTAAGAAAGCTAAATTATCAAAAAGAAAAAACACCTGAAATGCGTCAGGAAGTAATTGATTTGCAGAAAGCGTGGAAAGATGTTGGTGTAATTCCGAAATGGAAATACCTAAAATTATATAGAAACTACAAGCGAGAAGTTGATATTTTCTTTGGAAATCCAGAGCAAAGTAATGATAGTTATGGTTCGTACCGTCAAGAGCCACCCATTCCAACTACTCCAGAAGGGATTTTGGAAAGCAAACGAAAACTTACAGAAGAGGTGGAAGAAATTGCCAACAAATTTGAAAATGTACATCTCAATAATGTAAAAACCAAACAAGTGCAATGGAAAAAAATGGGAATCATTAGAAATAATGATGAAGACCGTCTGTTAAACAATCGTTTTCATGCTGCTTGTAGTGAGATTTTTACTCATGTATTTCTAGAAAATGACGCCAAACAAAATTTTGAAGGCTATGAATCAAAAACAGGTTTCAAACAGTTGAAACTCAAAATAAAACTTATCAAGGATAGTATCAGAGAAGAAGAACCAAAACTTCAACAAATTGCCAAAAATATTCCTCAAGATAGCTATGGCAGACCGATGTTTGATAGAAATGAACCTTCTCATGCACCTGTTCGCTCTGAGTACATGAACCTTTTGAATGTAATCCGAACTAAGAAAAGACTATCTAAAAAGTTTCAAAACCAATTGAATAGTAGCTATAATTTTTAGTCAAAAAGTAGCGTACACTTTAGTGTGCGAAAATGTACTGTAGGCTTTAGCCTTCGAAACGTATTTATAAAAAAATGAATATTCCAATTACCACCAAATTCACTCAATCCGAAAAAACTGGACAAGGGGGTTTGGTGGTTACTTCTTTAGAAAATCTTATCCAATGGGCGAGATTATCGTCTCTTTGGCCTATGACTTTTGGTTTGGCATGTTGTGCTATCGAAATGATAGGAACTTATTCTCCGCATTATGATTTAGATCGTTTTGGTGTTTTTCCTCGTGCTTCTCCTCGTCAGTCTGATGTAATGATTGTGGCAGGAACAGTAACTTTTAAGATGGCTGACAGAATTAAACGTCTTTATGAACAGATGGCAGAACCTCGTTATGTGATTTCAATGGGAAGCTGTTCGAATTGTGGAGGTCCTTATTGGGAACATGGCTATCATGTTGTGAAGGGTGTAGACAGAATTATTCCTGTCGATATTTATGTAGCAGGTTGTCCACCTCGTCCAGAAGCTCTTATTGGTGGAATTTTGAAATTACAAGAAAAAATTCGTTCTCAATCTCCTATTCCAACAGGTATTTTAAAACTAAAAAAGGGTTAAATCAAATTTTAGAAAAATTACTTTTTTGAGAAAATCTCAACAAAAAGGCATTTCAAATAGTATAAGTAATAGAATTAATCTATTTTTTAATCTATTTTTATTTATTTTATGACAAAGCATTTTTCAAATTACTTATTTTTATATTCTCTAGTTGCTTTATTTATTTTTACCACTTCTTGTAGTCCTACAAAAGATGCTTCTTTTGCTGAAGAAGATACACTAAGTAGAGTTGTGATTACGCCCAACGAAACTGAAATTATTCCAGCTATTGATGATCCAATTATCGATACATTAAATGGTTTTTATGAAGGTGAATATGTGGCTGTCCGTCATGGAAAAGAGGATTGGTACATGGCTCAAATCATAGCTTTTGATGGTGGAAAAACGAATTTGAGGTATGTAGATAATGATACGCATTCAAAAGATTTTGTAGAACTAATGAAATTAGAACGCATTGATGTTCAGAAAAACGATAAAGTTTGGGCTTTATTTGAAGATGGAACTAGCTTTAGAAAAGCTGTAGTACAAGGTATTGAACAAGATTATATTAGCGTAAAATTTGAGAAATATGGTGATGGAAAAATTCACTTTTTACAAATTTTCAAAGAGAAGTAATAGAAAAATCAGGTTTATGTAAATTTGATAATAGACAAGGAATTATTTTTATGGTTTCTTGTCTATTTTTTTTGTAATTTGGTTTTAACAAATAGTAGTAGTGAAAATAAAACCTTTTTATTAAAATGGACTCTTCTAAAAAAATTTATAAAGAACTTAGCAAACTTCAAAAAAAAGTTGAAATATGGAAATTCAATAATCAAGATGTAGTTTTTACAAATGGTTGTTTTGATATTTTACATCTGGGACATGTTGATTATTTGGAAAAAGCTGCTGCTTTAGGAAAAAAGCTAATTATTGGCGTAAATACAGATGCTTCTGTCAAAGCTTTAGGCAAAGGAAAAGAACGCCCTATTAATGATGAACATGCAAGAATGCGTATTTTGTCAGCTTTAAGTTTTGTAGATGCTGTTATTCTATTTTCTGAACCTACTCCTTTAGAACTCATCACAGCTCTCAAGCCTACTATTTTAGTGAAAGGAAATGATTACTCTCTTGATACTATCGTAGGTGCAGATGTGGTTTTGGAAAATGGAGGAGAAGTAAAAACAATAGAGTTAGTAGAAGGATACTCTACAACAAATATTATTAATAAAATTTTAGGAAAGTAGAAAGAGTTTATTTCTAGCTTACTTTTTCTGGTTCAAGCGTTGACGCTTGAACCAGTAATTAAGACAAAATTTTATTCAAAGCCTTTATAAAAGGCTCAAATTCAGCATAAGAAATAGAAAGTGGTGGCAAGACACGCAAAACATTTGGATTGGAAGACGAACCCGTAAAAATATGATGATCGTAGAGTAATTCCTGACGCAGTTCTTTAATCGGAAATGGCATTTCAATTCCTAACATCAAACCTCTTCCCTTTACTTTTTTTACAGAAGGAACGTTTTGCCAAATCTTCCATTATTTTTTTACTTACTTTATTTACATTTTCTAGTAAATTTTTATTTTCCAGAACTTCCAAAACCGAAAGACAAGCAGCAGAAGCTAAATGATTTCCACCAAAAGTAGTTCCTAACATTCCATAATGTGCTTCAATTTTTGGACTGTATCAAAACGCCACCAATAGGAAAACCGTTTCCCATTCCTTTTGCCATAGATATTATATCAGGTTGAATACCAGACCACTGATGAGCAAAAAACTTCCCACTTCTACCAAAACCACTCTGAATTTCATCAAGAATCAACAAAGACATTGTATTTTTTGCATTCTTCTTCTAAAAATTGAAGGTAGCTTTCTGTTGCCATATCCAAGCCTCCAACGCCTTGTATTCCTTCCAAAATAACGGCACAAATATCTTTTTGAGAAAGAGCATCTAGTAGTTGTTTTTCATTGTTTAATTCTACCCATTTTACTTCAAAATTATTTTCATTAATAGGAGCAGAAAGTTTTGCATTGTCTGTAACATTTAATGCTGCTGCCGTTCTGCCATGAAAGCTGTTTTTGAAAGCGATTACTTTTTTCTTTTTGGTATGAAAAGAGGCTAATTTTAGTGCATTTTCGGTAGCTTCTGCACCACTATTACACAAAAAAAGTTTGTAATCTGGATAACCACTTTGCTCTGTGAGTCTTTTGGCTAATTCTGTTTGAATTGGAATTTCTATTGAATTGGAATAAAAACCAATTTGAGAGAGCTGTTCAGAAATACGTTTTACATAATGAGGGTGAGAATGACCAATAGAAATAACGCCATGACCACCGTACAAATCAAGGTATTTTTCGCCTTCTTCAGTATAAATATAACAGCCCTTTTGCCGAAGTTGGAGAAAGGGTATATTTTGGATAAACGTTGAATAAATTCATAGAAGAAATTTTTAAAATTTTTTTTCTAGTGCAAGGTTTTACCTTGTACTTTGCTTTTTGCAAGCATATGCTTGCGAAATGGTAAGCACAAGATAGAATCTTGCGCTAGAATATAGAATTAGAAATAAGTAGCCTTGAAAGTCAAGTCCAGTTTCTTGAGGTAAATCAAATTGCAAGATTCATATTCTCAATCGCTTGTCCTGCTGCACCTTTGACAAGATTATCAATACAAGAGGTAATAAGAATTTTATTTTCAATCTTTTGGATATGCAAAAGACAATAATTTGTATTCACAACTTGCTTTAAATCAATTGGTTTGTTCACTAATTTTGACAAAAGGAGTATTTTTGTAGAAAGATTTGATAAATAGAAATAATTTCTTCTTCTGACGTATTTTTATCTGAATTTTCGTCTTCCAAAGTAACATACATACGTCGCAAAAATTCCTCGTGTAAAATTTCCTCTTAGTGGAACAAAATTTATTTTTCCTTCAAAATTTGGAGACATATCTTTCAAACTCTGTTCAATTTCCCCCAAATGCTGATGCGAAAAAGGTTTATAAATGGATACATTCTGATTTCTCCAACTAAAATGAGTGGTTTCTAAAAGTGACTGTCCTGCACCTGTTGAGCCTGTAAGTGCATGAACATGCCATTCTTTTAGATTTGGAAAATGATTTGTTAGAGGCAAAGTTCCTAATTGGATAGCCGTTGCAAAACAACCAGGATTTGCGATATATTTACTCTTCTTTTATTTTTTGAGAATAAATTTCGGGTAAACCATACGATAAACTCCAATTCCTTATTTTCTTTTTCTAGCTTCAATTTTTTGTCTTTATTCAATCTAAAATCATTACTCAAATCTATAATCTTGGTAGTTTGAGAAAATTCATTTTCCAACAAGAAACGAGTAGAGTTTCCATGTCCCAAACACAAAAAAACAACATCAATTTGAGAATTTACTTTTTGAGAAAAAACTAAATCAGAGAGAGAATAAATCAGTATGAATGTCGCTTATTTTTTTGTCAGAATGAGAATGAGAATACACAAAATCAATTTCTGTATTTGGGTGATTGATAAAGAACGAAGAAGTTCGCCAGCTACAAAGCCACTTCCCCCAACAATTCCAACTTTAATTTTCCTACTTAATTCGATGATTTATTATTTATGTTCTTGTTTTTTGGCTTTGCTTTGTTCTGAACCTTATTTTGAACCTTATTTTGAACTTGATTAAAAATTTGAAGTGAATTTCCCATTATTTTCGTAAATCCTTTTACATCATCTCCAGACCAATTTTTATTCATTTCTCCATATTCTCCAAAATCCGATTTCATAAGGTCATAATCTGACTCAATTCCCTCAACTATAAAACGATACGGACGCAAAGCAACAATTACTTTTCCTGTAACATTTGCTTGAGAATCTTCCAAAAAAGTTTCGATATTTCTCATGACTGGCTCAAAATATTGCGATTCATGAATAAACATTCCATACCAATTACTTAGCTGTTCTTTCCAATACATTTGCCATTTTGAAAGTGTATGTTTTTCCAAAGTATGATGTGCTTTTATGATAATACTTGCTGCTGCTGCCTCAAAACCAACTCTTCCTTTTATACCGATAATCGTATCTCCTACGTGCATATCTCTCCCAATAGCATATATATTTGCCATTGCTTCTAGCTTTTGAATAGCTTTTACTGGATTCATTTTTTCATTATTGATACCACAGATTTCTCCCTTTTCAAATTCTAAAGTAATTGTTTGTCCTCCATTATCCACAAGCTGACTTGGATAGGCTTCTTCTGGTAGAGTTTTATGAGAAGTGAGCGTTTCTGCACCTCCTACGCTTGTACCCCAAAGTCCTTTATTGATTGAATACTTTGCTTTTTCCCAGTCTAAATCTACGTCATGAGATTTTAGATAAGCCACTTCTTGCTCTCTTGAAAGCTGCTGGTCTCTTATGGGTGTAAGAATTTCTAAATTTGGTGCAATTAATTGAAACACTAAATCAAAACGAACTTGGTCATTTCCTGCTCCTGTACTTCCATGTGCAATATAATTAGCATCTGTTTCGGCTGCATGTTTGGCTAGTGCAATGGCTTGATAGGTACGTTCTGCACTTACTGACAAAGGATATGTATTATTTCGTAGTACATTTCCATAAATCAAATACTTAATAATTTTATGATAATATTCTTCTGTAACCTCCAAAGTAGTATGATGAACAGCACCCAAATCCATTGCTTTTTTTTCTATTTCTTGAAGTTCTTTTTCCGAAAAACCTCCTGTATTTACAAGGGCTGTATAAACTTCTAATTTTTTTTCATGTGTCAGATATTTGACGCAATAAGAAGTATCTAAGCCTCCACTAAAGGCAAGAAGAACTTTATTTGATTTTGAAGAATCAGAATTGCTTTGAGACATAATTTTTGTAGTTTAAGATTATTTTGACTTGTTTTCTTGCTTTTTAGTGAGTTTGCTTTCTGGGTAAATCACTTCTTTCAGTCTTGGAAACAAATTGATTTTACGTTTTAGATCGAATGCTTCGAAGTTTGAGAAAGCGAATAAAATTTTCCCATTTTTGCGTTCTTCTTCTGGTTTGGAAGGTATTGTATCTTTTAGTGTAGCCAAATCACACATCATTCCTGTACAGAGGCACAATTTTTTTTCATTTCGTTGTAAAATATCATAATTGACACAACCTTGACAACCTTTCCAAAAAGCTTCGTCTTGTGTAAGTTCAGAAAAAGTAACAGGCTTATAACCTAAATCAGAATTTATTTTCATAACAGCAAGACTTGTCGTAATTCCAAATAATTTAGAATTGGGGTATTTTTTTTTGGAGAGTTCGAAGGTTGCCTTTTTAATAGATTTTGCTAATCCTGTTTTACGATAATCTGGATGGACAATCAAACCCGAATTGACGACATATTCTTGGTTTTGCCACGTTTCGATGTAGCAGAAACCGACAACCTTTTTGCCTTCCTGATTATTTTCACTATTTTCCTGACTTTCTAAGGCAATAATAGCCTTTCCTTCCTCCATTTTTTGTTGAATATAAACAGGTTCACGTTTGGCAATACCTGTTCCTCTTGCTTTGGCTGCCTCTTCAATCATTTGACACACCAAAACGGCATACTGTTGATGGCTTATATCAGCAACTACTATTGATACCATAGAATAAAAAAGTATAGAAAAAGTAAATTACATTATCCAAAAAAAATAGATAAAGCAAAACTGTATTCTTAATTAGAATAATAAAAGAAAATGGATAGTAAAAACAAATGAGATTTTATAAAATACAGACGAGAAGGGACAAAATACGTAATTCTGTCAAAAACTATATAGACGCACCAAGGCGAAAACGTCGTGAACATTTTGTGTTAGAACAAGTTGGGATTTGCTCTTGTGAATAATATGTGCAATAGTTTGTTTTCATTGAAGTTACAATTATACGATGAATTTTTGTAAAAAGAAAATATTGAAAAATATTATTTGTTTTTTATGATTTTGACAGTCTTCTTCACGAGCATTTCATTGACAAGAAATAAACTATATTGCAGAGTAAAAATGTAAGGTTTAATAAACCCAAAACTAAATCAAAATAAATCTTAAAAATATTTTACAGAATAATATGCTATAAATGAGCTAATTAACAAAACAATAATTGGTGTAATTAAATAATACAAAACCTTATTTTTATTTTTTACGTAAATATACTCACAAGCTATTTTAAGTTATAAATTTTAAAAACTATAATCTCTTTACTTTGAGTTTAAACTAACTTTAAAATAAGTTTTATTTATTTAAGTTTATTTACTACTCATTAAAAATATCAAAACAGCACAATCATGAACGAATTATTTATACTTCTGGAAGCTCCCTATAATTTAGTATATGGTATTTTGGGAGGAATTTCTATTGGAATATGGCTTGTTTCTGCAATTGGTTTGTTTAGTCATAGTGCCATAGAAGGATTTTTTCCTCATCCAGATTTAGATACAGATATTAGTATAGATGTAGATGCTGATGGATTTTCATTAGGTGATGGATTTCTTACTTTTTTGAGTGTCGGACAAGTTCCTATTTCAATTATTCTAACAATCTTGTTTTTTATACAAGCAATTATTGGAGTTTGGCTCAATCAGTTTGCTATCAATCAACTTGACCTTTCCGTTTCGTGGCAACTTTGGACTATGTTTTTTGTCAATTTTGGAATTTCTTTCTTTGTAGCCGTTTTTATTGCAGGATTTGTACTAAAACCCATTAAACCCTTCTTTAGAGATTACGGAATTGCCAGAACGGCAGATAGTTTAATAGGAAAAACAGCTTTTGTTTCTTCTTCGAAAGTTACGAAAAAGTTTGGAAGTGCTACCTTCAAATTAGAAGGAGGCGATATTGTCAATATTCCTATTCGTGCAGCCGAAGAAGAATCTGTCTTTGTGAGAGGACAGGAAGTCGTTATTGTAGATTATAATAAAGAAAGTAATATTTATTTTGTAATGTTGAATTAACTGTATCACAGATTTCTGGTCTGTGTAGATAAACAGTATTTTACTTACCACTTCTAAACCCCAAAACAGACAAGATGTCTGTTCTACATTTTACTCCCATGTAAACTTTATAAGCCTTAGTTTTTACGAAAATCATTTTCGTACTGCTTTTCTTTTGCCAATATTTGCTGGTAATTAAAAAAAATTAGCAAATTTTAGTAAAAATTTCTTTTCTTGTGAAGAAATATAAAAACTCTGTTACAAGAATTCTGAAAAGCCAATTTTATTTATTCTACTTCATTTACTTTAATCAAAAAAACATGAACGCAATTATTTTGCAATCAAATAACTTTAATGGTATGCCTACCTTTGTTTTCGTAGCTGGCGGAATTATTCTTTTTCTAGTCTTTTTAGTAGCTTTACTTAGAGCATTTCTAAAAAAAGCAAGTCCTGGTACGGCACTTGTAAAGACAGGTTTTGGACTTCAAAGAGCAGCTATTTCTACTAGTTCGGCAATTGTTATTCCACTTCTTCATAAAATCGAAACGATAGATTTGACTGTCAAAACGGTGAGAATCAAAAGACGTGAACACGAAAGCCTTTCTTGTAAAGATGGTATTCGTGCAGAAGTGGAAGTTGATTTTTATATCAAAATCAATGCAATGGACGAAGATATTCGTCGTGTTGCTAGTGCTGTCGGTTGTGAGCGTGCTTCTGATATTGGAATTATTAGAGAGCTTTTTGAAGCAAAATTTTCAGATGCTCTAAAAACAGCAGGCTCAAAACTTACCTTTGATGCACTTTATCAAAATCGTACCGAATTTAGAGAACAAATAATTATTGCTCTAGGACAAGAACACGAAAACGACGTAATTCTGAATGGTTACAGACTTGATGATGTTGCTATTCAATATTTGGAGCAGCTTCCACTTTCTCAACACGATGCAGAAAATGTTCTGGACTCACAAGGTATAAAGGAAATTGCTCAACGAACAGCTTCACAAGCAGAGGCTGCCAATCTTCGTTTACGTGAAAAAGAAGTTCGTATTGCAGAGCAAAATCAGGCTGCACAAACTCGTCAGTTAGAGATTACTCAAGATTTGGAGTTTAAAGGTGAAAGACAAAAACGTGAAATTGCTGAAACTAGATCTAGAGAAAATGCTTTAGCTGAAAAAACCAAACAAGAACAAGAATCTATCGAACAGCAAGCTGGTATTGCTAGAGAACTAGCAATTAGTTTAGCAAATCAGCAAAGAGAGCAGGAATCTAGCGTTGCTCAAAAAATGAAAGAGCAAACAATTAGCGTAGCTGATGAAACAAAAGAAAAGGAAATTGAACTGGCTCGTATTCGTAGAGAAAGTGAAGTAGCAGAGCAGCTTCGTGAGAAACTCAAAATGCTAGAGGAAACGGCAAAACAAGAAGCCGAAAAAATCAGAGCAGAGGAGCAAGCACGAACTGTTCAGGCTGTTGAGATTGCAAATCGTGAGAAAGAAATTGAGGTAATTAAGGCAGAGCAGCAAGCACAAACACAGGTAACTAACCAACGTGTACAAGCTGATATTAAGGCCTACAACTTGATTAAAGATGCACAATCAAAACAAGAAGCTGCTGACCTAGATTTGAAAACGGCTGACAAGCGAGCTCAAATTGAAGTCATTGAAGCAGATAAAGAAGCAAAGAAAGAACTCATAGCTTTTAATGTTGATGTAGATGCAGAATCGTACCGTTTGAGAATTGTTGCACAAGCAAAACTAGAGGCTGCTGAACTAGAAAGTAAAGCTGCTGAGTTGCAATCACAGACTATTAGACAGATTGGAGAAGCAGAGGCACATGCACTTTTACTCAAAATTGAAGCTCAAAATAAAGTTGGTAAGAATCTTATTTTGGCTGACGCAATCAAGGAGCTTATTCCATTACTTCCTACCATTATGGAGAAATTAATGGCACCTGCTGAAAAGATTGATAGTATCAAATTCTTGAATATCAATGGAATGCCAACAGGACAAAATGGAGTAGCTAATGGTGCTGCTGGTTTTGGTAGTGGTTCTTCGCCTATGCAAAGCATAATGGGTACAGTAATGGGAGTTGGAATGGCAGTTCCGATGCTCAAAGAAGTAGTCAAGACTATAAAATCAGATAGTGAATATGGTGATGTTTTGGAAATGGTAAGTAGCATTCCAGGTGGCGAAAAACTGATTAGTTTTATTGAGAATTTCAATGAGGCTGAAAAAGCAAAAGAAGAAGCAAAAAAAGAGGACGGTTCGCCTTCTGATGTTGAATGGACAGACGTTAAATAATCTTTTATTTTTTTTATATATTTTATTCTACTCTTAAAATTACTTTTGTAGTTTTGAGAGTAGATTTTTTATGTACAAGATTTTGTTTTAAAATTAGTTAGGGAAAACACGCTTTTTCCTACATAATTTCAGATTTATTTTTATTCAAAAAATAATCCTTAGACCAATAAAACTTTACTTTCCAGCCTTTTTTCTCTAAAAGCATTGGCAAATAAACATGAAATTCTTTTGCAGAATACGAAGAATAATAACGCTCATCGTCTGTATAAATGGCTGCGATTATTTCTTTACTTTGAGTAACATAGTTTTGAGAAAGTAAAACCAAATCCATTACAGAAAAAGTGTTTTGAGAAAATTCAATTTCTGAATTCTGATTGTTTGAAATAATTGTACTTTTTAGATTTGAAAAATAATGACTTTCTGTAAAATTATTTTTTATTTCCTGTTGCTTGCTTTCCAATAGTATTACCTTCCTCAAAATTAATCTGATGCCATTCTTTTCCTTCCGAAATTTGATAAGCAAAAGATAGATATTTTTTTAAAAGTTGTGCTCCCAAACTATGCGTTTCCAAAACGGGAAGTTGATGAGGAAAGATACTACTAATTATAAAAATCTTCTCTCTTGCTCTACTAATTGCTACATTCAACCGATTTTCTCCTCCTTGCTGACTAAGAGAACCAAAACTCAAACGAAATTTTCCAGACCTATTTGGTGCATAACCAACAGAAAAAATAATCAAATCTCGTTCGTCTCCCTGTACATTTTCGATATTTTTGATAAATAAATCTTCTGGAATTGTTTCCAAATTTTCTTCTAACAAGTCACGAATAAGATTTTGCTGTTTTGAATTAAATGTAATTATTCCTATACTTTTAGTTTTGGTTTTCTTCGTTTCTGATTAAATTTTTGACTAATTCTACTACTTTTTCGGCTTCTTCTTGATTTTGATTTTGATGCCATGTTCCGTTTATTTTCAGATATTTTATTGGTGTAGAATCAATTGAATTATTCTGAATAACAGTCAAATCAGGTACAACTTTAAGACGATTTCCATAAAAATGATAATTTGAAAAAGCAATTAGTTCGGCAAAACGACTTCGTAATGTCCATTTAATTCAAAGGAAGGTAAATAATTTTTACCCAAATCCAGAAGTGAATCTACTTCTAAAGCCAAACGAGGATTTTCGGTTACTTTATTTGTTTCATTTTGATTCAGTAAAATACGTTTCTTCATTATTTTTATCATCTTCATACTCTTCATATTCATATTCAGCATTTATTTTGTCCAAATCTTCCTCCCAACGAGGTTGATACAAATCATGTGGAGGTAACTGTTTTTCATCGCCAGCAATAATGCTTTGTTTTCCACGATACAAGCAGGAATTCCTTTTTCGGCAAAACATTGAGAAGCCTCATCAAAAATAACTAAATCAAAATTCTGGACAAGCGGAAAAATAGCCGAAACCGTTTCAGGAGAAGCCAACCAACAAGGAAAAAGACTAAAAATCTCTTCCGAAAAATTAGACAAAAGTTTGCGTAATGCCCAAATACTGCGTTTTTTCTTTACTTGATGTTCTAAATCTCTATAACTTGTTCTGTTTCCCAAACGATTAAATTCTATAGTCTTTATAAGTTTTTTCTTTTATTTTTAGACGTAAAATATCTGCACTAATTATTTGTTTTTGAGTAACTAAAGTTTTCAAACGTTCTTCATTTTCTTTCCAATCTTGAGAACTAACTGTTTTCAGAATTGGAAAATATTTTTCAAGTCTTTTATCCAACTTATTTGAATTGAATTATTGAATAGAAGTAGAGTTTCATTTTCGTTCATTCATTATTTCGAATTTCATTATCCTTAGGTTCATTATCCTGTTTCATTAGCTTTAATTCCTCTTAATTCTTCAATTGTCTTTAGTTCTGCTTCCGAAAAGTTACTTTTTAGCGTATCTAATTTTACCAATTGCTCAAAATCTAACGTAATTGCAGATTTTATTTGATTTAATTTTTCACTTTGAATTTCAGATTTATTTTTGAGGAGTAATAAAGTCAATTTGATTTTCTGTAAAATAATTCTGCCATTGTTTTTCTTCTATTTCAATTTGAGTAAGCAGGCTTACAAACTCTTCTACAAACAAACTCAAATCTTGATGTGTAATTTCTTTTTCCAAAAAAATACGGCTGTATTCTAGTAATTCTATCAAAAGAAGTTTCAAATCTAGTGCTTTTCGGTGAGTAGAAAACCAATTTTTAAGCTCATTTTTTTTGAAATTAATTGACCTGGGAGCCTCTGAAACCCATTCTACTGCCTGTATTGCACTTATTTTGAGTTCGAAGCTATTTCTTTTTTCTATTTTTTTGAGAAGAGAATCAATATTTTTTATAGTATCTTTTCTTTTATAGTCTTCTAAAAGCTGTTTTGTAAATTTTTCTGCTTTTGGTGCGACAATTCGTTTCCACAATTTTCTGAAAACATTCTGTTTTTGTTTTTTGTATTCTTCTACTAAAAATTTAGCTTCCTTTAAGGTTCTATATTCCAAGAATTTTTCCATTCCACCATCAGAAAAATAATTCAACAAATCTTTTTCTTTTTGAGAAAGCCATTTTTTCTCTGCATTGGCAAAAGAAGAAGCAATATTTTCTTTCTGTGAAATATTTATATAATCGACAAGCCATTCAGGTTTTTCGAATTCATAATATCTACTTTCATTAAAAATCTGCCATAATTCTGGATTTTGAAGTTCTTTTACAGCTTGTTTCCATTGAGGAATTTTTTTAGACCATTTTTTGGCTTGCTCGTAAGAAATAGATTTTCCTAATAATGTTGAAAATTTTGCTTCAATTTCCTTTTTGAAATTTGGAATATCTGTGAAAAGTAGTAAAATTTCTTGTCTTATTTTCCTCCTCAAAATTTGCAAAACTTTGTCTTTCTGATAAACTATAAGTTGAATTATCATATTTATTTTGAAGACGAATATACGTTTTTAGGTTTTTTCTAAACTTTGAAATAAGAAACTTGACTTGTATTTTCGCCTTTGTTTTCATTTGTGGGATTTGTTAAATCAATTTCTTCAAATTCATCATCAAATCTAAACTATTTTGCTTTTGATAATTCTGTATGTTTTTTATTTAAATCAGCATTTAGATATAATTCTTTAATTGATTTTCCTGCTATTTTTTCATCAAAAAAAACGGTTCTGTATTCCTCAAATTCGTTAGTAAGACTATCAATTTCTCTACTTATTTTCAAAAAATTACGTTCCAAATGAATTGCATTCAGACTTTTATTTTGCTTTTCATAGAGTTCTAAATTCTGGATATGAGTTTGCAATTTGCTCATAAATCGCTTTTCTATCCTGCTTAAAATCATGAACTAAGGCAATAAATTCTGAAATTTCTGATTTCACTTAATCTATTCTGAACCACATCTAAAGCTGCTCGTTTCTGACAAACTACCAAAACTTTTTTCCCTTGAGCTACAAAATCACTTACCAAATTACAAATCAATTGAGATTTTCCAGTACCTGGAGGACCTTGTACGATGAAGGAATTATTATTTTTGACAGCTTTCAAAACTTTTTCCTGTGAGGCATCAAGAGCAAAAGGTGCAAAAATTTCCTCTTCTGAAATGTTTCTTTGAGTAGTAGTATTCTTTAAAAGTTCTTTTTCATATTCAGTTTCATTGAAATTATTTAATTCTCCGTGAAAAAAATCTTCTAACTGTGGCGTTCGTTTATCATTTATCAGTTTTTCATAATCTTGATAAAGATACGAACCCGCTTGAGGAAAAATCCCTAAAACGGCTTGAGAAACCAATTTTAATTTTCCTGTCTGGAATAAATTTGTAGCATCTTGCTTAGTTTGAGAGAAAAAAGGAAGGAGTTTTTGAGCAAATGTTTCTTGATTAAAGTTTATTTCTAATTGACTATTCTCCAAATAATTATATAATTGTGTAATAAATTCTAATGAATCTTTGGGAAAATCTTCAAAGTTTTCTTCCAAAAAAGCATCCGAAATTTCAATTTCATTAAAATGAGAATAAGCCAATAAAAGAGCTTTATTAAAACTAACTCCTGCATCAGTTCGCTGCGTAATTTGCCATTTCCTATTCTTAATTTCTAAGGTTACAGGAAAAAATAGTAATGGACAACGCACCACTGTATCATCAAATAATTTGCCTTCCACAAAAGGAAAACCAACATACAAATCATAGGCTCCACTTTCCTCAAAAATAGAATTTGTCTTGCGTTCAATTCCCTTTAACTGTCTACTGATTTGATTAGTTTTGCTGTCTCTTGCATCAGAAAGACCACAAATAGGAATATTTTTTTTGTTTGCTACCAAACTTTCAATAACCGAAAAAGCAGGTTTATTCAATACAAAATCTAGTTCATTAATATCTAAAAATGAAGTTGAGTAGATTTTGGGAAGCCAAAGCGAACGGTTTTTTCCCGAAAGATTAGTCAGTCTGCGTTGATAGATTTCTAAAAGTTTGTGTTTTTGCATTATTTATAATCAAAAACAGGGTTAAAACCCTGTTCAATTCATAATTCGTGATAAATATTTTACAAATAGTCTTTGGTTTTTCAATTGGACAGGGTTTCAACCCTGTTTAAGCGGCAGATGAAACATCAATAAATGCAGAGAATTTTATTTAAATCAAATCAACCATACTACTAGACAAAAAATGCAACCTCCCTAAATCCCTCCGAAGGAGGGGAGAAAAGCCTATTCAAAGTCCCTCCTTCGGAGGGATTTAGGGAAGTCAAAAGTAAAATGTCTAGTAGTATGCAAATCAATATTATAAAGAGGGAAATTTCCATCTTCGCTCATCAAAAGGAAGTCATTAGAAATGGCTTGACTAACTATAATTCTATAAAACTGGTCTTTATGATGAGGATAAAAAGGAAGTTTTTGCAAAATTTCCAAATCAGGAATAGTTATATCTAACAAAATAATTTCTTTAGGAACAATTTTATTTAATGGAATATCTATATTTAATTTACCCAAACTATTTTTAATGGTAATTTCCCACAAACTAGCAATATTAATGTGCTTCCTATGAACTGAATTTTCTATTAAATCACTTTTTTCTGTACTTAATTTAGAGTCATTGGTCAGATGCCAAATCAAAATGTGCGTATCTAAAAATATTTCCATTACATGTATTCTTTAAAATCATCTAAAGGAGCATCAAAATCATCGCTTACAATTCTTATTACATCTTTACCAGAACCTCTTTTTATTGATAAATTAGGAATTTCTTCATTTATCTTACTATCTGTTGAAGTTACAAAAAGTTGATAAGTACGTTGAAGTTTCTTTATAAATTCTTCATCTTTTAATAGGCTGATTTTTTCTTGTAATTCATTGATAGTTTGCTTTAAAGCTAAATATTCTTTTTCTGAAATAGTTATATTTTTCATAATTTTACTTTTTTACTAAAATAATTTCCTAATAAAAACGTATGCTTTTTATATAAAGTTTAGTTTTTTTCAGTATTTAAAAAAATAATCAAAAGTAGGACTAAAATCCTGTCCGATTAACAAAGTAGTTATCGTGAAAATAGTTATTTTCTATATTCAAAGTTATAAATTTCTATGCTTTTACTGCAATTGAATTTAAAACTTATAAAATACTTTTTCGTTCTTTATATGAAAACACATTTTAACAAAAAATACAAAAATGGGAATTGCACAGCCAAATCAACCAGACCAAAAAGAAATATTAGATTACATTTTCAAATTATCTAATCCTCAAAAATTTATACAAGAAGCACAAAAAACATTAGAAGAAGAACGAAAAAAACGTGAGTATTTCTACAATGAAGTAGCTGAGTTCAAAAAATCTGAATTTATTTTGGGAGAAATAATTATTCATTCGCCTGTAAAAAAGGAACATAATGATGTACTTCTTAATTTAGTAACATTGCTAAACACGTATGTAAAGAAAAATAATCTAGGATATGTAGGAATAGAAAAAGTTTTGATTTCGCTTGGTCGGAATGATTACGAGCCAGATTTGTGTTTCTTTAAAAATGAAAAATCGAAAGACTTTAAGGAAGGACAAAGTATATTTCCTGCACCTGATTTGGTAGTTGAAATTTTGTCTAAAAGCACAAAAAACAATGATTACGGAATTAAGTTTGAGGATTATCTAGCTCATACTATTACAGAATACTGGATTATTGACCCAATAAAAAAAGTAATTGAACTGTATAGAATTAGTAATAATGAGTACGAGTTAATTTTGAAATCCAGTACAGGAAAACTAAAAAGTGAAGTTGTAAAAGGGTTTGAAATAAATATTGAAGCTATTTTTGATGAGAAAAAAAGTTTTGAAGAATTAGCTAAAATTTTAAAATAAGGCGAAAGCTAAAGTATTCGGTACGTTTTCACACGCTAAAGCGTATGCTACTTTGTAAGCTGATGAAAAACATTTTCTAAAGATTGCGTTTGTTGTTGCATTTCTAATAAAATCCAGTTTTGATTAGCAGAATATAAAAATATTTCTTTTCTCAAATCATTTTGAGTAAATAACTTGACCTTTTTGGGTTCATTTGGATTGATTTCTACTTTTATTATTCCCTCAATTTGCTGCCATTGCTCTTCTAAAATAGGTTTTTCAGTTTCTATATTTACAACATATTCATTTTGACCTAATTCTGTCTTCAGTTTATCATTTAATTGGTCTATTGATACATCAAGTACTTTTTCACCTTTATTGATAATCACCACTCTATCACAAAGAGCTTGTACTTCCTGCATAATATGGGTAGAAAAAACAATTGTTTTTTCTTTGCTGATACTCTTTATTACTTGTCTGATTTCTACAATCTGATTTGGATCTAAACCTGTTGTTGGTTCGTCCAAAATCAAAACTTCTGGGTCGTGTAATAAGGCTTGTGCAAGTCCGACACGCTGCTGAAAACCTTTTGAGAGTTGGCGTAATTGTTTGTGCGACTCTCTTTCCAACTTTACTAACTGGATTATTTCATCAATTCTGTTTTTTAAATTTGTACTACCTTTTAGATTTTCTGAATCATAGAATTTAGCCATAAAAGACAAATATTCCTTTACATACATATCCGAATAAAGAGGATTATTTTCAGCTAAATATCCAATTTTTTTTCTTACTTCTTTCGGATTTTGTGTTACGTCAATTCCACACACTTCTACACTTCCACTATTTGCAGCCATGTAACAAGTTGCTATTTTCATAGTAGTAGATTTTCCTGCTCCATTTGGACCCAAAAATCCTAAAATTTCTCCTTTTTTGGCTTCAAAAGAAAGATTATTGACAGCAGCTTGTGAGCCGTAAAGTTTTGTAAGATTGTTTATTTTGAGCATTTTGAGGAATAGTAAATGAAAATGCTAGGTAGGATTAGCAAGTGATTTATATGATTAGCATGATTAAATACAGGATAAATACTTTTCTAATTAAAATACAAATACAGAATTTTAGTTATTTTTGAATTGCCTTTCCACTAATCATTAAACGTTAATCATTAATCACTAGTATTCTATGCCAAATTTACCAAAAACAAACGATTTAAACGAATTTCAAAGCTACATAAAAGAACTTTGTAGTGAAAGAGGTTGGGACAAAAATTCTCCTTCACAGCTTTTTTTGTTATTGACAGAAGAAATTGGAGAGGTAGCAAAAGCTATTCGCAATCATACAAATTTACATACTCAAAAAACACATAATTCAGAAAAAACGAAAGCAGAATTAGCTTCCGAACTTGCCGATGTTTTGAATTACTTATTAGATATCTCTAATTACTTTGAGATAGATTTAGCACAATCTTTTAGAGATAAGAATACCGAAAATGAAAATAGAGAATGGAATGAATAAATTTATTTGTAGGCAACTAATTGTACCTACAAATAAATCTACACATTTAGTTTCCTACTAATTACTTACAAAAGGCATTTGCTTATTATATTTTGTACTTTCTATTTGTTTTAGAATAAAATCAGCCAAATCTGCTCTAGTTAGTTTTGTACTTGCATTTACGCCTACCCAACCTTCTTTATAACTTCCTTGTGCTGCATCGTTGGTAAGACGAGGTCCTCTTACAATCATCCAATCCAAGTTACTTTCTTCTAATACTTTTGCATGAGCAACAGCATCATCCAAAACTTTCGGGACAGCAATTTTCATAATAAATCGTATTGCTTTATCCATAAATTTGGGTTCATCTTTTTCGTAAGGCAAACCTCCTCCAGAAAGCGAAATAACACGTTTGATGTCATTTCTTTTCATAGAATTAATAATATGAACCGTTCCTTTGGTCTGCAACATTTCTGGCGAACCTTTTACGTGACCAAATAAACTAACGACAATATCAGTATCCTTTATTGTCTTTTCTACATCTGCTTCTGTCAGAATATCTCCTTGCAAAACCTTTAATTTTTCATCTTTTAGAGTTACTTTTTCTGGCGTTCTGACGAGTGCTTTTACTTGATAGCCTTCTTTTAAGGCAAGTTTTAAAAATTCTGAACCTGTTTGTCCAGTTGCTCCAAATAAGGCGATTGTCTTCATAGAGATACGATTTTTAGTTGATAAAATTAAAATAAGAAATTAATTGTAGGTACAATCATTTTCATTGTCAAATTGTTTAATTATACTACTTTTTATTTTGAATAAGAAACTCAATTTGTAAGTTATAATGTATTTCAGACTTCCTAGTCTGAACGAATAGGTTTTTTTGGTTGAAATTGCTCATTTTTTATTTACACAATTCAAATAATTCTACAAATTACTTTTAGAACTGAACTCCTATTCCTGAAGTCAATTCATAATTCCATTTAAAAATTGGAATAACAGGCTCTGCATCGTAATAAGGAACAAAATGAAAATTAAATGAAATATGTTTGGATAATTTTATTCTCATATTGGCATCGCCAATAATACGTGGATGTACAAATCTATCAAAGCGAGCTTGGTAATAGGTAATGAGTATTAGTTCTACATTTTCATTAAATTTTGCGTGGACATTTACATAATTTGTAGATTTAATGAGGCGAGTAAGTGCATAGTTTTCTTTTAATTTCCATTCTTCCCATTCGTACATTGCACCTACTCCGATAGCAAAATTTAGCTTTTCAGATGCTTTTAGAGTTAGACGTGGCGTTGCTCCAAAAAGTCCCCGATTACGCAATCCTCTTGTTTCATTATATTGATATTGTGCAAAAGCTTCGTAAGATAATTTTCTATTTTTTAAAAAATTAATTCTATGATGAAAATAGCCTTCACTAATTACATTTTCCCCTTCTGATTTTATTAGATTTATATGTCCTATCCAAATATAAGCGTGTTTTGGGGTGGAAAGAAGTAAATAATCATCGTTATTTAATTGCAAAACTGTATTTTGTTGGCGTGTAATATTGAAACCCAAAACAAAATTTCCTCTCCAGAAAGTAGAATCTGTATTCTTTATTGCTTGTCTTTGCTTTTCTATATTTAAGATTTGAGAAAATAAATTTGTTTGAATCAGAAATAAAAAACAAATAGTACAAAATATTTTTTTAATAAAAATCATTTATCCAATAGTATAATTATACATTCCATAACAAACAGATTAGGAAGTCTGTTGTACAAAAGTTGAGTTAAATAGAAAAAAGGCTTTCATTTTTCTACTCAACAAGTAAGTCAAAAAATAAAAGCCTTTTTATATAAACGTCTGATAAAAATTTGTAGAACTATTTAAAGTAAAAAATAATTCTAGAAATTTTCTACATTTCTTCGTCTTGCATTTGCATTTTCTGACGGTACGCTGCACGGATTTTTTCTGTGCGACGGCTTACTGATGGTTTTTCGAAGTAATTACGACCACGAACTGTACGCAAAACGCCAGCCTTTTCGAATTTCTTTTTGAAACGTTTGAGAGCCTTATCGATAGACTCGTTGTCTTTTACATTGATTGATAACATATAAAAATGAGTTTTATTGAATGAAATAAATGAGTTTTGAATTATTTCCCCTAAATTAAAAATTAAAATATTATTTTTAGAAGAAACGTTATTTTTTTTTCTATTCTATTTGAAATACACATGTGTAATCAAATAAAATATATAAAGTTTTATAATTGTGTAATTAGCTCCTACTAATTACTATTTAGATTGTTTTTGTAGTAAAACTTTCTACTAACAGAACTGCAAAACTGATGCAATGTTTCTTTTAGCGAACTGCAAAGATAGTTTTTATCTATTATTTTTACAAATTTTATTGACTAGAATTTTATAAAACCAATACGATTAAATTACTATAAAAAATAAACTACACTATAGAAAAAGAGTAGATTTTATCGCATTTTTGTAAAACATTTATTCAAAAAAAAATTTTATGAAATTATATCGCTTTTATAAAAACTCTTCAATCAAATTTCCTCTACTTTTTCTTCTAATTTTTATTGGTATTTCTATTTTTTCATCTTGTGGAGGCAAAAAGAAAAAAAGTAATGAATCTTTTTTTACTTCTTCGGCTGATTTGCCAGACAGTGTTTTGCCTAGAGAAAAGTTTGTAGAAATAATTGCTGATATTCTAACGGCTGAATCTGCCGTAGCACAACAGTACGACCCAAAAGAGTCTAAATTAGTAAAGTTTGAAAAGTATAGATATAATATCTACAAGAAGCATGAAATTGACTCTAATTATTTCAAAAAAAATTATGAGTATTATATGGGTATGCCAAAGCGTTCCGAACTTTTCTTATTTATTGTAGAAGATACGCTGCAAGCTCGTAGAGATAGTTTAACTAAAAAAGACACTATTTTACAGGCTGACAAGGACACTTTGATAATAGAATAAGAAAATTATTCTTTGTAATTAAAAAAATGAAGAAAGACAAAACACATCTTGAATGAAAAAATTAGTCAAGAAATACGAAAAAGTGATGGAAAGGTAACTTTAGCTTCTGCTACTTTTGAAGTAGTTAATTTGTCAGATATAAAATTGAAATAGAGTTATGTCTCGTCGGTGAGACACCGACAACGGCAGTAGTATTTAATTACGAATTACGGAAAATACTATTTATGCAATTAGTTCTGTCGTAATTCGTAATCGATAATTCGTAATTGTATTCTAAGCTACTTTCAAAGTACGCATAATTTCAGATTTGGTAAACTGCTCTTCTGCATAATTTTTGGTAATCACTAATTCTGTTTGATTTGGATTTGAAGGCACTTCGTACATAGCATCTAAAACGATAGTTTCGCAAATAGAACGTAATCCTCTTGCTCCCAAACCTGATTCCATAGCTTGGTCAACGATATAATCCAATGCTTCTTCTTCAAAAGTCAGTTCTACATTTTCCATTTTGAAAAGTTTTGAATACTGTTTTGTAATAGCATTTCTAGGTTCTGTCAAAATGCTTCTCAAGGCTTCTTTATCCAATGGATTGAGGTGTGTAATGACAGGCATACGACCAATAAGCTCTGGAATAAGTCCGAAAGAACGCAAATCTTGTGCATTTATGTATTGTAAGATATTTCTATCATCAATATTTTTCTTTCTTTCTTCATTACTCTCAAAACCTAATGACTTAGTATTCAGACGCTTAGCAATTCTTTTATCAATTCCATCAAACGCTCCTCCACAGATAAACAAAATATTTTCTGTATTGACAGCAATCATTTTTTGGTCTGGGTGTTTTCTTCCTCCTTGTGGTGGAACATTTACGATACTTCCTTCCAAAAGTTTGAGAAGTGCTTGCTGAACACCTTCGCCACTTACATCACGAGTAATAGACGGATTATCAGATTTTCGAGCAATTTTATCAATCTCATCAATAAAAACAATTCCACGTTCGGCAGCATACACATCATAATCAGCAGCCTGTAATAAGCGAGTAAGAATAGTTTCTACATCTTCGCCTACATAACCCGCCTCTGTAATAACGGTAGCATCGGCAATACAAAAAGGCACTTGTAATGCTCTAGCAAGTGTTTTGGCAAGTAGAGTTTTTCCTGTCCCTGTTTTGCCTACCATCAAAATATTTGATTTTTCAATGACTACTCCATCTTCAATTTCGGAATGAACACCCATTGCTTGCCCCGAACGCATCAATCTTTTATAGTGATTATAGACAGCAACAGCCAGAATTTTCTTTGCTTTTTCTTGTCCAATTACATATTCATCTAGCAATTTTCGCATTTCCATTGGCTTAATCAAATTTAATTTGACTTTTCCTTTTTTGCGTGCTAGTTCTTCTTGTTGCCAAATTTGTTGTGCCTGTTCAATACATTGATTACAGATAGTTACTCCTCCAGGTCCATCAACCATAAGCTGACGAGAACGAGCAGCACCTCCACAAAAATTACATGATTTTTCTTTAGCCATATTATTAAAATCAATTACGAATTACGAATTAAAAATTACGAATAGAATTTATCTAAAGCAGTAATTTAATTTTCATTCTTTTATAATGTGTGATGAACTAATTTAAGCAGTTTATCTTATCAGTACACCTCAAAGGTGTCAGATAATTTACTTTTAACTGTACTGACACACTAAAGGTGTCTGAGAGTTCAAGCATACTTAGTTAAAAAAGCTCATTTTATTTAAAATTTTTAAAATTATACAAATATCGTGTTTTTTTTCGCTTATTTTCTAAGTGATTTAATATGTGTAATGACAGCATCAATTTGTTTGTCGTTCAGAATTCCATCGTAAGCAGGCATATTTCCTTTTCCGTTTTTGATTTGCATCTTCGACTCTGCATCAGAAATCCTACTTGTTTGAAGATTTTTTGCTCCCGAAAGTCCTGCTGCACCATCAGCACCATGACAATTCTGACAATACTGCTCGTATAACTGTTTTCCATAAATACTTGTTTGAGCTTCATTATAAACCATTTCTTTATTTTCTGGCTTTTTGTAGCTTCCTTTTTTTACTTCTGCTAATCCATAAGCAGCAAAAAGTAAAACAACTGAAAGAATAGCCAATACTTTATTCTTCTTTTTGAAACCGATAACAGCCAAAGGAATAGAAGCAAAGACAGCTACAATTTTGATAAGAAAAAGAGTTTTCAATGGGTCGGCTACATTTAGCCACATTACAATTCCTGTAACGAGAAAAAGAACACTCAAAATAACTTCAAAAATACGTGCAGGTTTGCTAGCTCGCATTTTGTCTAATTTTTCTTCACTAAAAAGTAAAAGAGCCAATTTGACAATATAAATAATTAAGAAAAGAAGAACGACTAATTTGTGAGTGTGCAAAAGTCCTGTGTAAGCAGCAGTAGAGATAGCGTTTAGCATTTGGGTTTGGATTTAATAAATTACAAAGATATTTCTAGCGCAAGATTCTATCTTGTGCTTCTTGTTTTGTAAGCATATGCTTACGAAAAAGTCCGTCCAAGCACATGCTTGAACGAGAATTAATTAAACAGCTACATCATTTTGTCTTAATGCCTCATTTAGAGAAGTTTTCAAATCTGTACCTTCATTTCTCTGTCCAATAATCAAAGCACAAGGCACATTATATTTTCCAGCAGGGAATTTTTTGAGATAACTTCCTGGAATTACGACCGAACGAGGGGGAACATACCCCCGATAAATAACAGCTTCTTGTTTGGTAACATCAATGATTTTTGAGCTTCCTGTAATGGTAACATTTGCACCCAAAACAGCTTCTTTTCCTACTCTAACACCTTCTACCAAAATACAACGAGAACCAATAAAGGCACCATCTTCAATAATTACGGGAGCAGCCTGAACAGGTTCTAAAACGCCACCAATTCCAACTCCACCACTCAAATGTACGTGTTTTCCTATTTGAGCACAGCTTCCTACTGTTGCCCAAGTGTCCACCATTGTACCGCTATCTACAAACGCACCGATATTTATATAAGAAGGCATCATCACAACATCTCTATTTATGAAAGCTCCATAGCGTGCAATGGCATGAGGAACAACACGGACACCAAGCTCTGCATAGTTTTTCTTTAATGGAATTTTGTCATGAAATTCAAAGGGAGTGACATTCGATAGTTTCCATTTTGCGAAGAGGAAAATAAAGAATAACCGCTTTTTTTATCCATTCATGAACTGTCCATTCTGGCGTAGTAACTTCCGTTCCAAAACCTTCCTCTGGATTAAAATCTGTAGATTCAATAATCAAATTGGGTTCTGCTACTCTCAAAATTCCTTTATCTAAATCTTCAATGGTTTGAAAGATAGCCTCTTGTACGACTGTGTTTTGTAATAAGTGTTCGGTCTTGCCAAGCGGCTTCAATTAATTTTATGCGTTCGTTCATTCTAGTTGATATATTTTGTAGGAAATGTTATATTTAATTTTCTGTTAATTTGATTTGGTTTGCTAATTTACAAATGTACGAAGCAATAAAAAAACAGACAATGTTTTGGCTTGTCTGTTTTGGTTTTTTATGAAGTTGTGAAGCAAAATAAACAAACACAAATTTAGGCAAAAGATTATATTTTTAATTTTGGATTAACAGTTTTTTTGGTTCTCTGACAATTTTTGCACTTTGTTCTAAATACGGCTTAAAGTATTAGACTCATTAGTTAAAAATAAAATACAGAATACTTGTTAATTATTTGATAATCAGACGCTTAACCTTTTGAGATGAGTAATTAAACAAAAATATCAACCTCAAAGTTTGCAGACAAAAACTAGCAGGTGCAAAAATTGTCAGAGAACCGTTTTTTTTTAGCCCAAGATTAGTAGATTTATTGTAGTGATCACACTATTTTGTCGAAGTTGAAGATACCAATGACAGTTTTATTTTATTTTAGATACACCTGTTTTGAAAAGATTGTTTGCTTCTATGTTCAATAATCTTTGAGTTGCTATATTTACATACTCTTCTGATATTTCTGAACCTAACCAATCTCTATTTAATTGTTGTGCTATTTTTGCTGTCGTACCACTCCCCATAAAACAGTCATAGATTAAATCATTTTCATTTGTCCATGTACAAATTTGATCATAAGCTAGTTGTTCTGGAAAAATGGCAGGATGTTGATAAGCAATCTTATCTTTTGTTGAAATGCCTCCACCAATAGAATAAAAAAACACATTTCCTACTTTTTTTTCCTTCGTTCTCTCTACCTTTTCATATTCTAATGAACCATTTTTTCCTCTATTTTTCATATTTGCTAAACCTCTATATTTAGTAGCTTCTTTTAAAGGATTAAATGTTTTTGGATTACCTTTTGAAAGAGCAAACATATATTCAAAATGTTGATGATACCTTTTTCCTGTAGTTGGCATAGGATTATTTTTATAATAAAGCATAGTATCATGAATGTTAAATCCTATTTCTTTGAAGAATAATGCTTGCTTAAAACTTGTTCCTGTTTCTGAACCCTTCTCTGTCTTATCACCGACTACCCAAATTACAATACCATTCTTTTTTACTATTCTGAATAATTCTTTTGCTATTGCTTCAAAATCAAATTCATATCCTTCGTATCCTCGCAAATCATCATAAGGGGGACTTGTCAAAACCATATCCACAAAATTAGATGGCATATTTGACATCGTTTCTAAGCAATTTTCATTGTAAATTTTGTTAATTTCCATTGTATTGTTTTTCTATTTTATGGTTAAATAATTGAGGATAGTTTCTTTTAAGACTATTTCGTAAATTTTATCTTTTTAATTCAAATAAATCACACGGACTAAATTTGAATTGTAATTTTGTTGGGTCAGGAGTACCACCTTTTCGTTGCATAGAAAATCTTCCTATGGATAAACTTCCTCTTTTAGTTATTTTGACATCTCCTTTTACATAAAAGTTTGTCGCAACATTAATGTCTTCCAAAACCCAATCTATTTTTTCTTGGGTTTTTCGTGTTACTAAAATCCAATCGGCTGACAACCCCCCACGTCCTCTTAAAATATCAGCAACAATTAGATACCGATTTTCATCAAAAAAATCAACTATTTTGTTTTGAATAGATAAAGGCATTTCATACATATAAATACGCCTTTCTTCTTTCAAATTTATATTTTCAAATAAATTGCTATAATTTTTTGCTAAAAGTTCGCCTGAAAATAATTTTAGCCATAAAGCCATTTCGTCATCAAAATTCCACATTTCTTTATAGCTATCTACACTTCTTTTGTCTATCTAATTGAAATTAGCATTAGAATTCGCTTTTTTAAGAGATAAGTTCTCAATTTTTATTACTTGACCTATTTCAATAATTAGCTTTATTTGAACATCAGCCTTTTTAAATTTAACAAATTTTTTGTATTCTTCTTCATTTACACCATATTTTATCGCATCAGTTTTTTTTATTCTTGTTGGAATTTGAATTGCTGTAACATTTTTCAATTTCTCCAAGCTATATCCCATTATTTGCAACCATGATTTAGCTTCATCATCATTTTTCCAATCATTAAATTTTGCCACAATATTATGCTCATTAGCAAAACCTCCTTTTGCTGTCTGTGAACCTAATAACTTTCTATCCATTTGTTTTATTTTTTCTTATAATGTTTACTGAAACACAAATATACACTATTCGTTTATTTTTTCATAAATTATACCTAGAATAAAAGTACAACTAAATTCTGCGTCCTTACTGATATTCCAAAATCAAAAAAGCATTTTATCCAAAAATAAATTTGAATAAAATGCTTTTTGTGTAAAAACTGAAACTAAAAATTATTTTTCAGATTCATCGTTTGAAGTTTCTGCACTGGCTTCTACTTCCTGTGATTTTTCTTCTACTTTCTCTACCTTTTCTTCTTTCTTTTCTTCTTTTGGAGGAGTAGTCAAGATTTTGATTTGATTTTCTATGGATTCAATTTCAGCTTTTGCGTTGGCAATTTTTTCATTAAACTCCTCACGAAGTTTGTCAGCCGTTTTTGATTTTGCAAAAAACTCAATATTGTTTTGCCACAAATTAATCTCGTTTTCTAAATCTGTAACCTTACGCTTGAGTTTGTTTTCACTTTGTTTGAAGTCGCCAGCCATTTTTGGATTATTCTTGATAGCTTTTGCTTGCGTTTTGAAATTAAAATTTTGCTCTTCTTCATTGCTTAGTTTTGAATTCTTCATAAACTTCTTGTTTACTTCATCAAAACGGTCTTGAATAGTACGAATATCTTTACGTGGAACAAAACCAATTTCATGAAACTTCAACTGTAATTCTTGTAGTTTCTTTGTATCATCTGACTTTGCTTTTGCAAGTTCTTCTATTTGATTGCAAATTTCTACTTTCTGTTTCATGTTTTCTTCCTGTGCAGCATCTTGTTCTTTATAACGATTACGACGACGCTCAAAGAAATAATCAGCAGCTTGTTTGAACTGTTGATACACCGACTCACGCTGTTTTTCTGGAACGTGTCCAATTTCTCTCCATTCGCTTTGCAATCTTTTTAATGTATTGGCTGCACTATCCCAATCTGTACTTTCTTTTAATGCTTCTGCTTGTTTGATGAGTTCTTGTTTTTTGATTAAATTTTCATCTCTAGCTGCATCTAATTTCTCAAAAAACTTCGATTTATTATCAAAGAACAATTTGAAATTATCCCAAAACTGTTTGTTCAGACTTCTAGCCACTTCACGAGGAGCAGGTCCAGTAGCATCCCATTGTTTTTGAAGCTCAACAAGTTCTTTTGTTTTGTGATTCCATTCTCTAATTCTGTCTGTATCAAAACTTACAAACTCCTCTACTTTCAAGCAAAGGTCTTGTTTTAGTTTCATATTTTCCTGTAACTGCTCCTTAAATTTGTCTGCATATTCTCTACGAGCCTCATAAACCTTATCAGAAGCTACCTTGAAACGCTCCCATAATTCCTCTCTATCTGCTCTAGGAACAGGTCCGATACGCTTATATTCTTGATGCAGACGATTAAGTTCGTTTATAGCATCGTTCATTTTGTCCTGATTCAAAAGTTCTTCTGCCTTTACAACAATAGCTACTTTGGCTTCCAAATTACGCTCACGGTCAAGAGCTAAAAGTTCACGTTCTTGTGATTTTTGGTTGTAAAAAAGGTCAAGCAATGCCTTATAATTTCTGTAAATCTCGTCTGCTTCTTGCATCGGAACATAGCCTGTATTCTTAAATTCAGATTGAATTGCTTTTACTCTATCAAACTCTCCTTTTCTTGAGAGTTCACTTGGTTTGGAAGTATCGGTAAGCGAACGAAGCTCTTCAATGATAGCTTGTTTTTTCTTTAAATTAGCCTGTTTTTCACCTTCTAATTTTGAATAATGATTGCGTTTATATTCTTTTATGGTCTTGAAGTTTTCATAAAACATTCCTGTAAGAGCATCTTGTTGGAATGAAAAACCTTCTTTTTCTTCTTCTGTTTTGGCTGTTTCTTCGTATTTCTGACGTGCTTCTTTGCGTTCTGTTTCATTGAAAGCGTCTATAAATTCTCTCATTTTCAAAACTTGGTCGTCCAGATAACGAAAGTTTATTTTACCTTCTGACGCTGTTGCTTCGGCTGCCAGCATTGCACTTTTAGAAACTAATTCTTCTTTTGAGAGTGTAGAATAATCTTCTTGAGGGAGTTCTTGTTTTGTTTCTTTCTCTTGATTTTTTTCTTTTTCTGAATTTTCATTTTCTGTATCGTCAGTCTTTTCGTCATCGGAAAGATTTGTTTCTTCACTTTCCTTTTTGATAGCTTCCAGCTCTTCCTGACTTACTTCTTCATCGGCTTCTTCTGCTGATTCGTCTTTTAAGTCTGGTTTTTCCTCATTTTCCTGTTCTTCATGCTCTTCTTGTTCTTCCTTTTTGGCTTCCATTTCAGCCTTTATATTACTTTCAGCTTCTTGAACAAGTTCTTTGGAAACAGCATTATCCATACTTACACTTGCTTCACTTCCTACTTCAATATTTTTGGTGTTATCCTCAATAGAATCCATAGAAATAGTAGTATTGCTTCCTTCATTCTGAAGAGTTTTGTTTTGTGCATCCTCCAAATTATTGATATTTTCCAAATTCGGTGCGTTTTGGTTCTGTGTGTCTTTGTTCTCGTTTTCTTCGTTCATCATACTAGTTAAAAAATAAAAATCAGCAAATAAATTTAATGTATTGTTATTAATTTTTGATTAAAACAATATACGTCAGGCAGTTTTATGAATAAGTTATTTCTAAAATACAGTCATTGGCAAAGTTAGAAAAATTAAATTAAATCGATAGTCTTTTGTAAAAGGTTTATTTAGAAAAAAATCTAAATTCTGATAGTGAGAAAATATTGCTAAATTTACACTACAAAAACACTAGTAAACAAATAAAGAATAAAAGTAATGCTATTAAAAATAAAAAATCTAGGCGTACTTAAAGAAGCAGAAATAGACCTTAGTAAAGACCTAATTTTACTATGTGGACATAATAATACAGGGAAAACGTATGTTTTGTATGAAATTTATGAGTTTCTTACTAAGAAAATAAAAAATGAAACAGAAGATAACAGAGTTACCAAAGTGCTATTTTCCTCTTCTCAACGTGCAGCAATAAATATTTTCAGCAAAGAATTAGCATTAAATAAGACTATATTTTTGATTGAATAATTAATACAAAAGGAGAAGAAAGAAAGAAATTATTAGAATTTGCAGAAGAAAATATAAACCGTTATCAAAAACCGATTGCAGATGAATTGCTAATTGCAGAAGATTTACTAAACCTATCAAAACAAAAAAGTGAATTTGAATTTCTAGCTATTGAATTAGAAAAAACTATTTTAGAAGGAAAAATAAGTGTAGGACAGTATGGAAGATCTACAATATCAACCAATTATGATGAAAATAAAAAAAATGAAAATACTATTTTAGAAATTTATCAAACTTCTTCCCTTGTAAAATCTCTTGCTTCTCTTGTATTTTATTTGCGTCATTTGGCTCATAAAAATGATTGTATTATAATCAATGAACCAGAATTAAATCTACACCCAGATAATCAAGTCTTGGTAGCTCGTTTTTTGGCTCGTTTGGTCAATGAAGGTTTTAAAGTGGTGACGAGTACGCATAGCGATTATATTATTGGAGAATTGAGTAATTTATTGATGCTCAATAATGAGTTTGAAGACAAAGAAAAGTTAATGGAAAGATATAATTATAATCAGAATGAGATTTTAGATAAAGAGAATGTTGGTGTTTATTATTTTGAAAAAGGAAAAAATAATGCTGTTTCTGTTGAGATTACGAGAAGGGGAATTCAAATACATTCATTGACCAAGCTATTGCAGACCTCAATGAGCGTTCGGATGCAATTTTTTATACTCTTTCAGAAACTGACGAAAAAGAAAAATAAATTATGACTTTAAAAGAAGCACTAACCGAACTTATCAATGAAAATATTTTGATTGATTTTGATGAGCAGAATAACAGTATTGAAATAACAGAATCACATAATGAAGATGAAAATTATAAAAAAGACAATTCTAAAAACGACGTTTTGCGTTCCGTAAAGATTGTAGGAATTGAAGAATTTATAATTGCCTTTAAACCAGATAACAAAGATTTTCGTTTTTTGGGTTCATTAATAAATGATAATGTAAAACATATTAAGAAATCTTGTGATGGTATTGTTTTTTGTAAAATGAATAATCAAAATTACGTTCTGTTAGTAGAACTTAAATCTACAACGCATAAATATTTGCAGGAAAAGTACAAAGCGACAAAGTTGCTTTTGACTTTTTTAAACGAAACATTGAAAACATATTACGAAATAGAAGAAAAATTTATTGTAGTAAACGTTTTATTTGATAGGAAACCCAAAAGAGGTAAACCCAAATTTTTACCTCTTCCTATACAGAGAAAGGAAAATACGCAAGTTTATTTTCATCAAGGTTACTTAAATGCAGAAGGAAATGAGTCAAGAATAAAAAGAATACTAGATGCACTCAACGAAGAAATAAGAGGAAATGATGATATAACCTATCTAAACTATTAAAACTAGCAAATTAGTAATGCGATTTTTTCTTCTCCTTTTTTTCCTGTTTATCTCCATAAAAACCGTTTTTGCTCAAACCCAAAAAAGCGATTCTTTAACTGCTATTACACAAAAAACAAAATGGATTTCTGTTCAAAAAAGCGATACCTCTTATACTTCCTTTTGGCTCAAAGAAATTGATTCGCTGCCTCCTATTTCTATTCAAGTCTTGCAGACAAAACCAGAGCTTCCTCAAAATCAATTACAAAATATAAAAGCAATTTATGACTTTGAAAAACAGATTATTTTGTTTGATTTAATTTCAATAGATAATAATCAAAGTTATTTCCCATTAGATTCTATCAAAATATCTTATCAAACCATTCCTTTTAAGATAAAAAACTGGACTTTCAAGCGTTCACAGGAAAAATATGAAGAGGCAGCTATGCAAAACTTTATTGATACAGTAGATAGACAAGCACAGAAAAATAATATAATTATAGACGAACGCCAAGAACTTTTTAGCTCCAATCTCCAAAAGGCAGGAAGTATTACTCGTGGCGTTTCGGTGGGAAATAGACAAGATGTTTTTGTAAATTCTAATCTAAACTTGCAATTAGAGGGAAAACTAACTGATGAAATAGAACTAACAGCCATTATTTCCGACCAAAATGTACCCTTTCAACCCGAAGGAAATACGCAGCAAATCCAGCAATTTGATAGAATACAGATACAACTTCGACATAAAAATGCTTCGCTTACGGCTGGAGATATAGTTTTGAAGCAGGGAATAGGTAAGGAAAGTCCACACTTTCTACGATTCTATAAAAACGTTTTGGGAGGAGTTTTACAGACTAATTTTCAAATTGATTCTACCTTTTCTACACATCAAAAAATTGGTTTGGCTGCTGCAAAAGGTCAGTTTCAGAGTTATCAATTACCTATTCAAGAAGGTGTACAAGGTCCGTATCGTCTTGTAGGAGCAAATAATGAACGTTTTGTAATTATTCAAGCAGGTTCGGAAAAAATATTTTTAGATGGTCAGCTTTTGCAGCGTGGTTTTAATTATGATTATGTAATTGATTATAATACTGCCGAAATTACCTTTAATCCTCACGTTGTGATTACACAATTTTCTAGGGTTCGTGTAGAATTTGAATATACAAATCAGTTTTATAATCGGACTATTTCGAATTTGGGTGCAAGTGTAAATTTTGCAAGTAAAAATAAGAGTACAAATCCAACTCAATTAAAAAAATCTTCTTGGAATGTTTTTATAGAAAATTATTCTGAAAGTGATAACGAAAATCAACCGATTAATTTTGATATTTCGCAGGAAAGGCAAACGCTTTTAGAGAATATTGGTGATAGTCTGGATTTGGCAGTTGTGGAAAGTGCCGAAGAAGTAGATAATTTTTCTGTCAATCAGATTTTATATATCCGAAAAGATAGTTTAATAAATGGTTTTTTATATTCAATTTTTGTGAGAGCTACACAAAACGACGAAAATAAAGCATTTTATACCGTTTCTTTTGCAGAAGTTGGACAGAATAGAGGAGATTATAATTTGGGAGAAGCTATCGCTAATGGTAGAGAATATATTTTTGTAGGAATTAATCAAGGAAATTTTGCACCTATCAGACAATTACCTGCACCCAATTCAAGACAGCTTACTAATGCAGGCCTTCGTTTTTCTCCAAACAATCACACAGCTATTTTTGCAGAAGGAGCTTTTTCAAAACGAGATAAAAATATTTTTTCAGAAATAAACAGCGAAGACGATAACGGAAATGCTTTTTTTGTAGGCATTCATACAAAGGAAAAGAAATTTCAAAATTCCATTTTTCAAAATAATTATAAATTGAGTTACGGAATTGATTATGAAATTGATAATAAAAACTTTGAGCCTATTGACCGTTTTAGAGATATAGAGTTTGATAGAGATTGGACTTTACCCACTTTTTTTGGAAGTCTTCCCAAAGGTCAAGACCAAATTTTACAGGCTTTTACAACTATTGAACAGAACACAAATAACAAACTTGAATATAAATTTACGTACAGAGACAGAGAAAATGCCATTACAGGACAGCAACACAAGATTATTCTTAATAAAAGAGTAGGCAAATTTCAACTTTCCACAAACGGATTTTATTTAGATGGACAAAATCAATTGCAGTTTGCCAATAATGCAGCAAGTTCTTTTTCAGATTTGAACACAAATACTAATACGTCTTCTCAAAACTCCATTATTTCGTCTATTCCAGTTAATCAAGTTAGTATTTTAGAAACTCCTCAAACTGTTTCTTGGCTGCGTTATGAGGCTGATTTGCAATATCAAAACGACTTTATTGTTCCTGCCTATACGTATTCGGTTGATAAACAGACTTTCAAAACACAGGATTCAGTTACGTCTTCATTAATGAATTTTGAGCAGCATAAATTTTATCTTTTTCAAGGAGATAGCAGCAAAAAAGCAAATTATAGAATTGAATATGCTTTAAGGGAAGATTTTTTGCCAAAAAATGGAGTTACTCAATCTTACACTAATTCACAGACGGCAAGAGCAGAAGCAACACTAGATTTTGAGAGAGAAAAATCAACACAAAAACTTACTTTTAATTCTACGTATAGAAAGCTAGAATACAATCAAGAATTTTTGGACACGCTACAACTAGACGATACCGAAACGCTAATGGGACGGATTGATTGGCGAAGTGATTTTTTTGAGCGTGCTATTCGTCAAGAACTCACTTATTCAACGGTTACAGGGCGAGAACCTGCTCGTGAATTTACTTTTATTGGTGTTGATGGAACGCAAGGAACGCATACTTGGCGAGATGATAATGAGGATGGTGTTCAGCAATTAGGAGAATTTTATGAAGCCATTAATGCCGATGAACGAAATTTTATCAAGATTTTTACACCTACAAGCACGTATTTAACTGCATTTTCTACGGATTTTATTTATAAAATTACGCTTACTCCTCCTAGAAAATGGAAAAAAGCGAAGTTTTTAAAGAAATCCTTACAACTCTTTTCTGTCGTTTTTTCGGTTCAAAATTCTGTCAAAACTACTGAAAATGATTTTGCAAAACGTTTTATTCCTTTTGTAGAACGAAGTCCAGAAACAATACTAAGCGAACAAAGTTCGCTTCGAAATGTCTTGTTTTTGAACAGAACAAATCCACGTTGGGGAGGAGAATTTCGCTACACAATTCACGATCAAAAAAATCTTTTAGCAGGTGGATTTGAAAGCAAAAATGTAGAAGATTACGAAACTATTTTTAGAGTAAGTCTTTCAAAAACGATTGCTTCAAAGTCTAGTTTTTTGTTGGGAGAAAGGAGTAATGCTTCTGATTTTTTGGAAAACAGAACTTATAATTTGTCTATTATTCGTCCACAAACAGAACTTGCTTGGCAACCTACAACAGCATTCAGACTTACAACTGCCTACCGTTTTGAGCAAAAACAAAATACTCTGGGAGAAGAAAACGCACAAATAAATGAGTTTAGAAGCGAACTGCGTTATTCAAAAGTAGGCGATAGAGTTTTTAATGTTCGTTTTCGTTATCTGAACATTGATTTTGAGGGAGAAAATAACACGCCTGTCAGTTACGAACTTTTGGAAGCCTTGCGTGCTGGTCAGAATATAACTTGGGATTTGAACTTACAACAAAAACTTTTCAATGGTTTGCAGCTGAGTGTGGTTTATGAAGGTAGAAAATCAGAAGAAACTCCTGCTATTCATATTGGTAGAATACAGGTTACTGCACTTTTTTGATATATTTGAGAAAAAATTTAACTACAAAATGTAAAAACTATGATTACAGCTATAAAAATAGATGAAGAGAATTTTAAAGCACTATTCTCTTGTACACAAACAAGAAGATGAAAATAAAGGATATTTAGATAATCTTTCCAAAATAAATATTTTTATTGGAGAGAATAATTCTGGGAAGAGTAGATTTTTGAGAGATATATTCATCAAAGAGAAATTACTATACAAGGGAACTGTATCTAATTTAGTAATCCAAAAAATTATAACTTTTATAGATGAATTAAAAGAAACAATTCAGAACTATAAAGAGATCGATGATTCATTTATCGCTACTTTGAAATCAGATACTAAAAAAATCTTATTTATGGAAGGAAGTGAATTTTCTACAAAAATTAAACCTTACCTAACAAGTATAACGATAGCTTTCTCAAACTTAAAAAGCAAAAGTAGCATTTATTATGATGAGGGTTATCTGCGATCAATATTAAATCATGCAGTGGATGAAACTGATAACAACTTAGGTTCTATGATAAGAAATAGTCCATCTTCAAGAAAAATGAATATATATATTCCAATGCTTAGAGGATTAAGAACTTACGATAACTTCGTTTCTCCTAATACTAATGTAGAAAGAGATATTTATAAATGGCGAACAAAAAAAGATTATTTTGAAAAAAATGATGAAAAACTAAATGATAGAATCTTCACAGGCTTAAACTTATATGAAGATTGCAAAAATTTATTATTAGGAGCAAAAGAAGATAGAGATAAAATCAGAAATTTTGAGGAATTTCTTAGTGAATGCTTTTTTGATGGAAAAGATTTAAATCTTATTCCTAGCATAACAGATGATGTTTTACATGTGCGTAATTGGAAATCAAGAACGTATCCAATTTCTCAAGTTAGGTGATGGAATCCAATCAATAATTATCCTGACTTATCCTTTATTTTTCAATCAAGGAGAAAACATGTTATTTTTCTTTGAAGAACCAGAACAATGTTTGCATCCAGCTTATCAGCGTGTTTTTATGGAAACATTGATGAGAAAAGAATTTGATACTTTTCAGTATTTTTTTACTACACATTCAAATCATCTTTTGGATATTACGCTTGATATTGATAAGGTTTCAATTTATACATTCAAGAAAACGAATGATTCAATGGACAATCCGACCTTTGAAATTGAAAATGTAGATAATGAAAATACAGATATTCTTAGGCTTATTGGTGTGCGTAATTCTTCTGTATTTTTATCAAATTGTACGATTTGGGTAGAAGGAATTACAGACCGAATTTATATCAGAAAATATTTAGCAGTTTTTCAAAAACATAAAACAATCAAAGTTTTTAGAAGACATACATTATTCTTTTGTAGAATATGGAGGTAGAAATATCACACATTGGTCTTTTTTGGAAGATGCAGATGAAAATCATTCTAATATTTTGGTAGATAGATTATGTGGAAAATTATTTTTGATTTCTGACCAAGATGGGGCAGGGAAAAAAGAAGACGGCACAAAACACAAAAAAGATAAAGATAAAGCAGCCAAAGCAGAAAGACACGAAAAACTAGAAAAAGTATTAGGCGACCGTTATTACTGTCTTAAAGCTAGAGAAATAGAAAATTTACTCGCTACTGGTGTTTTAAAAAACGTTGTTTTATCCTACGAAAAAGATGATAATACTGAATTTGAGTTCAAAGAAAAATTTGATTATGAAAATTACAAGTATGAAAAAATAGGGGAGTTTATAGAAAAAAACATTACAAACTCAAAAAGAACAGGAGGTTATGCTGCTGATTCAGGAACAATTAAAGGAAGTAAATTTGAGTTTTCAAAAAGAGCTGTTGAGAATATTAAAAAAATAAGTGATTTATCAAAAGAAGCTAAAGAATTGACTAAAAAATTATACGAGTTTATAGAAAAGCAGAATAAAAAATAACATCATTTTATTTCCACTTATCAATAGCAAACCTTACCTTTGTTTTTTATCTCATTCACTTATTTACGATTTTGTATGAAACAGATTTTTACGGGTTTTTGGGTGCTTGTTTTTTGTTGTTTTTTATCTCACAACATATTAGGGCAACAAGTGGAAAGTATGTCTGCTTGGATGCCGACTAGGATTGGTGCTATTAAAATTGATAACCAAGGGGATAAAATAATTGCTGGTTTTGCTCGTGGTACTCAAATCCGTATCAATGATAGTACAACGATAGACTTAGAAGGCAGTAGTAGAGATACTAAATTTTTCGTAGCTAAATTAGACAAATATGATCAATTAATATGGGCTAGAAATGGTCTTTGGCTTTCTGAAGAAGTTGCTTCAGCATCAAATGCAGATCAAGTTAGTGTGGAGATTGATAATGCCAATAATATAGTTATTCTGTATAGTGCAGGGGGAGACGTAAATCCTCCAGTAAATTTTCCAAGTTTTACCAACACAGTAAAATGGAAAGATAATACATACAATACCATTGATAATTTTCTCCTTAAACTAACTCCAGAAGGTGAGGAAATCTGGCATAAGCCTTTTTACTTCAATAAAGCATCAAAAGCAAATGCTTATATGGTTATGGATAGCAAAGGTGATATATTCGTATGTGAAACAGTATTAGGACGAACAAATTTTATCCCTGATGGTGGTGGTCTAAAAGTTTTTTGGATTAATATGCGTGATGGGCGAAGGTTTACAATACAAAATCCAGCGATATCAGACAAAAATGTAGGAATCTGCTATAATAAAATTTAGCTCAAGTGGTCGATATCTATGGAATAGACAGATTACTGACTTTGAAAACGGAACAGCATTAGAAGATGTCGCTATTAATTCTGAAGATCAAATCACAATTGCTAGTAATACTTATGGCTCTAAAGGTGATAAAACTATCTCTTTTCGCAAATCAAGTGAGGTTACTGATACTTTTGTTAGACCAAATTCTAGCACTACCTGTTTGGTTACGTATGATAATAATGGACAATCTTCTAGATTATGGAGTATTTCAATCACTAAGAGGAACTTGGTTTAGAGACATCAAGCTTTTTTACTTGAAAAATAAGTTATTTGTTGCAGGAATAAGATTTCCTCATCTTTCTATTTTAGAGGTAGAAAATTATCGCAATGTAGTGTCTGAATACAATTATGCAAAAGATAGTAGTGATATAGACAATTCCTTCTATGTATATGATTTAGTTGTTGATAGAATTGAAAATAAGTATATTACTTGTCGTCTTTATGCTAAAGAAGGAGTAGATTCTATAAAAATTGGAAGCACTTCACATTCAGTTGAAAGATATAGAGATCCAACAGGACAAGAGTATTTATTAAAGCAAACTAAAGCTGGTGATATAAGTTGGGGGGTAAAGTTGGGTGTGCTTGATAGAAGCTACCTTGCATCTATAAGAAGACGAGGATTAGCAATAGATGGTACAGGGTATATATACGTAAGTGGGTTATATATTGAAAATAAAGTGTTAGGTAATCAACCAATGCCCAATATAGGCTGTTCTAGACACCCTGGATGCACAAGTTCTTTTTTACACTACATAATGAAAATAAAAGATAAGGATTTTGCACTTTCCCCCTATTGGTTTGAAGGAAATACTTTTATTGATAAAAATTCAAATTGTCAGTTGAATACAAATGATATAGGCTTACCCTATTCATTAATTTTAAAAAATGGTCAATATTATACTATTTCAGATAAAGAAGGAAAATATTTTCTACCTAATGAAAATGAATCTTTTGCTTTAGAAAGCAAAATCATAAACAGTAATTTTTATAAGTATGTTCCAAATGTAAATGATTGCTCTACCCCAAGGCAAGTTGTAGTAGAAAACTATAGGCTTCAAGACCCAAATTCAATAAATTTCGGTTATAAAGTTAAACCTTGCTCATACCTTTCAGTAGATATTACAAATCAACGTCGCAGAAGATGCTTTATGAGTAGCACAACAGTAGAATATCAAAATCAAGGTTTTGCAGATGCTCAAAATGTAGAAGTCAAAGTGGAATATCCTGATTATATCTTCCCTGTTTCTAGCTCGCCTACTTGGACAAGAAAAGAAGGAAATAGTTATTTCTTCAATATTGGTAGTCTGGCTGCTGGAAATACTGAAAAAATTGTCTTTCAAGATTCAGTGATTTGTGGAATTGAAGAAATTCGTGGACTTACACAATGTGTAAAAGCTACCATTTCTCCTGCCAATTCTTGTGAAGACTGGACAGATAACGAAAATAAATATGAAATTTCTGGACGTTGTGTGGGTGGTGGAGTTGCTCGCTATACAATCAAAAACCTAACAAATACGGCTACTAATTCTATTCCGTATCGTTTGTATGCAAATTCAAAAGTTTTTGCAGAAAGAAATACATTACTTCCTGCTAATGGAGAAGTAGAAATTGAAGTATTTACTAATGGAATGACGATGAGAATGGAGTTATTTCCACAAAATCACGACCCTATTTCTGCTTTTGTAGAAGGTTGTCAAGTTGCTATTCCTTACAAGACCAAGGCCGAAAACCCCAAATCCTGTTGTAAGTGTTGCTCCTGTTCAAGAATCTGGAGTTGCTCTTCCTCAAAATAATGGTGGAGAGCGTTCGGAAACTGCTTGTTCAGAAATTTTGGATAGTTACGATCCAAATGACAAACAAGTTGTTCCTTTTGGTCTGACAAACGAAAATCTTATAGAAAAAACTACAGAATTAGATTATACCATTCGTTTTCAAAATACAGGAACAATTGAGGCCGTTAATATTGTAGTTTTAGATACGCTTTCAGAGTTTTTGGATATAGAGACAATTCGTTTGGGAATGGTTTCTCATGATTATAACTTTATGATTGATGGCGATGCTGATACTCGTATTTTACGTTTTCAGTTTGATAACATTAATCTTCCAGATAGCAATACAAACGAACCAGCTTCTCACGGATTTATCAAGTTCAAAATTAAACAAAAGGCAAATAATCGTATCGGAACAGTTATAAAAAACCGTGCAGCTATTTATTTTGATTTTAATTCGCCAATTATTACAAATACAATTTCGAATAAGGTAGCTATTCTTCCTTTGAGAGATAATAATTTGAATTTGCCTATTTTCAACTGTTCAGATGCTAATTTTGAGCTTATCGCCAATGCAGGAACAGATATAGAAACATCAAATTCAACGGCAACTTTATCAGCACAAGCGACACAAGTATTTGGAAATTGGTCATTACTTTCAGGGTTTGGAGAACTAGAAAACGCTTCTGAAAATAATAGTAAAGTGACAGGTCTTTTACCTTTTCCTACAGAGCTTATTTGGAGAGTTGCTGTTTGTGGAGAGGCTAAGCAAGATACAGTTATTGTACAATCTACAAATACAGACTATAAATTTGAAATTGATTTTAATCAAACTGAAAGTAAATTATCTGTTCCGACTGGAAAAGTAAATTATCAATGGTATAGAGATGGAGTTTTGATGTCTGGTCAAACAAATGCAAGTCTTGATTTATTTGCTTTACAAAACAGAATTGGAGTTTATACAGTAGTGATTTCTAGTGGAATTACTTCCATTACTTCCGAGCCTTTTACGATAGATGCTATACTTTCAAATAATGATTTTATTTTAGCTAATTACATTAAAGTATATCCAAATCCGACTACTTCTCTATTGAATATTGAGTTGAATACTATTTTAAATGTAAATGAAGTAGCTTTGGTAAATGCGTTGGGAATAGAATTAAAGAAAACAATTATCAACAATTCTGATAAAATTACGCTTGATTTGAATAACCTTAGTAATGGAATTTATTTTGTCAAAATCGTTTCTCAAAAAGGAATATTCTATAAAAAAGTGGTTTTGAAAAAGTAATCGTTCAACTATTTTTTGAATAAATAAGTCATCAGCAAATTCGTTTTGTTGATGACTTTTTTAATTTTCCCATTTTTTCTAATCAAAACAATTCCGATTCACTCGCCTCTTCTATCATTTCTTGAGCCGTTTGTTTTCCTAAATAAGAGTCTATTAAATAATGAACAATATAAAGCATTGGAGTAAGCAAAACGGCAACTGAAAATTTGTAAATATAATTGATAATCCCTACCGAAACCACTTGATTAAAACTCCACTGTCCGAAAAAGTAAAAGGCAATAAAAAGAACTACAAAACTATCTATAAACTGTGAAATAAGCGTAGAACCTGTTGCACGTAGCCAAAGATTATTGTTTCCTGTAAACTTCCGAAGCCATTGAAAAGCTACTACATCAATTATTTGTCCTAACAAAAAAGCAGTCAATGAACCGATAATAATCCCCATACTTTGCAGGAAAATACGATTAAAAGCCGTATTTATATCTAATGGATTATTTATTTCTACCCAAAAATCAGCAGGAGAAAGTCCTGTAACAAGCCAAATCATAAAAAAAGAATAGGCAATAAAACTAGCCGTCAGAAAAGAAATTTTACGAACTCCTTTTTTACCATAATATTCATTTATAATATCTGTCATCACAAAAACGACAGGCCAAAGCATTACGCCAGCCGTAAGATTAAAATCAAGTGGAAAATCCCAGATAGGCAATTTTATTTGAGCAGGGTTTAGTCCAAGTGTTTTTTCTAAGGAAAATATTTTTGTTCCTACTACTTCGGCAATCAAAGCATTTGTCAGAAAAAGTCCACTCAAGAAAATATATAGATTTTGCTTTTTAGAATTGATTGAGTTTATTTCTGTTTTTTTCATTCCGATTAGCAGCAATATTTTAGTATAAGGTAGTTTTTGATTCGTAATTAATCTATAAAAAATCTATTCGTTTACAGAAAATGTTTCGCCTTCAATAGCCAATACAGAATTAGGAAAAACAGCTTTAGCCTCTTCTAAAAGTGGATGTAAATCATAATAACGAGTAGAAAAATGACCTAAAATAAGTTTATCTACATTTGCTTTCTTGGCAATCTAGAGCAGCTTGTTGTCCTGTAGAATGGAAAGTCTGTTCAGCACGTTTTTCGTGTACATTTGTGAAAGTAGCTTCGTGATAGAGCAAATCTTACATCTTTAATAATTTCTATCAAAGGCGAAGAAGGCAAATAAATTGTATCCGAGCAAAAAGCATAACTTCGCCTTTTGCTAGGTAAATGCGTATAATCTTCATTCTTCAAAATCTGATTATTATACTCAAAATCTTCTCCTTTTTTTAGTGCAATTCTTCCAGCAACAGGCAAATCTATTGGGATTTTTTCTTTAATCAAGTTCTTATCTTTCGCTTTTTCTCTAAATAAAAAACCACAACAAGGGATTCTGTGTAGCAAAGGAATAGTATGGACTGTTACTTTTGCGTCTTCAAATAAAAGTAGTGATTCTTCTTGATTAGTTTCTATAAAATGAAGTGGATAATTAAGTATAGAATAAGAATATTTGAGTTGTACACTAATTATTTCTTTCAATCCTTTTGGTGCATGTAGATAAAGAGGCTCGCTTCTTCCACGCAAATTCATTGTATTGAGAAGTCCCATAAGACCTAAATAATGGTCGCCATGAAGATGACTAATAAAAATAGCATGTATTTTATTTATCTTTATCTTGTATTTCACCAATTGTATTTGTGCTCCTTCTCCACAATCAATCATGTAGTATCTGTGATGAACACACAAAACTTGAGAGGTAGGAAAACGTCCGTATGCAGGAATAGCAGCATTTGCACCCAAAATAGTAAGCTCAAAAATCACAATAATTGAAGTTGTAGAGAAAGGAAAAAGGAAAATAAGAAAAGAAAGTATAGTTTAATTAAAAATACTAGCTTTAAAATCCGATAAGTGAACCAAAATACAAATTAAAAATAGTTTGATTCTGATTTCATTTAAAATAAATTAATTAAATTTATACTATACAAATTGAGCTTGGCTAAACTTGAGTAAAATTAAATACTTACTCAACAAACAAATAGTTAGCTTTGTACTTTAAATAAACGCTCTATATATTTGTCAAATTCAGATTTGTTTGATAATCTTGTATCAGAAATACTTTATTTCTTAGTTTTGACAAAGCTAGTAATTATCTAACTAATTATAAAAATACGTATAATTATATTTTTCAATCAAGAGTTAAACCACCTACTTTTATGTTATTAAAAAACCATACTACAAGCACTATGAATAAAGAATTATCTTCATTCTTTAGTTCATCATCTTCATCATCTCCTTCAAAGACAAAAATTCAAGACGATAACATTGATGAATTTGATTCAGAAGACGACTTTTCAGATATAGATTTAGACCCTGATTTTGATGAATATGATACTGATTTTGATGAATATGATGACTATAGTTCAGAAGATGATGAGTTCTAAACTTTAATTACTTTTAGTTTATTATTTGTTATATACAAAGATAAATTCCTCTGAATTTTTTATTAAAAAATAAGTATTATTATTTATTTTACTCTTTTATACTACTTATTTTATTCAAAAGTATTTCAAATTAAAATGTTATTTTATTAAGATATTCTTAGCGAGTTGCTGAGAATATTTTTTTTATTGTTGTCTCAAAATTAGTAATGTGATTGAGAAAACATCCTTTCACACTATAATTAACCAATATTTTAATTATTTACTGCTAATTTATTTGGTAAAATGCAAACTGAATATTATATTTACATTTTAAGAAAATTAATAATTTATTTAATTTTTTAAGAAAAAATCTAATTATAGAATTTTATAGTAATTTGTACTGTACCCTACTATTTTTTATAGAGTAGGATTGGTTAAGGATTAGTAGGATTGAAAATACAGATAAATACAAAATAGTATTAGTAATTATAATTCAAAAAATCCGTTTTCATCTGTCTAATCTGTAAAATCCGTGTTCCATAAAAAAGTAGGGTACAGTAAGTAATTTGTTTTCTTGTAAAAAAGTAAAGCCAATAATTAGCGTTTCCAAAAATTTGATTTAAAAATAAAAGAATTTGTAAATAATGAAAAAGAAATACTTTATAGTTGGAGCAACAGTTCTAGGACTTGGTGCAGGCATTTTTGGATATTCCCAGCTAAATGATACTAATACTAATTTAGTGGATATATCTCAAAATTCAGAGCCAAAAATTACACGAGATAAAGAAGAGCGTGTAAAGACGATGGAAATCTCTGGCTATCTAAAATACATGAATGATATTCGTACAATAGAAGGGGAGAAATACCCTAACTATAAATCAGGATATCGCCAATTGGCATTAGAGAATAGTCCAATAGCTACTCGTACAGCTCGTACTGAAGAGTTTACATTTGATGAACGAGGTCCTGGTAATGTTGCTGGACGTACTCGTTCTGTTCTTGTTGATATACGAGATACATCAAACAGAACATGGTTTATTGGTACTGCTGGTGGAGGTATTTGGAAAACCACCGATGGAGGTACTACTTGGGAAGATAAGTCAGGAAATATGGCTCATCTAGGTATCACTTCTCTTGCACAAGCACCATCTAACCCTAGTATTATGTACGCAACCACAGGAGAAACTCCTTTTGGTGGTGCTGGTATTAATGGTGGAGGTGTTTTCAAATCTACTAATGGAGGAGATACTTGGAATCGTATAACAGCTACTATTCCTCGTATTACAGATTTTCTACACGGAACTCGTGTCATTATTTCTCCTGATGATGAAAATTTAGTTCTTGTAACTTCCTCTTACAACCCTTTTACTAGAGGAACTGATTCAAGAAATAGTTTTATTTCTAATATCTTCCGTTCTACCAATGGAGGAAGTTCTTGGACGAGTGTTTATTCTAATTCCCAACGCTTACAACAAATAATTGCCGAGCCAGGTAACTTTAATAATATGTATGCTGTGGGTACTGGCGGACAAGGCGGACAGTTGATTCGTTCTACTGATGCAGGACTTACTTGGCAGAACACTCCTATGACTTCGATAGCAGAAACAGAAACAACTGAAGGTGGAGTAGGTCGTTCAGAATTAGCTATATCACCTACAAATCCAGCTATTGTATATGCTTCTGTAGAGCTTGGAGGTGCCAAATCTCGTCTCTTAGTTTCATATGATAGAGCCGTTTCGTGGAAAGTAGTTGAAGAGAATCGTGCTCAAAAAAGAGAAGATTATCTACAACAAGGTTTTTATGATAATGCGATTGCAGTAAATCCAACAGATGAAAATACAGTATATTGGGGTGGCGTAGATTTATGGAAAGCTACTCTAAATCCTACAGCTACTCGTACAGGTCCTCGTAAACTTATAAGTGGAGAATTGATAGATTTAGATTTTCTTAGCTTTACTACCGTTACTGGTTTTGAGCTTTGGGGAGGTCGTTTGGAATCAAATAATCCTGAAAAGGCTGTTGCTGTTGAAATCAGATTCGGACCAGGAAAATCACAAAAAGCACATCGCTTTTTAGCAGGTGGTGGAAATGCTACTTCAGGTGTTCCCGCTGCTGACTATGTGTATCAAGACTACGTAGATGTTCCTTTTGAAGTATGGGATGTAGAAAATAATACTCAACTTATGTTTTCTTTTCGTGATAATGTAAATGACGGTAAGTTTACCTTTACAGAAAGAGACGACGTAGGAGACCCAGAGCAAGTAAATACTCGTGAGTATATGTTTGTTCATGCTATTCCTTATAGCACGACTCCTAGTAGTCAGATTACGGTAAATGGAGGTCATGAAGTAGAGCAAATTTATTTTGTATGGCCTTTCCTAACACCAGGTTTTACTTACTCGCCTACAGCTAACTCTGTTTTGCGATTCAACTTTGGTAGTGTTAATTTCCAAGATAGCCAAATTACACGTATGACACACGGACGAGTAGGTGATGACGAAACGCAAGGTCCTGTTGATGGAGACGAATTACATGTTGATCATCATATGTTAGCATTTGCGGGTTCTCGTTTGTTATCTGTTAATGATGGTGGTTTGGGATATTCTGATGATTTTGGTGCTTCTTGGAGAGAAGTTGATAATAAAGGCACCAATAATATTACTACATCACAGTTTTATAGAGCAGACAGACATCCTACACAAAATAGATATTTGGGAGGAACTCAAGACAACGGAACTTTACTTTCAAATAATGTAAATGGAAATGCTGGAACTAATTATACAGAAATATACGGTGGAGATGGAATGGAATGTGTGTGGCACGCAAAAGATCCAAATTTGATGCTAGTTTCTTACGTAAATAATAATATTGGTCGTTCTACAGATGGTGGAACTACAGTTAGATTTTCAGCTACTGGTATTAGTGATACTAGAAGCGATAATGCACCTTTTGTTACTCGTTTGGGATATTCTCCTGTTGCTCCTGACGTAGTATTTGCAGTAGGTGCAAGTGGAGTATTCAAATCTACTGACTTTGCACAGAGCTGGAGTGCAAGACCTATCGCAGATACGCTTTGGAATTATAATGGTTCTACTACAAATGTTTTTCCTTCTCTATCTGACCGAAATATTGTTTGGGCAGGAAGTGGAATGTCAGCAACTCGTACCATGTTTCTTTCAAGAGATGGTGGAGAAACGTTTTCAAAATTACCAAATCCTATAAATATTGGTGTATCTTCTGGTTTTGCAACAAATCCAGAAAATAGAAATGAAGCGTATATGTTGTTCGGACAAGCAGGCGTAGGTAAAATATGGCGTACAAAAGATTTAGGACAATCTTGGGAAGAAATTTCTGGCTTTGGTCAGAATAGTTCTAGTAGTACAGGATTTCCTGATGTAGTACCTTTTTCTCTGGTAGTAAAAGGAGATACCCTTTTAGTAGGAACAGAAATTGGTCTTTTTGCTTCTTATAATAATGCAACTTCTTGGCAACGTGTTTCTAGTTTTCCTCCAGTAGCTATCTTCAGTTTGGTTGTAAAGGAAAATGACGGACAGCTTGTTATTGGTACACACGGGCGTGGTATTTGGTCTTCTGATATTGGAATCAAATATGACAGAATAACAGGAATTTTGAATCCTACTGATGCAATCAATTTAAAAGTATATCCAAATCCTACTCAAGATAGAGTTCGTTTCGAATTGCCAAAAGTAGTTGGTACTTATGATATTCGTGTTTATTCTATTACAGGACAAGAAGTAATACGTACTTCAAGTAAAAATGGTGGAAATGTAGAATTGAATATTGGAAAATTTGTAAGCGGAACTTATATCTTGAAAGCTACAAATGGAGACAAATTATATGTACAAAAAGTAGTGCTTCAAAAGTAAATAGAGCTTTGAATAATTCATTTTAATTATTTTTATTCTATATAAATTTATAGAAAACGCTTTTCTGGAAACAGGAAAGCGTTTTTTTTGTCTCATTTTACTAATTTATCAAAAAACGAACAGGATAACACAAATTTTTGAGCAAAGTAATTCATAAAACCTTATTTTTGTTTCATCTATTTATTACCCTTAAAATTGATATAAAAAATGAAAATTGCTATTATAGGAGCTACTGGACTTGTAGGAACTCAAATGTTACTCGTTTTGAAAAATCGTAAATTTCCTGTTTCTGAATTAATTGCTGTTGCTTCGGAGCGTTCGGTGGGAAACAAAATTGAGTTTGATGGAAAATCATATCGTGTTCATAGCATGCAAGAAGCAATTGATGCCGTTCCTGATATTGCTATTTTTTCGGCTGGAGGTTCAGTTTCCTTAGAATTTGCACCAAAATTCGCAGAAAAAGGAACTATTGTAATTGATAATTCTTCAGCTTGGAGAATGAATCCTGACTATAAATTAGTAGTACCAGAGGTAAACTCGCATGAACTTCATGATTTGAAAGAAAACGATAAAATAATTGCCAACCCAAATTGTTCGACAATCCAAATGGTAGTGGCTCTTAATCCATTACACAAAAAATATAAAGTAAAACGTGTTGTCGTCTCAACGTATCAATCCGTAACAGGAACAGGAAAAGCTGCCGTTGATCAACTTATGAGCGAACGAAAAGGGGAAACAGGAAATAAAGTGTATCCTCATCCTATTGACCTTAATGTTCTTCCGCATATTGATGTTTTTTTAGAAAACGGTTATACGAAAGAGGAAATGAAAATGGTTTTGGAAACCAAAAAAATTATGAGTGATAATTCCATTCAAGTTACTGCTACTGCCGTTCGTATTCCTACTATGGGTGGACATTCAGAAGCTATAAATGTAGAATTTGAGAATGATTTTGATTTGAATGAAGTAAGGCAAATTTTGAGCAGTTCGGAAGGAATTATTTTGCAGGACGATGTAAGCAAGTTTGAATATCCAATGCCAATTACTTCAGAGGGAAAAGACGAAGTTTTTGTAGGAAGGTTGAGAAGAGACGAAAGCCAGAAAAATACGCTTAATATGTGGGTAGTTGCTGATAATCTTCGCAAAGGAGCTGCCACAAATGCGGTTCAGATTGCTGAATATCTTGTAAAAGAAAACTTGTTGAAAACTGAAACTGTATAAAACAAAAAATGGATTTAAACACAACTGTTTAAATCCTTTTTTTTATTAACATCAACTATTTTCGTACTGCACCCTCCTATTTTTTTTGTAGGGTAGGATTGGTTAAGGATTAGCTTCGCTGAGCTATCGATTAGTAAGATTGATAGAATTGAAAATACAGATAACTGAAAGTCAACGAAGTCAAATACAAAATAGTATCAAATAATTCAATTATAATTTGAAAAATCCGTGTTTCATCTGTCTAATCTGTAAAATCCGTGTTCTATAAAAAAAGTAGGTTACAATACTATTTTCGTAATTTTTAATTAGCTACGCTGAATATTTATTTCGTAATTCGTAATTGTTCCCTAGCTAGAATGGTCTGCAATAATTACCCATTGCTTATTTATTTTTTTCCAAATCAGCGTAAAATGTCCTTGTAAATCTTCTTTTTCTTCTCGTTTGAGGTGCCATTTTCCGATTACAAAAACATAATTTTTATCTAATTGTTGAAACGATAAAATATCAAATTTTAATTTTCCCATAGTCTCTACATCTGGATATGATTTTTTGTAGCGATTGAGAGTAGCCGCATAGCCATACGTAATTCCATTTTTTCCAATAAACTTAAGCGAATCAGATTGCCAATACCCATTCATAAAATTTTCCAAATCACCCTTATTCCATGCCTTTTGTTGATTCTGAAAAGTTTGCATGATTTTTAGCTTATCTTTTTGGTTTACGGATTGAGCAAATAAGTTAGAAACAGAAAATAAAAGTAATAGTATTACTAAAGAAGTGTTTTTCATGTGTCAAAAAATAAAGAGTTTGAGTTAGTTGAATAAAGATACAATTTTTATAGAATACTACTCTGATAGGAAGTCTAATCTTACTACAATCCAGAAAAATTCTTATATTGTATGTATCATTTGAGATAAAAAAGTATTTAACGCTCAAAAAAATTCATGCAAAAGACAATTGAAGGTATTTTATCGATTGTAGTAGCTGGTATTCTTTTTCAAACCCTCTATTTCAAATTTGGTTCGGCAACTGAATCTGTCTGGATTTTTACTAAGCTCAATGCCGAACCCTCAGGTAGATATTTAACAGGTTTCTTAGAACTTATTGCAGGTATTTTGATTCTTATTCCAAAAACTCGTCGGGCTGGTGCGTTGGGAGCTATTGGAATTATGCTTGGGGCAATTGCTTCCCATATTTTCGTTTTGGGTGTACGTGTACAAAACGATAACGGACTTTTATTTGCTCTTGCTTGTATAACACTCGCTTGTGCAAGTAGTGTATTGATAATGAGAGCTATACGAAAAAGATAAGACCTATTTTACAAAAAACCTAGATTAGATTTATTAAAATAAAATTTTATATATGCCTTTTATTCCGATAAAGAAAGTAATTTTGTTTATTTTCCTATTTTCTATCTCTTTACTTTCTATTTTTTCCTGTTCTTCTCCTTATAGAAGTTGGCAAAAACAAGTAAATAAAAAAGTAAAAAATCATCTTGCTCAGAAGCCAAATCTTCCCACACCTCCCAATACAGTCTGGATAAGTGGTAATTTGTTTATGGATAGAACCGAAGTCGTAAATTTATCTTATTTGGAATATCTACATTATACAAATGAAGATTCTTCCTATCAATATTATCAAAATCAAATTCCTACAACTGGTGTGTGGATGGATAAAATAGTTCCTTTTTCAGATTCTGTAAAACTTTCACTCTCACTTGGTTATCTTGAATATGAAGGATACCGTTTTTTACCTGTAGTGGGAGTTTCCTATCAACAAGCTAAAAATTACTGTGCGTGGAGAAGTGAAATAGCTACACAAAATTTTGTCAGTACTAGAGACCAAAAGTATCGTTTTGAGTACCGTTTGCCCACCGAAAAAGAATGGGAAAAATCAGCCTTATCTTTTATAGATACCTTAAATCAAGAAAATTTAAAATACGGTTTTGATACTTCCATTATCTCCCCTTCTGTATTTAATTTGAGTAAAACAGTAAATAAATCAAAAAATGATTCTACTCAAATCCCACCTACTCTTTATGTTTATTCAGAGCCTACCACTCTTCTAGGACTTCATCATACTATCGGAAATGTAGCCGAAATGATAGAAGAAGAAGGTATTTCTAAAGGCGGTTCTTGGATTCATGTTCCTCTTCAAAGTACTATTCATGAGCGTATTCGTTACAAATTTCCTACGTCATGGTTAGGTTTTAGATGTATTTGTGAGGTAAAGGAAGTTAGTGATTAGTGATTAGTGATTAGTGATTAGTGATTAGTGATTAGTGATTAAAATACGAATTTCATATCATTAAAAACTATTTCTTTGAGATTCTAAACAATTAAATCATTGGTTCTCCGACAATTTTTGCACTTTTGTAATTTTTGGTAGAAAATAAATCTATTTTGTATTTTGTTTAAGTCTGTACCGAAGGTCTAACTTAGACAAAATAAGTCTTTTTAGAGCTTTAAATACCTATTTTAAACTGGTCAGACCTTCAGTACAGACCAGTTTAAAATACAAGATAAGTTGCAATAAAGGCTAGGTGCAAAAATTGTCAAACAACCAAATCATTGATTACTAATGTATTAAATTCGTAATCCGTAATTCATAATCCGTAATCTTCAATTCGTAATCGTTCTTATTGCACACTTGTAGTTTTATCTTCTTTAGCTTTTTCTAATTTTTCTTCGGCTTCTTCTTCATCGTCTTTCTCTGGCTCTGGTTCTTCTTGCGTATGTTTTTCTTGAGGAATATAAGCTAGATTAATAAAAATAGGAAAATGATCTGAACCAATGTGTTCTAGTTTTTTGATTTCAATAATCTGAAATTCATCAGAATGAAAAACGTGGTCAAGTGGCCAACGTAAAAGTGCATAATCAGCATGAAAAGTACTAAACATTCCTCTACCAATTCGTGGGTCAAGCAAATTACCCAATCTTCTAAAAAGACGTGAGGTGTGAGACCAAGCCACATCATTAAAATCTCCTGCTACAATAGTAGGATTATCTTTACTCTCAATTTCTTTCCCTACCATCACAAGTTCGGCATCACGAGGGACAGAAGTTTCTGATTCTTTAGGAGCAGGAGGACGTGGATGTATTCCATAGAAATCAAATGTTTCTTCAGAATTTTTATCTAGCTTAAATGTTCCGATAATTGAAGGAACATCATCTTGAATATAATAATTAAAATCTAATTTAGTAGGTTCTTTTTTAGAATAAAATAATAATCCGTATGTGTTATCAATAGGCTTCAAGAGCTGATACGGATATTCTTCTTTCAGATATTCCATTTGGTCTGCCCACCAGTGATCCGTTTCTACCATAAAAACAATATCTGGGTTTTCTCTTTTTATAAGTGATTTTAATTTTTCTGTTTCACGGTTATACATGAGTACATTCGAAACCAAAACACTTACACAAAACGTATCTTCTTTTAAGTTTTCTACATTTTTTACATTCTTTTTGGCAAGTGGAGAATAAGGAAAAATAACCCAACTGTGAAAACAAAGCGAAATAAAAAGCATTGCCCATAAAGAATATTGAATAATTGCATTTACATCAAAAAAGTAAACCAAAACAGCCGAAAAAAGTATAAGAACAAGCATTTGGATACGAGGAAAATCAAACCCACGAACCCACCAAGATTCTTTTTTGATAAAACTAAAAACTGTTCCTACTAAGCAAAATAATGCGGGAAGAACTAGAAGCCATTCTAAAATGGAAAGTAAATAAGCAGGTATAGTCATGAAATTAGTTTAATAAGTGTAGGTTTGTTTTTCTAGTAAGTATCTATGTTTGATAAACAAAAAAAATGATTCATAGTTTATAAAAATTTGTACTTTTGAATATGCCAAAATTTTTAACAGGAAATGCTCTAAATCATAAGGTAGGAGAAATAATTGAAAAAGCTGAAAAAAGATTGATTCTTATTTCGCCTTATATCCGTCTGCATTCCTATTACAAGAAATTATTACAAGTAAAACTCATTAATCCAAATCTTGAAATTATCGTTTTATTTGCTAAAAGTGGAAACAATCCTATAAAAAATATAGCTGTAAAGGATGTAGAATTTTTTAAGCAATTTACAAATATTGAACTGCGAATTGAAGCAAAATTAAACGCAAAATATTACGCCAATGAAAAAGAATCTATCTTGACTTCAATGGATTTATACGATTATTCACAAGAAAATCATATTGAAGCAGGTGTTTTGAGTAGCTCAAATGTATTTAATAATATCTTAGGAGATTCTTTTGATATTCAAGCCTATGACCATTTCTTAACTGTTGTGGCAAAAAGCGAAATTATCTATAAAGCTGTTCCAGAATATTCTTATAATTTGCTTGGACAAAAAAAATTCAAAGGAGTAACTATTGAAGTAGATATAATTCCTTTTGAATAGTCAGAAAAAATAAAAGTTTGTATTTATCGTTTTTAGCTAAACCTCAACACCACTTTAAAACTCATTTATTGAAAAAATATTCATATCAAAACACTTTCTCAAAAAAAATTCGTATTTTAGAATATATTATGAGAAAATCATATCAAAACTATCTACTTTTATTTTTTAGAGTTTTAGACTACTTTCTATCCCAAAAACACCAAACAAAGCAACTCACTATTCAACTATATTGATTATGAATCCATTAGAACAAGCATTAAGAGCCGAACAACTCGCAAAAACAAAGAAAGAAAAAGAATTCCAAGTAGAAGAAAGTAATAAAGAAGACTTGCAACAAGCAGAAAGTCCAAGTTTACCCAAAGAAGAAAAAACAGAAGTGAAAATTTCTACTTCTCAAAGACCAAGAAGTCCGTTAGATATGGCTTTTGAAGAAGAGAAGAAAGAAGAAAAAGCAGAAAAGGTAGAAGAGAAAGAACCCGAAAATCAAAACGAAAATCAAAACAAGGAAATACAAACCATTTCTTTTGGCAGTCCTTTAGATAGAAAGGATGCTTTTTCAATCGACGAGATGAATAATCTTAGTAAAGAGATAGAAAATAGGTATGAAACCGAAGAGCCGAAAGTAGAAGAAGAGCCAAAAGTAGAAGAAGAGCATAACGAACCAGAATTGGAGAATAAATCAGATAACCAAGATTCAAAAGAAGAGATAGACTTTTTTGAAAAAATAGAATTTTCAGAAGATTTACCAAAACCCAAAATTCATCTGAATGGCTTTCCTAAAAAGATACAAAACGATACTAAGATAGAAGAAGGCACAAACACAAATCAAGAAATCAAAGACAAAACAGAATCAGATACTACTTCTTTAGAGGACAAAATTAGTTCTATCCAAAAAGAATTAGAAATGGAAGCTGATATTTTAGAAAATACATATCTGAAAGATTCGCCTCAAGATGTAGATAATTCATTAAAAGACAAAAAAGAGAATCCTCAAAAACCTCAAGAGCTTCAAAAACGAGAAGATATACTAAAACAAGAAGATAAAAAAACAGAAGTAGAACTACTTACCAATAAAGTAAATAATACCAAAGAACAAATAAAAGTAGAAGCTATCTTTGAGCAAGAAATTGATGAAGAGAAGCCTATTGTTTCAAAAGAAGACAAAACAGAAATTAGAAAATCATATTCAGAAGAAGAAATGATTTTTGACAGAGCTGATATTTCTGATGAGCATTTAATTCATCTTTATAAAGCTCTTTTGATGCCTCGTTTGATTGAGGATAGAATGTTAGTTGCACTTCGTCAAAATAAGATTTCAAAATGGTTTTCAGGATATGGACAAGAAGCCATTTCGGTCGGAATTGCAGAAGCCATTCAAACCGATGAATATTTATTACCGTTACATCGTAATTTAGGTCTTTTTACGTCTCGCAAAATAGAATTAGAACAGCTTTTTGCACAGTTTCAAGGCAAAAAAGAAGGATTTACAAAGGGTAGAGATAGGTCTTTCCATTTTGGAACAAATGAGCATCATATTGTAGGAATGATTTCGCATTTAGGACCTCAACTTACGGTAGCAAACGGAATTGCATTAGCCGATGTTCTGGAAAATAAAAAGAGAATTACAGTTACTTTTACAGGTGATGGTGGAACTTCACAAGGAGATTTTCATGAAGCCTTAAATGTAGCTGCTGTTTGGGATTTGCCTACTATTTTTGTTGTTGAGAATAATGGATATGGACTCTCTACGCCAAGTCATGAACAGTTTCGTTGTAAGCAATTTATTGATAAAGGAATTGGTTATGGAATGAAAGCCGTTCAAGTTGATGGAAATAATATCTTAGAAGTCTATTCAACAGTTAGGAAATTGGCTAAAGAAATGCGTGAGAATCCACATCCTGTTTTACTAGAAATGATAACATTTCGTATGCGTGGACACGAAGAAGCATCGGGTACAAAATATGTTCCTAAAGAACTTTTTGAAGTATGGGAGAAAAAAGACCCCGTTACTAATTATGAAAGGTTCTTAGTAGAAAATACTATTCTGACAGAAGATAAAGTAAAAGAAATAAAAGAAGAGTATTTTGAAAAAATAAAAAATGCCTTAGATACAGCTTTAGAATTACCCAAAATTATCCCAAATACAGAAGAAGAAATTGCTGATATGTACGCTCCTCATGAGCAAGAACTTATCGCACCAATTAGTAGTAATCAAACTCCTAAACGTTTAATCGATGCCATTTCAGATTCGCTTCGCCAAAGTATGGAACGCTACCCAAAAATGACCATTATGGGTCAAGATGTGGCTGATTATGGAGGGGTTTTCAAAATTACGGACGGTTTTGTTGAGCAGTTTGGCAAAAGTCGTGTCAGAAATACACCTTTATGTGAATCAGCTATTGTTGGTGCAAGTTTAGGACTTTCTATTCGTGGTTGGAAATCGGTAATGGAAATGCAATTTGCTGATTTTGTAACCTGTGGGTTTAATCAAATTATTAATAATTTGGCAAAATCACATTACCGTTGGGGACAAAATGCCGATGTAGTAATTCGCATGCCAACAGGTGCAGGAGTAGCAGCAGGTCCTTTTCACTCTCAATCCAATGAAGCATGGTTTGCTCATACACCAGGATTGAAAGTAGTTTATCCATCTTCTCCTTATGATGCAAAGGGACTTTTGAATGCTTCTATTGAAGACCCAAACCCAGTTATTTTCTTTGAGCATAAAGCTCTTTATCGTGCTATTTCAGAAGATATTTATGATGATTATTATACCCTTCCTATTGGAAAAGCTGCACTCGTTTCAGAAGGCGAAGATGTCAGTATTATTACCTATGGAATGGGTGTACATTGGGCAAAAAAAGCAGCTCAAGAACTTAATGAGGAACTAGGAGAAAATCATTCGTTAGAGATTTTGGATTTAAGAACTCTACTTCCTTGGGATAAAGAAGCTGTTTCTGAAACATTAAAGAAAACAGGAAAAGTAATTATTTTACACGAAGATTGTCTGACGGGTGGAATTGGTGGAGAAATTTCGGCTTGGATTGCAGAACATCATTTTACAGACCTTGATGCACCAATTATGCGTGAGGGAAGTTTGGATACTGCCGTTCCGTTTAGTGCAGAACTTGAGAAAAACTTTTTGCCTTACAATCGTTTTGTTGAGAAATTAAAAAAATTGGTGCAGTATTAAAGCTTTGTTTGTTGTTGGTCATCGTAACGGCAAGCCGAAACTAAAGACCAATAACGGCTTTTTTTAGTGTTTTGGGAGTTTGGAAGGTCAACAAGAACGAAGTTTAAAACAAATTAGATTTGATAAATTAACACAAAATTATGCAGACAATAACATTGAATTTGCCGAGTAATTTAGAGATAGAACAAAACGAACTATTAATGATACTTGCTAGTCGTTTATACGAAAAAGGGAAATTATCACTAGGACAAGCTGCTGATTTAGCAAATTTGAGTAAACGCACTTTTGCCGAATCATTAGGAAGTTATGGCGTTTCTCTATTTAATTATCCTGCCTCAGATTTGGAAAAAGATATAGAAAATGCTTAAAAAAAAGGAAAATTATAAAATTATTATTGCTGATACGAGTTGTTTGATTTTACTCTCAAAGATTAAAGAATTAGAGTTACTCAAAGAATTGTATCAAGTTGTAGTAGTAAGACCAGAAATAGTCAATGAATATGGCGAAGAATTGCCAAAATGGTTTGTTGTTGAGAACGTTACTAATTTGAACAAGAAAATAGAATTAGAAAAGAAAGTGGATAGAGGAGAAGCAAGTGCAATTGCTTTGTCTTTAGAAAGCCAGAATTCTATTGTTATATTGGATGACGTAAAAGCTCGTAAATTAGCAGAAAAATTGAATGTAAATTTTACAGGTACTTTAGGTATAATTGTAAAAGCCAAATTAAAAAATGTAATTCCTTCTATAAAACCAATTTTGGAAAAAATAGAACAAACAGATTTCAGAGTTTCAGAAGAACTGATAAAAATTACTTTAAAGAAAGCAGATGAAGAGTAAATTTTTTAGTGTGAATCACAATCGTTTTACCCCAGTTGGGAGTAGAATTGAAAAAACGGGTCGTTAAGCGTTGTCTATTGACTACGATTTATCAGTATGGCAAATCTTCAGATTTGCGAGTGTCGGTATTTTGTATTTACTTGACTACATAAATCTGAAGATTTATATAACTGATAAGTCTTAGTTAAAAACTAAGGCCCAACAGCGATTTTATTTGAGCCTAAGAAAAAAAATCATTTTGATGAAAAACTAAAATCTTTATAATATTGGAAAAACTAATTAGAATAAAATGAAAAATATTAATATTGAATTTAAAGTAGTGTTTTTATGCTTAATTGCACTTTATATTTTCATATCATTTATTTTGTCTTTTTTTTGGAGATTTGTTTATTATAAGAAATTACAGAAAAAGTCTGAAATTTTCATCACAATTCTCTCAATTCTAGTTTCTATGTTTTTTGCATTTGTTGGGTCTGAAGGAATACTAAAGTTCTCTACTTTATTTTTGCATAAAAGAAATGCATCATTAGAATGTGTTCAAGTAACTGGTACTGCATATAGAACTTGAAACGTTTATCTCACGATGCTCTTATAAAAATATCTAACTACTCGGGTATGACACCTGTTTATCCAATAACGGAGGAAGAAAAGTCTTTTATTGATAAAAACATAGAGTCTTGCGTATGTTTAGAATTATTATTTTATGAGTCACCACTAGGCTTTCCTTATACTGAATTGGGAAATAACAAAGGTGTTATTAAGGTTTGTGATGAAAACAATTCAAGTTCCCAGCCGTAGCTCGTTCATCAAGTCTTAGACTTGCAGGTTGAGTAGGTATTTTGTATTTAATTTTTATAGAATTACTTAAAAAAACAAGTCTAAGCCTTTCCAACTGATAAATCTTAGTCATAAGAATAAGCTCAACGACGTAGATTTGTGGTGTATGTTTGTTGTTGGCATCGTAACGGCAAGCCGAAAATAAAGACAAAGGCAACGGCTTTTTTTTGATGTTTACAAAATAGAGACACCAGCAAAGGCATAAATTAGTGCAGTATTAGGATATAGATTTTAGATAAATAATTAGATAAAACCCAAAACGCCATAGAAAGTAAGTTTTTTATGGCGTTTTTTAGTTCTCTTCAAAAAAAGACTTTATCTTTGATCTGTATTTATATTAATTTCACTCGTGGGAAACGAGTAAAAGTAAGAAAATGTCGTTTTTCATTTCTATTCTCCCATCTCTAATTCTCAATCTCTCCTCAAAATGCTCAACGAAACGTTTCAAATGTCTGCTCAAACAATGTTTGGATTAGACGAAATTTTGTTCCAAGAAATAAAAGATTTAGGGGCAAGTAATGTCCAATTAAACAATCGTGCAGTTACTTTTGAAGGCGATTTGAAGATGATGTATAAAGCAAATTTGTGTCTTCGAACAGCTCTTCGTGTGCTTGTTCCGATTGCAGAATTTGAGGTAAAGGACGAACACGATTTGTACGACAAAATCAAAAATATAGATTGGGAAAAATATTTATCTGTTGAAGATACTCTAGCCATTAATTGTACACTTAGCACAAATATTTTTAATCACTCTCGGTACATTGAGCAGAAAACAAAAGATGCGATTGTAGATAAATTTAGAGAAAAATTTGATAAGCGTCCTTCGGTTGATATTATGAATCCTGATTTGAGAATTCAATTGTATATCAAAAATAGTACGTGTGTAGTAATGTTAAATAGTTCTGGAGACCCACTTTACAAACGTGGTTATAGAGACAAAACCAATATTGCACCGATGAATGAAGTTTTGGCAGCAGGACTTATTATGCTCTCCAACTGGGACAGAAAAAGTGATTTTATAGACCCTATGTGTGGTTCGGCAACACTTTCAATTGAAGCTGCATTAATGGCAGCCAATATTCCAGCAGGTTCTTTTCGTCCTCTTTTTGGTTTTGAAAAATGGTCAAATTTTGATGCTGATTTGTGGGAAGAAGTTTTTGATGAAGAAATGGAAAAAGTAAATACCGAGAATATGCCGTATATTTTGGCAGGAGAGATTTCGAAAAATGTAGCACGAAAAGCAGCAGCAAACATAGCAGAAGCCAATCTCAAAAAATATATTATGCTGAAAGATATTTCTTTTCATGATTTACTGCCACCAGAGAGAAGCCTAGAAGAAACGACTGAAATTGAGCAAGAACAAAAAGAACAGGCAAGAAAAGATGATGAAGAAGGAAAATCGTGGTTTAAGAGAAGAAAAGCTGATAAAGGAATAATCATCATAAATCCTCCATATGGCGAACGAATGGACAAAGACGATGATATAAATGATTTTTATGCTCAAATTGGAGATACTCTAAAACAAAACTGGGCAGGTTATACAGCTTGGATTATTACTTCGAATATGGAAGCTGCCAAAAGTATCGGACTTGCATCAAAACCAAAATTGAAAGTATTTAATGGTTCGTTAGAATGCCGTTTTATGCGTTTTGAGATTTATGAAGGAAGTAACAGGAAATAATTGTGAATTGTGAATTGTGAATTATTTATGCAAAAAATCAATGCCAATCATAAAACTAACTACATTCATTCAATCCAGTCAAGAAATTGTCTTTGATTTATCAAGAAGCATAGATTTTCACAAAATTTCTACGCCAAATACTGATGAAGAAGCCATTGCAGGAAAAACAACTGGATTAATAGAACTAGACGAATGGGTAACTTGGCGAGCAAAACATTTTGGAGTTTATCAAAAACTAACTTCAAAAATTACTGCCTTCGAAAGACCTAATTCTTTCACAGATGAAATGGTAAAGGGAGCTTTCAAATCTTTCAAACACCAACATATTTTCAAAAAAACAGAAAATGGAATCGAAATGACAGATATTTTTGATTATAAATCTCCTTTTGGGGTTTTTGGAAAATTAGCTGATGCTATTTTTTTGGAAAGTTATATGAGAAGTTTTTTGGAAGAAAGAAATCAACTTATAAAAGAATTTGCAGAAACGGATAAATGGAAAATGGTTTTGGAGGAAGATGTGAATAAATAACAAAACTTATATTTAAGGAATAGAATATAATTTATTTGGTTTCTTAGGTAAAAAATATCCTTTTATGCAATTTGGATTACGAATAGCAATTTGAATATGATTTTTTTCTTTAAATCCTGCATTTGGATAGAGATCATTTCCCTCAAAAAACACTCCTCTGACAGAATCAAAAGCATTACTATTAGCTTCTTTTCTAAATTTGTGAGTAGCTTCTATTACTGTACAATCTAAATTACGTAATAATAAATCTTTACCTTTTCCAATAATACGATTTTGAGGTAAAGGAAAATTAAATTTTCTTTTGAAAGCTTCTAATTCTTTATAGCTAGTAGATAAAATTTCTAAATAAGTAGAATCCATCAAGTCCATGCAGAAACCTAAATCCAAAACAGCACCAATAACGCAAGGTTTTGTAATTGGTCTTACGGCTTGTTTAGAAAAATTTTTCAAATCATTTGCATATTGAATAGCTCTTTCATAATTGTTTTCCCAGAAATAAACCCCAGAACCTAACCAATCGTATTCATTTTCGCTTGCTTTCAGGTCTGACTTTCCATTTAGAACTTCTTCCCTTATACTCTCATCACAACCATGGAAGGCAATGACTAATCCACTTTTGCGTGAATACATTTCACTAATATTGATTTTTTCATTCATTATCCACCGTAGTTTTTAGTCAATTTACCTGTTTCAGTTATTACGCCTAACTCTTGTAAAAACTTTAGTCCTTTCTCTTTAGTGGATAATTTTTCCTTTAAATAAACTTCCATTTCTTCTTTAAACTCGGTTTTGGTAAGATGACGAGTCAGTTTTTGATTTTTCTTTTGCATGTTCTATAGATTTAAAAAGTATACTGATTTTTTTATTAAAACGTAAAATATACCTATTAGTTTTTATTAAAACAAAACCCACGATTAAAATCGTGGGTTTTTTCAATAATATTTTACACAGACTAGGAAGTCTGTAATACATTTCTCACTAAACTACCTGCAATTCATTTCTCATCAACGTTGCATTTCTTTCAGGACCAAAAGAAACAAGTGTAATTGGAGCACCTACATTTTTTTCTATAAAATCAATATAGGTTTGTAGATTTTTAGGTAATTCTTCAAAAGAGGTAATCCCTTCTTTTATATCTTCCCAACCTTCAAAAGTTTTGTAAATCGGTTCAATTTTTTGCGTTACAATGTCGTGAGGAAGTCTGTCAGTAATTGTTCCATCTTCTAATTTGTAATGTGTACAAATTTTTATCTCATCAAAAGGAGTAAGAACATCAGTTTTCATCATAAAGAGTTGAGAAACTCCGTTTATCATAACAGCGTAATTTAGAGCAGGCAAATCTAACCAACCACAACGGCGAGGTCTTCCTGTGGTAGCACCAAATTCACTTCCAAATTTGCGAAGTGCTTCTCCAGTTTCGTCTTCCAATTCGGTCGGAAAAGGTCCACTTCCCACTCGTGTACAATAGGCTTTAAAAATTCCAAAAACTTCATTTACTTTACTTGGAGCCACACCCAAACCTGTACACGCACCAGCCGAAACCGTATTTGAGCTTGTAACAAATGGATAAGAACCAAAATCAATATCTAAAAGCGTTCCTTGTGCGCCTTCTGCCAACACTTTTTTGTTTGCTTTGATAGCATCATCAATAAAGTACTCACTTTCAATCATCTTAAATTCTTTCAAAAATTCAATGGCAGCAAAAAATTCTTGTTCAATTTGAGGAAAATCCGTAGGCAAAATATTTCCTGTATCTTTTTGATTGACTAATGATTCATCATTCAAATCAATCAACATCTCTAAATGCTTAGTTTTGGCAGCTTGATATTTTTCTTTGAAATTAGAGTAAAGTGTATCTCCCAAACGAAGACCAGAACGACCGATTTTGTCTTGATAAGTAGGACTAATTCCCTTTAGAGTCGAACCTATTTTGTCGTTTCCTTTTGCTTTTTCTTGTGCAGCATCAAGAATTCTATGAGTAGGTAAAATAAGTTGTGCCTTTTTAGAAAAAAACAAAGATTTCTTCACATCAACATTTAATTTTTGAAGTGCTTCAATTTCTCTTTTTAATATTACAGCATCTAAAACGACACCATTTCCAACTACATTTTGAATAGTAGGACGAAAAATACCAGATGGAATTTGATGCAAAACGTGCTTCAACCCATCAAAGAAAAGCGTATGCCCAGCATTAGGTCCTCCCTGAAAACGAGCAACAACATCGTATTTGGGAGCTAGAAAATCAACAATTTTTCCTTTACCTTCATCGCCCCATTGTAAACCGAGTAGAATATCCATTATTTTTTGATTAATAGTGGTAATTGACAATTAAATTATTTGGTTAATTTAATTAGTAATGAATTATAATTTTTACAATAAAAAACTCTTTTACAGAAAAGTAAAAGAGTTGATTTGTTTCTTTGATTAGTCAAACAACTTTATAGCTTCTTCCTCAGTTTGTGCAACAGAGAAAATGTTATTGAGTTTGGTTATAACAAGTAATTTTCTGGCTTGGTCTGACGGCTTCAAAAGAACCAGATCTCCTCCTGCATTTCTAAAACGAGTAAGCAAACGGATAAGGAAACTAAGTCCCGTACTATTCATATAACCTACCTTTGAAATATCGATGACACAAGAAGTAACTTTATCTTCTATCTTATCTTTGGCAACTTCTAAAACTTCGTCTTCTTTGTTTGCTCCCAACAAATCACCGTCCAATTCTATAAAAAGAACATTGTCTTTGAGTGTGTGTGTAAAATTCATTTGAATAGTTATTAGTTATTAGTGATAAATTATTAATTATTAGTTGAGCTATGATTAGAAATTTACTTTATAAATTCATTAATCGTTTATCACTAATAATTAACCATTTGCATTTAGTTGTTTTTCTTTCTGGTCTTTTTCGTGTTGCGTTCGTGCCTGACAATCTGCACAAACACCATATAAATTTAGGGAATGGTGCATCACTTTGAAATTCAAAAGCTCACCTACCATAGTTTGAATATTATGAATTCGTGGGTCGCAAAACTCAATTACTTTATGACAATCCGTACAAATCAAATGGTCGTGCTGACGATAACCATAACATTTTTCGTACTGTGCCATATTTTTACCGAACTGATGCTTACTTACCAAATCACAATCCACTAGCAAATCTAATGTATTATAAACCGTTGCACGACTTACTCTATAATTTTTATTTTTCATACTAATATAGAGCGATTCTACATCAAAATGACCTCCTCGTGTATAAATTTCTTCTAAAATTGCAAAACGTTCGGGTGTTTTGCGTAATGATTTATTTTCTAAATAAGCTGTAAATATTTTCTTGACTTCGCTATAAATTTCTTCATTGAGTGGCATACTATACTATTTTCTATATGATTAAAATTTCTTTTCCTGTCTTTTACAATTCCTATTTGTTTACTCTGAATTTCCTTTACCTTTTATTTTCACACAAATATAAAAAAATTAAGACAATATATATATTTGAAATTTTGAATAACTGATTTTCTTTACGATTAATTGAGTATAAAATCTATAAACAAGTAATTGATTTTTTGGTTTTGATATAAATGAACAAATTCGAACAGAAAAGCTATGAAAAAATTTGATTATTCACGCAATTATAAAGAATTAGACTTACGTAAAAATCCAGAATTGTATGCTGTCGGAAAAGGCGAACAAGGAGTTTTGCTAGTCGAACCCTACAAATCTGAAATATTACCTTTTTGGAGATTCAAAAATCCAAAAATAGCAACAGAATCATCTGAAAAAATCTATGAATTATTTTTAGAATATCTCAAAAAAAATGATTTTGTAGGTGCAGATATGGCTCGCAAATTTTTACAAATGGGTTATACTCGTTCACGAAGATACGCAAATTACAAAGGAGGAAAAAAGTACAAAGGTGCAGTTCCAGACGATAAAAAAGGACAAAGCGGCTCGCATGGAAGACCTCAATTAGAACGACAAGAAGAAGACGAAGTAAAAGCAGAATCAGCAAGAATATTCAAAAAGAAATGGTTTTTAGCAAAAGACAATGAAGAATATTTAAAGCAAAAAGAAAAATTTCAAGAAAAATATTCAGAGTAGTGTGTTTATTTGTAAGAAAATGATTTGCCTTTTCCTAAACTATTGTGGAATACTTGCCGTTGTTGGTGTCCCACCAACGACTTTCAGAAACTGCGTAATATCAGTATATATACAGATTATCAGTTACTTCCATAGTCATATAGATTAAGAGCAATAATTGAAACGACCAAAAAATGGTTCGAAGCCAATTTCTTGAAACTAGTTTTTTTATAATTTTTAAATCAAATCCTTTGTCTGCATCAGCTAACTTTCCGTGTAAAGGAACAAAAATCCAAGCTGTCAGAACCCATAATAAAAGAGTAAATAGTAGAGCAATAATTGAATAAAAAGTAAAATCTTCCCACACAAGCCAAAAAGACAAACCCAATTCCAAAAGCATTGGCAAAATCACTATTTTTCCAGTAAGTGTAGTATGTGCTATATGAAACTGATGAAAATTCTGCTTCCCAACTTCCTTAAAAATAGGGTAATGAACAATTTGTACAAACCAAATTAGACCTACCAAAAAAGCTGTAACAAGAAGGTTGGAGAATAAAATTAAAGACATAATAGGAGTTAGGAAATGGGAAATAGAGATTAGGGAATGAGAATGAAGAAGATGAAAGTATATAAAATCTATGCAACTACTATTTATAAAATAACATCTTGATGGTAAATTTATTTCAATTTATTCTTCAAATAATCTAGTGTTTATGAAAACTGTTAAATTAAATTCTTGCTTTCTTATTTACTTCTTAATTTTGTTTTTTGTTTCTAATTCTTGTTTTGCTCAATTGGATAAGGCTTCTTGTCAAGAAATTATAGGAAATCTAAAGATAAAAGATTTTGATGGAATATCTCTAATTACTCATGTCTTGACGACTGACTCGGACGTAGAAAGACCTTGTATTTATGTTTTTTCTCCTTTGCTGCTTGTTTTTAAGGAAAATTATCTGACCATAGAAGGCAATGCCACAAGAAACCAGAGAAATCTACGTACTATTTACGTTCCCTACAATAAAATAAAATTTATTAGTACCTATACTGTCAATGGCGTTTTTGTTAATCAAAATACAATAGAAATTTATTTGATAGAATAATGAATACTCCACACATGTATCTAAAAATACAATTTACTGTCAAAACTCTTCTACTTCTACTATGTTACTAAGAAATGAAAGATAATCAGTCTAAAAAATGAAATAAAAAATGATAATTCATACCTTAGATAGAGAAGAACATCTTAGTTTTTTAGCTCAAAACAGAATTGACCCAATTACAGGAGATACATTACAAGAAAATGATAAAATTGTACTTTGTGCAGCTTGCAAATCTGCCTTTTTGGCTAATTCTTGGGAATATATGGGCAGAACGCATTGTAACCAAAGCGGTACATTAAGACAAATTCCAGAGCAAAAAGTTTTTAGATTAGATAAGAATAATTTTAGTTTGGGTTATCTCAATATTGATTTATTAAAACCCAAACTTGTTTTGAAAGCTCACGAAGGAATTTTTTCTACTATTGGAGCTTTGGCTGATATTTTCTTAATTATGCTTTCTTTTGATTATTTCTATATATTTGTGGGTTACTTTCTAGGGCTTGGCGTAGGAAAAATAAAATATAGTTATTTCAATGATTACAACCAAACTCTAGAAATAGAAAACAAAAGTTTAGTAATAGATAGAGGACTAAAAACACAAAGAATCTTTTCTTTTGATGCAATTGAAGATATTTCATACGGAAGAAAAAGCATTTATTCTAAGTTTTTGTCTTTAGGAATTTACAGACAAGCACATCCAACTAGCGACTTGAAACTAAAAATTTGGGGAAAAGGAGAACACAAAACCTACAAATTTTTGATAGAAGAACAAAACTTAAAACGATTTGAAAGAGAAAATCAATTTCTTACCAAACTAAGTAGAATTGCAGAATTGAATATCAAATCAAATAAATTTAAGACTTTCAAAACGGGTAGCGATACTCAAATAGAGAATTTATAGTCCATGAATATTCATAAATTAAAAAAAGAAAGACACAAAGACTTTTTAAGTCAAGAACGGATAGACCCAGTTACAGGAGATTTATTGGAGGCAAATGACAAAATTGTGATTTGTGGAGCATGTGATTCTGCTTTTCTAGTTGATTCATGGAAATATATTGGTAAAAAACATTGCAATCAAAGTAGTACATTAAAACAGATTCCAAAGAACGAATTACTAACTATTGATAAAGTTAGTATTTCTTTAAATGTAAATATTGAAGTAGAGACAGTTCCAGCTAGAAAGGCTATAGAAGAAGCCAATGCAATGATAGCTCTTCCTTTTTATATAGTATTCTTTTTATTTTTTTTGATAAATGGTAGTAATAGTGATTTGGCTTTTCTACCTATCCTTTTTTATTTTGTTTCTTACTTCTTTTCTTGGATTATTACTAACTATGAGAAATCTTTACATTTAAGAGGAAAATTTATATCCTTCAAAAAAAACAAAGATGAAAGTAAAATTCTTCTTAGCTCGCTAAAAAATGTTCGTTGTTATAAACCCACTAGATATTGGTTTACTAATTTATTCAAAACTAAATCAAATAAACGCTATACTTTAGAATTCACGCTAGACAATGATAAGAAACATAAAGTTTTATTGACTAAAAAAACGATAGATGAAATCAAAGAAGAAACCAATCTTTTTGAACAATTCAACAAAAGTTCAATTGAGTCTTCTTCCATTGATTTAGAAAATTTACAAATAAAAAATAAGACTAGTCTCATAAAGCAAACCGATATAAAAATTAAGTAATTAGAACGAACAAAGAGATGATTATTCATAAACTAGAAAAAGAGGAACACAATGATTTTTTGAGTCAGGAAAGAATAGACCCAATCACAGGCGATATTTTACAAGAAGGCGATTCGATTGTGATTTGTGCAAATTGCAAGTCTGCTTTTCTCTCTGATTCTTGGCTATATATGGATAGCAAACATTGTAACCAAACACATACTTTAAGAGAAATTCCAAAACAAGAAGCCGTCAAAATTGATAGAGAATCAAGAAATGAACGGCTTGATAAACTTGCTTTTTTTCAATTCAGAACAGTAAGAGAATCCGAAATATCAGGAGTTTATACAGGTTTTTTTGCTTTAATAGGTGGAGTTATTACCTATGCAACGTATATTTTAAATACCAACTTTGGTTTTTTTGGTATCTTGGCTGTCCTTTTAGGTATTTTTATCGGCAAAAATATGTACAAACAAAAAACGCTTCTTTTGAATTCTGGTCAGTTTATAATTAATCAAGACAAAAAAAATCAAGCTGTTGTCGATAGCAAGAATGTCAGTTCGATACATGTAAAGAAAGCAAAATTTATTTCTCGTCTGGCTAATTCTGCTCTGTTTAAAAAAGGAGAAGAATTTTATGATTTGATTATCACCACAAAAAATGGAAAGACACATAAAGTTTTCATTTCAGAAAATGAACTTCAACGAATTGAACAACAAACTAATATTCTAAAAAAATACAATATTTTTGATACTAATCAACTATCTGTAAGAAATACGCCTCTTATTACGCCTCAAAACGATAGAATAGATTTGAGTTGATAAAGTAGCCGATACTTTTCAAGTAGTGTAACCAGAAACAAAATGATAAAAAGTAAAGAAAAAGAAAATCTAAAAACAGAAAAAAAACAAACTATCTCTACTCAAGTAGCCATTATTGGAGGTGGTTTGGCTGGTTTGGCGTGTAGCATTCGGTTGGCTAGAAAAGGAATACAAGTAATTTTGATAGAAAAAAACACCTATCCATTTCATAAAGTATGTGGCGAATATATTTCAAACGAAGCTTTGAATTACGTAAAATCATTAGGTCTAAATCCCTTTGATTTTGGTGCTATTTCTTTAGATAAATTTTGGCTTTCATCTCCTTCTGGAAACAAATTAGAATTAGATTTGCCTTTGGGTGGTTTTGGAATTAGCCGTTATACATTAGATTATGAATTATCCAAAATTGCCAAAAAAGAAGGCGTACAGATTTGGGAGGGAACTTTTGTGAAAGACGTTGTGAATAATTATAAATTATTAATGGTAAATGATAAATTGAATGAAACAAGTAAAAAAACACAGGCTGAAAATAAATTTTTGATTGAAACTTCAAATGGAACTATTGAAAGTCAGATTGTAATAGGTTCGTATGGAAAGCGAAGTAATTTAGACACAAAATTACAAAGAGACTTTGCCAGCAAAAATTTTCCTTATATTGGCGTAAAATATCATTTAAAGACTGATTTGATGCCCGATAATGTAATTGCTTTACATAATTTTTGGCGTGGCTACTGTGGAATTTCTAGGATTGAAAATGACAAATTTTGTTTTTGTTACCTTTCTCATAAAGATAATATTACAGATTTTAAAAAGGTAGAAGAAATTGAAAAACAGCTTTTTACAGAAAACCCTTTTCTTAGTAAAATCTTGAAAGAAGCAGAATTTTTGTACGACAAACCAGAAATAATAAATCAAGTTTCTTTTTCTCCGAAAAAATTAATTGAAGATGGTGTTTTGATGTGTGGAGATTCAGCAGGAATGATAACGCCTTTGTGTGGAAATGGAATGGCAATGGCTCTGCACAGCTCAAAAATTCTAAGTGATTTACTAATTGATTACTTTGATAATCAAATAAATTTTGAGGAATTGAAAACCAACTATCAAAAGCAGTGGAACAGTCAGTTTCAGTTAAGATTGAAAGCAGGAAGAACAGTTCAGCGTTTTTTTGGAGGAAGAAAATCTAGTGAACTTTTGATAAATACATTTAAACATATTCCTTCTGTGGCTCGTAGAGTAGTAAGTCTTACTCATGGAAAATCGTTTTAGTTTTTGGCAGTCTATAACAAGTAATGCTGTAAATAAAAAATGGAACACAGATAACACAGATTGAACGAATAAAACACAGATTTTTAAAATTGCAGCATTACATCTTTAACACTACCTAGTTTTTTTAAATTTATTGTTCTAAACAATTTATTTTTTGTATTTATCAAGATACCTAAGCAAATCATTTGCATCATCAGAGATTCTTTCAGCTTTTTTACTAATATCATCTTTAAACTGTTCCCACTCTGTTTCTGTTTTTTTTTCAGCTAATGCTATGTGTTTTTTGAAGTCTTGGTAATTTTTTTTGAATTGTTCATACTTTTGTTTCGTCTCAACTGAAATCTCATTTTTATTTTCTTCAATTTTCCCACTTAATTCCAAAAAGCGAGTTTTTTCCCATTCTGTAATTTTTGTGTTCCACTCGTCTTTCCATTCTTGCCTTGCTTTTTCATACTCAGCACTTACTTTGACTGGTTTTTCAATAGCCATATCCTTTTTATGCGTAAGAGGAAGACAAGAAAATAGAAATAATAATAAAAATAGGTAAGTTTTAGTGTTCATGATAAAATATAGTTTCAATCTTTGGTTAATCGCACCAAAAAACGAAGGTTTTACATAAATTACTCCTTTTGTTTATTGACTTTTAGCTACAGAGTAGCTCAACCTTTGTAGAAGAATGAAAAAATGATATTTAGCTACAGAGTAGCGTAACCTTAAAGTTTATGATACATTCAACTGGAAACAACAAGGTTTCGCAACTCTGTTGCTCTAAAATGCTTTTAAATTGTCAAACTATCTACATCTGATAGGTCAGCGAAGCTAAAGGTTAGGTTGCTCTGCAACTAAAAACCAGAAAACCTCTAAATTAGATGCGATTAACCTATTTCAATCTAGTGAGAAAATATCTGCTTAAAATAATACTACTGCTTATTTTAAAAAGTTTGACTACAAGATAAGTAAAATAAACAATCTTAAAAACAAAAAATGGATTTAAGCATTCCTACTTAAATCCATTTTATATTTATTCTTTAGCTTTGGAGTTTAAATAACGAACTAGTCATTATCATTTTCCATACGTTCAAAGAAATTATTTACGTCTTCAGAAATTTGGTTAGCTGTTTTGTTTACATCAGCTTTGAATTGATCCCATTCTGCTTCAGTTTTGTTTTCGGCTTGTTGCATATCTGTTTTCAAAGCATCGTAATTCGTTTTCAATTCTGCACGCTCTTCTCTCATTTCAGCGGAAATATTGTTTCCTCCTGCTTCAATTTTTTTGTCTAATTCAACTATTTTGGCGTCCCATTCAGCCATTTTCATGTTCATTTCGTTTTGCCACTCTTGTTTTGCTTTAGCATATTCTATGTTTGCTTCAGCAAGATCATCTTGTGCTTCCATTACTTCTTCGGCAGCATCTTCTTTCTTGTCACTAGCAGATTCACAAGAATAAAGAATAGAAGAACAAGAAACTAACAAGGCTAATAAAAATACAGATAATTTAGTATTCATAATAATAAAAATAAAGTTGATTAAAAAATTTGAGTAATTTGAATGACTTATAAAGCCAAAAATCTGTTTCCTTACAGAAACAGATTTTCAAAAGTCGTTTTATAGCTTAGATTATTTTCCGTCGCCATTTGTATCAATGTTCTTGAAAAAATTATCTACGTCTGTACCAATTTTGTTACCTGTTCTTTCTACATCAGATTTAAATTGATTCCATTCTGCTTCAGTTTTGTTCTCAGCTTGTTCCATATTAGCTTTGAATTCTGAATAGTTATTGCGAAGTTCGTTGCGTTCTTCTCTCAATTCAGCAGAAGCTTTGTCACCTTGAGCTTCAATTTTGGCATCCAATTCAGCCAAACGAGTATCCCATGCAGACATTTTTGTATTCCAGTCATTTTTCCATTCCATACGCTCTTGCTCAAAATTAGCACTAGCTTCAGTAATATCATTGTTCATTTCTGTCATTTCTTCGTTTACTTCATTTTGAGCATCAGCTCTCTCAGAAGGAGAACAAGCAGTAAAAAGAGTTGTTGAAGACAATAAAAGGGCAAATAAAAATACAGATAATTTAGTATTCATAATAAAAATAATTGATTGAAAAGTTTGATTGAAAAAAAATAAGGTAAAAAATGAGTTTGTATATATATTAACACTCAATTTTTTGATTTATCTTCGCCGTTTTACAATTGAAATATAAAACAAGGATAAATAATTGACAAATTTAATAATTTAATTAAACAAATCATAAAAAAATAAAGATTCTGCAATTAAAAATGGCACAATCTAAAATGATATGTTTGAACTTTGGTCTATTTCTGTTCTATTCTAGACTATCTCTAGACTATTTTGAGAAAGGAGAATAAACAAAAAATTTCTTTTTATTAAAGTTCAAAGTTAAAACGCAAACTATACAGAAAGGTTTAAAAAAATAAAAATTTATTTAGAATAATTAAATTGGTTTATTCGTTTCACACAGATAATCAATTGTTTTGCTGTATTTATTAAATTCTCTTAAAGAAATTTTGTTTTTTGATTTATTAACTAGCTAAGAAATTATAAGCAAGTATTTTTGTTTAATTTAATTAACCATCAAACTTGCTTAAGAATAGAAATTTAGTTGCAGCCGCAACGTAACCTTTGTAGATAATTTAGCCTGTGCAAGTTTTTAGAGCAGCAGAGTTGCGAAACCTTGCTATTTTTATACTGCAAGTTGTGCTACTCTGTAGCTTTTTTGACTTTATTTTCTTTCATTCTACAAAGATTACGCTACTCTGTAGCTAAAATCAGATAACTTGAATTCTTAAACACCTTCATAGTATATTTACTATTTCAACTTTCTTATATGAAACACTTTGACTTTTCTGTTTCTCTTATTTTTATATTTTTCCTTCTATCTTTCTCTGCTTTTTCTCAAACTACACCCAACAACACAGAAACTATTCTGCACGAAAAAATTTCTTTAAGTAATGATTCCTTATCTACTTCCCCTTATCGTCTTTCTGTTCGCAGAACAGCTCCCATTCGTATAGATGGTACATTAGATGAGCAAATTTGGCAACTCTCAGAAGTTGCGACAGGTTTTACACAAAACTTTCCTACCGATACATTAATTGCTCTTTCTCAAACTGAAGTTAGGGTAGCCTATGATGAGAATTATTTGTATGTAGCTGCAATTTGCAGAGGAAATTCAGAACAAAAATATATTGTCTCCTCTATGCGAAGAGATTATGATTGGGGACAAAACGATAATTTTTCTGTTAATCTTGACCCTTTTGGAGATGGTCTCAACGGCGTTTTTTTTACAGTTTCTCCTGTTGGAGCACAATTAGAAGGACTTATTTTTGAAGGGGATAGAGATGCTTCTAATTGGGATAACAAATGGTACAGTGCTGTTTCGGATCTGCCTGATGGTTCTTGGACATGTGAAATAGCAATTCCCTTCAAAACGCTTCGTTATCCTAAAGATAAATCAAAATGGAAAGTAAATTTTGCTCGTAATGATGCATATAGAAATGAAGTTTCGTCTTGGATTCCTGTTCCAATTCAGTTTTCGCCTATTTCTTTGGCTTTTACAGGCGAACTTCTTTTTGATGAGAGTTTGAAAAAAGCAGGTTCGAATATTTCTATAATTCCTTATTTAGCAGGTTCGGCAGAAAGAGACAATACCAATAATTTACCGTACAGAACAAGAGGTAATATTGGTGGCGATGCCAAGATAGCTGTTACACCTTCTCTGAATTTGGATTTGACAGTAAATCCTGATTTTTCACAAGTAGAAGTAGATCAGCAGGTTACTAATTTGAGCCGTTTTGAAATTTTTTTTCCAGAGCGAAGGCAGTTTTTTTTAGAGAATAGTGATTTATTTTCCAATTTTGGTTTTAGTAGAATGCGTCCTTTTTTTTCTCGTCGCATTGGAATTGGTTTTGATACAACTATTAACCAAAACGTTCAAAATCCTATTTTGTATGGTGCACGTCTTAGTGGAAAAGTAAATAAAGATTGGCGTATAGGTCTCCTGAATACTCAAACAGGACAAGATAAAGAAAGAGGAATTATTGGTAATAATTATACCGTTGCAGCGTTTCAAAGACAAGTTTTTTCTCGTTCTAATATTGCAGGAATTTTTGTTAATCGCCAAGAAACAGGCAATGAAACTTCTGATAATTCTTTTACAAGAATGGCAGGAATTGATTACAATATGCAATCAGAGGACAGTAGATGGAGAGGAAAAATTTTCTATCATCAGGCTTTTTTACCCAACCAGCCAAAAGGTGCTTTTTCACATGCTGGTTTTCTGGCATACAATACTCGTAAATTTTTTGCTGCCTGGAATCACGAAGTTGTAGGAGAAAATTACAATATTAATGATATTGGTTTTGTTCTTCGCAAAGGACTTGTTCGTTTTGAGAATTGGGTAGGTTATAATATGTATCCCAAAAAAGGAAAAATTCAACGTCATAATTTTCGTGCTTATTTTAATACCTACACAGACTTGAATTGGAAAACAACGGATAGAAATATTTCTTTAGAGTACAATGCAGATTTGTTTAACACAAGTAGTTTCGGAGCAGGATTTTTTAATGATTACACTTTTTTATTTTCTTCCTTTGACCCTACTAATTCAGGAGGAGAACGCTTTGAAGAAGGGGAAGAATTTACTAATACAGGTATGTATGTTTATCTTAATAGTGATTCTCGTAAGCGGTTTAATTTTTCTACTTCTACTGCCTACCAGAGTTATTTTACAGGCACTCGTTTGAATATTGATGGCACAGTTCGTTACCGTTTTCAACCTTATGGACAGTTTGCTGTCAGTTTTGACCATAATATAATTGATTTACCAGAGCCTTATAATGATGCTGATTTTTGGATTATTAGTCCTCGTCTGGACGTTTCTTTTACTCGCAGCGTTTTCTTGACCACTTTTTTACAGTATAATACACAAGCCGATAATGTGAATCTAAATGCTCGTTTTCAATGGCGTTTCAAACCTGTTTCAGACTTTTTCTTAGTCTATTCAGAAAACTATCTACCAGAAAATTTTGGTTCGAAAAATCGTGCTATTGTGGCAAAGGTCTCTTATTGGTTTAATCTTTAGTTATACTCTACTTTGTAAATTATGCACGCATAACAAATTTTATCTATTTTTACTTACCTTTGTTAAAGAGGTTGTTATTTCAAATTTGCTAAAGCAAAACAAAGAGAGAGTATAATTTTGAGCATACTACTAAACATTTTTCTTTTTGACCTCCCCCAACCCCTCTGAAGGAGGGGAGAAAAACTCATTCAAAGCCCCTCCTTAGGAGGGATTTAGGGAGGTCAAGTATTTTTGTCTAGTAGTGTGAATTTTGACTTAAATTTCAGAAAAGTAGGTGTATCAAAATAACTTCAACTGATCAATCTTATTACAAAAACGATGAATAATAAAAAGACGAATAATTCTTTAGATAATTTAGTAGATAGAAAAAAAAGACGTTCTGTAGATTTTGCCATTAAAGCATCTTGGCTATCGATTGCCAAAATGTACAATATGATAGGCACAGAAAACGGAATTACGCATTCCACAGGATTTGTTTTATTGAATATAGACCAAGAAAATGGCTCTCCTGCTACCAAAATAGCACCTCTAATGGGAATGGAAGCACGCTCACTGACACGTATTTTGAAGTCAATGGAAGAAGAAGGTTTGATTTTTAGACAGAACGATAATGAAGACCGTAGAAAAGTAATGATTTGCCTTACAGATGAGGGGAAGCTAAGAAGAGAAGCAGCCAGACAGTCTGTAAAGACATTTAATAAACAGATTTTTGATAAGCTATCTCCAGAAAAAATGGAAAATTTCTTTGAAGTAATAGAGCATATAAACAGAACAGCCGAAAGAAATTTATCTCAAAAAAATGATTTTATTCAAGATGTTCGTGCAAAAGTAGAAGAGGCTCAGAAAAATAATTTTTAGAAGTAGATTTTTTACCCTAATTGTTCTCAAGACTTTTGAGGTTTTATTATATTAAAACCTTTGCTAATGATTTCTATATACTAAAATAATATCTCATTTTTCCATAAAATTGGGTTTGTAAACCCTACTTTATGGAAAAATACGCTGATTAAACAAATTAAAATTTTCTTAAATAATTATGCACGCATACTATTTTTTACAAATTTTTGTTATCTTTGGTTTTAAGTAATTTATACAGAATATTATTTTTGATAAAACAAATTTTTAGTGAATAAATAATTGTATAACTTGCTTATATATTCAATTACAGATTACGAACTGAAAGACAATGTAAATCAACTACGATTTTAAAATTAATAGTTTATTTATTTCTATTACTTAACTGTTTTGTCAGTTCAATAATTATTTTCAGAATCACATTCGTAATCCGTAATTTGTAATTGTCCATTGATTTTATAATTAACTCAAAACTATATATTTTATGACTCAAGTTGCTCAAGCTCCTGCTGCCAAAAGCACACAAACTAAATCAGAACGCCGTATTCGTAAGGTGGCTATTTTAGGTTCTGGTGTAATGGGTTCACGTATTGCTGCCCATTTTGCTAATATCGGCTGTGAAGTTGTCTTATTAGACATCGTTCCTTTAGAAACTCCAAAAGACGAAAAACAAGAAAAAAGCCTTCTTTGGAGAAACAGTTTGGTAAACAAATTTTTAGTAGAAGCTACCAAATCAAAACCTGCTCCTTTTTATAGCAACAGCTTTGCTAGTCGTATCAAAACAGGAAATCTTACTGATAATTTGGATTGGATTGCTGATTGTGATTTGATTTTAGAAGCTGTTATTGAAAGATTGGATATCAAACAACAACTTTTTGAAAGAGTTGAAAAATACCGTAGAGAAGATGCAATTATTGCTTCAAATACGTCTGGTATTCCAATGCACATGCTTATTGAAGGCAGAAGCCAAGGCTTTAAAGAACATTTCTGTGGAATGCACTTTTTTAATCCTCCACGTTATATGCGTCTTTTGGAAATTATTCCTTGTAAAGACACAAAACCAGAAATTGTAGATTTTCTTCTTCATTATGGCGACCTTTATTTAGGTAAAGAAACGGTTCTTTGTAAAGATACTCCTGCATTTATTGCTAATCGTGTTGGTGTTTTTGCAATTATGTCTGGACTTCATGCAGTTGAAAAATACGGCTTAACAGTTGGCGAAGTAGATAGATTGACAGGTCCAATTATCGGACGTGCAAAATCGGCTACTTTCCGCACGCTTGATGTTGTTGGGTTAGACACAACTATCAAAGTAGCTCAAGGAGTTGCTCAAAATGTTCCAAATGATGAGCGTAAAGAAATGTTTGAGCTGCCAAACATCGTAAAAGAACTTGATAAACGTAAATGGTACGGAGATAAAACGCAGCAAGGTTATTTCAAAAAGACAAAAGACGAAAAAGGCAAAACTGTAATCTTAGAATTAGATTTAGTAGATTATGAATACAAGCCTACTGAAAAGCCAGATATCAAAGTATATGGCAAAGCTAGAGATGAAGATGATTTGAGCAAACGTTTTGCTATCTTCCTGAATGATGATTCTAAATATGGCGAATTTTTCCGTACTACATTTTATGATGTATTCGCTTATGTTTCTAATCGTATTCCTGAAATTGCAGACCACACTTACCAAATAGACAATGCAGTTTCTGCTGGTTTTGGCTGGGAAATGGGGCCTTTTGCGACTTGGGATGCACTTGGTGTAAAAGAAACTATTGCTAAAATGGAAGAAGCTGGCTACAAAGTAGCTGACTGGGTTAAAAATGTAGATTCATTCTTCAAAACTGAAAACGGTAAAAAATTGTATTTTGATATTGAATTCAAAATCATATAAAGTAATTCCAGGAACAGAAGAGTTTATTGTTTTAGATGCTATTCGTGGAACAAACAAAGTATGGGGTAACGACGGAACAACAATTTTTGATTTAGGAAATGGCGTTTTAGGTTTAGAATTCCATACCAAAATGAATGCTATCGGTAGCGAAATTATTGAAGGAATTAATACAGCTATTACTCTGGCAGAAAAAAATTATACAAGTTTAGTAATTGGTAATGATGCACCGAATTTTTCGGCAGGTGCAAACTTAGCTATGCTTTATATGTACGCTTTAGAACAAGAATTTGACGAGGTAGAAATGATGATTCGTCAGTTCCAAGAAACTATGATGCGTGTCAAATTCTCTGCTATTCCTGTAGTTGCTGCAACTTCTGGACTAGCTTTAGGTGGTGGTTGCGAACTTTGTTTGCACGCTGACCACGTACAAGCACATGCTGAAACCTATATGGGTCTTGTAGAAGTTGGTGTTGGTCTTATCCCTGCTGGTGGTGGAACAAAAGAAATGATTCGTCGTACTGCAAATACATTCACAACTGGCGACCCAAGATTAAACCGTTTACAAGATGTATTCTTGAATATTGCAACTGCAAAAGTAGCAACTTCAGCACAAGAAGCCTTAGAAATGGGATTCTTACGTGGACATGATGATTATACCCTAAACCGTTCAAGATTACTAGCTGATGCGAAACGCAAAGCTATGGAAATGGTAGCTTCTGGTTATACGCAGCCTACTCAACAACAAAATATTGACGTAGAAGGAAAAACGGCTTTAGCAACCTTTACAGCTGGTGCTGTTGGAATGCTTTATGGACATTATGCAACTCCTCACGACATCAAAATTGCTAAGAAATTAGCTTATGTAATTGCTGGTGGCGATCTTTCAGGTCCTGCACAAGTTTCAGAGCAATATCTTTTAGATTTAGAAAGAGAAGCATTCTTATCTCTTTGTGGTGAGCAAAAAACATTGGATAGAATTAACAGTATTTTATTCAAAGGCAAACCGCTAAGAAATTAAAAATTCTTTGATTACGAATTAAAGATTACGAATTACGATATAGTAATTATGTTTTATTTGATTACGAATTAAAAAAATGGTAAATACTAGATATTAAACGTTGTCAATGGTCAGTAATCTGACCTTGACAATCGTTGAAAAAATACATTTTTATAAATAATTTATAAACAAACAGTTTAAGTAAAAATAGATAAGTTATAGTAATTTGAAATTAACTGATTACTGATAACTGGTTACTGATAACTGTAAAAGATAACTGAAATGAGTCAAACAGCATATATAGTAACTGGCTTTCGCAGCGCAGTAGGTAAATCTAAAAAAGGTGGTTTTAAAAATTACCGTTCAGATGATTTGGCAGCAGATGTAATTAAGCATCTTGTAAAATCTATTCCTAATCTTGACCCAACAAAAATTGATGACCTTATTGTGGGAAATGCAATTCCAGAAGGCGAACAAGGAATGCAAATGGGAAGACTTATTTCTCTTCTTTCTTTGCCATTAAACGTTCCTGGAATGGTCTTAAACCGTTACTGTGGTTCGGGTTTGGAGGCAATCGGAATTGCTTCTGCACGTATTCAGGCGGGAATGGCTGATTGTATTATTGCAGGTGGAACAGAATCAATGTCTGCTCTTCCTATGATGGGGTATAAGCCAGCCCTAAACTGGAATATCGTAAGCGAACACCCAGAATACATGCTTTCAATGGGTCTTACAGCAGAGGAAATTGTACGTGATTACAAAATTACTCGTGAAGACCAAGATGCTTTTTCTGTAAATTCTCACAAAAAAGCATTAAAAGCGATTGAAGAAGGAAAGTTTAAAAGTCAAATCGTTCCTGTTGAAATAGAAGAAAACTATTACGAAGACGGACAGAAAAAAACTCGTAAATTTACAGTTGATACAGATGAAGGACCTCGTGCAGATACTTCTATGGAAGGTTTGGGTGGTCTTCGTCCAGCTTTTGCAAGTGACGGAACAGTTACGGCTGGTAACTCTTCTCAAACTTCAGACGGTGCAGCTTTTGTACTTGTAATGTCTGAGAAGATGGTAAACGAATTGGGTTTGAAGCCTCGTTTGAAAATGTTAGCTTATACTTCGGCTGGTGTTGATCCACGTATTATGGGAATCGGTCCTGTGGCTGCTGTTCCGAAAGCATTAGCATTGGCAGGTTTGAAATTAGAAGATATTGATGTAATCGAACTCAATGAAGCATTTGCAGCACAATCTTTAGCTGTAATTCGTGATTTGAAAATTGATGAATCAAAAGTAAATCCAAACGGTGGAGCAATTGCATTAGGACACCCACTTGGTTGTACGGGTGCAAAACTTACTGTTCAGCTGATGAACGAACTAGAAAGCCAAAACAAAAAATACGGAATGGTAACGGCTTGTATTGGTGGTGGTCAAGGAATTGCAGGTATTTTTGAGCGTGTAAATTAAGATTTATTTTTCTGTCTTTGTAGGGAAATGGCTTGCCTTTTCCTAAATGGTAGTAAAATAAAATATCTCAAAATTTCCCTATTCAATTTATTTTGAGTAGGGAAATTTTTTTTAACCTTATTCTACTCTTATTTGTTCTGAATAAAGAAAAACTAATTAACTTCCATTATGCACATTCATAAAATAGAGAGTAATAAAGAAAAACACAAAGATTTTTTATTACAAGAAAGAATAGACCCAATTACAGGAGATTTGATTGAAGAAAATGATGAGGTTGTTTTTTGTGCAAACTGCAAATCTGTCTTCTTGACTGATACGTGGCTTTATTTAAACGGAAAACATTGTGAGCAATCCGAAACTTTGGAAGAATTTCCTTCTTCTTCTAGTTTATCTTTAAAAGCCGAAGAAACAATTTTATTTTATCAAACTTTATCTAATTCTTCTACCAATCAATCCAAAATCCCAAAAAAGGCAAAGGAAAAACCTTGGATGAGGAAACAAACTAAAATATCTTCTATTCAGAATTTTTTTCATCATCCTTTAGTTACTTCTACCAAGATTTTGATGTGGGTTATAGGAATGACTTTGTTTTTTGTGTATAATTCTCCTTTCGTTGTCTTTGCTTTTTTGCTTACTTTTATTTTGAAGATAAGCGAAATAGTACATAATTGGTATTTTGGCAATCAATCTGATTCTGTTTATAAGTTATTTAAAAGCAATACATTCTATATTACCAATAAATCAATTTGTTTTTCAGAAGCCTATGGAATAAATCGCTATATTTTGTCAGCCGAAAATATAAAAGAAATTGTCTTTGATGAAAGTGGTTATCTTGATTTGGCATATTGTAAAATCTACTACAATGAAAAGGGAAAGAATAAAGAAATTCATTTTAGCTTACCTCAAGGTATTCTTCAAACCTCAAATTCATTTATTGATTCCTTAAAATCAATTACTGGTGCTGCACCTTTTCCTATTCATGTTAGAAGTAAATCCAAAAGTTTGGCTTCTCATATTCGAAGATTAATCAATGAAGGAAATTCTAATTTTACACTTGAAAGACTAAAAATTGAGAAGTTGTAGTATTTATTCAATTAAAAGTTGATGAGTAATTTTTTGTAAACTATAATTAAATACACACAAAAACCCATTTTTAAACGATTTTATTGTAAAATAGAATTTCTATTAGAAAAAACATCTACAAATGAAACTACTTTTATCAACTCTACTATTATTCTCTATTTCTTTTCCTTCTTTCGCTCAAAAAGCAAGAGTTTTGTTAGCTTATAATGCCTTCAATTCTGATAAAGATACATTAGAAATAGGCGATACACTTTCCTATAATTCCGAAAATGAAAACGAACTCATTTTTTTAAAAGAAAATTCCTATTTAGCTTTAATGAATGAAAATGGAAGTATTTTGGAATGGAAAAACAAAAAAACAGGAAATTATAAAATTGAATTTGATGAAAGTGATACTACTTTTAAAACGAACTTATTTTTTTAAAAGAAAATGCCTATTTAGCTTTAATGAATGAAAATGGAAGTATTTTGGAATGGAAAAATAAAGAAACAGGAAGTTATAAAATTGAGTTTGATGAGAGTGATACTACTTTCAATGGGGCTAGAAAGCATATTATAAAAGACCTTTGTTATCGTCGTTCAACCAAAAACAGTAAAATTTATCTAGGGATGAGAAGTTCAGGAGGTACTTGGTGTCCTCCTTATAATGCAATAGGCATTACAGGACAGGGAAGAAGTAATTATGTAAAAGATAGTCTTAAAATTTTTATAGAGTTTTCTGATTATCATCTACGAGGTTCAAATGTAGAACAAAATTCATTGAAAATTGAGTTGAGAAGTTTGAGGAATGATTCTATTGCTACTTATGTGCTAGATAGCAATTTCTTTGTATTAGATTGGAGTAAATTACCTGATTATAAAAGAAAATATAAAAAAATTATATCAGAACATGAGCATATAGTTTATAAATTCTATGCAAAGATAAATAAAAGAAGAGAAATTAGTAGTATTAGTTATATACTCTCAAAACCAGAATCATTTTCTTATCAAGAGAGATACTTTAAAAGTGAAGAAAAAACAGCTATTGGTACATTTATACAGTTTTTGTATGCCTGTGAAACTTATAGCCTAAATATATATGCTTGTCAGTTATATCAAGAGTCTTTAGATAAACTGCCTAATGAAATTCATTCTATTATTCCTTCATTAGAAGAATTTTTAGAAAATAAGAGAATTATGTTTGTCAATCCTTACTAAAATATTAAAACCTAGCACTTCAAAAAATCAAAATAATTTTGTACCTTTGTGCTTTGAAAAAATGGCTTACTTTTGGTGGTAAGTTATTCATATTCAATAGTTTAATCAACCGAATTATTCTCAAAAAATGTTTTATTCAGAATTATAAGAAATGACTAAGAATTAAACAAACTGCTAGTTTTAATTAATTAGTAATTTAAAATCGTAATTAACTTACGCTGAATATTTATTTAGCTTCGTTGCTTTAGCAGGTCGTAATTTTTAATTCGTAATTCGTAATTGTTTATAGAACATTTTCAATAATAAATATAAATTCCTTCTATGTTAGATGTTTCAAATTTAGGCTTACAGTTTGGTAAGCGTGTTTTATTTGATGAAGTAAATTTAAAGTTCACAAATGGCAACTGTTATGGTGTCATTGGTGCAAATGGTGCAGGGAAATCAACTTTCTTAAAGATTATTTCTGGAGAAATTGACCCTACTCGTGGTAATTATTCTATGCAACCAGGAGCAAGAATGGCTGTCTTGAAACAAAATCACTTTGAGTATGATGAAACTCCTGTTTTGCATACCGTTTTGATGGGACACCGTCCTTTGTGGGATATTATGCAGGAAAAAGATGCCATTTATCAAAAGCCAGATTTTTCGGAAGAAGATGGAAACAGAGCGGCCGATTTGGAGGCAAAGTTTGGAGAAATGGACGGCTGGAATGCTGAAAGTGATGCTGCAAACCTTTTGAGTGGCTTAGGAATTAGTGAAGATAAGCATTTCAAATTAGTAAAGGAATTAGAAGGAAATGAAAAAGTACGTGTATTATTAGCACAAGCTCTTTTCGGAAACCCTGACGTGCTTTTGCTTGATGAGCCTACCAATGATTTGGATATCGAAACCGTAATGTGGCTAGAAGATTTCTTAGCAAACTTCAAAAATACGGTTATTGTGGTTTCTCACGATAGACACTTTTTGGATACAGTTTGTACGCATATTGTGGATATTGATTTTTCCAAAATTCAGATGCACACAGGAAATTATACATTTTGGTACGAATCAAGTCAGCTTGCACTTCGTCAGAGAAATGATAAAAATAAGAAAGCAGAAGATAAAAAGAAGGAATTACAAGAATTTATCGCTCGTTTTTCTGCTAATGTTGCCAAGTCTCGCCAAGCAACAAGTCGTAAAAAGATGATTGAAAAACTTAATATTGAAGATATTCAACCCTCTACACGTAAATATCCAGCCATTATTTTTGACCAAGAGCGTGAAGCTGGAGATATTATTTTAGAAATTGAGAAATTATCCAAAACCTCATCAGATGGCGATCGTCTTTTCCATGACATTAATCTATCCATTAACAAACATGATAAAGTAGCCGTTTTATCAAAAAATAGTTTGGCGGTTACCCAATTTTTTCAAATCCTGATGGGAGAGTCAAAACCTGATGCAGGAACAATAAAATGGGGCGTAACTATTACACCAACCTATTTACCAAACGAGAATCACGAATTTTTCACAGATAATCTGAATTTAGTAGATTGGCTTCGTCAATACACAAAAACAGAAGAAGAGCGAGATGAAACTTTTGTTCGTGGCTTTTTGGGTAGAATGTTATTTTCTGGAGAAGAGGCTCTGAAATCTTCAAATGTTCTTTCGGGTGGCGAAAAAGTGCGTTGTATGCTTTCAAGAATGATGTTGCAGCGTGGAAATGCCCTAATTTTGGACGAACCTACTAATCACTTGGATTTGGAATCCATTACAGCATTTAATAATGGTTTGAAGAGTTTTAAAGGAAGTGTTCTTTTTACTTCTCATGACCACGAATTTACAGAAACGGTTGCCAATCGTATTATTGAAATTACTCCAAACGGACTTATAGACAGAATGATGACGTATGACGAATATATTTCAGACGAGTCTATCAAAGAACTTAGAAAGTCTATGTATCAAGGTGTAACGGCAAAATAATGGTAAATTATAAATTGTTAGTGGTAAATTGAATACTATATCAGAAAATCCTTTATCATTTGTTTGATAAAGGATTTTTGTTTTTTGAGAATAAGCAAGTCTAGTTTTTGTATTTATTTTCTCAAACAATTCAGTTTTAATAAGGTTGGTAATTCTATAATTCATTTTATTTTTTTGAATTTGTTTTTAAACTTATTTTTAACTCTAAATTATTTTTACTTATGGCATTCGAACTTCCTAAGTTGCCTTACGCATACAACGCTCTTGAACCAAATATCGACGAGCAAACAATGACAATTCACCATACAAAACACCATCAAGGTTATACCGATAAGCTAAACGATGCTATCAAAGGTACAGATATGGAAGGAAAAAGCATTGAAGAAATCATGAAACATGTGAGTTCTTCTACTGATAAAGCTGTTCGCAATAACGGTGGTGGATATTACAATCACGACCTTTTTTGGAAAGTAATGTCGCCAAAAGGTGGTGGTGAACCTTCTGGAGAATTAGCAGAAGCAATTAATAAATCATTCGGTTCTTTCGCAGATTTCAAAACTAAATTTGAAGATGCAGCTAAAACACAATTCGGTTCGGGTTGGGCTTGGCTTATTGTAAAATCTGACGGTTCTTTAGCTGTTACAGGAACACCAAATCAAGACAATCCATTGATGGAATTAGCTTCTGAAAAAGGAACTCCTATTTTCGGAATTGATGTTTGGGAACACGCTTATTATCTCAAATACCAAAACAAACGTCCAGATTATGTAGGTGCATTTTGGAATGTATCTAACTGGAATCAAGTAGCTGAAAATTACAAAAAAGCAAAGTAATTTTTCTGTATTAAAGTTACAGTAAAATTGAAAAACCATAAAAAAGCGTTTTATCTTATAGAGATAGAACGCTTTTTTTGGTATATTGGAGTAAAGAAATAAATTAAAAATGTAGAACAACTTTATTCTACATCCAAACGTATAAAATACTTTAACAATCTACATATGTTTTGTTGTTTACTTCTTTCTCTCTGTACCCTACTATTTTTTATAGGGTAGTATTGTTGACTAGTAGGATTGAAAATACAGATAAATACAAAATATTATTAAAATAATTTAATTATAATTTTAAAAATCCGTGTTTCATCTGTCTAATCTGTAAAATCTGTGTTCTATAAAAAAGTAGGGTACACTACTTCTTTCTTTAAACTCTTTTATCAAAAAACTAAATTACTTATGTTCAAAAAATTTGCTTCTGAGGCTTTAGGTCTTAGTGATATTGGAAAAATTATTCCACCAAAAGATTATGATAAAGTAGAATCTGATGATTATATTTTGCACGAAGACAATGAAAAAATATTTTTTCTAATAAAATCCAAACAAGATGAATATTGTTTTACAAATCGTGCCTTAATTCATGTTGATGGAACAAGTGCAATGAGTAAAAAAAGAACTTTGAAAAGATATGAATATTATAAATATCCTATCTCATCGGTTTTACTAGAAACAGCAGGAACGATTGATTTAGACGTGGAAATAAAGTTTAAGTTGGGAGCAAGAAATAGTGCTTCTTCAGTTTCGAAAATGAGTGAATCTTCCGATAAAGAAATTTCTTTTTCTATCGATGTGGACAAAAACCAATTAGAACAATTGAAGGATTTGTATAAGGCTCTCTACGCCATGTCGCTCATTGAAAGTAGTAATTATTCAAGTTATAATAGCGTTCATGATACGCTAAATAAAGCTATTCAAGTAGTTTCGGGTAACAGAACGAATGAAGCAAAGCAAGCTGAAGAGTTGGAAAAGGTAAATGATTATATTGGAAAATTCCTTGATGAAGCAAAGCAGAAATATGTAAAAAAAGATTATTCAGATGTATTTTTAAAATACATTAATAATTGAAATGTCTTCTGAGATATTTTCTAAAAGCAAAAAAGACAATCCAAAATTTTGGACTGTCTTTTTTTAATTCAAAACAGAATGATACTCTTATTTACTCTACCTTAGAATAAGTGTAGTAATATACTCCACCATTACCAGAAACTAAAAATGTGATTTCATTTATTATTTCTCCCTCTTCATTTTTGTAGAAAAAGAATCCTTGCGTTCCTCGTGAGTCGTCTTCTCTCAAAGCTCTTCCTACTATTTGAGCTCCTTGCACTGTCTGTTGAGGAATTCGTAATGCGATACCATTTGCAGAGTTCAAATCTATTAGCTCTATTTTGAAAGTGGTAGTACTATCTGGTTTACCTACTCTTTTTATTATTTCACTAAAATTAATTTCATCATTTGTACTTCCTCTTGATAAAGTAGCCTCACTTGCAAATTCTACCTGTGGTCCAGAGGTAATTGTTCCCTTATATGTACCAGCCATAAGTGTAGAATAATCTAATTTCACAGGCTCATCACCTTCCTCTCCACAAGAACTAAAGATAAATAGAGAGACAAGAGTAAACAAAACAAGAAGATAAGCTGGTTTCCTTTTTTGGTTTGAATTGATATTCATAGTTTTTTATAATTCTAATGATTTTATTTGATTTTAATTTTTGTAAAACCCAAAATTACGCATAAATAATTTTATAACAAGACCTTATTTTTATAGAAAATGTTGCAATACGATGATAAAAAAATAAAATTTCTATTAAAAAATCAAACTTTCATTTAGAAATTAATTTACCTCTTCATCAAAACAAAAGAAGTCTAAAGTAGTGTGTTTGAGTGTATTTCCCAATTCTCTCGCTTTAATCCAATCTTTACAGGCTTTTTGAGGCTGGTCAAGGTCTAATAATAACTTAGCTCTTTCCATATATAGCTTTTCATTTCCTTCATTGTATAAAATGGCTAAATCTAAATTCTTCATTCCTTTTTCCTGATTATCCAATTTGAAAAATAAATTCGAACGTGTGAAATGAAAATCTGATTCGGTTGGGTTCTCATTTAAAAGAATAAAATTATTATGTAAAGCTAACCTATAATTCTTAACTTCTTGTTCTAATTTTTCTACTATTTCAGCTCTTTTCTGAATTGGATTATCACTTTTATAGATTATTTTTTCAAAGTCTTTTTGTGCCAAATCATTGTTTTGTAAATTTGAGTATGCCAATGCTCGCTGCTCATAGTAGATAGGTTGCGTTGAATCTTGTAGAAGTAGAGTAGTGTATATTTCTATTGCTAACTTGTACTCTTTGAGGCTATTGTAATATTCAGATGCTACTTCACGAGCCGTTTTTTGCTCATATTTACTTATCGTAAGAGCGGTTATGAAATCGGTAATAGCACCTTGTTTTTCATTTACTTGGCTATATAGGACGCCTCTTTTCAGATAGAAATCACTTTCTTGAATAAGTGCATTTTCGATGGCTTTGGTATAATCTTTTAAAGCTCCATTCGTAAATTTGAAATGTTCACTATATAGTTTTGCTCGTAAATAATAAGCAGGTGAAAAATAACCATCATAGGATATTGAATAAGTCAGTTCATCTATAGCTTTTTTGTAGTTTTCTGTTTTGACGCTTTGTAAGGCTTGATAATAATATACTTTACCCAAAAAATTATGTAAAGAACTCACTACCAAGAATACATAAGCTACAAAGGCAATAGAAAATAAGGTCGAATAAATATTTGTATTCTCTGGGTCTTTTTTGGTTGGTGTATGATAATATTGAAAATTTTGTTCAGCTTCTTTCGGACGTTGATTGGCATAATAACTATAAGAATAAGCAAAACGGAGGGTTACATCATAGTTTCTTTTAGCAACTGGATTGGATAAAACTTGGTAGGCTTCATTAATTTGCTTGAAAAGCTCTTCTGCAATTGGATTATTTGGATTTTTGTCTGGATGATACTCTACTGCCAATCGTTTAAAAGCTACTTTAGCTTCCTCTGGAGAGGCAAGTTCTGGAATTCCTAAAGTAGTATAATGATTTTGCATTGCTCGTTTATCGCTTTTTTAAAAGATGTGTATGAATATTTTTGCTTTTTTTGCTTTTTACAAACTTGTAAAAGTTACAAAAAAAATATTTATCGTACTAATTATTTTGAGTTTTTAACGCTCAAAATTTTAGAATCCTCTAGCTATTTGCTAGGAAAAGGCAAGCTATTTCCTAGCAGAGCAAATGTATTTTGATGGTAACTGACTAATTATATCCTGTAAAATTGAAAGGTGTAATTTCTAAAAGTTCGTTTTTTATTTCATCAGAAACATGTAATGTTTTGATAAACTCGTGTATAGTTTCTTGGTTCATTACTTTTCCTGTCCTTGTAAGAGCTTTTAGAGCTTCGTAAGGCTTTGGGTAATTTTCTCTTCTCAAAACAGTTTGTATAGCTTCTGCCACCACTGCCCAGTTATTCTCTAAATCTGCTTTTATTTTTGCTTCGTTTATTTCTAGTTTCGAAATTCCTTTTTGAAGTGATTTTAGAGCAATTAGAAAATGACCAAAAGGAACGCCTAAGTTTCGTAAAACAGTAGAATCTGTCAAATCACGCTGAAGCCTAGAGATAGGTAATTTTGTCGATAAATGTTTGAAAAGAGCTGTTGAAATACCCAAATTACCCTCTGCATTCTCAAAATCTATTGGATTTACTTTGTGAGGCATTGCTGAAGAACCAACTTCATTTGGATTAATTTTTTGTTTGAAATATCCCATCGAAACATAAGTCCAAATATCTCTACTAAAATCTATCAAAATTGTATTTATTCGTTTATAAGCATCTAGTTTTGCAGCCAAAAAATCATAATTATCAATTTGAGTTGTCCATTCCTGACGCTCCAAACCCAAATGAATAGCCAAAAAATTCTTTCCAAAAACCCTCCAATCTGTTTTTGGATAAGCTACTTTATGAGCATTAAAATTTCCTGTTGCTCCTCCAAATTTTGCTGTATGAGGAAGCTGTTTGAGACTTTCAAATTGCTTTTCCAGACGATAAGCAAAAACTTTTATTTCTTTTCCCAAATGTGTAGGCGAAGCAGGTTGTCCGTGTGTGTGTGCCAGCAAAGGAATATCTTTCCATTCTGAAGACACAGAATTTAATTTCTCTATAATTTCATTTATTTCATTAAACAAAATATATTCTTCTGCTTCTTTTAACAAAATTGGATTTGCTGTATTGTTAATATCTTGTGAAGTCAGACCAAAATGAACAAATTCATTATATATTCCTAAATCCAATTTTTCCAACTCCTCTTTTACAAAATATTCTACTGCTTTTACGTCATGATTCGTAATTTTTTCAGTTTCTTTTATTTTTTGAGCGTCCTCTATAGAAAATTCTTCATAAATTTTTCTCAAATAAATAATCTGTGTTTCAGAAAGTTCTGGAAGTTGTTTGAGTTCTGTTTTGGGAACTTTGCAAAGTGCAATAAAATATTCAATTTCTATACGTACACGAGCTTGAATAAGCGCATATTCTGAAAAATAATTTTGTAAAGGTTTTGTGTGACGTTGATAACGTCCATCGATAGGAGAAATAGAAAGAAGACTCATTGGAATTACGATTTGGTAAAAAAGCGAAGCTAATTACAAATTAGAAATTACGATTAAAGAACATAAAAGTACAAACTTCTACCTTTAAATTCTAAACCTAAATTTATATTATTTTTTTAAATAGAAAATAACGACCTTTGTGGTCATTTTAAGAATTCAATCAAAATTAGGTCAAAACTATGAAAGTTACCTTCGCTACTATTGCTACCTATTTTTTCCGGGGTCTTTTGATTACTGTTCCTTTAGCAGGCACACTCTATGTAGTAACTTCGTTTTTGGAGTGGATGGATTCGCTACTTGGTTTTCGTACTTGGGGAGTTGGGATTATAGTTATTTTGGTTTCTCTTACTTTTATTGGTTATTTGACTTCTCTTTTTATAGCTAAATCATTTTTTGAGTGGTTTGAAAGAATGCTTTTGCGTCTTCCTATGGTCGGACTTATTTATACTTCTATAAAAGATTTAATGGCTGCTTTTGTAGGAGAGGAAAAGAAATTCAGTAAATCAGTTTTGGTAAAACTAAATGCTGAGAATGAAATTTATAGACTTGGTTTTATTACGGCTGAAGATTTATCACTCTTGAAGATTAATAATTTAATTGGTGTTTATTTCCCTCATTCTTATAATATTTCTGGTAATCTATATTTAGTAGCTGCCAAAAATATTACGCCTATTGATTATGATAATTCGGCTGACCTTATGAAATTTATTGCTTCAGGTGGTGTTTCTGAGCTTGTAGCAGTAGAGGAAAGTAAAAACAAAGAATTTGGAGAAGATTTGCTATGAAATAGGAATTGGGAATTAGGATATAGGAATTAGGTAATGAAAATTCATAATTCCTATTCTTCCACTCTCTTTTTACAGCTCCAAACTTCTATTGTCTAACTCCCAGTTATTATTTTCTAATTCCTAATCTCTATTTCAATCCCTAACTTATGGATTTTAACTTTAAAGAAATTGCTTCTGTTTCACTTATTTTGTTTTCAGTAATTGATATTTTGGGTTCGATTCCTATTATATTAGATTTGCGTAAAAAAAATGATGGCGACTTAAAAGCATTGCAAGCAACAATTGTTTCGGGTATTTTGATGATTGCTTTTTTGTTTTTGGGGCAAGAAATTTTACAGCTTTTTGGTCTTGATGTGGCTTCTTTTGCTATTGCAGGTGGACTTATCATGTTTTTGCTTGGTTTGGAAATGATTTTGGGAGTAGATTTTTTTAAGTCTGACCCAGAAGTTACTAATTCTACCGTCGTACCTTTAGCTTTTCCACTTATTGCAGGTGCAGGAACCATGACAACGCTTATTTCGCTTCGTGCAGAGTATTCACAAGAGAGTGTGTTGATAGGTGTTTTCATTAATTTGATTGTTGTTTATTTGGTTCTGCGTGCTTCTAAATGGATTGACAAAAAATTAGGTGCAACAGGAAAAGCTATTTTACGCAAAGTTTTTGGTATTATCCTTTTAGCTATTGCCATAAAACTTATAAAAACAAATATCGTTTTAGGGTAATTTTCATTTTATATGTTTCAACCTTTAGACACTAAATCTATCAAAAATCATGTATTGACTTACAAGTGGCTTTATACGCTTCTTTTTTTAGGTTTACTTGTGCGTTTAGCATTTATTTGGTGGGGAGCCTTTATTTATTACCCAAATCCTTTTAATTTTGGTGATTCATTTTCTTATATAGGTGCATTTCAAAATCTTTGGCATAAGGGGATTTATTCTTTTGATTTGAGTAATGAAGATGCTTATTTCGGACGTTTGCCTGGCTATCCTCTTTTTTATGGGATTCATTATATTATTTTTGGAGAAAAATATAGTCTTATTGCTTTAGCACACTCACAAGCATTTATTGAACTTTTAGCCATTGCTTCATTATTCTTTACACTCAAAAAAATAGCTACACTCAGAGCAGCTTATATTGGAGCTTTTTTATATACTTTTTATCCTTTTACTATTGTTTGGGTAACGCCTGCTTTTACTGAATCTGTTTCTACTTCTTTTACACTAATTTTCTTTTGTCTAGTTTACAATCTAAAAAAGAATAGCTGGTACCCTGTTTATTTAAGTGTATTTGTCGCTTTGTGTTTTTATACAAGAGAATATTTAGGTATTTTGATAATTTCGGCAGGAATTGCATATATTATTTTTGCCAAAGATTTTGCAGAATTTTTGAAGTGGACATTAGTTTCAGGTCTTGTTTTTGGAAGTCTGTATTCGCTTTGGCCTATCCGAAACTATGTTAGTACAGGACGATTAATTTGGATAAAAACAGCTTCTACTGGTTATAGTCGCTTTGATAAAGACATGGTTAATTGTCGAAAATGGTTGTATGCCTGGACCGATTCTGACTAATTATGTTCTTGAACACATGTATAATGGAAAATCAGTAGAAGAAGGAAAACCCATTTATTTACCCACTGAAGTAGCTTCTACTAAAGAGGATAGAGAAAGGATCTATAGTATAATGAACAACTCTATTCAGTGTGGAAGCTCTTTCAGAGTTTGGCAAGATTCTCCTGCTCTCTCTCCAGAAGAAGATTGTACAGAGGAAGTAGCTAAACAATATGATAGTCTTTTGAATAACTATAAAGCAAATAATCGGTTGAAATATTATTTTTTTATTCCTTCAAAAAATTTATATAAATCACTCTTCAAATCTTCCGTTAGTAACTCAAAATACTCTTCTTCTTCTTCTAGTGAAAATTTATCTAAAAATCTATCTGCACTACTAAAAAATAGTATAATCAAATTATTATTTGCTTATCGTACTTTTCTAATTTGCATTGGATTCGTAACTTTGATTATTCTATCATATAAAAACAGAAACACATTACCTATATCTTTTTTTGTTCTATTTATGTATTTTTTCATAAGTTTTATTTTCAGACAAGTAGAGATGCGTTATTTATTACAAGCAGATACTGTATTACTAATTTTTTCAGCTATTGGGTTTGATTATTGTTTTGGTTTTATTCAAAGGAAATTTAAAATAAACTAATACAGGAATAATAATTAAATAAACTGCTACTTTCAAGACTGTAACTAACTAATATTCAAACAATTAAATTAGCTACGCTAAATACTTATTTCGTAATTTTTAATTTTTAATTCGTAATTGATCCACACAGATAGAATGAAAAGATTATTTTTCTTACTTATTCTCTTATTTTCATTTTATGAAATAAGTTTTGCTCAAAAAGCCATTATCAAAATAAACCCGCTTAATCCTATTTTAGGACGCTTTACATTAGGAGCTGAAGTAGCTGTTACAGAAAACTCTTCATTGAGTTTGTTTGTTAGTCGTTCTAATATAAATTACAATAGATTTAATTATAGAACAGCTAATGGTTCGGAAATAGGAGGAAAATTAGAATTGAATAGTTGGGGATTTATGCCTGAATATAGATATTATTTTGGTCAGCAGGTCTTGAGAGGATTTTATGGAGGAGCTTATGCAAATTATGCTCGTATGAATACTACTATTTCTGTGAATGGTGGCTCTGCAAGTACAACAGGAAAAGCAAATGCTAGCTTTAACAATTACGGTTTGGGACTAATGGCAGGCTATAACTTTTTAATAAAAGACCATTTTTCGATAGATGTCTTTGGAGGTTTAGGCGGTTTTTGGTATAATGTTGATGAAATTACTATCAATTATCAGAACGAAGATGTTGTAAGACAAAAGATTCCAATTCCTATTGCTGGTCTTTTTCCACGTATTGGTGTAAATTTGGGTTATGCTTTTTGATAAAAATGATTATGTAATTAAAAAAAACGCCTTATATCTATTTATCTTTTTTCATTTTAACAAAAGTTATTGTTTTTTTTCGTAATTTTCCATTATTATTCAATTCTTGATAAAATTAAACATAAGTAATAAACTTACTGGAAATTAAAGAATATATTTATTTCTTATCAAAATATTCTCCTTTGTAATCCTACTTTTAGTAAAACTCATACCTTTCAATAATCAAATTACCCTAAAACGAATTTCCCTATTTTATGAAAATCAACTCTTTATACTCGTATTTTCTTATATTCTCTTTACTTTTATCTATTGGTACGTTATCTTCTTGTGCAGGCACAGAAACAGTGACTGAAGAATCAACAGAAGAAACTGCTGAAATGGCAATAGACACAGACCAAGAAGCTCCTACAAAATTTGCTACTCTTGATGAAATGGTGATGGATTTGGGTGATTATAGTGCAGAAAATAATACCTATGAGAAAATGTCGGATACACAAATTCGTATTTCTCCTGCCGTTCCTGCAAGTGCTGATGATGCTCAGATTGAAGAAATCGTGAAAGCAAGTCTAATCACTATGGCAATGCGTGCTTTTATTCATACGGATGTAAGCGAAGTAAGCGTAAAAGTTATTCCTCAAAAAGCATCTATGAACCCTGAAGATGCAAATATGATGGAAAAATATATGCAAGAAGGTACTATTACTCGTCAGAAAGCACAGGAAGTAGTGAAGCAATATGCAGGAAGTGATCTTAATTCTCTTGTAGGAAATAAAATAGGCGACCTTTTTCGTGCCGATATGCCTAATGATAATTTAGAAAAACTTAGAGGCAGTGAAAACTTGAATACTGTATTTTCTGCACTTACAGGAAAATAAGTTCTGAAATAAATTGTAGTCTTAAAAAAAAGCATATTCTTCTCATAGAATATGCTTTTTTAATTTTATCTGATTGTTAAGGAACAATTACGAATTAAAAATTACGAATTACGAAATAAGTATTCAGCGTAGCTAATTTAATCTATTGATTATCAATTGGTTATATGTTCTGAAATAGCAGTTTATTTAATTTCAATTCCTAAGTTATTTTACTTCAATGAATATTTACAAAAATTATCTTTGGCTTTTTGTGGCTTTTGTTTTTTTATTTTTACTTCGGTTTTTTCGCTTGTCTGAACTTAGTCTGCATGATTACGATGCTGTAACTAATTTTTTGGCTGCAAAGCAACTAGTAGAAGGAGATTTTTCTATGCTTTTCCATCACGCTGCACCATTATTACACAGTTTTGATGCTTTTTTTCACCTCCTTTTTCAAAATAGTTCTATTTATTTTACTTTTTTGGTTTATGCAGAGGCAAGTTTACAAATTGTGGCAATTTTGTTTCTTTGTTTGATACTAAAAAAGGATTGGAAATTCTCAAATACAGCAGCATTTTTCTTAGCTATTTTTATGGGAAGTTCTCCTTTGCTGGTTTATTCTGGTCGTTGTTTGACAATCGATAATGGAAGTTTATTTTTTGTTCTTCTTGTTTTGTATTTCCTTCGAAAAGCAGTTTTTACTTTAGATTTAAGTCATCAGAATTACAAAAATAGTATTTATCTAAGTCTCTTTTTTGCTCTTGCTTTTGGTTTCAATTACAAATCTGTTTTGATTCTGCCTTTCGTGTTTGGTTATTTATTTTATAAAAATTCTATTCTTGATTTTGTAAAAAAAACAGCTATTTTTGGTGGAATAAACATTCTTTTTATTGGATTTTGGACTTTAATAGGGCAATTACTTCTGGGAAAATGGACAGCGTATTTGGGTAATTTGTATTATTTGTTTTTTGAGGCACATCAAAGAGAAGTTACAGGAAGTGCTTGGGTAGAATTTGATTTGCTTTATTATTTTAAATATCTTTTCTACTTCGAAAATCCATTGATTTGGATAGGAATGGGAATGGTTATTTTTTCTGTCATCAAGAAATTTTTGAAACGAAATGAAGCTCCTATTTCTAATGATAGAAAAGGTAATGAAAGCACTTTTTCTTTTGATTGGAATGAGCTAATTAATCAAGAAATTATTTTTTGGCTTTTGTTTTTGGGTTCTATTGCTATTCCTACTTTATTTTTGGAAAAAGCTCCTCGTATTTGGATTCTGGTTTTGATGCTTGCTTATTCACTTTCTGCTTGGGCATTTTTGTTTGGGGAACTTCTGAACAAGTCTGGCAAATGGTTACTTTTTTTCGGGATATTTTATAACTGTTGGCTCATATTGATTCATATTTATGCTTATTCAGATACTTCTTATAATGAAGTGATAGATTTTATAAAAGAGGAACAAATCCAAAAAATCTATTTAAAAGGAACTTTACAACCTGTTCCTTTTTTGGAAAAAGAGAAAATCAATTACGAAATTTTGCCTCAAAACCTTGCTACCAATAAAATAAATTTAGATTCTATTTTCTATATTCTGACAGATGATTATTGTGTTTTGGCTAATGATTGTTTGGAAGCCGAGACGATAATGAATGACAAAACAGTCAAATATTCAATACGAAATAACTATTCACAGAAATACAAACTGATAAAAGAATGGAAAGAACCGACACTTTCAGAGCCTTTTTTGTATGTAGAACACAGTCAGTATTTGGGCTTAAATTTTTCTGAAAGTTATGACCTTTGGCAGAAACAAATGAAGGACAGCACGACAATTCGGTTGTATAAAGTTCTTAACTAAAAAAAGTATTCATCGTAAAGATGAATACTTTTGATAGAAGTTGTTTAGAAAAACTTCAAAAGGAAGATATAAGTGAAATAAACTATTTTTTAGTTTAAATATTTCTCAAAAGAAGCTTTGATTTTTTCTTGGCTATCTTTTCCGCTAATTTTAACTAATTCTTCTTTTGTTTCAGCATCGATTAATATCAAAAAGCCTGTGCCTTTGTTATTTTCTAATACCGTATTCAAATTTTTCTCGTTTGCGAACGCTTCAGTAGTTTTTTTGGTTTCTTTGTCTGTAAAGTCAAATTCAACAAATTCTATATTTGACAAATCTACATCAGCTTTTACACCTTCAATCTTGTCAGAAAGTTTGACGCAATACGGACACCAATCAGCATGAAAAACAACAGCCATTACTTTAGCTGGTGCTGTTTCGGTATTTTGAGCATTGACAAGAAAAGTTACAAAAAATAAAGCTACAAGAGTTAAAAGATACTTTTTCATAGTTGATTAAAATTTAATTTTGAAAATAATTACAGAGTGTCTTATTAATTTATACCCAAATCATAAAATAATCACCCAACTATTTTCTAATTATATATTAAAAAACATTAATTAAATTTTAAACTCAAAACCTATTTTTGTCTCATTAAAGTAATAAATTCTTCTAAAAGAGCGGAATTTTTTTGAGCAGGAGCTATTTCAAATTTACTATTTACATCAAAACCAATGCACTTCTGATGAACATAATTTTTCAGTTTTTGTACATCTTGTAAAGAAATTCCTCCACTGAGCATAAAAGGAGTTTCCAAATCATAGTTTTCTAGCATTTCCCAGTCAAATTTGTGTCCACTTCCACCATAATCTGGAGTTTGGGTATCAAACAAAAAATAATCTACAAAGTGTTCATATTCACGCATAAAAGAAAGCGAAATACCTTCCTTTCCTACTGAAAAAACTTTAATAATCTTAAATCCTTTTTCTTTTATTTTTTGACAAAAAGTTGGTGACTCATTGCCATGAAGTTGTACGAAATCTAGCTTCCAATTTTTAGCAATTCGCTCTACTTCGGCATCTGGAGATTCTACAAAAACACCTACTCGCTTAATAGAAGTAGGCAAATCTTTTGGTAATAATTTGTCCAACTCTTCTATGCTCAAATCTGACTGACGAACATAACGCTTCGAACGAGGATAAAAAATAAATCCTATAAAATCAGGACAGAGTAATGCTATTTGCTCAATATTTTGAGCATCACGCATTCCACATACTTTTATGAGAGGAGAAGGCATTTTTTTCTTGATTAAAATTATACAGTTGATTCGAAAAATACTGTAAAAATTTACTTGCTACTAAACTACAAATTTTTCATTGAAAAGTAAAATTACAATTTTTATAACAAAAAGATAAAAAAATATTTATTTGCATCTATCCAAAAAAATCATTTACCTTTGCAATGCGAAAGGGGTGCTGATGATTTTATTTTTACAAAATCAAAGGCTGAGATTATACCCTATACAAAATTTTGTAGATGAACCTGAACTTGGTAATGCAAGCGTAGGGATTCGCTCCTCATTTTTATAATTGGTTTTCAAACCCTATGGGTCTTGAAGACCCTTAGGGTTTCGTATATACTCCTTTCCGTTTTACTTTTTCTATAAAAAACACTAAAACAAAACGGAAATTATGAAAAGTTTATTTTTTACTTTTTCTTTTCTCATTTTACTCTTCTCTTCATTATTTTTTACTTTTTCTTTTGCTCAATCTGCTCAAAATACAGATAATTATTCTATTACAGGAATAGTAAAAGATACAAAAGGGGAAAATCTAATGGGTGCAACTGTCTTGCTAACCTCTTCAAACTCCACCAAATCCAATTTTAGTAAAGGAATAATTACTGATTCAAATGGAGAGTTTATGTTCTCAACTATTCCAGCTTCTTCTATTTCTTCATCAGATGTTTTGACAGAATACAAACTCCGAATTTCTTATATCGGTTATCAGACTTTGGAAAAAACGATTACTCTCAATGCAGATATGAATTTTGAGATAGTCTTACAAGATGGCAAAACGCTTTCCGAAATTACCATTAAATCGTACCGAGAATATCCTGTTACACTTACCGAAGTCAGTAAAGAAGAGTTAGGAAAACGAAATCTAGGACAAGATTTGCCTATTTTATTACAATACACGCCTTCGGTTGTGAGTACTTCTGATGCAGGTGCAGGAATTGGTTATACAGGAATGCGAATTCGTGGAAGTGATGCTACTCGTACCAATGTAACTATCAATGGAATTCCTTTGAATGATGCAGAATCACAAGGTGTTTTTTGGGTAAATATGCCTGATTTTGCCAGTTCGGCTAGTTCGGTTCAGATTCAACGAGGTGTCGGAACGTCTGTAAATGGTGCAGGTGCTTTTGGTGCGTCGGTAAATATTGCAACGCAAGAACCGCAAGAGCAGGCAGGTACAGAGATTAGTAATTCCTTTGGTTCGTTCAATACATTTCGCCACAATCTACAATTTCATACAGGACTTTTAGAGGACAGAATTAAGTTTTCGGGTCGTCTTTCCAAAATTACCTCTGATGGTTTTATTGATGAAGCCTTTTCAGATTTAAAATCTTTTTTTGTTTCTGGTGTCTATCAAAATAAAGTAGGAACATCTATAAAACTAAATGTTTTTGGAGGAAGAGAACAAACGTTTCAGGCGTGGAATGGTGTTCCTCAAGAGATTTTAGAAGAAGGAAATCGTACCTACAACGAGCTTGCAGGATATGATAATGAAACCGATAATTATGGACAAGACCATTATCAGTTTATTTTTGACCAAAAAATTAACGAAAATTTGACGGCAAACGTAGCTTTTCATTATACAAAAGGAAAAGGATATTTTGAGCAGTTCAGAACCGATGAAGATTTTTCTGATTATGGTTTGCAAGAAATTGTAATTAATGATTCTCTTACCATTAATTCTACTGATTTGATTCGTCGTCGTTGGTTGGATAATGATTTTTATGGAACTGTTTTTAATCTAAATTATGAAAGCAGCGAAACAAAGGGAAATGAATCTGTTTTGACTGCAATCGTTGGAGGTGGCTACAATATTTATGAAGGTGGTCATTTTGGAGAAATTATTTGGGCAGAATATGCTTCAAATAGTGATATTCGTCAGCGTTATTACGAAAATGATGCAACAAAAAAGGATTTTAATATTTTTGGAAAAGTAAATTATCAAGTCATTGAAAATCTATTTGCTTTTGCTGACCTTCAAATCAGAACTATTAATTACGACTTTTTGGGTTTTGATAATGACCTTAGTAATGTAGAACAGAATGCTAGTCTTTCATTTTTTAATCCAAAATTTGGCTTGACTTACAAACTAGAAAATCATCGTTTTTATGGTTCTTGGGCAAGAGCAAATCGTGAACCTAATCGTGATGATTTTACAGAATCTACTCCTTCTACTCGTCCGAAAGCCGAACGTTTGGATAATATAGAAATTGGTTGGAATGGTCGTTTTGAGAAATTCAATATATCAGCTAATTATTATTTGATGAATTATACTGACCAATTAATTTTGACAGGACAGGTAAATGATGTAGGTTCTTATACTCGCCAGAATGTAGATAGAAGTTATCGTACAGGGGTTGAGATTGTAGCTGATTATGCGTTTAATCAAAAATTCTCTTGGTCTGCAAATGCTACTTTTAGTCAAAACAAAATCAATAATTTTACAGAATTTTTAGATGATTTTGATAATGGTGGACAACTAGAAACGAATTATGGAGAAACAGATATTGCTTTTTCGCCTTCAATTATTGCTGCAAATACATTTAGTTTCCGTCCTTCTACTGGTTTTTCTATTAATCTTTTGTCAAAATATGTAGGTGAGCAGTTTTTGGATAATACAAGTACAGATACAAGAAAACTAAATGCTTATTTCGTAAATGACTTGCAACTGGTTTATAATTTTTCTTACAAGTTCTTCAAAAATATAGAATTGAATTTACTGATTAATAATATTTTGAGTGAAGAATATGAAAGCAACGGCTATACCTTTGGATATATTGCAGGAGGAGAAACGGTTCGTCAGAATTATTTCTATCCACAAGCTGGGCGTAATTTCTTAGTTGGTTTGAAACTTAATTTCTAGGGAATTTCTAGGAATTGGGAAATGGATATTGGGAATTAGGAAATACAATACGATTTGTTCAATTTTTAATTGGATGAATCGTATTTTTGTTTTTATTCAACTTTTCTTCTCTATAATTCGTAAATTGAAGTAAAAATAAATTCACTAAAAAATAAATTTTATGAACACAATAACGTTAAATTATTCTAACAAAGAAGATTTAGAACTTCTTTTGAAACTTGCTGAACGAATAGGTATTTTTCCTAGTGATGAAAATGAGAGTAGTGCAAATGAACACAAAGAATCAAATACTACCTTTAATGATTTGGCAGAAAATAAAAAAACAGCAATAAACAATTTGACAAAAATTAAAGCTTTTTCTGAGATAAAAGACCCTGTAGAATGGCAAAGGGAATTAAGAAAAGACCGTAAACTATTTTAAATCTTTTTAAATCTTATCCTTACAATTTCAAATAATGAATTATTTAATTGACAGTAATTTAATAATCTACTCTACTAAAACGGAACAAGAGAATTTAAGAGAGTGGATTATTTCTCAAAAATCATTTGTTTCTGTAATTAGCAAAATCGAAACGCTAGGTTATCATCGTCTTTCTAATGAAGAAGAATCTATTTTATTAGACTTTTTTCAAGTTATTCCTGTTATTCAGATTACTGAAGAAATCACGGAAAAAGCTATTTTTTTAAGAAGAAAATATAATCTTTCTCTAGGAGATGCCTTAATTGCTGCAACAGCTCAATTATATGATTTTTGTGTCGCAACAGCCAATGTTTCAGATTTTGAAAAAATTGAAGAAATCACATTTATAAATCCTGTTTGAATGATAAAAAAACCAAATTCTAGTATTTTCTATACTCCTTCTCTTTTTTTCTTGCAATGAAAAACCACAAGAAAAGAAATCTGAAAAGACTTTTACAGAACTAAAACAAATAAAAAACAAGGAAAAAGAATCTGATTCACTGAGTTTGATTATACAAATTCTGACACACTTTTTATTCAGAAAGATAGTTCATTTGGAGCTCCACTATCTATCTTTTTAGACAAAAATAAAAATCCTAAGTTCTATGAGAGGATGGTAAGTTTTGACCTTGATAGATTTGGAGATAGAAGTAATTACGATAACTCTAACGAATTTTTTGAGGAAAATAAAATTATATTAACTAGACAAAAGCCTGTTATTTCTTCAACTAAATGGATAATTTTAAGAAATTATAAAAAAAATATAGTTGTTAAGGAATAAAAGAAATCCCTTTTGAAGTTTTTGAAAAAACTGAACTCACTTATCTATGTGTTTATGGGCAAGATTGTGATATAGCACAAGTTGAATGTTTTGCTATTAGAGAAATCCCGAAAGAAATTGCAAACCTAAAAAATTTAGAAGTATTAGATTTATTTTTAAATTATATTGAAAAACTCCCCAAAGAAATTTTGGAATTGAAAAAGCTTAAAGTTCTTAGTTTAAGTGAAAATCCAAATTTTTCTGATATAGAAACAGTTGGTAAAATGAAATGGCTAGAGAGTTTTTCCTGTTATGGTTGTTATCTTTCTAAAGAGGAAATTGAATATCTAAAAAAACAGCTTCCTAATTGTAAAATTGGAGCTAATTATTAGAAGTATATTTAAAGTATGACAGCATTCTCTACAAAAATACTCACTAATACAAAGCAAACTAAAGGAAGAAGATTAGTTATTCCAGATATTCATGGTTGTTCTTTTACATTTCGTAGCTTTACTTCAAAAAATTAATCTTACACACGATGATTTGTTGTTTTTCTTGGGAGATTATATCGATAAAGGAATAGATAGCAAAGGAGTAATTGATGAAATTTTACGCCTTCAATCTGAAAACTATCAAGTTTTTCTACTTAGAGGAAACCACGAACAAACACTTTTAGAAAGTATAGAAGAATATCCTGAAAACCCTCTTCTTTTTCATAAAGCCTATAAACTAGAAAATTTATTGAATGAAAATGGAAATGTGGAAGAAAAATACCATACTTTTCTCAAAAATTTATTCTATTATTTTGAGCTAGAAGATTATTTTTTGGTGCATGCAGGTTTTGATTTTGATGCAGAAAAGCCTTTTCAAGATTTTGATTCTATGCTTTGGATGCGTGATGCGTTTTATGATGAAGAATTAGCAAAATCTAAAACTGTCATTTTCGGACATCAACCCACACCACTTATTGATATTCAAACTTCTATTCAAAATAATTCGCCGTTGATTTGTTTGGATAATGGAGCTGTATTTTATGATTTTAAAAATCAAGGTTTTGGTAACTTACTTTGTTTTGATTTAGACACAAAAGAAATTATCCTTCAAGAAAATTTAGAACAAAAACGATTAGAATCTAATTTAATTTGACATTTTGTAATTAAATTACGGGACACGTAAAAACTTTGTCAGTAGTTTTTTGGTAATCCAAAATAACTCTGACAATAGTTTCGTACAAAAGTATGTTTTTTTTCAAACTATTAACAGCTTTATAAAAGGACTCTCAAAGTCTAAAAGCTAATCAAAACTTCAATTTCTCCAATTTCAATTTCTTAGCCACCTCTTCCAAGTCTCTAACAACAGGCTCTAAAAGAGGAATCCCATTCTTGAGACGATATGCTGTACTTTCCAACTCGGGTTCACCAGGAATAAGAACTCTTTGATTTTCATTAATAGGCGTAGCATTTTTAAAACGACGAATCCAATTATCCATGTGAGATTTGAATTCTTCCTTTGGACGGAAACCATCAATTCGCATTGCACCCAAAAAATGACCTAAGCCTTCTCCCACAGGGTCAGAAGCCAAAGGCAAAAAGCTAACAAAAGGAGGAGCCCAAGGACCATAACCAGCCCCAGAAAGCACAGCCGAAAGAATATCGACAGCCGAACCCAAACAATATCCCTTATGATTACTTCTTTCTACGTCAGAACCCAAAGGTAAAAGTGCTCCACCATCTTTTAAAGCTGCTGCATTATTCGTTGTGTTTCCATCTTTGTCTTGCACCCAACCTTGTGGTGCATCTTCGTTTTTGCGTTGCAAAATTTCTAATTTTCCGTTGGCAACTGTCGTGGTAGCAAAATCAGCCACAAAATCATTTTCTTCTCCTGCTGGAACGGCTATTGCAATCGGATTTGTTCCTAGCATTCGCTCTTTTGAGTGCGTTGGTGCAACAAGTGGACTTGCATTTGTCATTGCCCAACCTATCATATCTTTTTCTGCTGCCAGCATTGAATGGTAGCCTGCAATACCAAAATGATTTGAGTTCTTGACAGCAATCCACCCAGAACCTACATTTTCAGCTTTTTCAATAGCTACTTGCATTGCCTTTGGAGCAACCACCAAACCCAGACCTGCATCTGCATCAATGGTAGCCGTACTTGGAGTTTGATAGGTGATTTTCCAATTTGGAGTAGGATTAATACGCCCAGCTTCCCATAAACGCACATAACCCGTAAGACGAGCAACGCCATGAGAATCTATTCCACGCAAATCAGCAGAGAGCAAAACATCGGCAGCAAGTAATGCGTCATCTTTAGGACAACCCATTTGAGTAAAAACATCAATTACAAATTCTTTAAGTTTGGTATCGTTTATAATGAACATAAATTTTTATTTTTAAAGAGGAATTTTTAAGAGGAATAAGGAATACTATAATTAACCTATTTCAGTTTTGAACTATCCTAACTAACTACCTTAAACTGCTTTCCTGGTAAAGCCTTAATAATTCCCTTCATTTCCATCATCAATAACTGTCCTGCGAGGTCTCCAAGTGGAAGTTGTGTTTTTATAGAAAGATTATCGATAGCCATTGTTCCTCCTGCTTCTTCTAATTTATTGATAATTATTTGTTCTTCCATCGTTAATTGAATATTTATTTTTTTGGCAATTGAAAGGTCTTTTCCCTCCAAATTCCATTTCAAGACATATTCAATATCTTCTACTGAGGTGTAAATATGAGCTTTTTTGTTTCGAATAAGACGATTACAACCTGCCGAACTTCCAGAATTAACATTTCCTGCCACTGCAAAAACTTCACAATTATATGAATTTGCAATATGAGCCGTAATAAGCGCACCTCCTTTTTCAGTAGCTTCCACTACAATTAAAACATCTGAAAGACCTGCAATTACTCGGTTACGCTGCGGAAAACGAGGTGCATCTGGTGTAGTACCAAAACATTCTTCTGTTAGAAGTCCTCCTTGCTCGCTCATTTCGAAAGCAGTATTTTTATGAACGGCTGGATATATTTTGTCCAATCCATTTGCCATTACTCCAATTGTATCTATTCCATTCTCAAGGCTTGCTCTATGTGCAAAAATATTGATTCCATATGCCAGACCGCTCACTATTAGAGGATTGTGTTTGGTCAAATCTCTAACTATTTTTTGCGTCATTTCCTTTCCATACTCGGTTGCTTTTCGTGTTCCTACAATTCCGACAGTTTTCTGAGCATTCAAATCTGCTGTTCCTTTGTAGTACAAAATATAAGGAGAATCATTGTGTTTGAGAAGACGTTGAGGATAATCTCTATCTGTATAAATCAAAATTTTGACATCATTTTTTTCTGCAATAGCTAATTGTTTTTCAGCTTTGTATAAAACTTCCTTCTTATTTTCTTTTATAGAATTTACGATTTGTTGCCCTAAACTAGGAATTTTGAGAATTTTGGAAGCAGAAACAGTAAAAACATCTTGGGCAGAACCACAATAACTAACTAAAAGTTTGGCTGTCTTTGCACCCACATGAGGCAAAAGCGATAAAGCTACTTGAAATTGACGGCTATCAGACATAAATTAAAACAAGTACAGTTATTGAAAAAATAAAATGCAAATTACTAAAATTTTTAGCTAAAAACCTTGTCTTAATTGAGTTTTATTTTTTTTAGAATAAAATATCAAAACAGTAACAAAAAACAAAAGTTGTATAATTACTTAAACACTCAAAAATTAATTCAATTATGAAAATTTTATTTTTTACACTTTTTACTTTTTTAGCTACTTGTATGACAAATAATACGACAGACTCACTTCTTATTTTTGATTTTGAAAAAGAAACTGATATTTCAGACTGGAAAATTGTAGATGATACCGTAATGGGTGGACGCTCAAACGGAGAATTTTATCTCAATGAGGAAGGAAATGGAATTTTTGAAGGAAAAGTTTCTTTAGAAAATAATGGAGGTTTTTCTTCGCTTCGTTATACTTTTAATAAGAAAAGTATTGAGGGATACAAAAAAGCAAAAGTTCGTTTGAAAGGAGATGGGAAAAAATACCAGTTTAGAGTAAAAACCAATCAGTATGACAGGCATTCGTATATTGCTCACTTTGAGACAACTGGAGAGTGGCAAACAATTACGCTGAACTTGGCTGATATGATTCCTATGTATAGAGGAAGAGACCTAGAATTACAAAATTATGAGGCTGAAAGTTTAGAAGAAATTGCTTTTCTGATTGGAAATAAGAAAGAACAAAACTTTAAAATAGAATTTGATAAAATAGAATTTGTAAAATAAGAATATAAAAAAGGTTCTCTATAATTTTCAAAATTATAGAGAACCTTTTTTCTTTACAAGAACATGTTAGCTTGCTTTCAAAGTAGCATCATTGTCTAGTAATTTTTTGTCATCAGCATCGGCTACTTGTACAGAAATATCAAATTTTTCTTGGAATAATTTTTCAAATTCTGCAATTGTCATTTCTGATGGCATATCAAATTCTCCCATTCCTGCAACTGACTCACGCTCATCAGCTACCTCTCCCAAACGAGTTTTGTCATCTGCAAAGCGTGCACCACGACCTGCATTATTGCCTTTATAGACACGTAATGAATAACCAAAAGTTTCTTTGAATTTGTCTTTAAGTGTATTTACAGTCATACGACCATCTACTTTGAAAGTTCCCATAGTTTTTTATTGAATTATGATTAAGTAATAAAAAATACTGACTGACTCTTATAGGTATAAGAAGTAAAATCAATGAAATTCAATGTACTAAAAAAATTCTAATTATTCTACCTGTAAAACTAATCCTTTCAAATATTCTCCTTCTGGATGATAAATATTTATTGGATGGTCTAATGGCTGGGTAAGTTGATGTACAATTCTTATTTTACGTCCTGCTTCGGCTGCTGCCGTAAAGACTAATTTTCTAAATAAATCTTTACTGACACTTCCCGAACACGAAAAAGTAAAAACTAATCCTCCACTTTTGACTTTCTTAAACCCTAATTCATTGAGATTAATATATCCTCTTGAAGCCTTTGGAAGTGAGCGTTTGTTTTTAGAAAAAGCAGGTGGGTCAAGAATTATTATATCAAACTGTTCTTCTTCTTTATCAATATCTAATGCCTTCAAATACTCAAAACAATCTTGTGCTATGGCTATATGATTTTTATTAGCTCGCATCAAACTATTAAAATTAAGTGCAACATTTGTATTTGCATCTTCGGTCGCTTCTTTAGAAATATCTACCGAAACAACGTTTTTTGCACCTCCATCAATTGCATAGACACTAAAACCACCTGTATAACCAAAACAGTTTAAGACCGATTTATCTTTTGAGTACTGTTTTACAAGCTCTCGGTTTTCTCGCTGGTCTATAAAAAATCCTGTTTTCTGTCCATTAATCACATCCACTTTGAATTTCAGATTATTTTCCAAAACCTGAATTGGCATAAATGGCATATCCTCTTCTGTTTCTCCTTTTGCTAGTTGCCAGCCTTGTTTTATTATCGCATTTTCTCCGTTTTGAGTTTCTCCCAAGCCTTCAATGTTCTTTGTGCTTTCTTTTATATGCAGATAAATGTATTCGATTCCAATACTACGAATTCCACTAAAAATATGCTCTGCAATACGTTCAGTTCCTTTTATGAGAAGTTGGACAGACGCTACATTATCATAAATATCTACAATTACACCAGAAAAAAAATCACCTTCTGCATGTAAAAGTCGGTAGGCGTTTGTAGAAGAACTTAACAGATAGTTTTGGCGTAAATTATACGCATTCTTTATTTTTTGATGAAAATATTCTTTGTCAGCTACAAACTCTATTTTTTTGTCGTGAAAACGAGTAAATTCAATAATGCGACATGTAATCTGGCTATTTGGGTCAAAGAATCCATATCCTAAAATGCGTCCACCTGCATCTTGAATAGCTATAATTTCGCCATTTTCTGCTTTTGGCATCTTCTGAACTGCTCCCGAAAATATCCAAGGGTGCTGATTTAAGATTGATTTTTCTCTACCTTTTTTGAGTAAAAGAACTGGATAAGAAGTCATTGATTTATTTTGATACAATTTTGTAATTTGATTTTGAGGTTTAAAGATACTATTATTTTGATAGAATGCTTTATTCTACTAGCCTAATTAACGTAAACTCGGGGTTAGAAATAGCTCTTTTATTTGTTTAATAATGGATTAGATAGAGTTTTACGAATTTGCAGTTTTCTAAAAAACTTTTATGGAATTTCTGTTCATTCTGCATCTTCTCTACAAATTAAAACAAATAATGATTTATTATTCACAAAATTTACCTAATTTACCTTATCACTTTTATTTACCATATCAATTATGCAACTAAAATTTTTTCGTATGTGGCACTTACTTGCAGGAGCAGCACTTACAGCAGGCGCAGTTACCCTTTGGGGTTTTCGCTCAAAAACTGGAGACGAATGGCTCAAAAAGCTCACTCAAATAAATACTTCTTTCCAAGATAATTATAGTTCTGAAAGAGTTTATTTACACTTAGACAAACCTTTTTACAAGCCTGCTGAAACAATTTGGTTTCAAGCCTACGTTCAAGACGAAACAACATTAGAACCTTCAAAAAGAAGCGATATTTTGCACGTAGAATTCATTGACCCAAAAGGAAACGTAGCTAAAAAAATTCAATTAATTTTAGAAGAAGGAACAGCATCAGGCGAATTTGACCTCACAGAAGATGCAGCAGGAGGACTTTATAAAATAAAAGCCTACACAAAATGGCAAGAAAATTTTGTAGTAGAAAACAGTGAAAATGATAAAGATAAAAACGGCAATCCACTTATTTTTGAAAAAGAAATAACTGTTCAAAAAGTAGTCTTGCCTCGTCTTAAAATGAAATTGGACTTTGAAAAAGATGCTTACGGTGCAGGAGATAAAGTAGAAGCAAATTTGGATTTACAAAGCCTTACCAATGAAGCTCTTGCAGATAAAGAAGTTGATTTTGTAGTAAGCCTAAAAGGTCAAGTCATTTCAAAATCAAAAGCCAAAACAGACGAAGAAGGAAAAACAGTTATATCCTTCGAACTTCCTAAAAAACTAGACACAGCCGACGGACTTTTAAACGTTTTGCTTTCTCACAACGGACAAACAGAATCTATTTCTCGTTCTATTCCTCTAGCAAATACCGTTTTTGATTTACAATTTTTTCCAGAAGGTGGCGATATTTTAGCAAATACTTCTTCAAATGTAGCTTTTTGGTGTAAAGACGAATTTGGAAAACCTGCTGATATTCAAGGAGTTATTTTAGATTCTAAAGGAAAAGAAGTTGGTAATTTCTCATCATTTCATAAAGGAATGGGAAATTTTGAGTTTGAAGCTAAAGAAAGTGAAGTTTACACAGCCAAAATTACACAACCAAAAGGAGTAGAAACTACATACAAATTACCTGAAACGGTAGAAGTGGGTTATGGTCTAAAAATAAATTATCCTATTTCTAAAAAAGACGACAAAAAAGTTTATGATACTTCTAATCTAAAATTTTCTATCTATTCTCCTGTCATGGAAGAAGTATTTTTGATAGGCAGACTGCGTGGAGAAGTTATTTTTTCAAAGAAAGTTTCTGTCAAAAAAGGTTCAACCACAATCAATATTCCAACGGATGAAATGCCTATTGGTGTAGCTAATTTTACGCTTTTTGATTCCAAAAAAATAGAAAGAGCAGAGCGTTTGGTTTTCTTGAATACAGATAAGCAATTACACATTTCTGTAAAATCAGACAAAGATAAATACCAACCTCGTGAAAAAGTTACTTTAGATATTAAGGTTACCGACCATAGAGGAATTCCGATGCCAGCTAATTTATCGCTTTCTGTTGTTGATGACAAACTGCTTTCTTTTGCTGATGATAAATCTAGCCATATTCTTTCGCACCTTTTATTGGAAGCTGATTTGAAGGGAGAAGTAAAAGAACCTCGTTTTTATTTTGACAAAGAGTTGGATAAAGAAGGAAAAGCTGCACAAGCTAGAGATTTACTGATGCTTACACACGGTTGGAGAAAATTTACGTGGGAGCAGATTCAGAAATCTTCTATTACTTTAAAGTATGACACAGAAAAAGCAATTATTGCAGGAATTGTAAATAAAGAAAATGGAAAACCTGCTAAAAATGTAAAAGTAGAAATTCAAGGTACAACTATTTCTACCAAAACAGATAATAAAGGGTATTTTGAGTTTAAAAATTACAAACTCTATGAGCCAATTACACTTGTAGCTACTGATAGCTCTGAAACTACAACTCAATATATTACGGCTTATTCTTCTAAGTATGAGTTGAATTTGTATGCAACTATGGATTGGATGTCTAATGGAGGAATAAACGAAAAAATGGCTAGACCTGTAATGGCAATGCGAGCAGCAGGAGGGCAAGTAGAAAATGAAGAAGTTTTTGAAAATAATAATGCTCTAGAAGAAAAAATAGAAGCAGTTCAAAACATAGCTATTGAAGAAAAAGAGAAGGAACAAGTAGTAAATGAAGAAAGAATGGATTCTATGGTAGTAATTCTGGAGGATACTAGAATGAAGAAAAAAATTAAAGCAGAAGAAAAAAACCCTCCCACTTATCAGCGTGCTAGAGTTTTTCCTGTTGTTGATTATTCTACAAAAAAAGAAGACGAAACAGAAAATCAATCCAAATCAAGGACAGATTTTAGAAGTACCATTTTTTGGAGTGGAAACTTAAAAGTGGATGCAAAAGGAAAAGCACAAGTTGAGTTTTATCTCTCTGACGAAATTACTGCTTTTCGTGCTATCTGTGAAGGAATTGCAAGCGATGGAGGAATTGGTAGAACTGAAAATGTTTTTTATACGCAATTACCTTTTAGCTTGGATACAAAATTACCTTTATTTATGTCAATGGGAGATAAAATTTCTATTCCATTACAATTACACAACAACACAAAAAAGGAATTTAGTGGTATGATTTCGGCTGATTATCCTTCTTCTTGGATTCCTGTAAAAGAAAGTGCTTGGAAAAATAGAATGACTTTGCAACCTAATGAAACACGAGTTGTAAATATGGATTTCTTGATTGAAAATGAAGCTGGCAAAGGAAAATTTATCGTTCAGTTTGTAGGACAAGGTGGTATTCAAGACCGTTTCGAACAAGAAATTGAAGTCTTTTCAAAAGGTTTTCCTGCTGCCATTGCACTTTCTGGAGAAAGTGCTGACAAAACCTATTCTTTCGAAATTACAAATCCTGTAATGGGGACAAGTAAGGCTACTTTTACAGCTTTTCCTTCTGTTTTGGACGACCTTTTGGCAGGAATTGAATCAATTTTGAGAGAACCCTATGGTTGTTTTGAACAAACTTCTTCTTCTACTTATCCCAATCTTTTGGTAATGGATTATCTTTCTAGTCAAAAAAATCTAAATGAAGCACAGCAAGCCGCTTTAGAAAAAGCAAAAGATTTGACAGAAAAAGGATACAAAAAATTAATTTCTTTCGAAACAAAAGAAACAGGTTATGAATGGTTTGGTGGAAGTCCTGCTCACGAAGCTTTGACGGCTTACGGTTTGATGGAATTCCAAGATATGGCAGCCGTTACAGGAAATCTAGTTGATGAGCAAATGGTAACCAGAACTACCAATTGGCTCATGACTAGAAAAGATGGAAAAGGTGGTTTTCAGCGTAATCCACGAGCTTTAGATAGTTTTGGAAGTGCTGATGAAGATATCACAAATGCCTATATTACCTATTCACTTTCGGAAGCTGGTTTTAAGGATATAAAAGACGAAGCAGAAGCAGCGTATCAAAATGCACTCAAAAATAGTAATGAGTCAAAAGACCCTTATTTGATTGGACTTGTAGTAAATACATTGCAAAATTTGAATGATAATCGTGCTGAAAAACTTCTTGAAACGCTTATTTCTTTACAAGAAAAAGAAGGAGAAGAAAGTGGAGCTTGGAACGGAACAAAACATTCTATTACTCGCTCAACAGGACAAGGATTGACAGCCGAAACGACTTCTTTAGCTCTTTTAGCTTTAATGAAATCGGATAAAAAACGAATGCCTATTTTACAGAATGGGGTAAAATATCTAGTTTCTTCTCGTTCTCCTTATGGTGGTTTTGGAAATCCACAAAGTACCGTTTTGGCTCTCAAATCTTTGACTACTTATGCTAAATATGCACAAAGAACTCCTGAAAGTGGCGATATTGAGATTTATGTAAACGACAAAAAAATCACAACTGCTCATTACGAAGCTGGTCAGCAAAATGCTATTGAAGTCAAAAATTTAGGTAAACATTTGAAAGCTGGTAAAAATACCGTTCGCATCAATTATGTAGGCGTAAAAGAACCATTACCTTATACATTTTCGGCAGAATGGTTTTCAGATTTGCCAAAAAGCAGCGATAAATGTAGTGTAAAATTAGAAACTCAATTAGCTTCAACTAAAATAAGTGTAGGCGAAACAGTAAGACTTACAACTACTTTAGAAAACACTACCAAAGAAGGTTTGCCAATGACAATAGCGATTGTAGGTCTGCCAGGTGGACTTTCGGCACAGCCTTGGCAACTCAAAGAACTTATAGAAAAAAATAAAGTTGCTTTTTATGAAATTCGTGAGCATAGCGTAATTTTTTATTTTCGTCAGATGGCTCCAAATGAGAAAAAAGTAATTCATCTTGATTTGAAAGCTGATTTGGCAGGTGAGTATGAAGGTGCAGCCTCTTCGGCTTATCTTTATTATACTTCTGAATTTAAAGATTGGCAAAAAGGTGTTTCAGTTATTAGTCAGCAGTAAATAGTTATCAGTTATCAGTTAATTTCAATTCAACTTCATTTTTTTTGCAAAACGGCTATTCATTTTTTGTGAATAGCCGTTTTTTATTTTTTTTAGTAAGAAATTATGATTAATCTAAATTAACGTGAACTCGGGATTGTTACTTAGAGCATTTGTGGTTTTTCCCATTATCAACGTCTATTTTTGAAAAAATAGACGATTGCTAAGGGAGATAGGTGTTTTTTTTCACTCTACCTTAGCAATCGTCTGTTATTGAAGATAACTGACGTTGATAATGGTAAAAAAAACGCAAAATAGCTAAGAATGAGTAGTAGTTTAATCCCGAGTTCAAGTTAAATTATGTTCTATTAAAAAAATGACTAATTTTCATTCATTACTATAGCTACAACTTTATTTTCGTTTATTTTTTCTTTTTGTTCTGCTTTCACCTCTCCACTAATTGCTACAAAAATTTTATTTTCTTCAATAAAATCACGTTTTTTAAAGAGTTCTGACAAAAGAATTTTACCAATAATATGACTTTCATTTTCTATCAAAATTTCTTTAAAATTTATATTTTGCATTAGTTCTTTTTTACTCAAATTATCTTCAAAACGAAGATAAATTTCTGCTAAAGCATCTTTTGTGGGAGAAATTTGCACTTGCTTAGATTTATTCTTTTGCACTTTTCTATACTCATATTGATACTCATAACGCAGTGCAGAAATATCTGAAAGAACTGCCGAACCCGTTGGATGTCCTCCTGCTCCTTTTCCAATGAAAGTTTGTTTATCAGAAAATGCAGCTTCTACCAAAACAGCATTATTTTCATTTTCTACATTGTACAACGGATTTTCAGTATCAATAAAGGTAGGCAAGACATAAAGCAAAAGTTGATTGTCTTCTACTTTACCGATTCTTGAAATATTGGCTACTAATTTTACTTTAAAATCTTTTTGTCCTTTCGAATTTGTATAATTCTTAGCAAAATCAATGTCTTCTTTCTTTAGATTATTAATTCCAATTCTCAATACTTCATCAGGATTTACAAAAATTCCATACGCTTGTGCAGCCAAAAGACAAAGTTTGTAAGTCGCATCAAAACCTGCGACATCAAGTGTGGGGTCTGCTTCTGCAAAGCCTAATTCTTGAGCTTGTTTCAAAGCAACATCATAACTCAAGTTTTCAGTAGCAATTTTTGATAAAATATAATTGGACGAGCCATTAAAAATTCCACTTACAGAATACAAAAGTTCGTTGTCATAATATTCTGCCAGCGTTCTGACAATCGGAATACTTCCACAGGCAGCAGCTTCATATAAAAGTGAAGTACCTGTTTCTTTCTGAATCTGAACCAACTCTTCCAAATGTAAAGCAAGCATTTTTTTATTTGCTGTAACTACATTTTTCCCACTTAATAAAGCTTTTTTTACAATTTGATAGGCTTCCTCTGCATCAGAAATAAGCTCAACGACAAGATTTATTTCTTGATTATCTAAAATCTCATTTTTATTGAATGTAAAAAAATCAGCATCTATCGCACGTTTTTTCTCTTTGTTTTTTACACAAATTTTCAAAATCTGTGCTTCAAATCCTGTGTTTTCTGTGTTGTTTTGAAGAATGTCATAGAGACCTTTTCCGACACAACCAAAACCGAATAAACCAATTTTTACTATTTTTTTCATAATTTGTTATATATCGCTCGTAGGGATACGAGCAATGGTAAAATATGTTTTTAATAAAATCTATTTTGTATTTATTGTTACATTTTCCGTTGCTCGTGTCTCACGAGCGACTTCTTTCCCAATTATTTTCCCTAATTTTTCTCCTTCTAACAAAAAACCATCGTGTCCATAAGGAGATTTTATTTCAAAATAAGAAGCATTAGGAATATATTTTGCTAAAAGTTGTTGGTCTTCTGGAGGAAACAAAACATCATTTGTAATACTAATTACAATAGTTTTAGCTTTTATTCTTGAAAGTGCTTTTTCAATTCCTCCTCTATTTCTACCTACATTGTGCGAATCCATTGCCTTCGAAAGATTGTAATACGCAAAGGCATCAAACCGTTGTGCTAATTTTTCGCCTTGATAAACCTGATAGGATTCTGAACTAAAATTTTGTGTTCTTTCGTCTTCATTTGTTTGTGTAAGATTGTAGGCTTCATAATTTCGGTACGATAAAAGTGCAATACTACGAGCTACTTTCATTCCATTTAATCCTGCTTTTTTGTCATTGATTCTTTCCAAGTAAAATCATTTTCTATGGCTTGACGTTGAGAAGAATTAAAGGCAATTCCCCACGCTGAATGTTTTGCACTTGTAGCAATAAGAGCCAGATTTTCGATAAGATTAGGTTCTTTTATTGTCCATTCCATCGCCTGTTGTCCTCCCATAGAACCACCGATACAGAGCCAAATTTTCTCAAAACCCAATTTTGATTGTAATTCTTTTCTGAGTAAATCTATTCCATCAACAATGTCACGAATCGTAAAAAAAGGAAAGTCATGATAAAACGGCTGTCCTGCTTTTTCTGCTTTGGGGTTTTCAGAAAGTGCATTCGTAGAACCATAACACGACCCCAAAATATTGACACAAACAATAAAATGTTCTTCTGTATTAATCGTCTTATTCTCTCCTATCAAAATATCCCACCATTCCAACGGATTGCTATTCGCTGTCAGTGCATGACAAATCCAAACAACATTATCTTTTTTGTCATTTAGTTTTCCAAAAGTATGATAAGCCAAACGCAATGAAGGCAAAGATTGTCCGTTTTCAAGAACAAATTCAGAATCAGAATCAAAATAATTTAGCATAGGAAACAATTACGAATTACGACCTGTCAAAGCGACGAAGTCAATTAAAAATTACGAAATGAATATTCAGCGAAGCCAATTACGATTATCATTTCTAAGAAGTTTGTCAGTAGTTTTTTGGGAGTCCAAAATAAAGGATAGAAATTAATTAAAACACTCTTTTACAAAAATTAAGCTATTGATAATCAATAATTTAAAATCGTAATTAGCTTCGCTGCTTTGGCAGGTCGTAATTTTTAATTCGTAATTGTTCCTAACTCTGACAATAGTTTAAAAAGATACTATTTTTTACTGCAAAATCAATGCAGCAGCCGTCAAATGAGTTGTTTCGTCTATCAAAATTGCTCCTCCATTGGTTCTTAGTTCTTGATACGAGTCAAAGACTAAAGGTGATGCTGTTTTGATTTCTAACTTTCCAATTTCATTTAATTGACTTGTTTTTGCTCCTGCTTCTTTTTCTAATGTATTTACGTTGAGTTTGTACTCAATATTTTTTATTACGCAACGGACAGTTCTGCTGTTGTGTTGTAACAAATATTTACCTCCAACCTGTAAGTCTTTGGTATCCATCCAGCAAAAAAGACTTTCTATATTTTGAGAGACTTGCGGAGCATTTTGTTCTCCTACAATCGTATCTCCTCGGCTAATATCAATCTCATCTTCAAGATGCAAAACGACACTTTGTCCTGCCGAGACTTCTTGTACCTCTTTTAAGTTATGTTCAATCGATTTTATTTTGGTACGAATTCCAGAAGGTTGTATCAAAATAATATCGCCTTTTTTGAAAATTCCACTACCTACTTTTCCTGCATATCCTCTATAATCATGAAAATCTTCACTTTGAGGACGCAAAACATACTGAACAGACAAACGAGGATGAGTAAGATTTTCATTTTGCTTAACTTCCACATTTTCAAGATATTCTAATAATGTATCGCCTTGATACCAATTCATAACCACAGAACTTCTATCAACAATATTCTCCCCACTAAGCGCAGAAATAGGAATGAATTCCACATTCGAAAGTCCTAAAGCCTCCTGTATGGATTGATAATCTTCTTTAATTTGATTAAAAACAGTTTCGCTAAAACCGACTAAATCCATTTTATTAATAGCCACAACTACATGAGGAATTTTTAAAAGCGAGGCAATTAAAGAATGACGACGAGTTTGTTCGATAACACCTTTTCGTGCATCAATCAAAATAATAGCAAGGTCAGAATTTGACGCCCCCGTAACCATATTTCGTGTATATTGTACATGACCAGGCGCATCAGCGATGATAAACTTGCGTTTTGGCGTTGAGAAATATTTGTAAGCAACGTCTATTGTGATTCCTTGTTCACGTTCTGCACGCAAACCATCGGTAAGAATAGCCAAATCTATTTCTCCATTTTCTTTGCTTTTGGATTGCTTGCTAATGGCTTCTAGTTGGTCTGTCAAAATAGATTTTGAATCATATAAAAGGCGACCAATAAGTGTACTTTTTCCATCATCTACACTTCCTGCTGTAATAAATCGTAAAATATCCATAGTTGTTTGATTAAATGATTTGTAAGACCTCCCCCAGCCCCTCCAAAGGAGGGGAGAAATACAGCCAAAATTTGAAAATAATTTTGTAGAACTCTACCATTCATATCTCCCTCTCCTTTGGAGAGGGCTGGGGAGAGGTCGTAATTTGTTTGTTTTCTAGAAATACCCATTTTTCTTTCTGTCTTCCATTGCAGCCTCTGAAACTTTATCGTCGATACGTGTTTCTCCTCTTTCGCTGATTCTGGAAGCAATAATTTCATTGATTACCTCATCAAGCGTTGAGGCTTCGGAAGGAACGGCAGCCGTACACGTCATGTCACCTACGGTACGGTAGCGTACTTTTTGTCTGACTACAATATCGTTTTTGTCAATCTGAATGAAATCCGAAACAGCGACTAGTTGCTTTTCTGAGGTAAAAACACACTCACGCAAATGAGAAAAATAAATTGGAGGCAAAGCAATATCTTCTCTTTTTATATAATTCCAAATATCTAATTCTGTCCAATTACTAATCGGAAAAACACGTACATTTTCTCCTTTACTAATTTTTCCATTGAACGTATTCCAAAGTTCTGGACGTTGCAGTTTGGGTTCCCATTGTCCAAACTCATCTCTTACCGAAAAAACACGTTCTTTTGCACGAGCTTTTTCCTCGTCTCGTCTAGCTCCTCCAATACAAGCATCAAAACCAAATTCTTCAATTGTTTCAAGAAGAGTGTAAGTTTGTAAGCCGTTTCTACTTGCAAACTTTCCTTTTTGCTCGGTCAAATTTTGCGCTTTTATAGTGTCAGCAACATTTCTAACAATCAGTTTTTCGCCTATTTCTTTGGCAAAAGCATCTCTAAAAGCTAAGGCTTCAGGAAAATTATGACCTGTATCGATATGCACTAAAGGGAAAGGAAGTTTGGCAGGACGAAAGGCTTTAAGAGCCAAATGTACCAAGACAATAGAGTCTTTTCCACCACTAAATAATAAGGCAGGTTTTTCGAATTGTCCTGCTGTTTCACGAAGAATATGAATTGCTTCGGATTCTAGTTGATCTAAATAGTTCATAGTTTTTTTTGATTTTAATAGTTAAAAAATAATTACGAATTACGAATTAAAAATTACGACTAGTTGTCGTCGGGAGGACACCGATAACGGCATTAAATTTTATTGAAATGAATATTTCGAACTGTAATCTTTTACACAAGTGTATTAAATTCGTAATTAGCTTCGCTGCTTTTGCAGGTCGTAATTTTTAATTCGTAATTCTCACTGATGCAATCCACATTCTTTTTTGGAACTGTTTTCCCACCACCAACGTCCTGCACGAAAATCTTCGCCTTCTTTGATGGCACGAGTACAAGGTTTGCAACCAATACTTACAAAACCTTTATCATGAAGAGAATTGTAAGGAATTTGAAGAACTTCGATTTGTTCTTCTACCTCTTCAAAAGTCCAATGCAATAAAGGGTGAACTTTGAGCATTTGATGAGTTTCGTCCCACTCAAAAAGAGGCATGTTTTGTCTGTTTTCAGAATGTTCGGCTCTAATTCCTGTTACCCAAATTGTATAGTTTTCTAAAGCACGATTGAGAGGTTCTACTTTTCGTATAAAGCAGCATTCTTTTCTATTTTCAACAGATTCGTAAAAACTAAATTTGCCTTTTGCATTTTCTAGCTCTTCAATCTTTTCTTTTTTAGGTTCGAAGACTGTTATTTTTTGTTTGTATCTGTTTTGAGTTTTTTCCAAAAGTTGTTCTGTTTCCTCAAATAATCTGTGCGTTTGAAGAGTGAAAACATCAATAGGAATTTCATTTTTAAAGATAAAATGAGTGATTAATTGGTCTTCTATTCCCAAACTTGTAGAAAAACATACTTTATTAGGAAACTTTTTGGCTAAAACTTCAAGTAACTCTAAAGGAGATAATTCTGTATGAAGTTCGGCTTCTGCAAAATCTAAGATTTCTTTTTTTGTCATAATTTTAAAGAGTTTTGTTTTTTCATTGAAGTTGTTTAAAAATGTAGTATTATGTTCTGTGTATCAGGATAGCAATTCGTAATTTTTAATTCGTAATTCGTAATTGTTTCCTATACATATGTCATCAATATTTTTACACTTGACAAAATCACCAATAGTGCAACAAATATCATCATCGGTTTGCGAGGAATTTTTTTAGTGAGTTTACTTCCCATTGGAGCGGCCACAATTCCACCTAAAATTAGTCCTGCAATTACGTACCAATGACTTACTCCAATGCTGAAAAAAAGCACTGTTGAGGAAATAAAATTGATAAAAAACTTGGCTAAACTTGTTGTTCCGACGACGTAACTCAATCCTTTTCTTTTGCTCATCAATGAAGATGTTACGATAGGTCCCCAGCCACTTCCAGAAAAAGCTGCTGCAAAACCTCCTACTAATCCTAAAAACCCTAAGTGTTTTGATTTTTTGGTTGTAGAACTTGACCTAAAAGACACAACTAACAAGCGCAAACCCACAAATAAGGTGTAAATCGCTAAAAGTAAATAAGCTAGTTTGTTGTATTTATCGCCTAAGTAAATGAGTAAAAGTGCGCCACTAACTGCTCCTATCATTCCGAAACCAACAAGCCAGTACAACATTTTTTTATTGACATTTCCGAAACGATAATGCGAATATCCACTAATGGCATTCGAAAAAACACCCGACATATTTACACTACTACTAATGGCAGGAAGCGAAATTCCTCCCCACATCATAGCCGTAGCACAAACCACACAATATCCCATTCCAAGACTTCCATTGATAAGTTGAGCCAAAAAACCAATGGCTATCATCTCAAAAAACTCTATCGGAATCTGAAAAACAAAAGTTTGCAATTCGTTTGCAGACACAAAAACTGAAAGTCCGTAGCCAATAAAGAAAGTCAGAAAGGCTATCGAAATTACCCAAGTGAGGCGTATATACTTTTTTGATTGAGTATTTATTTCAAGTGTTTCGGTAGGTTCTACTGTTTCTTCTTCAGTAGGAAGAGCATTTAAAGATTTTGTGATTTTACTAAGTTGGAAAAGTTTATTTTGAAAATCTCCTTTGAGTGTATTTCGATATTCATGCAATTCCAAAATCGTTTCATCAATCGTTTCTGGTAGAGCCTGCTCAAAATATTCTCTCATGCGACGAGCAAGAATAGGCGATTTTCCATTGGTAGAAATAGCTATTTTTAGATTTCCTTTTTGGATAATTGAACCCAAATAAAAATCACACAAATTTGGTTGGTCGGCTGCATTTCCCAAAAGTTTTCGCTCATTGGCTAATGCTTTTATGTGTGCATTAATGACGGCATCATTTGTAGCAGAAATTACTAACTCAACATCATCTAAATCGCTCGGCTCAAATGATCTTTCTGCATATTCAATGTGTGGATAAGCTATCAATATTTCATACATTTCTGGAAAAATATCAGTAGCGATGAGCTTAATATTCGCTGTCGGATTCTGTTTGAGAAGTGTTCTTATTTTCTCAATACCAACATTTCCACCACCGACGAGCAAAAACCGTAAGCGTTCTGTTTTCAAGAAAATAGGAAAAAGTGTATTTGACATAAGCTAAAAAAGGGTAAAGAATTTATCCATGTCTCTCGTTCAAGCATATGCTTGGACGCTCTTTTTTGCAAGCATATGCTTGCGAAATGGTAAGCACAAGATAGAATCTTGCGCTAGAAATATCTGCCGTTGTTGGTGTCTCCACCAACGACAAAAAATTAAGAAAAAAATTTTCTATAACTAAAATCTCCAAAATTTTCATTCGGATTTTTTTCATTTACATACTGGAAAAATAGGCTATCTATTTCGGCAAGAATTTCAGATTCACTCAATTTTTCTTTGTAGAGTTGATTCAATCTTTCTCCATAACGGTCGCCACCAAGCATAAAATTATATTGTTCTGGTGCAGTTCCGATAAAGCCTAATTCCGAAACATACGAACGACCACAACCATTTGGACAGCCTGTCATTCTGATACTTACCTCTTCTTCTTGAAGTCCGTATTTTTCCAATAAAGGTTCTATTTTGGAAACTAATTTTGGTAAATAACGCTGTGCTTCTGCAAGAGCCAAAGGACAAGTAGGCAAGGCAACACACGCCATAGAATTTTTACGCAAAACGCTGTCTTGTTTTTCTATGGCAAATTTCTCAATCAGATTTTCAACTTTTGATTTGTTTTCTTTACTTATTTCTCCCAAAATCAAATTTTGATTACAGCTAAAAATAAAATTAGAAATGTCCAATTGAGCCACTTGATGCAGAAATTCTTTTTGATGTGGTTTTACGCCTCCATTTTCTACAAAAAGTGTATAAAACCATTTCTTTTCGTGATTTTGCTGCCAACCGTAAATGTCCGAACGCTCCGTAAATTTGTATTCTTTTGCTGGTAAAAATTCAAAACCGATACGTTTTTCAAGTTCTTTTTTGAAATTTTCTACACCCATTTTGTCAATTGTATATTTCAAACGAGCTTGTTTTCTGTCCGAACGATTGCCAAAATCTCTTTGAATAGTCAAGACTTCATAAGCAGCTTTTAATATTTTTTCTTCATTATCCAAAAATCCTAAAACAGTTCCCAAACGAGAATAGGTGTTTGAATTTCCAAAAGTAGCCGACAAACCTCCACCAACAGCCACATTAAATCCCTTCAATTTGTTGTCTTCAATGTGTGCAATCAAGTCCCAAATCATTCGAAAAAAACATCTACATCATTTGAGGGAGGAATGGCAATCGCAATTTTGAATTTTCTAGGTAAATAATGGTCTTCATACAATGGGTCTTCTTCTTTAGAACGCTCATAGACTTTTTCATCATCTATCCAAACTTCATAATACGACTGTGTTTTTGGTAATAAAAGCGTAGAAATTTTATTACCATATTCGTATATTTCTTGATGCAAAGGAGAAACTTTTGGGTGTGCACTGACCATCACATTACGATTTACATCCCCACAGGCTGCAATAGAATCTAATTTTGCCAAATTAAAGGCTTGAAGAGTTGGTTGTAATTGATTTTTCAAAACGCCATGTAATTGCAATGTTTGGCGAGTCGTAATTTTGAGAACACCTGTTCCGTATTGCTCAGAAATTTCGTGAATAGCAAGCCATTTTTTAGAATCAATCGATCCTCCTGGAATACGCAGACGAATCATAAATGAATATAATTTGTCCAATTTTTTGGCTGCTCGTTCGGCACGACGGTCTCGGTCGTCTTGAACATACATTCCATGAAATTTTACTAAACCTTCGTCATCAGGACGAACAGTTCCAGTAAAATTGTCCTTCAGACTTTCTTTTATTGTTCCACGAAGTCCATCGCTGTTGGTCTTTATGGTTTCTATAGGAGATAATTTATTGCTCATTTTTGATTAGTGTTTTAGTGATTGATGAACAATTACGAATTAAAAATTACGACCTGCCAAAGCAGCGAAGCTAATTACGATTTTAATTTGCTGATTATCAATTAATTAAAAAACAATAGTTTATTTAACTCTTGTTCCTTAAAAAGGTATTTTATGAATTACATTCGTAATTTTTAATTAGCTTCGCTGCTTTGACAGGTCGTAATTCGTAATTGATATTTTTTTAATACACATCTTTTTGATATTTGCCTTGCTCTTCCAAGTCTTGCAAAATCTGTTTTGCCGTTTGTGTTTCTACATTTCTTTGCTCAGAAATAATCTGAATCAATGTATTTTCTACATCTTGGCTCATTGGATTTTTTTGTCCACAGACATACAAAACTGCTCCTTCTTCCAGCCATTGATTGACTTCTTTTGCCTTTTCTTTCAAACGATGCTGTACATAGATTTTTTCGGCTTGGTCTCTTGAAAAAGCTGCATCAAATTTTGTAAGCAAACCTGTTGCAATCCATTCTTGAATCTCAGTTTGATAGTAAAAATCTAGTGTAAAATACTGTTCTCCAAAGAATAACCAATTCTTACCTTCATCTCCTGTTGCATCTCTTTCAGCCAAAAAGCTACGAAAAGGTGCAATTCCTGTTCCTGCACCAATCATAATAATAGGTGTATTTTCGGTTGGAAGACGGAAATTAGAATTGGAATGAATGTAAAAATCAAATTCTGTATCTAGTGGAAAATCTGCTAAAAATTGCGAAGCAAGACCTGTTTTTAATTGATTTTCTACCTTGAATTTATCTAAAGCAACTGTCAAATGAACTTCTCCCTTATTATTATCGTCGTCATCATTTTGATGTGCTTCCGAAGAAGAAGAAATAGAATACAAACGAGGCGCAATCGGCAATAAAATTTCTAAGATTGAATCAATTTTGAGAGTTGAAAAAGCAGAAATTTGTGTCAAAATATCAATCAAATCAGCTTTTTCAATTTCTTTTTGTTCTTTTGGGAAATAATAATTTTGATTTACTAAATCACCAATTTTAGCAATATAATTTTTACTCAATCCTTTTATATTTCTGATTTTGAGCCAGTCGTAAAGCGTTTTATTTTCGCTTTTTATAGTTAAAAAACGGTTTTCATCTTCTTGAAAATAATTTATAATTTTTTCAATATCTGTTTCGCTATTTTTGGCAATAATTCCCAAAGCATCTCCAGATTGATATTCAATTTTTTCATTCGCTGTGATTTCAATGTGATAAGTTTCTTTGTTCGAACCTCTATCATTCAAAATTATTTTGTGAAAAATTTTGCCTTTGTAGTTTTTCTTAGCCGATGAAACTGCTATTGACGGAACAGATAAAACTTTATTTTCTACAACTGAATTATTTTGCCATTTTTGAAAAACAATCTGTAAATCCTGTTCCCATTTTTTAGCAACTGGCACAAAATCTATATCTGATTTTACTAAAGGCAGAATTCTTTGCGCTTGTTTTTTCTCAAAAAGAGTATCTATCAAATTTCCAGCTTCACAAAAAAGAGGATAAGAAGAATCTCCCAAAGCAAAAACAGCATATTTCAAGTGAGAAAGATTTTCATTCGAAGCATTTAATTTGTCATAAAAAATCTTTGCATTCTGTGGTAGTTCGCCTTCGCCTTGTGTACTGATGACGAACAAAACGAGGTCTTCTTTGGCTAGTTTTTTTATGTCATAACCAAACACATCAGCAACTTTTGCTTTTGTCTTTGCCTTTTTGAAAGAAGTAAGTAGTTTGGTGGCTACTTTTTTTGCGTTTCCTGTTTCTGTTCCATATAAAATTAATGATTTGAGTGTCTTGAGAGGAAGCGAATTTGATTTATTTTCAATGGTATTTTGAGAAACATTCTGACGGTCTGAAAAACCTGCCAAATATCCTTTTGTCCAAATTAGTTCTTCATAAGAAACGTTTTGTACAAATTCTTGTAATACCGATAGTTTAGATTCAGACAGCATATTGGTAAGTGGTTTTGTGATTATCAAAATAAGATTCTACAAAAGGAGAAGAGAAGGAAGAGGAAGGAAAAGGAGTTTGTTTTTCTTCTAACCAATTAAATTCGTGATGTAAATTCACTACTTTTCCCACAATAATTAAAGTAGGAACATGCTCAAATTCTGGTAGCGTTTTGTGCTTCAATTCTTCAAAAGAAAAGACCGTTGTTTTTTGCTCTGGCGTAGTGGCTTGCTGAATAATGGCTATACTTTTTGAAGTATCAATTCCATTTTTTAAAAATTGATTAGTCAGTTTTTCCAATTTCAGACCACTCATATAAAAGACAAGTGTATCTTCTGTTTCTGACCAGTCTGACCATTCTTTTTGTGTAATGTGATTGAGATTATACAAAGTCAGAAATCGAACACCTCTTGAATGATTGCGAGCCGTCAAGGGAATAGCCGAATAGGCAGCAGCTCCAAAAGCAGCCGAAATACCAGGAATAATTTGATAGGGAATGTCATTTTTTTTCAAGATTCTGAGTTCATCTAAAATATTAGAAAACAAAGAAGCATCTCCTCCTTTTAATCTTAAAACCTGTTTTCCTTGCAAGGCATATTCTACCATCAATACATTAATTTCCTCTTGTGGCGTATGAATTCCTTTACTACATTGTTTTCCTACATAAATAATTTGAGCATCTTTTCGTGCTTCTTTTTCAATCAAAAAAGGCGAAACCAAACGGTCTGTCAAGATTACATCTGCCTTTTGTAGTGCCTTTAGAGCTTTTAGTGTGATGAGTTCGGGGTCGCCACAGCCTGCTCCTGCTAGAGTTACGTATCCTTTAATCATAGTTTTCCTGATTATTTTTTAGAAAAAATCTAACGTAGCTGACAGTTTCCAACTGTCAGAGATTACAGTACAGGTATAGTATTTTTACTGACAGTTGGAAACTGTCAGCTATTTTAATACAATAAAGACTATACGAAAGAGCCTCAACAAAGGAAAATTTTTAAAATCCTTTTGTAGTATTTGATTTTTCTAAAACGATGATTGATTTTTTTGAGATTAGAAAATAGAAGCCAAGGTCAGACGATTATCTGACCATTGACACTATTTTTCTGATAACTGGTTGGTTCTATATTAATTCAGAGAAGCGACAAAAAGCTCTTTTTCAATTTGCAAAGAAACTGGCGTTTGATTTTGCAAATTATCTCCTACTGGGCAGCGTCTTTCAATTTCTTGTAACCATACTAATAATTCTGTTTCAGTAGCATTTGATTGAGGTTTTAGACTAACTTCAATACGCTGAAAACCTGCTCGCTCTGTCGTATCTTCTCCAAAAAGTTTGGCAGGATTAAGTTCTCCAGAAACATTAATTTCTAGTTTTTTGAGAAAAATATTAAGTTCTCTAGCCACTAGATGAGCTACCACATTCAGACAACCTGCATAACCTGCCAAAATATATTCAACAGGATTTGGATATTCATTTGTGCCACCTAACTCAATAGGCTCGTCAATAGTAAGTTCGAATTCTCGGCTTTTTCCTGTGAATTTTGCGGAGCTTTTATTTATTCCTTGAAATGAGAAAGAAAGTATAGACATTTTTTTGTAATTTTGAATGATTGAAATAAGTAAAACACATGAGGCTGCAACCTCGTTTTATGAAAATTGATAATCAAAACCTTGTTTTCTAGCCGAAACAAGGTTTTTTTGTTTCTGACGCACACTAAAGTGTACGGTACATTTTACTTACGCTAAAGCGTAAGCTACGCCAAAACAGGAGAAAATACTTTTTCAAAAGCATTAATAAAGTCGCCTTTGATATCTTCTATATGTTCAATGCCTACCGAAACTCTAAGTAAAGTTGGATGTACACCTGCTTTTATTTGGTCTTCTGCTGAAAGCTGCTGATGCGTAGTTGAGGCTGGATGAATAATAAGTGTTTTTGCATCGCCTACATTTGCCAAATGACTAACAAGTTCTAAGCTATTGACAAATTTTTCAGCATTTTCTTTTCCTCCTTTAATTTGGAAAGACAAAACTCCACCAAAACCATTTTTCAAATATTTTTTGGCTAACTGATGATATGAGCTGCTTTCCAATCCTGGATAATTTACTTTTTCCACTAATTCGTGGCTTTCTAACCATTTTGCAAGGTTCATCGCATTTTCTACATGGCGTTCAACACGAAGAGAAAGTGTTTCTAATCCTTGAAGTAATAAAAATGAATTAAAAGGACTAATTGCAGCACCAAAATCTCTCAAACCTTCTACTCTAGCACGAATTGCAAAGGCAATATTTGGCAAACCTAATGGATTTCCTTCTCCAAAAACTTCCCAAAAATTAAGTCCATTATAACCTTCTGACGGCTCAGAGAATTGTGGGAATTTTCCGTTGCCCCAATTATAATTTCCTCCATCAATGATAACTCCTCCAACACTTGTTCCATGTCCACCAATCCACTTTGTCGCAGATGCTGTTACTACGTTTGCACCATGTTCTAATGGACGGAAAAGATAACCACCTGCACCAAAAGTATTATCTACCACGAGAGGAATATCATATTTTTTGGCAATCGCTGCAATCGCTTCAAAATCTGGAATATTAAATTCTGGGTTTCCGATTGTTTCCAAATAAATTGCTTTTGTTTTCTCATTAATGAGTTTTTCGAAAGAAGAAGCTTCATTTCCTTCAGCAAAACGAGCTTCAATTCCGATGCGTTTGAAAGCTACCTTAAATTGATTGTGTGTACCACCATATAAGTATGGAGTAGAAACAAAATTATCTCCTGCTTCCAAAATATTATTGAGAGCCGTAAATTGTGCAGCCATTCCAGAAGCAACAGCAACAGCAGCAACGCCCCCTTCAAGAGCTGCAATTCGCTTTTCAAAAACATCTGTTGTAGGGTTCATGATGCGAGTATAAATATTGCCAAACTCTTTGAGAGCAAATAAGTTAGCTCCGTGTTCTGCGTTATCAAAAACGTAAGAAGTGGTTTGATAAATAGGAACAGCACGAGAACCTGTTGTAGGGTCTGCTTCCTGTCCTGCGTGAAGTTGAAGTGTATCGAAATGTAATTTTTTATTAGACATAAGGTTGTAAAATTTAGGTTGATAACCTACAAATAATGTAGAATCATCGGTTTATAGAAAAAATAAAGTTAGATTAATAAAATATAAGATATATACAAAATGTTCTATTATACTATAAAAAATAGCATAATAAAAATTGTAGGTACAACTATTTGATAATCAATTTCTGTAAGAATTCAGATGAGTAAAAAGAAAATTAGTTGTGCAAGTGTACAAAAAATTGATTCTCTATCAAGAATATATATAGAAACCAGAAAATTAAATGAGTTGAATTAACAGCAGCAACAACACATAGCTTTAGAGTTGGCTACGTAAAGTGATGGATAAGAAAAACAATTGATTGTAGAAATCCCCTTAATTGTTGATTGAAATAAGAGTGTATTTGTAGAAATACCGTTCTGTGAGCGGAGTGACTTATGGGAAGTCTTTAAGATTGCTATGTTCATTATGAGTATAAATTTATATGTCCTAAATTCTTTTGATTTTTTTCAAAACACAAAAGAAAAAATTTGATTTAGGCAGGAATTAGCACCTTGCTTATCGTATTGCTTTCAATAAAATAACGGCAGGTTGCCAGTACATCGTTGAGCCTGTTCTCTCTGTACTTCTGTATAAATCTCATACAGTTTAGTAAATCTATAAGTGAGATTTGACTAAGTGTAATTGAAGTGTGCTGCAATGATACAACACTTTTTTATAATCTCCAAATAAATACTCAAATTGCTATGTTAAATAATCGTTAAGTTAATGTTTTTAGCTAAAAAAATACAATATTACAACCGAAAAACACCATTTATCTCATTTGTAATACCTACAAATAATTAATCATTACTATTTCTAACAGATTTTATATAGATTTGTGTACAACACTAAAAAAAAACACTAAAAGATTATTTACCTTATTTTATTTATGACCTCCTTTTTTGATGAATCAAACTACTGTACAAGTTGGCATTGATGCCATGTCTTTTTATGTTCCTTCCATTTATTTAGACTTAAAAACATTAGCTCCTTCACGTAATCTTGATTATGAGAAATTGAGTAAAGGGTTAGGTGTTTTGAAAATGGCACTTCCAGATACCGATGAAGATGCTGCAAGTATGGCCGCAAATGCCGTTTTCAAACTTTTGAAAGAGTATAACCTAAATCCCAGAGATATAGGAAGACTTTACGTAGGAACAGAATCAGGTCTTGATGGTGCAAAACCGATTGCCACTTATGTTTTGGGAATGATTAATGAAAAATTAAAAGAGCAGAATAATGTAAAAGGTACTACAGCAGAAGAATTTTTTGAAAATTGTGATGCCTTAGACATGACTTTTGCCTGTATTGGTGGGGTAGATGCACTTCAAAATACGCTAGATTGGGTTAGAAATAACAAAAATCGTATTGGTATTGTGGTTTGTACTGACTATGCAAAATACGATAAGTTTTCGGGAGGAGAATATACACAAGGTGCAGGAGCAGTTGCGATGCTTATCAAACAAAACCCTAGATTGCTTGCAATAAACGATATTTGGGGTATTTCTACAAAAAGTGAGCATGATTTTTTCAAGCCTAATTTTAGCGAAACTCCAGTTTTTGATGGTCAGTTTTCGAATTCCTGTTATCAAAATCGTTTGCATGATGCGTATTTTTCATTCAAAGAACAGGCAGTTGAAGCAGGTCTATATGATAAAAATGATATCATTTCTGAAAAATGGAATGATTTAATTTTTCACCTACCTTATGCTTTTCATGGAAAGCGAATGTTTAGTCAGCTTTTTACAGAAGAAAGAATTTTACCAGATACGTCAATAAGTAATAAGAGAGCTAGAAAGGGGTTTTTAGAAAAGTTGAATTTGAAAGAAGAAGATACAAAGACTGAATTAGACCAATTAATCAAACTCGTTTCAAAAACAGATTTGTATAAAGATTTTGTGAAGCGAAAAATAGCTGATAGTCAATTAGCCTCTTCTGAAATCGGAAATATGTACACAGCTTCTATTTTTATGGCTTTGATGAGTTGTCTAGAAATGAAATTGACAAATAATAATGAAGAAAATGAAAGTTTAGAAAATCAAAAAATAGGTTTTTGTGCTTATGGAAGTGGATCAAAATCAAAGGTTTTTGAAGGTGTTTTACAACCAATGGCTAAAGAAATAATCAAAAAATTTAGAGTTTTTTCTACTCTAAAACTTCGTACATCTGTTAGTATAGATGAATATGAAAAACTTCACGACAAAACACAAAATTCTCCATTAGCTTCAAAAAAAGAGTGCTTTTCATTATCTGAAATCAAAAAAGAGCCTGAGAATTTGGCAAAAGCTCGTTTTTATTCCTATCTAAATTACCAAACTGAATAAAATATAATTACTTTTCGTTTGCTGCTTTTTGGCTACTTGTTTCACTTCTACATATTATCGTTATTTTTCTTCTGTATAGCTTCTTTTGGGTTGATTTATTCTACTTTTTGAGTTTCTGTATTTTGTATAATCAATAACTAGAAAACAGTAAGTAAAAATAGTTTCTTTTTGATAAAATAATAAATTACATTTTTCATAAATTAGAGTTTTTAATTAATTGATTGTGAAAATGTTATAAATATATTTTCTACTTTCAATGAAAAAACCTATATTCATATCTATACTTTTACGATATAATTTATAAAAATACTTTGTAATTTAGAAAAACATTCTTACCTTTGCATTCGCAATAACAAACAAAGAATGTTATTAATTTGTACTGGACTCGTAGCTCAATTGAATAGAGCACTACATTACGGCTGTAGAGGTTACAGGTTTGACTCCTGTCGGGTTCACAAGTTTATGTATTTGTTGTTGGTAGAAATATCAACAACAAAGCATAAAGTTAATAAATCAAATTAATAATTTGTCTGGACTATTTTATAATTAGAGTAGTTTTAAATTTGTAATTGCTTATTTTATAGACAATACGTAAATAAATGGACTCGTAGCTCAATTGAATAGAGCACTACATTACGGCTGTAGAGGTTACAGGTTTGACTCCTGTCGGGTTCACAAATATCTTAAAACCCTGTTTAGATTATCTAAGCAGGGTTTTTTGTTTTTCCAAAGTGTGTATTTTGGTTACATATAACCCAAAAAATGTCTAGTTTGGTTACACCTACTTTTTCCGTGGTTACACTTTGACTTCAGTTTTGAAGACAAAAAACTACACTTTTTCTTAGTTTTTAGAAGAGGTAAAATCTGCAAAAATCTGCTTGCAATTAGTTAAAATAGATATTTTACTTAGTTCTAATCAAGCTACTACATACTAAAGCATAAAAAAACGTGGTTACACTTTTGTTACCACGTTTTTCTTTTAGTTACACTTTATTTTTTACTTATATAATTTTTAATTTTTAATTTAAAAAAAAATTTTTAATAAAATGTAATATTACAAATATTAATTATTTGAAATTAAAAGATAACTTATGTGATTATTTCCCTTACTTCTAATTAAGCGACTATATAGCAAGGCATAAAAAAAATGTGGTTACACTTTTGTCGCCACATTTTTTTGGTTATACCTTTTTGTAGATTAAGAATTTTACTAATCAGTTCTATAAACATAGCTATTCACAGCCTTTGTCCAGTCTTCTACTGTAAATATATTACTCTTTATTAGTTTAGATACCTCTTCTATTTGCATAGCTCTATCTATTATATAATCGCTTATGTGTTTTTTCTCTTCTCCAGTAAGAAGGCGTGTATCTCTATAAACACGAATATCTAAATCCATTTTTTTTATTTTTGCTACATATTCCTTGTGTAATGGAAGTGTCAATGGATTTTCCTCAATTCCTTGATGAAAAATCCATTTAATAATATCCTGCAAATCATCTATTTTCTTATTTAGTTTCTCTATCTCTGCCAAAAGGTCATCAGTATTTTTATCAGAAGATATACCTAGTAACTCATCTTTTTCTACTCCGAAGATTTCAGCTAGTTGTTCTAAACGAGACATTGAAAGTTCTGTACCTCCTCTTTCAATCCTTCCATACGCAGTAACAGATAAATCTAACTTACTAGCAACTTCTTCCCTACTAAGTTTTTTTTCTACTCTGATTAGCTTAACTCTTTCGTAAATCTCTATTTTATTATTCATATTTGTTTTATTTTGACCAAATAATGCGTTTTTTCAAAAAAACTTTAAAATTTTTGGTTAATATTTTGCTTTTATGAAACTTAATGTATTTATTTGTGAACGATATTTATAGAAAGGACTAATAATGATTCATATAAGTTTCAAAATAAAACTTTAATTTAAAATACAATAGTATGAGCATAGAACAACAATACAAAAATAGACTGTCATCTATAATCAAAAATCAAGAAGAGCAAACTTGCGTTCCGTTCAAACCTCGTCGTAGCTTTTTCAAGTCTGTCGGCATCGGTCAAAAAAGATTTTGGCAATTAGTACGTAATGAGCAAGTGCCTAATGTTTCTGAATGGATAACATTATCTGCTTTCTTTAATATTGAAATCAGCAATTTTTTCATTTGTGATTTAACACAAATATACATCAATGAAAAACAAAATGGTAGAGTCAATCCAATAAATTCTTAATCACTAAATAATTATGACTGCCATTAAAAATAATTTATTGTCTGTATCCAATAATAAAGAAGTTCCTAGCTTTTCAGTTAGTTTCTATTTACGAGCTGGAGAAAGTAATAAAAAAGGAAAAATTTATTGTAGAGTACATTTAGGCAAAAAAAGAAATGCCTTTTCTACTGCTATTAGTGTGGAGGTTAAGCAATGGAAAGCCACACAACAGAAAGTTATCGGTAGAGGTGCAGAAGTGCATAATATTCATATAGATTCTATTCGTTCAAAATTGCATCAATCTTTTCAAGCTATTTGGACGGCTAGTAAGCCTTTATCAATAGAAACTATCATTAATAACTATGTTCGTCTTAATGGCTATTCTGCTCTTACTTTAGAAGAGTTATGCCGTCAATATCTTGAAAAAAAGGAAAAGGAAATTCACGTACATATTGCAAGTAGAACGTATTCGCAGTTAAAATCAAGATATGCAAACTTACATCGGTTTCTAATTGCTACCAAAAGACAAGAAATTTATCCTGAAGATTTCTCATTTAGAATAGCTGAGGAATATGAACAATATTTACGCAAGGAATGCAAACACGGACATAATCACGCACACAAATTAGTTCAATTTGTACTCCAAGTTCTAAATTATGCTATTGAGGAAAATATCATCAATCATAATCCTTGTCTAAAGTTTAAAATACGATTTAAAAGTAAGCCTATTATCTATTTGGACTTTAAGGAAATAGCCATTTTGGAAAATAAAGAAATTGCTATTGAGCGTTTAGCCAAAATCAAGGATTTATTTTTATTTCAATGCTATACAGGAATGAGTTACGTAGAATTAAACAATTTTGAACGCTCACAAATAGGAAAAGCATTAGTAGAAGGAGAATATGAAAATATAGATTGGATAACAGTATATCGTCAAAAAACTAATGGAATATGCTACATTCCTATACTTCCAAAAGCTCAAAAAATAATAGATAAATACGACTACAAATTACCTGTCCTTAGCAACACAAACTACAATGCTTACCTCAAAGAACTAGCAGATATTTGTGGAATAACTAAAAAACTCACTACTCACGTAGGACGCAAAACCTGTGGAATGTTTCTACTCAATAGTGGTATTTCAATGGAAGCTGTAAGCAAAATACTAGGACACAAATCAGTGAAAACGACAGAAAGACACTACGCTAGTGTATTACCCACATTGATAGCCAAAGAGGTAACTATCAATGGACTTATGTAGAATTATCTACACCTTTCTTTTAATTTTTTATAACAAAAAAGCCGTTCACTTCTAGGAAAAGTGAACGGCTTGTAAAAACAATTTCTATGAGCGATAAACAACATAGGGTTATTCCCAAAGATAATGAATTTGATGCAAAAATCAAAAATATTATCCAAAACCGAGCCTTTTCCTTCCTTAAAGAAGGAGAAAAAATAGAGAAGGCAATAGAAGAATCAATTACTAAATTCCCAAAGTCAGACCCAAAGGAAATAGAATTGATAATCAGAACATTGTATAAAGAAAAATCAGAGTTTTTCGGATTTTTCAAAAAGCACATCAACGAACAAATAGTACACTATTTAGATACTTATGAGCCTAATTTGCGTAAAAATGGAATTACAAAAGATTACGAAAGAGTTTGCAAAGTATTATCTGATGCAGATATGAATACCATACTTATTGATGCTCAAAAGTTTGGTATAAAATGTTCAAAAGATAGATTTCATACTATTTTGTCAAGCAATTATTTACCTACCTACAATCCTTTTTTAGAGTTTTTCGAACAGAACAAACACCGTAACGAGAAAGGAACAATCAAGAAACTAGCTGAATCAATTATCAGTCCTATCCTTGTAGATAAGAATGGAGGAAATGATGATTTTAATGAACGATTTATAAAACGTTGGTTAGTTGGTTTAGTAGCTAGTTGCTTTGGAGGTCGTAGTAATTTGTTTTTAATCTTAGTAGGAGGGCAAGGCACAGGAAAAAGTGAGTTTTTTCTTAGACTTCTACCAAAAGAACTCAAACGCTATTTGGTAGAAAGCAAACTTCAAAACGAAAGTGAGAGTGATTTAGCTCAAAAAATGGGTAGTGCATTAATCATTTTTGATGATGAAATGAGTGGTAAAAATAAAAAAGATTGGAAAGCACTCAAATCACTTTCTGACCAAGATAATTTTAGAGTACGATTGCCTTATGATAGGCTTTTGGCTTCTATCAAACGCTTGGCATCCTTTGCAGGAACGAGTAATGATTATGAAATTTTGGGAGATTTGACTGGAAATAGGCGTTTGTTACCTATTGAAGTTAGTAGCATAGTTCACGATGAATATAATACTATTGATAAAACAGATTTGATAATGGAAGCCTATCATTTGTACGAAAGTGGATATACGCACGAATTGAGTACAGAAGATAAAGAAATACTAAACCGATATAGTGCTAAATTTCAGATTACAGACCCAATAATGGAAATTATTGAAGACTGTTTGGAAATTCCATTAGAAGACAAAAAAGAAAGCTCTAAACAAATGACAGCTACCGAAATAGCTAGTTATCTGAATCCTTTTTCTCCTGTCAAAATTTATCCAAATGCTTTAGGACAAAGACTACAAAACTTTGGATTTACTCAAAAACACGAACGTAGAAATAAAACAACACGAAGGTTTTACGAAGTAATTACATTAAAATAATTCTTATTATAATAATAAATTACATTATATAAACTAATTAGTTTTAAAAATTAGTGTAAACACTGTAACACCGTAAATAGATAGCCAAAAACCTTCTTTTTGACTGCTTTAAGATTGATTTTGAGTTTACAGCAACTTATCAATCTCATTGTAAACATAAAAAAAGAGTGTAAACAAAGTCTAAAAATTTACAGCGTTCACAGCAGAAAATACAGCACTCAAAACATCAAAAAAGCCTTTAGTAAACAATTAGAGTATATTTTACAAGTATTTACAGCGTTTACAGTAATTTTCCATTTTCAAAACACCCATCAAAAAATAAATCTCTTTTTGTGATAAAATAAATAAAATATCACATAAGATTTGAAAATAAAAAATAACAGATTTCAATTATGTATTCACAAGAGCAAATTGAACAAGCTCATCAAACAGATTTTAGAGCAGTTCTTCAACATTTTGGTTTTAATCCGATTTCAAAAACTCACTTTGAGAATCCATTTAAGACAGAAAAAAATAGTGCTAGTTTTTCAGTATTCAAACACTCAAACGGTAGAATTTGGATAGCTCACGACTTGTCAGAAAGCAAAATATGGCGTGTGATGGAGTTTGTGAAAAAATTCAAAAACTATGATTTCAAAGAAGCAATGAAGTTTTTACTCTCCTTTAATGGTCAGTATTCCGAACCAACAGAATATCATTCTTCTTTTTCAAATCCTAATAAGGTAAATCCTTTACCTAAAAACAAAGAAGCCACAAAAGACCAAATACAAAATCTTGATTATTACCTCAAAAACGAACGTGGTATCAATCCAAAATTAGCAAAACAGTATTTGTCTTATCGTCAGCACAAAGTAGGTGCAAAATGGTATTACGGTCTTTGGTTTCAGAACAACAGCAAAGGTTTTGCCATCAGAAGCAAATTCTTTAAAGGCTGCTTTGAATCATCCGACATTACTACGATAGAAGATGAAAAGTATAATGACTGGATTTTTTTTGAAGGTTTTATGGATTTTCTTTCAGCTATTACCTACTACAAAATGCCTTTTAAAGCCAATATTTTAGTTCTCAATTCTACATCAAATTTGAAAAAGGCAATAGCTCATATCAATAGTAAAAAAGTAGATAAAGCTAGAGTTTTTTGTTTCCTAGACAATGATAAAGCAGGAAAAAAAGCATTTGCAGAACTCAAAGAGCAATTACAAGAAGTAGAAGTATTTGATAAATCTGACATCTATATAGATTTTAAAGATTTCAATGACTTTCTAATTTCTGACATATCAGTAAAATAAATAAAAAATGGTAGGAGTTGCGACCTCCTACCAAACTTCACAATTAAATCAGTTTTTTTAACCTCAAACCTTCATTAACTATGAATTTCTTTCAAATTATCCGAAAAGGAACAAGTAAAACAGTATCAAAAATTCGTAATACTGCTATTTACGACTTTGCAGCCGAAAAGTTAGAACCAAAGCCTTACGCACAACAAGCAAAACCGTTGTATTTGGCTAGTAAATGGTTTTCAAATGCTTATCATTTTCTATCCTATGTTATTGCTTTTTGTGGGCTTCTTTTATTTGCTCACTCCATTGAAAGTTGGTTTCAAAGAGTATCTATTGTATTAATTGGAACTATTTTACTTTTACTACTTGAATTAGCCAAATCAAATACAAGTCATTCGGTTTTCTTTTCTGTTGCACGAGAAGAAACAGTTGATAAGCTCTTTCTAATAGTGTTGATAGTATCTTGTTTGTTTTCTTTTGTTGTGAGTGTGTATAGCGCAAAAGAAGCCGTTTTTTATGCAGCTACGACTGACAAAATTAGCCAAAATAACGATGCTTTACAAAGTGAAACCGATAGCCTAAAAAATGTGTATGATGCTCAAATTAGTATCATTCAAAGTTCTTTAAAAAGCTCATCTGCAACACTTGAAAAATACCCAACAGGTTGGAAAGCAAATGTAGCTAGACAAGATTTAGAGAAAGCAAATAAATCACTGGAAAGAGCAGTATTCGAAAAAGAAAAATCACTATCCAATTTGTCAGAAAAATATCAAGGAACAGAACAAAAAACGACAATAGCAGGAACAGAAACAGCACTTATTGCAGCCGTGTTATTTGCCATTTTTGAAGTAATGAACATCTTAGGTTATTGGTTCTATTACCATTATTTGAGCAACTGTTTATTAGAAAAAGATTTGATATTGCAAAATACATCAAGTGTAGTAAAAAATGCTATTAATGCCGTAAATACTTTTGCCGTAAATACGCTTGACGTTAAAAGTGATTTGCAGCCAACAGCAAAATATACTAATCCGATAGGTTTCAAAACAAATCCTACTCTAAAACCTCCACTTGCAACGGCATCAACGACAAATGTAGAACAAGGCACAAGACATTGTCAGCATTGTGCTACAAAGTATGTCTATAAAATCCACAATCAGAAGTTTTGTAGTGAGCAATGCCGTATCACAAACTGGAAACAACGAACAGGCAAAACATTCAAAAAAGGGAAAAAATAGTCCTTTTTATTTTCAAAAATAAAACCAAATAAAGACAATAAATAACTTCCTATAAATTAACTTTTATAGGAAGTGTTTAGAGAAAATCAGTTATATTTTTAATTTTAAAACAAGTCAATTATGAATTACGAAAGTGAAAAAAACGAAGTATTAAGCCTTAGTAAAAATGGTTTGTCTTCAAGAGCTATTGCCAAAAAATTAGGCATATCAAAAAGTAAAGCACACAATATTATACGAGAAAATAATATTCTACTGTCCAAAACCTCATTAGAGCAGGTGTCCTCAATGTCCACATCATCACAAAGCGACGTGTCCAAACCGTCCACAATATCTAATTTACAACAACCAAATATGTCCACAATGTCCACAAACTCACAAAATGACGTGTCCACAACGTCCATAAATACACTAAATAGTGTGTCCATTCTATCAAAAGTGCCTAAAAATGTCGCTTTTTTAGTAGAAAACTTAGTTAGTCCAGCACATATACAGTTGTCAGAGCAGGAACGATACGATGAAACAAAGTTTTTTATTTTGATAGCTAATTATCATTTGGAATCTAAAAGAATTTATAAAGAGTTTATAGATACAATGGACTATTTGTTTTACAATTCGGTACTCTCTTTTGAGGAAGTTGATGAATATATTTTGAAGCTAAAATCTATTGCTAGAGATACCGACAAACTTTTGAGTCTCGCAACAAGTGGAGGTATAAAAGATGACCGTTTTAGATTGGCTTTTTTATATGCAAATTCTATGTTGAGATATATGTATTCTATGAAAATGGCTTGTAAACTGGAGGGAGAGGAACTTTGTGAAATACAAGACAATATGAAAGAAACCTTAAAAAAATGGCTCACTTTGTCAATAAACAAAGCATTTCCATTTACCTATGATACTGATTGTGAGCAAATAGAAAGTAATTTTATTCTATAAAAATCAAAATCTGTATCTATCATAAATCCCTATTTAACTCAATAAATAGGGATTTTTTTATGAAATGAATTTAGAATGATAGAGTATTTTATTTTATTTCGTCGTCTTGCTCTTGATTATCTTTATTTCTAAAGTCATAGACTTTCTTAGCTCCATAGGCTGCACCTGCTGCCAAAAGAAGCGAAAGACCTCCATCTATTGGTGCGCCAATAGCATTTGGACTAACAGGAGGTAAACCACCTTGTGCTAGTGCGAAGTCTATAATAAAAAAGCTTAAAGCTATAAATACAATTTTCTTAAACATAATTAGTGTGCTTTTGTAAATTCAAAAAAATTTAAAGAGAATTGAAATGCTTAAACAAAAATCTGTTTAAGCATTTCAATATCAAATAATAGGTTTTTTATTCTTTCACAATACGTACTGTCATTGTTTTTTTAGAATCTACGATTTGAAGTAAGTACAATCCAGCAGCTTGTTTTTCTAGGTTTATTATTCCCTCCAAAAATGCTCCTTCTTTTGTTTTTTCTTCTTCAAAAATAGTTCTACCTGTTGCATCAAACACACGAACTGTATAGTTCCCTTCTCTACTTGTTTTCAAACTATATGAAAACTCATTTGGTGTTGGATTTGGATAAACCACCACTCGCTCATTCTCAAAAAAGTCTGCATTAGCTTCTGTTTTGAATAAGAGAACAAAACGTTTTACTTCATTTCCTTTCTTTGCTACAAACTTATAATTGCCTTCTACACGCAAATTATGAAGTGAGTCTGTCAAAGAATCATATAAATAAAGTTCGTGTTTAGAATGGAAATATTTCATTGTACGAAGTGTAATTTCATATTCTCCATCTTCTAAAATATTCATCGCTAAAGGAAGTGTTTTTTCTTCATCAAAACTTCCCAAACCATTGATAGCAAAATATTCTTCTTTATCTGAATTTTCATTTTGATTATACGAATATAGACTAGAATATTGGCTACTCATTTTATACAACTTGATAGCATCAAACTTTGCATCAAAATTAGATGTTGCACCTGACTCAAAGTAAATAGTAGCTTCGTCCATTTTATCTCCTTTTTTGAGAGCAATTCGCAGTAAACCTCCTTTTGCACTTTCTTCTTTTTCTGTTTTGAAAAAACGAACATCTTCGTAAGCTGTCAAACGGTCTTCATTTTTTAGTTCTAAACTTCCTGTTGGAGCAGTTGCTTTTACAAAAAACGATTGCATAGAAGCAATTTTACTTTGACCTCCATTGTTAGAAACACCATTTACATACTCTGCAAAACGTCCTTCATATTGAGTAATCGGAACATCCATATAAATCGCATCGGCTACATTAGAATTTCCTGTATTGGCAGTATTTCCATTTCTACCAATTATTTTATCCCAGTCTAAAGGAGAAGGATATGGATTTCCAATTAAATTAAAACCGTCTTGACCCAAAGCAATCAGACCAGCACCACCACTATTAGTAAGAACAATAGTGTAATCACCATTATTCAATGTTCCATTAAAATCTACTACATTTCCTGAAACGGCACTTGTAGCAATATTTGCTTGATACCCTTTTCCTACTTCTAGTAAGTCATTTACATCACCAGTTGGAACTCTGTAATTAGAAATAAAATAATATCCTGTATAAATTGTACCACCAATGACACCTTGATTTGGTTCTTGATAGGTGAAAAAGTTAGGGAAAGGACGAACATAAGCAGGTTCTGGAGCAGTATTAAATACAAAGTTCAATACCAGATTCATATCATCAGCAAATTGTGAAACTGTCGCATTACTAAATGGAGAAGAAAACAAATGATAACCAAGTCCATTTGTTCCACCCAAATCATCAATAGGTTTTAGATAACGCTCCATAATTACATTTCCTTGAACTGTATTTGTGGTGGAGGTATTGATAACCATTGCTGTTCCTGTGTCTGTAGAACGAAGAGCAAAATTAGTATTACTTGTTACAACTACATCTCCATTTTGCATATCTAAAAGCTCAGTCAAACCCATATTTCCATCAATGGTAAGCGTTTTATCTACTCCGTTCATTTCAATTCTATCAATAGAAACACCTAAATAAGTAATCGCATTTGATGTAAAAGTAAGTGTTTTACTCACTACTACACTTTCAGGATATACTCTATCAACAGTCATTTGGATAGTATTTCCATCAACGGCTGCATCAACGGCTGCTTGAATAGTTGGATAAAAAACACCTGTTTCTACCAAAAGTACATCACCTAAACAAGTGTTTTCTGACAAATCTTTTACCATTACACTCGGCATTGTAGAAAGCGTATCCACACAAGTGGTTGTAATATCTTCAACAGTAACGAAAAACGTCGTTACCCCTACTGTATTAAGTGAACCTGTTGGAAATACCATTGCACTTCCTGTTCCAATTTGTGATGTTCCAATTATATTTCCTTGTGAAGCAGAGGAATACAAACTGTATTTTTTACCTATTTCAGTCTGAACAGTAACACTATTACTTTGATTCAAACAAATTTCGTTGTGTTCTACAGTTACTTGTGCAGCCAAATTTGAGTTTGAAACTACATTTATTGTAATAGTATTAGTAGAAAAAAGACCATCATGAGTACCAACAAAATCCACTTGCAAAGCTCCAGTAAAGCAGTTGTCCACCCAAACTTTGATAGAATCCCCATTTGAAATCACTTCACTATTAAAATTTGGATCACTACTATTTGCTCTTTCTACGCTTAATCCTGTTCTTAATGAATCTGGATTTTTGAATATCTGATTTTTGTGAAGAGTTAGAGTGTAGCCTTGTTGCAATGTAAGTGATGGAATAGAAACGTTTATTGGAGGTAAGCGTTTCATTATAGAAAGACGTGTAACACTCTCTACTATGTTGTTCTTCCATATTTTATGATATTGTGCATTAAACACATTATTTATATCACTTGCATAGAACTTTTCTAATGTTCCATCACTATCAACTAATAAGTAGTGTTTTAAACTATCTAATCTTGTTACCTCCTCTACTACTAAAATAGTTGCTACTGTATCAGTATTGGATTTTTGAATTTCACGAGTCAGACCATCCCTTTGTAATCCTAAAGGTGTATAATCATAATCATAAATTTTTAGTTTAACTAAGCCTGTACCCTTTATTGTACTATTTTCAAACCACTTAATACCTCCTATACCTAAATCTAAATTAGTAGAATCCTGTATAGGTGGTTTTGGTTTTAATTTTACATTGATGTTATATGGTAAAATAAGAGAGCCTACAGGAGCAGTATCGTCTGTTTCTAAATATAGGCTTCCTGAATAATAGCCTAGCTTTTTGATTGAAACAACTCTTCTTGAGGTTGAAACATCAAAAGAAAGATTATTATTTTCCAATAAAGAAACAAACTGCTCATCTACATAAACTAAAGCTCCAATAAGTGAATCTGGAACAGATAAATTTACTGTATAGATATTACTGCTATACTCTTGAACAGGAATGTAATCCACAAGTAAATCAAAGTTAGTTGTGTCATTTTCTAAACCTATAACACGTCCTTTTATTTTATTGGTAACTACTAGATATTCGTTAGGGGATTGAGTATTCAAAGAGTATGTTACTATTTCGCTGCAATCAACCCATTGATTATTCTGATAAATCTGGTTTTGTTGGATATTTTCTCCCTCAAAAATAACATCGACTGAATTGTTGCTAGTTACAATATCAAAAGGATTAGATAATACCATTGATGTATGTTTAGCTTTATTGCTTGATGACTTATCTATCATTCCAACAAATATCTGTTGTTTCTTTAGTAAAGTAGAATCTACAATAACAGGAATTTTAGATTTATGAGCAGCTTCAAAGAACAAAGTATCTTCTACTTCTAAAGGAGGATAAAAATCCAAATCAAATACCCCATTTTCATCAGAAAACCCTACACTTTGTGTTTCTGTACTATTTCTCTTTTTTAGAGATACCTTACCACCTTTCACAACAGAACCTATCATACGCCCATTTATATTAGTGGATTGGACTACTTCTACCTCTGGGATAACTCCTCCGTTTGGCTCGATTGTTACTTGAAAAGTAATGGTAGGATTCTCTGGGTCGTCAGAAAAAATAGTTAAATTTCCAACATCAATATCTAACGAAGAGAGCAAATCCCAATCTATATTTACAGATACTAAAGAACTACCATTTGACTGAACAGAAAAAGGAAAAGAAGCTACGGTCTCTACACTAAGCCAGTTTACATCTGCTTGTATATCAGTTATTATTAAATCTCCATTACCCTCATTCTGAATATCAAATTCTGGATTGCGATAATTAGCTTTGATTCCTGTTTGACTATTTATTTGAGTCATATTATTTCTACTTACAGCTCCTATTACTGCATTATTTATCTCTACATATAAATTAGAAAAATATGCTTGCGTCCCAGTTAATGAGTCTTCACTTATGACACTTAAACCACAGGCTGGCACAGAGGACATAACTGTAGCAAATGGAACACGATTATTACCACTACCATGATTTATACTACAGTATCCTCTAGCAGAGCCATTACTTATATCGTTTGGATGTCTACAATTAAAGTTATGTCCTATTTCATGGGTAAAAGTAAGTCGTGGTAACTCATACAAAAAACTGGGGTTGCTAAAAGCTTTCATCATTGACGCCTTAGTAGCACTTGTTACACCATCAAATGTTCCTTTTCCTTCTGCAGGTTTTAAAGCTTCATTAGGCTTAAGAGAAAAACTGTCCATTGTAATAATAGCTACAAGGTCTGAACAGTGAATGTTTCTCTTGTTCTTCATAAATGCAAACTCTCCATTACCATTATTTATTCCTTCATCTAACTTGTCTAAAGTTGTAACAAAATTTCCACTCTCAGTATAACCGACCTCTTCCATATGAACAAGTTGTAATCTAGATGGTATGAAACTTTGTTTGAATGATTTGTTAGTTAAATTAACAGCTGCTTTTATGTGATTTTCTAATATATATGAACTACCATAATTGAACTCTATAGCTGCAGAAGTATAAAGTACTGTTATAGTAATAACATGTGACTCAATCATATTTCCAGAACCATCAGGATGAGGGATATCAAATACATCAATAGGTTGATCTATGATTAGCTCATTGATATTTGTAGAAATGATTCCATGGTGTATGATTTCTATATCCTTTGTACAAAGCGTAACATATCCTCCATTTCCATCACTGTACTTTGCAATAAGTTGTACATTTCCGTGTGCTGTCTGTACAGAAGGTGTAGAAAACTCTAATAATTCATCACTTCCTGCTGCAATATTTCCACTATAAGATGTTAAATCGCCAATATAATCTCCTGTAGAAGCATCATGCAAGGATAAAAATATGTCTCCAACGTAATCTGCATTACCCAAATTTTGAATAGTTACAGAAGTAGATGCAGGATAACCTACATACCAAACTGCATTAGGACTTGCACTTATATCACCTAAACAAGATAAATTATAACTGGTAGCTAATTCTATAATTTCTATGTTTTCATAACACAAACCAATAAAAGAAGTACCTCCATCAATGCTATATTCAACTTCTAACTGATAGTTTCCTGCTGCAGTAGTAATAGTAGATGGCGAATAAATAAAATTACGATTTCCATTAGCAGAAATATTTACATTATTCCATTGCTCTACAGCACCTATTCTAACTCCTGCATTAGTATTGATATTTAAAGTTACAATAGCATTACTCAATGCTGCTCCGTTGGTTTCTTGTAAATCAAAACTCATCGTAGCTGCTTGTCCTCTTACAAGTGGATTTGGTGTTGCAGTAATGCTTGAAATACAGTTTATTTGAGGGTTGCTACCACCACAGGAGATAATATTTGTGTCTTCAAAGTCTTTTGTGGTATTTGCTCTTACACAGCTAAGAGTTTGTGAAGTAAATGTATGTCCACTTTTGGAAGGAGACAAGGTAATATTATTTCCTGCTATTATGTTAATAGAATAATTCCCCAAAACATCTGTTGTTGTTGTTCCTATATCTACGCCTGAAATAGGATCACCACAATTATCTTTGATAGTTCCTGATACTGTATACTCCTTACGGTTAAATTGTAGCTGATTTATAAAAAATGAGCCAGCAAACTGACTAGCAGCAGGCATTGCATAAAAAGGAACTGAACAGAGATTACCATCGCAATCAGTTGAGCTTGTAAACAATGAGTTATCATATGTAATAACAACATTAGTAGTAGCAGTGTCGCTAGGAATCCAACTCTCCGTATGAGGAATATCAATATAAAATAAAGCATCATTTGCACAACGCAAATCATAATTAGTAAACTGTTTTACAAACACTAATGGAGTACCTGCATATATTTTTATTCTAGCATCACACTTAAAAAAAGGAAAACCTCCTTGTGCTTTAGCTAAGAATATACGTAACCCATAGTCTGAACAGTCGTTAGGGTTATCATACTCTGAAATTTTAACCCTTACCCAACCATTAGGGTCAGACAGCCAATTTACACCGTCTTCATAAGAATAGCCTCTATCAGAGAGAGTAGTTCCTTGATTTCCATACCCACTAACTTGCTCACTTACATCTGAAGTGAAGTAATCTCCCTGTCCCCAAACCAAAGGCAAAAAGAACAAATTAAGCAAACAAAAAGCAAAAAATTGTTTCATAATGGCTGTCATTTATTTAAAAATAATATTGATTGAATTTGATTAAAAATATTGACTAAATAAGTCTCAAGGATAAAAAATATTTATCCTTGAGCTTAATAAAGCTTAGTTACCAATAAAGAGCATATTGTGTCCACCAAAGCTAGAACCAGAGCGCATGTTAGCTAAGAAACTAGCAAAATTCATTGCCTTAAACTGATAGTCAATATTAGACTCTTTTGGATGTAGTGTGTCTGTGTAATAAACAGTAGAGTTATAAACACTTCCGTTCCAGTCAATTGTAAAAATAGTGCGATAGTGACTGATACCACTAACTTTACCAATAATCAGAAATGGAGATTGATAAGTCTCAAGATGATTAATCATGTTTTTTACTGCTTGAAACTGATTTGTTGGAGCAGTCAAATAAGTGGTACGTGCATCATAGTTTCTAGCAAACCACTCTATTTTCGTAATATAGCTACTATTGCTACAAGCATTGCGAACACGAGTAACTTTAGGATAATTTGCTTCATAAGGCAAGCCATTTCCACGACGAATGGCAGCAACAGCACATACATAAGCTGTCCAACTACACTCACCTGTTTTTTGCTGTAGATGTTCGTAAGCATACTTAAATTTAGACTGAGAACGATACATACGTACAGGAATATCAGAGTATGAACTTGCTGATAAAATAGAAGCCTGTGTACGCATTAATTTAACTTGCTGCTCTTGTTGCACTTCTTCTAACACTTCTTGTTCATTACAAGATGTAGAGAAAAATGAGGTTGCTAATAGTGAAGTTACTAATAGGTATTTTGAGATAATTTTCATAAAAAAATTTTTAAAAGTTAAAGAAAATGATAGTAGCCACTTTTTTTTCTACAGAAGGAATTTCTTAAAATCAAGTGTGATTTGCTCTGTCAGAAATAAAATTTAGTGGGCTTTAATATTTAGTTTCCTAGAGCCATCTTTGACGTAAATAGTATGATTTTTGCTAATTTTAACAAGAAATTAAGTTTACCCCTTGGGTTTTGGGTCAGAGTTTTTATTGATTGTTACACTTTTTACAGAATTGGTAGTGAATTTACCATCAAGTATTTTTGCAACTTCTTTTTTGTAATTAGCCATAATTGTGTTAAATTTTAAAGTAAATTGAATCGTTTAGAATTAAACTCATCGCAATATAGGGCAATATTGAATTGGTGTCTTAATAATTCTAATCATTCCACAAATTCCAAGAATTCCATTTTAAACTACTTTACATTATGTCAAAAAATGAACAACCAGAGTATAGAATTTGGTTAGTAAATAAGATAATAGAACTGTTGAGTCCTGTAAAACCTACACCAACAACTTTTACAAATTATATTTTTTCTGACGATGAGAGAAAGGATAAATTCATAGAAATAATGAAAAAATATTTTCAATGGGATAAAAACATAGATAAACCAAGAGTAAAAAGAGTAAAGCCCCAAGAACAATCTCAAAGAGAGGCAATTATTGGAAAACTAAAAAAAGTAGCAAAATGGGTAGATACTATAAATAAAGAAAACAAATTAATTTTAACAGCTTACCCAGTCCATATTGACAGCATGGCTGAATTCTTCTTAGAAAGTGAAGATCCTTATCAGTTGTTTCTTGAAGAAACGGACGCAAGTATAAATTTATCTTACAAGAAACTAACTAAAAATTACTCATCAAAAAATTGCTATGATGAAATAAAATCAACAATTAATAAAGCTAAGAATGTTCTTAGCAAACTTTCATTAGATGTTTATGACCACAATAGCCTAAGAAAAAGTCATTTCATTTATGAAAAGGAAAATGTAACTCAACTTATTGAAGATATAATACACTATAACATACACGATGTTCCTGAAATTATGATGTTATTTTCTCAATTTAGAAGGAGATGGACGAATATGACTAAACAAGAATATATAGAAACTCGTATGAGGTTGATGAAATTTTGTAGAAATTATTATGAGGCTATGCCTACAACATTGATAGAAAGTAGAAATTTTAAAGTTTTGTATGAAAAGCAAAAATTACTCCATAGTATAAAAGAACCTAGTCAACTACAAGGTTATAACTTATCAAAAAAATATAATTCTTGGGGTGATTGGTTAGAGCTATGCATATACACAAAACACAAACAGTATGATTATGCTTTAGAATCTTTAAATAAAAGACGAGATTCAATTAAAAGAGAAGTTGAAAATATTGATAGGGTTGGTTATAATTTTACCAACTTAGTACCTAAAACAAAGGAAGGTAGAAACAGAGAACTTGAAAGAAATCGTCTGAGGGATGAAGCTATAACATATTATATTATAGGATGTAAATCCAAAAATAATTTGATTTTGAATAATGCATTAGATATATGCTTTGAAGTTGAAAAATTGAAAGTTAAAGATAACATTCCTGTTGGAATAGAGATTTCACTAATGATGGAACTGTTTATTCTTTTAGATAAAGAGGAAGATGCTACAAAAGTTCTTCACTCAAAAGGTAAAAAAATTATTGATCCTAGATACTTAACATCTAATCTACTAGAACCACATCATATGAATAAATTACTACTTAATTTAGATAAATTGAGTAGAAAATAAAGAGGCTATCGTTCGTTTTTAACGAGTGATTTATATGTATTCGGCTTGTAGCCGTGGTTTTTGTATTTTTATTCCAGTAGTTGATTTTATCATAAACCAAACCTCTTTAGCTACTTACATCGTCTTATTTACGAGCAGATTATATAAAGGCTTATTGATATAATAATTTGTTTTCCCAACTTTTATTTTTTCTAATAAGCCTTCTTTTGCTCAAAGCCATTGTTGGTAACTCATCTTTCTCTATGCTATTAATACTAAGTCTATTCTTCTATTTTCTCTCCTTTTAAAACAGCATAAGCCATTCTGAACATATTTTTACAATCTGCTAGAGAAATATTGTTTGACTGATTTTCATTTGAGTGCATAAATTTATGTCTTTTCTCTTTTAGTGTTTCATAATCTTGAACATCTTGATGAGAAAAAGGATTATACCTTAAAAGTAAAATTGCAGCATAGCCAGCTAGTATTTTTAACCTTTTATTTTGTGTAAATTCAACTATCTTTTGTCTATTTTCACTACTATTAAGTTTGTAATATGGATAAGCTATTATTTCTTTATCAGAATTTAATTGTTTTTCTTTAAATTCTAATAACGTTTGATAAACTGGATTTCCATCACCTAAATTTGTATTAATTATTATTTTTTCTTGGAGATGATGATTAGTAGCTTTCAAGTAATAATTTTTACTGCCACTTGGCACACTTTCAGATAATTCTGTGATAATAAATTCAATCAAATTACAATACGCCACAAAAGCGTAATTCAAAAATTTCTGATTAGCAGAATTGCTAGAATTATAGTTTTCAATAGTATCATAAGCATAGTTTAAACTTAATTTTGCAGATTCCACAAAATTATTATTAATAGATTCATGCGAATATTCACTATCCAAATGAAGAATAAGCTCTTGCGTATGTTGCCAAAACCATTTTAAAAAACTAGCTCTTTCAATAGCAATTTGGATTTCTTTTTGAAAGTCAGTAAAATTTTCTATTGCATAGTTTTCTCCATAATATGAATCAGGACTTTGTTTTATATAATATCCATTTGCGCCAGTCTCTAATAATGCTTTCATGTTCCAAGCTTTATTTGATGCTGTAAATATTATAACTTGTATTCCTTTATTTTTTTCTTTTGTTTCTTCAAGAAGTTGTGTTCCTGAAAGTTGATTAGTTTCTGTACTACTTAGACTATCTTCTGATGTCAGTCTAACATCTAATAGAACTACATCGGCTTCAAATTCTATTATTTTTCTTTTTGCTTCTTCTATAAAATTTTCAGTATTCGTACTCACATGTGTAAATGAACAGTTGGTAAATATTTCATTCATAACACAAGACCAACCCTTTTCTGCATCATCATCAATTAATAAAATTTTTGCACTTTTACCATCAATAGTTTGTTTTGTTGAATTTTCCCCTTCTGTATCTTTAGCAATCAAATATTGAAAATATAAAGTCTTATATATCATTGAAAAACTCTCATCTTCTAATAATTTTTCTATATGACCAGTAGCTTGTGCTAGTTTCCACATTCCCCATTGATTGGTAAAAGAATGGTGACTTTCTCCCTTCTCTAAACTTCTAATAGTTATATTATTTAGGGAATCCCTCTTGGTTGCTGTATGTGACTGATTATTGATAATTCTGGTTATCTCTACAAGATAAGACGGTTTATTATCTTTATCATACTTTTGTTTTACTAAATAAATACTATCAAAAAAACCTACTATGTTTTCGTTTGGGTTTTGCTCTGAAACTGTTTTCTGTAAATCTTCTTTCGTTTTATTTGCGATTAATACTATTGGAATATTTTTGTCTTCTATCTGTGTTATATATATGTATAAAGCTATACGAACCCCTAAATAATTATTGGTAGGATTTCCTGCATTGATAATAATACCATCAGTTTCATTATTGATAATATTTTTTATAAAATCATATATTTGATAGTCAGCGTTTTCTTCTTCATTCCAAACACACAATTTATAGCCTAATTGATTGGCTATTGGTGTATCGTTGTTGTTACCTATAAAAAGTATCATAATTATTGAATTTCTCTAAAAAAATTGTATTTAGTTATTTCTGAATTATCAATTTGTTCCCAAAAAGATTCAAACTTATCTTTCTTTTCCAATAATACAAAAATTCTTTCCAACTCCTTTTCATTTGATGGATAAGGTAATTCTATTTTGTCATTATCTCCGTGTAGTGACAAAAGATTTTTGAAGCTATTAATTAATGAAATTAATTCATCTCTTACTTTGTAATCATAAAATAACATGCTCAAATCTATTTCTTTCTTAATTTCATAATAGTCTAAAAATGCTTTTAACTTAGTATAAAATTTAGTAGCAGATACTGTTAATTTGATTTTAGAATCATTAAAACCTATTTGAAGATTGCTCTTATTTGTGAATACAGTTATAGGTAGTTTATGTTTTTTAGCTATGGCTTCTACATCTTCTGCAACTTTATCTTCTTCAAAGGATAAATGCAAAAGAAAACAAGTAGCATTTGGAAAGTCTGATAAAGTTAAAGGAGTAGTATCTGTTTTAATATCCTGTTTGCTGTAAATACATTTTACTATTTCTTTATAATTTGATATGTATTCATTAATCTTAAAAGTTTTTTCTTGTCTTTCTTTATGGTGGTCTAGTAAATAAATCATAATTATTAAGAATAAAAGGATAAAAAATGAGTAACACCTATGATATCTTCTTTTGCAAGGCATTCAGTAGTGTTTTCTAATAAATTATTATCATTGAGTAAATGAAAACGAAAAAAGCCATCATTAAACTTAGCTTCAATATACCATTCACACAAACCTCTTAAATTACTTATTGCAGACCTTAAACTACCTTTAAATTCTTTCAAATTCGCATCTATTTTCATTTCAGAGCCAATATCTGCTATTTTGATAATTTTTTGAGTTAAATCAGCATTCTGTAATCTATTTCTATTAAAACTTACTTCTATATTCTTGTTTTGAGAATAGTCATTTATTCCCTCAAAAATATGCCTAAGTGCATTTTTAAGTTGATCAACATCAGTATAAAATGCTGCTCTATCTAATTTAGTTAAATTAATATTAAATTTCTTTTTTTTATCTAATTTTTTTTTCGATAACAGTTTTAACTATTTCCTCAAGCATTGGTTTTCTTATTTCTATGCTATTTTGAAATTTTCCAATCATTTCAGTTCTCCAATATTCTTCTTGACTAGGATGTCTGTGTTCTTCTTCATTAGTTGTAGTCCATTCACGAAACTGTTCTGTTCGCCAACCCAACTTTATTTCTTCCGAACCCCATTTAGGATGTACATCAAAAGCAAAGCTAGTTATTTTAGCAAAAAGAGGTCTAGGAATAGGATATTTTTTTATCTTTTGTTCTATTTCAACTTTAGCAATTTCTAAGAGTTTATAATAATCAAATTTACCAATATCATAATTGTGAGTTAAATATTTTACCCCTTTACTATTATAAAAAAGCTCAAAAAAATGAGGGATATTTTTAGCTTGTAAGTTTAAAGTATTGATATCTACTTTTCTTATAGAATCAAAATATTCCTTTATTTCTTTGATTCCTAACAATTTGTCAAACTCATTTTTATACTTTTGATAAACTTTATCTTCCTCTCCCTTTACTAGCTTCAAAAAGTTAAGTTTTCCTACTATATATTTTATAAAGTCAGTATTAGAGAGATTGCCTTTTTCAATACAACTTGTTTTGTACCGTCTTTTTGCTTCTTTATATCCGTATTTAGACCAATTATGCAACATAGCACGTATTTCTCGTACATAGTTTTGAGATACATTGACTTTTTCATTTACTGTAAGTCCTGTAACTACTTGTCTTTCTGTATAATCTTGTAGTCTAGTCTTGGCAGGATTTATTTTGAAGTTCTCATCTTCTATAATTTCACATAGCTCGTTTACAAATTTTTCATCGAAGACATCTTTTCTTGAAGAAAAAGTTATATCATCAGCATACCGAGAGTAACGAGCATAGTATTTTTTTGATAGTTTAGTCAATCTTCTATCTAGCTTTTGACAAACTACATTGCTTAAAGTAGGAGAAGTCGGTGCGCCTTGTGGAAGTGTGTTATTATAACAACAAAGATTAGCTATTAAAAAAGCTAATTCATCGTTTAGGTTAAAAGGAGAGAGTTCTAAAACAGTCTTTACTCTTCTAAATTGAATGTTACCAAAAAAGTCTAATAAATCTACATTAAATACAAAGTTTCGATTAATATGTTGTTGTGCATTTTGAGCAATATTTTTACTGGGAACGAAACCATAAGCAGCGTAATGAGGTGTAAATACAATATTCAATGCTGTATTCAAACAACGTTGTAAAATTTTCAAATATGGTACAGGAACATTCAAAACTCTATCTGTTCCATTTTTTTTAGGTATTACAATCCTATCATATTTGTTTTTTTTATGAAAGGCAAAATAAGAAATATTTTTTTTAGTGATTTTTACTTTAGAGTTAGCATATAAATCAGAAGCTAAATCAGATAGTAAAATAGTCAAATCATCTACATTATTTAGTTTAGCAAAACTGTCTTTAACAGATTCAATATTTATGATTTCAGAATTCATAAGAAAAAGTATTTATCAAGTTAATTTCACTTTTGTATGAAATAATCCATTAACATAACATCAAAGAAATTAAATACATTTCCAATAAAACACCCTAGATTATGATGATTCTATTCTAATGTTTCTTTGTGCTTAAAATTGAAGAGTTATCTTTTCTTTTTCACAATAATAAATGTTACTAATCAAATGATAACCTTAGTGAGGTACATTGCGAAACGCAAATGCCAGTTCAAATTTTTGATAAATACTCTAAAACAAAGTTATATTTTTCTTATATGATATACAAGCAAACTAATTTCAATTCATATTAGTTCATTTTTTTAATCATTTATGTAAACCCTACTGTGCTTCACAAGATATAAAGACACAAAAACGACTCTCAATCGCATCTTACAAGTGAGCAATATGTGTTCACAAATCTACTAATTATACTCCGAAACCATTGTTCAAATACAACCTTTTAGCACAATTTTGTAGATGCTTAGTTTTTCTAATCTCCTCTCACTCGTAATTTCATTTATTAGAAAAAAGTAAAGTAACAGAAAGATTGACAGCTAAAATAATTGATTTTGCAAAAACATTTATGGACAGAACAGAAGATTAAAAACATATTTTCTATGGTTCACAAATATAGCTTTATGGCTACACCTATTTTCTTTTTTTTTATCCTAAAAAGCCAGTTTTGAAAAAAATAATGAGAAAATAAAATATGTATCTTATCAATTTATAAGTCTGAATAAGGCTTTAAAAGCTGATTTTAGACAAAAATGTATGCCTAAAAAATGCGTTTCAAACTCGGTTTTTGTGGTTACACCTTGTTACACTTTACTAAATAATGTGCGTTTATAGCTATTTAAAGGGCGATTGCGTTATCCTGTCGGGTTCACAAATATCTTAAAACCCTGTTTAGATACTCTAAACAGGGTTTTTTGTTTTTCCAAACGTCCGATTTTGGTTACACCTACTTTTTTCGTGGTTACACTTTGACTTTAATTTCCATAGATAGTTCGATTTTTACTAGCAAAAAAACCATTCCTCAACGAAGAATGGTTTTGTCTATAGCTACTTTAATCTTTACTTTTATTGATTTTTTTTTAGTTTATTATAATCTGCTTAGAATATGTACTTCCATTTTGATTGAAACGAATTAGATACATTCCATTTGTATTATTTTGAAGATTGATAGTAAAATCTTGATTTCCTTTTTTGAAAGTAGTAGTATAGATTTTTCTACCAATTCCATCAAAAATAGAGATTTGTATATCTTCCAAAATAACAGTTCCAAAATGAATATTGAATAATCCTGTTTTACTTGGGTTTGGATAGACTTTGAACAAATCAGATATTATGTCTTCTTCTCCTGTAATAATCTCTTCTTCTTTTGGAAGAGAGAAATAAACTGTACGAGTCTGAACCATACAACCATTTTGATTAATGATTTTGGCAGAATAATAACCGTTTTCTGTTGGTGTAATTTCATTATTTGTTCCCAAATCAGTTTTTAACTCTCCTTCAAAAAACCATTCTACACTTCTGATATCAGCTTGAGAAAAATTGACATCTTCTACAAAAAGAGATTTCTTATCTTCACTTGCTCGTAGATAAATTGGGTTTACTCTCTCTTTTCTAAATGTAACTTCATTAGAAATAGCAGTACAAGAGCTATTTTGAGAAGAAATGGCACGTACTCTATAAATACCTACTTCTGAAGTAGTGATAGAATTCCCTGTTACTTGCAAAGCTGTTCTATTTTTAGTCCATTCATACATTAGATCTGTTTGAGGATTTTGAATAGAAATGGTAGTTTCTCCTTCTGGACAAATTACTGTTTCGGTAATGGCTAAAACAGGACTTTGAGGAGTCTCTGTGATGATCACTTCAATACTTGTACTTGATTCACAACCTTTTTTAGTGGTTACTTTTAAAGAATATATTCCAGACTGGCTTACTTCTAAAGTCTGATTCTGACCTACAATCTCATCATTAAAGCTCCACTCATAGCTCACATTCTGTCCTGCTGAAACGGCATTGATTGTTCCATTTTGACAGAATTTTATTCCATTTTGCTCTTGAATTTTGGCAACTGGATTTTGATTTATTTTGATAGTTACTTTTTCAGACATAAAACTACAAACACCTTTTGTAATCTGGACTTGATAATCGGCTGAGAAAGCAGTTGTAAGCATTTTTGCAGTAATTCCTAAATTAACTCCATTTCTAAACCACGTATAAGTTGCTCCTTCTATTTCTTGAGCTTCTAATTCAATAGCAGTTTCACAACTTTCACGAAGAACTTCTCCTATAATTTTAGCTTCAAAAACAGGCTGAACTGCTACATTTACAGCTCTTCTTTGGCTTTCTTTTCCACCTATGCCGATAACTGAAACATAGAAAGTTGTATTCTAGAAACAGTAGGCAGTTTGAAACTTCCATTGATACTTTCTACAAGTAAACTTCCGTCTGTTTCTTGATTATAGACTCTAAATATAGTTCCCGAACCTTCTATTTTGAGAGTTGCTTTTCCTTCTCCACAAATTGTAGAAATTGAAAGTAAAGTAGGAGGTTCTGGGAAAGTAGATTCAGTAATATTTATAGGGGTAGAAGTTTTGACTTCTCCATTTCTTTGATTGACAGCTACTAAACTAAATAAATAACGAGTATCTGGATTCAAGCCTATTGCCTCATAACTAGTCGTTCCAATCGGCAAAGTGGCTATCAATACATTATTTTGATATAATCTATACTCTGTAATATTCTGTATTACAGACTGCCAAGAAAGATTAATTTGAGTAGTAGAAATGGCTATTGCCTTCAAGCCTGTAGGAGCAATCGGAGTTCCCAAAGGTACTGTAACAAGAATAATAACTCCTCCCTCATACGCTCCCATATCTACTCGGACATCTTGGATACGAGCTTCTCCTGCCAAATCAGTAGTAACGCCAGTAAGATTTATAGCTGCATCATTTCCTGCATCAATAGCTGGTGAACCTACCCGAAGACGTAAATCGCCGTTAGCAGCATCTACAAAGAGTGGATTTTGAGCAAAGATATTATCTGTTCCAATAACAGTAGTACCAGTAGGTAAATTAGCTTGTGCTTCTTCTACTAAAGAAAAAGATATATTAGTAGTAGCACCACTAAGGTTAGTCCAAGAGCTTATGCCATTACTATCCGTATTTCCCCAAAAAATACTGTTGGTAATAGTAGGAGCAGAACTACCTCCACCAGCTCCATTATTGCATAATCCAGCACCGAAACCACTAGCATTATTTTGATAGAAAGAACAATTAGTCAAACTTGGACTGGATACTCCAAAACTTCCATTACTGTATATTACACCTCCATCACTAGCTGTATTTTGATAAAAGGTACAATTTGTTAGTGTAGGACTTGAAATCCCATTAAATCCATTATTCAACATGCCACCACCAAAAATAGCATTGTTTTGCGAGAAGGTACAATTTATAAGTGTAGGATTAGAACTATTTCCTACTCCATTTCCATCATTATGCCAACCTGCTCCTAGAGTGTTTGTAAAACCAGCACCATCAGCATTTCCATCTTTTATAGTAACACCATTTACTTTTGTAGCAGCAGAAACATTTTTTGTATAGACTACATGATAGGCATTATCAGAGTTATCTCCTGTTATACCTATATCTCCACTAAGAATAGTTTGATTTGTGATTAAATCACGATTGTCTAAGTCTGTTTGTGTAAATGCTGTTTCTGTTCCTGCAAACCCTCCATAGACTTCTACGCCATCTGGGATTTGAAAGGTAACTTCTCTAGCATCTGTTCCTCCACTTCCATCAAAATCAAATTCTTGTGTTGGTTTGTATGTTCCTTTTGCGATGTAGATTTTTGAGCCAGAACAAGCATTTTCTAGTGCTTTTTGTAGGGTAGCGTAGGCAGTTGCAAAGCTAGTTCCGTTATTGGTATCATTTCCTGTGGCTGCATTAACGAATAATTCTGCTTGTAGGACGACTCCTCCTTCATACGCTCCCATGTCTATAATAGCATCTTGAATACGAGGATTGCCTGTTATATCTGTTGCTGTAACTCCAGTTGCATTATTATTCCCTGTATTAATAGCAGGAGGGCCACAAGAAAGACGTAAGTTTCCATTTGCAGCATCTACAAAGAGAGGGTCTTGTCCTAAAATATTATTAGTACCAGAGGGTAGTGTAGCTTCTTCTACTAAAGAAAAAGATACATTTGGAGCTGCATCAACATTGAACCAAGAATTTGTATTTTCCCAAAAGATACTGTTTATTATTTGAGGACTTGAAGCTCCAAGATATCCATTATTGTACATTCCACCCCCAAGAGTAGCATTGTTTTGGGAGAATGAGCAGTTTGTTAGTGTAGGATTTGATGCTCCAAAGCGTCCATTATTGTGTATTCCACCCCCAAGAGCAGCATTATTTTGAGAGAAAACACAGTTTGTTAGTGTAGAGTTTGATATTCCACTAGTTCCAGAATTGTACATTCCACCACCACTATTACTAACATTATTTTGAGAGAAAGAGCAGTTGGTTAGTGTAGGGCTAGAGACTCCACTTTGTCCAAAATTGTACATTCCACCACCACTACTAGCATTATTTTGAGAGAAAGAGCAGTTGGTTAGTGTAGGGCTAGATACTCCATTTTGTCCATTATTGTACATACCACCACCACCAACACCACCATTATTTTGAGAGAAAGAGCAGTTGGTTAGTGTAGGATTAGAATTTCCTCCAACACTTCCATCATTGTACCAGCCTCCACCAATAAAGTTAACTAAGTTACCACCATCAGCATTTCCCCCTCTAATCGTAACACGATCTACTTTTGTAGCAGCAGAAACATTTTTTGTATATACTACGTGGTAGGCATTGTCTGTATAGTTTCCATACGTAAAAGGAGGAACAGTTCCTGAAAAAGCATCATCTCCATTCAAATCTCCACTCAAGATAGTAGTATTGGTAGCAAAAACACGAGCATCTAATACGGCTTGTGTGATAGCTCCTATTTCTGTTCCTGCAAAACCACCATAGACTTCTACACCATCTGGGATTTGGAAAGTAACTTCTCTATCATTTGTTCCTCCACTACCATCAAAATCAACTTGATTTGTTGGTTTGTATGTACCAGCAGCGATGTATATTTTTGAGCCAGAACAAGCAACAGATAATGCTTTTTGTAGGGTGGTGTAGGCATTATTGAAGTCTGTACCTGTATTAGTATCACTTCCTCCATTTGCTTCTACAAAAAATTCTGTTTGTGTAGGTCTTTCATACGCTCCCATATCTACTGTACCGTTTTGAGTACGAGGGTTTCCATCTGCATCTGTAGTAATTCCAACAGGAATAGCTGAATTATTTCCTACATTAATGGCAGGAGAACCACAAGAAAGACGTAAATTTCTAGTAGCAGCATCTATAAAGAGTGGGTCTTGATTTAATATATTATTTCCTCCGTCTGTTGTATTAAGAGGTAAGGCAGTCTCTTCTACTAAAGAATAAGATACAGTTGTTCCAGCCACATTATTATCCAAAGACTTTCCACTATTTGTTGCTGTATTTCCCCAAAAAATACTGTTCTGTATAATAGAAGTTGCATTAAAGTTACGGACTCCACCACCAACAAGATTAGCATTATTTTGCGAGAATGAGCAGTTTGTTAGCGTAGGACTTGAAGTTCCAGTACCTCCATTATCTCCATCATTGTACATTCCACCACCATTATTAGCATTATTTTGAGAGAAAGAGCAGTTTGTTAGCGTAGGACTTGAAGTTCCATTACTACCTCCATCATTGTCCATTCCACCACCATTAAAATTAGCTTTATTTTGAGAGAACGAGCAGTTTGTTAGCATAGGACTTGAAATTCCATTACTTTGTCCATTATTGAACATTCCATCACCAAAAAAAGCATTATTTTGTGAGAAGGTAATATTGGATAGTATTGGATTAGAGCTGTTTCCTGTACCATTTCCACCATTGTACCAGCCAGCTCCACTATTATTTGGAAAACTACCACTATTAGCATTTGCATTTCCACCTTTTATAGTAACTCCATCTACTTTTGTAGCAGCAGAAACATCTTTTGTATATACTACATGGTAGGCATTATTATCATAATTAGTATAAGTAAAAGGAGGAGCAGTTCCTGTAACTACGTCATTATCATCTAAATCTCCACTCAAAACAGTAGTATTGGTAGCAAAATCACGAGCATCTAAAATAGCTTGTGTAACAGGAAACTCAGTAGTTTGATCTCCTACAAAACCTTCATAAACTTCTACACCATCTGGAATTTGAAAGGTAACCTCTCTAGTATCTGTTCCTCCACTTCCATCAAAATCAAATTATTGAGTTGGTTTGTATGTTCCTTTTGCGATGTAGATTTGAGTTCCTGTTGTTGCTGCTGCAAGTGCAGGTTGCAAATCTGTAAAGGCATCTGTCCAAGAAGTGCCATTGTTTACCCCTGTGGCATTTTGATTGACATAAATTTGTGCTTCTACTTGATTAGTAAAGGCAAATAAGAGCAAAAGTAAAAAAATCCTTTTGATAAAGGTAAAAGTATGGAAGGTCTGTAAAATTTTCATAAGTGCAAATAGTTAAAATGGGTTCATTAATGTAGCTTATGAATCCAAATTAAGTATTCTCAAAATATGAAATTTGTCAAAATGCCTAACTGGTAAATAGTGTTGCCTAATTGGTAGATTTTTAGGTATAAATGGTTTTTGCTTTTTTATACTTTTGTTTATTTCAACATATTTAATCTACTCAATAGGTTTTCTTTGTGTCTTCTGCTAATATCATAATGATTTTTTCTTATGGTAAGGATATTATCTTGAAGATCTATATTATCTATAAAAAAAGCATTAATAATGGTATTTCGGTTTATCTGAACAAAATCAGAAATAGGTAAATGGTCTTCAATTTCTTTGAGAGGCATTCTGACCGTAAATACTTTGTCTTTGGTGGTAATATGACAGATTTTTTCAATGACTTCAATTATCAAAATATTCTTTAAAGCTACTTTTTGTAATTGATTGGTTTCTGTTTTTATAAAAAGATGATCTCTGATAAGAATATCACTTTTCCAATTCTGACCATCTTCTATATGATTGGGTTTTGAGTAACGAGAAAGAGCCAGTTCGATGGTATGTTTTAGCAAAATTGGGTCTATTGGTTTGACGATATAGGCATACGGATTTGTTTCTTTAGCAGACTCAAAGATATGTTTGTCCATATAAGAAGTAATAAAAATAATAGGAACAGCAAAGTCAGAATTAGCCACTTTTTTGGCAACTTCAATTCCTGTCATAGAACCATTTATATGAATATCCATAAGTGCCAAATCAGGTTTTAGACTAGCAAAAAAACGGAGCATCTCTTCCGAATTATCAGTAATTCCGACCAAATCATAACCCAGTTCTTCAATAATTATTTCGATGGCATCAGAGTAAATCGGTTCGTCTTCTACGGCTATGATTCGTATCATTTTGATAATGTGTTTTGGTTTTATTGTTTTTCTAAATATAGACAATCCAAAAAGAGAATGTGTAAAAAATGGCTTGAATGGTTGTTTTTGTAGCCTAAGTAGTGGTTTTTGTGGAATAAGTGGTAGGAAATGTATGTGTAGGGAAAAGGCACGCCTTTTCCTAGTCGGTCTTTGATATTTTAACCAAAAACACACAATATGTTTAGGAAAAGGCAAGCCATTTTCCCTACAATTCAAAATTTTGAATATATTTTTTCAAAAAAACACACAATATGTTTAGGAAAAAGCAAACCATTTTCCCTACAAATTTCCCTTCATCGGAATTTCCAAACTAAACGTAGTTCCTTCATTTTCTTTACTTTCTACATCTAATTTTATATTGTTCATTTGTGCAAACTCATAACACAAAACAAGTCCTAGACCTGTACTTTTTTCTCCTCGTAATCCTTTTTTTGTATGAGCAAGATTGAGCTGGAAGAGATTGTTTTTTTGTTCGTCTGACATTCCGATTCCATTATCTTTTAGTTGTAGGATTACTTTTTTATTATTCTCGTATTTGGTTTCTGAATGCGCTGAGATACTAATTTTTCCATCTTTTGGCGTAAATTTGAGTGCATTAGAAAGTAAATTTCGAAGAATAGTTTGAAAAAAATCTTCATCTACCCAAATCAATAATTCTTCATTTATTTGCGTTTCAATTTCTATTTGATTGCTTTGAGCGACATTTTGATAAATACTAATTACTTCGTTGACAAGCGTTTTGAGATTAAAATAATCTGGATGAGTTCCAATTTGATGCTGTTGTGTCAAAGACCAATTTAATAAATTATTGAGTAGATTATTGAGATTCTGAACCGAATTATTGATATGGATTCCTAGCTGATGTAGCTTTTTTGGGTCATTTTTTTTGGTAAAATAATTAATCTGTTTCGAAATTTCTTGAAAAGCTGATAAAGGACTTCTAAGGTCGTGTGCAATGATAGAAAAAAGTCTGTCCTTCATAGAATTTGCTTTTTCTAAGTCTTTATTTTGTTCTTCAAAAAGAATATTTTTGTTGGCTAAGGCTTGAGTAGCTTTTTGAATTTGCTCTTCTAAAAGTTTTTGGTTCAATTTAACTTGATACAACCTCCACTTATAAACAAGATACATCAAAAGTAAAAATAACAATGCAGCACTACCCAAAAACCAATTTTGAAGGTAAAAAGGAGGAACAAGAATAAGTTTTAAGGTTAGTCCTTCTTCATTCCAAATCCCATGATTATTTGAGGCCTTTATTCGTAGCGTATAATTTCCGTGTGCAAGTCCTGTAAGAGTCAGTTTTCCTTCATTTTTCAGACTAATCCAATCGTTTTGAAGCTCGTCTATTTTATAAGCATATTGATTTTTTTCTGGACGATAATAATTGAGTGCCACAAATTCGAAACCTAAAATTTGAGCTTCTTCAATCGGTAATTCAAGTTTTTTGATTTGGTCTAAAGGCTTATCAAACTCAATGAGAGAATCTTGTTTTGTGATTTTGGTAAAAAATAAAGGAGGAACAAAATTATTTCGTTTTATATCTTTTGGAAAAAAAGTATTTACTCCATTTATTCCTCCAAAAAATAATTTTCCTTCAGCATTTTTAAAATAGGCTTTTTGATTAAATTCATTGTTTTGTAATCCATCACTTTGATCATAATTTTCGAAGGTTTCTTTCTCAATATCAAATTTAGAAATACCATAATTTGTACTTAGCCAAAGATTGTACTTTTCGTCTTCCAAAACTGCATAAACAGTAGTATTAGGAAGTCCATTTTTTTTGGTATAATGTATAAATTTTTGAGTTTTGGTATTAAAATTATACAAACCTTGCGAAGTAGCAATCCAAATTTTGTATTTAGAATCTTGATAAATTGCCATTACTTGACAGCTCTTATTTTTAGATTTTATTTTAGGATTGTAGAAAACAACCTCTTCTTTCGTGGTGTCCAAAACAGCAATTCCATTGGTAGAAGAACCTACCCAAATCCTATTTTTTCTATCCAAATACAAACACGTAACAGTACCATATTTTGGATAAGAAGTTTCTTTTTTTGTAATAAAATTATATTTTTTCAATTTATTTTCTTCGATGAGCCAAATGGTAGAATCATTGATTGGTAAGAGCGAATTAATCAGTCCTTTCGACAGAAGTTGATTTTGTTCTTCAAGAATAGTTTTACTTATTCTAAAGAGTCCTTGATGAGTTCCTAGCCAAAGTAGCTCCGAATTATCTAATTGTTTTCTCAAAACATAAGAAACACTATTGTTATAAAAGACAACTTTTTTATTTCCTTTATTATCAAAAATATCTATTCCTCCTATATTATTATACGTTCCTATCCATGTATTTTTCGAATTTTGGTCTTGATAAATCATTCTTACACTTGCTCCTAGAAGCGATTTTTTGCTATTATCTTTTTCATATTTGTACTCTTCCATACTAAAAAGCGTATAAATAGGCACAACAGCAATACCTGCTCCATTAGTACAAACCCAAAGATTATTTGTCTTATCCTTATAAATAAATACGATTGCATATTCTTCTGTTTCTAGTGAAGTTTTGTTCAAAGGAATAATTTTAGGAATTGCATTTTTCTTGCTATCTATCAATACAATCTTTTCGGAATCATGACCGTACAAATAATTTCCCACTTTGATAGAAGATGAAAAAGGTTTTCCTATTCGTTCTACATTGTCAAGATTTTGTTTTAATACCTGTACTTTAAAAATAGTTGTGTCATAAATTTGATGCAAATAACTATCTTTTTGTATCCTTTCTATATAAAGAAGCCATATTTTTGAGTTTTCAAAATTGCTGGTTAAGAAAGGAGTGAGGCATATTTTTTTCCATTTTTTATCTTCTTTTGCTTTATGAGAAATTTGTGATAAAATAGCGTTGTTTTGAATTATTTTTTCTGTAATTACAAAATACGGTTTGCCTTCTACAAAGCGTTCATAAATTCCTGTAATGTCTTTTTTCTCAAATTCTTGATAATAAGTGCTGTATTTTTCCCATTTTTTATCCGTATCATTTTTAAAAAATAATTGTCCGTCAGCAATTATCCAGATTGTTTTTTGAGAATCAATTAGGATAGAAAAAATATTTTTCTGAACAAAAAAATCAATAGAAGAAATTTTTTGAGTATATAAATCTAATTTGCTAAGTCCTGCTCTTGTTGCTATCAACATATAACGCTCATCTAATTGAACAATATCTTGAATTGAATTTGAGCCTAAAAAAATATCTTCTTCTTCATTATTACGAAAAGTAAGAAAATTTTGACCGTCATATCTACACAATCCATCATTTGTACCAAACCACATAAAACCGTCTTTATCCTGCATAGCACAATTTACAAAGGCATTTGCCAGACCGTCTTTTGTTTGGAGATGTTGGTAATTAAGGACGTAATCTTGTGCAGAACTTTTATAAGAAGATAAGGCAAGTAAAAAAACAAGAAATATTTTTAGCCAAAAAGTCATTGATTTGAAAAAAGAGAGATGCTATCTTTGATGAAAATTTTCTTATGACTCTAAATATAGAAAAAAGAGTTTGAAAAGGTACAAAAAATGCCTACAAAGTAATTTTGACTCTGTTTGTTGTTGGTCATCGTAACGGCAAGCCGAAACTAAGAACCAACAACGAGGTAATAACCCGAAGCCGAAAGCACCAAAGAGTTATAAGTAGTAACTGAGTTGTTGAAAGCAAATCCTAAAAATCCTTAAGTCTAATTCTATAGCTTTGTTAATGAAAATTAATTTGAATATCTTGTTTTCTTAATAATCTATATTCCCTATAACTCAAAAACATGAAAAAAACTATTCAACTATTATTTATAGTAGTTATCCTTTTTACAGGATATCAAAGCTTTGCTCAGAAAAACTCTGAAGTACAAGCAATAAACTCTAAGCTATTTGACAGTCTAAAATTCAGAAGTATTGGACCAGCTTTTATGTCTGGACGAATTGCTGATATTGCTATCGATCCGACTAACGAAAGTACATGGTATGTAGCAGTAGGTTCTGGAGGAGTTTGGAAAACTACCAATGCAGGCACAACATTTACTCCTATTTTTGATGATCAATCTGTTTATTCTACTGGTTGTGTAACCATTGACCCTAACAACTCTTCTATTATTTGGCTAGGAACTGGCGAAAATGTGGGAGGTCGTCATGCAGGGTTTGGAGATGGCGTTTATAGGAGTTTGGATGGAGGAGCATCTTGGGAAAATATGGGATTAAAGAATTCAGAACATATTTCAAAAATTATTGTACACCCTACTAATTCAAACGTGGTTATGGTGGCTTCACAAGGACCACTGTGGAGTGCAGGAGGAGACCGTGGCTTTTTCAAATCAGTTGATGGTGGCAAAACTTGGAAAAAAACGCTAGGCGATGAAAAATATACAGGTGTAACAGATATGGTCTTTGACCCAAGAAATCCTAATAGAGTATATGCAGTTACTTGGGAACATCACCGAACAGTTGCTGCTTGGATGGGTGGAGGTGAAAAATCTCGCCTATATGTTTCTGATGATGCTGGAGACACATGGAGACAACTCGAAACAGGACTTCCTAAAGGAAAATGGGGAAAGGTAGGTTTAGCAATTTCTCCTATCAATCCAGATATTTTGTATGCTGCCATTGAACTAAACCGTACCAAGGGAGGCGTATGGCGTTCAGATGATAAAGGTGGTAGTTGGACAAAGATGTCAGACGCCGTAGCAGGAGCTACAGGTCCTCATTATTACCAAGAAATTTTTGCTTCTCCACATAAGTTAGACCGTCTCTATCTTATGAATAACACCTTATTAAAATCGGAAGATGGAGGTAAAACCTTTGCAGAAATGGATGAGACTGCCAAACATGGAGATAATCATGCCGTAGCCTTCAAAAAATCTGACCCCAATTATCTCCTTGTAGGAACAGATGGAGGAGTATATGAGAGTTTTGATTTGGGTAATTCTTGGCGATACATGGAAAATCTTCCAATTACACAATTTTACAAAGTCGCTGTCGATGATGCTACTCCTTTTTATACTATTTACGGAGGCACACAAGACAACAGTACACAAGGAGGACCTTCTCGCACAAACAATCATCACGGCATTAGTAATGCTGACTGGAAGGTGGTTCTGAACTGGGATGGTCATCAGCCTGCCACAGAACCTGGTAATCCAGATATTATGTACGGTCAAAGACAAGAAGGAACATTGTCAAGAATAGATTTGAAATCTGGAGAAGTGATTGATATTATGCCTCAGCCAAATATAGATGAAAACTATGAACGCTATAATTGGGATGCTCCAATTTTAGTATCTCCTCATGTGCCTACCACTATTTACCATGCTTCACAACGTCTTTGGAAATCTACCAACCGAGGTGATTCTTGGACAGCTCTTTCAAATGACCTTACCCGAAATGAAGAACGAGTTACTCTGCCTATTATGGGAAGAACACAAAGCTGGGACTCTCCTTGGGACGTAAATGCGATGTCGAATTTTAATACCATTACTTCCATTGCCGTATCTCCGAAGAATGAAAAAGTAATTGCTATTGGTACAGACGATGGACTTATTCAAGTAACTTCAGATGAAGGAAAAACTTGGAATAAAGTTGAGATTAGCAAATTGGGTGTTCCTGCAAGGTCTTATGTAAATGACATTAAAGCCGACTTATTTGATGAGAGTACTTTTTATGTAGCTTTAGACAATCATAAAGAAGGAGATTACAAACCTTATTTGTTCAAAACAACAGACAAAGGAGCTTCTTGGCAAGGTATAGGTAATGGTTTGGGAAATAAAAACTTAGTTTGGCGAGTTGTACAAGACCACGTAAACTCAAAACTTATGTTTGCAGGAACAGAATTTGGCGTTTTTGTTACAGTAGATGGAGGCTCAAATTGGACACAGATGAATGGAGGTATTCCTACTATTTCTTTCAGAGATTTGGCTATTCAACGACGTGAAAATGATTTGGTAGCAGCTTCTTTTGGTCGTGGTTTCTATGTTTTAGATGATTATTCTGCACTTCGAAATGTGAACAAACAACAGCTTCAAGCAAAGGCAAGTTTGTTTGAGCCAAGAAAAGCGTGGTGGTATATTGAGCGTTCTGTATTTGATTTTGATAATACTAGAGGTTCTCAAGGTTCTCAATTGTATGTTGCTCCCAATCCTGATTTTGGTACAGTCTTTACCTATTATTTGAAAGAAGAAATCAAAAGTCAAGAAAAGACACGTCAAGAAAGTGAAAAATCTATAACTGGAAATATTCCATTTGTAGGCTGGGAAGCATTAGAAGACGAGGTAAGAGAAAACAAACCTTTTGTTTATCTAGAAATTAAAGACCAGAATGGCAAGATTATCAACCGAGTAGAGGCGAAGAATAATGCAGGATTTAATCGTGTTGCTTGGGATTTGAGAGTGGGAGGTTCAGGAGTATTGATGCTCAATGGAAAAAAACAAGAATTAACAGCTTTCCTGGCAGCTCCTGGAAATTATACGGCTACGTTAAATTCATTTGAGAAAGGAATTGTTAGCCAGTTAGCTGACCCTGTCAATGTAAAAGTAGAACGATTGGGAGAAACTGCTATCAAAGGAAGTGATATGAAAGATGTAGTAGCTTTTTGGCGTCAGTATGAACAATTGACTCGTGATGTAAATGTACTTTCCATGCAATTATCTACTACTCGTAAAGCTAGTCAAAACCTATTTACAGCAGCTTCAAAATCATCAGTAGATGCGAAGTTGATGGAGAAAATCGCAGCCTTACAACAAAAATTAGATGATTTGGATAGCCAGCTTAATGGGAATCCTGCCAAAATGGCAATTGGTGAGAAAGTCAAGACAACTATCGGTAGCCGACTTTTTGCCTTACATAGAGGAATTTCTACTTCTACTTATGGTGCTACACCCACTCATCAAGAGACAGTCAAAATCATTGGCACAGAGTGGAAAACAATGAATGATAAACTCAGCAGTCTAAGAAAAGAAGCACAAGAGATTGGAACAGAGATTATGGCTGCAGGTGGTTCTTGGGTAGAAGGATTGGATTAAATCTGGTAGTTTTGGGATGTATTGTCCTAAAATATAAATATAGATTTTTAGATAAATTTTATATAAATCAGACAGCTTAAAAACTGTCTGATTTTTTTTATTTCTCATACCTACAATTTTTTATAAGTAAAAATCAAATCAATTTCTTAAACTTCCAACCCAATTTCCCTATTGAAGACAGCGAATTATATCTACTCGTTTGATACATAGAATCCAAGTTCATTGAATTATAAAAATTAGGATATTTTTTTTGTAAGGCTTCACAATATAAAATAACAGTTTCATATTCTTTTGCATCAAACAAAACAGGAATTTTACGATACAAAAACATCTGAATTATTTTGTTTAAATCTATCTGATTGACTTTTTGCTCGTCAAAATTATAGTTTATATCTTCATTAGATTTAATTCCTACTTTTTTCAAAAATTCTATTCCTTCGTTCGCTTCTTTTTTTGATTTTAAAGTATTCAGTAATCTCAAAAAAACTTTATCTTTTTCTACTTCAAATTTGTTCCATTCACTTACCGTTTTGCTTGCTGGATGCAGACGATACGCCGAAAAAAGCTCATCTACTTGTAAGATTTCATAATTCAAGGCTGTCCGTAAAAGCAAATCATAATCCATACAATAATGCAGATTTTCATCTACCAAATTTTTATACTTTTTACCTAAATTATCTATTTCATAACTTTGATTTTCAAATATCTCTCTTTTAAAAAAACTTGAGGCTTGAGGAAAACACATATGCGTAAAATAATCAATACTCAAATCTGAATAATGACCAGCCGTTATTTCATCTTTATAGCCTTCTCCAAACGTTTTGGTTTTGCCATGAATAAGCGAAATAGTCGGGTTTTCTAAAAAATAATTGGCTGCCGTTTGTAAAGAATTTTCTAAAAGCAAATCATCACTACAGATCCAAGTTAGAATATCTCCTCTACTTCTTTGCATTCCCTTATTTATGGCTTCACTTTGTCCTTTGTCTGTTGCAGATTGCCAGTAAGAAATATACTTTTCATATTTTTTTATTATTTCTACTGTATTATCTGTGCTTTTTCCATCTATTATAATATATTCTAAGTTCGGATAATTTTGCGATAAAATAGAATTAATAGTTTCTTCTATAAAATTTCCTTGATTAAATGAAGGCGTAACTACCGTAATTTTTGGCAAATTCATTGTTTTCTTATCTTTTTTTTCTAAAAATAGTTGTTTGGTCAGCAAAATTAAGTAATTTATAATCGATCAGTTCAAGAAAATAGAGAAAACACTTGTTTTACTAGATTTTTTTTGCAACTTTGTACTAGATATAAAATCAAACATTTTTTGCTTTTATGTCTTTTATATTAGAATCGAAATGGAAAGCGATGATATCTAAACTAAATGAACTGGTTTTATTACTCAATTTGTATTTTTTTTTATAAGTTGTTTTATCAATTTTAGCGCACACCAATCATTTTATTTTTTGTTCTACCTTTCCAGAACTGATACACTAGAAAAGGCTATCTTTTAATTTATTTTAAAAGAATAGCCTTTTTTTATGTAATTAAAGTAGCTAACAGCTTTCAAGCCAGCAGAAATAGGATACAAAATCAATTTTTTAAACCAAAGAAATAACTAAATTTGTAATTCGTTATTACACGTAACACACGCTTTAGCGTGTGCAAAATGTAAAATACGCTTTAGCGTGTCCAAAATGTAAAATACGCTTTAGCGTGTTCAGAAAAGCATACAGAAATTTTTATTATAAAATATGTCTATTCAATCCTCTCCAAAAATTTCAATTAACACCAAAAAATGGGAAAGTATTCTTCAATTAGTTGTACTTTTTCTAAATCTAATTTTGATTAATATTCTTGCTCAAAATTATTTTTTTCGTCTTGATTTGACTGCCGAAAAGCGTTATACCATTACAGAATCTTCAAAAACGATTTTGGAAAACTTAGAAGAACCTGTTTTTATAGAAATTTATTTGGAAGGCGAACTCAATTCTTCTTTCAAGCGACTGCAAAAATCAGTAAAAGAAACGCTACAAGAATTTTCAATGTATGCAGGAAAAAACATTCAATTTACTTTCATTAATCCAGAGCAAGTTTCTACAAATCCAGAAGAGCAAAGCCGTTATTACCAGCAACTTGCAAATCGTGGAATCCAGCCGACAACTGTTTTTGAAACTGTGCAAGGCAAAAAAGTACAGAAATTAATTTTTCCTTCGGCAATTGTTTCCTATAAAAACAAAGAAAAACCAGTTTTGCTTTTGAAGGGAAACCGTACAACTTCGCCACAAGAACAGCTCAATCAATCCATAGAAAATATTGAATACGAACTTATTTCTGCTATTCAGAAACTAAGCAAAAAACAAAAAAATAGTGTTGCCTTTATTGAAGGACACGGCGAGCTTTCGAATGATAGACTTGATTTCGCTTACACAGAGCATTAAGTGAAAATTATATTGTAGAAAGATTAAATCTGAATGAAAATCTAACTAATTCTTTTAAGTCGGAAAACAAAACTAGAATTCTACTCAAGCAATCCAATTCAGAATTTATTACAATACGATGCCATTGTCATTGCAAAACCGACACTTTCTTATACCGACAATGACCGTTATCAGCTTGACCAATATTTGATGAGTGGAGGAAAATTACTATTTTTTATTGACCAAGTTCAAATGAATTTGGATAGTATCGCACAAGGTGGAACGTATGCTTTTGCGTATAATTTGGGACTCAATGAAATGATTTTTCGTTATGGTGTTCGTATCAATCAAGACCTTTTACAAGACTCACAATCAGGACAAATTTTGGTAAATGTAGGTCAGATGGGAAATAAAGCCAATATTCAAGCTATTCCATTTCCATATTATGCCACAACAGCTAGTTTTTCAACGCACCCAATTACTAAAAATATGGATGCTTTGATGTTCAAGTTTGTCAGTACATTGGATTCTGTGAAAGCTGAGGGAATTAGTCAAACGCCTCTTATTTTTTCTTCTCAATATTCCAAGATTAAAAAAGTTCCTACACTTATTTCTTTGGACGAGCTAAAACAAGATTTAAATCCAAAATTATATCAAAGCTCCAATCTTCCACTTGCTTATCTTTTGGAAGGAGAATTTACTTCTGCTTTTAAAGGTCGTTTTCCTCCGAGTGGTTTTTCTGAAACTGATTTTATCCAAAAAGGAAAAGATTCAAAGGTTTTGGTAGTTGGAGATGGTGATTTGCTTTCCAATGATTTTGATAGACGCACTCGCCAGCCTTTACCGATTGGTTATGATGAAATAAGCAAAAACACGTATTCCAATCAAGAGTTTTTTCTCAATTCGCTTGCTTATATGCTTGATGAAGGTGGAATTATTACTTCTCGTACAAAAGAATTTGAAATCCGTCCTTTAGATACTTTTAAGATACAAGAAGAAAAAAGTTATTGGCAGTTTTTGAATTTGGTTGTACCAAATGTTATCGTTTTAGTTTTTGGTTTGGCTTGGTATTTTTGGAGAAAGAAAAAATATTCTTAATCTAACCCAACTCTATTTATTTTCGTTATATTGATTAAAAAAACTTTTAAACAAATAAAATTATGACACTTGAAGAAAAAAAGAAAATCAAAGATTTAGTTTTAGAAGTAATGGAAACAGAAAAAGAATTTTTGTATGATATTATTTCTGAAGTAGTAAACGAAAAGTTACAAGAAAAAGAAAGAGAAGAAAAAATAAAATCTATTATAAAAAGAGATTTTACACGTTTCAAAAAAACTTTTACAGCTTTATCTTAACGTGAACTCGGGATTATATGGATTGATTATCAACAAGTTATAGTGTGCTTTTCATGTATCGGTACTGACCTATCGGTCTGACCTTGATAAAGTTAGGTCAGTCTCGTTAGAGCAGACCGAAAACAATATCTAATCTGTTTTAAATAAATAAAAAGGCTATTTCTAATCCCGAGTTCACGTTATCTTAATGAAATTATTGAAACTTTTAAACAAATAAAATTATGACACTTGAAGAAAAAAAGAAAAAACTTGTACAAAAGTTAGATATTCTTTCAGAAAAAGAATTAAACTATTTACTTAATTTTATTGAAGAATTATCTAATAAAAAACAAATTGATACACTAGACAATGAAACTTTTGATAAACTCTTAGAAAAAGATTTGCAAGAATATAAAGAAGTTTGGAAAAAATTAGCTTAAATACCTATGTTTTATTTGTCAAAAGAACAGATTATAAAAATAAATACAATTCAAGTAGAAAGATTTGGAGGTAAGTTTGTCCCTCCTTCTAATTTTTTGAAAGAATCTAGTTTAGACTATTTATTAGAAATCATTAATAGTGAATTATTTGGCGAACCTTTATATCCTCAAATTCATCACAAAGCTGGCTTGCACATGCACATTATTGTCTGCAATCACGTTTTTCAAGATGGAAACAAAAGAACAGGTTTGCAAGCTGCTAATATTTTCTTAAAAGCAAATGGATATTTTTATAAAAATACTGTAAATGACGATATTCTGACAGATTTTACTCTTTCCGTTGCAGCAGGAGAAAAGACACTAGAAGAAGTACAACAATGGTTTGAGGAGAGTATAATGGAGAAATAAATCATCTAATTTATTTTGCAATAATTAATTCCAATTCTTGTAATTCCTTGTAAAGTTGATTCAAATCTTTTAGTAATTGTTGCTTTTGAAACTCATATTGAGATTCTCCAAATGTATCATTTTTTGCCTTTTTATTTGCTATTATTTGTTCTGTTTTTTTAATCCATTCTTTATTCTCATTAATAGCTACTACTATATTTCCTTTAGTTTGTTGTAATTCTTTCATAATTTTATTTTGTATGTAAATAGTTGATAATTAGGAAGTTGCTTTCATTCACCATTCATAATTCACCACTCACAATTCACCATTATTCCTAAATCATTCCCCTAGCCTTCAATTCCATATATTTATTGACTGTATTGACAGACAAATCTTCTGGACGAGTGAGAACAGACTGAATACCATATTTTTTGAGTTCTTCTACCATTCTACGTTTTTCTACTAAGAATTTTTGTGCTAAAGTTTGGCTATAAATATCTTCTAAATCGGTTGTGGGAAGGTTTGAAAAGTCGGTAAGTTCGGTATTTTGGAAAAAAACAACTACCAAAAGATGTAATTTATTCAGACGTCGAAGTGTTGGCAAATTGCGTTTCAATGCACTCATACTTTCAAAATTGGTAAAGAAAATCAATAGACTTCTACCATTTGTCAGACGACGAACACCATCGTACATCAAATCATAATCTGCTTCTAAAAATTCCGTTTTTTGCCTGTAAAGCGATTCCATTATTTTACCCAACTGTCCCGAACGCTGCTCGGCTTTTATTCTTGAATCTAACGTATTCGAAAAACTAATCAAACCTACTCTATCGCCTTTTTGGAGAATAATATTTGACATTACCAGTGTAGAATTAATGGCATAATCCAATAAAGTCATTTCTTCAAAAGGCATTTTCATTACTCTACTTTTATCCAAAATCAAATAAATAGGTTGTGAGCGTTCGTCTTCGTATTGATTGACCATAAGTTCGTTTCTACGGCTGGTTGCTTTCCAGTTGATGCTTCGAAAATCATCGCCACGAACATAATTTTTGACTTGGTCAAACTCATAACTGTGTCCAATTCTACGCAATTTACGAACTCCATTTTGCATACTTAGATTCGAAAACATCATCAGTTCATATTTTTTCATCTGCATAACCGACGGATAAACAGCCGTATCATAAGAAGCAGGAATTTTGACACGACGCTGCAAAAGTCCAATTTGAGTTTTGGCAATGAGGTTTATATCTCCAAAATTAAAAATTCCTCTTTCAGTTGGTTTTACGTGATACAAGATTTCTTCTGGCTTTTCTTGTTCTAGTTTTGTAATAATACCAAAATCTCTCACTTGAAGTTGAAACGGTAACTCATCAAAAATTTCTACTTCAACAGGCAAAGGATACTCACTTTTTAGTATCAAACGAACAGGATTTGCATCGCCTAAAGAAAGTTTAGGATTTAATAATCGCTCTGCTTTGATTTTCATTTTTGGATGAAAAAGCATTATTCCTTCAGCCGTTGTCAGGACAGCCAAAGCAGCCAAGGCAATTTTGGCAACCCACATCAAAGAAGGAAACCAAAAAGCACTAATAAAAAGACAAATACAAACCGTAATGGCATAAAAAAAGCGATTCGTAAGAAATGTATTTTTAATGATTGACCACATTTTATTGGGTTTTGTATGTCTTTAATTGTCAAAGTTCATTAGTTGGAAAATTGATTGAATTAAGTTGACAAGGTCTAACTTGTACTTGTGTATTTCAACTGTCAGACACTTTAACTGAAAGTGTCTGACAGCTGTTCATAATTCAAATAAGTTAGTTTTACGCTTGAACCAAAAAAATATTGTTTTCATTCTTTCAAAAATTCATATTCGTATATTTTTGGTTTTATTTTGTCGGCTAAAAAGCTAAGTTGGTTTCTAAGTTCGCCTATCAATTCCATATACTTTTTATCGTCGCTTTTGCTATTCATTCTACCTTTTGCATTTCTGCCTTGAAAATAGGCTCTAATATCGTACAGACTGGCATTTACGTTTACATTCGGCTGTTTGTGATAGTATTTCCAAAGCTCTCTTCCTGCATCAAAAACTGCCTTTGCTTCTGCTGAAAACTCCCTTTTTTGATTGGCAGAACTTGCCGAACCAAACATAGTAATTTCTTCTTCTACTTTGATTTTTCCATTGATAAAATCAGTCATAAAATGACTTTCAAACTTATCTTGTGCATTTACTTCTTGCTCCGTAAAGGGAATCCAGTGGTTTGTGCCAAATTAACTTGATAATATTATTATTAAATAACAGTAAAAGCTAAACAATTATTTTGAAATTCTATATCACTTTCCCAGCCATTATTAGGATATAAAAACTGGTCTCGGTCGTTTAGCCAAGTTGCAGGTATTGACTTTTCGAACTGAATAAAAAATTGAACATTGAATTAAATTGTTTTTTGTAATATACGTGATGTTTGATCTATGCTCGATGACAGCTTTAGAAGCACCATTAGTTACAAAAACAATTTTACTATTCTGAAAATCAGATGCACCTCTTACCATATATGATAGTCTTTCTCCTGATTTATCATAGAATTTTTGCATCCAATTCAATATAACAGCCATTTTTACTAGTAATTGAAATAATTTTTTGTACCAATAAAATTTGTATTTTTATTATAGACATCTGCATTAATATAATTAAATATCTTTAACATCATTAGAATTCCAAATAAAAAAACCAATTGGAAATTTTCCTTTCACATTATCAAAAGTATCTGCTGGTACTAAAAAAATTTTTTCTAGCTTCGCTTGGAAGACATTTCGAAAATCTTTAAAATTTACAGATTGCAAATTTTTCAAAGTTGAAAAATTTGCAATCTTGGTGTTGGGAATTTCAGTATATATTCTGATAAGAAATTGAGCGAAAATCTCATTAATCCCTCTACCTAATTTTTTTTTATATTTATCATATGTCAGATTATTAGATAAACCTGATTTATGTTTTGAATCACCAATTATAGTTGAAGAAGAAGTCGCCTCTGCATACGGAGGATTAATATAAACAATCAATTTTTTTCTTTTTTCTTCATCGTTTATAATGTTCTGTAAATCTTGAGGGAGTTTAGTAAAATCATCATTCAAAAAGTCAAATTGAAAAACGTGATTTTTTAATAAATTTGCTCCGTGTTCTATACGCTCGTGCATTACATTTACATCGGCTTGGTCTAATGTAGATGCGTAAATGTTGTATTTGTTGGTCAGTCCTGCCAAAAGATTTCCTGTTCCTGCTGCACAATCCCAAATCGTATAGTCGTCTTGCCAGTTTTCGCCTAGATAATCGGTGAGGTATTTTTGTGAAAGTTCTACCCAAATTCGTGGCGTAAAAAAAGCACCTTTTCGTTCTCTAATGTCTTGAGGCGTAAGTAAATCTCTACGTTCGATGATATAATCTTGAAACTCTTTTAGTGGTGGTCGTTTGTAGAGTTTCCAAAATTGGGAATACTTGTCTTTGTCTTTAATGTTTATGGTCGCATCAAACATTTGTTTGAGGTTTTCTTTGGCTATTTTATAGCCTTGATTCTGAAAAACGACAAACAAATTATCTCGTATCGTCTTGTCATCATCTATGTTTTGGGTGTCGTTATCGTCCACAAAAAGGTCTGCCAGATAAAAATCGCTATCCAAAATATTGGCTTTTTTGAGGTCTTCCCAATTTACATCAATAATTGGTTTTACCGTTTCAACCCATCTCAAATAAATAGGAATAAAATTATTTTTATCAATCTTTATTTTACTTGTCGTTGTGGCATTGGCAATATTGTCTTTTATAAATGTTCTTAATTCTTTATCATCTTTTTCGAAATCAAAAATATACGTATTTTCATTGAGCGTTTTTTCAATACGTTCTTTGATGAGTAAAAACTCTTTTGTTTCGTGGTTACTTGGCGTTACATTCCAATTAAAATCATTGAGATAAAAAATATCTTGAACAGTATTGTACTCCACAAAAGCAATTTTTTTGAAGTCAAAGGCACCCAAAAAAGCAGGAGGCAATGTTTTGTCAAAGGTTCGTGCTTTACCGATAGTCAGAATGAGCTGCACAAACATAGTCGGAACATCAAAATTTCCTGTTTTTGCTTCTGCCCATAGCAAAGGTATTCTTCCAAACAAAGTATCTTGTTTTGGAAAAATGGTAAAGTCAATATTTCCTACTATTTCGGTAGCATCAAATTGTTTGAAGTAATCTGCACCGACTTTATTTTTGAGTTCTTCTTCCCGTATAGTTTTGTATTTCATTTTTTGTTTTTTTATTCCAAACCCTAAGGGTCTTCAAGACCCTTAGGGTTTACTAGTAGTTTAAGTTTAGGAACATAAATTAAATAAACTACTCATGTACTAGACATTTTTAATAATTGCAGTATAGGTCAGTCTCGTAGAGCAGACCGTTTGTAGTCAATTTCTCCTGTTTTTAGTCTGTAGACGGTCTGCCCTTTGGGACTGACCTACTTAATTTAATTAAATTCAAAAAAAATCCGTTTGTCATCTGTCTAATCCGTAAAATCTGTGTTCTATAAAAAAAGTAGAGGAATTACATAATTTCTAAATAGATAAATTTATTCTCTTTCCCCACTTCTAAAGGTGTAACTGCCAAAGCAGGTTCGATAAAGTTTTTATCATTGATAACAAATAGAGGAATTATTTTTCCTTTATTTTCATCTGCATTTAAAATAGCTACTACTTCTTCACGGCTATTTACTTTTTGCTCTTTTACTTCTGGGTTTCTACGAATAAAATGAGAGAAAGCAATAAAATCAGCTCTACCATCAAAAAGAATATTTTTAGGATAATCTTCTTTATTCAATGCTTCTTGTTCCCGATTTGAGATAAATCGAAATACTTTGTCTTTTACCATTTCTTCTCCTACAATTTTACAAGCTAGAGCATTTATTTCTGCATTAGGTGTCATTGCCCAAAGCTGTCCATATTGAGCAAAATCAATCTGTTCCCACGCTTCTTCATTCAGAATACTTCCTTCATAAATAGGTATTTGTTGCATTGCTGCCTCTCTAGTGTTTGCCTTTGAGGTATCTGCCAGCAAAACAGGAACATTATATTTTTGCAAAACTTTGGCAATAAAACGAGCCGATTCATCAGCACTCAAAAATGCTACTCCGTTTGGTTCTTTGCGAGTAACTCCCAAAAGTTTGGCAATTGGTTTGGCAGTAAGTCCTTGCAAAACAACCGTTCCGACAATAACCAAAAATACTAAAGGAAGAAGCATCGCAGCCTCATCTAAAGGAATAATATAATCTTTACTCTGAAATAAAGAAATAGAAAAAATAGAAGCCACAGCAGCCGTAACAATTCCACGAGGACAGATATAAGACAAAAACAACTTTTCATTAAGCGTTAAATTCGTTCCCCACGTACTCAGAAAGACAGACAATGGACGCAGAACAAAAACAACGACAGCAAATAAAATAAAGCTATTCATTGTCAGAACTAGCTCAATATCTACTACATCAATTCTTGAAGAAAGAAGCACAAACAAAAACGAAATCAAGAATAATTACCAAATCTTCATTGAATGTAATAATTTCTTTTAGATTTGAAGTCTTCATGTTTACTAAAGCCATTCCCATAATTGTAACAGCCAACAGACCTGACTCATGCTGAATAGAGTTGGAGAGTGCAAAAGCGGTAATCACTAAGCCTAATATGACTATATTTTGAAGGTATTTGGGTATTAATTCTTTATTGATAAGAATATTTCCCAACCATGCTACTGCCCATCCAATTGCAATTCCGACAGCAATGGTAATAGCAAAAGTTTTGAGTGCAATCCAACCAATTTGAGCTCCTGCTGTTCCAGAAATAATAAACTCATAGGTCAAGATAGCTATCAAAGCACCCACTGGATCAATAAGAATACCTTCCCATTTCAAAACCGTTGTGATATTAAAATTTGGTTTCACATTCCTAAGAATAGGTCCAATTACTGTAGGACCAGTAACGATAATTAAAGAACCAAATAGTAAGGAGGTCTGAACAGTAAAATCCATAATTAACATTGCCGCAACCGTTCCTCCTGCCATTGTAACAGCAGAACCAATTACGATTATATTACGAACAGCTTTTCCCAAGACTTTTACTTCGGAGAGTTTTAGTGTCAATCCTCCCTCAAAAAGAATTAGTCCAACTGCCAGAGAAACAACATCAAAAAGTACCTGTCCTTGAAAAATAGAATCACCATCTATAAGTTTGGGTCCTGTAGAAACTAGATAGCCTTCATCACCCGTAAAAAGTGTAGAAATAGGTCCTACTAACAGACCAATAATGATAAGAGGAAGAATAGCTGGTACTTTGATACGCCATGACAACCATTGAGCAAAAAAACCAAGCACGAGAAGCCCTGCAAGTTCGATCATATATTATTTTTATAGAGTTAATTTCGAATAAAGAATAAAAATACTAAAAATATATGAATGAAAAATATAAATTACGCATTAGTCGCTTTTATTAGAGTAAATACTTTTATTTTATATCCGTTTAACATTTATTTGAATCAAAAATTAGGCATAAAAAAACTATTAAATCCAAAGACCTAATAGTTTTAGTTTTCTTTATACTGAAAGATTTATCGTTTTTTAGGCACAATTTTTACTTTTGTTCGTTTCGCAACTGTTCTATTTGTTCAATTGTTAAATCTGTAGTTTGCGATATAGTAGAGTTGTCTAGACCTATGCCAATAAGTTTCTTTGCAATATTTCTTTTTTCCTCTTGTTTGGCTGTATAAGTTACGCTATTTTCAATACGTCTGTTTTCTTGAAAACGGTCATACATTTTCTTTTCCTCTTCGGTTAAGGTTTCGTACTGTAACTTTTCCTTTGCTTTATCCAAGCCTTTTGCCTTAAAACCGTCTTTCACCTCACTATTTTTGAGAAAGTAAAACCATTCGTCAAGCGTATTTTCTGCAATTTTGTTAAAGTTGTTTACTTTCAAAATGTAGTATTTTGGAAAAATGTCTGATACTTTTGCTACACTATATTCTTGTTTTTGTGGAATTGTAGGCAGCAGAATATCGTTATTGTGTAAACCAATAAACTCACCTTTGTACTCATAAACATAATCTTTACCTTGTCCTAAACCAAAATAGACAATATTGATGGAATAGATTTTTTTGATAGTTCCGTAGGGTTCGCCTTCTTTGATGTATTCAGTTACCAACTTTGAAACACCATAAAGCATACGATGAAAATAATCCACTTCAGAATCGTTTTGAACCTCTACGAGCATCAATTCGTCTTTATCTGATTTTACTAAAATATCAACCCGATTATATTTATCGTATTCATCTTGTTTATTTCCTTCACTTTCTAAAATACTTTCAATCGTTATATCAAAAAGAAGTAACTCGGATAAGAATCCTTCTAAAATATCAAAATTAGCTTTATGACGAAGCAATTTTTTCATTGCCCAATCAAAACGAATTAGTTTTTTACTCATAGTTTTCAAGTTTAAATGTAGTCATCAAAGTTACAAAGAAATCCTAAAAATAAATGAACAAGTTTTTACCTTTGCTTTGTCTGTTGGTTTTTAAAATTGTGCCTAACTTGTCTATAAACGTAAAGCCAAAATAGTAATATCATCTCTTTGCTCTGCATCTAGCTGATGTTGGTCTAACTGGTTAGATAACATCTGTTTTTGTTCCTTAAATGGTCTGGCATGAAACTGTTTTAGAAGAGATTCAAATCTTGTAGAACCAAATTTCTTTTTATCTGGATTTGCTTGATCTATAAGTCCGTCAGAGGTAAGATAAATTACATCTTCTGCCAAAAGAATTGCTTTTTGGTTTGTAAAGACATATTCTTTTTTTCTAACTACTCCTCCAATACTTAGATTATCCCCCTTCAATTTTTCTATTTCTCCATTTGAGGTATAATACAGAGGTCTTTTTGCTCCTGCAAAAGTAACTTCTATCCAATTCTCTTGTCTCTCTATTCTACAAAGTGCTACATCCATTCCATCTGTATTATCAGAATCTTTTTGATGCAGCGCTGCACGAACTCCTTCATTTAACATTTGCAAGATTATAGCTGGATCAAAAATTCTTCTTACACCTACAATATCAGTTAGAAGTGTATTTCCTACCATTGACATAAATGCACCTGGTACGCCATGACCTGTACAATCCACAGCAGCAGCAAAAGTATAATTTTCTACATGAGTTACCCAATAGAAATCTCCTGAAACAATATCTTTAGGACGATAAATAACAAAATGGTCTGCAAATAATTTTTTTAGTATTCTCTTAGCTGGCAGAATTGCATCTTGAATAGTTTGAGCATAACGAATAGAATCTGTTATGCGTTTGTTTTTTTCATGTAATTCTACAGTTCTTTCCTTTACTTTTTCCTCCAAATTTTGATAAAGTTGAGCATTTTCTAGTGAAATACTTACTTGTGTAGACAACATTTGTAGCGTTTGTAACCTATTTGGCGTAAAAGCTCCTGTTACCAAATTATTCTCCAAATAGAAAAGACACAACAACTCATTTTTTCGCATTACAGGAAAACAAAGTACCGATTTGGGTTGGTATTCTTTCATATAAGAATCCTTAGCATATTTTTCTTCTTCAAAGGCATTATCCAAAACAAGAGGTTGCTGCGTTCTGACTACATAGTTGATTAATGTTTTGGGAACCATATCATTATCATCTTCAATAGCTTTGTGCAAAAATTGAGTGGATTGCGTTTGTGTCAAATCTCCTTTTGCTTCTATGAAAAGTTCTCCATCGTGATTTTGAATCAAGAATGCTTTTTCGGCTCCTGCATTTTCCATTACTACACGCATCATTTTAGGCATAAGATCCTCAAAATTTATCTCTTGTGATAGAGTTTGTGTAGATTTAATAAGCGTTTCGAAATCTAAAAAATTTGCACCACTTTTTGAATTATTAGACGAAATTTTACTTGTCGTCATCATTGTAGTAGAACCTCCAAAATTATCAGTATTCAGTGTATGAGCCTGCGAAGTAGTTGTTTGTCCTATATCATTTGTTATTGATTCTTGTTTTACATAATGTGAATACACCTTTTGCATTTGTTCTAGCTTTCCTTTTGCACCCCAAATACGATAATCGTAATAGGCTTTACGCAAAAATAGCATAGCAATATCTTCTTGTTTTCTCTGCAACCAATAAAACCCAAAACGCTCCTTTATTAATGCTTCTTCTTGAATAAAATTAGTCTTTGCGACTGCTTCAATTGCCTGACGATAATACTTTTCAGTTTCTTCATAATTATCTTTTATTCTAGCCAGTTCGGCTTCTACTAAATAATACTTGTGTAAATTAGTAGAAGGACTAAATTTAGCAAATTTATAGAGTTTAGCTTGATTGTTTGCAATACGTCTCACAATTCGCTGTCTGTCCCAAAGTGAAGAGCTTGGGTAAATACCTATATGAATAAGCGAATCATACATATGATAAACGGGTATAGCTGCTGTTGATATTACTCCTTTTAAGTATTTTTCTGTCAGAATAATATAGCTATATGCTTTCTCAATTTCACCAAAATTATAACTCAAACTAGCTTTCATAAAGAAATGAAGACAAATAGATGCTGTATTTCCTCCTTCTACAATTTCCTTTTGAAGCTCCAAATCATACTCTTCTCCATTCAAAATAGCAGGATTATCAACTCTTCCTAAGTAATTAAGAAAGGTCTGACGGAGTATTTTGATGTTATGATACGGATTGATTTGTTTTAAATCATAGGTTGCAGTAATGTACATATTAGCTTCCTTCTCCAACTCATTGAGTTCCTTACCTGTTACGAAACGATAATAAACATACATAAAGATAGAAAAAGCAGCATACTCAAAAAACCCTGTATCAATTCCTTTTCTATATGATTTTACTAAAGGCTTCAATGAGTTTTCTAGTGGCTCTTTCCAATGACGAATCATGACGTTAGTAACCATATAGGTTCTTGCCTTAAAACGTTCAGAGTCATGTTGATCCAAAAGTTTGATTGCAAGCTCTCCAAAACGGTAGCCTGCGTCTAGTTTTCCAAGAACACCACACAAAATAATCCCGTAAGAAGAATAGGCGTAAGTAGAAACAAGTGCATTTCCGTACCTAATGGATAATTGTACTTGTCTGAAGATAATCATTGGGTAGAGAGGCGAACCACTTACATAAGCAGCTAGGCTAATCCCTGATAGAATACGCATAGCAGCCAACTTTTTCTTGTTCTCCATGCGAGGAAGATTTGCTAAATCAAATATCTTCTTGCCTGTCATAAGTCCCTTTATACGAAGTATTTCACGCAGCAAGTGGACTTTAGTTATTGAGCTGGGAAAACCTACTTTCAATTTTTTGAGTGTACTGACAGCAAGCTTTATTGCTTCTTGCATTTTTCCTCTAGAAATTAGAAACTGAATTTTGGTATCACAGACAGGTACTTTATCCAAAAAATTGTTTGCATTGGAGAGAACACCATCTACAAACTGCTCCATTCCATTACCATTACCACTCAAATAAGCCGATTCTGCAGCTTCATTGTGTAAGCGAAGCGTAAGAATATATTCATCTTTCCAACCTATGTCGTCCAAAAGAGCGACACCTGCATAAAAATAATCATAAGCAGGTTCGTAAGCAGCCGAAGCCTTAGCTCTTCTTCCCGCAATAAGATTTAGACGAGCTAATTCGTAACGTTCCTCTTGATCTTCTAAAAGAGCAACACCTACATTTAGCTGATTGACTATATCAAATATTTTGCTCTCCAGTTGTCCGTCTGGCGTATTGTCTCTTATAATCTTACCTACTTTATAGTGCATCTCAAAACGACGACTATCAGGAATAAGAGAATAAACAGCTTGTTGAACTCTATCGTGTAGAAACTTAAAACGTGCATTTACTCGCTTCTCAAGTGCTGGGTCTTCACTCAAAATACCAATACGCTTATAATTATCGTCCAAAGGAAGTACCATTCCTTCTTCTATTGCTATCCAAATTCTATCAAAAATATCCTTTAGGGAATAATTACTTATACTACGAAGCATTTGTAAATCAAACTTATCCCCTACGCAAGCGGCATATTTAAGTATTTCTTGTGTTTCTGAGGGTAGTTTTTCTATTTTTGTAGTCATGAGTTCGACTACATTATCCGTTGTCTTTTTCTCTTCAATTTTTACAATATCCCATTGCCACTGTTTTGATTGCAAATCAAAATGCAGTAATCCTTCTTCATACAAAGATTCTAAAAACTGTGTCGCAAAGAAAGCATTACCATGTGTTTTTCTATAAATGAGATAAGAAAGCTGTTTTACTTGAAGTATTTGAGCTTTTAGAGATTCTGTAATTAACTTTTCAATATCCTCATAGCCTAGATTATCTAATACTATCGAACTTACTGGTGCATTTTGTGCCTGTAAGCTCTTTACCATTATCATCAGAGGGTGTGCCGAAGTAACTTCATTATCACGATAAGCACCAATTATAAGCAAATGACGGTTCTCGCTATCTGTCATTAATACTTTGAGAAGATTCAAAGAAGCTCCATCTGCCCATTGCAAATCATCAATAAAAAGAACAACGGGGTGTTTTCTCTGACTAATAACACGAATGAAAGATTTAAAAATATAATTAAATCTATTCTTTGCTTCATTAGGTGGCAATTTCTGTACAGGCTGCTGCTCACCAATAATTGTCTCTAGGTTTGGTAAAACATCTAAAAGAATTTGTCCATTTTCACCTAATACTTTGTTTATTTTTCGTTTCCATTCTGCTAAAGAATTCTCATTTTCAGTAAGTAAATATTCTATAAATTCATTTAATGCTTGAATAATAGCAGAATAAGGAACATTTTTTTGATATTGATCAAATTTTCCTTTTACAAAATAACCTCTTTTTTCGGTAATCGAACGATGTGTTTCATTTACTAATGAAGTTTTTCCTACTCCAGAATATCCTTCTACCAAAATAAGTTCAGTAGCTCCATTTGCAACTCTTTCGAAGGAATTAAGCAATAACTTTACTTCATTTTCTCTACCATATAGTTTTTGAGGAATAGAAAAACGGTCTGAATAATCTTCTTCTGCTAAAGCAAAGTAATCAATTTTACCATTTCCATTGGCTATAAATCCTTTCAGGGAAAGTTCTAAATCTATTTTGAGTCCAAAGGCAGACTGATAACGATCTTCTGCATTTTTTTCCAAAAGTTTCATTACAATTTCGGAAAGAACACGAGGAACAGAAGGATTTACTTGATGAGGAGGTTGTGGTTTTTGTGCTAAATGACAATGAACAAGCTCAATAGAATCAGAAGCCGTAAAAGGTAATTTACTAGTAAGTATCTCATAAAAGGCAATTCCCAATGAATATAAATCTGAACGATAATCAACAGCACGATTCATTCTACCTGTCTGTTCAGGTGATATATAAGCTAGAGTTCCTTCCAAAGCATCGGGACTTCGGAGGTCTTCTATGCGTGTATCTATACGTGAAGAGATTCCAAAATCGATGATTTTGATGCGATGTGTTGTCAAATCCACTAAAATATTATTGCTATTAATATCTTTGTGAATGATACTATTCTGATGTACTTGTCCGAGAGTTTCGGCAATATTTATGGCTACTTTCAGAAAATCTTTATACGTCCAAGAATTTTCAAAAAAGCTTTTTTTGAATGTCACTCCAGGAAAATATTCCAATACAAGTGCAGGCTTACCCTCTAGTTTATCTTTTTTGTATGCCTTCCTAATTCCCTCAATTTTGAGGTCTTTGGTAAATTCATACTCATTATTAAACTGAATAAGCTGCGTAGGAGTCGGAAAATCATTTTTGATTACCTTAATAATAACAGGTGTATTCCACTCGCTAGTATCTCGGTAATAAATGATTGAATTTACTCCCTCAAACAATATTTTTGGAAGCGACGTAGCCACAGACATAGATTTTTAGTGTATTTGTGTGAGTTGATGCGTGTTTTGGATAGTATTTTTTATCAAAAGATAAATAGTAAACTGCTATTTTAAAATATCTTTTGTTTGTATTTTTAGCGTTATTTATTATACTTCATTAATTTAATTTTGTATAAACAATAAATACATTATACTTAATTTTCTCTAAATTAAGTAATTGTTAAGAACAAATGCAAATTGCTATTTAATATAATTGATTCAAAAACTGGTGTATTTGATGTAACTTATTAAATATAAGCTGTTAGAACATTATTTTTCAATTAATTTGAATAAGCAATATATCAATTATTTTTAACAACTAAGAATTCGAATTGTAGATACTTCTTATGAAACTATTGTAAGTAAGAGTAAGAGTAAAAAAAGACTTTTCACTGGTTGTGTAATCAAATTTTAGTATTGACCTACAATTAAACCTGCTTCGTTACTTAATTTAATTTTATTTCGCTTGTCTTCTATAAGATACAAAATATTTTACGTTTTTACACTACAACGATACAATATTTTGTAAAATTGCTTTATCACTTAATTTGAATTTTTTATTAAAAATAATTTAGACCTCAAATCCCTTACGTTGTGCCGTCCTATCTTTGTAGTATAGAAAGAGGATAAAGACAGAGAGTTTGTCCAAATCTGTATTTTATTCTTAATCCTATTCTTAACTACAAACCGTATTTACCCTAATTATTTAAGTATGAGCAAGCTACAAAGAATCGCAAAAGCTATCGAACGTGAAGCAGACTATCGCAAAGAGCGTGTACTTTTATTTTGGAAAAAGAAATATAAAAATATGTGTATTGGAGTAACAGCAAATCCAGTCGCTATGAAAAGAGAACTCGGCAAACCCAAAACTTGGATTTGTTGGGAAGCTACCTCTGAAGAAGAAGCACACAAAATAGCTAATTATTTTGCCAAAAAGGGAATGAAATGGGCGTATAAAGAACCTGCTCAAGCGGTTTGGAAATCATTGTATGTTTATGTTGTATAATCCACTTTTTTTTTGGTCTGTACCATTCAATTAGTAGATTTTCATGAAACACCTTTTGTTTGTTTATTCTCTTAAAGAAAGCAAACAAAAGGCTTTTTTTGTGTAAAAAATTCAAAATACAATTTTTTTAAGCATTAAATACTATTAATTTGCAGTTAAAATAGAGTAAAAGCGTTGCATTTGCTACCTTTGCACCGTCTTTTTAATGTATGTTTACACGAGCTAAATACAAGAGCTAAATTTGAGTAGCTTGTACAACGGCAAAAAATATTCTATTCTCCTCTGATTTATTTATATATAGCTTTATGCGTTTTAGAATTTTACTTATTTTCAGCTTATTCTTTATTTTTAGTTTTTCTTTTCTTTTTAGCTTTTCAGCATTTAGTCAAGATCTAAAACCTCTTACTATTTCTTTAGATAGTTTGAATAGGCTCAATGAATCAAAGAAACAAGCTGCTCTTGATTCTGTAGTTTCGGCAGAAAGCGATACGCTAAATCGTCCGAATGCGAGTGGTGATTTTACGGCTATTGTAACCTATTCAGCTATGGATTCGATAAAATATGACTTCAAAACTCAAAAAATTATTCTTTACAAAAAATCTGAAATTGATTATACCAATATAAACTTGAAGTCCGATAATATTACTTTAGATTGGAATACAAATGAAATGACAGCTTTAGGATTTGAAGATTCTGTAGGAAGGCTTACAGAAACACCAATTTTTAAGCAAGGAGATGAGGAGTACAAAGCAAAAAAAATAAGGTATAATTTTGTGAGCGAAAGAGCTATCGTAACTGATATTGTAAAACAAGAAGGAGAAGGTTTTTTGCTTTTAGAAAAAGGAAAACGTGATGTAGATGGAAACTTAAATGGCGTTCAGGGTTCGTACACAACTTGTAATAATACATCACACCCTCATTACCGTATTCGATCCAAAAAATTAAAAGTAATAGAAAACAAACAAATCGTTACAGGTCCTTTTCAATTGGAAATAATGGATATTCCTACACCTGTCGGTTTTCCATTCGGACTTTTACCTATTCCCAAAACCCGTACTTCGGGAATTATTGTTCCTAGTTATGGTGAAACACAAGAACGTGGTTTTTTCTTACGTGATGGGGGGTATTATTGGGCGATCAATGATCGTATTGACCTCACTTTTTTGGGGGAAGCCTATTCAAAAGGGGTTTATGGTGCTTCTGTACGTAGTCGTTACTCAAAACGCTATTATTATTCAGGAAGTTTTGATTTTAGAGTAAATACAATTAGAGCAGAGGAAAGAGGAATTGATGAGAGCAGTAATAATGATTTTCGTCTAACTTGGTCACATAATCCCACTTCAAGAGGTTCGTCTTCTTTTTCTGCGAATGTAAATATCATGACTTCGCAGTTTAATCAACGAAATTCATTTAATCCAAATGATTATACACAGGCTTCCGTCAATTCAGGTATTAATTATACCAAAACATTTGTAGGAACACCTTTCCTATTTTCGGGAAGTCTTCGTCATAATCAAAATCTACAAACCAAAGTTACTGATGTTTCTCCTCAAGCAAACTTGAGTATGAATCGTATTTTTCCACTCCGAACATTTATCAAGAACTCTCAATCTCCGTTAGCTCAACTTGGTCTTTCCTACCGTTTGGATGGACAAGCAAAGATTTCTAATTTGCTTACAAATGCAATACGAGGTAATTTTAGGGTCCCTTCTGACCAGCAAAACACTTCCGATACATTAGCCTTTGATGTAGATAATTTGCCTGAAATTTTGGAGAATTTGCAATGGGGTTTGAGGCATTCTATTCCTGTTTCTACCTCTGTTACTTTTTTGCGTTATCTCAAAATGAATCCTAGTGCAAATTTCAACCAAGTAATTTATGGTAGTAGTAATTCTTACGAATGGACACAAAGAGATACTGTCAGGACTACTGTTAATCAAGGACTTTCACAGTTTTATTCTTATAATGCTTCGGTTGATTTTACAACTACTTTCTATTCTACCTTTTTATTTAAGAGTCGTAAATTTCAAGCATTGCGTCATACTATGATTCCGACAATTTCGCTTGCTTATCAACCCGATTTCAGTGATCCTCGTTTTGGTTTTTATCAAGAGGTACAGGTTAGTGAAGATGGACGAACACAGCGTGTTCCTCGTATGAGTGGTATTTATGGTTCGCCAACGGCTGGAGAATCTGGAACAGTTTCTTTTTCTCTTCGAAATACATTAGAGGCAAAAGTAGAGACCAAAGAAGGAAAAGATGAAAAACGAAAACTTTTGGATAGCTTTGATTTTAATACAGCATATAATTTAGCTGCTGATTCTTTCAATTTGAGTAATATTAGTGTTAATTTAAGAACCTCATTATTTAAAAACAAAATTGGTGTCAATGTTAGAGGTACCATAGATCCTTATAATTATCAGGCTTTAAGTACAGATTCACTTACAGGAAATGTAATAAGCCAACAAAGAATAAATAGATTTGCTTGGCAAGAAGGTGCCACTATAGGTTCATTAAATACGCTGGGAATCTCCTTGAATACTTCTTTTTCAGCAGATGGTTTTAAGAGTGATAATCAAGAAGAAGCAAGTAGTCAGGCTGTTTCACAGGCTGATTTGGATTTTATAAATCAAAATAGAGATTTGTATGTTGATTTTGATGTGCCTTGGACAGTAAGTATAAGTTATAACTGGAATTATAATCGTATAGGACTTATAGAAGGAAATGCAAGTCAGAATTTAGCGTTTAATGGAGATGTAAGCGTTACGCCAAAATGGAAAGTGGGTTATAATGCAAGTTATGATTTGGAGTTGAATGAATTTGCAGATGCTACTTTTAATATTCATAGAGATTTGCATTGTTGGGAGCTTCGTGTTAGTTGGACACCTGTAGGTTTTCGTCGTGGTTATTCACTTGATTTGCGTGTAAAATCTAGTTTATTACAAGATTTGAAACTTAATCGTAGAAATAATTGGAGAGATAGAAGATAAACTAAGGATCAATTACGACCTACTAAAGCAGCGAAGCTAATTACGAATTTAACTTGTTGATTATCAATGAATTAATAATTCAAAAATAGTAATTTATTTAATTTACGTTACTAATATAGAAATTAGAAGTAAATAAATAGAATTAATATGAGTGTCATTGGTAAAGATCAAAAAAGGCATTTATTAGCTACAGAGTAGCTTTACCTTGGTAGAACAAGAACAAAATTTGACTTAAAAAGCTACAGCGTAGCGTAACTTTACTTTAATTGCCAATGGCAAGGTTTCGTTACTCTATAGCTCTATTAAAGTACGTTTTTGATGTTCTACCAAGGTTACGTTGCGATGCAACTAAAAGTCAATACCTAAAAATGACATTCATATTGATAGAATAGAACACTATCAAATCTAAAATTATTCAAAACCTTATTTTTAATAAAGCAGTTACAAAACTGTTTTTCAAAATAATTTCTGAATTACCTATTTCCAAAATTCGTAATTCGTAATTGACTTCGTCTCTTTGGCAGGTCATAATTTAATAAATATGTTATCTATTTGGCAGATTATTTTTATCAGTATCGTTACCGCTTTTTGTATGGAGGGTATAGCGTGGTTTGCACATAAATATATTATGCATGGTGCTTTGTGGTTTGTACACAAATCTCATCACAGCAATCACAATCGCACCTTTGAAATCAATGATATTTTTGCAGTGTTATTTTCAGTTCAGTCTATGATACTAATTATTATAGGAGTTGAATATCCAGAATGGAATATTTTGTTGGCTTTGGGTGTAGGAATTACCCTTTATGGAATTATGTATGCTATTGTTCATGATATTCTGACACACAATAGAATTCCATTCTTAAAAATAAAACTAAAAAATTCTTATTTGAAACGAATTATTAGAGCCCATGGTGTTCATCATCGCTCGCACAAAAAAAATGATTCAGAGGCTTATGGTTTTCTCTATGCTCCTAAAAAATATGATAAAAATAATTGATTTGAAAAATAAATCAGAAGGTAATGTAGGATCAATTACGAATTAAAAATTACGAATTTAATTAATTGAATGTTAATTAGTTATAAGTACTTGAACAGAATTAAATGTAGGTAAAATTAATTTTGTTTAAGTCTGTACCGAAGGTCTGACTTAGACAAAATAAGCCTTTTGAGTTCTCAAATGCTTATTTTAAACTGGTCAGACCTTCGGTACAGACCAATTTAAAATAAAAGATACATATAATTAATTTTGCCTCGTTACTTAGTTTTAAAAGTAGCAGTTTATTTAATTCTTATTCCTAAAGATATAGTTTGGAAGTAGAAATTCAAAGAAAAATTAAAACATATGACAAAGAAGTATAATAAATAATTATTCTATTTGCTTGCTCATAATCCAACTTGTAGCCTTTTCTATATTCGTAAAATAACTTAGTTGATAGGGATAATTCATTTGTTGAGTTGCTTTTATAGCTGTTTCAAGTCCCATTCTGTGCATAATATCAGGTGGGGGAATTATTCCTATTATTAACTCTTTATTCAATTCTCTAAAACATTTTGGAATAAATACGGACACTTGCCAAGTTCTTGCCTGTAAAGAATCATATTCAAATTCCGATAAATCATAAATCCAATACCTACAATTGTTTCTCTTAGACTCTTCAAGTATTTGTAAAAAATAGTTTTTATATTCTTCCAAATTCATACTCCCTCTTAGGTGTAGAAAAAAAATGTTATCTTTAGTACAATGCTTAATAGTACTTAAATTTGGATTTGGAAACATAGACATAAGTTTTCTTTTTTAATTCCGAAACTGGTAGTTATTTTATTATATAAAACAGTAGTGCAAATTTAGGTACATTTTAAAAATAAAAACAGATAAGTATAATTAATTACCTTAATTATAGTTTGTAAATGTTTTTTTCAATCCAAAAATAAGAATATTATTCTAAACAGCTTGTTAGTATTGCACAATCCTAATTTGTTACAAGGTTCATAGTGTTTTGTTCAATTAGCAAAAACCAAATTTTATTTTGTGTTAAGTAGATAAGATAATTTTTATCATAAACGGTCAGGTTAAAAGATATATTAAATGCAGTTTTTACTTACAGAGGATGTGTTTTAGACAACTTTGTTTGGTTCTTGTTTTACTATTTCCTTTGGTTTAATCATTTTCGATTTAGTTTGAGTATATCGTTTCCTTTTTTGAAGGCTCTGTATTTTGTTTCTTAGCAAATAACTCTTTACTTTCGTATGTTCATCTCTATTCTTATTCTAAATTATTCGATTTTCTTACATTTTATAAAATGATAGCAATTATTGGTGCAGGTATTTCAGGACTTTCTATAGCTTGGCATTTACATCAAAAAAATATACCTTATCAAATCTTTGAATCTGGCAGTAAAGTGGGAGGTTATTTAAAAACTGTGCAGATGGGAAAAAATAAAGCCTATTTGTTCGAACAAGGTGCAAATTCATTGCTAATGGACGATGAAATTTTTGATTTTATCAAAAATTCAGGCTTTGCAAACGAGCTTATTTATGCCAATAAGGTAAGTAAAAGTCGTTTTATTGTTCGTAATGGAGAACCAAAAAAATTACCTTCTTCACCCCAAAGCTTGCTATTCAGTTCTTTTTTTTCTACTCAAACAAAAGCCAAAATTTTTAAAGAGCTTTATTACAAAAAAGAGCAATTAGACGAAAAAATAAGTGTAGGAGAATTTTTGGAAAACCGTTTTGGAAAAGAAATCGTAGATTATGCTGTGAGTCCTTTTGTTACAGGCATTTATGCAGCTGATGCCTATCAACTTTTATTGAAATATACATTTCCAGTTCTGACAGAATATGCACAAGACTACGGTTCAATCTTGAAAGGATTTATCAAAAACAAATCTGGAAGTAGAAAACAATCTGTTTCTTTCAAGAATGGAATGCAATCTTTTGCAAAACACATAGCAAAAGATTTGAATGTTCAGCTTAATCATACTGTTTTGTCTATCAAAAATAGTGATTTTGTAGAACGAAAAAATAGACGTTGGATATTGGAAATTGAAAGCGATAAACGTGGACGAAAGCAAATTGAAACCTTAGAGTTTGATAAGGTTTTTCTGACTACATCACCTTCCGTTTTCTGCAAATTTATTAGAACCTCATTTTGAAAAATTAGCTCTTACAATTAGAGATATTCATTATCCAACCATGTGTCTGATTCATAGCGTTTTCAAAAAAAGTGATGTAGGTTTTGATTTGAATGGTTTTGGTGCATTACATCCAAAAGTAGAAGGTCTTTTTTCATCAGGAACAATTTGGAGTAGTAGTGTTTTTGAAGGTCGCAGCCCTAAAGATGAAGTATTATTTACTGGTTTTGTAGGGGGAAGACAATGGCAAGCAAACGCAGAACTACCCCAACAAGAAATTTTGAAACGCCATACAGAAGAGCTAAAACAGATTTATGGAATAAAAAATGAGCCTGTTATTCAGCGATTTATAAAATGGGATAAATCTGTGCCTCAGTATGATGAGCAACTTTTGAAAGTAGAAAAACAATTGAAACGACTCAAAAAATCAGATATTTATATTTGTGCCAACTGGTTTGGTGGAGTTTCGGTGGCTGATTGTATCAAAAAAGGACGAGATTTGGCATTACAGTTTATTGCTGATTCTAATCTTTAGGATTGAAAATACTAGAACTGATTTGTTAAGGATTAGTAGGATTTACAGGATTTAGAATACAGATAAATACTTTTCTTTGAATTATGCACACGTATATTTTACATGCCGATTTACATAAGGAGTTGCTTACTCAAAATAGAATTGACCCAATTACAGGAGATGCTATTCAAGAAGGCGACGAAGTAGTTTTTTGTGCAGGTTGTAAGTCTATTTTTTTGAAAGATACTTGGGAGTATTTGGGTAAAAAACATTGTAATCAAAGTCAGACATTACGTAATTTCCCCTTTAGCTCTACAAAATTGAAATTGGGTAATGATATTTTATATTATCAATCTGCTTCTGGAATAAAAATGGTAGAATTAGAAATTACTCCCAAAATGAAAGGCTGGGTATACAAAGAGAACAACACAGGAAAATATCACAATTATTTATTTGGAGAAAAAGAATATAGCTTTAAATCTATTTTTTATGTGCTTTCGTTCGCACTACTCTTACTTCTAAACATTATTTTTACAAGCCAATTGATATTTTTTTTCTCTTTTATTTTCGTACTTGGAGCGTATCCTTTTATAAAGTATCTGAAAATGAATGAATATAAAAAGAAACTTATTAGTAATTACAAGAAAATCACAGAGCAATCGTTTTTGATAAAGCCAAATGGTATTGCTGTTTGTTCTGCTTATGGTATAAAAGAGGTTTTTCTTCATTCCAAACAATTAAAGGCTGTTACTTTGGTTGATTTAGGTGGTTTTTTCAAATCAGAAGTTATTTTCGAGTATCAAAACAAAACTATAAAAGTTCCTGTCAGAGATTATCCACTTGAAAACGATTCTTTTTATTTCACAAAGGCTTTAGCAAGACTTAGTATAGGTCTCAATTTTCCGATTACTTTGTTTATAAAAAACGAAAACAGAATAAAATTAGCAAACCAACTTATAGAAGAAATACAAGCTAAATTTACAATAGAAAGTAGAGATGAATATTTAAAGCAGAAATATGAATACCTTTACAACTACAAGGAGAAAATTCAGAAAATACTATCTTAATAAACAAAAAAAGTGACCTCAAAATTATATTTCATTAAAAAAACAGCTTCACTTATTCTATTATTCTCTATTTTGAGTTTGATAGTTTTTTCTTGTGTAAGCCCAAAAAAACACAAAGCAAAAGTAGCCGAAGTAGAAAAAAAAGAGCAAGAAAACGAACGTATAAAAAGACAATTCTATGAAGCTCAAAAGTTATTACTTCAAAGTTCGGATTCTCTAAAAAATGTAATTGTTGATTTGCAAACGAAAGATTATCAATTAGATAGTCTTCAAAAACTAGCTAAAAAAACAGTTGATAAAAACAATATATTAAACAAAGAATTACAGGAAAAAGAAAGAGAACTAACAAGGAAGGAAAATGAAATTTTGAGTAAAGAAAAAAATATTTCTATCTTAAAAAACAATCAATATCAGCGTCAGAAACAATCTAATGAACTACAAAAATCTATCAAGACAGCTTTTAGTTCGCTCAACAAAGAGTCTTTTTCAGTAAAAGAAAAATCGGGTCGTTTGTATATTTCACTTTCTAACAAACTTCTTTTCGAAACGGCAAGTATTGATATTAATAGTGAAGGTAAAAAAGCACTTCAAAAATTAGCTGTTTTGATAAAAAATAATGCGTCTGGTTTGGATATTTGGGTAGAAGGACACACCGATAATATGCCCGTAACAGGTGCAGAATTACCTTTTAAAGACAACTGGCAACTTAGTGCCTTACGTGCTTCTGTGGTTACTAAGATTTTGGTAGAAAATGGAGTTTCTCCCAAAAGTGTTGTTGCAGCAGGCTATGGCGAACATTTGCCTATTGCTAGTAATACTACCCCAGAAGGAAAAAGTGAAAATAGAAGAATTGAAATTGTGCTTTTACCCAAACTAGATGAGATTTTTGAGCTTTTGGGGAAATAGGGGAATACAAGGACATGGGAATTGGGAATTAGGAAATGGAAAATACAAATACAAGGATATAGGAAGGAGGAATTAGGATATGGAAAATACGAATATAATTTCCTGTATTTGTATTTCCCTAATTCCCATGTCCTAAACCCCATGTCCCAATCTCTAACTCCTATTTCCCAGTAATTACCTCCTCTTTTATCAAAATGCCATTTCTGTCTGTCATTCTAAAATAAAAAGTTTGTCCTTTTCCTAGATAATGTTTGAAAACTGTTGGGATGGTTCTATAACCGTGATGAAGTCCACTATTTTCTAAAATATTCGCTACTTTATTTCCATATTGGTCATAAACATCAAGACTTACTCCTGAAACTGGATCGACAAGATTTACCTCAAAATTATGACGTTGAACAATCATTTCTTTACGTTCTATTTTGTGTCCATCTGTATAAACTCGTTCTCTTCCTACTTCTTTTCCGTTTTCGTCTTTAGCAATCAAAAAATATGTTCCACTTTTAGGAATGAACGCATTATGACGAATATTGATGAGCGTTTGTGAGCTTTTATTATATTCTTTATCTGTAAAATAAGATTTGAAAAGGTGGTTTTGGTCGTCGTATAAAGCTAGATTTAATTTTGTAGGTTCGTCCAAAACAAAGACAAATTTATTTTCTGTTTCGATAAGTTTCATGTCTTCATTATGAGCAATGCTGTTTTTATTTACCTCTTGTTCTGCCAAAACTTTTTTATCAGCATTTACTAATTTTACTTTAAAGTTTGCCTCCTCCCCAATCTGCTGACTAAATATAAAAGAACGATAAAAGAAGCCTGCTTTGGCTTCATAATTTTCTACAATCGTTTTGAAAAGTTTGTTTTGAGCATCATAGACTTCAATATTAACCTTTTGGTCTTTCTCTAAAAAAGTTTGTAAATAACCATTAAATGTATAAGTAGGAATATATTGAGCTTGTGCTTTGAAGTCAATTTTATCAAAATTTTCTCCTTTTGCTTCACAAACTGCCTTTGCTAAATTCTCAAAAATATCTTGCTTTGGGTGTGAAATATAAGCTGTTTCTTTATTATTCGAAACACACCAAACACTAGATTGTGCAGTATATTCTTTTTGATAATCGTACTTTGCAATCGTTTGAGCTACTTTTGAAAGTCCTTTTGTATCTAAGCGATCAAATAAATAAAGTGCATTTTTGTAAGGCGAACCGTTGGTGGCTTGAATACACGCAGTCATGACAGATTGAAGTTTGGTAGCTCCTTTTTGAATGGCAAATTGATAATCTTCTAAAATCATCAAATCTTGAATTCCTTCATCTTCACTTCTAAAAATTGTTCCTGCCGAAATCTTTACCAAAAGAGGCTTTGAATATGTATTGGCAATAGTAAGAAATAAAGATTCGCCAAAATAACCTCCCAAACCTCGTGCATTAATTTTAACTTGCTGTTTTTCGATAAGATCTGCTAATTCTATATGGGTCATTTGAGCAGAAACCAAAGAAACACTAAAAAAGGAAAGAGTAAAAAACAGTAAAATAGATAAAATAGTAGTTTTCATAAAGTATAATTAGTAAAAATGAATAATTGCTTTTCACTAATTTAACGAAAATCTTTGATTTTATTTTATGGATTTGTCTTCTGCTTTCTTTTTTTGGAAATAATTAGAATAATAGATTGAATTTACTCTTCTATAATCACAAACTCTTCTAAGTTGCTTTCTATATAATATCTTAGTTTTAGAGCTTCTGAATCCATTATTCTATAAAATTCATTATCTAAAACTTCAAAATCTTTTATTTCTTCATAAAGTTTCCCAAATTCTTCTAGTGTTGTTTTTGAAGTGAGTTTATCTTTTTTCAATAAATAAATCTGATTTGCTTTTTTGATTACCTCAACGGTTTTATTCATTTTCAATTTTTCAAGCATTTGAAAAAATGAATCATGAAATATATAATCAGAATAACCATTGTGAATGAGCTGAACAAATCCACCATTTTGTAATTGCCCACTCAACATATCATAAGCAATAAGTGTATGTTGAAAATCTGTGAATTGTGCTTGTTTTTCACCTGTTTGGTCTGAAGCTATTATTTCATAATACCCCTCTACAATAGTCAGCAAAAAATCCCACACCTCATTTTTGTTTTCTTCTAACTTAGATTTTGATATTTTTGGCAAAATATGTTTGTTCATCTTCTTTTATAATTTTTTTTCTAAATCCAGTATTTTAAAAATTTTTGTTTTTTTTAAGTCCTATTACTAGACATTTTTAAATTTTCCCTACTTATCTGCCGCTGTCAAGGTAAAAAATAAAATATCTAGCATTAGGGTTTGGAGTATAAAACCTTTAAAACACTCTTCTAAATACAAAAAAATTTGGTTTTTTTAATTTAAAAAAGTTCTATAATTTTTATCATTTTCCCTCTAAACTCAAAACTTTCGCCTTTCTTTTTTCCGCTCATGACTTCATAAATCGGTGCAGCCGTAGAAATGGCAAAATAAGAACTCGGTTTCTCATCAATTTTGAGTTCTGCCAAGCTAATAGAAATATAAAATTTTTGTTTTGCATCTGTAATCACAACAGCTCCAGACTCTACTGAAGAACTTATTTTTTGTGACGAAATTCTGGACAACATCTCTAATTTATCCTTTGCTTCTACAAACTGTTTGGCATACATATCTCTATCTTGTTGTAATTGAGTACGGAAAGATTCAAATTTTTCTTCCATACTTCCTTTTTCTTCATTAGCACTTTCTTGTGCTTCATTCATAGCAGATTTGGCATCATTTGCTATTTCATTTTGTTTCTTACGAGCAGCGTCTAGGAGCTGTTTTTTGAGTGCAATTTTGGACTCTGTATCAGTTGGAAGTATAGCCATAGTTCTAATAAATAAATAAAATTTTGAGTATCAAAAAATTTAGAAGATTCATAGAATTCACAAAATTTAGAGTACCAAAAACAAAATAAATAATAAATTAAATAAAGGATTGATAAAATGACTTTTGATAACGCAAATTATATTCAATAGTTTTATTTTAAAGAAAAACTAAGCAAAAATTTTATAAAAAAAAGGCATCTTTGTACTATGAATAAAAAGACAAATGCAATTTCTCAGATATTTACTTTATTACAAAAAGAATTCCGTTTGGAATGGCGACAACGAATAGCTCTAAATAGCATTTTGCTTTATTTGGCAGCAACTATTTTTGTGTGTTATTTGAGCTTTCCCTTACAAAAACTTCCTCCTATGGTTTGGAATGCTCTTTTTTGGATAATTATTATTTTTGCTAGTATAAATGCAATTGCAAAAAGTTTTGTGCAAGAAAGTGAGGGAAGATATATGTATTTTTATACGTTATTCAAGCCTGAAGTATTGATTATCGCCAAAATGATTTATAATACTTTTTTGATGATTCTGATTTCTTTTATAGGAATTGGAGGGTATATTTTCGTAATGGGAACGCCTGTACAAGACTGGAATTTATTTTTACTCATTATTTTATTGGGTTCAATTGGCTTTGCTACATCTCTTACGCTTATTTCTAGCATTTCGGCACAGACAGAAAATAGTAGTATGCTCATGGCAATTCTTAGTTTTCCTGTGATTTTGCCGTTAGTTTTGCTTTTAATTGATGCTTCCAAAAATGCTATTGATGGTCTGGCGTGGAGTGTGAGTAAAGATGAAGTACTGCTTTTGGTAGGAATGGATTTGATTTTGGCTGCTTTGGCTTATATTTTATTTCCTTTTTTATGGCGAAGTTAGAAGTAATTTAGAATTCTGATTTTACTAAGAGTTAGGATAAACTACCATTATTAAGTTTGAGAGTATGTATTATTTCTTTTTCTTAGTTTTTTTAGAAGTTAACTCAATCAAATTAGTTAATGGAGACGGCAATTCAGTCTCTAACTTAGGAGCATTTATGAATTCAAATTCATCAGAGAGTACTAATTTCCTATCCAAATCACTTATTCTATTACTTGGAAAGTTTAACTTGACACGAATATTATTTTTAGTTTGTTTTTTTGCTTTTGCTAGTTCTGTCAAAAAAATATTGATTTCTGTGTCATTTAAAAAAATTAATGGAACTCTGACTTTCTTTTCAGTATTCTCTAATATCAAATGCAAATAAAGCTTTGACTGATATTCAATCTCTAGATTTTCCAGTCCTTCAAGTGTTAAGAAAATGCTTTTTTGTTCTCTGTCAAAATATAAGAATAAATAACTCTCATAAATACCAAATGTAATAGAACTATGATAGGCTTTTACTATTCTAAACACATCATTTACTTCTTTTCTTGTCAATGGATAAGAAGGAGGAGAAGAATTTATAAAATGGTTTTCTTTATTTATCTTCTGTTTACGAATACTATTTTTAATCTGATGATATATAATTTGTAGTGTCGGAAATATCCAAATTACTCCAACAAAAGAAAAGAAAGATTTATCTAAGTAACCATTAGGGAAGAAAGCTATTATAGGAATAAGAGTAAATATTAAAGGAAGTCCAAGAATTTCATTAAATAAAAGACTTTCAGAAAACGATTCTCTCTTATAATCATATAATGAGTGGGGATTTGCAAGAGTTAAAGGTCGTTCATATCTATATTGATAATCCTCTAACTCTTCTTCATAAGAAGGTAATGCTTGGTTTAAAAAATTTCTATAATCACTTGTTAAAGGTCTAAATGATTCCTCCAAATGAATTTTTATTTTTTTTTCTCTCGTTTCAAATTCAGAAAAAAATTTTTCCCATTGGTCAAAAGGAGAGTAATTAGCTGTTGATGTTATAAACTGTGGTTGTATTACTAAAATATTAAAAAATAGATTCATAGCAACAGGAAATTCAGAAAGTGTGTCTAATTGCCCACAATGCCTGTTATTCATGTATTTCCAAGAATCTTTAAGGAAAGCAGATTTACATACTTGACAAAATACTATTCTATCACCAGCTTTTATTAAATCTCCTGTAATAGGATCTTTTCGCTCTTCTTCGAGAAAATTTTGATGTAAAGAATTATTTATTTTATGGATATTCATTTCTTGTTATAGACTCATTTTTTTACACTTGTTTATAAAAAAGTATTTTTTACATGAACAAATATATAAATTTTGTTCTAAATTTTTGTGTAAAAAAGCGAAGTCTAATTCAGAGAAACTTAGAGATGTTTTTCTGTTTATACTTACTTTTAAACATTCCTTTCCTATTGAAAAATCAATTTATTTCATTATTTTTAAGATAATTCTTGCAAAAGCCAAAATAAGTGTTTATCATTGTGCATTGGTAGTCGCTTAAATTAACAGACTACAAAAAAATATTCAACTTTGTAAAAAAACAGATGAAACTTAACATTTTCTCTTTCAACTTTTATTATTTCTACTTCTTTAGCCCTCTAGTCAGGACAAGAAAGCAGACTAAAAGTTGATTGCCAAAATACAAGCTCACAACTTAACTCTACAACTTCTAAACCCTGACTTCAACTAGTCAGGGTTTTTTTTGTGTTATTATAATGATACACTACAACTAAAAAAAACTATGAAAAATATCGCTATTCAAGGAAAACTCTTTTCGTTCCATCATTTGGCAGCTCAACAACAATTTGGAGAAAAAAATAACTGGTTGCATTGTCAGAGTTTTGACGAACTGCTACATTCTGTTGCTACAAAAACTGTAAGTATGGGAATGATTGCTGTCAAAAATTCGCTTGTTGGAAATGTTTCTGATAATTATCAGAAAATTGAAGCCATGAATTTGAAGGTAATAGGAGAAATCAATTTGCCTATTCAACTTCATTTGGCTGCAAAAAAAGGAATTCAAATTTCAGATTTGCGTACTATATATTCACATCCTGTTGCACTTGCAGAATGCAAATTGTTCTTTGCCAATAACAAAACTATTTTACCAACCGATTTTAGTGACACGGCTGGTGCAATTCGTTGGATAGCAGAGCAGCAAAAAATGAATAAGCACTTAGATTCGGCAGCTATTGGAGGACTTGAAGCCATTCGCTATTACGGACTTCAAACGATTCAAAAAAACATTCATGATCATTCTGATAATATGACTACATTTTTGGCAATAAGCCTTTAGACTCTTAGCAGTTAGCAGTTAGCAGTTAGCAGTTAGCAGTTAGCAGTTAGCAGTTAGCAGTTAGCAGTTAGCAGTTAGCAGTTAGCACGAAATTGCTTTATGGATTAATTGTTTTGATTAAAAATGAAATTTTTCATTCCCATTTTCTAATATCTATTTCCCATTTCCAAACACCCATTTCCTAATATCTACTAATCCAATATCTACTAGTATGAATGCGACTCAAAAAACTATAATTACTAATTCTTCTTCCGAAATTTGTTTAGACGAATGCCGTCAAGAAATTGATAAAATCGATACAGCAGCTTATCCAAATGATAGCTCAAAGAATGAAAGTCGTCAAAAAAATAGGAGAACATAAAAAACAGAATAATATCCAAACCCTCCAGCCTAACCGATGGCAAACTATTTTAGATTCTCGTCAGAAAATAGCTGAAGAATTAGATTTACCTTCTGATTTGGTTTTAGATATTTTTGAAGTAATTCATAAAATGGCGATTCAAACACAGAATAAATAATAATGAATTGTAAATGATGAATTGTGAATTGTGAATAAATTACATTGCATTCATAATTCACAACTCACAATTTTATTTATTGTGCCTGTGGAGCTTGAGCAAATACTTTTTTCATCAGTTCAGACGAGCGAGCAGAAATATTACTACGAATATTGCTTTCTTCTTCTGCTACTAATTTGAAAAGTCCTTCAATTGCCAAATCAGTTGCATAATCATCCAAATCTGGATTTACATTTGCCACAAAAGGAATTTGATTATACTTTCCCACTAGCTCTCCATAATAACGAGTAGCATTTACTTTGGCTAAATTTCTAGAAACGACAGGCTTAAACTTTGCCTTCAATTGCTGAGTTGTAGCACGAATAAGATATTGCGTAGCTGCATCTTTGTCGCCTTTCAAAATTCCATAGGCATCTTGAATAGACATAGAAGTAATGGCAGATTTAAAAATAGGTGCAGCCTCTTTGGCAGCTTCTTCTGCTCCTCTATTGAGTGTTTTGACAAATCTATCCACTTCCGAACCCAGACCAATATCACGCAATGTACTCGCTACCTTTTCGGCATCTTTTGGAAAAGGAATTTTGATAAGTGCATTATTAAAATAACCTCCATCTTGAGAAGCTAATCCTGTTCCTTTCACAACTCCTTGAATAAGAGCATCTTTAAGAGCTTTTGCAATTTCTTCTTTTGTAAGCGGAACTCCTGAAATGCTTCCCAAAACACCAGCAATTTGCTGAGAGGTACAGCTTGTAGAAAATCCTACAAAACTAATCAGAACAAATAATGATAAAATACGGATAGTTCTGTTTACTTTTTTCATAAAAAATAGGGGTTTGAAAAATGGCGTAGTATTGTTTTTTATTAAAGTTGGCATTTTTTGAGCCAAAAACCTAAAAAAGTAGTTAAAAAAATATAAGTAAAGAAGTAAAAATGATTCAAAAACTGGTTATTTATTTAAGATTGAAGTGAGTGTATTTTTTTTACAAATTGAAGCATTTTTAGATTTATTATATTATCAAGATTAATAAAGAGAAGTAATACTATTTCTTGCAAGTTCTTTAAGTCTTTGTTACCTTAGCAAATCATTTGTAACTTACCTTATGATAAATTGTGTATTCTCAAAGAGACACAATACATAAACGATACTTATTAATTCTTTTTCTATTTTTTTCTTATGAATTCTACTCCTTCTACAAATAAAATACAAGCAGCCATTACAGGTGTTTTTGGATATGTTCCAGAATATGTTCTTACCAATAAAGAACTCGAAACAATGGTAGATACAAACGATGAATGGATAAAATCACGCACAGGAATAGAAGAAAGACGTATCTTGAAAGGCGAGGGAATGGGAACTTCTCATATGGCAACCGAAGCTGTTAAAGGTCTTTTAGAAAAAACGAATACAAAAGCTGAAGAGATTGATTTTTTGATTTGTGCAACCACTACGCCTGACATGCAGTTTCCAGCAACTGGAAATATTGTAGCTCACAAAGCAGGTTTGAATTGTTTGAGTTATGATTTGATGGCAGCTTGTTCAGGCTTTTTGTATGCACTTGTTACGGCAAGTCAGTTTATAGAAACAGGAAAGTACAAGAAAATTGTTATTGTAGGAGCAGATAAAATGTCCTCTATTATAGATTATGAAGACCGTCAGACATGTATTCTTTTTGGCGATGGTGCAGGTGCTGTGCTTTTAGAAGCTGATACAAATGGAAACGGAATTATAGATTCTATCTTGAGAAGTGATGGAGCAGGTGCGACCGAGCTGTATATGAAAGCAGGTGGAAGTGCGTATCCTTCCAGCAAAGAAACGGTAGAAAATAGAGAACATTATGTAGTTCAGCATGGAGCAGTTGTTTTCAAACACGCTGTGAAAAATATGGCAGATACCTCAGCCGAATTAGCAGAAAAAAATGGACTTGATGGAGATAGTATTGATTTTTTAGTTCCTCATCAAGCCAACCTTAGAATTATAGATGCTACCGCAAAACGATTAGGTTTAGATTCAAATAAAGTATTGGTAAATATTGAAAAGTATGGAAATACTACTTCTGCAACCATTCCACTTTGTATAAGAGATTTTGAAGATAAATTTAAGAAAGGAGATAACCTTATTCTGGCTGCTTTTGGTGGTGGTTTTACGTGGGGTGCAGTCTATCTAAAATGGGCCTACTAATCAGTTATCAGTTATCAGTTATCAGTTATCAGTTATCAGTTATCAGTTATCACAAAATATCTTTTTAGATTTATTGTTTTGTATTTTTTGTACAATACTTTAAATTATTTTGCTCCTGACAAGAAGCATACAGCTTTAGAGTATACTTACAATTTCTTCTTATTTATGCTAAAATCAACTATAAATTTTGACCTATTAAAAACTATGTGTAACGTTTTCGCTCCCACAGGAAACGAAGCACCTATGAAAGAGTTTGTCTTGAATTATGTAAAAGAGAATCAAAATAATTGGAAAGTACAGCCTCAAATTATAGAAGGAGAAGATTTTCAAGATTGTTTGATACTTGTTTTTGGCAAACCCAGAACAGCCGTTTTTGCTCATCTGGATTCCATTGGTTTTATGGTTCGTTATGATAATTATTTGGTCAGAATTGGTTCTCCAAAGTACAAAGATGGTTATAAATTAGTAGGAAAAGATTCCAAAGGAGATATTGAGGGTACTTTGAAAGTCAAATATCTAAACGAAGATAACAAGGATAAGAAAAAGAAGAAAAGTAAAAAAAAGAAAAGAGGTTCTAGACAGCATCGCAAATCATTAGGCGAAGTAAAACTACAATTAGAATTTGATAGAATAGTAGATAGAGGAACTGAGCTTGTATTCAAACAAGATTTTAGAGAAACAGATGAGTATGTACAATCTTGTTATATGGATAATCGTTTGGGTTGTTGGAATTTACTAAAAACTGCCGAAACATTGGAAAATGGAATTCTTGCTTTTTCTTGTTATGAAGAAATTGGAGGAGGAACAATGCCCTTTTTACTCAGATGGATTTGGGAAAATCATAGAATAAAACAATGCCTTATTTCAGATATTACTTGGGTAACTGAAGGGGTAAAACATGGAGAAGGAGTAGTTGTTTCGATGCGTGATAGAAATATTCCACGAAGAAGTTATCTAAACAAGATTATTGATTTAGTAAAAGAATCAGGAATAAAATACCAATTGGAAGTAGAAAACGAGGGAGGAAGTGATGCAAAAGAAATTCAAACTTCGGTTTATCCAATGGATTGGTGTTTTATTGGTGCTGCCGAAGATGGCGTTCATTCCCCTGATGAAAAAGTATATAAAGAAGACATAAAAGCCATGACGGATGTATATGCTTATCTTATGGAAAAACTCTAATCAGTTATCAGTTATCAGTTATCAGTTATCAGTTATCAGTTATCAGTTATCAGTTATCAGTTATCAGTTATCAAGAATGTTTTTTTTGGATTTATTGTTTGAATTACTTGTTTTTTTATTGCAACTTTCTTGTCTTTTAAAACGTTGTCTTTGTCTAATCTTTTCTAAAAGAATTTTATTAAAAACATAGATTAGAAATGGTGAATTATTAATTATGAATGGTGAATGAACGCAAATGCTTAATTATTAATCATTTACAGATTTAAAAATGATAGTTTATTTAATTCTTATTCCTTATGTATAATCGTAATTTTTAATCCGTAATTGTAACTTATATATGCACAATACAAACAGAAATACTAATTCGAATCATCGCAGAGTAAAAGATATATCAGAAGATAATTTACAAAAAAACGGAATGAACCAAGAAAACAGTTCTTATTTAGGAAAATATAATGTATTTGGCGACGGTTATTTTAGTGAAGATTACTATTTATTGAATCGTTATAATCAAAAACTGATTGATTTTGGAGTTCGTGATTACTTTGAAAGCAATCAACTTGTCTCTCTCAATCAACTTTTAAGGCTTTTAGAAGACAATAATTATACACCTATTTCTATATATCGTCGTAACACTACCTATAATAAAAAGGAAAGTCGTTATTCAGTAGATTGGTATTTGATGTTGGAAGATGAGTCTATTATCATAAATCTAAATTATGATGCTGTCCTAAAACTAGACGATATAATTTTTAGATTTGATATGATAACAGCAGTTGAAAATACGCTTATAGAAAAGTTAGAAAAAATCTTTGAATTGGCAACGAAATGTATTATTGAAACTAAAGATGATGATAAAAGATATATTAACATTGTAGGAAGTAGTCCACGAACAGGACTTACACTTAGAAAACATCAAATTAAACCTCCCACAATTCCAGACTTAAATCTGTATTATGGAGAAAAATTTGAGGAAAAACATAACGTTTTAGTCAAAGAAATAAACGAGAAAAACAATTCAGGTTTGTTTATTTTCCATGGAGTAACTGGAAGTGGAAAGACCAATTATATTCGTTATCTAATTAGTAAAGCCAAACCAGAAATAGAATTTATTTTCTATCCCATTACGCTTCTTAGAGAAATTACAAGTCCAGATTTAATTACCTTTTTATCAGATTATCAAGATGCCGTTTTGATAATTGAAGAATCGGAAGACTCTGTACAGGCTCGTGATTTATTTAATACCGACAAAAGTTTGATTGCAAATCTATCTAAATGTTTCTGATGGTCTTCTATCTGATGTCTTGAATCTCAAAATTATTTGTACCTTCAATACAGACATCAAAAACTTGGATAAGGCACTTTTGCGTGAAGGACGTTTGTTGGGAATTCATCGTTTTGAAGCCATTCCTGCCGAAAATGCCAATAAAATTGCGAAGCTAAACAAAATAGAAAGAGAATTCAAAGAGCCTGCAACGCTTGCTCAAATCTATAATGTTCCTCTGAATGAAGATTTTTCTGATTTTTCGGTTCGCCAGAAAAAGATTGGTTTTGGAAAGTAAAACTTTTGTTATTAGAAAAGTCTTCTAAATAGTATTGAATACTATTTAGAAGACTTTTTTAAATATTGACTTTTAGTTGCAGAGCAACGTAACCTTGGTAGAATATCAAAATTATACTTTAATGGAGCTACAGCGTAGCGAAACCTTGCAATTGGAAATTAAAAATAAAGTTACACTACGCTGTAGCTTTATTTTTAATTTCTATTCTTGTTCTACCAAGGTAAAGCTACTCTGTAGCTAATAAATGCCTTTTTTGATTTTTACCAATGACACTCGTATTAACTAGAAGACTTTTTTCATTTATCTCATCAATTTTATCATTTCTGTAAAAATGTATTTTCTCTTTCTTTGGTCAGTTGCTACTATTTTCATAGTATATTCTCCAGAAGGAGCTACACCATTTCTATATCTTCCATCCCAACGTGCATTAATATCATTGGTCTGAAAAACTCCTTCTCCCCATTTATTAAAAATAATCATTTCAAACTCTTTTATGAATTTGCTTTCTATACCATATGTATCATTTAGATTATCGCCATTTGGTGTAAAAACATTTGGAAAATTGATAAAAGAACCAAAATCAATTCGAACAGTATTAGAATAAGTAATTGAATCTCCCAAATCTGCACGTACTCTGAGATAGCTTGTTTGACTTTCCTGACTTGCAATATCCAGAAGATATGTACCAGAACTAGATACATTTTGTGTAGTAAAGGGTTCTTTTCCTAAAGAATCTGCTTGTTCTAAAATGTAATTACTTGTTGGTATTCCCTCAAAAGCTGTCCAGTCAAAATAAAGAGTTCCTTCTTCTTGGTCTGTGTTTCCTTCCATTTTCAACACAATCGGACAAATAAAAGGACTGGATTCAGAAGTCAAATTACACGCATTTGTATAAGAAATAGAGTAGCAATAAGGTGCAACTCTAGTATCAACCGTTCTGTCTTGAAAAGTAGAATCGTCTGTGTTTTTAATATAGATGTTTTCTATACCCTCTTTATTTCTTCTAGTAACCTTTGAACCTGTAATGACTGCACCCAATAAACCAACAGGATAAGACCACGAAAAAACAGTTTGTCCAGCCGTTGTAAAACTTGCATAGATATCAAAAACAGGTGGTGGAAGAGCATCAGAAGTAGCTAAAATACATCTTTTTGGACTACTGATTTTGAGTCCAGAAGCAAATTCAGTTTCAACTCGGTAGCAATAAGTAACTTGACAAACGATGGCTTTATCAAAGAAACGGTTAGTCGAAACTTCAGAAGTATCATAAATTGCTCTACCATCTTTAAAAATTGTGTATTTTAATAATTCTGTATCCTCTATTCCCCTTACTCTTGACCAATTTATATCAATATAATCTTCTTCTCCTCTCAAACTTATATCTGAGACATAAAAAAGTTCTGAACTTTCTGTTTTGTTTAAGCAAAAATCTTGAACTGAAATACGATACACTGCATTTGGCTGAGCATCTTGGATAACAAAACTAGTAGAACCTAACTCAATATCTGTTACTTTTTCAAACCCAGTAGCTGTCCTGATTTCCAAACTATGAGGCAATTCTGTTTTTAATTCATAATCTACTTTCGCAGTTCCGTCTTCAAAATATTCAAAACGACTAACTAAAGGAGCTAAAAGAGTACCTATAGGTCTAACAACTTGACTGGTTAGTGTACAATTTTCTGCACCACCTTCAAAAAGTCCTCTTACATTAACCGTAAAATTAGTTGAAGAGTTATAGGTATGCTCAACAAACTCATTATCTCCTATGACAGCAGATTGATTGTCTCCAAAATCTATTTTATAAGAATCATAATAATCATCATTTATCTGTACCCTAATTTTTCTATCAGCACAACGAGTAATAACAAAATCTACTACTTTGGGTGCAAAAACTTCTATTATGTTGAGTTGAGTAACCGATGCTCCACCCAAACCTCCTGTATTTATGAGTTGAGTAATGGAATAAACACCTGGTTCTCTGAATGTAAAAATAGTTGGCTGCTGAGGTGGAGTATCTCCAAACCTGTAAAAAATTAAATTAGGATCAGCACCCGACCTATCATTTACCACTACCGTAAGAGGAGCGCATCCCTTTGGATTTACTATGTCAAAAGCAGGTTCTTGAGCAAAAGTAGTTTGTCCACAAAGAAACAAAAACAAAATAATAGTGACTACTGAAAGAGAGATAATAGTTATTCTTTAAATCCATATTTTACAAAAATCGTAATTTATAGTCATCTACATTTTAGATAGAAATTTCTAATAAAACGAAGAGAGTTGAAAAAAAATACAAATAAAGTGTTAAAGTTAGTAAATATCTATTTTTACAGAAAATTTGAGGTTGTATTTTCCTTCTACTTTATTAAAAAGGTAAAATTTAGTTTTAAAAAAAACATGGGTTGGAGTATATTCTGTGTAAAACAAGTATTATTTTACGCTCAAAAATTTTACCTTTGCAAACTAAATAAAAATTAAATCAATCAAAGATTCCATTTATTACTTTTTCTTATGGCAAAAGGACTACCTACACGCAAAGAAGATTATTCAGCGTGGTACAACGAACTCGTAAAACAAGCAGATTTAGCAGAACATTCAGCCGTTCGTGGTTGTATGGTCATCAAACCCTACGGTTTTGCTATTTGGGAAAAAATGCAACGCATTTTGGATGATAAATTTAAAGAAACAGGACATAGCAATGCGTATTTTCCTCTTTTTGTTCCCAAAAGTTTGTTTGAAGCCGAAGAAAAAAATGCAGAAGGTTTTGCCAAAGAATGTGCTATCGTTACCCATTATCGTCTGAAAAATGACCCAGATAAACCTGGTAAATTGATGGTCGATCCAGATGCAAAACTAGAAGAAGAACTTATTGTTCGTCCGACAAGTGAAGCTGTTATTTGGAATACCTATAAAGGTTGGATTCAGTCTTATAGAGATTTGCCTTTACTTATTAATCAATGGGCAAATGTGGTGCGTTGGGAAATGCGTACTCGTTTGTTTTTGCGTACTGCTGAATTTTTGTGGCAAGAAGGACACACAGCACATGCTACAAAACAAGAAGCCATTGAAGAAACAGAGCAAATGGTAAAAGTATATGCTGATTTTGCAGAGCAGCATATGGCTCTCCCTGTTATTCAAGGCTTAAAAACAAAATCCGAACGTTTTGCAGGAGCAGAAGAAACCTACTGTATTGAGGCACTTATGCAAGATGGAAAAGCACTTCAAGCAGGAACTTCTCACTTTTTAGGACAAAATTTTGCAAAGGCTTTTGATGTCAAATTTGCTGCAAAAGACAATAAATTAGATTACGTTTGGGGAACTTCTTGGGGTGTTTCTACTCGTTTGATGGGAGCACTTATTATGGCTCATTCTGATGATGAAGGTTTGGTTTTGCCTCCAAAATTAGCTCCTATTCAAGTAGTGATTGTTCCTATTTATAAAAAAGAAGAGGATTTGGAACAAATAAAGACCGCTTTAGCTCCACTTATGAATGACTTGAAGGCTGCAAATATTTCACTTAAATTAGATGATAGAGATTCATTTAGACCAGGATTTAAGTTTGCAGAATGGGAATTAAAAGGAGTTCCTGTAAGGTTAGCAATTGGAATGCGTGATGTAGAAAATGGCACAATAGAAGTAGCTCGTAGAGACACTAAGGAAAAAATGTCTTGGCAATTGGAAGGAGTAAGTGAAAAAATAGGACAGCTTTTAGAAGATATTCAAAAGAATATTTATGATAAAGCACTGAATTTCCGAACTTCAAATACAACTAATGTAAATACTTGGGAAGAATTTGAGAAAGCACTTGATGCAGGTGGTTTTGTTTCTGCACATTGGGACGGAACAGCAGAAACAGAAGAAAAAATCAAAGAAAAAACGAAAGCAACTATTCGTTGTATTCCTTTGAACAATCCACAAGAAGATGGAACATGTGTTTTGACTGGAAAACCTTCAAAAGAACGTGTTTTGTTTGCTAGAGCTTATTAAAAGTTAGCGTTACTTCAGAGAAAAACTCGTATTTTGTGTGCCACAGAACACAACTTTTCTGCAACTCAAAATTTACAAGAGATAAGAATTTTTCAACCAAAAAAGCCTATTTCAATCAAGAAATAGGCTTTTTTTATTTATTTATTAAATCAAGTAATTCACTTGATTTTCATTTTTCTAATTATCTTCTAGCAATTGGGTCAGCATTTCCATCAGGGTCATTCAGAACATTTCCTTGTGTATTAATTGTACCATTATTGATAAGTAAAATACCAGCTACATGAGGAGTTGCCATTGAAGTACCACTGATTGAACGGTATCCACCACCTGTCCAAGTAGATTCAATATCTACACCTGGAGCACAGTAGTCTATTGGAGGATTAGCAAAGTTAGAGAAACTAGCAAAACGGCTGTTTATATCCATTGCAGAAATTGTTACAATACGATTTCCATTAGTACGAGCTGGAGAAACATTATTTGCATTTTGTGCTTCATTTCCTGCTGCTAAAGCAAAGTAAACACCTCCGTTGGCAGCACTACGTATTGCATTATCCAATGCACTAGAAGCTCCACCACCAAGACTCATATTTGCAACATCGTTAGCAAAAGCATTTGCTCTAACATAATCTACTGCTGCAATAACTCCAGCATTAGAACCACTTCTTCCTGCAAATACACGACAAGAAACTACAGTTGCACCTGCTGCTACACCAACAACACCAATATTATTATTTTTGGCTGCAATTGTACCTGCTACGTGCGTTCCGTGTCCATTATCATCATCAAGTCCAGAGAATCCATTAACAAAAGAACGACTAAACTGCGTATCAACTGTCAAATCTGGGTGAGAAGCGTCAATACCTGAATCAATAACCCAGCCCCAACGATTTTGACCTGCGAAATTCACTGCACCTACACGACGAATACCCCAAGGAATAGTCTGTGCTTCAGTTCTTGAAACAGTATGATTATTTTTACCATCTGTGAATCCATCTGTGATACCCATCACTTGGTCTTGTTCTACATAATCTACACGAGAATCATCTTTAATAGCTTCAATTTGCTCTACAGTAAATGTTCCTGCAAAACCCAAAAGAGCATCACCATAAACAAATTCAATAGCTGCTGGCTCTACACCAAACTCAGCTACCATTTGATTCACAGATGCTTTTAGTGATTCTTGTTTTACTTGAAAGTTTTCTAAATTTGTAGCTCTATCTTTTACAGGAGCGATGGCTACTTTTCCTAATTTCTGTCCGAAGGTACCATCTTTAAGTACTACAATGAACTGATTTTGAATAAACTCTTGAGAGCCTAATTCTTCTGCTTTTTGTTCTAGTTTGATTGTTTCGTTTTGAAGTGCGTCCTGACAACCAAAAAATGTTAGGGAACCTGCAAGGCTTAAGCCGAGGATGAATCTGTTTGAAAAGTTAAATTTTGACATATATAAAATTAGTTATAAAGGGGAATAGACTTGTATTAAATTTTGCGTCTAAAACATTTGCAAGTAGATAATTTTGTTTCACATTTCCAAATGGTACATGACTTTATAGATACTATTCAACCATTACAACAAAGTACTGTTGTATTTTAGACACTTGCATCAATATAATTATATTCTTAATATTATGAATTAATCAGAATTTTATATTGTAATTACCATAAATTGTAAAATATTATTTGCAATAATAAGAAAAATAAAAATTACGAAATTTTACTATTTTTTTTCTTAAAAAGATTAAATATTTTTTCAAGAGCTTTTCAAATTAGAAAAGTGAAACACTTTTTTTGTTAATTAGATTAACTACTTTTGATGTTTAACAAAAAAAATAGCCTTAGAGCTAAATAAAGGCTATTCCCATTTATAGTAATCCAAATACAAAATATAAAATGGTATAAAAGATACAATTGGCTTTGAAAAATCCTATTTTTCTTGATTTTGTCCAATTATGTTAAAATTCAAACTATCACTTCTTTCTTGTACTTGAATTTTATACTACTACTTTTGAACAAATTTCATTAAAAGCCTCTAATGATTTGTCTATATTTTCTTAAGTGTCCTCTCATTTTCATCCAGAAGGCAAGAACTAAGTAAACAAATAAAGGAGAACCAAAAGTGATAAAGGAAACATATATAAAAGAAAGACGAATGCTTTCCGAAGAAATTCCTAAACGTTCGCCTATTTTAGCACAAACACCAAAAGCATTTTTTTCAAAAAAATAAAGTAGTTTTTTCATTATTGTATAAGTTTTAAGCATTTTTAAAGAAATTGTTTTGTAATTCTAGTATCAATTGCAAACTACAATTTAAGTATTATTATCATGAATTTAAAATAATTTGTATTACGTTACTTGTAAATCATACTAATAAACAAGTTAGTAAAAACAAGTAAAATAACCATATAATTTAACAAAAATTATGTTTTTAGATTTCTTTTTTTTAAAAAATGGAATAAATACAGTAATTTAGTTTCTGAATAATGAATCTAATATATTGGCCAATGATAATATACAGGTTGATTAATTTTCTCTTATTGAAGACAAAAATAGCGTTTTGAGTAAACTAAACTATAAATATTTATCTACAAACAATTAACAAGAAAATGAATACAGTTTTTAGTCTTACCGCACACTCTTCTATTGCTCATTATTTTATGAGTAATTTGAGAGATACGAATTTACAAGCTCATAAAGGCAATTTTCGTCAAAATCTAAAAAAAATAGGTTACTTACTAGCATATGAAATATCAAAACAACTTGATTATCAAGAATTTACTTTAAAAACAGGGTTGGGAGAAAAACAAACCAAAAAACTAACAGAATTTCCTGTCTTAATTCCAATTCTGCGTGCTGGTCTTCCTCTATATGAAGGTTTTGCAGAGTTTTTTGAGCAGTCGGATAGTGGTTTTGTGGGAGCGTATAGAGGAGAATATAAAATAAATATTGAACAAGATTTACAAAATACATCAAATAAATATGATTTTGACATAGATTTACTCTACACAGCCTGCCCAGATTTGACAGACAAAACAATTATTTTGATTGACCCAATGCTTGCCACAGGAAAATCGCTTATCAAAACCTATCAAGAACTTTCCAAACAAAAAGGAATGCCAAAAAAATTACATATCGCTTCCGTTATTGCAAGTAAAGAAGGAATAAACAATGTTCAGAAGGAATTGCCAAAAGCAAATCTATGGATTGGAGATATAGATGAAAAACTAGATAAAAAATCGTATATCATACCTGGTTTGGGAGATGCAGGAGATTTATCTTTTGGAGAAAAGGTATAAAAAAATAGGACTTCCAAAAACAATAGTGATTTTTGAAAGTCCTAAAAAAAATAACTTTGGAAGTTTTAGTCAATAAATCCTTCGTAATGAACAGCTACCAAAACATTTTGCTGAAAAGTAAAGAAATAATAATTTGTTTCTTCTTCGTCCATTACCACCACTACAACATCTTGCTTCATTCCTTCTTCCGTTTCTGAAAAGCAACGCATAAAATCACCTTTGTTCATTCCCATAGAAAATCCTTTTCCGATAGATAAAGGTTCAAAATTTACCTTTGCCTCTACCAACAGGTCTTTTTCATCAGCACGATAAAAGCGTAAATGTGTCTTTTCTGTTATGAGTTCAATTACTGTATCTGTTTTTGATTTGTTATGAATATTTTCAATGGGAGTACACGTAATTTTGGCATTGGGATAATAAGTAAGCCATTCATCAGCATTGCGATTATGAAAAACCCAGCTTGAAGAAATATGTTCGTCTATTAAAGCAACTGTATCGATAGAAACACTAAAGAGAAGTATCTTGTGTTTTTGCTCGTGTTTTTGCTTTTTGTGGTATAGAATTTTGATTATCAGTTTGGTTATCCTGATCAAAATTCATCTGACAAACAAGAGCCTGTACAGAAGTAACTGTTGCATAGGCAAACAGCACCAAAAAAAGTCTGACAGTCAATAGATTAGACATAATAAATAAGATTAAATTAGAATAGACTTGTATCAAACATAATACGTTAAAAACTTGCAAAACGTTGCCTTTTTTATTTTTTAGTAGAGATTTATTTTTCTTTCAAAGAAAAATACGAAGTTTAGCATTAGCAGATTGATTTAATTTAAAATAAATATTTATTTATCCAAAAAATAATTTTGAAATTGCTTGTAGAAACAAAAATTCTATTTACATTTGCATCGTAATGAAACAACTCTTCAAAATATCGTTTGTCTTACTGACTGCTTTCCTTCTAAATGGAAACAGTTTTTTGTATGCTCATACAAATAAAGCAAACGAAATTGTATTTTCAGAAGAGATTAGTATTTCTCTAAATGATACTAATCAAGAATTTGAAGAAATTGCTGAGTTTGATAATCAATTCCGTATTCCTACGCTTCAATCTGCCTCATTTCCAACTAACAAAAAGAAAAGCAAACGTCCAAAGTTTCCTTTTTTTGAGAAAGAAGAAAAGGAAAAAGAAGACAAATCAGTTTCTTTTGTAGAATTTTCAAAGAATGTTTTTTCTTTTAGTGCTATTTTAGAGATTCCTCATTTTGCTCAATTTTATAATTACAATAGAAATTATCTCCATTTAAGTGAGAACCTCAATTATTTCTTGTTTTATAAATGCTATATTCCTTTCCAAGTATTTAGATTATAATATCATCTTTTCTTACCTCTCTTTAGGTTATTCAAAAATCATTTGAAGCAACCTATTTTCGTATATCAGTTTATTTGTATTTTTTTTGTAATTACTAAAATCAATATCATTATAACCAATTGATTTTTAGATATTTACCTTTACAATTTACTGTTTATACTCCTTTTGATTTTCAAGATATTTACTCTATTTACAAAAAACAATCATGAACAAGATATTACTTGGTTTTATGAGCTTATGTGTAATTTTATTTTATACAAGTTGTGATTCTCACAAAGAAAAGAAGGAAGAAGAAGTTACCTTTTTAGTAACTAGTCCAATCAAAATGGATACTTCTGTTATCAAAAATTATGTTTGTCAAATCCAAGCTATTCAGCATATTGAGCTTAGAACATTAGAAAAAGGCTATTTACAAGAAACATTTGTAGATGAAGGACAAAAAATAAAAGCTGGACAAACTATGTTTCAGATTATGCCAAAACTCTATGAGGCAGAAACGCAAAAGGCTCAAGCAGAAGCTGATTTTGCATTAATAGAATATAAAAACACGAAGCGTTTGGCTGACAGTTCTATTGTTGCACCCAATGAATTAGCATTAGCGAAAGCAAAACTAGACAAAGCACAAGCTGAATTATCACTTACACAAGTACATTTGGGTTTTACCAAAATTTCTGCTCCTTTTGATGGAATAATGGACAGATTGCAGGTAAGAAAAGGAAGTCTTCTGGATGAAGGCGAATTATTGACCACACTTTCTGACAACAGTACGATGTGGGTTTATTTTAATGTTCCTGAATATGAATATTTGGAATATAAAGAAAACGAAAAAAAGGATAGTTTGATGAAAGTAAATCTACTTATGGCAAATAATAAACTCTTTAAGTATGGTGGAGAAGTGAAAGCTATTGAAGCCGATTTTAATAATGAAACGGGTAATATTGCCTTTAGAGCTACCTTCCCAAATCCAGATGGACTTTTAAGACATGGAGAAACAGGCAATATTCAAATGACTGTTCCTTTCAAAGATGCGATTATCATTCCTCAAAAAGCAACTTTCGAAATCTTAGAAAAGAAATATGTTTTTGTAGTAGATAAAGAAAATGTAGTACATCAAAAAGAAATCGTAGTAGCTGCCGAACTTCCAGATTTGTATGTCATTCAAGCAGGTTTGAAAGAAGGTGATAAAATACTTTTGGAGGGAATTAGGAAAGTAAGAAATAATGATAAAATAGAATTTGAATACAAAGAACCTAAAGAAGTATTGAAAACTTTGGAGGTTTACGTGGAATAACTACCTCCCCCAGACCCTCCGAAGGAGGGGAGAAAATACGGAGCAATTTTAAAAATAAAAAACTTACTTCTCATACTCCCCTCTTGTGGAGGGGTTGGGGGAGGTCTAAACTTCAAAAAAGATGTTCGAACAATTTCTAAGACGACCAGTGCTTGCCATTGTACTTTCGTTAGTTATTATATTTTTGGGTGTAATGTCAATTTATACCCTTCCAACTTCTCAATTTCCGTCTATTGCACCTCCTATGGTAATGGTTTCGGCTTCTTACCCTGGTGCAAGTGCCAAAACATTGACCGAATCGGTTATCATTCCCTTAGAGCAAGCCATTAATGGAGCTTGGGGAATGCGTTATATGAAATCCGATGCCACCAGTGCAGGAGAGGCAAATATTCAAATCGTTTTTGAACCTGGAAGTGATGCCAATCAAGCCTTAGTTCAGATTTCAAACCGTGTAGAGCAAGTCAGAAACCGTTTGCCCGAACTTGTGCAGCGTGAAGGTGTAATTATCACGCCCATGATGCCGAGCATGCTTATGTACGTAAACCTTTATAGTACAGACAAGAATGCAAACATGAAATTTCTGTTCAATTTTGCAGGTGTGAATATGATGCCTGAATTGCAGCGTATTAATGGAATGGGTCAGGCGAGGATATTGGGTAGTCGTCAGTATGCGATGCGTGTTTGGCTGAATCCAGAACGTATGAGAGCTTACAAAATTTCTCCTGACGAAGTAATGAAAGCACTTGAAGAGCAAAGTGTTATTGGTAAAGCAGGTCGTATTGGTCGTGGAGATGGTCAGCGTGCAGAAGCATTGGAATATGTTTTGGCATATTCTGATAGGCTTAATGATGAAAAAGAATATGAAAACGTAATCATAAAAGCAAATGCAGATGGCGAGATACTACGACTAAAAGATATTGCTACGGTAGCTTTGGGAAGTGAATATTACGATATTTATTCCAACATTAATGGCTATCCTTCGGCAGCAATCGTACTCAAACAAACTTATGGTAGTAATGCCAGCGAAGTAATTGAAGATGTAAAAGCAAAACTAGAAGAACTCAAAGAAACATTTCCTCCTGGAATGGAATATGAAATCAGTTACGACGTTTCTAGTTTCTTAGATGCTTCTACCGAAAATGTTGTCCATACGCTTAGAGATGCGTTTATTTTGGTTGCTCTTGTTGTATTTATCTTTTTGGGAGATTGGCGTTCTACGCTTATTCCTACTTTGGCTGTTCCGATTTCACTTATTGGAGCATTTATTTTCATGCAGCTTTTTGGTCTGACCATCAACATGATTACACTTTTTGCCCTTGTTTTGGCAATTGGTATTGTGGTAGATGATGCCATTGTGGTTGTGGAAGCCGTCCATGCCAAAATGGAAGAGGTAAATTGTTCTCCTTATGCAGCCGTTCAGCAGGTTTTGAAAGAAATTAGTGGAGCTGTAATAGCCATTACATTACTTATGACGGCTGTATTTATTCCGATTGCTTTTATGTCGGGTCCTGTCGGCGTATTTTATAGACAGTTTTCTATTACAATGGCGAGTTCGATTGTACTCTCTGGTTTTATTGCCCTTACGCTTACACCTGTTTTGTGTGCCATGATTTTGAAAAATAATCATGGAAAGAAACGCAAAAGAACATGGCTCAATAGAGGTTTGGATGGTTTTAATAGAGGTTTCGAAAAGCTGACAAATGTGTATGTTGGTTTACTTCAAAAAATTGCTCATCGAAGACTAGTAACTGCTATTTTATGGATTGCTTTTGCAATTGGTATTTACGGAATTGCATCTAATTTGCCTACTGGTTTTATTCCTAGTGAAGACCAAGGAATGATTTATGCCATTATCCAAACTCCTCCTGGTTCTACTTTGGAGCGTACAAATGACATCTCAAATCAGTTGCAAGAACTTATAAAAGATGTAGATGCCATTCAATCTATTTCTACGATTGCAGGCTATGAAGTTTTAACAGAAGGACGTGGCTCAAATGCTGCAACCTGTTTGATTAACTTAAAACCGTGGTCGGAAAGACACCATACCGTAAACGAAGTAATTGAAGAATTAGAAGAATTATCAGTACAAATTCCTGGAGCAACCATTGAATTTTTTGATCCTCCAGCCGTTCCAGGGTATGGTGCAGCAGGTGGTTTTGCATTGCAACTTTTGGATAAAGCAAATACAGGAGATTACGAATTACTTGAAAAAGTAACGAATGAGTTTATGGAAAAACTAGAAACACGAAAAGAATTATCTGGTGTTTTTACGTTTTATAGTGCCAATTATCCACAATATGAAATTGAAATTGACAATCAGTTAGCGATGCAAAAAGGAGTTTCGATTGGTAATGCAATGAACACTTTATCTGTTTTTGTTGGTAGTACTTACGAGCAAGGTTTTATTAAATACCAACGTTTCTTTAAACTTTTTGTGCAGGCTTCTCCAGAGTTTAGAAAACTTCCAGAAGATGTACTGAATTTATGGGTAAAAAACGATGTTGGCGAAATGGTGCCGATGTCTGCTTTCATGAAAATCAAAAAAACACAGGGAGCAAACGAGATTAACCGTTATAATATGTACACTTCTTCTGGTTTTAGTGGTGTTCCTGCAAAAGGATATAGTAGTGGAGAAGCTATTGAAGCAATTCGTGAAGAAGCCAAATCATTACCAAACGGTTTTGATATTGACTGGTCTGCTCTTTCTTATGACGAAGCAAGACGTGGAAATGAAGCTGTTTATGTTTTTATTGTTGTTTTGGTCTTTGTTTATTTTGTTTTGGCAGCACAGTATGAGAGTTTTATTATTCCTTTGGCTGTTATTTTTTCTCTTCCTGCTGGTGTTTTTGGTTCGTTTCTACTTGTCAAGACAATGGGACTTGCCAATGATATTTATGCACAAGTAGGACTGGTCATGCTGGTCGGACTTTTGGGTAAAAATGCCGTTTTGATTGTAGAATTTGCCGTACAGAAGCAGCAGCAAGGTTTTACCGTTTTGGAGGCTGCTATTGAAGGTGCAAGAGTTCGTTTTAGACCAATTTTGATGACTTCTTTTGCCTTTATTGCTGGTCTTATTCCACTTATTTTGGCACATGGTGCTGGTGCAATCGGTAACAAAACGATTGGTGCATCTGCTTTGGGTGGTATGCTTTTCGGTACTATCTTCGGTGTAATTATCGTTCCTGGATTGTATTATATTTTTGGCTCAATGGCAGAAGGAAAACATCTTGTAAAAAATGAAGATGAAACTCCTTTGAGTGAAGACAAACACGCTACCGACCACGCTCATGCTTTATAAAGTTTGTAATCAACAAAGTAGGGAAAAGGCGTGCCTTTTCCCTACAAGAGCGTATTATTTTATTTAAAATAAAAACACCAAAAAAACGATATTCAAAATGAAAACATATAAATTATATACTTATTTAGCATTACTTTCTGTATGCTTGTTCTTTACAGCTTGTTCTATTCCTACTTTGGTAAACAATACGCCAAACCAAAAAACGCCTCAAAATTACGCCAATCAAACAGACTCTACTAATTCAGCCAAAATGAATTGGAAGCAGTATTTTAATGATGAAAATCTAGTTGCTCTTATTGATACAGCACTCAAAAATAATCAAGAATTAAACATTACGCTACAAGAAATTCAGATTGCAAATAATGAAGTCAGAGCTAGAAAAGGAGAATATTTGCCTTTTGTAGATGGTATAGCAGGTGCAGGTGTTGATAAAGTGAGTAGATATACGAGCGTAGGAGCAAGTGATGATATTACAGAGATTTCTAATGGACGAAGAACGCCTACAGTTTTGCCTAATTACATAATAGGAGTACAAGCAAGTTGGGAAATTGATATTTGGAGAAAGCTACGAAATGCAAGGAAATCAGCTTATCTAAATTATTTATCTACCATTGAAGGAAAGAATTTTCTAGTAACAAACATTATCGCAGACATTGCTAATGAATATTACGAACTTTTGGCGTATGATAATCAATTAGAAATCATCAATCAAAACATTGAAATTCAGAGTAATGCACTGAGAATTGTACGTATTCAAAAACAATCTGGTAAAGTTACAGAACTTGCTGTCAAACGTTTTGAAGCACAATTACTCAACACAAAAGCATTACAGTTTGATATTCTTCAAGATATTATTGAAGCAGAAAACAGAATCAATCTTTTATTAGGTCGTTATCCTCAACCTATTGAAAGAAATTCTAAAAACTTTATGTCTTTAGTTCCTCAAGTGGTTTCGGCAGGTATTCCTTCACAGTTATTGGCAAATCGTCCTGATATAAAACAAGCCGAACTCAAAATAGCTGCTGCAAAACTAGATATTGCCGTAGCAAAGGCAAACTTTTATCCTTCATTACGTCTTACAGCTGGTCTTGGTTTTCGTGCTTTTGACCCTACTTTTTTGGTAAAAGCTCCAGAATCAATTGTATATGGAATTGGTGCTGATTTAATTGCTCCTCTTATCAATAGAAATGCAATTAAAGCAACTTATCTAACAGCAAATTCAAATCAAATACAAACCGTTTATGATTATCAAAGAATAGTTTTGAATGGCTATTTGGAAGTAACAAATCAGTTATCGTATATCAATAATTTGCAACAAAAGTACGATTTGGAAATACAACAAGTAGAAGCACTCAATCAAGCAACTTCTATTTCAAACGACCTTTTTCAATCTACTAGAGCTGATTATATGGAAGTTCTTTTGACGCAACGTGATGTTTTGGAAGCAAGAGTAGAACTCATTGAAACCAAAATGCAACAAATGCACGCCGTTGTGAATGTATATCGTGCCTTAGGTGGTGGCTGGAATTAGAGCTTTTTTTGTGTTTTTTCGGTACTGACCTACTATAGAAATAAGGTCAGTACCGTAGGTCAGACCGACACAAACAGAATTATCTTGAGTAGAAAATGAATCTTGCAAAGTCCTTTTGAGTATAATATCACGTTTTTGTTGAGGTTTCTACAGAGGAAAATTTATTTTTATACTCATTCCATTTTCACTCAAAACCTCAATTTTTCCTTTAGCCATTGCTACTCTGGAATAAATATTTTTCCAACCCAATCCTTTACTTTCTGTAATCTGACTAAGTTCGAATCCCTTTCCATTATCTTTCAAAATTAATACTACATTCGTATTTTCTCTATCTAAAGACACTTCAAACTGAGTTGCTTCTGCATGTTTAAGCGAATTTCCGATTACTTCTTGTACAATTCTGTAAATAGAAATCTCTAAAGAAGAAATCAAGCGATTATTTTCATTTTCATAATTTATGAGATTTGTTATAAAACTAATTTTCATTGTATTGTTTTCCAAATCATTTATATTTTGTGTCAGTTCTTGTAGAGCAGAAACCAAACCCTGTTCGATAAGTGCATAAGGCATCATTTGATGCGAAACGCTACGGATTTCTTTACAAGCCAAATCAAGCGTTTGAACTGATTTTTCGTAATTTTCCTGATAGATTTCTTTGTCTTCTTCTTGTTCTTCTTTGCTTGCACCTATTTCAATAAAAGGTTCTAAAGAAGAAACTTGCATTCTAGCAACTGCCAAAAGCTGTCCCAAACCATCGTGTAAATCTGCTGCAATACGTTTTCGTTCTTGTTCTTGTGCTTCTACAAGAGCTATAAAATAAAAATTATCTTTCTCTGCCAATGCTATTTTTTGTTTGTATTGATTTCTTTTTTGATTTGAAAAAACACCAATTACTCCCAAAATGAGTAGCAAAACAAAACCTCCAATTTGCATTCTCTCTCTATCTTTTGATTGTGTAATTTCTAAATCTTTGATTTGATTTTCTTGATTGAGCGTAATTATTTCCTGTTCCTTTTGCTCTGTTTCATATTTTTCTCGTAATCCTGCAATTTCTTTTTGCTTTGCTTCATCTAATAGTGTATCTTTTAGAAATTGAGATTTTACTTGAAAAGTATATGCTTCCTCAAATTTATTTTGCTTTTCATAAAAATTAGCTAGAGAAAAATAAATTTGATTTACAATTGGTTTTGCATCTATCTCATAAGCTACCTTTAAAGCTCTATCAAAATACGGTTTTGCTTCATTAAACTCTTTCTTCCACGTATAAGCTCTCCCCAAAGCTGCATTAGACTGACAAATTCCCCATTTATAGTTTTGTTTTTCATCTATTTCTAATGTGAGTTGTATGTAATAAATTGCACTATCGTAATTTCTTTGATTGGTATGCCATTCTCCCAAATTTGCATAAGAGACAGCAAAAACACTTGAATCTTGTAGTAGCTTTGCCTTCTCCACAGCTTGATAATAATAGTCTTTACTTTTTGGATGCTCTCCCAATTCCATATAAATCGAACCCAGATTATTCAAGACCATTCCTGCCTTTCTATGAAATTTTGTTTCTTCACAAATCGTCAAAGCATCTTGATAATAAGGCAAAGCACGCTCAAAATCCCCTATATTTTTATATAAAATTCCAATAGAATTATTCAAACTAGCTATTTCTTCTTTGTCCTGTTTTTCATTTAATAGCGGTAAAGCGAGCAAGTAATTCTCTAGTGCTTTTTGATATTCTCCTTCCTGTTTTAATAACACACCCAAAAGACTATAAGAATCAGAAAGAAGTTTGTTCTGCTTAATGCGATTATTCTGATTGTTTTTGACTTTCTCAATTACTTTTTGCAACTGTTTTTTTGCTTTATTTGGATTAGAATATCTTTGAAGAAGTGCTAATTGATAAAGTGTACTCCAACGAGCAGTATCTTTTTGGGTTTGGAGTACATTCTCTAAGCTATCAATCTGTAGTTTTGTTTGTTGCTTATCTTGTTGAGCCAAAACAGTTTGAAAGAAGAAAATGCTAATAGAGAGAGTAATCAAGAATATAGTTTTCATAAAGTAAATTTCTAGTAAAGTAGAATGATGGGTTTAATAAGCAAAATTAATTTAAGCAAAAAATTCAATATTTTTCACAAAGTACCTTTTAACTTACAATTTTACTTAATAAATGTTATTATTTACTGCACAGAAGTGAAACATAAATTGTATATCTCAAATAGATTGTCTATTTTTAAGAATAGAACCTTCTATTTAAGTTTATAGATTTTACTTCATCGTTTTATTATATTATATCCTCTTGAAAAAATTATTTATTTATTTAGCTGAATATCTTACAAAAAAAAGTATAAATTTTAAATACATTGTTTTTTCTTGTGTTTTTTTTCTGTGCTTTTTTATTTATTTCTCTTCGAAAGCTCAAATAGGAAAGCCTTTTATTCATAATTATAGTTTGAAAGAATATAAGGGACATATTCAAAACTGGAGTTTGGCACAAGATAGTCGTGGTGTAATGTATATCGGAAATGGCGATGGTATTTTGGAGTTTGATGGAAATAATTGGCGTTTAATTCCTATTACTAATAGTAAAGGAAGTGGATTTTCGATGTTCTACTCTAACTTTCAAAAAAGAGAGCAAGATAAAATATATGTAGGAGCAGCAAACGAATTTGGATATTTATCTTCTAATGAAGAGGGTTATTTATCATATGAGTCTTTAAGTAATAGACTAGATAGCAGTATTCAGTTTGATAGAATTTTGAAAATTGTTCAGCAGAAAACAGAAGAAAGTAATGAAGTTATATTTTATGATATTTTATTGAGAAAAATTTTCATTCTAGAACATCATCCAATTAATCAGACTCTACAATTAGATACAATCAATTATACAACCTATCAAGTTATTTTTAATATAAATGAAAGAGCTTATTTTTGGGATTTATCCAAAGGATTGCAAAAAATAGAAAACAAAAAATTTGCTCCTATTTTAGCCAACTCATTTTACGAAAATCATCTTGTTGATTTTATGGAAAAAGAAACAGATAGCTCATTTCTGATTTCTGCAAGAGCGTATTTTATTTCAGAGGAGAACAAACCAATACCTATAAATAGAAAATTATACCGTATTTCTACTTCTAATTTTGAGAAAAACAAACCAGAAGATGTATCTAAAGAATATCCTGATTTTTTGAGTTTTTTGGATAGTATAAATTACGTGTATGGAACATATAATAAAGTAATACGTCTGCCTTCCAATCAAATCGCTATTTTGGATAGAAGAAGTGGAATTTATGTTCTAAGTGAAAAAGGAATTCTTCAACAAAAAATTACGCAAGAAACAGGACTTTTAACAAATACTATTTACAATATGCTGGCTACTGACAAAGGCAACTTATTTGTAGCCATGAACAAAGGAATTGCTCATGTAGAAACTGCTTCTCCTATTTCTTTTTGGGACAAAAATTCAGGTCTGGACGGCGTAGTAGAGGCAATACATTCTTTTGAAGGGCGAACTTACATTGCTACACATCAAGGTTTGTATTATTTAGATGGAGATAAGGCAAAGAAAGTAAAAGGAAACACGTCACTTGATACTCAAACGTGGTCATTTACTCGTTTTATACCTGTTTCGAAAAATGGAATACCACAAAAAGAACTACTGCTAGTCATCGATAACAATGGAATACATCAACTTACAGACTCCACTTCAAAGCTAGTTTTTGTGCATAAAAATATTCCTTTCGAATTCTATCAATCCAAAAAAAGCCCGAATCGTATTTTTTTACTACATGGCAAAGGTATCACTGCCATACGATATGAGAATGAAAAGTGGATAAATGATGGGGAGATAAAGGATTTGAAGGATGATATTCGAATGGCTCAAGAAGATAAAGAAGGAAATCTATGGTTGGGAACATTTAGAAATGGAGCTATCAAAATTCCATATTATGAGAATTTGGAGGAAATTACGGCTGATAAAATAAAATATTATAAAGAAGACAAAGGGTTTTTATCGCTCAAAAATATCTTAGTTTATCCTTTCAAAGACGATATTATTTTTGCTACCGAAAAAGGACTTTATAAATACAATGAGGCAACTGACAAAATGATTCCTGCACCAGAGCTAAAAAACACACCTCTTGCAGATGGAAGTAGAGATATTTTTTCTTTTGGAGAAACTTCTACTGGCGATTTTTTGTATGCTGGTTTGCAAAGTGCTACGGGTTCTATTGGATTAGCAAAAAAACAAGCGAATGGAAGTTATGAGCTTTATGAAACTCCTTTTAAAAAAATTCCTGAAATGATGGTTTTGGCACATTATTTAGCACCTGACGGAACGATGTGGTTTGGTGGTTCGGAAGGAGTTTTTAGATATGACCCAAAAGCAGACACAGATTATTACAAAGCAAGAAATGTTTTAATTAGAAAAGTTCGGATAGGAAAAGATTCTACTATCTATGGTGGATATGCACCCGATTGGATTCTGGATGAGAAAAAAGGAAATAAGCCTATTACTTTGAATGAAAAATTGTCATACAAATTCAATTCAATTCTTTTTGAATTTTCTCTACCCGATTATGGAGAAGGTAAGAATACATATCGCTATCGCTTGAAGGGTTTTGATGAAGAATGGAGCAAATGGACGACTGATTCAAAAGCTGTTTATACCAATCTTTTTGAAGGACATTATACCTTTGAAGTAATAGGAAAAAATAGTTATGAGAAGGAAAGTAATCTTACCAGTTATTCTTTTGAAATAGAAGCTCCTTGGTATAGAATGTGGTGGGCATTTATTGTATATGCCGTTATGTGTATTATTTTTGTTTGGCTTGTTGTGAAATGGAATACTATTCGTCTGAAAAAAGAAAAAGAAAATTTAGAAATTCTTATACAAAAACGAACTGCTGAGATTCAACATCAAAAGGAAGAAATTGAGCAACAAGCTAATAGCGTACTACTTGCAAATATTGAAATCAATCAACAAAAAGAAGAAATTGAGGCACAAACCGAAAGACTAATTGATGCAAACCTCTCAATTACAGAGCAGAATAAAGAAATATCAAGCCAGAAAGAAGAAGTAGAAAATTCATATAAAAATATTCAAGTTCTTTCTGAAATTGGTCAAAAGATTACTCAAATATTGAATCAGAAAGACTTGGTTCAGACAGTTTATAGTAATGTAAATTCACTTATGTCAGCCGAATTTTTTGGTATTGGACTCTACAACCCACAATTACAACAACTTGAGTTTTCAGGTTTTATGGAAAATAATGAAGAAATGCCTTTTCATTATGATAAATTAGAAGAAAAAGACAGCAAAGCTGTGGTCTGCTTTAAGGAGCAAAAAGAAATTATAGAAAATGATTTTCATGCTTATTTACAAAAAATCCAAACACAAAAAGGAGAAGTATTCATCACTAAAGTAGGACAGATTCCTCAGTCCTTTGTTTACCTTCCTTTATTTGTTGAGCAAAAACCAGTTGGTGTAATTACAGTTCAAAGTCTGGAAAAAGATGCTTATAAGGAAAAACATCTAACCATCTTACGAACCCTTGCAGCTTATACTTCAATTGCTTTAGATAATGTTTCGGCATACCAAACTATTGAGGAAAAAAATCAAAAAATTACTGATTCTATTCGATACGCAAATACGATTCAGGGAGCTATTCTACCTCACCACAACGAATTTTCGAAACTTTTCAGAGAGTATTTTATTCTCTACAACCCAAAAGATATTGTTTCAGGAGATTTTTATTGGTTAGTTTATAAAGAAGGAATTGCATACCTTGCTCTCATCGATTGTACAGGTCATGGAGTTCCAGGTGCATTTATGTCTATGATTGGTCATTCTATACTTACAGAGATAATCAATGAAGTTGCACATGCTAGTCCTTCCCAAATCTTAAATGAATTGAATATACGATTGATAAAAGCACTTCACCAAAATCAAGAATCAAATTCTGATGGTATGGATATGTGTCTGTGTGCTTTTCATTTTTCAGAGTCAGAAAACAAACCCACTCTAAAAATAGAATACGCAGGTGCAAAAAGAGCCTTATATTATACTCTACCAAATTCAGCAAAATCTGAAGTAGAAATTATAGCAGCCACAAGACGTTCTATTGGAGGAAAACAGCGTATAAACAAACACTTTAAAAACAATGAAATTCAGCTTCCAAGAGGTACAACTATCTACCTAACAACAGATGGTTACGCCGACCAAAATAATCCTAATGGAGAAAAAATAGGAACACTTAAATTTTTAGAAATTATAAGCCAGATTTCTGACCAATCACTAGTAGAACAACAACTCTATTTAGTAGATTACTTAGATAAATTCCAAAGCACAACCGAACAGCGAGATGATATTACTATTGTCGGAATAAGAGTTTAGTAGAATAGATTCAAGCAAAAACGAGTTAGATAAACTAAATTATCTAACTCGTTTTTTTGTGAGTTGGCTTTGATTTGAAATTTGCATTTGTAGTATGTTTTCTCTAATATTTAACGTGAACTCGGTATTAAAATAGTTCTTATTAGTAACCGTTTTGTATTTTTTCACCATTATCAACGTCTTGTTATCTGCGATAACAGACGATTGCTAAGGTAAAAAAACACAAAACTCCCTTAGCAATCGTCTATTTTGAAAAAATAGACGTTGATAATGGGGAAATACACAAATGAACTAAATCATAATACCGAGTTCACGTTATTTATTCTCTCTTTCATAATTTTCTTTGTAATTGACAGACAAATCCCTTAAATTTCTGCTACTTTAAAAAATAAAAGTAAAACACTAATTAGTAAAAATGGCAAAATTAAAAGAATCCGTAACCTTCCAAGTAGAAGGAGGAGCAAAACTAAAAGGAGAAATTATACCACAGGGTGCAAAAAACGAAGCATTACAAATTCTTTGTGCAGTTTTATTGACTTCTGAACCCGTTGTTGTGAATAATATACCTTTAATTCGTGATGTCTTAAAGCTCATTGATTTATTGGGTCATTTGGGTGTAAAGACCGAAAAATTAAGCGAACATTCTTATAAATTTGAAGCCTCAACCATAGATTTAGATTTCTTGTATAGTCCAGATTTTATCGAACAAGGTGGTGCTTTGCGTGGCTCTGTTATGATAATGGGACCTCTTTTAGCTCGTTTTGGAAAATGCCGTCTAGGACAACCAGGTGGAGATAAAATTGGAAGACGAAGATTAGATACTCATTTTAAAGGCTTTGAGGAATTGGGTGCACGCTTTACTTACGATGCTGAAAATAAATATTACAATGTTGATGCAACAGACTTAAAAGGAAAGTATATTTTATTAGAAGAAGCCTCTGTAACAGGAACAGCAAATATTTTGATGGCTGCCGTACTTGCAAAGGGAAAAACAACGCTTTATAATGCAGCTTGCGAACCTTATACACAACAGCTCTGTGAAATGCTGTGTAGAATGGGAGCAAAAATAGAAGGAATTGGTTCGAATCTTCTGACTATTGAAGGAGTTGAGAAATTAAGCGGAACAGAACATACTATGCTTCCTGACATGATAGAAATTGGTAGCTTTATTGGACTAGCTGCCCTGACAGCTTCCGAAATTCGTATCAAAAATGCTCGTATAGACAAATTAGGCTGTATTCCAAATACATTTAAGAAGTTAGGAATTCAGATGATTTTCGAAAACGATGATATTATTATTCCTGCACAAGAACATTATCATATAAATTCTTTTATTGATGGCTCTATCATGACGATTGCAGATGCACCTTGGCCAGGTTTTACTCCTGACCTAATTTCTATTGTTTTAGTAGTTGCTACGCAAGCTCACGGAACGCTTATGGTGCATCAAAAAATGTTTGAAAGCCGTTTGTTTTTTGTAGATAAACTCATTGATATGGGAGCAAAAATAATTCTTTGTGACCCACATCGTGCTACCGTCTTGGGACTGGGAAGACAGCAAGATTTAAGAGGAATTACGATGAGCTCTCCTGATATTCGTGCAGGCGTTTCACTTCTGTTAGCAGCTCTTTCCTCACAGGGAAAAAGCACAATTCACAACGCAGAGCAGATAGATAGAGGCTATCAATTTATTGATAAACGCTTAAATGCACTAGGAGCAAAAATCAAACGTATTGAAGAATAATTTTTTGTATGTTTGCTTTCTCAAAGACAAGCATTAGACCGACTAATTCAGTTCTGGGAAAGCAAATACATCTAAAAACTCAAAAAAGTAAATGATTCCATTCAAAAAAATCTCTGCATTAGACCTGAAAATCATTTTTCTTTTTTTGTGTATTCTTCCTTTTTTTATATTAGCATTTTTCGCTCGTCCAGTGGCAGATGAATACACTTACTTTAATCAGCCTCTCTTCTATGAGTAGTTTGGAACTTACTCATTCTAGTATATGAATTGGTCTGGACGTTTTTTTTCTATTTTTTGGGGTTCTGTCTTTTTAAAACTAATTATCTATTGGGAAGGGTTTTATACAATTTTTATTTTTCTGATACTCATAATTAGTTTTTTGAGTTATTATTGGATTATAAATAAAATTAATTTCACTAATTCTATACAAGAAAAATTGCTCTTGACACTCAGTATTTTTGTTTTGTATATCTATGGAATGCCAAGCCTTTCAGAGGGTTTTTATTGGTTTATTTGTGCTTTTGGATATATGCTAGCGAATAGTTTCGTGCTTTTTTGGATAGGTTTTTTAATTGAAAGAGAACATCGAATCAAAACTTCAAAACCTTATTTCAAACAGAATTTAGCCATCTACTTATTTGCTTTTGTACTCTGTGGAAATATGGAAATTTACTCTTCTTTCGTAGTCGGTTTGATAGCCGTTATTTGGATTACAAAACTAATTACAAATAAGAAAATAGATACTTTTTATAGCTTTTTGTTTCTCTTTGCTCTTTTGTTCTTTTGTATTTCTATTTTTGCACCAGGAAATTCTGTGAGAGGTTCTTCATTTTAATGGTCATCTGAATCCTATACTTATTCTACCTAAACTTATTCCTAATTCATTAAACTATATTTTTTTCTGGTTTTTCGGAACGCCAATTTTAGTTTTTACTCTATTTTACATTCCCTTTGCCCATAAAATCGCTTCTAAAAGTTTGTATGATTTTGTGTTTAAAGTAAATCCATTTTGGGCTTTAATAGTTTGGATAGGGGTTGTCTTTGGGTGTTTTTCAATTGGTTATGTTTCCATTGGGGGAGAGCTTCCGACACGGATTAATAATATTGTCTATTTCTTTTTTCTGACAGGCTGGTTTTATGTAGTTACTGTATTTGCCAAATTTTATTCTAATCAAATAGAGGATAGTCTTGCTATTTTCACAAAGCCTTCTGTCTTTACAAAATTGATTGCTCCTGTAGTTATTTTTATGTTTTTGTATAAAGAAAATAACCCAATTCGGGCAGCTTATGCAGACCTTTTGAAAGGAAGAGCCTATAATTATGCTATGCAATTAGATACTAGAAAAACGTTGTTAGCAAACTGCAAATCAGATACCTGTATTGTTCCAGCAATCAAAAATCCTCCTCATACTCTTTATGAACCTACTTTGCACCTAACCACTTACCCAGAATATTGGATAAATGAAGCTCAAGCAACTTATTTTGGCGTAAAGGCTATGAAAGTGGAAGAACAATAATTTATTCTGCGTGTAACCATTCCTTTTTTGCTAAAAGTTCTTCTTCTGTTTCTATAAAATTCTCATCAATTATACAGCAATCAGCAGGACAAACAAAGGCACATTGAGGCTCATCGTGAAAACCATTGCATTCTGTACATTTATCAGTTACGATATAATAAATAAAATCATCTAAAGGTGCATTTTCGGTGTGTGCATCTACGATTTTACCTTCTTCTGTTTCTACTTCTTTTAGATTTGTACCTTCTGCAAAAGACCAATTTTGAGATCCTTCATAAATCGCATTATTTGGACATTCTATCTGACAAGCTCCACAATTTATACACGCATCGGTTATTCGTAATGCCATTTTGTTTTGTTTTAAATGAATTACAAATTTAATTAAAAAATTTCTATTTCTTTTTTTATATACAAAATGTATCTTTGAGAAAATATATTTGATTTCAAATCCTAAATAAAAAACAGGGTTAAAACCCTGTTCAATTCAAAAATAGGCTATGAATTATAAATTGGACAGGGTTTTAACCCTGTTTAGTAATGGTTTAGATTACATTTTATGAAATTACAAACACTCAAACCTGCTCAGTCGCTTAATCAAGCCTACAGAAAAGAACACGTTGAAGCGGCAGCATTTGAACGTTTTGCTGATGCACTAGAAAAACTGTTGGAGGAAATGGAAAAACAGCGAGAAGAAAATACAAAAAATCTGATGTCCGATTTTTTGAAAGATGCCTATTATAAAAATCTTCACGCCATAAATACAAAGCACGATATTGATAATGTAATTCATCATCAAGACACACAAAAAAGTCCTGTTGGTGTGATGATAGAAAATAAAAAGCCGAACAGTAGAGAATTTATAAGTCAAGATAATTTTAATAAAAAATCATTTCATCAGCTTGTTTATTATTATTTGGTAGAACGAGTAGAAGAGAAAAATATAGAAGTCAAAAATCTTATTATTACTGATGTCTATGAATGGTTTATTTTTGATGAAAATCAGTTTGATAAAATCTTTTATAAAAATAACGGTTTACTCAAAAAATTCAAGGATTTTCAAAGAAGTAAAAAAACTACAAGCCATTTTTACAAAGAAATTGCACAGCCTTTTATTGATTCTTTAGATGAAGAAATAATCTGTACGCATTTTGATTTGAGAGAGTATCAAAAAGAACTAGAAAGTTTTAGACAAAATAGTATAAAAGATTTTGACAAAGAAGAAACAGACGAACAAGCACAAAAAGACCAAATAAAACTTATTCATCTTTACAAAATTCTTTCGCCTGTTCATTTACTCAAAAAACCATTTTCCAATGATTCGAATTCACTCAATAAAGATTTTTATAATGAACTTTTACACATTTTAGGACTGGAAGAAGTAAAGGAACAAAACAAAAAAGTCATTAAGCGAAAAAATGAAAAAGAGCGTGAACGAGGTTCTTTTTTGGAAAATACACTCGCAAAAGTAGAAAGAAAACGAAAAGACCGAATTGTCAGAAATTATAAATGTTATGGAGAAAATGACACTGAAAAATATGAAAATATTGCGTTAGAACTCTGTATTACGTGGACAAATCGTATTCTTTTTCTAAAACTTTTGGAAGCACAACTTTTACAGTATCACAAAACAGAAAAAAAGCAAATCCGTCAGAAATATAAGTTTTTGAATATTCAAACGATTACAAAATTTTGATCGTGTTTAGATGATTTGTTTTTTGATGTTTTGGCGAAAAGACCCAAAGAAAGACGAGAACATTTAAACAATTTTGCTCATATTCCTTATCTGAATAGTTCGCTTTTTGAGGAAACTCCTCTTGAAACTGATACTGTTAATGCAAGTAATCTTACTGATAATGCAGAACTTACTTTGTATTCCAAAACAGTTTTGAAAGATGCAAATGGAGTTCGCAGGACTGGAAAAGAAACGCCTTTGAGTTATTTCTTTCAATTTTTAGATGCCTATAATTTTAGTTCGGAAGGAACGGAGGAAATCAGAAAAGACAAAAAAACGCTGATTAATGCCTCTGTTTTGGGACTTATTTTTGAAAAAATAAACGGCTACAAAGACGGTTCGTTTTATACACCGAGTTTTATTACGATGTATATGTGTCGCCAAACGCTGCGTCGTTCGGTGGTTCAGAAGTTTTCGGAAGAATACAAAATAGAGTTTGAGAATTTTGAGGATTTATCATTTTTTCTTTCTTCCAAATACAAACCAGAAGATAGAATTAAAAACAATAAAATATTTGATTCGATCAAAATTTGTGACCCTGCTGTTGGTTCTGGACACTTTTTGGTTTCTGCACTCAACGAACTCATCGTTATAAAATCCGAATTGGGAATTTTGGCTGATGAAACTGGAAAGAGTTTGCCTGTCGAAATTCGCATAGAAAATGATGAACTTTTTGCCTTCGAAACTGCCAACGATTTTTTTGAGTATCAAATTGGAAATAAAGGAAGTCAGACGATACAAAAAACGCTTTTCCACGAAAAACAAAAACTCATAGAAAACTGTCTTTTTGGTGTCGATATTAATCCAAATTCTGTCAAAATATGTCGTTTGCGTCTTTGGATTGAGCTGTTGAAAAATGCCTATTATACCGAAGAAAGCAATTTTGAAGAACTGGAAACGCTACCCAATATTGATATTAATATCAAAACGGGAAACTCGCTGATAAGTCGTTTTGACTTAGATGCTGATATTAGCAAGGCTCTCAAAAAAAGCAACTGGACGATAGATTCATACCGTATGGCTGTTCAGACGTACAGAAATGCGACGAGCAAAGACCAGAAATACGAAATGGAAAAACTTATTGACACCATAAAAGCCGATTTTAGAAGTGAAGTAAGTAAAAAAGACCCAAAAGTACTGGCTCTTTCCAAAAAAGCTGCCGAACTCCAAACGCTGCTCACTCAAACGTTCTGTTTTTGAACTTGAGCAAAGCGAAGAAAAAGCAAAAGAAAAAAATATAGAAAAATTAGAAAAAGAAGTTCTGAAACTAAACACAGAAATTGAAGATATAAAAAGCAGTAAAATCTATCAAAATGCTTTCGAATGGCGTTTTGAGTTTCCAGAAGTATTGGACAACAAAGGTAATTTTATTGGGTTTGAAGTTGTGATTGGGAAATCCTCCTTATATTCATTAAGAAGAATATGAAGCCAAAGAACCTTTTACAAGATAAGTATAAAAATCTACAATGGAAAAACTGGATTTATTAGTATTTCTTTGTTGAAGTTAGGAATTGAATATTCTAAAGCATAAAGGAAACTTTAAGTTCATATTGCTCCTAATAAATGGGTTACGCGTGCAGGTTTTGGAAAGCCTTTACGATATTACATGGTTACAACAATTTCAACTTAATGAATTAATTGATTTTGGAAGATTTACCTGGTTTTGAAAAGCTAGTATTCAAACTTATGCTTATGTATTTCTGAAAAGATTCAATAACAGAAAAACTTACTCAATTTAATTTAAGCTGCCAATAGTTACAGAAAATCTGATCTTGAACATGCTTTAAAAATATCACAGATTGTCCCTAGTAGCAATAATCAAATCTTTAAAGCGACCAAAATAAGCTAGAAAATACTGGCTGGATTTTGACAGTGAAAAAACCCAAATTTACTTTTAAAAATTAAAAAATAGAGACAAATTTGTTCGAAGATATGCTAAATGGAATAATGTATTATTTTTGAATAAAAACAGGAGTTGCAAATGAAGTCATTTATAATTGATGAGGAAACAAAAATCAATTATTGCAAAACACAATAAATGTAAAGAAGTTAAAAACAATTTTTGAGTGGAAGTCAGATGAAAAAGAAATCTCAACCTTTCAAAAGTGGTAAGTGAATTGATTAAACCTTATTTTACTTATAAACGAATTTGATAGATATTACGCATCAGATACAAATGCAATTATGTTGATTTATACAGATTCTAGTTTAAAGTAAAACAGATTCAATGGATAAATATCCAAATTAAAATCTCATTAGAAAGATTTAAAGGTAATTAACTTCAGATCATATGCCTACGCAATTCATACAACTAGAGAGAACGTTTTTTTAACAGGCGAAAAAATAGTTTGGGCAGAAAATCTCTAAACAACAATTTTACATATTTGATAAAGATTTTTATGTAAACAGACAACTTTTTTAATTAACCTGACCAATAAATTGGTTTTCTACAGGAATATTAAATTCTAATTTATTCGATTTTATCTTGACTCTAAAGTTTCAAAAATTCAGTGGTGGATATTTTTCCAATGTCTAAAGCACATGTAGAAAATACTCCAATTGTCTATCAACTAAAGAACAACAAACCGAAATAGAATCAAAAGTAGAACAAATCCTATCCCTTAAAAAAGGTAATCCGTCAGCCGACACGAGTGCGCTAGAAAGTGAGATTGATGTTTTGGTGTATGGGTTGTATGGACTTAGTGAAGAAGAGATTTCAGTTATAAGTGGTTAGTGATAAGTGATAAGTGGAAATGCTTTTTTTTTGTGTTCGTTTGCTCATAAATATAGGTCAGTCCCGAAGGGCAGACCGTTTGTAGTGGTTTTATATAATCGGTCTGCCTTTTTCAGGCTTAATACACTATAAACGGTCTGCTCTAAAGAGACTGACCTAACTAAAGAACGATAAATGCTTTTTTTGTGTGTTCGTTTGCTCATAAATATAGGTCAGTCCCGAAGGGCAGACCGTTTGTAGTGGTTTTATATAATCGGTCTGCCTTTTTCAGGCTTAATACACTATAAACGGTCTGCTCTAAAGAGACTGACCTAAAAAGAAAAACCAATACATAAAAATAAATAGTCTGTTCTAAAATATAGGTCAGTCCCGTAGGGCAAACCGTTTGTAGGGGTTTTATATAATCGGTCTGCTCTAAAGAGACTGACCTAAAAAGAAAAACCAATACATAAAAATAAATAGTCTGTTCTAAAATATAGGTCAGTCCTGTAGGGCAAACCGTTTGTAGGGGTTTTATATAATCGGTCTGCTCTAAAGAGACTGACCTTAACAAAAAAACCTATACCACAAACTGACCTAAAAAGCAACGTAAACCTAAACAGAAAATTAGTATGAAAATAGAGTCCGAAACATTTTATCATATTTACAATCAAGGAAATAACCAAGAAACTACTTTTTTAGATAAAGAAGATTATACTGTTTTTTTAGAAAAGGTAAGAGAAAAAGTCTTGCCTTTTTGTGATATAGTTAATTATTGTTTAATGCCAAATCATTTTCATTTCCTTATCAATACAACCGATTATTCAGCCGAGGCAGTAACTTTGGGACATTTGGAACTTACAAGGTTGAGTAATGGATTTAGAATTCTTTCAAGTCAATACACTGATTATTTTAACAAAAAATATAAAAGGTCAGGTTCTCTGTGGCGACAAAAAACAAAAGCTAAAAACATTGAAAAAAGTAAAAGAGGAGATTATCCTTTTACGTGTTTTCATTATATACATCAAAATCCAATGAAAGCTGGGTTATGTAAAAACATGGAAGATTGGGAATTTAGTTCCTTTAGAGATTATTTGAGTTTTAATAAAGATTCATTTGTTAAAAGAAAAATTGCCTATGATTTAATAGATATTAGTGAAGAACATTTTCATGAAGAATCGTATCAAATTATTAATGATGATGATATTAGTGAACTTTATTAGTTTATTAATTCATATAACTGCTTTTTTTTGTTTTTCAATCCTCAACGAGGATAGAATGTTATTTTCATTCTAGTAGGGATAATGCAGGCAATTATCCCTACACAAATACTATTTTTGAAAAATAGTATCCAGCAAAAGGATTTGACATTGAGCAAGGATTATATGAATTTGACTTAATCGGTTTGGAACGAAAAGACAGATTAGAGCAAGAAAACAAAAATTATTCTTACGCTTTTGTTTTTAGTAAAAATGTAGGTAATGTTCTGACACAGACTTTTGAACATGAAAAAATCAAAAATTCAATCTAAGTGTAGTCCAGCCTGTTGTAGTTTCCCAAGCTGGCGTTCCTGAAGAAATATCTTCTCCTCCTGCATTGCTATTCATAGGCGAAAGATTTTTTTCATTCAATAAATTCTTTACAGAAACTCCCCATTGTAGTGTTTTGGTAATGTTCCATTGAGAAGAAAAATTTAGAATAAGTCCACCATCTACAACTGTTCCGATAGGCGAATACCATTGACCGTAATAAAGTGCATTTAGTCCAAAAGAAAGTTTTGAAATAGGCGTTACTATAAAATTAGTCCTGAAAACACTTTCTGGATAGGCTTTAAAATGCAGATTATCGTTGCCTCCATCAGCTAAATACATACTATTTCCACCTTGTGCAATCTGTTTTTGCTCGTCTGTTGCTCCCAAAACTTTCACTAAAGAATGCGAAACAATCAAATTAAAGATAGAATGTGTATAAGTCATTGAAGTTTCCAAACCTACTTGATTAAAACTTCCTGGTGTATTCTTAAAATACCAAAACCCATTCCAATCCCCTGCTTGGTCTGTTCCTATTTCATCTAAAACTATGTCCTCTGGATTACGAAAAATTACACCTACATCAATTACATTTGTTACTCTATTATAAAAAGCAACCGCATTAAATTTCAGTTTTTTGGAAGGAAGAAAAGTAAACGAACCCTCAATTCCATTTATTCTTTCAGGCAAAACTGTTGGAATATTTGTTTCTGTATCGCTTGTCGGATTTCCATTAGCATCAAAAACTGGAATATCAGCACCATCTACATTTCCGTAATTATCAGCACGCAGAAAGCCATCGCCATTATATCCTCCTGTGTAATGCAAACCTACTGCACCTCTAAAACCTGTTTGATAGGAAATACGAGTAATAAATTTTTCGGTAGGAGAATAAATTGCACCCACACGAGGCGAAACATTACTTCCCCAAAAAGGATGATTATCATAACGAAAAGCACCAAAAACCTCTAAGTCATCTGAAACACTGTAATAATTTTCTGCAAAAAGACTAAAAACTTGAATATCTCTTCTAAAACCCATTGTCAAGACTTGATTTGCTGTTGTTGGGTCAAAAGCTCCAATTACATTTGCTATAAAATTATTATTTTGATTATTGCTCTTTCCCATCTGAAAAACTCGTGCTTCTGCTCCTATGGCTAGTTTATTGTTTGGAATAAGTTCATTTAGATTTAAAAGCAACTTTCCTCCCAAACGGTCTTCCCGAGTTCCACCCATTGCCGTACCAATAACCGAATAAAGTGCAAAATTATCTTGTGCATAATTTACTTCTGTTTTTAAATTGGCGTGCTGACTTAAATTAAAATTATAAGAAGCTGCAACTGTTGTCAGTGTTTGATTGAAGACATTTCTATCTCTATAAAAATTATACAAATCACGAATTTGGTCTGTATAAGTAGCTTCAATCTTGAAATTTTTGTATTCAATATTTCCTGTCATCAAAACACTTTCAGCTTTTCTTAATCGCAACCCAATATCTTTTACCTGTCCACCAGCAAAACCTTGATTTCCCTGTTGATTTGCCCAACCTACATCTCTAAGTTCTTGTCCTTGATAACGACTTGTAGAAATATAAAAATAACTTTTCAAATCTCCAGAGCGAAGTTGAGCATCAAAACTTCCATTCAAAGCTCCATCTAATCCAACTCCTGCTGTCATATTTGCTCTTGCAAGACCTTCTGTTTTTCCAAATTCTCCTTGTTTTGTTACAATATTAATTACTCCTAAAAGCGCACCCTGTCCTAAAGTAACCGAACCAGCACCACGAATTACTTCTACTCTTTCGATATAATCATAATTTGTATTATTGAGAATGGCATCAGCAGGACCCCAAAAAAATTCGGTATTTACATTGTGTCCATTAATAAGAAGCATTACCTTTGAGTTATTATCAGGGGCAAGACCACGAAAACCCATAATCATATCATCTTGGTCTTCGACAAGAAAAAACCCAGGAACAAAAAGAGTAAGAGCCTCTGCCAAAGTACGAGCCGCACTAAGCTGCAACTGTTCACGAGTAATTGTAGTAACGGCAGCAGGCTGTTTATTTTCATCTGTGCTAATATTCGAAGCCACACTAATAGCTGTTTCGGTTTCTTCGTTTTCGGTGAGTTCGTCTAAAGAAAATTTGTATAATTCACTTTGAATAGAGTCTATTTGAGCAAAAGAAGGAAAATAAATAAAGCTCAAAAAAAGGAAAAGAAGTAATTTTTTATTCATAATGTAAAGCAGTTTTTGGTAGTGTTAAATATATAATGCTGCAATTCTAAAAATCTGTGTTTTATTCGTCTAATCTGTGTTATCTGTGTTCCATTTTTATTTACAGCATTACTTATGATAGACTACCCAGTTTTTTAATTTAGATTAAGTTAGTTAATTTTATTCGTAGTTGAAATTATTTTTCAAAAATTTATTGCGTTATTACTCTGATTGTATATGAAAAATTTTGTTTATCTGTTTTTTTGCAGTTGTTTTATCTTTTTATCTAGCTTTGAGGGTTGTTTTGGACAGGAAATAAAATATGACGTTGGAGCTAAAAAACTTCATACATTTCGTGATTCTGTTAGTAAAGTTATAAAAGAGAAAGCCTTGAATCTTACTATTGGAATTGGCATTGCTGAATTAAAAGAAAGTCAAACCTATTCAGAAGGCTTTTATAGTTTTTATTCAAATAGCAAAATAGAAGAGAGTTTGTATAAAAATAATTTGGAGAATTTTCCCACAATGAGCGTTTACAAATTTCATCTGGCTTTAGCTATTTTGAATCAAGTCGATAAAGGAAAATTTAATTTGAATGATGAATTACGTATTACAAATTACGATTTATTAGAAAATACATATTCGCCTTTAAGAGATAATTTGAAAAAGGAATACGAAGAAACGTACAATGAAAAAACAAAAAACGGAATTTCTATAAGATTAAATGAGCTTCTTTCTTATAGCGTTTCAAAAAGTGATAATAATGCCTGTGATATTTTGTTTCGTCTTTTAGGAGGAAAAAATTATCTAAATAATGAAGGTGAAAGTGCAGAAATTAGAAGAAATCACACTCAAAAAGGAGTAGAGAAAACGAATACATTTATCCAAAAATTAGGTTTAAAATCTACATTTATTGCAGCAAGTGAACAAAAAATGCACGAAAGTTTTGAGAATCAATATTTGAATACGAGTACGCCACTTGATGCTGTTCTTTTGCTAAAACATTTCTACAATGGAAAAATACTTGAAGAAAAGACGAAAGACTTTTTGTGGAAGTTATTGGTAGAGACTGAAACAGGAAGTAATAAAATCAGAGCAGGATTACCACAAAAAGAAACCATAATTCTAGGACATAAGACAGGTAGTTCATTTAGAAAAGAACTAACAGAAGGACAAGAATTTGGACTAGAGTTTGGATTGAAGGCAGCCGAAAATGATATTGGAATAGTAATTACACCAACAAAAAGTTATGCAATAGCTATTTTTATCAAAAACTCAACGGAGAGTAATGAAACAAATAATGCACTTATTGCAGAATTATCAAAGATGATTTTTGAGTTTATAAATTAAAGTAATGCTAAAAAAAACCCACGAATTTATTCGTGGGCTAGTAGGGAAATGGCTTGCCTTTTCTTAAACATATTGTGTATTTTTAATTGAACCATAAAATACTGACTAGGAAAAGGCAAGCCATTTTCCCTACAAATTAACTTTTTTTTTATCCCAATAATTGATTCGCCAAACTCTCAATATTCATTCCTCCCATTTTTCCAGAAGACATAATCAAAAGATTATTTTGTTTCCAATTTTGAGCGACCAAAAAAGACTCTAATTCATCAGCACTTGTAAAAATTTCTAAATCTTGTCTTTTAAAAGCATCTTTCAAATCTTGTTTCGAAATGGCTGGTAATCCTTTTGATTCTACATATTCAGGATTGTAATAAACGGCTGCTACATCAGCAGAATTTGCTGTATTTGCGTATTCTCCAATAAAATCTTGATTCAAGCTACTAAAAGTATGAAGTTCCATACAGGCTGTCAAACGCTGTTTTGGATACTGTTTTTTTACTGCTTTTATAGTGGCTTCTACTTTTGAAGGCGAATGAGCAAAATCTTTAAATACATGCATATTTTCATTTTCTCCTACCAATTCTAATCGTTGAGAAGCTCCTCTAAAAGACATCATGGCATCATAAAACTGACTTTCCCTAATTCCTAATCTTCTACATACCGTTTTTGCAGCATTCAGGTTTGACATATTATGCTCTCCAAAAATAGGAACTTCCATTTGTCCGAGTTCTGTTTTCAAAAATGTCTTACCTTCCTCTACACTTGATGGGTGTGTTTTGTAAGGCAATTGAATAGTATCAAAATGAATTTTGTCATTTCCTTCTACTATTTCTCTTACCAATTTATCTTCTTCATTATAAATCAAGGCACCTGCTTTTACAGAGTTTTCAGCAAACAAACGAAACTGTTCTTTATACCCCTCAAAATTAGGATACACATTCGCATGATCCCAAGCAATGCCACTCAAAACACCAATATGATGATTATAATGTAAAAATTTTGGTGTTTTGTCTAATGGAGAAGTTTGGTATTCATCACCTTCAATGATAATAATAGGAGCATCTGAAAGCTGAACCGTAGTATCAAATCCTTCGACATAAGCACCAATCAGATAATCAAAATGATAGCTTTGAAGCCTTAAAGTGTGCATAATCATAGCCGTAATGGTAGATTTGCCATGACTTCCTGCAATTACTACACGTTCTTTGTTTTCGGAAAGTGAGTATATATATTCTGGATAGGAATAAATTTTTATTCCTAATTCTTGTGCCTTCAAAAGCTCTGGGTTGTTTGCTTTAGCGTGCATTCCTAACACTATCTTATCCAAATCAGAAGTAATTTTTTCTGGAAACCAACCTGCCTGTTGAGGAAGCAAACCGTTTTCTTTCAGACGACTTTCAGATGGGTCATACCACGCATCGTCCGAACCTGTAACGGTATTTCCATTTTGTTTTTCTCTAATAGCGATATTGTGCATAATGCTTCCTCCGATTCCGATAAAATGTATATTCATATTGCTAATTCTATTTTTTATTCCGTTTGGTTTGATAAAATCAATTTTATTTAGCAAATATACGCTATTTCATAAAATTTTAGGAATAGAATTGTACACAAAAAGTAGTTTTTTTAAACAATCTATATTTCAATCTGTAAAATCTGCGTTCTAAAAAAAATAGTTTTTCACAACACAAAACGCAAAGGCAGTTTGAAATCTTCTGTTTCTTCTTGCCAAATCATAGAGTTGATTTTCCAATCTCCTTTTATGAGAAGTAGTTCCATACTCGCCATTCCTTTTTTGTTTTCTAAGTTTGAATCATAATAACAAATCTCAAAACCTCCAAAACGCTGTGCAATATTTCCAAATTGTTCTACTTTGTAATTGAGTTCTCGTACATAAAAAGGCGGAAAATCATTTTGTTGAATCTGTGAACGAAACAGACTAATAAACCTATCGACAGAAAGGCGAATTGGCTCACCGAACGTATTATTTGTCATGATGGCAGAAGGAGTAAAACAGTTTCTCAATTCTTTCCAAATCGGTTTTTCATTTCCATTATTTCCATAAAAAGACAAAACACGGTACATCTGTGCCACTCTAACATTTACATCATCAGTAGGAGGCATAATGTTATCAAAATCTTTCATGGTACCATTTTCAATACTACTCTTCAAATTGCTAATATCAACATTGGTTTGCTTTAAATCTTGTTTTATTTTCTCTAAAAGGTTTGTTTTTCCCAAAACTGTTGCCATAATAGTTTTATTTTTAGGTAGTGTAAGAAGTAAGAACAGTTACTAGTATCTTCAATTAGAAAGTCACAATAACACGTTGAATATAACAACTTTAATAAAGATACAAAAAACTTTTTATAGTACAAATTTTGAAAATGAACAAAATTATAAAAACACAAAATAACGTAAATTAAGTTTTGAAAAATCCATTTTTTTAGATACCCTTGAAGCAATGAACCGTTATAAAATATATTCAAAACTACTTCTACAAAAATTTTGATGCGTTTTTTATTGTAAAATTGCTTATCTTTCAATAGATTTACGAATAGATATTAAACTACCTTCAAACTAATCAGTAAACATTTTTCGCTCTTATTGTATTTATTCAACTATTCTTTGATACAATTACTTTCAAAATAAGTAGTAAAATAAATTATAGTATAACTAACTACCTATGTTAAATCTTCTCTTAGAAATCGGTGCAGCAGATAAATCATTTTGGGATTATTCCTTCAAAATTGGAGATGTAATTTTGCTTTTATTACTTGGTTTTGGTGCATATCAAGGCTACCTGAAAGGAATTATTGTAGAATTATTATCTCTATTTATACTTATTTTTATTGTATATTGGGTAATGACGGGTACTTTTTATGGATTCTCGTCTCTTAATGATAGTCAAATGATTGGAGAATTTTCTAAGCGAACCACTCCTTTTCTGACTTTTGTTATTATTACTATTTTGCTGTCTCTCTTAATGGAATTTTTGGGAAATCTAGGAAGAAAATTTCTAAGGTTTACACTTTTTGGTTCGGCAGATTCTTTTATTGGTGCTATTTTTAGTCTAATAAAATATTGCTTTGTTGTTGGTCTTGTCATGACACTTTGTATAGATATTGGACTTTTTTCAGAAGGGGAAATCAGGTCAAAATCATTACTTATGCCTATGGTAATGGATGTTTTTTATTATATCGTAGTCGTTTTGGATGGAATAGGTGTAAATATCAATGAACTCTTGGCGGGCATTCAAAATTTATTAGATAGAGGTTAAAATTTAATTTTTATAGAAAAAAGCCTAAAATTCTAGTTTTAATTTAGAGTTTTAGGCTTTTTTATTTTGCTTATTCTGATAAGCTATATTTTTACAAATTAGCAATCCAAAAATTAGAATTACCTTCTGCTATCATTTTGTTCGCATAATAAAGCGTATTTTCTTTTTTGCTTTCTATGCGTATATTTAATTTTTGATTTATTGAAAGAGTATTAAGAGCCAAAAAAAGTTCGTAAGAATTGGAAAAGATACTAGTATCTATCTTAAATTTTAAAGTTTTGCTCATTCCATCTTTTTTGTAAAAAATCTGACAATAACTATTTGTGAGAAAACCGTTTTTTTCATGAAAAGTAATTTGATCTATATTTTCTACTGGCAAAACATATTCATATATTCCATATCTACTCGCAAAACCAATCGTTTTTTTAGTGATATAGAATGTATTTTTTGCAAAGTTTTGATAAATAGTCTCTATTTTTCTTCCATAGTACCAATCGTGTAGCCAAGTTATTCCTTCCAAAATAAATGGAATATAAATTAAGGGAAAAAAAGAAGCCTCTGATTTAATAATAAATAGTGCATAAAAAAGCACAAAGGTTGCAATCTTAGTCGCTTTGACAAATGGGTTGTGAAGTAGATTTTGATACGGAGAAACATTTTGAGCCTTCTTTATCCAAGGTTTTTTTTTAGCTTTTCTAGGAATATTTACCTGAGACTTTCCTGAGTTGGGTAACGAAGTATAAAACAAAATACCATCTTCTACCTTCAAACGCATTACTTTTTGAATAGGGAAATTAGCCAGCGTTTTAGCCTCTCCACAATGTTTTTCACCCAGATATTTCCATGAATCTCTCAAGAAAACAGATTTACATCCTGCACAAAAAACCACCTCATCACCTTCCAAAATAGCATCGCCTGTAATAGGATCAATTCTATTTTGAGCCAAAAAACTTTGATGTTCTTGGGAAGTGGTGTTTATTTTGTGGATGTGCATTTTATTAATTCATATTTTAGAGACAGTAATAGCATAATTTTTCTGCCCTATATTTTCTTGTAGTTCTGTATAAATAGAATTATCATTACTTACTTCTATATGAGTAGGAATATCGTATTTGCTGTTTAATTCGTGTAAAGCTTCTAAAAAAGAACATACTTTACTTTCTTTTGAATAGTGAGTTATCATAAGACGTGTTTCTTCTCCGTATTTACTCTTTATCACACAATAACTACCCTCTATGTACTTTTTGTGCGAAAACTCAAATTTCAAGGAAAAGATATGTTTAGCAGATAGGAAGTATTCTTTTCTTCCATAAGAATTACTCAAACCTATCCCTCCTTTAGATATGAAAAACACATTATTTTGAAATTTTCCATGAATAGTTTTTATGTTTTTAGTTTTGGTATAACTGAACATCCCACCAATTACGATAAAAAACAAAACAAGTAAAAATATAGGCAAAAGAGGTGAAATGTTTCCTACTAGATAAGAAAAATACCCTCCTAATAAGAAACAAAAAACTACTAAATAAGGTCTAACTCTATGCACAATCTTATCATATTTATATAACTCTCGTTTTTTCTCTTTCCATATAGTCAAATCTAAATTTTTAGGAAGACGAGTACCACTTGTTTTTGCATTAGTAGCTAATTTTATATAAAAAAGAATTTTTTCTTCTAAATTAACTTCAATTTTATCAGTCTTAGGTGGAAACTTTTTAAGTGTTTCAGACTGTCCACAGTGTTTTTCACCCAGATATTTCCATGAGTCCCTCAAGAAAACAGATTTACATCCTGCACAAAAAACTACTTCATTACCTTCCAAAATAGCATCACCTGTAATTGGGTCAATTCTATTTTGAGCTATGAAGTTTTGGTGTTCTTGTGATGTGGAATTTATTTTGTGAATATTCATCTGCAAATATTTTGCTTACATCTTATTCAAACAACGTTTCAAGGCCTCTCTCCAATGAGGAATTTCTATATCAAAATGTTGTTTAATTTTAGATTTGTCTAATACACTGTACGAAGGACGTTCTGCTGGAGTTGGAAATTCAATAGAACGAACAGGTAATAGATTTACTTTTTTATCTTTGGTTTGTTTTGATAACTCAAAAATAGCTTGAGCAAAATCATACCAACTCGCAACACCTTCATTTGAATAATGATACGTTCCCCACAAGTGAGGATCTACAAATTTTTGTTGCTCTAAACTAAGAATAATTTGAAGAATTGTATCAGCCAAATCTCGTGCATACGTAGGTGTTCCTACTTGGTCATAGACTACATTCAATGGATTTTTATCAGATAAAGAAAGCATTGTTTTGACGAAATTTTTGCCAAAAGAAGAATACAACCACGCTGTACGCAAAATAATAGTATGTGGATTGTGCTGCAAAACAACTTTTTCTCCTTGCCATTTCGAAGTTCCATAAACTCCTTTTGGGTTTGGAATATCATTTTCTGTATAAGGCGTACATTTTTGACCATCAAAAACGAAATCTGTTGAAATATGAATCAGACGAACGCCGTGTTTTTCACAGGCTTTTGCAAGATTTGTCGTTCCTACTACATTTACTTCATAGGCTGCTAATTTATCATTTTCCGAAGCATCAACAGCTGTATAAGCTGCTGCATTGATACAATAATCAAAATGTTGAAGTTCGAATTGTTCGTTTACACGCTTTGAATGTGTAATGTCTAGCTTCTCAAAATCGGTAAAGTGAAAATCAAAAGGATAGGCTTTTTTTAAGGCTTGAAGTTCTTGTCCTAACTGTCCGTCTGCTCCTGTTACTAAAATCATAGTCAATTACGAATTAAAAATTACGAATTACGAATTAGCGAAACCAAATAAATATCCAGCATAGCTGATTAGAAATTAGAGCTTAATAAATTAATGTCGCTAATTATAATTCAATGTAATTAAATGAATAGTTAAATTTATACTAGCCATAGTAAGTAAGTAACTCGTTTATGGCTAGTAAAATCTTATGTTAATTAATTGAACAGGGTTTTAATCCCTTCTAGGGTAAGAATATTAATGTTTAAAATGTCTAGTTCCTGTAAGTACCATAGCCATATTGTTCTTATCACACATATCAATAGAATCTTGGTCTTTTATCGAACCACCAGGCTGAATGACTGCACTAACTCCTTCCTGTGCTGCAATCTCTACACAATCTGGAAAAGGAAAAAAAGCATCTGAAGCCATAACTGCACCCTTCAAATCAAATCCAAAAACTTTTGCTTTCGTAATCGCTTGCTTGAGCGCATCTACACGAGAAGTCTGTCCGACACCACTTGCTAAAAGTTGTCCATTATTAGCCAAAATAATGGTATTTGACTTGGTGTGTTTTACAAGTTTGTTTGCAAAAAGTAAGGCTTCAATCTGCTGCTCTGTAGGTTCTTTTTTGGTTACCGTTTTGAGGTCTTTTTTGGTTTCGCTTTTCTTATCTGCATCTTGCGAAATTACTCCATTCAAAAGCGTTTTGTAATGAACGTGTGAAAAATCTGTTTCTTTTCGTTTTAATAAGATACGATTTTTCTTTTGAGAAAGAATATCGTAAGCATCATCTGAAAAGCTAGGAGCTATCAAAACTTCAAAAAATAAATCGTTCATTTCCTCAGCAGCTTCTGCATCTACTTCATTATTGGTAATCAAAACACCTCCAAAAGCAGAAAGTGTATCGGCAGCAAAGGCTTTTTGATAGGCTTCTTTTACCGTTTTTCCTGTTGCCATTCCACACGCATTTGTATGTTTGAGAATTGCAAAAGCAGGAGTTTGATTTTTACTATCTTCAAATTCATCTATCAAAGCGACGGCAGCATCCACATCTACAAGATTATTATAAGACAATTCTTTTCCATTAATTTGTTTGAAAAGAGCTTCTAAATCTCCATAAAAATAACCTCTTTGGTGTGGATTTTCTCCATACCTCAACGCTCTTCCTTCTTGAATGCTTTCCTTGAAAACCAAATTCAAATCATCGCCTTGTGTAGCAATTTGATTGAGATGATTGAAAATAGCTGTGTCGTAATGTGAACTCGTATTAAATGCTTTTGTGGCAAATTTACGCCTAGTTTCCAAATTGGTGCTTCCGTTTTGTTCTCTTAAAATCTGATTGAGAAGTGGATATTCTTTTCTATCCGAAATAATTACTACATCATTGTAATTTTTGGCTGCTGCACGAATAAGAGCAATCCCACCAATATCAATTTTTTCTATAATTTCGTCTTCACTTGCACCTGATTTGACAGTTTCCTCAAAAGGATACAAATCCACAATTACCAAATCTATTTCTGGAATATCGTATTCTTTTGCTTCCTCTTTATCACTTTCAAGATTGCGACGCTGCAAAATTCCTCCAAAAACTTTTGGGTGTAATGTCTTTACTCGTCCTCCAAAAATAGATGGATAATCAGTTAGGTCTTCTACACGAGCTACCGAAATACCTTGTGCTTCAATGAATTTTTGAGTTCCTCCTGTCGAATAAATAGTAACTCCTTGGCTAGCAAGCGTTTGTAAAAGAGGTTCTAAACCGTCTTTATAGAATACTGAAATGAGCGCAGATTTGATTTTCTTTTGCATAAGAAGTTTGAAGTTTTTGCTGTATGTTTGAATATCCTTTTAGTATTTATTTTGTGATAGGATATATTTTCGTACAATTTTCTACAAAACTACATATAAATCTTAAAACTAAAAGAGAGAATTGCAAATCTGTTTGAACTAATATGAATTTATTTCATTCTTCAATTATACATACAACCAAACTTATACTGTACCCTACTTTTTCTATAGAACACGGATTTTACAGATGAAACAGATGAAACACAGATTTTTTAAATTACAATTAAATTATTTGATAATATTTTGTATTTATCTGCATTTTCAATTCTATCAATCCTACTAATCCTTAACTAATCCTTAACTAATCCTTAACTAATCCTACCCTATACAAAAATAGTAGGGTACAGTACCAAACTTATACAACTTATGGCACTTGTAATCAATGATAGATTATTGGAAGAATTAAAATTAAATGAAGATCAAATTCGTATCGACTTTGCTTGTTATCTTTATGAGAAAAAAACAATTAGTACAGGAAAAGCTAGAAAATTAGCAGGATTAGACCAAATTAGTTTTCAAAAAGAAATTGCTAAACGAAATATTTTTATCCATTACACAGAAGATGATTTAAATAAAGAACTCAGGAATTTAAGAATTAATTTGTAAAAAAATTAAAATGAGTTTGTTTTCTCTACTCAACTTCATCTCACGCTAAAGCGTAAGCTACATTTATTCCTCCCCAAAATACTCTACAAAATTCTTTTCTGTTTCGAAAAGTGTAAGCGAATGCAAGACGGCATTTTTATTAGACATATCTATAATCTTTGGTGCAAGTATTTTCCAAAATTCCATAATAATTATTTCACAAGACGGAATTTTGTTTTGTAGAAAATCTACTTCAATATTGAGATTTTTGTGATCGACTTTGTCTATAATTTCTTCACGAATTAGCTTCCCTAATTTTTTCAAATCCAAAACACAACCTGTATCTGGATTTATTTTTCCTTTTACTTTTACAATCAGTTCGAAAATTATGTCCGTGAAAATACTGGTTCGAACAAATACCGAACTCTTCTTCGTTTTTCTCATCGCTCCAAACAGGATTGAACAATCTATGTGAAGCACAAAAATGTTCTTTTCTACATAAATAAACCATCTTTTTTCTCTTTTACTTTATTTTATCTTCTAGCTGTACTTGAAACCACAAAAATACGCTTATTATTACGTTTATTCTAGTGAAATTGATAATTTTTATATAGAATTAGTTAAAAGTATCATGTTTTAAGAATTAGAAATTTATAAAGAAATAGTGCATTTGATGAACAATAAAATCAAAAAATAATTAAATTTTTCTTAAAAAAAGTAATTTTCAAACTTATTATGCAACTTGTTGAAGAAATACCACTCTATTAAAAAGATTAAACAAAAAATATTTTCACCTACTTAACTATCTCTATGCAATTAATCATCAAAAACCTCAATAAAACGTACGCAAATGGCGTACAAGCACTCTCTGATGTTTCACTTACCATAAATAAAGGAATGTTTGGACTTCTGGGACCTAATGGAGCAGGAAAATCTTCTCTTATGCGAACCATTGCAACGCTACAAGAAGCTGATAGTGGAACAATTACGTTTACAGGTTCTCAAAAAAGCAAGGAAGAGATTAATGTTTTAGAACAAAAAGATAAAGTTCGTTCGATTGTAGGTTATTTGCCACAAGAGTTTGGGGTTTATCCAAAGGTAAGTGCAGAAGTTTTGTTAGACCATTTGGCAGTATTGAAAGGAATTACAAACAGGTCAGAAAGAAAAGAAGTAGTTGCTGCACTTTTGCATAAAACAAATCTGTATGACAAAAGAAAGAAAAATCTAGGAGGTTTTAGTGGAGGAATGAAGCAGCGTTTCGGAATTGCACAAGCACTTCTTGCCAATCCAGAACTCATTATTGTAGATGAACCAACAGCAGGATTAGATCCAGCAGAACGAAACCGTTTTCATAATTTGTTGAGTGAACTTGGCGAAAATACCATCGTAATTCTTTCGACGCATATTGTAGATGATGTGAAAGAACTTTGTACCGATATGGCAATTATCAATCAGGGAGAGGTTTTGTTGCAAGTTCATCCATTAAAAGCCATTGAAGGTTTGAAAAATAATGTTTGGAGAAAACGAATAGAAAGAAGTGAAGTAGAGAGTTATCAAAAACGAATGAATGTAATTTCGGACAGAATGAGCGCAGGAAAACCAGTAATTCATGTATTTTCTGAAACTCAACCCGAAGAAGGATTTGAAATAGTTGAAGCTGATTTGGAAGATGTTTATTTTCAAACAATCACTAATAGTCAATTACCAGTAACCAGTAGATAAATTTAGAAGTCAGATTTTAGAAGTTAGAAGTAATACTAATTTCATTGAAATTCCCTAATCTCCATTTCCTAACTCCCATTTCCATGTTACTAGAAGTCATTCGTTTCGAACTCAAATACAGGCTCAAACGTCCTGCAACTTACATCTATTTTTCTATTCTCTTATTACTTTCTCTTACAGCTATGGCAAGCGATGTCGTACAGATTGGAGGAGCAGCAGGACAGGTCAAAATTAATGCACCTACTACGATTACTACTATTATTCTTATCATTACAGCCTTTTTTAGTATGATAGTTTCGGCTATTATGGGAGTAGGAATTTTGCGTGATTTTCAAACACAAAACGCATTCTATGCTCTTTACTACGCCTATTACAAAACGAGACTATCTTTTTGGTCGTTTTATAGGTTCTTTTATTGTCTTGATTTTTGTTTTTAGTGGTGCTTTGATTGGAATGTTATTGGGTTATTTTAGAGTATTTTGGGTAGAAGATAGATTTTTACCGTTTAATCTTTGGCATTATGTACAGCCTTTTTTACTTTTTGGGGTAACTAATCTTTTTATTAGTGGAACAATTATGTTTGCTGGTGGTGCTTTGAGCCGTAAAATGTTAGTGGTTTATACACAAGGAATTTTACTTTTGGTACTTTATAGTATTGCACTTCAACTCTCTGACTCTTTAGAATATAGAGATATTGTAGCTTGGTTAGATCCTTTCGGAATTTCGGCAGTTCAGAGACAAACAGAATATTGGTCTATTGCAGAAAAAAATACACAGACCATACAATTAACTGGTATTGTCTTATACAATCGTCTTTTATGGATGGGGATTGCCTTTGTTTCGCTATTTGTTTTGTATAAAGCATTTGCTTTTCGTGTGGTTCGTCAGAGTTTATTTAAGCCAAAAGCAGAAGTCAAAACGGCTGCTACTCCAATTGCACTTACAAGTTTGCCAAAAGCAAATCTAAATTTTGGCTTTGGAGCAACTATTCAACACGTTTTGAAATTGACTTTGTTTTACTTCAAAACTCTTTTTAAAGAAGTTCCTTTTCTAGCCATTATTATCGCTGGAATGCTCATGACGGTTTCGGCATCTACTGAAATGAATAGGATTTATGGCGTTTATTCTTTTCCTACGACGTATTCTATTATCGAACTTATTCAAGGTCAGTTTACACTCTTTTTTCTCATTATTGCTGTTTTTTATACAGGAGAATTGGTTTGGAAAGAGCGAGATACACATATGGATTTAATCGTTGATGCGCTTCCTACCAAAACATGGATTGGAATTGTAAGTAAATTTTTTGCGCTTGTCATGTCGTATTCTGTCTTGATTTTGATGCTTATTCTGACAGGAGTTTTGATACAGGCTTTTAAAGGATATTATGACTTCGAACTTGGCTTGTACTTCAAGACGATGTTTACCGATACGCTCTCCATGCTTGTTATTTACACGCTTTTGGGTCTTTTTGTACAAGTGATGGTCAATAATAAGTTTATTGGATTTGCTACCATGATTGTCATTTTTATTGTAGATGGACTTTTAGAATACCTTGATGTCGAACACCCTTTGTTTCACTTTGGAAGTGGAATGAGCTTGGGAACGTATTCAGATATGAATAGCTTCGGACACTTCGTAACTCCGTTTTCGTGGATGAGTGCCTATTGGATTACGTTTGGTATTGTCTTGCTGTTTATGGCAATTTATTTCTCGGTAAGAGGAACAGAAACTCATCTCAAAACTCGTTATGATATTGGAAAATTTAGAATTAATCAAGTGTGGATAGCAGGAGTAATTGTTTCTTTTGTAACGCTTGTGTTTTTGGGTTCGTTTGCTTTTTATAATGTAAATGTTTTGAACGAATATAAAAATTCTACACAACAAGAAAAACAAAGTGTAGCTTACGAGAAGCAATTGAAGAAATACAAAGATGTAGAATTACCCAAAATTACGGCAGCAAATCTGAAAGTTGATATTTTTCCCAAACAAAGAAATGTAGTTGTAGAAGGTTATTTTACATTAAAAAACAAAACCAATAAACCCATTTCAGATATTCATATCCAAAAAAACGACCAAGGAAGTTTAAAAACTGAATATCTAAAATTCTCAAAAGAAGCAGGACTGAAAGAAGAGTTCAAAGATTTTAATTATTTAATTTATAGGCTTGCAAAACCATTACAACCTAATGAAACAGTTAATCTTAATTTCAAGGTAGCATTTGAGGCAAAAGGGTTTGTTACAGGTCGTGGAAATACCGATGTAGTAGAAAATGGAACATTTATCAATAATAGTTTCCTTCCTTCTTTGGGATATAGTCAGGGTTATGAAATGGGAGATGAAGACAAACGAAAAGAATACGGTTTGCCAGAAAAAGAACGTATGCCAGCTCGTGAGGAAGAAAAATACCATTCGCATAATCTTTTTGGAAATGATGCAGATATGATTGATTTTGAAATAGTGATAAGTACTTCAAAAGACCAAATCGCAATTGCACCAGGTTATTTACAGAAGGAATGGACAGAAAATGATAGGCGTTATTTCCATTACAAAATGGATGCTCCGATGGCTAATTTTTATGCTATGCAATCTGGAAAATATGAGGTGGTTAGAGATAAAATTTCTTTAAAAGCTGATACAAGTGGCAATCAAAAAGAGGTAAATTTAGAAATTTATTATCACGACGGACACACGGCTAATTTGGATAGAATGATGAACGGAATGAAAGATGCACTCACTTATTTTTCTGAAAACTTTGGAGCGTATCAACATCGCCAGTTGCGTATTATTGAGTTTCCTCGTTATAATTCTTTTGCTCAATCGTTTGCTAATACGGTTCCTTATTCGGAAGATATTGGTTTTATTTTGGATATGAAACAAGATGATATTGATATGAATTATTACGTTACGGCACACGAAACGGCACATCAATGGTGGGGACATCAAGCTACGGAAGCTCCTGTTCAGGGTTCTACGATGCTTTCCGAAACGCTTTCACAGTATTCTGCTTTAATGGTAATGAAAAATAAATATCCAAAAGAAATACTTCAAAAATTCTTGAAATATGAACTTAATAGTTATTTGAGAGGAAGAAGTAGAGAAACACGAAAAGAACTTCCTTTGGATTTGGTGGAAGGTCAGCAGTATATTCATTACCGTAAAGGTTCGCTAGTTATGTTTGCTTTACAGGATTATGTTGGAGAAGAAAAAATAAATCTCGCTCTTCAAAACTATCTCAATAAATGGAAATTTAGTGAAGGTAATTATCCAATTACGACAGATTTAACAAACGAGTTGAAAGCAGTTACGCCAGACTCTTTGCAATATTTGATTACCGATTTGATAGAAACGATTACTTTCTATGAAAACAAAACTGAAGAAGCAACTTATACCGATTTGGGTAATGATAGGTATGAAGTTACATTAAAAATTTCTAGTGAAAAGACAATAGCCGACTCTTTAGGAGTAGAAACTGAATTGCCTTTAAATGAATGGATTGATGTAGGAGTATATGGAGCAGAACCAGAAAAAGCAGACGAAAATGGTTATAAATATGCTCCTCTTTTGTATTTTGAGAAACACAAAATCACGAAGGAAAACACAACTATAAAAGTCAGGGTAAAAGGAAAACCTGTAAAAGCAGGAATTGACCCCTTAAATATCCTTATAGACAAACACCCTGATGATAATGTGAAAAAGGTAGAAGAAAAGTAACTATTTTTAGCACTCCAATTATTTAAGAACTCCTCAATTATACAATTAATTGAGGAGTTTTTTTGTATTTTTGTTATAATCTCATTTTATAGAGAATACAAATTATGCAAAAATTACCATTAGGAATACAGAGTTTTAGAGAGTTGAGAACAAATGATTATTTGTATGTGGATAAAACAAAACAGATTTTAGAGCTTATTGAAACATCAAAAGTCTATTTCCTTTCTCGTCCCCGTAGGTTTGGAAAGTCATTACTGGTAAGCACTCTAAAAGAACTTTTTTTAGGAAATAAGGAGCTTTTTAAAGGACTTTTTATAGAAGATAAAATTGAATGGAAAAAATTTCCTGTTATTCATTTGGACTTTGCAAAGTCAAATTACAAAAAATTAGGTTTAGAATTAGCCATTAAGGAACGATTAACTTATCAGGCTGATTTGTATGAAATAGAATTAACAAAAAATACAATTAGTAGTCAGCTAGAGGAGTTGATTAGAAAATTAAAAGAAAAGTACAATCAGAAAGTAGTTTTATTGATTGATGAATACGACAAACCAATTATAGATTTCTTGGGAGAAGAGACGGTTCATATTGCTGAAGAAAACAGGGATATAATGAAAGAATTTTATTCTCCTATCAAAAGTTTGGACGATGAGCTACAATTTTTCTTTCTGACTGGAGTTTCTAGATTTAGTAAAGTATCTATTTTTTCTGACCTCAATCATCTTAATGATATAACCTTGACTCGTTTGGGACATACATTAGTGGGTTATACAGAACAAGAAGTATATGATTATTTTGAGGAAAATATTAATCAAATAGCAAAAGAAAAAAATAGTACTCAAACAGAAATAAAAGCTGCTATTAGAGATTGGTATAATGGCTATAGTTTTAGGGGAGAAAAACTCTACAACCCATTTTCTATATTGAGTTTTATGATAGATAGAGAATTTAATAACTATTGGTTTACGACAGGAACGCCTACTTTTTTGGTAAAGCTGATGCGAGAAGAGCAGTATTACGATATGGATAATACAATAATGGATTTGCAGACTTTGTCTAGTTTTGATATAACAAATATGCAACCCGTTACAGTCTTGTTTCAAACAGGTTATTTGACTTTGATAGAAGAAAAAAGAATGAACGTTTATAAGTTGGGTTATCCAAATAGAGAAGTCAAAAATTCTATGCTCAATATGCTTTTGAATTCTTATACGCACAATAAAGAAGGTTTTGCAATTCCTCTAGCCATTCAAATTGAAGAAGCATTTGTAGCACAAGATTTCGAAACTCTATTTATTCATTTTAATACTCTCTTTGCCAAAATCCCCTATCAAATCTTTGAGCAGCACAAAGAAAGTTATTATCACAGCGTTGTTTTCCTAACCTTTGAGCTTTTAGGGTTTTATATAAATTCAGAAGTCAGTACCTCAAAAGGAAGAATTGATGCCGTCGTAAAAACAGAAAAAGCTATCTTTGTTTTAGAATTTAAAGTAAACGGAACAGCAGAAGATGCCATTCAGCAAATAAAAGAAAAAGGCTATGCAGATAAATATAAATCAGAAAACCAAAAAGTAAATAATAAAGGAAAGAAAATTTATTTAATCGGTGTGTCCTTCAAAGATAAAGGAATTGATAACTATTTGATTGAAGAATTGTAATTTACAACACTTGGAAAGTATCGGCTACGTAAAAATCAAAACGAAGTTATAGCACTTATCAACAAATCTGAAATAGAAGAAATTTCTACAAAATCTGTTTTTTGTGCTGCTTCTATGGCTTTATAATGCGTATCGGTTACAATTATTTTTTCTATTAGTTTAGAATTTTCTAATCTTTCAACACTTCCTTCTGGAAAAACTCCGTGTGTTGCGACTACAAAAATTTGTGTTGCACCTGCTTCTTTATAGACTTTTGCAGCATTGATAAGCGAACCACCTGTACGAATCATGTCATCGTAGAGAACTACTTTTTTTCCATTTACATCAGCATTTACTCCTGTAATTTCGGTATCACTTCCAGACGAACGACGTTTATAAACAAAAGCTGCATCGACCCCCAAATCCATAGCTAGAGATTCGACCCATTTTGCACGACCTGCATCAGCAGAAGCCAAAACAAAATCGCTTTTTCCATCACTTCCATTTTTCCCTCCTCCCAATTTTCGTGCAGCTTCCAAAATTAAGGGTTTTGCATACAAATGAACCGTATGAACACCTCTCTCAAAATAATATTGCAGACCCGAAACGTGCAAATCTACCATAATAATTCTGTTTCCTAAATAAGATTGAGGAATAGCAGAAAGCAATCTTGCACGAGTTTTGGCAGTAACAATTTCGCCAGATTTTACAGTGCGTTCCATTGTAGAATAACCATAAAAAGGAATAATAATTGTTAGCTTTTTGATTCCTTCATCTACAAGTCCGCTTGCAAGGTCGTAGAGTTCCATTGTATCATTTTCTGAAACAGTTCCACCAATCAAAACAGCTTCTTTTGCCTGTAATTTTGATAAAATGCGATAATACGACTCACCATCTGGAAAAACTTTATGTTCTAGTTTTCCTTTTTCAAATTTGTTTTCTTGTTTTACGAATGCTTCTCTAAAATACCCATATTTTTGAGTAGAGAATACTAAAATTTTTTCGTTCATTTTTTTATAAAATAAAAACGCTCGTTGAGGTTCAAATGAAACCATCAACGAGGTTTTGATTATTTACTTCTATTAGATTTATTTGTTGGTGTCGCTATGCTAAAACACCAACAAAGGCAGTAGGTTTATATCAATGAATTACATTCATAATTTATAATTCACCATTCATAATTATTTCTTATCCTCTTCTACGTTCCAAAAGTATCATCATCATCAGACCTAAAAGTATTCTTTCTTCTTCTATTTCTTCTAATTCCATTAGCTTTTCTACTTTGAATCTTCTACCAAAAAAAGAAGGTTCTTTTTTGAGTTTGGCCACAATTTCGCCACTCGGACGAGTAACATTATAAGTCGGATTGAAAAAATAACCTGTTAGCATTCCCAAAACAGGAACTTCCCCCAAAGCCGAATCAGCTACTTTTATCCATGCATTAGCTTCTTCAATTATCAAATCTTGATTATCATCAATATCATAAATTTCATACTTTGCTTTCCAAAACGAACGCCAGCCTTTACGAGCCACACGACCCAAATTTTTGCCAGAAGCATCTTCAAAACGATAAGAAGCCGAAAAATCTAACCATCTATCAGCTTTGATAGAATATTTTAGTTCTGATTTTGTATCATCTGTAAAAAGATTAACTTCTTCTTTTAGCTTAAACATTTTTTGGCGAACATAAGCAAGTGTTTGTCCGTTGGCATCAGTTGCAATAAAATCGTTTGCAAAAGTTGCAATTTTGAAAGTAAGATGAAGAGGAAACTGAAAATGACTCATAATAAATAAATTAGTAGATAAATTTGATGAAAAATAAAAAATTGTAATGTCGTTGGTGGAGACACCAACAACGGCAGGTTTTTAATCTTAACGTTAAATCTACAAAAAATATTTTTATCTACGATACTTTGTTAAGTATTATGTAAATTATAATCTCTATAAATTATCAGCAATTTCTATATAGAATCAGGAAAAAAATCTTCTTTTATAAGATTTACAATCCAATTATCTGGGTCTTTTTTCTCTAATTCTGTTAATAACATTCTTATTATATTTTCTTCATGAGTCTTAGTCGCAACTCTCTCAATTTCTTCTTTATCTGAGTCCTTAACCTCCTCAATTTCAAGTTTATCGCAAATTATAGTATCTGTTCCTTTATCATGCTTTATAACATATTTCAAGCAGCTTTCGTGAGGTAGAGATTCAATAGAAGTTATATTTGTAGTATACAAGCAAATATCTATTCTTTCTACTCCCCAAAACGTGTAGTAAGTAGTAGTAAGTTTATCGTAGTTATGTTGTTCAAAAATAGCTCTTCTTCCTAAACTTATTATTTTGTCAAAATTAAGATGTTCTAATTTTTTATTCATAAATACTACTTGTTAAATAATTTTCTCCAGCTCATCAGCTATTTTTCTATCATTCGAAAGACGAGGAACTTTATTCTGTCCTCCTAATTTTCCAATAGATTTCATATAGGTTTGAAAACCATCGGCAGGAAGAGGACGAATAACCAATTTTCTCAAAATTGCACCTTTTATCAAATCATAATAATAAGAATTGAGCTGCTGTAATTTAGTATCCAAGTCAGTTGTGAATTTTTCTAAATCATTCGGCTGATTTTCAAAAGCAATAAACCACTCGTGATAAGGCAAACCATCCTCTTTTGGCGTAACTTGTGGTGCAACCGTAAATTCAGTAGTTCTAGTTTCAGGATGTTTATCTAAAGCAAAACGCAAAGCCTGTTCGACTTCACTTCCAATTACGTGTTCTCCAAAAGCAGAAATAAAATGCTTTATTCTACCCGAAAAAATAATTTTATACGGATTTTTATTTACAAATTTGATTGTATCTCCGATGCTATACCCCCAAAGTCCTGCATTACTATTTAAAATTAGAGCATAATTTTTATCTAATTCTACCTCTGAAATGCTCAAACGGGGTGGATTTTCATCATAAAATTTTTCAGCAGGAATAAATTCAAAGAAAATCCCACTATTCAGAAGCAATAAAAGTGAATTATCGTGTTGAGAATTTTGGTAGGCAAAAAATCCTTCTGAGGCTGGAAAGGTTTCGATAGAATCTATTTTTTTTCCAATCAATTCATAAATTTTATTTTTATAGGGTTCAAAATTAACTCCACCATAAACAAACAAATCAAAGTTTGGGAAAATATCTTTGATACGTTTTCCGTCTGTTCGTTCGTGCAGGCGGTCAAAATACATTTGAACCCAAGGTGGAATCCCAGAAATCAAAGACATATCAGAATGTATCGTTTCGTTGATAATTTTGTCTAGTTTTTGTTCCCAATCTTTAATACAATTGGTCTGATAAGACGGTTTTTGATTGGTTCTTAGATAAGAAGGAACGTGATGGTTTACAATTCCTGAAAGCCTTCCAAGTGGAATTCCTGCTTTTTCTTCCAGTATTGGACTTCCCGAAATAAACATTAATTTTTTATCCAAAAACTGACTCTTTCCTGTTTCATTGATATAACATAAAAGAGCATCTCTAGCCGAACCTATATGATTTGGAATAGAATCTTTTGTAATCGGAATGTATTTTGTACCCGAAGTAGTTCCTGAAGTTTTGGCAAAATATAACGGTTTTCCTTTCCAAAGAACGTTTTGTTCTCCAGTCAAAATGCGGTCAATGTAAGGACGCAAATCTTCATAATCATGAATGGGAACACTTTTTTTAAAGTCTTCGTAATTTTTGATGTCTCCAAAATTATGGTCTTTGCCAAAAGCTGTATCTTTTGCCTGAGAAACCAATTTTTGCAACCATTGATGTTGAATTTTTTCCGAATTTTGAATCCATTTTTTTTGCTGACTTACAATATAAGAAGCCAATGGACGAGAGAGCAGAGAACGAATCATAAAGTATTATGTAGCAGACAGTTTCCAAACTGTCTATTATGTTTACTTCTGACAGTTGGAAACTGTCAGCTACTTTTAATTTAAGCGTGGGTCAGTTGGATAATTTGCATAGATTTTATATTTCCCTCCCATTTCTTTCAAAATTGCATTCCAGAGATTTTCAGGTTCATGTTCGAATATAATCTGAGGATTTACTTTTGAGATTATCCACGTATTACTTTCTAATTCGGCATCTAACTGCAATTCTGACCAACCACTATAACCTACAAAAAAACGACAATTCTGTTCTATAATTTTATTTTTTAGAGCTAGTATTTGAAGATGTTCGAAATCTCCTCCCCAAAAAAAGCCATCTAAAATAGGTAATGAACCTTCTAATTCAGAAATAGTATGTATATAGTGCATTGTGTTTTGCTCAACAGGACCACCTACAAACAATCTATTTTCAATTTCTAATAAATCGGTTGCTTCACTAACACTAATTTCTGTCGGACGATTGACGACCAAACCAAAAGAACCTTCTTCATTGTGCTGACAGACCAAAATTACAGTTCTGTCAAAATTTGGGTCATCTAGTAAAGGTTCTGCCAACAAGAAAAAACCTGCTTGTACAGAATTATTATCGTTAAAAGGAGAATCAAAGAATTGCATTGAAAAATTAGGGAATAGGGATTGGGGAATAGAGATTGAAATAGGAAGTGGAAATTGGGAAACAGGAAATTTATCTTATTCTCGATAAAAGTGATTTACAATTTCTAAACGATTATTGACAAAACGAAGTAAGGGTACAAGTTGATTATCATTTGAGCCATAATAATTTTGTCCTATCATTACTTTTCCTTCTCTGAAACGTTCTTTTTGCAACTGACTTTCAAAATTTACTCCATATTTATACATCGTTTTTCCAAAAAAGTAAAGCGATTCATACCCTACATACGCATATTCAGAAGGTAGAAGGTTTGTCTTGGCTATGTATTTTGTAATGAATTCTTTATTCTTGAGAGGACTAACATAATCTGTATAAATAAAAAATACCGACCTATCCATAAAATCATTCATGTCTATTTGGTCAAATTTGAGCCAATCTTTATCTATAAAAAGAGGAATATCTACCATAGAAGTTTTCAAAACACTAATTACAGAACCAGCAACAGCCAATTCCGAACTAGCTACAAAAATATGTGCTGTCGTATCTCCTTCAGGCTTCTTGAATTTTTCACCTTCTTTTAATCTTGGGGGTTTTGAAGCAATGGGTTTTAATAGAGAATTTATTCTATTAAACGTATTTTTACCTGCACCTACTTTCTCAAAAACCATTATTTTTCCACCTTTTTGCTCTACTATTCTTTTATAAGCATAAGCTAAGGTAGAATCTTTGCGAGAATCTCCATAAATAATATAAGCCTTACTTGCATTTAAAGAATCAAAAGAATAGTCGGCGACTGCTTTTGCTTGCGTATGAAAACTGGGTTCGAAAAGATAGGTATTTTTCTTGCCTTCAATCAAATCAGGTGTATAGGATAAAGGATTTACCATATTTATTCCATTCTTCTGTGCAAAATCAGCAACAATAGGAAACGTGGTAGGATATAAAGGACCAAAAAACATATCAATGTTTTTCATAGTAGAAAGCTCCACCAAACGCCTAACATTAGCCGCATCGTTTTCTGTATCAAAAGGTAATAAATTGATTAGTATTCCTTCATTTTTCAAGTCTTCTTGTGCTACTTTCATGCCTTCATACAAATCTAAAAACGATTGCACTTCACGAGCAGAGTTTTCGTTTTGCAACCTAAAAGGAAGCATTACAGCTACGTTATATTCTTTCTTTTTTACGATTTTATCAGATATTGAATTCTGTTTTTGCTGGTAAGATGAAGTATAACCATATGCAAATTCAATATCTTTTAGAAGTTTTTTATCCTCGTCTGTAAGAGTATTTTGTTGTATTACTTTATCCGCTAGAGCTTCTGATAAAGCACGGTCTTTTGAGAATTTTTGGTAGAGTAGTTTTAGTTCTTCGACTGATTTTTTGGGTAAAAATGTTTCTTTCAAACTTTGTACAGCAGAACGTAATTTTGAACCTTTTATTTGCTCTAGCCAGTTCATAGCTTGCAGAGATTGGTCTTTTTCGAAAGCAATTACTCCACCCAAATAAAGCATTTCTTGAAACTGGTCAGAAGGCAAATTAGCATCTTTTGCTTTTACTAAAAGCTCACTAATTTTTGTATAAGCTGTTCCGAAATCTCCTCCTTTATAAATTGCCATGGTATAAAGGTAGCTAGCAGGAAAGAAAAAGCTATTATCAGGATTTTCTTGTGCTGCCATTACTAAACTCTGACGAGCTTCTGAATATTTTTTGTTGGAAAGTTCTGCCTTACCTTTTTGGTAATAACTTTGATAATCAACTTGAGCAAAAGAAGATAAAGGCGAAAAAATAAATAGCAAACTTGCTATACCGCTTAAAAATAAAGTAAAACGCATGAAATAGTGATTAATTATTAGTGATTAATGGTAAGTGAAAATACAGAATTTCAATTACTGAATATAGAATAATAAGAGAATTGAGTGAATACTACTTTTTACAGAATTTAACCAATAACTGGTTACTACTTATTGATAACTGGCAACTGATAGGGTACAAATTTACTCACATCTTGCCCATAACGATACAATTCTCTTACAATAGACGAACTAATAAAAGTATATTGAGGAGAAGTAATCAAAAAAACAGTTTCGATATCTGAATCTACATGTTTATTTGCTTGTGAAATAGGCGTTTCGTATTCAAAATCAGTGGTATTTCTTATTCCACGAAGAATAAAACGTGCCTTATTTTTTTTGGCAAAAAGAGCTGTTAGTTCAGAATAAACTTTTATTTCTATATTTTCTTCATCTTCAAAGGTTTTACCAATCATTTTTTCCATAGTTTCCAAAGAGAAAAAACGTTTTTTTGTACTATTAAATCCGATAGAGATAATAATTTTATCAAAAAGCGGAAGTCCACGCCTTACTACATCTTCATGTCCTTTTGTAAAAGGGTCAAAAGAACCTGGAAAAATAGCAATGCGTGGTGTGTGTTGTGGTTGTGTATTATTTTCTTTCTCCATTATATTTATTTTTGTACTATTGGGAAAATATCAAATTTTACATTGAATGTGTATAATCCAATTGTTTGTCTTTTATCTTAAAATCATCTAAAGTTAAGAATTCTTCCCAAAACGGATTTTGAGGCAACGCAGCCACACAAATTAAGGGTTCTTTTTTGACAGGGTGAATAAAATTAATTCTTCGTGCATGAAGATTTATATTTCCATCTTCATTTACTTTTTTGTAGCCATATTTTACATCTCCACGAATAGGACAGCCAATGGCAGCCAACTGAACACGAATTTGATGAGGTCTGCCTGTCAGAGGAGTAACTTCCAACAAGTGAAACATATTTAATTTTCCAACATACCTATATTTCAATTCTGCTCGTTGAGCTTTTCCTTGTGGATTATCGTAGGCTTGAGTAGTATTTGTTCTTGTGTCTTTCTCTAAATAATGGATTAATTTATCCTCTTTATTCGGTGGTCTTCGCTTCACAACTGCCCAATATACTTTATTGATTTCTCTATCTCTAAAAAGTTTTGACATGCGTTCTAGTCCTTTTGAAGTTTTGCCAAGCACCACAACACCACTAACAGGACGGTCAAGACGATGCACCAAACCACAAAAAATATTCCCTGGTTTGTCGTACTTTTCTTTTATATATTCTTTTGCTACATCTACTAGCGAATCATCGCCTGTATTATCACCCTGTGAGAGCAAACCTGCTGCTTTATTGACGATAAGTAAATGATTATCTTCGTAGATAACTCGGAAAGGTTTTTCTGTAATTGCCATTTTTTGTAAATTGTGTCGTTGATGAGGACACCAACAACGGCTTTATATTTTTATACAAAAATACAGATTATTTGTTTAAAAAAATGGATATTGAATAATTATTAGAGCAGCCGCACCAAATTTGGATAGTTTATTTTTGTAATAAAAAATGAATTGCTTTTCATCTTCTTCTTCTGTGGATATTGATTTTTGTGTTTTAGGTCGTTATTTTTATAGCCTGTTAGCCAAATTAAAAATAGTAGGGTACAGTACCAAAAGGCAATCAAATTATAGTCATTTTCTTATCAATTTCCAATGCCATTGCTTCTTGCTTTAATTCAATTTTAAGCATTTTGATATACTCTACTACTTCATCTAAGTATTTATTCATATCTTTTTGTGTAACGTAGGTATGAACGACATATACTTTTTCATCTACCAAACCTACTTTTTTACTATTCCAAACACCTTTTGCTTCTTTGCTGGTTGCTCCTCCAAAACGCTCTGCCAAAAACTTTAAAGTCTGTTCTACATATTTAATTGTGTCAATGGGTTTGTCCACTGAAATAGTAGAAGGAATAAAAACGCCAATTTGATGCGTTCGTTCCAAACGATCTATAATAGAAGACAACATTTCTTCTATCGGACGAGGAATTTTATAACTTGTTTCTTCTGAATCTACCAGAGAAGGCAAATTTGGAATATAGGGAACGTCAAAATCAGAATATTCTTTACTTTTTATTTTTTCGTATTCTGGACTACAGCGATTTATGATAGTAAAAATAGTAGCTTCATCACTTCTAACATAATCACGAATTTGCTTGTGTAACTTAGTAACCACATCTGTTGCTTCTTCAAAAGGAGGAGAAACAATAATAATCTGATTGACAAACTCTAAAAGCATTGCCAAATTCTCATCAATATAAGTTTGATTTTTTAGCGTAATAATAATATTTTCATAATCCGACATCATAGAATCTAACAACAAAGTCAGACGAGCAGAAAGTGGCAAATCTGTATTTTCATCTTGAGAAAGCAAAATATCATACCCTGCATTATGATTATAAATCTTTGTTCTCTTGCGAATATTCAAGTCTGAAATCAGATTTTGAGGCGTTGGATATTCAGTATAAACGGTTGTTTGTTTGGTTTGTAAATGCAAGATACGAGCTAAGGAATTTCCAATATTTGTGCCTCCTGCATGGGGTGTAAGGCTAAAAACCAAAATCAGACGAGCCTTTTTTGATGCTCTTGTTTGTCTTCTATTTGATTCCACCAAATATTTTCCAAGCATTTTGCAAAGACCAATTCCGATTTGGGGATAATCATACATCATTTTGATAAAATCTTCTCGCTGAATCACCAAAACATCTACATCACTGAGAGCCGAAACAGTAGCCGAACGAGGTTGATTTTCTAATATTCCTACCTCTCCAAATGTATTTCCTGCCATTAAATAGGCAAAAATCTGTTCTTTTCCACTTGCAATAATTTTCTTTACTGCCACAATTCCGTTTATAATTAAGTACAAACTATCGCTTGATTTTCCTTGCCAAACCACCGTTTCATCTGGAAAAAACTGACGCATTTTGGCTTTAGCAGCTATTTTTTCTAATGCTTCATCAGCTAAAGTATCAAAAAGAGGAGATTGTCTAAGGGATGCTACTTTATTAATTCGGTCTATCACAGGAGTATTTTTTTAAACGTTTGGGTAGAAATAGAGTTTATCTGAATGAATTATAAAGTTACTATTTTTATTAGTAAAATGGTAGAACTATTTTTGGAAATAGGTCGCTCGTAAGCAGAAAACCATTTTTAAATACTATTCTGAACCAAATTGGTAATTTTGTTATACATAAAAACACAAGTACTTGATAATAGTAAGAAAGTTGAAAACAAGAATTGATTGAATATATTTTCATCCAGCAATACAAAAACAAGAAAAAATGACTTATACCATTTCTCAAATCACATCCTATTTAGAATCTATTGCACCACTCCATTTTCAAGAATCGTATGACAATTCTGGACTTTTGGTAGGTAATCCAAATACAGAAATTACAGGAATTTTGGTTTCTTTAGATACACTAGAAAGCGTTGTTGAAGAAGCAAAAGAAAAAAATTGTAACCTAATTGTGGCACATCATCCTATTATTTTCAAAGGCTTGAAAAGTCTTACAGGAAAAAATTACATTGAACGTACAATTATCAAAGCTATAAAAGAAGGAATTGGGATTTATGCCATTCACACCAATTTGGATAATGTTCAGGAATGGAGTAAATGCCAAAATTTCTGAAAAAATAGGATTGATTAATACACAAATATTATCTCCCAAAAATACTATTTTTCATCAAATTAATAATGAATCTCAAAAAGTGGGTTCTGGAATGCTTGGAGAATTACCAGAAGCTATTTCTGCAACTGCTTTTCTAGCAAATCTTAAATCAAAGATGAATTTGCCTTTAATAAAACATACTAGTTTGGAGAATTTTCAAAGTAAAAATAATGAAAATAATAAGAAAATAAAGAAAATAAAGAAAATAAAGAAAATAAAGAAAATTGCTGTTTGTGGTGGTGCAGGAAGTTTCCTATTGCCAGAAGCCATAAAACAAAAAGCAGATTTTTTTATTACAGGAGATTACAAATACCACGAATTTTTTGATGCAGAAGATAAAATCATTATCTGTGATATTGGACACTATGAAAGTGAAGTATTTACGAAAGATTTATTAGTAGATTTTCTCAAAAATGAATTTGATAAGATAGAGATAACAGCATGTCAGACCAATACAAATCCAGTAGAATATTATTTTTAAGGAATTATTAGGGAAAAATTTGTAATTTTGATACATACAACTCGTTTAAGCGTTGACGCTTGAACGAGTTGTATGTAAATTTTCCTAAGAATTTCAACGCAAATCAGTATTTGATAAAACAGAATTAATGAAAATACTATTTATTGAACTATAATATATTTCTCATAAGTAATTTATATATATAATTGACTACATCGTCTTTTAGTACTGTGTAACATAAGTTTGTTCATATTGCGAACTGGTATTTTCCTCGTTATCAACGTCTATTTTTTTCAAAAATAGACGATTGCTAAGGGAGATAAAACTCTGTTTCCTTTTATTTTGCCTTAGCAATCGTCAGTTATTGAAGATAACAAGACGTTGATAATGGCTAAATAAAAGAGCAATCTTGATGAATACAAAAACACAAATAAACTTATGTTACACGGTATTTAGTTCGTAATTTTTAATTCGTAATTCGTAATTGTTTTTATTTTTTTGCGTCAAAATATATATAAAAATGAGTTGTAATTCATGTTCAACTAATACAGAAAATGAGCAAAATGAAGATAATCCAAATGAAGAACCAAAAGGCTGTAAAAGTAATGGAAATTGTGGTACTTCGGGTTGTAATCGTCTAAATTCATTTGATTGGCTTTCTCAAATGGAACTCCCTGATACAAAGCCGTTTGAGATTGTAGAAGTAAAATTTAAAGGAGGTAGAAAAGCCTTTTGTAGAAATATAAATAACCTTCATTTGCTTACTGGCGATGCCGTAACTTTAGAAGTAGAACGAGGTTTTCATGTGGGTCACGTTTCCCTTCAAGGCGAACTTGTACGCCTTCAGATGCGTAAAAAGCGTATCAAAATGGACGACGAGAGTATATGTACGATTGACAGAAAATCTACACAAACCGATTTGGATAAGCTCATCGAAGCTCGAAATAGTGAACTTCCAACCATGTATCGCACCCGAGAAATCATCAATCAGCAGAGTTTGGCTATGAAATTATCTGATGTTGAGTATCAAGCAGACTGTACAAAGGCTACTTTTTACTATTCGGCAGATTCAAGAGTTGATTTTCGTGATCTTATCAGAATGCTTGCAGGAGAATTTAGAATTCGTATCGAAATGAGACAAATTAGCCTTCGCCAAGAAGCTAGTCGTGTAGGTGGTATTGGAGTTTGTGGACGTGAGCTTTGCTGTTCTACTTGGCTTACTGACTTCAAACCTGTAAGCACAACGGCAGCACGTTATCAAAATCTTTCTCTAAATACCTCAAAACTTTCAGGACAATGTGGAAAACTAAAATGTTGTCTGAATTACGAATTAGATACCTATTTAGACGCACTTAAAGATATTCCAGAAATAAAATATTTGCGTACACAGGAAGGAGAAGCACAATTACAAAAAACGGATATTTTCAAAAAACTAATGTGGTTTAGTTATAGTTCTGAAAATGTTTGGTATGCCTTATCTATTGAAGAAGTAAATCTAATCTTAAAATTAAATAAGAAAAAAGAATTTCCACCTTCTCTAAAACCCTCTGAATGGCTATTAGAAGGAGAAACAGTGGATACAACGCTTCAAGACAATCATATTATTACTGCTGAAGAGTTTGAAAGAAATGTAAAACGAAAAGCAGAAAATAAAAATTCCAAACTAGAAACACTTCGCAAAAAAAGAATCAGAACGACAAAACCACATAAAAATAAGACTAAAAATTAGAAAAAAACTTTTTTTTAGTTTTGTCAAAAATATATTTCCAATTTTTAATTATCCATTCTCAATTGTTATAAAATGAATCAAGTAGAAGAATTCAATGCCTATCGCAGCAAAATGAACGCAAAAATTATGGCTGCTGATAACAAAGTTTTGAAGCGTATTTTTAATTTAGATACAAATGCCTATGCAGAAGGAACATTAGACATCAAAACGAAAGAACTTATCGGACTTACTTGTTCGATGGTCTTGCGTTGTGATGATTGTGTCAAATACCACTTAGGAAAATCAAAAGAAGCAGGTATTTCGGATGAGCAAATCATTGAAGCCATGACCATTGCAAACCTTATAGGAGGAACAATTGTAATTCCACATCTTAGAAGAGCCATGGAATATTTGGAAGAATTGAATGCTTAATTTCGTATTTTTCAAGTGAAACCTATTTTGAATATTGATTCAAAATAGGTTTTTTATTTAATCAAAAATCAAATATGATTAGAGGTAAAAAAGCTAGACTAATTAGAAAATCACATCGCTATTTAGGAATATTCTTAGGAATTCAATTTCTCATGTGGACAATTAGTGGTTTGTATTTTAGCTGGACAACTATTGATGAAATTCATGGTGATCAATTTCATAAAAAGAATGGAGTAGAAAAATCATTTTCAGATTTAATAAGTCCTTCAGAACTTAATCCAAAAACAAAAATTCAGTCAATAGAATTAAGAAATATCAATGAAAATCCATTTTATTGGGTAAATGGAAAGCTACTTTATGATGCCAAGACAGGAAATTTAAAAAATGGAATTTCTAAAGACGAAGCAATTACTATTGCAGACAAAAATATCGTTTCTAGCCTAAAAATAACAGATATTCAACTTATAAAAGAAGTAGGAAAACATCACGAATATAGAGGAAGGTTGTTACCTGCTTATGTGATTTCTTATGAAGGCTCAGAAGATGTAAAAGTATATATTTCGGCTAATGATGGAAAGCTACAACGAGTTCGCCACCGTGATTGGAGATGGTTTGATTTCCTATGGATGACTCATACAATGGATTACGAAGGACGAGACAATATGAATAATATTGTTTTGAGAATTTTTTCACTTTTAGGACTCATAACTGTATCTAGTGGTTTTCTGCTTTGGTATATTTCTTCTCCTACAATTAGAAAAGCTTGGAGAAAAATAAAAAAGTAGTGATTTTATAAAAAAATCAAAAAGGGAATTGTTTAGATAACAAAAATATCTAAATAATTCCCTTTTTTAAAAATTTATTGGTTCTCTGACAATTTTTGCCCTTCCGTAATTTTTGGTAGAAAATAAATCTATCTTGTATTTTTTTAAAGTCTGTACCGAAGGTCTGACTTGAAAAAAATAAGCCTTTTTGAAACTTTAAATACATATTTTAAACTGGTCAGACCTTCGGTACAGACCAATTTAAAATACAAGATAATTCCTATAGTAAAGGTAAGTGCAAAAATTGTCAGAGAACCAATTTATTTCAGAAATAAATCATTTTCTTATTTTCTACCTTGCTCGTTTACCCAGTTGTATTCAAAATCAATTATTTCTTGCTCAGTAAATTTATAGATTTGTTGTAATTTATCAATAGCCGATTGAAGTTTTGGTAATTCATTGAAAGGGTCTGTAACAAATTTATAAGAAGTAGCAGTTCCATTTGCAGGTGCATTCATAAGCACTAAGATTTGGTCAATTTCCGAATCACTAATTGCTTTATCATTTTGAGAAAGACCTTTCCAACCGTGCATAAAACCAACTGCTTCACCGTATGCATGCAATGCAGAGGCTTTATCTGCATCTGTTGCATTTGTTTTGCTAAGTCTAGAAATTGTGCCTTGTAAATAATTAATTACAGTTGCCATATTTGATTTTTCCCAATTATAACGGAAATCTGAAAGAGCTTTATCACGTTCTTGATTGTAGTTTTGTCCTTTTTCGATAGCTGCCTTTGCTGTAATTAAGTTTTTTTGGATAGAAGTATAAAGACCATTTCCATCGTTTTTGTCTCTACGAGCTGCATAATTTGCCGAAAAAACATCTTTGTTGGTCTCTGCAGAACCACTGTTTGGAAAAGAAGGATGCGCTCCATAAATGGCAACCAAACGGTCAATATCAGCAGCACTAATATTATCTGACTTGATAATTGTAAGTGCATGATTATAAAGAGCAGCACCAAAAAGACCTTTTTCTATTACTTGCTCCATTTCCAAACCATTCTCATCAAACAGATAACCACCATAAACACCACCATTACCAGTAGGTGCAGTTGTTGGATTAAATGTTCCACCACTTGCTTTTGCTAATTCTTCAAACCAGTTTGGTATTTTCTCAGCATAATAAGAAGTAGTAATTGCCTTCAAAGACGGGTTTCCTGCATTAAAGGCAGCCAAAAGTTCGGCTTCACTAACTGTTGCACCCGTTCTTCCTACTTGCATTTTGGTAACTAAATCTGAAAGATTTGAACGAACAGCTAATTCCGTACTTGCATTTACTCCATAATTCTCACTTTGATACGTAGTCGGGACTTCTAAAGTAGGGAAAGTTACCTCTGTTGTTTCTTCATCACAAGAAAACAGAAAAGCTGAAAGAGCTAAAAGAAAGATTGAATTTTTCCAATTAAATTTCATAACTAATTGATTTTGTATTAATTTTTGTTTTGTTAATTTTGATAATAAAGTCTATTCTTATTTAGACTAATTTTAAATAACACTTCAAAAGTACGGCACTAATTTTAAAATTGCAAGTAAAATTTATTTTTTTCTTAGAATTGTTCTTTAGAAGGACTAAAAAATATAATATCATTTTTTTGCTTTATGAATTTTATGTAGTTTTAGTGTTTCTAATTTTTTGTACTTCTTATACTATCAGGTGCAAAAAAATAGCCTAGATTCAACACGACTTATCCATAAAGAATGCGCCTAAATTTAGACAAGTTTTCAGAACTCCAGCAACGTGTCATAACAGGAATTTTGGGAGCAATTACAATTCTGACAGCAATTATGTGGAGCGAATGGACTTATTTTTCGCTTTTTTTCTTCATTAGTATGTTTGCTCTTTGGGAGTTTTACAAACTTTTAGGCTTAGATGGAAATTCTCCTTTGCGTACTTTTGGTACGTTTAATGGACTTTTTTTATTTACGTTATCCTTCTTAATAGAACGATTTTCGCTCAATCCCAACTATTATATTCTATTATTAGTAAGTCTTTCAGGTGCTTATTTTATCAAACTCTACAAAAAAGGGGAGACCAAACCGTTCCATAATATTGCTTTTACTTTTTTAGGAATTATTTATGTTGCTCTACCTTTTGCACTCTTGAATATTGCCGTTTTTAAAGACCAAAGGTATTATTACGAAATTATTTTGGGTTCACTTTTTATTCTTTGGGCAAACGATACAGGAGCTTATTTTTCTGGTAAAAACTTTGGTAAACGAAAACTTTTTGTCCGTATTTCTCCCAAAAAGACATGGGAAGGAAGTATTGGAGGAGGAATTTTGGCTCTTATTGTGGGTACTACGTGGGGCTATTTTTATCAAGAAACTCTATTTTTGTGGCAATGGATAGGGATTTCGCTCATTATTATTGTGGCAGGAACGTATGGCGACCTTGTAGAATCACTCTTTAAAAGAAGCATGAGTATTAAAGATTCGGGTTCTGTTTTGCCTGGTCATGGTGGATTTTTGGATCGTTTTGATGGACTTTTGATTGCAGCTCCTTTTATTGTTGCTTTTTTGAGGGTTGTTCCAATTATTATTGAAGAGTTTTTTGGAAAGTAATTGATTAGAAGTGGTAAATTATCAATGGTAAGTGATAAATGAACAAGTATTAAAGAATTACAAATTCAAAAAAAAGAAACCTTTATTAAACGTTATCACGATTATTTACAGGTTTGATAATCAATAAATTACCCAAAAACAAGACACGCTTATTTTTCCATAGCGATAGGTTTGCAAACCTATCGATTACCCACAAGTCTAAAACGTGCCTAGACCCCACCCTAAGTCCCTCCCCAAAGGGGAGGGACTTTGAAAAATTACTATAAAATAACCTATTCTACTTGTTATTTTGTATTATCTATTTCATTCTCCCCTCCTTCGGAGGGGCTGAGGGAGGTCAAAAGGTCGGTATTTCTCTGTTTTTTACTTTTAAAAAACATGTGGGTAATCAGTAGGGTTTGCAAACCCTATCGCTATGGAAAAATGAACACTACTAAATTAACCGTAATAACCTTTATTCAATATGAGTGTCGTTGGTAAACATTAAAACAAGCGTTCATTAGCTACAGAGTAGCTTTACCTTTGTAAAATAAAAATTGATAGTAATTCAAAAAAGTTATCTACAATACTCCTTCAAAGGCTTTTGAGCTTCTGTATTTCCATAACTTGCAGCAAGTTTCCAACTCTCACAGGCATTTTCTTTATCTTTTGTTTTAGTTTCCTGATTTTGAATTGGTCTTTCCCAAAAATAAAAACCTTTATAATACCATAAATACGGATTTTCTGGATTAATTTTGAGAGCTTTATCCAAAAGTTCTCCCATTGCTTGATAATCTTTTGCTTGTAATTTGGCAACCGCTTTTCCGATATAAGGTTCTACTAAACTGGGTTCCTTTTCAATTATTTTATCAAAATACAAACTCGCTTTATCATAATCTTTCAGCTTTTCAAGATATAGGTCAGCAATATTCATGATTACTTGCTGGTCATAACCGTTCATATTTCCTACATTTTTGTACTCCTCTATTGCTCTATAATATTCATTCATCAAAAGATAGGTATCTGCTTTTATTCTATAATATTTTGCTCTAGTTTTGGTATCGTCTTTATCTGCATAAGCAGTTGCATTATCAAAAAATTCTATTGCATCTACATAATCCTTTTTGTATTCTAGTTCTATTCTTCCCAAAAGATAATTAATTTCTGCATCTTCTTCCTTTTGTGCTTCTGCTTTTTCTAATGATTTATTAGCTTCTGCAAAATCGCCTATTTCTATTGCTGCTTTTGCTTCTTCTATATAAAGATTGTAAGAATAACTTGTCATGATTTTTATCAATAAATAAGCAAAAACAGTCATAACAGCAAATCCTAAAATAATATATAGTTCGGTTTTGCCAAACTGAAGTGTAGATTGTCTTTTGCTTTGCGTTTCTCTTCTTCTATACGTATAACCTGTTCTGGGCTCAGTATAATCGCCTTCACTTTGATTTTGAGAGTTTTTTGAATTATAATTTCCACTTGAAGTATGTTTTCTATAATACTGTTGTTTTTTTACGTTTTCAAACTCCAATTGATTATCGTATCTCATTTTTTTGAAAGGGTCTGACAAGACTTGGTACGCCTCATTTATTAGTTTGAAACGTTCTTCTGCTAATTGTGCCTCCTTTGGATTTGCTGCATTTCTATCTGGATGAAATTGTAATGCTTGTTTTTTGTAAGCCGATTTTATTTCTTGTAAAGTAGCCGTTTTCGAAATTTCTAATAAATCGTAATAATTACTCATATTTGTAACTTAATCTGTTTTATTGTTATTTTATCTTATACTGGTTTTCTACTCAAATCTACAAACACTTTTTAGTTTTTATAGTTTGTAAAAGTAACGATTTTGAAAGCAATAAATTCTTATGTGTTTAATAAAACAAATTCATTTTAGCTTATCTTAGTTCAAAACTAATTTATCGTATCTTTATTTTCGGTTCCATTTCTATAAAATCAAAGTAAAGAAATTTTTTTTATCTTAATTCCACTTTTTATGTATCACCTCAAAAAAAAATTATCAAAAACTTTATCAAAAGCAGTAGAGTTTACTATTTCTAAATCAAATTCGCTTCATCAAAAAATAGCCTTATTTTTCGTAATGGCTTTCTTTATAAGTCTTCATTCTACTTTTGCACAAAAAAAAGCGGTTGTCATTTCTTCAACTACTCAAATGAACAAAATGCCTTTCTTTGCTGGTTCTTTTGACCAATTGCAAGAGGAGGGAAAAAAGCAAAACAAATCTTATTTTGTATTTGTACATGCCAATAATAACAAATTTGATTCAGTTACTTTTGCTAATCAATATGTTCAGAGTTATGTAGTAAAGCGTTATTTAGCTCAAAAATTACAAGCTCCTTCTTTATATGCAGATTATGTAGTAAAAAAATATGATGTGAAAAGTTTTCCTCAAATACTGGTTTTTACTCCTCAAGGAAAACTAGTGGATAGGATTACATCTTATCTTAGTCCTAAACAAATGATTGCTCGTTTGAAATTACATGAAGACAAAACGGGTTCTGCAGATGAGCGTATTTCTGCCTTTGCAAAGGCTGCTGACCCAGAACTTTCACTAAAATTACAGACAGAAGGAGAGATTCAGGAAATTTATCGCTTTAGTATTCGTCCTTATGGAGTAGAAGAAAAAACTATCGGAATTCAATTAGGCGTTTTTGAGAATTATCAAAACTTAGTAAATAATGTTGCTGAATTGGAAGTAAATTGGCACGACAATATTTTAGTTACTTTCGTAGAAGTAGATGGAAAAACATTGTACAGATTGCTTCTAGGACCTTTTTACAATTATGAACACGCAGAGGTTTATAATAAGAATTTGAAAGAAAAAATGGGATTGCGTGGTATTTTGGTAAGTTTGGAGAATTTTAATCCAATTACAGACGATAATAAAAATCAGTATTTATTAGAAAATAATGATAACTAGAAAGTCAGTTTTGAAATTTGATAAGTCAAGCTGCCTTTTCTAATTCTTAACCAGTACAAGAGATAAAATACACAAATGAAAAGGGGAGAAGAATTGAATAATTCATCTCCTTTTTTGGTTATATGATAAAGATTATTTTCAACTATATATTTTATTTGTAGGATAAGCGTTTATAGTTTAGATTGCAATAGCATTACTACAATTGCACAATTTTATTATTACCTTTAATTTAATAGGTTTCTTATTTAATAGATTACTTACAAAATACTTCAAACTTATTTAATGTCTATACCATTACTTCCTCAATTAAAATATAAAGAAAATTTAATTACTAAATTTTTATTGAAAACTATATTTATTTTTTTACTAGGAATTTTATTTAGCTTCGTTACTTTGACTTCTAAAGCTCAATATTCACCTACACAAATCAAGATTTCTTTTATTCTTCATTTTATTGAACACACGACATTTCCTTCTGAGGCTTTTAAAAGTCCAAAGGAAATGATACAAATTGGAATATTAGGTGATGACCCTTTTGGCGATGAATTAGAGTCGTTTTTGATGCACTACAAAATAAACGGACGTGGTTTGCGTGTTCGGAGAAAGCAAAAAGCATCTGATTTATGGGGGTGTCAGGTAATTTATATTAGCAAATCCGAACAAGATAAATTAAGTGATATTTTGGATTACTTTAGAAGATACCCTACTCTGACTATTGGAGATAATTTGAAAGGATTTATAGAACAATGTGGAATCGTTAATTTTGTAACTGTCAATAACAAACCCTATCGTTTTGAACTCAATATTGAAGCTGCTCAAAAATCAAATCTTGTTTTGGATGTAGGACTTTTCAGAATGGCACAGCGTATTATGGCTTGTCCTTAATCAAGGAAAAATAACTAAAAAGAATAGCTTGTAACCTCAAATATGGAGATTACAAGCTATTTTTATTACTCCCCTATTTTATCTTTGTATTTATTATATAAAAATGAAATTATCAGAAGAAGAACTCCTAATGAAACAAAAACAATCGTTTTCGAAATCGTTGGTAGAGAAGCAATATCATAAAAGAAAAGTTTTAGAAGTGTAATTCCAAACCAAACCAAACCACCCAAACGCAAGTATTTTTTCTTCTTCCAAATTCCCAAAACAACCACAAAAAGAGAATAAGCTCCCCATAAATTACTCAAACCTAATTTGTAGGCATCTGCATTGCTCGTCAAACTCAAAATATGAATAAGTTCGGCACTAAGCAGCCACAAAACAGAAACATGAAGAATAAAATCAAAAATAGGAATAAAATCAAACTTCAAAAATTCTCGTTTTGCAAGTCTGAAAAGAACAATCAAAAGCCCGCCAACAAGCAAATAAGCGATATAACGAATTAGTAAATTAGAAATCCCAACTTCATAATATTTACCTAAATTCTGTGAAATATAACTTTCTCTAAGTTCGCTGAGTTCGTACAATCCTGCACTCATAAAAATAAAGAGAACAACAGCAGAAGCCAAATAATAGAGAATAATAGGCAGTTGAACTTTTATTTTTTTGATGCAATAAACACCTAAGCCAATAAAGAAAAGAAGCGTATAACTGAAAATCCATGCGATTTGTTTGTGCTGCAAATCATAATTATAGAATGTAGTCAGGTAATTGCCCTCTTCCATTATTTCAATCTTGGAAAGCTCAAAAAGCTGATTAAAATAAACGGAAATCTCTACTACCAAAGGCAAGTATAATGCAAAAAGCAGGGCTGTGGTAATCAAAACAGTAATAAAACTCAAAAACCCATTTGATTTTTCTGTATCACTTTTTTCTAAAGCAGAAACATATTTTTCATTTTTATTTATAAAATTAATAAGAAAAAACGAAGCTGCAAAAATAATTGAAGTAAGAAAGATTACATTGAGAATTGGTGTTACTTGATTTATAATCGTCTTATTCGTTTCGTAATTGTAAATCCCCATTGAATTGTCTATTGCCAAAGTCCAATCTTGAAGCATACTAGAAGCAGCCAAAAACATCAAGGGATAAGAAAGAGATTCATAAACACCTACTTTTTTAGTTCTTCCAATCCAAAATAAAAGAGCAGCTTGTAATGACCAAATAAGTGTAACCCAATTTCCATCCAACTGAACAGGAACGGCAATCGTAATAAAAACCAAGACCAAACCAGAAGCTAAGTAGAATAAATTTCTGTCGGCAAGTTTGTTTTTATATAAAACTACGCTCACTCCAAAATGAATAATTGCTTGTCCAAGTGTAAATAATCCTACTAAATTTTCTGTCTGAATGTTTGTTGATAATGTCGCAAAACCAATTCCGTAGAAAATAAAAGAATTTAGAAGCATCAAAATTACATCTCCAGCATTAAATAGTTCTTTTTTGTTGATTTTGTACGCCAAAAAGGAAGTATAAAAAATGAGAAAGAAAAGAGTAGAAAAAATCAAAGTCAGACTAAAATGTTCTGTTTGGTCATAATTAAGTCCATACCAAGAAAGAACCACTAACCAAGTGAGAGAAAAAGCATTTATATAAAGTGCTTTCCAATACTTTTTGATAGAAATAGCTAAAATCCCTAGATTGATAATTGCCATATAACTAAACAAAACCATCACTTGACCAGAACCATCACTCAATAAAAAAGGAACTCCATAAGCACCTACAAGTCCAATATGAGCAATAATTTGTCTATTATAATTCAATGAAGCGACAACAGTAAAGACTGTAAAAGCGACCATCAACCCAAAGGCTAATTCTTTTGGAAAAAGATTGTAAAAATCATAACCCATAAAAGTAACAAAATAGAAAATTGCCATTGCACCACTAAGAAGTCCAGCACTAAATTTCTCATATTTTGCTTTCAAATAAATAGCAAAGCCTAAAAGTGTAGCACCTGCAAGATAACCCAAAACAATTCTTGTAAGTGGACTTATCATATCATTTTCAATGGCATATTTTACACCTATCCCAACACCCAAAACGATAATCAAAACACCAATAATATAAATTACATTTTCACCAATGAATTTTTCAATACTTGATTTTTTGTAACTTTTTGGAGTTTGAGGTTGTCTTTGCTCTTGAGCTTGATTTTGAGAATCAGGATGTCTTTCAAAAACGGGTTTATTTCTCCGAATAGGTTCTTGTTTTTCCTGTTCAGACTCAACAGGGAAATCAGACGGAATATCTCTAAAAATTGGTTTTTGTCTTAAAATTGGTTCTTCCCCTATTGATTCTTTCGGTGTTTCTTCTTCAAAGGAAGTTTTATTTTGCAGACCTTCAATTTGTGTACGTAGTTTTCCGATTTCTCTTTCAAAAACGGTTTGTTTGGATTCTACGATGTAGAGTTTTCGTAAAAGCTCTTCTATTTGTTTGTTTTTGTCCATACGTGAAGGCAGTAAGTAGTTTGGTGATTCCTTATTTTAGAAAAATACGTATTATTTTTGAGTAATTCTTGATTATTATCTCGTTTATAGAGAAAAACATAGCGGTAAAATTATTTATTTTTACGGGTAATAAAGGATGAACGATTATACTAATTAGAGAAAAACTGACTTTTAAAATTATATTTTGCAAACAAAAAAATGCTACTGTTATAAATTTGTAACAGTAGCATTTTATAAAACTGACTTTTATAAACTAGCATTAGAATTTGTTTCTAAAAAACTAGCTTTTAAAACTTCTTTTATTCGTGAATGCTAATTAATTCTAGTGCTTTATCGACCATATTTGCAGAACCCACATAATAGGTAGTTCGCTGATGTAAAGAATCGGGTTCGATATCCATTATGCGTACACGCCCATCGTATGCTTTTCCACCTGCTTGTTCTGCAATAAATGCTAGTGGGTTACATTCATACAATAATCTCAATTTTCCTTTTGGTATTTTTTGGGTGCTTGGATAGATAAAAATTCCACCTTTTAGCATATTTCTATGAAAATCTGCTACTAAAGAGCCAATATAACGAGCTTTGTATTCTCCTTCTTTACAAAAGTCAAGGTATTTTTTTACGCCTTCTGTAAAACCCAAAACTCCACCTTCATTACAGGAATACGTCTGACTATCTTTTGTGATTTGAATATTGGTGTGCGTAAGTAAAAATTCTCCTCCTTTTGGGTCGTAGGTAAAAATATGAACACCATTTCCTGTTGTGAAAACTAAAGCCGTAGCCGTTCCATACAAAACATACCCTCCAATAAGCTGTTCTGTACCCTTTTGTAAAATATCTTCTACTTTTGGTTTTGTACCTTTTTCAGATTTACGTTTAAAAATTGAAAAAATTGTTCCTATCGAAACATTGACATCAATATTAGAAGAGCCATCTAATGGATCCATTGCCACGACGTATTGAGCGTCATTGTTATCCATCAAAACCATTTCTTCCTCTTCTTCCGAACCTACTACACAAACCAAATTACTTTCTCTAAAAGCAGTGATAAAAAGTGTGTTTGCAAGTACATCTAATTTTTGCTGTTCTTCGCCTTGCACATTACTAGAACCAGCAGTTCCATACAAATCTGTAATGGCAGCACGAGAAATATGACCATAAACAGTCTTGGCTGTACGAGCAATTGAATGTAATAAGTGATCTAATTCAGAAACTGGAGCAGGAAGATTTGCTTCGTTATTTTTGAGAAATTGGCGTAAAGTGGTTTTTTGGCTCATATCGTTTTTAAAAAATTACAATTTTTTTGTGGATTAATTAGAAAGTTATCATCTACTATAAAAATGAACTTCTAATTAGTAACGTAAATTAAATAAATTATTATTTTCGAATTATTAATTCATTGATAATCAACAAGTTAAATTCGTAATTCGTAATTTTTAATTCGTAATTGATCCTTACTATTATTTTATACAACAAAATTAGCCATTTCTAAAGGTTTTGCAATCCTATTAAGAAGATTTTTGAGAGAAAGAAAATTTCTATGAACACTTTTATTTTCTCAAATTTATTTTATCTAAACTTTCAAAATCATTATTTAATTCTAAATCTTCCTCATAATTTGCTTCATAACCTTCTATTAACTCACTTTCTAAATCTAACTCATTCTCAACTAAAATAATGATACGTACTTTTTTATTTCGTAATGATAGAGGAGCATTCAAAATTAAACCTCCTTCTTCATTTATTTTCCCATACAATTCTATTGCTTCCATAGTTTTATTATTTTTAATTTAGTTGTCTATTTACAAATATAATTCTTTTTTTCATTAATTCTCAATCAAAAAAATTAGCCATTTCTAGAGGTTTTGCAATCTTACTAACACTATTTTCTACAATTACTTTGCAACGTTTTTAAGTTTTTTTACGACTAGAGAAAAAGTAGAAAGAATAATTTATTGAAATTTTCCTTTTTACAGAATATTATTTTATAAAAACTCATTTTTACTCATCAAATTATTTTATTATGAAAATGTATAATTACACATTTATGATTCTCTTATTTTTGGGAAGCTATTTTATTTCAGACTTTGCCTTTTCGCAGCGTACCATTACAGGAACAATTACAGCAAAAGATGGTAGTGGTGCTTTACCTGGTGCAACTATCCAAATAAAAGGAACTACAACAGGAACACAATCTGATATAGATGGAAAGTATTCAATTACTGTTCCTGAAGGTAGTGATATTCTTGTTTTTAGTTTTGTGGGATATAAATCAGAAGAAATTACTATCGGAACACAAACCGTTATTGACGTAGAACTAGGGGAAAATGAACTTCTTGAATCGGTTGTAGTTGCTGGTTACGGCTTAGAAGGAAGAGCGGCAGGTGTTCGGATAAGAGGAAATAGTAGTAGAAGAAGTAAGAATAGAAAGACTACTTCCTACAGAGAATCAAATACAGAAAGCTACGCTACAAAAGAAGAAAATGGCTTTAGTTCGGTTTCTCAAAATCCACTTTCTACTTTTTCTATTGATGTGGATAAGGCTTCTTATTCTAATGTTCGTCGTTTTTTGAATGATGGACAAATGCCTCCAAAAGATGCAGTTAGAGTAGAAGAAATGATAAATTACTTTACTTATGATTACAAAGAACCTACTAGCGAACATCCTTTTGGTGTAACAACTGAATACGGGAATTGTGCTTGGAACGAAGACCACAAACTCGTTTTGGTAGGCTTACAAGCTAAAAAAATCAAAAAAGATAATTTACCAAATAGTAATATTGTTTTCCTACTTGATGTTTCGGGTTCGATGAGTGATTATAATAAATTACCACTACTCAAAAAAGGACTTACAGAATTAGTCAAAGAATTAAGAGAAAACGATAAAGTAGCCATTGTGGTCTATGCAGGTGCAGCAGGTGTAGTTTTGCCTTCCACTTCTGGAAATAATAAAGATGAAATTATTGCAGCCTTAGACCAACTAAATGCAGGAGGAAGTACAGCAGGAGGACAAGGAATAGAATTGGCTTACAAAATAGCTAAAGAAAATTTCATTAAAGACGGAACAAATCGTGTTATTTTGTGTACCGATGGAGATTTTAATGTTGGTTCTTCTTCTGATGGCGATATGAAAAGATTGATAGAAAAACAGCGTGAAAGTGGTGTTTTCTTGACGTGTTTGGGTTTTGGAATGGGTAATTATAAAGATTCAAAACTAGAAATGTTGGCTGATAAAGGAAACGGAAATTATGGCTACATTGATGATTTTCAAGAAGCTAGAAAGATGCTCGTTACAGAATTTGCTGGAACACTCTTTACACTTGCCAAAGATGTAAAGATTCAAATTGAATTTAACCCAAATTATGTAGCTGCGTATCGTTTGGTAGGTTATGAAAATCGTCTTTTGAATGAAGAAGATTTTGATGATGACACAAAAGATGCTGGCGAAATAGGTGCAGGACATGCTGTAACAGCTCTTTATGAGATTATTCCAGTTGGTGTAAAATCTAGTTTTCTACCAAAAGAATCTAAAAAAGAAAGGCGATTAAAGTATCAAAATTCAGAAGTTTCGGAAGCAGCAGGAAGTCAAGAACTCATGACGGTAAAGTTTCGTTACAAAGAACCAGAAGGAAATAAAAGCACAAAATTTGAAGAAATTATTATGAATGAAATAGAGACAAATAATTCTGAAAATTTTGTTTGGACAAATGCAGTTGCGATGTTTGGAATGATATTGACTAACTCAAAATACAAAAAAGAAAAAGATTCAGAGTTGTATAAATGGATTTTGGAAAATGCTCCCAACGCAAAAACGAAAGATGAAGAAGGGTATAGAGGAGAATTTATTCGCCTTGTCAAAACGGCTGAATCGTTGAAGAAATAAGTAAAAAACCAACCTATAATTTAATTAATTATATTAATTAAATTATAGGTTGGTTTTCAAAATGCTACACAAAAAAATAGTTCCTCTTATTACTTATCGCTACTATTTTGTGTATTTCCAATCAAGTAGTTTGATAAGGTCTTCTTCTTTCTTTGGGTTTAGTCCTTCCTCTTTCGCTCTTGTTTCTACATCTTTTCCCAAAAGGTCAAAAATATCTTTCTTTTTTGAAGGAATTTCAACTACTTCTCCATTTTCTTGTAAGCGAATAAAGTACTCTTCTGCTGTTTTACTGAAAGAATCTGGCACATCTGTTCCGTATCCATCTTTTGCAGCTCTACCTTTTTCAAAAGTGATAGTTTGTTTTTTGATTAATTCTACGCCTTTTTTATTACTCCATAGTATTAATCCAAAACTTTTCTCTGAATCAGGATAGGTAAGGACAATATAAGACTGATTTTGATGCACAAAATCAAATATGTAAGAATTTTGAGTGGATATGAATCTCAAATTTTCCTCCTTTCCTTTCTTATAAAAATTTTGAGCGGATATGAATCTCAGATTCTCCTCCTTTCCTTTCTCTTTGAATTGAATTACTCCTTTAAAGGCATCATACCGAATTAGATAAACCTTTTCTTGACCTCTAATAACCGCTTCTTGAAGCGTATCAATTACGTAGGGACTACCTTTTATTTGATCATAACGTAAATTTCCAACTGTGTTACTTGGAGCGAGGAAAACACCAGTACCATAGTCATCAACAATCACTAAATCGCCATCTTGAGCTTGCGTAAAAACAATTACTCCCAAAACTAGGAAAATAGTAAATGTTAATTTTCTTATTAAATATAGCATAATTTTTAAGTTTGATTTATACAAGGAATAAGAATTAAATAAACTGCTACTTTTAAAACCATAACTAATTGATATTCAAGTAATTAAATTCGTAATTAGCTTCGCTGCTTTGGCAGGTCGTAATTTTTAATGGCTCTTCCGACTTTTTAGCGATTATATGAATTTGACTATAATTCTCAATCTAAAATTTTGAAAGTTTCTAAATCCATATCCATTCCTTTTGATGGTCTTAATTTTATTATTAATTCCCTCTACTATTCCGTTAGAATATCTATCTTTAAAGAAATTAATAATATCATTTTTCCAAGAATTAAACGTATTTATAAATCTATTTAGGGCTTTATGATTTATTTTTTGAGCTTCTTCTACCCATTGATCTAGTAGTTTTTGAGCTTCTTGTTTATTCAAGTCAGTATTAAATATATTTTGTAATTCTACTTTCATAAAATACACCTGTCTAAGCGTTGAACTAAACCTAAATGCTTTAAGTAAAGCTTGTCTTTCTTTATGACTAAGGTCTTTCCAAGCCTTGTATAAAAGCCATTTTATTTGCTTGAAATGTACGTTTTTATCATCTTTTCGTCGTAATTCTTTACGAATGCTATCTAGCACTTTATTACAATGCTGAAAAAAATGAAAGCGATCTATTACTACATCAGCATTAGGAAATACTTCTTTTGCTGTATTTGAAAATCCCTCCCACATATCACAAGAAAACACTTCTATACCAGTACAAAAAACTTCGCCTTTAGATAAAAAATAGGCTTTTAAATATTCCTTATCACGATATTCTAAAATATCCCAAACTTGACCTGTATCTAAATCTACTAAAACGACAGCATATTCCTTTTTTCCTTTTTTGTAAGCAAATTCATCAATACCTAAACGTTTAGGAAAATAATCTAGGTGTTTTTTTATTTCACGTTTACTATACGTTTTAAAAATACCATCTAAAACATCCCAAAGTATGTTTTCTCGGATAGCTATTTCTTTGAAGCTGCTATCTTTCAAACACAAATAGAGATATTTTTCCAAACGATGAGTTTGATTTTTTTGCTTAGATACAAAACTAAAGACCTCTTGAAAGTAACGAGTACAATCTTGACAATAAAATTGACGAGAAGTTAAGTGTAAATAAACTTCTTTATCTAAAATATTTCGGTCACGAACAATACGTTCTGAAGTAGAAGTTACTTTATTGCACTTTTTCAAGCAATTAGGACAGATAGAATCTGCTAAATTACTTTCGCCATAAATAGTCAAACGAAGTGGAGAAGAATCTATTTTTGTTACTGAAAAATCTGAAAAACCTAATAAAATTGCTATTGTGTTAGTATCCATAGGAAGGCTAAATTAGCAAATTATCGCTAAATTGTCGGAAGAACCTTTTTAATTCGTAATTGATCCTAAGCTATTCTAAGCTATCAAATAAATATTGTTTTTACAAATTCTTTTAGTAATATTTTTTTCTGTTTAATTGCAATAAATTTATATAATTATATCCGAGCAAATTTTCAACTATTTTAATACACATATTCTGATTTTTTTCGTTTAGCTTGAAGATTTTATTAACAAGTTTATCGAAGACGAATCACTCTGAAAATTTTGTTTGAATAAATGCTGTATGATATTTTTCGAAAACTACCTTTCATGAAAAATCTATATTTATTCTAAAAAATAATCTACACTATGCAACATCGTAATTTACCTCATATTTATCCAAAAGGAGCAACTTTTTTTATTACTTTCTGCCTTTATAATGCACTTCCTAGCAAAGTAATAGAGGAAATACAAGAGAAATATGACTTAGAAATAAATAAAATTAAGAAGGAGCAAACTCATAAAGATGAAAAGAACATATCGCTTTACAAATTAGGAAAGAGATATTTTGCAGATTACGATAATTTATTAGAACGTTATTCAAAGAAGGATGATTTTCTAAGAAAACCAAAAGTAGCTCAACTAATTATCAATAAAATGAAAGAGTATGATGGAAAAAGATATAATTTACTAGCCTACTGTATTATGTCTAATCATGTACATATGTTATTTTGTACAGCAGATTATCAAAATGAAACAATAAGTAAAACAATGCAACTTATAAAAGGTGGTTCTGCTCATGCGAGCAATCAAATTTTGAAACGAGAAGGAAAGTTTTGGCAAAAAGAGAGCTATGACCATTATGTAAGAAATGATAATGAACTGAAAAATATTATACACTACATTCTAGAAAATCCTGTAAAAGCGGGAATTACAGAAGAGTGGCAAAAATATCCATTCTCTTACTTAAAAGAAGATATATAATGTAGCTTACTCTTTAGAGTGAGTAAAGTATTCTTGTAGCTTACTCTTTAGAGTGAGTAAAGTATTCTTGTAGCTTACTCTTTAGAGTGAGTAAAATGTACCGTAGGCTTTAGCCTTCGGAAAAAATTAGTATTCTATTTCTCCGAAGGCTAAAGCCTACGGTACGGTTTCGCACCTTAAAAGGTACGCTACATTGAATTATTCAGCCAATTCTGCATCAACAGCTTTCACAAAATGTCCCATAAAGTCCTCTAAAGACATTGTACCCAAATCGCCTTCGCCTTTTTTACGAACCGAAACCATATTTGATTCTACTTCTTTTTCGCCTACCAAAAGCATATAGGGAGTTTTTCCGACTTCTGCATCACGAATCTTACGACCAATTTTCTCATTGCGTTCATCTACACTACCACGAATATCTTTTTCACGTAATTTTTGTACAATTTCCTTTGCATAGTCATTGAAACGCTCCGAAATTGGCAAAACAACAAGCTGGTCTGGAGAAAGCCAAAGAGGGAAATTTCCTGCTGTACTTTCAATCAAAATAGCTACAAAACGTTCAATCGAACCAAAAGGTGCACGATGAATCATAACTGGACGATGTGGCTTATTATCCGAACCTGTATATTCCAATTCAAAACGCTCTGGGAGATTGTAATCTACTTGGATTGTTCCTAATTGCCATTTTCTACCGATTGCATCACGAACCATAAAATCTAGTTTTGGTCCATAGAATGCAGCTTCGCCATATTCAATAACTGTATTTAGTCCTTTTTCGTCAGCAGCTTCTTTGATTTGACGCTCTGCCAAATCCCAATTTTCATCATTGCCTACATATTTCGTTTTATTGTTTTGGTCACGCAATGAAACCTGAGCCGAATATTCAGTAAAACCAAATACTTTAAAGACATACAGAACCAAATCGATAACACTTTTAAATTCGTCTTTTACCTGCTCTGGTGTACAGAAAATATGTGCATCATCTTGCGTAAATCCACGTACACGAGTAAGTCCGTGCAATTCTCCACTTTGTTCGTAACGATAAACTGTTCCAAATTCTGCCAAACGCAACGGCAAATCACGATACGAATGTGGTTTTGTCTTATAAATTTCGCAGTGATGAGGACAGTTCATGGGTTTCAAGAAAAATTCCTCTCCTTCTGCTGGCGTTTTGATAGGCTGAAAGGCATCTGCACCGTATTTTTCATAGTGTCCAGAAGTAATATAGAGATTTTTGTGTCCAATATGAGGCGTAACCACAGGGTCGTAACCACGTTTGATTTGCTCTTTTCTCAAAAACTGCTCTAAACGCTCTCTAAGCATTGTACCTTTCGGCAACCACAAAGGAAGTCCTAAACCAACACGCTCAGAAAAAGTAAATAATTCTAGTTCTTTTCCGAGTTTTCGATGATCTCTTTTCTTGGCTTCTTCTACTTGTGTTAAATATTCTGTTAATTCTTTTTCTTTTGGAAATGTAATTCCATAAATACGGGTAAGCTGCTGACGGTTTTCATCGCCACGCCAGTACGCACCTGCTACGTTTAATAATTTTACTGCTTTTACAATTCCTGTATTTGGAATATGAGGACCACGACACAAATCTGTAAAATTTCCCTGTGTATAAAAAGTAATTTTGCCATCTTCTAAGGCATCAATCATTTCTAATTTATACGGGTCTTGCTTTTTCTGTAAAATAAGAAAGTGCATCGGCTTTCGAAACTTCTTTTCTTACAAATTCGTTTTTTTGCCTAGCCAGTTCCTTCATCTTCGCTTCGATTTTTGGCAAATCATCAGAAGAAAAAGTTTTTTCGCCAAAATCAACATCGTAATAAAAACCGTTTTCAATGGGAGGACCGATAGCAAATTTTACATTTTCGTAAAGAGCTTCTAAGGCTTCGGCTAAAAGGTGAGCAGAAGAATGCCAAAAAGCCATTTTACCATTGTCGTCATTCCATGTAAGAAGTTTTAAATCTGTTTTTTCTGGTAAAGAACGTGTAGAATCCCATACTTCTCCATTTACTTCGGCTGCAAGCACATTGCGTGCAAGTCCTTCACTAATACTTTGTGCTACCTCAAAGGCATTTGTGCCTTGTGGATAATTTCGGATACTTCCGTCTGGAAGAGTTACATTAATTTCGCTCATAAAGTTGGTTTAGCCATTGCCTACAAACGCAACAACCTATTTTTTTGGGGTTAGAAATAAATCAAAGCTACAATTCCTTGATTTTTTATTGTTTTCATAATGTAGCTCACTCTTTAGAGTGAGTCAATTGTACCGAAGACTTTAGTCTTCGAAATAAAAAATAATTTTCATCTTCCGAAGGCTAAAGCCTACGGTACTTTTTCGCACACTAAAGTGTACGCTACATAATACATTGCAAATATCTATAAAATAAATGTAGAATGATAGAAATATTTTAATCAAACTCATTCAATATAACCTCACTTATATCAAAACGAGGAAATTCGCCTGTATTATTAAGTAAAATAATTGTAATATCAGAATCAGGTTGTTTCAAAAACATAGTATAAAAACCAAAATCAGTTCCAGGATGATAAATTGTTTTTCGGTCTTTTGAAGTCAGAAAATAATAATTATCAATCATAAATCCATATCCATAATAACCTTCCCAGTCCATATATTCAGCTTGTGGAACAAATAATTTTTGAATTTCGGATAAAGGTATAAAATTTTCATTTTTTCCATCTAATGCCTTGCTCCATTTTAATAAATCTTCTGTTGTGGAAGTAATTCCACCTGCTCCTATACTACTCTGAACAAAATAAAATGGCTCGGCTTTTCCATACAAAAATGCTTTAGTCAGATTCGGATTTTCGGTTTTATCTTCTCCAAAAAAAGTATTTTTCATTTCTAAAGACTCAAAAATTCTTTCTTTTAAGACCGTTCCAAACTCTTTATTTGTTATTTTTTCAATAATTCTAGCTAAAATAACGTAATTCGAATTTGAATAAGCAAACTTTTTACTCGGCTCAAACTCCAAACTATCACTACAAAAAAGATTGACTAATTCTTCTGATGAAAAGGCTTTGTCATTATTTGAGTAACATATTCATTCTTTTTTAGATAATCAGGAATTCCACTTTGATGACTCAAAAGCTCTGAAATCTTGATTTTTTTGTGGTCAGGATTAAGAAAAGAATTAGGTAAAAATTTTCCTATCGAATCTTCAAAACTAATTTTTCCTTCATTTTCTAGCTGTAAAATAAGCATTGCCGTAAAAGTCTTGCTCAAAGAACCAATACGAAACTGTGATTTTGAGTGTTTTGTGTTAACTCATTATTATAACTTTTTTCTAAAATTGTTTTCCCCTCATAAACAATAAGTGCATTTCCATTAAACAAACCTTCATTATTATAAAAGGTAAGCAAAGAATCCATTCGAACCGTTTTATCTTTCGAAAATTTGTATAACTTTTCTTCTATTTGATTTTTTAGGTCGTTTGCTTTGTTGTTGGCTTCCAAAACTTTTGCTATTTCTACAAAATCATTTGAAGGCAAAACAATTGTATAATTTTTCCAAAAATCTTTATCATAAATAGAATTTTGATGTTCGATGAGTTTTTCTTTTCCTAGAGTTTCATCGTTTTCGAAAGGTGTTTTATTAGTTGTATCAATGTTTGTAGTCAGATAATCAACTCGTGTGTCCAATTCAAAATTAAAATTCTGACGAGTAGAGCTAAAGTTCATAATCGCATTAACAGAAGCATTATTTAGGTAATATTTATCTCCTACTTTTTTGTATTGAATTTGGTATTTATCATCCAATAATTCGATATGAATATCCAATAATTTCATCAAAGCTCGTGTCGCTACATCGCCATATTTGTGGTATTTTATTCCTTTCGGACTCAAACCAAAATCAAAATAGAGAAAAGCATATGTTTCTTTATCAATCAAAACATAGCCTTTATAGCCTGATTTCTTCACATTTCTTTGGTCAAAAGTAACTTTAAAAGCTACATCTCCATCTACCATATTACACTCTTGTATCTCAAAATTATGTAATCTTAGTCCTCTTTTATTGAGCAAATCAAATCCTTTTATACAGTTTACAATATCCATTTCAAAAATTGCTTGTGGTTTTAATCCCAAATCAATCCCTTTTGAAGCCTTTTCATCTTTTATAGCTCTCATTTTTTCTAGCCTAAATTGCTGATTCGGATTATCTGTTTTGGAAAGATGAAGGTCAAAGACAGCTTCTGAAAGATGAACATATTTTTTTTCTTGTTGAATATCATTTTCTGTTTCTTTTTGAGAAACTACTCTATAAAAACCAGTTGTTTTGTGAGATTCTGTATAATGATTTTTTGAAATATTTTCTATTGCCTGTTGGATTACAAAGTCGGCTGTGTAATCTTGAATAACAATTTCATTAAGGTTTGTTTGGTCTGTTTCTAAGAAAATGACAACTTTCTTTTTTTGAGAATTTGAGTTAGTTAATAATTCAGAAACAGCTATTTTTTTAGTTTTATAACTGATATAAGAAATAAAAAGTGTGTCATTTTTGTGTTTTTGAGGAATGAGAAGCCTAAACTGTCCTTCTGAATTACTGACTGTTCCTAGTTGTGTCGTTTTGAGATAGACATTACAAAAAGGCAAAATTTCTTTGGTTTCTTTGTCTTTCAAAATGCCTTCTATAATACTATTTTGAGCAAATAAAGGTAGATTAAATAGAAAAAATAAAATAGAGAATAAAAAATAAAAACGGATTGATTTTGAAATAGAAGACATTATAAAATGGTTTAGGTAATTTCAAACAAAAAACTAATTTTAGCTTTCTGACTCATTACGGTAGAAACTATGGTTTTGTTGATAATCAATTGTTTTTTTTATTTCTGGTACTATTTATTCTTCGTATTCTACTCACGAAAAATAAAATCTCTATCTTTTAAAGTACTATTCCATACTACTAGACAAAAAATGCGACCTCCCTAAATCCCTCCGAAGGAGGGACTTTGAATAGGCTTTTCTCCCCTCCTTCGGAGGGGCTGGGGGAGGTCAAAAGTAAAATGTCTAGTAGTATGGTACTATTCATAAAAAAAAACGATTACTAACTAAAAAGTTAATAATCGTTTTTGTAAAACCTCTGAAAAAATACTTATTTATCTTCCCAGTTACCAACCGTTGAAACTTCATTCAAAGAACCGAAACGCAAAAATTTTGTACGACGATTAAGACTCTCATCAGAACGTTCAGGATTGACTGGAAAAGGATCAATTACTTCAATATAATCAGCCATAATATCTGTTTTTCCAGTAGGTTTTTTCTCTACAAACATTTTGAATTGTTTTTCACCTTTTCCTGGAATATATCTCATACTATCTACATTAAAAGTAGCTATACCTTCTTCAAAAACACTATTTTTGGCAGGAATTGTTCCCAATGTATCATAAACGGTGCGGATACTATCACCCAAATAATACGTTGCAAGAGTACGTATTTTGTCCTTAGGAATTACGATTTCTCTTTTACTGACATTATAAGTAACTCCTGTTTTTACAAACTGCTCTAAAGAATCCCAGTTTGGAGTATATTTTCCGTAACGAAGTTGATATGTTTTTTGGGCTTCACGAATTACTTTGAGACGTTCAATAACCCGAGCTTCAGATTCTATAATAAGTTGTTCTTGTTCTATACTTGTTTTGATAGTATCTACAAGTGCATAACCAAGTCCGATAGCACATGCCCAAAAGAGAAGAGTAAATAAGGATCGTTTTTTCATGGTGTAAAAGAAGAGTAAATTTTGAAATTCAGTATTTAATTATAATATAATTTGTATAGCTGTAAATTTCGTTAATTTATTGATAAATCAAAATATTTATTTGAATTTAAATCTATATCACTTTTAAAATGATATAGATTTGAATATAATTTAGCTAACATAAGTTACATCTTTGATAGCTTCAATAGTACGTTTTAAATTTGGTAAAACCGCTTCAATGAGCGTAGGAGCATAACTCAAAGGCACATCCATAGAATTTACTCTACGAATAGGAGCATCTAAATAGTCAAAGGCATGGCGTTGAATGTTGTAGGTAATATCAGTTGCAATAGAAGCCGAGTGGCCAGGCTTCTTCTACAATTACCAAACGATTTGTTTTCTTTACAGATTTGATAATGGTAGCGTAATCAATTGGTCTAACAGTCCTTAAATCTATTATCTCAACAGAAATTCCTTCTTTTTCCAACTCTTCGGCAGCTTGCTGTGCTACTTTCAAAATTTTACCGAAAGAAACTACTGTTACATCTGTACCCTCACGTTTTACTTCGGCTACACCCAAAGGAATCAAATATTCTTCCTCTGGAACTTCACCTTTATCGCCATACATCATTTCAGATTCCATAAAAATTACAGGGTCATTATCACGAATAGACGATTTTAATAAACCTTTTGCATCATATGGATTAGCTGGCACAACAACCTTCAAACCTGGTGTATTTGCAAACCAGTTTTCAAAATTTTGTGAATGCTGAGCTCCCAACTGTCCTGCATTTCCTGTTGGACCACGAAAAACAATGGGTGCACCATACTGTCCTGCTGACATAGCAAGTGTTTTGGCTGCCGAATTGATTATTTGATCAATAGCCACTAATGAAAAATTGAAAGTCATAAACTCAATAATCGGACGCAGACCATTCATAGCTGCTCCAACGCCAATTCCTGTGAAACCTAATTCGGCAATCGGCGTATCAATAATACGTTTTTCACCAAATTCTTCCAACATTCCTTGACTAACTTTATAAGCTCCATTATATACAGCTACTTCTTCTCCCATCAAAAAAATGCTTTTATCACGACGCATTTCTTCGTTCATGGCTTCACGTAAGGCTTCTCTAAATTGAATTACTCGCATAAAATTTTTATGTTATGGCTACTATTTTTTGAAAATATAGCTAATGTGTGTAGGTCTATTTTTACTAACTTTAGTTTGTAACAGTAAATTTACAGAATATAGCCAAATAAGAAAATAAAATTAGAGTCTTTATCAAAATCTTTTCAAATCTTTACCAAAAATCTAATACATATTATTTTATGTAATCCATTTTTTGGTAAAAAGTAACAATTTATTTTTTATTATTTTATAATTTCCTTTGGTACTGCTCTATCAAACTGACCTAAATGCAGAAAATAAAGTCAGTTTCGTAAAGCAGACCGATGTAAAGAGAATATCGTTTTGAGAAAAAATATTTTTGACAAAGTCTTATATAAACAACCAAAATGAAGAGAAGCAGAAAAGTTTATTTTTTATTACTACTCATTACTATTGCGGTTGGTTTGTTTTCAAGGACTATATTTGTTTCTGGTTTTGTAACCAGTTATGTAGGAGATTATCTCTATTCTATTTTAATTTTTCTGATTTTCGGTTTTATCTTTACTAAAACGAATCCTTACAAAATTTTAATAATCACTTTATTATTTTGTTGTGGAATAGAATTTTTACAACTTTATCAACCAAAATCACCTAATTGGCTTAGTTTTATTAGAAGTTATAAAATCAGTAGGCTATTTTTGGGAAATAATTTTCAATTGAATGATATAGTTAGTTATACTTTCGGAGCAATTACTGGTTATGTTTTTGAAGTTTTGTTTTACTTCAAGAATTACAAATAAGTAAAATCTGTATTCCTCAAAATCAATTCAAATCAATCATTCTAATTTATACATTTTAATTTAATTTTATGACTATTTTTTCATTGCGTTCTAAATATGTCTTTTTGTTTTCTGTCTTTAGCTTTTTTATTAGTTCTGCCTTTGGACAGGAAAATACAACAGTTGAAGTGTCTAGTAAAGCAAAAGTTCTCTACTCTTATCAACTTGACCTCACAAAAGCAAAAAATGACAAAGTTCCTGTTCAAACTTCTACTCAAAGATTTGAGTACATTCAAAACCTCTTCAGAAGTTTTGAAAGGAGATTCCATTTCTTTTTTTATGCCCAAAATTGTTCCTGGAACCTACAGTATTTATGATTTTGGTCGCTTTTTGAGTGATTTTAAGGTACTGGATAAGGAAGGAAAGGAAATTGAATTTTCTCACCCCAATGAAAATGAGTGGCGTTTTCCTACCGAAAATGTGTACAAAATTACTTATCTAGTAGATGATACATTTGATTCAAAACAGGATAACAAAGTATTCGAACCAGGTGGAACAGATATTAATGATGACGTTTTTGTGATTAATACACACGGTTTTTTTGGATATTTGGAAGGATTCAAACGTCAGCCTTTCGAAATAAATGTAATTAAGCCTGAAAAATTCTATGGTTCTACACCTTTAGTTGCTGCAAAATCTGACAAAAAAACAGATACCTATTTGGTCTCAGATTATCATCTTTTAGCAGATTCTCCAATGTTGTATTGTGTTCCTGATACACTTACTTTTGATGTAGGAGGAGCTGAGATTTTGGTTTCTGTTTTCCACGGGAAAGGAACAGTAAAAGCTAAAGAAGTAGCAAAGGAAGTTCAGAAATCATTAGAAGCTCAAAAAAACTACTTGGGAGGAACATTACCTATCCAAAAATACGCTTTCTTGATTTATATTTTTGATGGTTTTAGCAATTCAGGTTCGTATGGAGCTTTAGAACATTCTTATTCTTCTCTTTATTATTTACCGAACTCAAATGCTGAACGCCTTGCAAACACAGTTGTAGAAATCGCTGCTCATGAGTTTTTCCACATTCTTACTCCTCTTTCTATTCATTCGGAACAGATTCATTATTTTGATTTTATAAACCCCGAAATGTCAAAGCATTTGTGGCTTTATGAAGGAGTAACTGAATATTTTGCCAACCATGTTTTGTTACAACAAAATCTTATTTCTTTGGAGGAATTTTTAGGCAAGATGCAGGATAAAGTAATAGAAGCCAATAATTATTCTGATGTTCCTTTTACAGAAATGAGTTTGGGTTGCTTAGATGAATATGCCGATGAATATGGAAATGTATATGAAAAAGGTGCTTTAATTGGTTGGATGTTAGATATTCGTTTAAGAGAATTATCTGATGGGAAATATGGCTTAATGAGTCTTATGCAAGATTTGTCCAAAAAATATGGTGTAGATAAACCTTTCAAAGACGACAAACTTTTTGATGTAATCACAGAGATGACTTATCCAGAAATTCGTACTTTCTTTGCTGATTATGTAGAGGGAAGTAAAGAGTTGCCTTATACAGATTATCTTAAAAACAATTGGGATTAATACAACAGGAGACAAAACAGAAGAAGTGTTTAATTTTGGAAATATTGGTTTGGCTGTTGATCCAGAAACTAGAGAAGTAAGTGTTTTTAGTATGGAAGGAGCAAATGAATTTGGTAAACTGTTTGAGGAAGGAGATATTCTTTTAGAAATAAACAAACAGAAAGTAGATGCTGCTAATTTCTTAGATTTGATTTCGATAGCTAGTGAAAAAGAAGATGAGGTAATGAAAATACTTGTAAACAGGAAAAAAGGTAAAAAAGGTAAAATGAAAAAACAACTTTTAAAATCTAAACCTGTATTTGTGGAACAAGAACAAGGTTTTGGTTTTGAAGAAATGCAAGACAAAAACGAAAAACAAATAAAACTTTTAAAAGCATGGCAGACTTGGGAACTGGATTAGTAATAAAAATATTAACGAGAGTTTAAACATAAAAAAGGTCTTTACAATTAAGTAAAGACTTTTTTATGGTTTATGAAATTTAATATTGAATACGAATATTAGTCATTCATAGAATTTTTCTTTGCAATAATAGCTGCTTCACTCATTTCATTACGTTCTGTAAAGCTATCATAAAGAATTTTGTAAGTTTCTACTTCAGGAGCAAGAGCTATTGCAGCTTTATAAGCCATTGCAGCTTCTGCATAATAACCTGTTTCCTCTAAGTATTGAGCTTTAATAAGATGTCCTAAGGCAGTATCATCACCAATTTGGTCTAATTGCTCACGGATTTCTTTCTTTGCATCACTCTCATTTTCTTTTTTGATAACCTGATTACCAGATGCGATATTTTTCTTGTCTTCATCAGCTACTTCTACTCTGTAAAGAATAGTAGTTTGGTCTTTGAGTTCAGGACGAGAAAAATCAATAACATAAGATGTTTCTTTCGTTATTTCAGTATGAAGTTCGTTGTTACGTAAATCGGTCAAGACAACACGATACTCTCTTACGTCTTTAGGACTAACTTTAGCTAAATCTTCATAAACAAACCATTCGATTTCCATTTTATCGCCTAGCATATTTACTTTACTCTCTTGAAGAATCGTAACTTTGTTCAGAGGAGAACGAGTAACAGCACCTGTTTTTTTCATATGCTTATAACGGTTCTCACCACTCGCTTCTTCAGAAGCCGAAGTAAGTTCAGATACTACATAATTTGCATAACGAGATGTAAGACTAGAGTTATTACTTGCCTTTAAGTTACTTGCAAGCTGATTTACTTTGTAAGTTCCTTTTGTACGAAGCTCAACAGTTTGTCCATTGGTATGTAAAAGACCTAAATATCCTCCTTGTTCCATAACGATAACGTCAGAATTGTTGAGTTTAGAGCCTACACGAATTGCTTCTTGAGAAGCTGTGTTATTTCCTTTTGCAGTCAGAACACGGAAGGCATAATCTTGTGCCATTGTAGTTCCACCGATTAGAAGCATAAGAGCGACTAAGAATAGTGATTTTGTTTTCATAGTTTTAAAATTTAATTGAGATAAGGTATTTGATTAATTTATTTTTGAGTATTTTGTTTTTGCAATTCAACTCTTTACAGATATGAAAATAGATATGAAAGACTTCGTTTATTTAAACTCGTTTTTCAAGCGGAAATAGATTTATGTACTTTTTTATCTGCTTTGCTAAGTACAACTATTTTTTTTAGTAGAAGTTAAGAAATAACCTCTTTATTAAATCTACAAAAATTGAACAAAAAATAATCATATAGTATTTTTACGTAAAAAATTCATAAAAAGATACCAAAAATCATTTTTTTTTTCAATTTCTATGATTTTATTACTAGATACAGATTATAGGTTATCTTGAACTCTATTTTTTTCAGAGATTATTTTTTAGTTTCTCTGAATTTTTCTGAATTTTCCCGAGTTTTTATTCATAGGCACGAGTAGATTTAGGATACGTATTAGTTAAAATAGCCAGAAAAACTTCTAGTACATCTCCCGACAAAACCACCGCCAAAACACCTAAGGTTATCTCTAACATTAGATTATAAGTAGCCAGCGACCAGATAAAAATAAATACAAAGATAATTACTTCTACAAGCTGAACACCTTTCGTTATTACATCGTACCAAGTTCCTAGTTTTCTATGAAAATAGATATACGTAAAAAAAACAACATTGGCAAAGCACATCAATACAGAAATAATAATAGCTAAGTAAGACGGAATCACATCAATATAATTTTCGTGCAAAATCATCGAAATCATATTGGCATGAATCATAATTCCATACATATCTGTCGCTGCTCTTCCCACAGGACGAGTATTTAATGGCGTATAATACCTATCATCAATTCCATCATCTTGAGTAAAGGTAGAACCCATATAACCCATAATGACAATTTTGTCTTTAAAAAACGAAGGGTCAAAATTTTCACTCAAAACGTCCATTGGGTCAATGACCATAAATTTCTGCCAATTTCCACGATAATAAATAGTTTCTACTTCATTATTCCGTTCTAAAAGTTTTTCGGCTTTTTCAGGATACGCAATTTGTGCTATTTGTGTCGCAAAACTATATACAACTGAATCTTTTACTTTTTCCTTTGGAGAAACAATACGAGCCGTTTCGAAACGTGTATCTTCATCTGTAACTACATTTACATATCCTTCTTCTACATATTTTAAAAAAGGGTCATGCGCTAATCCTAGACTATCAAAACTCTTTGTTTTTTCATTTGGCTTTTCTAATTTGGAAGCAAAAACAATCGGACATCTTTCACTTGCAATTTGTAAAAAGGCTTCCATAACAGAATCTTCTTCAGGCGTCAATCTACCTTGCATGTTTTTTGCTTCTCCTTCCAAAAGTGCATCTAAACCAATTACTTTTGGTTTGTATCTTGAAATAACTTCTATTTGTGCTCCTAATCCTCCTCTAGGCAAATATCCAATATTTACAATGACTATATTTGTATCTATTTCTATTTTTTCATTATCTCTAATTTGAGAAAAATAAACATCAGAAATTTTGAAATTATTGATAGTTTGTTTGAAAATATTGAGAAAATCAAAATTTACAGCAACAGTCTGCAACAAAAACATGAAAGCAAAAATAGTAATCGTTCCTGTAAGTGTAGCAATGTTAAATATTTTTCTTAAAAAACGCATTAGCAAAAAGTGTAAATAGTAGAATCAATGTTGATTTTGGATAAATTTAATATGAAAACTCATTTTGTATCCTACAAATATACAAATTATTTCTTAATACGTTTGTACGTTGTGAAACATTTTTTGATTAAAATAAAAAGTGAGCTTTTTCTTTCAAGAACTAAAATAGCATTTTTTTTGTAAAAAAATCAATTTAAGATTTGTATTTTTAGGATTTTTGATTAGATTTTCTATTTAATTGACTTAAAATGAGAATAAATCAAAAATAATCAACACTTCATCAACAGTATTGATTTTATATTTTTTCATTATTTCTCATTATCTCTCCTTATTTCTAGTTTAACTATGGCAAAAAACAGACGTTCACGTTTAGACCTCCAAGAATATATTGATGGGATTTTGGCTCATAATCCTTTCATTTTGAGTAGAGCAATTACGCTTATAGAAAGTCAATTAGAGAGCGATAACGAACTGGCTACACAAATTATTGATAAACTGATGCCTTATACAGGAAAATCTATTCGAATAGGGATTACAGGAGTTCCAGGAGTGGGTAAAAGTACATTTATTGAAACTTTTGGCTTGTTTTTGACTGAATTAGATAATCAAAATAAAAAAGTAGCTGTTCTTGCCATTGACCCAAGTAGCCAACGTTCGGGAGGAAGTATTTTGGGAGATAAAACACGTATGGAAAAGCTCTCAAATCACAAAAACGCTTATATTCGTCCTTCGCCAGCTCGTAGTTCTTTAGGTGGAGTGAGCCGAAAAACAAGAGAAACAATGCTTTTATGTGAGGCAGCAGGTTTTGAAATCATCTTAATAGAAACAGTCGGAGTCGGACAGTCTGAGACAATTGTAAAAGGAATGGTTGATTTTTTTCTTTTACTTATGCTTGCAGGTGCAGGCGATGAATTGCAGGGAATAAAGCGTGGAATTATGGAAATGGCTGATATGATGGTTATCACAAAAGCAGATGGAGACAACAAAAATGCAGCTTTGCGAGCCAAGTCGCAATACAAACATGCTCTGCATCTTTTTCCTCCCAATGATGCTAAATGGATAGTTCCAGTGGAAATTTGTTCTGCTTTAGAAAATAATGGAATATCAGTGATTTGGAAAAACATAGAAGACTTTGTAAATCAAACTTCTTCTAATGGTTTTTTTAAGAATAATCGTAACCAGCAAAATTCAGCGTGGTTACATCAAACTATTGAAGAGCAATTAAAAAGAGATTTTTATAGAAATGATTCTATTAAAAACCAATTAGTAGATTTGGAAAAACAGGTAGCAAGTGGAAGTAGAAATGCCGTAGAAGTGGCAAAATGGCTTTTAGAAGAATATTATCAGAAAGATAATACTAAAGATTATTCTAGTTAATTGTTTTTTTTCTCTGTGCACTACTATTTTTTATAGGGTAGTATTGGTTAAAGATTAGTAGGATTAATAGGATTGAAAATACAGATAAATACAAAATATTATTAAAATAATTTAATTATAATTTTAAAAATCTGTGTTTCATCTGTCTAATCTGTAAAATCTGAGTTCTATAAAAAAGTAGAGTACACTATTTTTTTATTTCTTCTTTGGATACTTTATACATAATCAGTTTTCAACAGTCCAGTTTGATAAATCAAACTGCTACGTAGTTTGACCGTAGCACCCGAAGAGCAGCGAAGCTAATTTGATTTATCAAATTGACTGCGTCGTCTTTCAGTTCTAAAACCAATTATGTATGAGTATATTATCAAGTAAACAAACAGAGTATTATTTTGAGAAAGAATATTTCTGTAAAAGTCCTATTTTATGACTTTTCAAACTATTTTTAATCGAAAATTAGATAGTATTTATATTTTATATTGATTTTTTTCTAAAAAAAGTGTATTTTGAGTTCAAATATAATTCTGCTTTATTCTTTTCTTTAAAAATCAATGTATTATAGCTAATTACTATTATTTTTACTAGACTTTATCTATATTTTTCCTTTACTACGTCATTCATTAGTCTATTTCTTGTTCTGTTTTTTTTAATTGGAATAAGAAAGAAATTTGTATTTTAACTTAAGGAAAATATAGAAATTATTAATTAAAAAAAGTATGATTTCTGTTTCAGAAACCTTTCCAAAATTACCTGTTGAAGAAAAAATCACACACAACACTACTCTAATTTCCGAAGAAAACATGGAGCATATTCTCGTTCCCATTAATTTTACTCCTGCTACTGAAATTTCTCTAGCTCATGCTGTAGGAATTGCTCAAGCCTCCCATAAGATAATTATTGTTTGCCATTTTGTCACTTCTACTGTTCCAGTAGGTGCAAATGCAGTTCTACATAAAAAAGAAATAAAAGAAAAACACGAAAAAGCATACATGGAAATGCGTGTTTTGCTTTCTCAATATGCAGAATACACCTACAAAGATACTGGACAGCCTGTTTTGATCGAACCTTTAGTAATGGAAGGACATCCAGAAGATGCAACTAGGCAAATTATGCAAGATAATTCTATTGCTATGATAGTATTATCTCATAAAGACAGTAACGAGATAAAAGACCTGTTTTTGAATAATAAGGTGGTCAGAGAAGCAAATTGTCCTATTCTTACTATTCCAGCAGATGCGATTTACAAACCATTACAATATGTAGTTTATGCAGCAAATTTTGATGGAAATGACGCAAAACGTATTCGTGATTTGATAGAACTGACAAGTAATTTTGATGCGAAGCTAGATTGTTTGCACGTCTGTACAGATGGTAAAAAATTAAGAGAAGAGAATGAAAAAATGCAAGAGCTTCAAGCTGATTTTGATGTTGTTTTGTTTAGTAAATTAAGTTTTAAAGTAATTCGTGATTTGAAAAGTGTAACTAATGGATTAGAAAATTATCTATCAAATCATAAACCTGATATGTTAGTTATGCTCAAAACAGAACAAAGTTTTTTCACAAAACTCTTTGGAAACAAAGAAAGCATTCGTAAAATGGCTCTTGATAACGGAATGCCAATTATGATTTATAGAGAACCTAAATAAATTTAGAATTGGAATTTAGAAGGGAAAAGGGATAAGAAATAGGAAAAAATGCAGAATAAATTAATAAAAAACGGAACAAGGTGGCTGCATGCCTTGTTCCGATTTTGCAATACTATTTTTTATTAATTCAATTTAAACATAATTGGAATAGACATGCGTACTTTCACAATCTTTCCTCGCTGACGAGCAGGTGTCCATTGGGGAGATTCCCTCAAAACTCGTTTTGCTTCTTCATCTAAGCCAAAACCCAATCCTTTAGTAACCTTAATATTGGTAATATTTCCTGCTTCATCAATGATAAATTGAAGAAATATTTTTCCTTGTATGTTTTGTCTTCTTGCTTGTTTTGGATAGTTTATATTTTTGGCTACATATTTATAAAAAGCGTCCATTCCTCCCTCAAACATAGCAGGAACTTCTACAATTTCGAATATTTCCTCTACTTCTTCTGCTCTAAAATTATATCTATCAATTCTTGCAATATCCTTTACAATTTCTTTTACATCAATTTGAGGATCTTCAATATTGATTATTACAGGATTTTTATCAAGATTAATTTCATCAACTTCTACAATTTCAGTAGGATTAATAGGCTGAACTTTCGGAGGTGGTGGTGGTGGAATATCTGTAAGAGGTGGTAAATCAAATAGTTCTTCTTCCATAATAGGTTTTTCATAACTCATTAGATTTTGCTCTTCTTCAATTTGCCAAGTAAAAGCAAATAAAACGAGAGCAGAACTAATCATTAGCCCAAAACCAAAAAGCATTTTTGAATAATTATGAATAGAAGTAGCAGAAAATCGTTTTGGAGTTTGGTCTATATTGTTTTTGTCTTCATTGTAAGCCAAGTCGTAGTTCAAAATGTTTCTTTGTTGATAATTTAGCCACAAACGAAGTAAAAAAACAACAGCCAAAACAGAAAAAAGTAAGATTGCACTAAGAGAAATAAGTAATTGCATAATTGTATAGTATTATAATTAATAAAATATTTTATAAGCAAATTATTGTATGTATTAATAATTAACTTCTTACTTTATACAATTCATTTTATCTTAAAAAGTAACAAATTATTTTAGTTATTCTCTAATTTAAAAACAATCGGGATGGTTAATCTAGTTTTTACGATTTTCCCACGCCATTTAGCTGGATTCCATGTAGAAGAATTTTTGATTACCCGTTCGGCTTCTTCTTTACAACCTCCACCAATATCATTTTTGGCTTCTACTTCTGTAATTTCTCCTTTTTTATTTATTACAAAACTCACTATTACTTCTCCTTCTATATTTTTACTTTTTGCAGAAATGGGATAGTTTATATTTTTTTTGATGTAATCATAAAAAGATTGCATTCCTTTTTCTGGTATAGCTTCTGTTCCGAAAATACCAGATCTACAATCGGTGTATTCATTTTCTTGGTTTATGGGAGCTTCAATAGCTTCAACCTCTGTAACAATATCTATTATTTCCTCAATATATTTTATTGTAACAGGATTTAATTCTTGTATTTTATCATTTTCTATAAATAGATTTAAACAAATAGGTTTCTTACTTTGATTTTCAAAATTATTTTTGATTACAGCGTCTAATTTATCAATTACATTATTTAATTCAGAGTTTTGTTTTTGCTGATTTTTTTCTTGTTTTAAAATATAAAACACCAAAACAGAATTTGATAAAAGCAGAATTGATAATGCTAGTTTCAGAAAGTTATTTGACTTAGTATTCATTATCATATAGTTTTAATTTATTTGTTTTGTAACTATATAATTCAAAATAAACCAAAAAGTAACAACTTTAATTTCATACTACTAGACAAAAGCATTATAGTTTGTTCGTCTTTGATTTCTATATAGGTCAGTAGGGACATCTTTCTCTTTTTCAGTAAACGGTCTGCACTTTGGGACTGACCTATTTAAAAAATGTCTAGTAGTATACTTTAATTTATTAAATAAAAAAAACCTATTCAAATAAATGAATAGGTTTTAAAATATTTTTGAGACTATGTTTTCACTTTATATAAGAACTACTTCTAATTATCCAATTTGAAAACAATAGGAATATTCATACGAACTTTTACAGTCTTACCACGCTGTTTGGCTGGAGCCCATCTAACAGATTCTCTAAGTACACGTTCGGCTTCTTCATCACAGCCTCCGCCAATACCTTTTACAGTCTTAACATCGGTAAGTTTGCCTGTTTTATCTACAACAAACTGAACAAATACTCTACCTTGAATACCCATACGTTTTGCTGTTTTTGGGTAATTCAATTCTTTTGATACATATTTGTAAAAAGCGTCCATTCCGCCAGGATAAACTGCATTTTGTTCAACAATAGTAAAAACTTGTTCTACTTCCTCTGCTTGACGAGGAGCTTCAATAGCTGTTACATCAGTTACGATATTGTCAATTTCAATTTCTACATCTTCAATCTTAATTTCAATATTTTCATCCAGCTCAATATCGTTTTCCACTTCTATAATCTCTTCTGGAGTTACTACTTGTACCTTTGGTGGTGGTGGTGGTGGAATGTTTGTAAGAGGAACGTCAATAATTTCTTCTGTTTCAGCAATAGGAGCAACATACTCAGCCAAATCTTCTGTATCTTCAAATTCCCAAGTAAAAGCTACAAGCATCATTGCTATACTTATTACAAGACCAATACTAAAGAAAAGCCCTGAGTAATAATTTGCATCTACATCGTAAAATTTACGCAGAATACCTACTTCAGGCTGTTTTATTTCGCCTGCTAATATTTTTTTTCCGTTGTTATCCAAAACGCCTCTGAAAAGAAAGATTAAACCAATTGAAATGGCAAGTAATCCTCCTATAAGTAATAAACCTAACATATTTTTTTTAGTTTTAAAGTGAAAAACAGTAAATCAAATGTAAAAAGACTATTATAAATTTCCTAATCTGAAATGAGTTTTTTTCTAAAAAAGTCAAGAATTTTCTCAAATTTTCTAAAGGAAATCTATTTTAAGTGCCTTTCTACCTTTACAATCCAAAAGAAACTAGAAAGTAACACACTTTTGGAAAAAAAATTAAGAAATTTATTTCTAACAAAAAAAGGGGTTCTATCATTTTGATAAAATAGAATTTGATACAAACTTGATTTTTACCGAACTTGCACGACTAAAAAACAAAAAGACTTTTCTATCAGATTTATATAAGCTAGATTCAATGAAATTCGAACTCCACACCACCGACAAAGAGACATCTGCACGAGCAGGAACAATCACAACAGCACATGGACAAATCCAAACGCCTATTTTTATGCCTGTGGGTACATTAGGAACGGTAAAAGGTGTTCCACCAGAAGCATTAAAAGACCAAGTAAAGGCACAAATTATTTTGGGAAATACCTATCATTTGTACTTGAGACCGAATACAGAAGTTTTGGAAGCTGCAGGTGGTTTGCATAAATTTATGAATTGGGATAGACCCATTCTTACGGATAGTGGTGGTTATCAAGTCTATTCTTTAGGACAAATTCGAAAGATAAAAGAAGAAGGCGTAATTTTTAGTTCGCATATTGATGGCTCAAAACTCAATTTTACGCCTGAATACGTAATGGATATTCAGCGTAGTATTGGTGCAGATATTATTATGGCTTTTGATGAGTGTCCTCCTTACCCTTCTGATTATGAGTATGCCAAAAAATCAATGGAAATGACGCATCGCTGGCTTACACGTTGTATTAATCGTTTTGATTCGACAGAAGGAAAATATGGATACAAACAAACCCTCTTTCCTATTGTACAGGGAAGTACCTATAAAGATTTGCGTAGAGCCTCTGCTGAATTTGTAGCAGAGCAAAATCGTGATGGAAATGCAATTGGTGGACTTTCCGTAGGCGAACCTGCCGAAAAAATGTATGAATTTACAGAGCTTGTCTGTGATATTTTGCCAAAAGACAAACCTCGTTATTTGATGGGTGTAGGAACGCCAGCTAATATTTTGGAAGGAATTGCTTTAGGTGTAGATATGTTTGACTGTGTAATGCCTACTCGTAATGCACGAAATGGAATGCTTTTTACCACAAAAGGAATTATTAATATTAAGAATAAGAAATGGGAAAAAGATTTCAGTGTTCTGGATGAGGGTTTGGATTGTCATGTTAGTAACACCTACTCAAAATCCTATTTGAGGCATTTGAATAAAGCCAATGAAATTTTGGGAGCTTATATTGCTTCTACTCACAACTTAGCTTTTTATCTTCATTTGGTTGGAGAAGCTAGAAAGCATATTTTGGCTGGAGATTTTGCAAGTTGGAAGAAAGAACAAGTGGAGATTTTGATGCAGCGATTGTAGTATTAAAATTTGATAAATCAAATTACTACGTCTAAATTAACGTGAACTCGGGATTGTTACTTAGAGCATTTGTGGTTTTTCCCATTATCAACGTCTATTTTTTGAAAAAATAGACGATTGCTAAGGAGATAGGTGTTTTTTTCATTCTACCTTAGCAATCGTCTGTTATCTTCAGATAACAGACGTTGATAATGGTAAAAAAAACGCAAAATAGCTAAGAATGAGTAGTAGTTTAATCCCAAGTTCACGTCTAAATTACGTGAGCGAAGAATTAGACTTTCTAAATTTCATATTCTTCCAAAAACAGAACACTTTTTATCATGTCGTTGATGTAAAATTCTATCTTTTTGTAGTGGTTCTACATACGTTCTATAATTTGATAAAAATTCTTCTAGCTTATCAGACGTCTTTAATGGTCTTCTAAATTCTATGGCTTGTGCTGCTGCCATGAGTTCTATTGCCAAAACTCGTTTTACATTTTGAAGAATTTTATAGAGTTTTGTAGCTGCATTTGCTCCCATACTAACGTGGTCTTCTTGTCCTTTTGAGGAAATAATACTATCTACACTTGCAGGCGTACAAAGTTGTTTGTTCTGGCTTACAATAGAAGCTGCCGTATATTGTGCTATCATCATTCCCGAATGAAGTCCAGAGTCACGTACCAAAAAAGGAGGTAAATTTCGTTCTCCAGCTAGTAATAAATAGGTTCTTCTTTCCGAAATGCTTCCTAATTCTGCTAATGCAATGGCTGCAAAATCTAAAGAAATAGCTAAAGGTTGTCCATGAAAATTTCCACCAGAAAGAATTTTGTCCTCATCAGGAAAAATATTTGGATTATCCGTAACCGAATTTATCTCACACTCAAAAACAGAATTTATATAATTAAAAGCATCTTTACTCGCTCCCTGCACTTGTGGCATACAACGGAATGAATAAGGGTCTTGAACATGTGCTTTTGGTTGTACCATTATTTCACTCCCTTCCAAAAGTTCTCTAATCGTTTTTGCGGTTTGAATTTGTCCTTTGTGTGGACGGATGTTGTGAGTAAGCTCATCAAAAGGTTCGGAACGGCACAAAAAAGCGTCTGCTGAAAGTGAACCAATTATATCACTCAAATTATTCAGTTTTTCAGTTTCTGCTATACACACAACTCCATACGCACTCATAAACTGTGTTCCGTTTAGCATTGCCAAGCCTTCTTTTGCCTTTAATTTTATTGGATTCCATTTTTTTTGATTTAGAATATCTTCTGTTTTGTGTTTTTGATAAATGCCATTATTATCTTTTATCTGAACTTCTCCCATTCCAATAATCGGCAAAGCTAAATGAGCCAGAGGAGCTAAATCTCCAGAGGCACCCAAAGAACCCAATTCATAAACAACAGGCAAAATATCTTCATTATAAAAATCAATTAAACGTTCGACGGTCTGTAATTGAACGCCAGAATGTCCGTAGGAAAGAGATTGTATTTTGAGAAGTAACATCAAACGAACAATCAAAACAGGAACTTCATCACCTATTCCACAAGCATGAGACATTACCAAATTTTCTTGTAATTCACTAATCTGCTCTCTAGGTATTTTGTAATTGCATAAATATCCAAAACCTGTATTGACACCATAGACAGCCTCTTCACTTTTCGAAACAAGGTTTTCTAAATAGATTTGTGCTTTTATTATTTGTGCTTTACTGTTTTCTGAAAGTTCTATTTTCGTATGAGATTTAGCAATTTGATAAATTTCTTGACTAGAAATCGTTTTGTTTGAAATCTGGTAAATCATAAATAAAGTAATTTGTGTGTTTTTCCTGACTTTTGTTAAAGATAGAAAAAAATACAAAATACTATAAGTGATTTTTTTAGTGAATGCGAAATACTGTAACTTATTGGCGAGTGATTGATATGATTTTTATGATGAATTACAGGATAAATTGCAACTTCCTTCTTTTGGAAATACTGAAACTGATTAGTTAAGGATTGGTAGGATTAATAGGATTGTAGAATACAGATAAATACAATTTCTTTTTTTTGGAAATACTGGAACCCTGCTCTTGCTCGGCTATCCAAAAATTGCTCTTGCTTGGCTTTTCCGAGTAACTTGTATGTATTCGGTATCTTGCCGTGGTTTTCGTATTTGATGTTACATAAGATGTAAAGAAGTGTTTATTTTAGTTACAGCTTTATATTTTTTTAATGCTAATTTATTAGATTTGTGATTGTCGTTGTAGAACAGTTAAATACAAATGCACGGCAGGGATGCCGAATACATAGTACTCACTCGGCAGAGCCAAGCGAGAGCAATCTTGCGAGGCACAGCAGGGGAGAGAGGATTGCTCAATGTTAATATACAATTCAATCTTGTTAAGAATAGCAGATTAGCAACGGATGCGAGATGGGCACAAGAGTATGGTTATCATGCTACTTTTACTAAGGATGCATTGGGTGGAAAAAGCACTACATGGGAAAAATGGTTGGATTAAAATAATTATTTATATGAATAGTAAGAAGTTGAAAGAAACAGTTCTACATATTTGCATAAGATATATGGATGAACCACCTGAAAGATGGAGTACGTTTAATGATATGTTACATTCAAGAATTCTTGATGATGATTATAAAGTATTTATTCCTGATGTGGTGTTATCTTCGGATGAGATACCTATATTTGAAAGTTTCTTACCCAACAGCTATCTTTTAATAACAACAAGTAAAGTGATTTCTAAAATAGAAAACGAATATGATGAGGTATTAATTAAAGAAATTAAAAAAATTACGCCTAACTATAATGAAAACAATCTATATCCAAAAATACATAAAATAGAGATAGAAAAGATGGATGGTAACAAGTTAGTGTACTTTATAGAATCTCATCACCCCTCATTCTTTTCTATAATTTTAATAAAAAATTTAGTATCATATGTACAAACAAATAATTGGTATATAAACCCAACTAAATATTACTAACTTATTTTGAACACGAGAGTAATGAGGTTTGGCATCCCAGTTGGGCGTAGAATAAAATAAAATTGTTAAGCGTTGTCTAAAGACTACGATTTATCAGTATGGCAAATCTTCAGATTTGCGAGTGGTGGTAGTTTTGTATTTTCTTTATAACCTACTGAATAATAGCTTTTTACATAAAAAAATACCTTTCTATAAAGATTTATTTATAGAAAGGTATTTTCATAAGCTATCAATTTTTATTCTAAAAAACAAACCCTACTCGTACATCAAATGGACTTGTATAAGGTGAGTTTTGCTGATCAAAAAGAGGATTGTAGAGAGCCATAATATTTATTCCTGCTTTTTTATTAAGACGAATCATATACCCTGCTCCCATCCAAAGAGCTGGAATCCAACGTCTTTCTGTTAATCCTTCTTGGATAGGTAAGTCTGCGCTGATGTACTCAAACTCTGCATTAGCAAAGAAATCTTTGAATAAAAATAAACGTCCAAATCCTTTTCCTCCATAAATCATAGAAGAAACCTCTTTTTGATATTGAAAACCTGTTTGGTCGTCTGATGTAAATAACTTGGTCTTGCCAATACTGAAAAACAGGTCCTGCACCAATTGAAAGTTTTTCGTTGAGCTTATAACCTACCAAGGGAGAAATGTTGATGAAGGCTTGTGTTCTTCCCAAAGAAAGTCCAAAATCTCCTCCAAAATACAGACGTTCTCCAAAAGAAAGGTTCTTTGTTTTATCTAGTTTTGGGTCAGTAGGAAGACCTAATTTTGAGGCAATATTGACAGGGTTTTGTGCTTGAAGTGAAAATAAGACACAACTTAAAAAGCTCATTAAAAGCCACTTACTTATCTTGTTGAAATAATTCATAGTAGAAATATAGTTTTTTTTGTAAAGGTAGGAATATCTATTTATAATTTACTTTTCTATAAAAAATTACATTTCTTTTTTGAGGAAAAAAATAAACTTGAAATTAACTGCTAGTTGCTAATATTACTCTTCTCCATTCATTTTTAAAGGCGATAATGGATTCGCACTACTATAATGATAATAGCTTTCTTCAGTTACTAGATTTGCTGCAACTGGATTTTGATGAATGTAATCTATTTTTTGTTTAGTTGCTTTTTCTGTAAACAAATCGGTTGGATGATTTGATTTTTGCCAAAACATATACTTGCTATTTTGAGCTTGAAATTTTGCATAATACTTGAATAGATGCAAGAGCCATTCTTTGCGACTCTCAAAACCTCCATTTTCTATCTCTTTGATGATTTGTTTGGCTGTATAACTTTTAAAATCCCTAAGCCAATCACTTAATAAACCTTCATTTCGACGAACTATCAAATGAATATGACTAGGCATAATTACATAAGGAACAATTACGAATTAAAGATTACGAATTACGAATTTAATACATTGAATATCAATGACTTATTATTTCAAAATGAGTATGTTATTTAATTTCCATTCCTAAGCAAAAATAGCTAAATCTTTTTCCTTCTGACAAAACTCTAAATTTTCTACAATTATATCAGCATATTCTTTACGAGTAAAAACATCAATCCAACCCACAACAGTAAGTGTAATAAAAAATAATCCACCTTCATACGTTTTTCTATATTCTGACATACTTTTTAGTGAAAATAAGATTGCTCTCGCTTGCTTCCTAGTAAGTGAGGACTATGTATTTGGCATATCTGCCTTGTGTTTATCTGTTTTACAACAACCATCACAAATCTAATAAATTAGCAGTAAAAAATATAAAGCTGCAACTAACATAAACACATCTTTACATCTTATGTGACACCAAATACGAAAACCACGGCAAGATGCCGAATACATAGCTACTCACTCGCAAGATGCGAGCGAGAGCCGTTCTTAGACAGCCGAGCTAGAGCTGGGGGGGTTATCATTTTTAGATAAAAGAATCATTAATTCTTCTTCCAACATAGGAATATATATCATTATGTCTGATATTATTTTTTGATATTCTTTTATCATTTCTTTAGTGGAGTTTATTCTTCTTGGGTGTATTTTAATATCAATAAATTCGTCTTTTAAAATATACTTCCTATTTTTTATTATAAAAACAGGGATTCCATTTGGAATATTACTTTCCTCTAATGAAAAGTCTTGATATATCCTCTCTATTAAATTGTACAATGTATCTTCTGATTCTTTCAAAAGAGCCTTCTGACTTTTTATGAGAGTTTTATAATATTGTGTTTTGTTCATAATTAATTTTTGTTTATAATTAATCAAATATTCCGTTATCTTCCCAGTCTAAATTATTAATTTTAATGTCAATATTGTTTCTTTCTATATTTAAATTTATTATTTTTTCGCCTATTTCCTCCATTCGTTGCTTATAATATAACATTTGTTTTTCTCTGAAAGCTTTGCTTTCATCTGTTAAATTATCAAACATAGTATAGGTATTTCCCCCCGCTCTAGCTCGGCTGTCTAAAAATAGCCGTCGCTTGGCTTTGCCGAGTGACTTATATGTATTCGGCATCCCTGCCGTGTATTTGTATTCTGTATTTCTGTTCTACAACAAGGATAAATCTAATAAATTATGAATAAAAAACATAAAACTAGTTTTAAAATACATATTACTTGAATACCAAGCACAAAAATAAGGATAGAAGCTATCAATGTAAACACCAACGAAGTCTTAAAATTGTAAAAGTAATACAAGAATAGTATCTACACCGAACGCATCGCCTCCACAGGGTCAAGTTTGGCAGCCAAAATAGCAGGGATAATTCCAGCAACAATTCCGATAATTGTAGCAACACTTACACCCAAAACCATATTTGTAACAGAGAGGGAAATAACAAACGTATCACTAGAAAAGAAAGACAATAGAGAAACCATAATAAGACCTCCAATTCCTCCAATAATACAGAGTAAAACTGCCTCTAATAAAAATTGCCACAAAATAAAGGCTTTCTTTGCACCTAATGATTTTTGAATACCAATAAGAGAAGTGCGTTCTTTTACAGAAACAAACATAATATTTGCAATCCCAAAACCTCCTACTAAAATCGAAAAACTACCAATTACCCAACCTGCCAGCGTAAGAACTGCAATTACGCCGTCTAAAAAGACAGCAAACTGTTCGGGTCGATTGAGTGCAAAATTCTCTTCTTGCTTAGGTCGTAATCCTCTTTTTATTCGTAAAAGTCCTGTAATTTCTCCTTCTACATTTTGCAAGTCTTTATCGTCCTCAAATCCTTTTATTGATATAGAAGGCTTAATTCCTGTTTTTCCCTCAGGAATCATTTTAGCTAATGTGTAATACGGAATTATGATAATATTATCATTGCTGGGAGCATCTAAAAGGTTATCACCTTGTTTTTTCAAAATTCCTATTATTCTAAATTTTCTTCCTTTCAATTTTATTACTTTGTCAATTGCACTTTCTACATTCTGTTCTCCAAACAAATCCTTAACTACTGTACTTCCCAAAATAACGACTTCTACGGCTCTATCTACTTCAATTTGAGTAAAATAACGACCATATTCGATAGGAATATCACTTACAATATTATGTTGAAAGGTAACTCCTTGTACTGTCAAACCAGAAAGGCTATTTTTTTTGTATTTTGCTGTAAAACCACCACGAATAGCAAAAACAGAAACAGCTTGTGCTTGTGTAAGATTTTTTTCTAAAAAATTAAATTCCTCCATACTTGGGTCAGGACGGTTTACATACTTCCACCACGGATAATCAGAGGCAAAAATCCAAGGCATTTTTTGTACATAAATTACACTTTCTCCCAAAAAAGATAAGCTCCCTTTTATTCCTTTTTCCAAAGCATCAACAAAAGTAAGAACCCCAATAATGGCAAAAATACCAATTGTTACACCCAAAAGTGAGAGAAGAGTTCGTAATAAATTGCTTTTTAATGCTCCCAATGCCATTGCAAAGCTTTCTAACCACAAAGAAAAATTCATATTTTTTTATGCTTTATTTTTCATACCTTAAAAGGTACGGTACATTTTTGCACCCTAAAGGGTACGTTACATTAACTTTGCACCCTAAAGGGTACGCTACATTAATTAACTCTATGAGTAGTTATTGATGTAGCAATATTACATCTTGGATGAGAAAAAGGTTTTAATGATTTAAGGATATAAGTATTAACTAGATTTCTGTAATTTTCTATTTAACATAATTTTTCTAATTGTATCCAAATCTCCTCTAGGAATGGCTTTTATTAATTCTCTTGTATAAGTTCGTTTTGGTTTGTCGTAAATATCTTCTGAAAAACCTGTTTCTACAATTTGTCCGTCTTTCATTACCAAAATACGGTCAGCAATAAACTTTACAACTGCCAAATCATGAGAAATGAAGATATAAGTGAGATTAAACTTTGCTTTTAGTTCATTTAAGAGATTCAAAACTTGTGCTTGTACCGAAACGTCCAAGAGCAGAAACCGACTCATCACAAATTATAAATTTTGGCTTTAAGGCAAGTGCACGAGCAATGCAAATACGCTGACGCTGCCCGCCCGAAAACTCATGCGGGTAGCGATTAAAATGATACGCATTTAGATTTACTGTTTCTAAAAGTTCTATAACATGTTCTCTGCGTTCTTTATCGTTATTTAGTATCGAATGGATTCGCATTGGTTCCATTATGGTTTCTCCAATGGTCATTTTAGGATTTAATGAGCCGTAAGGGTCTTGAAAAATGATTTGCATGTCTTTTCGGATAGCACGCATTTCTTTTTGATTTAGTCCCAAAACATTCTTCCCTTCAAAAATTACTTCTCCAGAGGTGGGTTCTACTAGTCTCAAAAGGCTTCTTCCTAAAGTAGATTTTCCACAACCTGATTCTCCTACTAATCCTAAAATTTCGCCAGGATAAACATCAAAGGAAACATTATCTACTGCTCTGACAATTTCTTTCTTGTTTGAGAAGAATCCTTTTGTCTTTACAAATTCTTTAGTTAGGTTTTTTATTTGTAGTAATGGAATTTGTAAGACTAATTTTTCATGGTGTTTTCTCAGTTCGGCTTCACTTTGAAAGTTGAGCATCAAGGCTTGACCAACAGACTGAAATTTTGCTTCTGTAATTTCTGAGATATTTCCGTGTTCGTCTGTTGCCATAAAATCTGAAACGACAGGCAAAACACGTAATTTTAAATCCAAACGAGGACGACACGCCAAAAGACCTTTTGTATAAGGGTGTTGAGGATTTGAAAAAATATCCCATACTGCTCCTTCTTCCACTATCTTTCCTTGATACATTACAATAATTCTATCTGCAAATTCTGCTACCACTCCCAAATCGTGTGTAATAAAAACGACGGACATATCTTCTTTTTCTCTAAGTTCTCTCAAAATTTCTAAAATGGCAGCTTGTACAGTTACGTCTAATGCTGTTGTGGGTTCGTCTGCAATGAGTAAAAGTGGATTACAAGCCAATGCCATTGCTATCATAACACGCTGTTTTTGTCCTCCAGAAATTTCGTGAGGATAAGCATTATAAATCCGTTCTGGGTTACTCAAATGAACTTTTTCAAAAAGCTGAATTACTCTTTTTTTGGCTGATTTGGTAGTAACTGTTTCGTGTCTTATAATTGATTCTAAAACCTGATTTCCACACGTAAAAACAGGGTTTAAAGAAGTCATAGGTTCTTGAAAAATCATTGAAATTTCTCCTCCCCTAAGATGGCGAAGTTTTTCAAAAGGCAATTTCAATAAATCTACCTCTCCATATTCTCTTGAATTGAATAAAATTTCTCCCTCCATACTACAATAAGGAGCATCAGGCAAAAGACGCATCATGGAAAGCGAAGTAACCGTTTTGCCAGAACCCGATTCTCCAACAATACCCACTGTTTCTCCTTTTTTGAGTTTGAGATTTACGTTTTGTACGGCTTTATGATTTCCGTTTTCTCCTTTGAAGGTAACGGATAGATTATTTATTTCAAGTAAGTTAGGATTATCAGGCATGGATATAGAATGGTAAATTATTAATGATGAATGGTAAATGAATGCAAATACCTAATTACCGTTGAGTTACAAATTTAAAATAGAGGTTTATTCAATTATTATTAGAATGAGAAGTTTGATTTATTAGAATAGTAGAATAAATATATTATTTCTGAATTTTAAACTCTAGTCTTTTAAACTTATTAATTATATCTAAAAATAGCTATTCTTTTGAATAAATAAAAATGTATTTTTTTACAATGCAGGATTAGCAAGTGATTTTTTATGATTTATATTAGATAGGATAAATACAATACTATTTTCAATACGAATACATTTTAACCACAGAGATTGAGGAGAAGAGGAGAAAATACGAATACGTGGTTTTGAATTATTTTTTTTCCATTATCAAATTTTCAATATTTTCTAGTTTGCTTCTACTTCCTCCAAAACTGCCAAACGAACAGAAATTTTCATCTGACAGGTATTCGTAAATTCTTGATTTACGATTTCTAAATCATAATCTTTTATTAGTTTCATTACATCATTCATTGCTAGATAATCAAAGGAAAAAGAAATTAGATTGTTGTAATAATTTTTTCTTCAATTTCTGCCTTTTCTAAGTGCTTCTTGGGTGGCTGTTTTGTAAGCTCTGATAAGTCCACTTACACCTAATTTTGTTCCACCAAAATAACGAATCACAATAACCAAAATATCCGTAAGATTGAACGATTTTATTTGATTTAGAATAGGAGTTCCTGCCGAATGATTAGGTTCTCCGTCGTCGTTTGCTCTCCAAAGTTCTCCATCTTGTCCCAACTGATAGGCATAACAATGATGCCGAGCATCATAATATTTTTTTCGTAATTCGTCCAAACGTTCTTTTACTTCTTCTTCTGTTCTTACTTGAAAAGCAAAAGCTATAAATTTGCTTCCTTTTTCTTTGTATTCTCCTTGAGAGGGTTCTTTTATTGTTAAAAATGTATCTTGCATTCAATTACGAATTAAAAATTACGAATTACGAGTTTATTTTTGAAAAACACAGAATTACAGAGAACACAGAGAATGAAAATGAAATTCCCCATTCCCTAATCTCCATTCTCCAATCCCTAAACTCTATTCCCTTTTACAAAAACCTGTTCAATCAAGTTACTTCCAAACGAATAAGGAAGAAAAGCAAGAGAAGGAATTTTTTTGGTAAGAATAAGATTTGCATCTGAATTTTTGCGAATAATTCCGTGTGTTTTTTCTAGTTCAATGGCATAAGCAGCATTTAAAGTTGCTGCATTGATAACTTCCTCTGGGACTCATTTGCATATAAATACAAGCAAGTGAAAGCACAAAAGGCATATTTCCAGAAGGAGAACTACCTGGATTATAATCCGTAGCCAAGCGAAACAGGCAAACCACTTTCAATCATTTTTCTAGCAGGAGCATATTGCAAACGCAAGAAAAATGCTGTACTCGGCAAAAGTGTTGGCATAGTTTGATTATAATTTTTGGCAGAGTTTGCAGAATTTAGAAGTGATTTTATCTCATCTTCTCCCATGTGTTCCAAATGATCGACACTTCTTGCACCGTGTTTTACTCCAATCTGAACGCCTCCAGAAGTAGCTAATTCGTTAGCGTGTAGCTTTGCTTTTAAGCCGTATTTTGTGGCTACGTTTAATATTCTGTCTGTTTCTTCTACTGTAAAGAATCCTCTATCACAAAAAACATCGCAATAATCAGCTAAGTTTTCTTGAGCAACTTGTGGAATCATTTCTTCGGTAAGCAAATCCATATAACTCTCTCTTGAAATCTCTTTTGGAAAGGCATGAGCACCCAAAAAAGTAGATTTTATTTCTATTGGAGAAACTTCTTTTAGTTTTCGGATTACTCGTAACATTTTTAGTTCGTCTTCTAAAGTAAGTCCGTAACCACTTTTTATTTCGGCTGCACCTGTTCCGAATCCTATCATTTCAAAAAGTCTTTGGTGAGCAGCTTCGTACAATTCTTCTTCTGAGGTTTGTTGTAATTTTTTGGCAGAATTGAGTATTCCTCCTCCACGCCGAGCTATTTCTTCGTAGGTCAAGCCGTTTATTCTGTCTTCAAATTCTTGTTCTCGGCTTCCTGCATAGACGATATGCGTATGTGAATCTACAAAGGAAGGTAATATAAATTTTCCTGTTGCGTCTATTTTTTCTATTTCTGTTGAATCAATCCAAAATGCTTTCTGTTCGTCGTTCATTTCTTCCATCTTACCAAACTCCTTTATTTTTCCGTTTTCTACAAAAAGAAAAGCATCATTTATAGTTGGAAGTTCTTGCATTTCTTTTCCTGCACGAAAAGAAGGCGTTTTTTGACCTTTTTTTTCTACTTGAACTAATGATTTGATGTTTAGAAATAATATGTTCTTCATGGATTGAATAGAGTTTGTATGTTTTGGTAAATGGGTAATGCAAAAATACAAATCAAAAATGAAAAAGCTATTTAGATTTTGAAACCAAATACATTTAAAGCAAAAAAATAGGAATCTGAATAGTTCAAATTCCTATTGGTAAATTATTTATTTTTTAACGGATTTTGCTATTTCTTCTACCATTTCTTTAGGAACTTTTAATACCTCAACAACTTGTTGAATAGTAAAATTAGCTAACAACATTCTTTTTACTGCTGTTGCAATACCTTTTCCTTCGCCTTTCTTGAAAAGGTGATCTTTTTCAACGTCAAATATTAGTGCCATATTTTTGGATTATTTTTTCAAAGAATCAACAACCTTCTTGACAAATTCTAAAGAAACTTGTAAAGAGTCTGCAATTTTTTGAGGTGAAACATTTGCTTCAACTAACGCTTTAATTGCTAAAATTGCTTTTTTTGTTTCGCCCTCTTCTTTTCCTTGTTTAAAGCGAATATCTTTTTCGATGGGGAATATTAGTGCCATATTTTTGGATTGTGTTATTATTTCGTCTTGTAAATCTCTTAAAATAGAAAGTATCTCTAGCTGTTTAACGTATTTTAGTTGTTTTAAGTTGGGTTCTGTAAGGTTGATTATTCTTTTGAGAATAGATTGAATTACTATTTCTGGTTTTTTGTTTTTAAAATTTGCCAAAATAGCCAAGATTACCTCTTCGGGTTTGTCCGAACTTAAGAAAATCGGTATAAGCTATTTCTTGAACATTGACAAGACTAAACTCAAAATTCAAATCTTCGTGATTAATTTGGGTTAGCATTTTTGCTTTTCCTTCTCCAATATAAAAAACGACTTGTTTGAGCCGAAGATTATGTTTACGAAAAATTAAAGCATAATACTCTAACATTCGATGTAACATTTTGGGTTCATCAACCACTTGGAACTCAATATGTAAAATATAATCCTTTGTAGTGTCTTTATGAACTACCTTTTTGATAAAATCAGGTTTTCGTTCAATGGTTTGCTGCAAATCTACCGAAATATCTTTGAGCGTTTCAGGACGAATACCCAACAACTTTTCAGCCAAAGGAAGAGCCATCTGTTCTATGTTTTCTTTGAAAATCTTATCGTAATCTTGTGCCATTCTATTTTTGATACTTCTTTATTTTGAAATTAATATCTTTTTGTATTGGTAAATGATTAGTGCAAAAATACGAAATTGAATTTAGGAAATAAATTTAGTTTATGAACTATAAAGAGTTGTATAACATTTCCCAAAAATGTATTTTTGTATAATCAACAATAAAATACATACACAAGTGGAAAATATAAACTCTGATAAATTTTTACCTGATGTTTCTAAAAGTAATTCTCTTTCAGAACATACTGTTTCAAAAAGTAATTTTGGAATAAATCAAACCATTACTTATTTTGAAAAATCACTTCAAAAACCTCATAATTACGTTCGAATAGCAAAACAATATCTACTTTTTACGATAGATAATAATTTTACTATTGATGAAATGAGTAAGAATATGTTTGTTGATGAAAAACGTGCTGCAGTTTATAAAACAGCTTGTAAGAAATTTTTAAAGTTTGCTCAAAAGAATGGAATAGAAAGGGTATATGATGATTCTGCACCTAATTACAAAGGAAATAAACTTGTTTTAGCTTTCTTAGCTAATGCACAATTAAGTGAAAATAGTAAAGAAACTTATGCAAGAGCTTTACAAGAATTTCATTCTTTTGTTGAGAAAAAGGCTCTTCAACCTAACTATACGACCGTCTTAGCTTTTATACAACAATGTAAAAATAATGGTCTTAGTCCACATACAACAAATACATACATAGCTGCAATAAAATTATTTGTCAAATTTTGTGTTTTGAAAAAAGATGAATTGAAAATAGAACCCAAATTATTAGAGCAAATGCGTGATGTTGCTTATGTAAAAATATTAAAAGTAGGAGGAACTACTAAAAAGTATGCTAAAGAATCACTTACTGATAAAGAACGAACTTATCTAATAAAAACTGTTGATAATGCAAAAGACAGAGCTATTATCGCACTTATGGCATATCAAGGTCTAAGAACTATTGAGGTAGTGCGTTTATCTTGGGAGGATATTAAAGTAGTAGAGGGTAAAAATTGTTTAGCTGTGTGGGGAAAAGGACGAGAAGAAAAAGAGTTTATTCCACTTTTACCTGTATGTCATAAAATTTTGATTGAATATCAAATGGCTATTACTCGTCCACAAGGAAGTATGTTTAACTTTAAGGAAACAAGTAGTATTCGAAAAATAACTAATAAATGGCTAGAAGAAGCTGAATTAAAAAGAGAAAATGTTTCTGCACATAGTTTAAGACATACTGCTGCACAACTTATGCTTGATAAAGGAGTTCCTAAACAGATGGTTCAGCGTTTTTTAAGACATATAAAAGAACACACAACAAGTATTTACACAAATAAACAGGAAGATAGAGTATTTTTAAATTATGATTTTGAATAAACACATCTGAACTATTTTTAGCCTTACAAAACTTTGTCAGTAGTTTTTGGTAATCCAAAATAACTCTGACACTAGTTGATATACAAACTATTGACAGCCTTCTGAAAGGTCTGTCAAAGTTTTAAAATAAGTTTCTACTCAATACTACTAGGCTCATCATACATTATATTCTTTTCATTCGGATTAATTTCGGTAGTAGTGGTAGAACTACCATTTTTGTTTTTTCTGACAATATAATTTTCTTGTAGAGTAAATGTAGAATCTTTTCCATTTGGAAGTTGGATTGTTACTTTTGCAGTCCATGTTTTGAAGGCTAATCCACGCTCATCATATTCATCTGCTACTGCTAGAAAAGAAATAGCTGCCATTCCATTTTTTTCTTGTGTTTTGAGGTCTTGATAAATAGTTGGGTTTTCTACTTCTAGTTGGGGTTTGCTAAATGAAGAAATACCTACCACCTTCATTTTGGCTTGATACATATCGCCTTCTGAAAGTACAATTTCATCTGGCGTAACAATACTTACAAAATTATTTATCTCAAAAATAGGATATTCTATTTTTTGACTAATATAATAAATAGCTTCTGCTTCTCTATTTGCAATTGCCGCATCCATTGAAGTAAGTGCGTACAAACGAACAGCGACAGGAAGATTATCAAAATAAGATACAAATTTTTCTACGTCAAATTCTTCTTTTTTGGTTTCTTCTAAAGAGTTTTCTTTACCTAAACTAGAAGAAACTCTATTTTTTGTAGGGTCTATGAAAAGAGGATTCAAAATATCAGAATTAGAAGATGCAATTTCAGTAAAACTCCTCAATTTAGAAATATATTCTATTTGTGCTTCTGCAAAAACAGTTAATAAGTCTGTCGGTTTTTCATCTGGATTTTGAAGCCATTGCGAGCGTATTTCATTGCTTTGTTGTAATAAATCAGAAGAAAGTGTTTGTACTTGTTTGATGCGTTGCAGCGTATTTACGCCAATATTTGCCTTTCCATTTTCATCTAAATAATTTCTGAATTTTTCTATAAAAGCATTATTTTTTACTCTTTTTTCTGCTACTAATTGTACAGCAATTCGGTCAGTATCGTGGATGACTTTTAAATCTTTCTCCGAAAAATCATATATATCAGTTCGCATATACGCATAAATGCCTGACACAATTAGTAAAGCTAAAAGAGGAAATAGTATTCTTTTCAAAATGAATGAGGAATTAGAGATTGGAAATTGGGAAATAGAGATTACAAATTACTACTAATTGCATCAAAAATAGCATTTTCATTCATAATACTAGGATTTTTATTGAGTTCTTTTCCTGTCAATAAAAAATAAAGATGACAATAACGTTGTGAAATTCTATCAATTACTTCTTCGCTCATTTCTGGAATCTGCTGTCCTTCTTTTCCTTGAAAACCATTTTCCATAAGCCATTCTCTTACAAATTCTTTGGAAAGTTGATTCTGACGCTCTCCTTTGTTCTGTTTTTCTTGGTATTCTTTCGCATAAAAATAACGAGAAGAATCAGGTGTATGAATTTCATCTATCAAAATGACTTGTTCTTCATTATTATTATCGATAAAAACTCCGAATTCATATTTTGTATCTACCAAAATAAGTCCACGTTCGGCAGCCAAAGCCGTTCCTCTTCTGAAAAGTAAATTGGTATATTCTACCATTTTTTTCCATTGAGCTTCTGTAACTAAGCCTTGTTTCAGTATTTCTTCTTCTGAAATATCTTCGTCGTGCGCTCCATTTTCTGCTTTTGTGGAAGGCGTAATAATAGGAACAGGAAATTTATCATTTTCCATCATTGCTTCTGGCAAGTGCTACGCCACATAACATTCGTTTTCCTTCATTATACGTTCTCCAAGCATGTCCAGCCAAATAACCACGAATAACCATCTCAACAGGCAGAGTTTTGGCTTTCTTACCAATACTTACTTGTGGATGTGGACTTTTTTCAAACCAATTTGGAACAATATCTTTTGCATTTTCAAGAAAATAAGCTGCCAATTGATTCAAAACTTGTCCTTTGTAGGGAATTGTTTTTGGCAAAACTACATCAAAAGCAGAAATGCGATCAGAGGCAACCATTGCTACAAAATTAGGAAAAGAATATACATCTCTTACTTTTCCTTGATAAAAATCAGTTTGATTTTCGAATTTCATTTTAGAATCTGAATCTAATAGAGAACTTGTTAAAAAAGATTTAGAAGTCATAGAATTATCTTAGTTTTTTTTGGTTCTTCCGACCTTTTAGCGTAAAATCCATATCTTGTATTTCGTTCAAGTCGGTTTCGTAGGTCTAACCAAATTAAAATAGAAGTTGTTTTTTAGAAAGACGAAACCATTAAAAGATTGGAAGAAGTATTTTTTATTCGATTTACTTTCTTTTTCGTAAAAATACATCAAACTTTATAAAGAGTTTCAAGTTTAAGAAGAAGTTTATTAGAAATATAGTAAATTTTGAAAAATAATTTTATATCAAAATAATAAATATCATTTTTGAGTTTTCGAAACCTTTGAGAAAGATTTAGGCTTTCAAAACATTTTTTTGTAGTTTTGCACTTCATTTTGAACAAAATAGGTAGGCTTACAATCTAAGAAAAAAGCATTATATTATATAGATATAGTTGCATAAAAGTAGCTAAGGAATGGTCAATTAGTAATGGTAAGTGGTAAATAAATCCAAATACTTGACGACCAGTAAATTAAGAATTAAAAATAGTAATTTATTTAATTTCTATTCCTAAGCAAGATTGTCGTAAAATTACTTTACTTTATTTCTGAAATTTTTTATATCACTTCTACACCTCGAACTTGTGAACAAAATTCGCTTACAAATATTAGGACTTTCTTCTAGCCAATCTCAATCTGATTCTTTTGCCTTAATTTTGGAAGAAGAAGAGGGCAATCGTCGTTTGCCTATTATAATAGGTAGATTTGAAGCTCAGGCAATTGCCATAGAAATAGAAAAAGTTACTTCTACTCGTCCAATGACACATGATTTATTTAAGTCTTTGGCTACTCAATTTCAATTCAAATTGAATGAAGTTATAATTTCTGACCTCCGTGAAGGTGTTTTTTATGCAGAAATGATTTATGTAGATGAGCGTGAGGGTAAGAAAATTATTGTAGATGCACGTCCTTCTGATGCCATTGCGATTGGTTTGCGTTTTGATGCTCCTATTTTTACAACCGATACTATTATGCGTGAAGCAGGAATTACAACAACAAATTCTGACGAAGGAGAAGCATTAGAACAAGAGGAAGGAACAAAAGAACCCAAGAAAAAGAAAGCAAAGAAAAAAGCCGTTTCTTTAGAAGCTATGTCAGTTACAGAATTGGAAGCCGAAATGGAAAAAGCTGTAAAAGATGAAGATTATGAGAGAGCTGCAAAAATTAGAGATGAAATGAATAGAAGAAATTGATTTTAATAGTACGGCTTACGGAAAATAATGAAATAAACTAAGATTACGACTTGAGAAGTAGTTTTTATTCTTAGTTTTAATTTTAGTTTTTTGCACCAATTTTTCTGTCCATGATTGGTTTGTACAATAATTATTTTAGAAGTTTATTCCTCTTCCTTTCTAGCATTTGTCAGAGGCTTTCTAAGGAATTTCATGAGCATTAATTTTTCGCCTAGTATTCCAAATTTATAAACGGTATTTTTAACTGTATTTTGTACAAAATTACTATACTGATAGTTGAGAGAATCTCCTGTGATATTTTCACCTATTTCCCAACCATAAAAAGAGTGATATTCTACTGAAGTAGCTAGCTCATTGTATTCAAACTGGTGATATGTTTTTATAGTATCTGTTTCATCTATTGAATAAGCGGTTGCACGCAAACAGACGTTTTCGTTTTGCATAAATACTCTATCTACACTGTAAGCATCATCGCTATTAGTAAGTTGTAAGACCCAACCTAGTTTTCCTTCATTATTGTATTTTGCTAAGAAAACATCATCTTCTTTTCCACTTCTAATTTCTATATTATCAAAAACAGGAGCATATTTAAATGTTCCACCTAAGAATATATTTCCATTATCATCGATTACCATATCCGAAGTTTTGACTTCTCCACGTCCGTTTTTGTTCATTTTATTGATAATAACAAACCATTGTAGTTGGTCATCACTATCATATTTTGATAAATAACTATTGTAATAACGAGTAGGATTATTTATTGTATCTGTATCTATGATTACTTTATCTTTATAGGCTTCTGCTAAATATAGGTTTAATTGACGGTCGGTTTGAGGAAGAGAATAAGCGGTTTTGTTTTCTGTTTTGACCCACAAAATAGTTCCGTTTTTATCATAATTAGCAACATACCCACCTTGTTTTTTGTCGGCTTTTATTCTATCAAAAAAAGTAGAATCTTCAAAATGTCCAGAAAGAATTACGCCTCCTTCTTGAGAAATTCTCATCGAACCTACATAATCATTTCCTATTCCTCCTGCTTGTTTTTTCCAAAGTAGCTTTCCGTTGGTATCAAACTTTAATAGAAAAGCATCCGTTCTCCTTTGCTTTTTAAACTTGTTTGTCTCATTTATCTTTAAGTTCGTCGGAGAAAGTTCCTGCTAAATATACGTTTTCTTCTGCATCAAGAGTAATGAGTGGGGCAGTACGCTGATTTTCAAAAAAATCTCCTATAATATCTACATTCCATTTTTTATCATAAGGAATTATTTTTTCTATTTCTTCGACATCCTCTTCATTTTCTTGATTGGTTTGAGCTACTGCGTTAGAAGTAAGGGAAAAAAGAAAAACAGTAAGAAATGATAAATGAATTAGGATAGTTGATTTCATAATTTTATTTTGCTTGATGTATTTCAGCTAGAATAGAAACGATAATATAAGCTATTTTTACAGAAAAATACGTTTTGAGAGAAATAGCTTTACCAAAGATAAAAAAATGATTGGCTAAATGGAAAACATAAAAAAAACCTACGGGTAAATTTGTAGGTTTTTTGTGGAATAAAACTTTGTGTCTTATCTTATTTGCAATCAAAAACTCTATCGTTTCCACAATGTCCTATATAAAATCCAAAATCTCTGTAAAAAGGTAAAACTTTTAAAAGCTCTCTTTTGCTATCCTCATTAACAATAGCCTGACTTATAAACTCTCTTACTTCTTCTAAACTATTTCCTCTATTTGAACAATTAACAGCTTCGAAAAAAGTCATATTTCCTTCCTTGTCTATATACAACAAATTATTTGTGCTAAGAGAATATTCCCATGAGTAAAAATGGTATAAATGGTTCTTTATCATTTTAAAGTTCCCTTTATTATAACTAATATAGTTTGTAGTATCTAACATATCGTGAATGTTGAAACCATAGATTTTATTCTTCTCGCAGTTTGTTGAAAAAGGTTTCATTCCATATATTTCTTGATTTGGTATAGCCCTTTGAAGAAAAGAGACAGTTTGATTCAATTTTTGACATGTGTTCTCATCAAACCTTGAAAAAATCAGATTATTTGATGTAATATTTATAAAAAAGATAGCACATATGAGAATTAGTTTCATTTAATAAAATTTTACTTAACTAGTCTATTGTTTTTATTTTAGGAAGCTTTACTTCTTGCTGTATTTTGGTACAAATTTAAAAACTTTTCATCAAGAAACAGTACTATGAGAAAAAAGAGTCCTTTTTCTGCTAAAAATAAAAAATAAATACTGGTATAGAAAAAGGCAAGCCATTTTCTCTACTAAATTATAGTTTGATTGTTTAAAACCGTACACTTTTATTAAAGTTGCAGCGCAACGTAACCTTTGTAGAATTGAATATGATAAAATAATGGTTTTAGAGCAACAGAGTTGCGAAACCTTGTTGTTTTTACCCTAAAAGTTGCACTACTCTGTAGCTTTTAGAAGAGAATAACTTTAATTTTATTACAAAGATTACGCTACTCCGTAGCTAAAATTCCAAAAAAAATAAGAAAAAATTTGTGTACAGTTTTAAAATTTGATTGTAAAAAAAGCAACCTTAAAAAAAATAAAGCTGCTTTTCCAATTAAAATGAATTTGAAATTAACTGGTTACTATTTACTGGTAACTGATTACTGTAAAAATTAGTTGTTAATTTTCAAAACAGCCATAAATGCTTCTTGTGGAACTTCTACCGAACCGATTTGACGCATACGTTTTTTACCTTTCTTCTGTTTGTCCAAAAGTTTACGCTTACGAGAAATATCACCTCCATAACATTTTGCAATTACGTTTTTACGAAGTGCCGAAATGGTTTCTCTAGCAATTACCTTTGCTCCAATCGCTGCTTGAATAGCAATTTCAAACTGCTGACGAGGCAATAGAGTCTTCAAATTTTCACAAAGTCTTTTTCCCCAATCGTACGCCTTATCTCTATGCACAATAGCAGAAAGTGCATCAACAGGCTCTCCATTAAGCATTACATCAAGTTTGACCATATTTGACTGGCGAAGACCAATCAACTCATAATCAAAAGAAGCATAACCACGAGAAACCGTTTTTAGTCTATCATAAAAATCAAATACAATTTCGGCAAGTGGCATCTCAAAAGTCATCTCTACACGGTCAGGTGTTAGATACGATTGATTGAGCAAAATACCACGATTATCCATACAAATTTTGATAACCTGTCCGATATAATCCGCTTTTGTAATAATGGAAGCTCTAATAAAGGGTTCTTCTACTTTCTCCAAAAATCCTGGATCTGGCATTTCGGAAGGTGCACTGACATTATAAACACCATCTTTTTTGGTCGTAACTTGAAAACGAACCGAAGGAACAGTCATAATAACAGTCATATCAAATTCTCTTTCCAAACGCTCTTGTACAATTTCCATGTGAAGCATTCCCAAAAATCCACAACGGAAACCAAAACCTAAAGCTGCTGAAGTTTCGGGTTCCCAAATAAGAGCCGAATCATTGAGTTGTAATTTTTCCATTGAAGCACGAAGTTCCTCAAATTCTGTGGTATCTACTGGATAAATTCCTGCAAAAACCATTGGCTTTACATTCTCAAAGCCTTCAATCATAGTCTTACACGGCTTTGCTGTATGTGTAATTGTATCTCCTACTTTTACTTCTTTTGCTTGTTTGATACCCGAAATAAGATACCCTACATTTCCTGCCGAAATTTCTTTTCTTGGTTGCTGTTCTAATCCTAAAATACCAATTTCATCGGCTTCATATTCTTTTCCTGTTGCCATAAATTTTACTTTATCGCCTTTTTTGATTTTGCCATTCATCACTCTAAAAATTACCTCAATTCCTCTATACGTATTGTATTCAGAATCAAAAATAAGTGCTTGAAGTTCTTCATCACGATTTCCAACTGGTGCAGGAATTCGTTTTACAATCGCCTCTAAAATTTCATCAATTCCTATTCCTTCCTTTGCCGAAGCAGAAATAATATCTTCACGCTCACAACTAATCAAATTCATAATCTCATCTGCTACCACTTCTGGTTGTGCACTTGGCAAATCTATTTTATTCATGACTGGAATAATCGTCAAATCATTTCCTAAAGCCAAATAAAGATTTGAAATTGTCTGTGCCTCAATGCCTTGTGCTGCATCTACAATGAGTAATGCTCCTTCACAAGCAGCAATCGAACGAGAAACTTCATACGAGAAATCTGACATGACCAGGAGTGTCAATCAAGTTCAACGTATATTCTTCTTTTGTAATAGGGTCTATATAATTCATCTGAATAGCATGGCTTTTTATCGTAATTCCACGCTCACGTTCCAAATCCATATCATCCAAAACTTGTGCCTGCATTTGGCGTTCGGTAATGGTATTAGTGGTTTGGAGAAGACGGTCTGCCAGCGTACTTTTTCCGTGGTCAATGTGTGCAATAATGCAAAAATTTCTAATATTTTTCATACGTTGTTCTTATATAGAGTATTCCCTTTTATGGCTTATGTAGCTCACTCTTTGGAGTGAGGCTTAAAATTATCTTTTCTATTCTAAAATGCACTAAAATGAATTAACAAAAATACAAATAAAGATTGAGAATTGAAATAGCTTGATTAATTGGAATGTTTTAAATGGAGTTTGTAAAAACACTTTTTTTTACTCAAAAGTCTTTTATTTTTTTGCTTATGTAATTCCTGCCGTTGTTGGTGTTTAGTTTCGGCTTGCCGTTACGGTCACCAACAACTCAAAGACGTATAAGATTCAAGCAAAATTTGAATAAAACATTTATTTTCTCTGATTTTAGTTTTTTGATTTTGTAGAAAGTGAGTAGGTTTGTGGGAGTAGCTTGGTTGTTGGTCATCACAACGGCAAGCCGAAGTTAAAGACACAACAACGGCTTTTTTTACTTTTCAAAAATGGGAACACCAACAAAGGCAAGAATGGATCAAACCATTTTCTTTAGTTGAAGTAGATGGAGGATTCCCTTCTCAGCATTTTTTTACTGTTGGTAGAGAAACTGTTATAGGTCAACCATACTATAATGGTAATACCTTTCCTAGCATGATTTATGGTGATAATGATCAAGGTATGATAGTTACTGGTGATGCTCCATTTATAGATGACCAACATTGGACTTTTTTTACTACTATTATAGTGGCTAAAAACTATTATGGTACAGGTAAAGATATTATTCTTACTACTTTTCATTGGGGATGGAGAAGAAGAGGAAATGTGATTGCTCCAGTAGGACATGGGGGAACAGTAGGTAGTAGCAAAACAATATTACCAAGTGTTATGTCTGAAGCTGACTATCGTGCAATTAATCATTATTATCAAAACTATTTATTATTCAGATGATGAAGCAAATATTAATTTTACCTTTTTTTTTAACTTCTTTTATACACCTACAGGCTCAAGAATTAAGCTATGAGGATTCATTAGCTTTAGCTTATGATAGGGGAGAGTATCCAAATTCTATTGTTTTTCCTGATTCATTAATTATAGATAATGAAATGATTTATAAGGCTGATACAATTATAGGTAAAAATCTCGCTTATACAAACGAAAAACTAAACATATATTATATTCTTGAGTATGACATTTCTACAAAGATTTTTTTTCCTTTTACAGCTATTGATAAAGTGAAAATAGATTATGACTTGGATACAAAAGGTCATATACCACATAATTACAAAATATGATATCTATAAATGAAGAAGAAGAAGTAGTAAAATCTATCGTCTATGTTAACACAATAGAATACTTGATGTTCAAAGATATAGTTGTTGACACTATTCTTATAATGTATAAAGAGCGTTTCGACTATGAATTTAATAAGTATTGTGAAACTTATCCAGAAGAGATTAAGATAGAGGTTAGCGAATTACCGAGACTTTTGATAAGTTTAGGTTTTGATTATGATACTCAGTTTGAAAACATTAAGAATAAAGTATTAAATATTCAGAAAGGATGTTCAATAAAACACGATTTATTACAAAAGAATAAGTATATATTATATTTATATTTTAAAGGTAATTATGTACCTACAACTCTTTTTGAACCTCGTAGCACAATAAACATAATATCTCCTCCAAATTTAAGTATATTAGAAGATACTAAAAGATAAGCTGCTGATAATGCAACAGGCACAGCACGTAGCGAAGGCATAGCAGTAACTCAAAGATACGAATACGACAAAAGAGGAAATCTAATACAAAACAGACCTGATGGACTAGATAGAATAGACTGGAATGTCTATGGAAAAGTAGAGCGAATTGTCAAAACACAAAACAAAGGAATAGTCCTATACAAATACGACGGAAACGGAAGACGTATTCCTGCCGTTGTTGGTGTTTAGTTTCGGCTTGCCGTTACGGTCACCCAGTTGGGTGTAGAATGAAAAAATAAATTGTTAAGCGTAGTCTGTGACTACGATTTATCAGTTTGGCAAATCTTCAGATTTGCGAGTGGTGGTATTTTTGTATTTACTTGAAACTACAAGTCTAAGACTTTCCAACTGATAGATCTTAGTCATAAGACGAAGCTCAACAACTAATAAAAATACTCCCAGCCGTAGCTCGCACAATTGTCCTCGCTCGTTTCCAAACGAGTGAGTAGCTATTTGGAAGCCTCTGGCTGGCGTTCTAAAGTGATGAGGTAAGTAGGGGGGTATTTGCTGTTCTTTGTAGTAGTATATTTTTTCTATATTGTAGAACAGCGAAATACAAATACAAGGCAGAGATGCCGAATACATAGTCCTCACTTGCTAGGAAGCAAGCGAGAGCAATCTTTGTTTTTTTACTAAAAAGTATGTCAGAATATAGAAAAACGTATGAAGGTGGATTATTTTTTATTACACTTACTCTTGTGGGTTGGATTAACGTTTTTACTCGTAAAGAATATGCTGATATAATTGTACAAAATTTAGAGTTTTGTCAGAAGGAAAAAGATTTAGCTATTTTTGCTTATGTAACTATGCCTAGTCATATTCATTTGATAGTTCGTCGAAATGAAGGTTTATTAAGTGATTGGCTTAGAGATTTTAAAAGTTATACAGCCAAACAAATCATCAAAGAGATAGAAAATGGAGGTTTTGAGAGTCGCAAAGAATGGCTCTTGCATCTATTCAAGTATTATGCAAAGTTTCAAGCTCAAAACAGCAAATATATGTTTTGGCAAAAATCAAATCATCCTACTGATTTATTTACAGAAAAAGCAATTAAACAAAAAATAGATTACATTCATCAAAATCCAGTTGCAGCAAATCTAGTAACTGAAGAAAGCTATTATCACTATAGTAGTGCGAATCCACTATCGCCTTTAAAAATGAATGGAGAAGAGTAAAGCACTACACATTGAGATTCAAATACAGCTATCAACAGTTTCTAAAATAGAATTTGAACAACTCAAATTCCTATTTTTTTGGTTCTAAATGTACCTGATTTCAAACTTTTTCTTGTAAAAATTCTTTTCTTATTGTAGATTGCTATACGCATTAAACCCTAAGGGTCTTCGAAGACCCTTAGGGTTTGAAATAAAACATTTTTTCATCTCACGACAAAAGACACCATTTTATGCCAAAAAAAATCCTTATCATAGACGATGAAGCTGCCATTCGTCATACACTCCGAGATATTTTGGAGTACGAAAAATACGAAATAGACGAAGCCAAAGACGGACAGCAAGGTCTTGATATGTTGCTTATCAATAATTACGACGTGGTTTTGTGTGACATCAAAATGCCAAAAATGGACGGCATAGAAGTATTACAAAAATCTACTGAATTGGGTAGAGAAAATGCTTTTATTATGATTTCGGCTCACGGAAATATTGAAACGGCTGTTGAATGTACCAAAAAAGGAGCGTTTGATTTTATTGAAAAACCACCCGATTTGAATCGTCTTTTGGTAACCATTCGTAACGCAATGGAAAAAACCCAGCTCGTTACCGAAACCAAAACACTAAAGAAAAAAGTACCAAAAACGATTGATATAATCGGAGCTTCACAAGCAATTCATGATGTAAAAGAAACTATCGAAAAAGTTGCACCTACAGATGCTCGTGTTATGATTACAGGACCTAATGGCTCTGGTAAAGAACTAGTGGCTAAGTGGTTACACGAAAAAAGCGAGCGTTCGGCACATCTTTTAGTAGAGGTAAACTGTGCTGCCATTCCTTCCGAACTGATAGAAAGTGAACTTTTCGGACACGAAAAAGGCTCTTTTACTTCGGCTATCAAACAGCGTATCGGAAAATTTGAATTGGCTGATAAAGGAACGTTATTTCTTAGATGAAATTGGAGATATGAGTCTTTCGGCACAGGCGAAGGTTTTGCGAGCCTTGCAAGAACACAAAATTACTCGTGTTGGTGGCGATAAAGAAATCAAAGTTGATGTTCGTGTAGTGGCTGCGACAAATAAAAATCTAAAAGAAGAAATCAAAAAAGGAAATTTTAGAGAAGATTTGTACCACCGTTTGGGAGTTATTTTGATAAAAGTTCCAGCTCTGAACGAACGTAAAGACGATATTCCTCTTTTGATAGAACACTTTTTAGAACAGATTGCGAATGATTATGGCGAACCTAAAAAGAAAATTGATGCCGCAGCAACCAAAGAATTACAAAAAAACGAATGGACAGGAAACATTCGTGAACTCCGTAATGTAGTCGAAAGACTTATTATTATGAGTGGAAAATCAATTACTGCCGATGATGTAAAAAAACATGCTTAAAAAATCAATTACGAATTACGAATTATGGAATATTCAGCGTAGCTAATTAAAAATTACGCTCCATCGTACATTGTATTCGTAATTCGTAATCTTTAATTCGTAATCGTTTGACAGGATTTTTTAGTTTGTAGTTTCAATAGCAGCAACTTCTTTATCTTTATTTGAGTCAGAATTATAATCGTTATTTTTTGAAGGAAGAGTAAACCAAAATGTAGCTCCTTCATTTTCCTTACTTTCTACTCCTATTTCTCCTCCATTTTGTTCTACAAATTCTTTACAGATAATTAGTCCTAAACCTGTTCCTTTTTCACCTTCTGTTCCTTTGGTAGAGTATTTATTATCTAATTTGAATAGTTTTTGTGAAACTTCCTTTGACATTCCTACACCTGTATTGATAATTGATATTTTGATAAAATCAATTTGTTTTTCCTCTAATTCTGTATTCGATTTTCTTTGTGTTTCTGCTGCTATTTTTATAGTTCCTTTTCTTGGGGTAAATTTAATGGCATTCGAAACCAAATTCCTCAACACTGTAAAAACAGCATTTTCATCAGCAAATACTTGCTTTTCTTCTATGTTGATATAGTTTATATTAATTTCTTTTTCTTCCATTTGAAGAATCAATATATCAAACATTCTATCTATTACTGATTTTAATTTTATTTCTTTTGGCTCTAAAACAACAGCTTTCATCTGTATTCTTGACCACGATAACAAATCTTCTAAAAATTTATACAAATTATCTAATGTCCTTTCTTGGTCGGCTGCCATACTAATTATTTCTTCTTTTGGAAGTTTGTCTCCAAAGGTAGAAATAAGATGAGAATAGCCTTTTAGAGAATTTAGAGGACCTTTTAAGTCATGTGCAACAATAGAAAAGAAGCGGTCTTTTGTTTTATTGATTGCATTTAATTCCTTCTTAGATTCTAAAAGTTGTTCATTTATTTGCTGTAATTTTTGATTTTGTTTGTTGATAGAATGGCTCTGACGTTTAAGGATTTTTTGTGTACGTTCTCCAAAACGATAACGGCTATAAATCAAAAATATAAATACTGCCAAAGCAACTACTACAATTACTGCAAGGATATTAAACATCTGTGCACGTTCTACTTCTGATTGCTGTTGGAGCTGTTTTTCACGTTGATTGAGTTGTAAAAGGTCTATTTCTTGTTTGTGTCTTTCTTGCTCAAATTGCATCTGAAGACTATTTATTTTACGAATTGAAACTTCATTATTTACCGAATCTTTATATACTAAATACTTTCTATAGTAATTTAGTGCAACTTTCTCTTTCTGACTTTTTTCGTAGAGATTAGCAAGTGAAAAATAAACTTCCTTATACAATAAATTATTATCTAAGGATAAAGCTGTCTTTTCAGCTCTTTTTAAAAATAACTCTGCTTTATCAAAAGCCCCTTCTGCACTATAAATATTTCCCAAACGAACAGAAAGCAAAATAGCTTTTTGTGCTTCTCCCAACTGTTCGGCAATTTGAAGGGCTTCAAAAGCATATTTTTTAGCTAAAGAAAAATCAAATTTTGTGAAATATAACTCTGAATATAAATCGTAAGTCGCTAATAAGCATTTACGTTTTGACTTTCCTGTACAAAAGTCCTCTGATTTTTGAAGATAAATTAGAGCTTGTTCATATTCTTTTTGAGCTATAAAAACTCGCACAAGCCCTTGAGAAGCTATACCTTGTAATTTTCTGATTTCGTTTGTATCTTCTTGTGGATTATTACCCTTTCCACTTGCCCATTTCAAAAGCTCCTCATAATAGTATTGTGCTTCCCTGTACTGTTTACTTTCTAGATAAAGCGTTGCAATACTTTGATAAAAATCTTCCTTTGTCAATAAGGGATACTTATAACTTCTCCACAATTCAAATGCTCTTAAATAATTATTTAGTGCTTCTACTTTATTTCCCGTTTCGTCGTGAATCTTACCTAATTGATGAAATAAAAAAGGAGGAGGTACTTCTTTTTTTGCTCTGAAATCTGAAATCTGATCTTCGATAGCTTTTGCAGCCTTCACATGTTCTCCCTTTATTTGTAGAACTTTAGCATATTGATAAGAAGAAACTGCAGCCAGACGAGTAGTACTAAATGTCTTTGCTAACTCATATGCCTTTTCAGCGTACTCAAAAGCCAATTCGTTATCACTTTTTATTGCTCTAATCACGATGGAATTATAGAGAGAAAGTTTGACAGTATCCTGTTTTTGCCTCAAATCCAAAGCACGAATCAAACTATCTAATTCTTTCTCATTTTGGTTATATCCATAGCCAATAGAGTAATTAAATAATACAATCAAAAAAAACAAAATATATTTTAAGATTAAACTATTTTTATTTTTTTTGAAATTTTTAGTATAGCTTTGCAATCCATTTTCCATAAAAGAAAAGTAGCCTTTTGAGTTTTTATGATGGAAATAATATAGATTAGAAAGGTTCATATATAAAAATACAAAAAATAGAATAGTAAAAAAGCAGTTAGGATCAATTACAAATTAAAAATTACGGATTACGAATTTAATTAACGTGAACTCGGGATTAAACTACTACTCATTCTTAGCTATTTTGCGTTTTTTTCACCATTATCAACGTCAGTTTATCTTCGATAACAGACGATTGCTAAGGTAGAATGAAAAAAAACACCTATCTCCCTTAGCAATCGTCTATTTTTTCAAAAAATAGACGTTGATAATGGGAAAAACCACAAATGCTCTAAGTAACAATCCCGAGTTCACGTTAATTAATTGATTATCAATTAGTTATATTTCTAAAAATAGCAATTTATTTAATTTTTATTCCTTATTTATTTTAAGATAGAAAAAACAATGTACCTACCTGCAAATTTATTCATTTAATCTCTCTTCAACAAATTGTATAATATCTGGAAAAAACGACAAAAAATCACTTTCAATATCAGAATAATTTTGCTTTAAAAAATCATATGATTTATACAAATTAGTTGCATATTTTGCCCTGTGAGAAAGCCCATTAAGCGATTGTTCCATTCCATATAAAGTTGCATAATGGGTGAGCCAATCTTGTTTTTGCATTCTCAAAAAAACTTGCTGTGCTAGAGATGGCAAAACGTGGTAATTTTTTTTTAAAGTTTCATAAATAAAAATAGAAAAATTACTTAGCTTATCAACATCATTTTGATTTTTAAATTTATACTTATCAAAATGCACTCCTAAAAAGTGATCATAATAAATATCTGTAATTACAGGTGCATATTTTCCAAAATCAGCGTGCAAACGTTTGTTGGTTTGTAAAATAATAGGATGTTTATCTGTAAACGTATCAATATTACGATGCAACATAATTCCCTTTGCAATTTCTTCTGGATATTCATTATATTTATTTCCCCTTACAAAATCGCCTAAGAAATTACCTATAATTATATTTTCTATTTTATTAGATAAAAAAAAATGTGCTAAAAAATTCATAAAAATAGGATTTGGCAAGAAAAAAGATAATGTTTTCTAATATAGAAGAAAAAATTCATACTAGTTTAGCAAATTAGCTATAAATTAATAATATCTCTCTAATTCTTACAAACAAGTTTGAAAACTAGATAGATTCTGATAGGTTTGGGTAATTGTAAAATAAAAAAAATAATTTTTATTAGTTGAATAACTCAAAAACTACTCTACCCTACTCTTAGGAATAAGAATTAAATAAACTACTACTTTTAAAACCATAACTAATTGATATTCAATTAATTAAATTAGCTACGCTGAATACTTATTTCGTAATTCATAATTTTTAATTCGTAATTGATCCTTAGCATTTCTTCTAGTTTTCGAAAGTTTATCAAAATCAAGAACAAAATTATTTTTTATAGGTTATTATTTTGTTCACTTTTCAAAAAGCCATTTTTTATTGCTTTTTCATCAATTATTTTTTCAACTTCTACAACTATATGGCTCGTAAATTTAGATTCAAAGACTTAGGACAATTACTCAAAGAGACTTACAAAGAATGGAATGCACTTGATCCCTTTCGTGAAAGTGCCGTTATTGCTTATTATACTATTTTTTCTTTACCTGGTCTTTTGATTATCGTAATAAAATCGGCAGGTGCAATTTTTGGAGAAGATGCAGTTAGAGGAAAAATTACAGGACAGATTTCTGGAATGGTAGGACAACAGGCAGCAGAAGGCGTGCAAGAAATGATTAAAAATTCGCTTAGTACACAAGATTCTACTTTCGCTCTAATTGTTGGTATTGGCTCTCTTATTTTTGGTGCAACGGGTGTTTTCTTCCAACTTCAAAAGTCATTCAATAACATTTGGGAAGTAGAACCCGATACAAGTAATGGAATTATGAAACTCATTACCGATCGTGCCACGTCCTTCGGAATGATTATGGTAATTGCTTTTTTATTACTAATTTCTCTTATTGTTTCGACACTTATCTCAACGCTTTCTGATTGGATGATAGCAGAGCTTCCTGTATCTGATATTGTAATTTATCTGACGGCTGCTGCCGAAATTCTTGTTTCTCTTTTCATTATTGGTCTTTTATTTGGTTTTATGTTCAAGACACTTCCAGATAGAGAAATTAGCTGGAAAATAGTAGGAATTGGTGGACTGGTTACGGCAGTTTTATTTACTATTGGTAAAGAAGGTTTGAGCCTTTATTTTGGAATTGCAGAACCTGCTTCTACATATGGTGTAGCTGGTTCAGTTGTTTTGATTTTACTTTGGGTTTCTTATGCGTGTCTGATTTTGTTTTTTGGTGCAGAATTTACAAAAGTCTATGCTCGTTTTTATGGACATAGAACAAAGGTTTCGAAACATGCAAAAAACAAGGAAAAGCTAGAAACAGAGCGTCCTGCTTCATTGTAATTTTACTCATTTGGGATTATAAAACCTGCAACTTTAGTAATAGAAAAGAAGATACTCTTTTATCCACGAGTTTGTGGGTTTTATTTTGAGAAAACAGTAACAAGTACATAAAAAATTTTTGTAATTTTGTAATTCTATTAAAAAAAAATTTATCAATTTAGTTACGTAATTAATTTGGAAAACGAATATTCAAAACCGTATTATCCCTTCGAGTCAGATTCAGAAAATATAAATAATTTATCTTTTCAGAAAAAAGAACCTCTTGAGCGTTTTCGCCCAAAGATAGGTATTTCTATGGGTGATTTTAATGGAATTGGTGTAGAGGTAATTTTGAAAACTCTTACAGATGCTCGTGTTTTGGAACTTTGTATTCCTGTTATTTTTGGTGCTGCACGAGTTTTTTCGCACTACAAAAAATTATTAGATATAGATTTTATTTTTCAACAGCATTTTATAGACGATGAAAATCTAGCTAATTCTATTCATGAAAAAAAGACAAATATTGTAAACTGTTCGTCCGCTAGAGTAGAGGTAGAAGCAGGAAAAATAACAGCAGAAGCGGGTGCCTGTGCTTTAGCTGCTTTGGAAGGAGCGACAAAGGCAATGCAAGAAGGTTGGATTGATGCACTCGTTACTGCTCCAATCAATAAAGATAATATTCAATCTACTACTTTTAATTTTCCTGGACATACTGAATATCTGACAGAAAAATTTAGTACAGATAAGGTAAAAGACAGTCTGATGTTTTTGGTTCATGAAAACCTGCGTGTTGGTGTTGTTACAGGTCATATTCCATTAAAAGACATTCCAAATGCTGTAACTGCCGAAAAAATTACGAGCAAACTCAATTTGATGCTGCATTCTTTAAAACAAGACTTTGGAATTCCAAAACCAAAAATAGCTATTCTAGGACTCAATCCTCATGCAGGAGAAAACGGACTTTTAGGAAGTGAAGAAAAGGATATTATCTTGCCTATAATAGAAAAATTTCGTCAAAAAGAGCATTTAGTTTATGGTGCCTTTCCTGCTGATGGCTTTTTTGGTGCAAAAGAATATGAAAAGTTTGATGGAATTTTGGCAATGTACCACGATCAAGGACTTATTCCATTCAAAACACTTGCTTTCAATGAAGGTATAAATTTTACGGCTGGTTTGCCAATTGTCAGAACTTCCCCAGATCATGGAACAGCTTATGGAATTGCAGGAAAAAATAGTGCCGATGAAAGCTCATTTCGTAATGCTTTATTTTTGGCAATCGATACTGTAAAGAGTAGAATTGATTTTGAAATTACTAATCAAGAAAAAATTCAGCACAAACAGAGATGCAAAGAAGAACGTAGAAGAAATAGAGGGTAATTTTTGTATATTTACTTTTTATAGCTTCTTTTTACTATTTAAAAGGTTTTGATATAGGAAAGACTGTTTTATACTTAGGAACGTAAATGAAATAAACTACTATTTTCAAATTGATAATTTATTGATAATCAATAATTTACATTCGTAATTCGTAATTTTTAATTCGTAATTGATCCTTAGATAATTGATTAGAAATGAAAAGTAATTTGATGTTTACACAATGAGTAAAAAAATAATAGATCTTAATTTTTCATTTTTTTTGGCTTTTATTTTGGCTTTTAATTGCTGTTTTTTTTCTGTGTATTCTATCTATGCTCAAACAGAACAAAATAAATCTTCCAAAGACAAGGCAACAGACGAAAAAAGAAGAGAGGTAGAAATTTTGATACTTGAACAGAAAAATGCAAAATCAAGTCAAAAAATAGAGTTATCATTACAAATCTCAGAACTTTATCGAACACAATTGAGAGATTCAGATAAAGCCTTAGAATATGCCACTTTAGCAGTAAAAGAAGCGACTGAATTACGAGACAAAAACTTAATTGCAAAAGCCTCTATACAAGCAGGTGCATTACATAGAAATAAAGGAGAATCAGATTTTGCACTTACTTTGCTTCTCAGAGGATTAGATGCAGCCGAAGAAGTGGGTAATGATTCTCTACAAACTGATGCTTTACATAAAGTAGCTGTTACGTATCTTTTGATGAGAGATTTCCAACAAACCTATGAATACGCTTTAAAAGAAGAAAAATTGTGGCTAAAATTAGGCTCTGATTATGGATTGGCAAGTGCATTAAACTTAAAAGGAATTAGTCTTATTTATCTAGAACGCATAAATGAAGCCATCGAATCTTTAGAAGAAGGGTTAGTAATTGCTGAAAAGCTAAAAAATGATGAGTTATTGTACAAAATTTTTTCTAATCTAGCAGATGCAAACCTAAAAAAAGAAGAGTTAGGAAAAGCCATTTCGTACATCAATAAAAGTAGAGAGATTACAGAAAGAATAAACGATAGTTATGGAAATATTGCCAATACAATGAAGTTAGGTGAGATTTATTCTGCAAAAGGAGATTTGTCTAAAGCCATTACCACAACAGAAAGAGGAGTAGAATTAGCTCAAAATTTTAGGTACGCATCTCTTGCTCGCAATGGATATGAGGTTTTGAGAGACATTTATTTTAAGGGCGGAAATTATAAAAAAGCCTTCGAAAACCAGTCTCTTGCAGTAGCTATGAATGATAGTCTTTCTAATATTAGTCGTAGGCATCAGGTTTCGAATATGCAGACCTATTATGAATCTGAACGAAGAAGTAGGGAAAATAAATTACTAAAAGAAGAAAATAAAAATAAAAACCTGACCCTTTATCTTATTTCAGCCATTGCATTAATAGGTATTTTGGTAGGAGCTTTGTTTATTTATAGAACTCAAATAAAGAAAAAGACCATTACAAAATTACGTAAACAAAATGATGAAATTCTTTCTGTTTATGAAAAAATGTCTAAGCAAGCCACTTTAATAGATAACACAAATAATACGATTACCAAAAGTATTAATTATGCTCGTAGAATTCAGGATGCTATGCAAGTCAATACAACTACAATTTTTGAAGAATTAACGGAGAATTTTATAATAGACCGTCCTAGAGATATTGTAAGTGGTGATTGTTATTGGTTTGAGCAGCGTCAAAGGGAATTCTATGTAGCCTTAGCTGATTGTACAGGACACGGAATTCCGGGTGCTTTTATGACAATTCTTTGTAATTCTTTATTGAATGATATTTTTAATTCTCGTCAGGGTGTCCGTTCGCCTGCTGAAATGTTGATTGAACTGCATCGCCGTTTGATTCATCATTTGCATCAGCAGAAAACAAATGTACAAGATGGAATGGATATTGCAATTTGCCGTATCAATTTAGATGAAAAAACACTCACATATTCAGGAGCCAAGCAACCTTTGTTGTATGTCGATAAAAATGGAGAATTTAATCGTTTTAAGGCTAGCTCACTTCCTATTGGTGGACACGAAGTGAAAATAAAACGAAAATTTGAAGATATTACCATTCATTATCAAGTAGGTGATATAGTATATATTAGCTCTGATGGATTTCAAGACCAATTTGGAGGAAAGAACGATAAAAAATTTATGAGCAAACGTTTTTATCAGATGCTTACGCAAATCCATAAAATGCCTTTAGAAAAACAAAAAACACATATTGAAACTCAACTCAATAACTGGCAAGCAAATAATGAGCAAACTGATGATATAATGATGATCGGAATAAAATTGAATTAGTGATTAGTGATTAGTGATTAGTGATTAGTGATTAGTGATTAGTGATTAGTGAGAGAATAATTTCTACTTTATTTTGTTTTGAAAAATTAATTTTTTATTTAAAATTATACAGTTTAAGTAATTGAGATTAACTGATTACTGATTACTGGTAACTGATAACTGATATGCGTGTTATTTGGCGATTAATGAGTTTTATGCGACCTTTTCGGTCTTTTGTTCCTATTTATATCTTGGCTTCTGTGCTAGCTATTATTTTTAGTACAATCAATTTTGCATTGCTTGCACCTATCCTGAAAATTTTATTTTTAGACGAAACACCTCAAAAAATTGATGCCGTTGTTCCAGTTTTTTCATGGTCTTTTGATTATTTTGCTAGTCTCTTTAATTATAATTTTTCTAAAATAATTGTTGAAGAAGGCAAAATGGAAGCACTTTATTTTGTTTGTAAAGTACTTATCACAACTGTTTTTTTATCAAACCTGTTTCGCTATTTAGCATTATTTATTGTCAATACAATTCGATTAAAAGCTACGGCAAGACTTCAAAATGCTCTTTTTAAAAATGTTCTTTCTTTAAATATTGGCTATTTTTCACAAGAAAGAAAGGGAGATTTGATGTCTCGTTTTTCTAATGACGCTAGAGAAGTAGAATTTTCTGTTTATAACCAATTTAAGGCACTTATTCGTGCACCTCTTACTTTTATTATTTATTTTATCTTGTTGGTTTATTGGTCGTGGGAACTCACTTTGTTTGCTTTTATATTTTTGCCTATTTCAGGTGGAACTATAGCTATAATCTCCCGTACACTTCGCAAAAGCAGCAATATTTCGCAGACTGTTTTGGGAGACATGTTGTCTATGTTAGACGAACTTCTCTCTGGAGTAAAGATTGTAAGTGCTTTTAATGCACAAAATTTTATTCTTTCAAGATTTGCAAAACTAAATGAGCGTTACCGTTCTTCTAGGACTTCCCATGACAACAAAGGAGATTTGTCTGCTCCAATATCTGAGTTTTTGGGAGTAATTACGATTGCAGTTATTTTATTATACGGTGGAAATATGGTCTTGACAAATCAAATTTCTGCTGAAATTTTTATTGCCTATATTGCTGTTTTTTCTCAAATTATCCCTCCCATAAAAGATATTTCTACACTTATTGCCAGCATGCAACGTGGAATTATTTCAGGTGGAAGAGTTTTCGAAATTTTGGATATCCAGACTTCAATAAAAGACCTTCCAAATGCAAAAAAACTAAATCAGTTTGTAGATAAAATAGAAATAAAAGACCTTCATTTTTGGTACAAAACCACTAAAGCAGAAGAGGAAACAACAGAAAAGAAAGTAGTAGATGGAATAAATCTAACCATAAATAAAGGAGAAATAGTTGCTTTGGTAGGAATATCTGGAGGAGGAAAATCTACACTTGCCGATTTGGTAGCTCGTTTTTATGACCCACAAGAAGGCGATATTTTACTAGATGGAATTTCACTAAGAGAATATACGCTTCATTCACTTCGCTCTCACATGGGAATTGTTACCCAAGAAGCTATTTTATTTAATGATACAATTTTCAATAATATTGCCTTTGGAATAGAAACGGCTACACAAGAAGATGTAGAAAAAGCCGCTAAAATAGCCAATGCACACGATTTTATAATTAAATCTGAAAATGGCTATCAAACAAATATTGGCGACAGAGGAAGCAAACTTTCAGGAGGACAACGCCAAAGAATAAGTATTGCAAGAGCCATTTTGAAAAATCCTGCTATTTTGATTTTAGACGAAGCTACTTCTGCCTTAGATTCAGAGTCCGAACAATTAGTACAAGAAGCACTCTATAAATTAATGGAAGGCAGAACCACTTTAGTAATTGCACACCGATTAAGCACCATTCAACACGCTGATAAAATTGTAGTAATAAACGATGGAAAAATCATTGAAACAGGAACGCACCAAAATCTAATAGAAGAACAAGGTGCATATTCTAAACTGGTAGAAATGCAGATGATGTAGTATTTGTGTGTGAATTTTCTACTCTAAAGAATAAACAAAAAGTGTATCGTTTTCAATTTCCATAACTACCTGACAAAACGAAATGCTATTTTTATTTTTTGGTAGAATTGTACAAGCATCATAAGGCACTCCAAAAAATACTCCCTCAAAACTGGTTTCAAGTGTATCCATACTTTTATCTTGATGTACTTGAATGGTAAAATATTCTGTTCTAGAAGGTGCAGGAGAGAGATTATATTCTTTTCTATACTCGTTCAACTCTTCGTCTTCTTTTGGTGCTGTCAAAAATAAAATCATTGAATTTTTGTAAGGAATAAAACCTAGTAAATTATGGTTTAAGTTATCACAAGAAAATATCTCTTCTGCTTTTTCATAGACTTTCATTAATTCTTCATTACTTCTGTACGCTTGATTCGCTTGCTCACCAAAGAATCCAAATTAGTATTTGAAGTAAGGTTTTTAGGATTTTCAATTCTCTTAACTGAAGAGTAACAACCCAGTACGACAATCATCTCCAATTATCCAGTACGAATCATCTGAATAATAAATTCCTTGAGGATTACCCATAATTGTAAAATAAAAAATTCCTGTTTTCTTATCTTCAAAAACCAACAAACATCTTCCATAATCATAAGGAATTACTTCTATTTTATAATTTTCATCTTCTCCTTTAAGTTCAATTTCTGTTGAATAAGAACATCGGATAAATTTGAAAATAATTTTCAGTTCTGGCAGTATCTACCAATTTATTATCCTTTATTTGAGCAAAATAGATTCTATCTCTTGTTGCTAATTCGAAACAAAACTCTTTCTCATTATAACCCTTAAAATCTTCTATTTTTCGATGTTTAATAGCTATTTGTGGCTTTTTGACTTCATTTTCTTTATCAATATTCTGACAAGAAGTAAAGGAAAATAGCATTTGAACAGCTAGAAACGCATAAATTATATTTTTCATAAGTATTGAATTTATCTTAAAGAGTAAACAAAAAGTGTATCATTTTCAATTTTCAGAATTGTCTGACAAAATGAAATTAGACTTTGATTTTTTGGTAAAATAGTAACTATTTATCTCTTTGAGGAACCTGTCTCTTGTTTATCGAAAATTTTCCAATGATTAAACTATCAATACTTCCACGCTTCTGTCTTCATTTACTTGAATAAATTTGTAATGGTACTCATTTGATTTATGTCCATTAAAAATAATAATCATTGAATTTTCGTAGGGAATAAATCCAGATCAATTATTTGATATGTTATCATCATGAAGAAAGTAATAATTCATCTCCTTGTTGGTCTTACAATTTTCTTTTTTCCTCATAAGGTAATCTTTGTAGTTGTTTTCTCAAAGAATCTAAATTTTGCTCTTTTGTAGGTTTTAATAATTTTGGGTCTTTTATTTTTTCTACACTCATAGAACAACCCATATGACACCCATTTCCAACAATCCAGTATGAATTATTTATCCAAAATATTCCTTTTGCTCTTCCTGTAATCGTAAAATATCTATTTTTAGTCTTCTTATCTTCAAAAACTACTAGAGAAACCATATAATCAAAAGTCATAACATAAATTATATAATTTTCATCTTCGTTAGAAATAGGTTTGCCAGAAAACACCTAATTGTTGAATAGAATAAGAATCTTCTTGATACGCTGTATCTACACCAAATTCAGAAATATCTTTTGGAAAAAAAAACGAATTCCTACTTTTGGGTCTTTGCAGAAAGCTAATTCTTCTATGCAATTTCTATCTTCAGGATATTTTACATTACTCAACATTCTATATTCGACAACTAATTTTGATTTCTCTCTTTGAGTAGAAAGAGAATCTAAATTTTCATTTTCTGCATTTTTATTATTCTGACAAGAACTAAAAGAAAAAAGAATTGAAATAGCTAAAAAAGCATAAATTATATTTTTCATAGAAGGTGAAAGAATTAGAGATATAAGGTAAGGAATTTATTATCTATCAATTTTGTTATAAAAATTATGAAATACTACGTAAAACGAATCTGCAAAGACTGTAAAAATCAAGATTTATTTGAATTTACTAAAGTTGAAGTTGCTTTTAGTTTATATGATTCAAAGAAAATTTGGAATTCAGCCTGTACCAAATGTAATTCTACAGAATGTTCTTCTGTTGGTTATTCTCCTCCCAAAATAGATAAAGAATTATTAGACATTTGGGGAGCAAATCCAAATTATTATTTTATGGATCAAGACGAAGACATTATCATTGCTGATATTGATTATCTAAATTTATTTTTAGATGCTATTGATAAGAGTTCTTATCCGAAAGATAAAATAGAAATTTTGATTGCTGCTTGTTGCATAATTTTATATGATAATACATGGTTTTTAAAAGAATTTGCTCATAAAGACATACCTATTGAGGATTTGGAAGATGAAAATAAAGATGCTCAAAAAATAGCTGATAAAGTTCGCAAAGAACTTATAAAGCGAAAAGATAAAGTCAAAGAATCCGAAAAATCAATAATGGATTATATCCAACAGATAGTTTTTCCTCAAATTGAACTAAATTTAGAAGATTTAGAAGAAGACTAAGCGACTTTAATTTATCTTTGTAAAAAAACTGAAAAGATGCACAGTCGTGCATCTCTCACTGTATAACTGAAATTATGAATTTTATAGACACGCACGCTCACCTTTACGACAAAAAATTTAAACCTGACTGGAATGAATTAGTAGATAGACTAAATGACACAGCAATAGAACGAGTTTATTTACCAAATATTGACCACGCTTCCATCGAACCAATGTTTGAAATTGAGCTAAAAGACAAAGAGCGTTTTATTCCTATGATGGGTTTGCATCCTTGTTCCGTCAAAAAAGATTTTGAAAAAGAACTTTATATTGTTGAAGAATGGCTTGATAAACGCAAATTTTCAGCCGATTGGAGAAATTGGACTAGATTTATATTGGGATAAATCATTTTTTGAACAGCAAAAAGAAGCCTTCGAAATTCAGATAAACTGGGCTAAAAAATTCAATATTCCGATTGCCATTCATACAAGAGAATCAACTGATGAAGCATTAGATATTTTAGAACAACATAAAGATGATAAGTTAAAAGGTGTCTTTCATTGTTTCGGTGGAACTTTAGAATGCAAGCTGAAAGAATTCAAAAACTAGATTTTTTGATGGGAATTGGTGGAGTAGTTACTTACAAAAATGGAGGTTTAGACAAAGTTTTGCCAAGCGTAGATTTGAAACATTTAATTTTAGAAACTGATGCTCCTTATCTTTCGCCTGTTCCACATAGAGGAAAGCGAAATGAAAGTAGTTACATTCCAATTATTGCCAAACAAATTGCTGATATAAAAGGGGTTAAAATAAAAGAAGTAGCCGAAAAAACCACTCAAAATGCGAAAATGCTTTTTGGAGAATAAAATCAATAAAAAAATAAGGATCAAAATTCACAATTCACAATTCACAATTTATCATTCTTTTAAATGCTCTTAGACCAATACAATATCATAAAATTACGAACTGCTGCCGATCAGATTGTGATACGTCTATTTTAGTAATTTATACAGGAGGAACAATAGGAATGGATTACGATGAAAATGGTAGTTTAGTTCCTTTTGATTTTGAGGTTTTGTTGGAAAAAGTACCTGAGCTTACTCGTTTTAAGTTTCAACTTACAATGCTTGTTCCTTTTGAGCCGATTGATTCCTCAAATATGGGAACGGAGCATTGGCTAAGTATGAGCTGGTTGATTGAAGAATTGTATGATAAATTTGATGGTTTTGTGATTTTGCATGGAACTGATACAATGGCTTATTCGGCTTCTGCAATGAGTTTTTTGCTCCAAAATTTGGCAAAACCTGTGATATTGACGGGAGCTCAAATTCCGATAAGTGCAAATTGAACCGATGCAAGAGAGAATCTAATTGGTGCTTTAGAAATTGCTTCTATGCAAGAAAGCAAACAGCAAATTACGGTGGCAGAAGACGGAAATGAAATCATAAAAGAACAAAATGTAGCTTTAGTTCCAGAAGTATGTATTTACTTTGATAATTTATTATTAAGAGGAAACAGAGCCAAAAAAGTTCAGAGTTTGAATTTTACAGCCTTTGAATCTCAAAATTATCCACATCTTGCAGAAGTAGGTATTTTTATTAATTATGCAAAAAGCTATATTTTACCTGTTCCGAAGTCAAAACTAAACTTTAAAAGTGCTATGGACGATAATGTAATTCTATGGAAAATACATCCTAGCATGAATCCAAAGTATTATCTTCCTATGTTAGAAAATGAAGATTTGAAAGGTGTAGTTTTAGAATCTTTTGGTTCGGGAAATATTCCTACTCAAGAATGGATTATAGATAGCTTAGAAAAAATAATCAAACGTGGCGTTGTTGTGGTAAATGTTTCTCAATGTGCTGGTGGTTATGTTTTACAAGGACAGTACGAAACAAGTCATGCACTTACTAAAATAGGCGTAATTAGTGGAAACGATTTAACTTCAGAATCTGCACTTACAAAACTGATGTATCTCTTTGGAAATTATGATGACAAAACAGAAAAAGAAAAAATTATTAATTTGCTTCAAACTCCCCTTTGTGGAGAAATGACTTTGTTTTGATGTAATATAAAAAACGGTTATTATCAAAAAGAAAGTAACCGTTTTGAATACAATTAATAGATAATCTTGTAAGTCAAAATTTGCATTCCTTTTTCATACGTTTCACTTTCCAAAAGTTCTAACTGAAAGGGAGTTTGAGAGTTTCCAAAAAGTAAAATACCTGTTCCACAAAGAATAGGATTTAATTTTATTTTGAGAATATCAATTTTTTTGTTTTGCAACAACCAACCTGCAAAAGTTCCTCCTCCACAAAGATAAATATCAGAACCTTCTTGATTTTGAATTTTTTCTACTTCTTCAATAAGGACTTTTTTTACATGAACATTTGCATCAGCGTTTTTGAGGTTTAGTTTATTGGAAAAAATATAATGTTCCATATTTGGATAAGCTGCTTGACCTTCTTTCAATCCATATTGATAGCCAAACTCATACGTAGTTCTACCCATTATTACGGTATCAAATTCTTTCAAATCATTTTGATATTTTTCTACTCCGTTTCCTTCGTAAATAAATTGACTTACATCTTCATTTTCTCCTGCAATAAATCCATCTAAAGAACAGGCGACATAATAAATAATTTTCCTCATTGTGTTGTGTGTTTAAATGTTAAGTACGTTCTCATTCTGAAGAATGAGCTACAAGACATAACACAAAAAAAATGCTTGAAATTCCCTCAAAAACAGGAAATTTCAAGCATTTTGTATTTATAAAGTTAGTAGTTTCATTCACTTATAACTTACCACTAACAATTTATAACTGTATTCCCTTATCCTCCAAAATCATCAAAAGCGATATGGTCTTGTGGAACTCCATAATCATCTAACATCTTGATTACGGCTGCATTCATCATTGGAGGTCCACAGAAATAAAATTCTATTTCTTCTGGATCTTCGTGTTTAGAAAGATAATTATCAATCAAAACTTGGTGTACAAAACCTGTATAACCATCCCAATTATCTTCTGGAAGCGGCTCTGAAAGTGCAATGTTGAATGTAAAATTAGGAAATTCTTTTTCAATTGCTCTAAATTCTTCTACATAAAAAAGTTCTCTTTTTGAGCGTCCACCATACCAAAACGAAACCTTACGATCAGATTTTAAGGTATGAAATAAGTGGAAAATATGAGAACGCAATGGAGCCATTCCAGCACCACCACCGATATAAATCATTTCTTTATCTGTATCTTTAATAAAGAACTCACCATAAGGTCCTGAAATAGTAACTTTATCGCCTTCCACACAATTAAATACATAAGAAGAACATTTTCCTGGATTTACATCCATCCATTTGTTGTTTGCTCTATCCCAAGGTGGCGTTGCAATACGAATATTAAGCATTACAATATTCCCTTCTGCTGGGTGATTTGCCATTGAATACGCTCTAAATTCTAACTCATCGTTCACCATTTTCAAGTCCCAAAGACCAAATTTATCCCATTCATCTCTAAACTTATCGTCTCCCAATGGATCATCTGGAAGTGGTTTAATATCTATATTTTTAAAATCTACTGTAACTGGAGGAACATCAATCTGAATATATCCACCTGACTCAAAATGCAAACTTTCGCCTGCTGGTAATTCTACTACAAATTCTTTGATAAAAGAAGATACATTATAATTAGATTTAACAGTACATTCCCATTTCTTAATTCCAAAAATTTCTTCTGGAATACGGATTTGCATGTCTCCTTTTACTTTTACTTGACACGCCAAACGAACATTTTCTTTCTGTTCAGAACGGCTCAAATGTCCGACTTCGGTAGGTAATACATCGCCACCACCTTCATCAATAATACATTTACACATAGCACAAGTACCACCACCACCACAAGCAGAAGGTAAAAATATTTTGTTTTCGCTAAGTGTATTGAGTAATGTCGTACCAGCAGGAACAACGATTGGCTCACCATCATTACCATTTACAGTAATCTTGACATCTCCACTTTGTACTAATTGTGCCTTTGCTACAAGAAGCAATCCTACGAGAAGAAGTGTAACAACTCCAAAAACGGCAAGTCCTGCAAGAATTACAGTTAAATTAATATCCATGTATTCTGTTTTTTTATAGGTTTTTTTATAATTCTGTTTTGAGTTTGAATAAACCTGAATAAACCTGAATGAACTTGAGTAAATTCATTTTCTCAAACTCGGTACACATTCGTTTGATTTACTAACGTCTCACTGATTGGTGTCTCAATAAGAGGTACAAATATACATTCAAAAAATTTGAAATACCAATAGCAATTCATCAAAAAACACGTTTTATTTCAAAATTTACTATTTTTTATCTGTAACTTTACGATTCAAGATAAGAAAGAAATGTAGTAGAAAAATGTTTTGAGAAAAATAAAAATTGCTTTGCTTATTTAAGTAGCCAATGCTTTCCAAGTGTCAGACACATACAAAATTATGAACCCAATACATTCAATAGAATCCGATAAAATAAATCTTCTCATTGACAATTTAGCCGACAAAGGCTGGACAACCGTTGATGACTTTTTGCCTTTAGAAATTGCAAATTCTCTTCGAAAAGAGCTACATGAAGAATATGAAAAAGGAGAATTTGATGCAGCAGGAATCGGAAGACGGGGCGTAGATTGGCAATTACGACCAGAAATAAGAAGCGATTATGTAAAATGGCTACAGCCAAATGAACTTACCCAATTTCAGCAAATGTATTGGAATCAAATTGATAATTTTAAGCAAAAACTCAATCAAGAATTGTATCTATCCTTAAATAATTTTGAAGGACATTTTGCTATTTATCCTCCTAAAAGTTTTTACAAAAAACATTTAGACAATCATCAGTCAGCTCAAAAACGTTTTATTTCTTGTATTCTTTACTTCAATAAAGACTGGAAAGAAGAAGATGGAGGAAAACTGAGAATTTACGATAAGGACGATGATAATAAAATCGAAACCGATATCTTACCTATCTTTAATCGCTTTGTTTGTATGCGAAGCGAACTTATTTGGCACGAGGTTTTGCCAAGTCAAACACGAAATAGAATGAGTATAACAGGTTGGCTTAGACGAGAAATTTAATAGAAAATTTAATCAAAGAAACTTAATTGGCAATTTAAGATGAATATTTTTATACTTACACATCAAGGCGAACTAGCAGGTTCTACGTATTCTATCTCTTATTTGGCGAAAGGTTTGGCAGATTTGGGTCATAGAGTGGTCGTTGGCTGTCCAGATAAAAGACTTTTACCAACTCTATTAAAAAACTCAAAGGTAATTTTCGAACCTATGATTTTTAATGGAAAGTTTGATACCAAAAACATGGCTCACATAAAAAAAATTGTAGAAAAATATGATATTGAGCTTATCAATGCACAATCCAGTAAGGATAGATATTCGACCATTTTTGCCAAATGGTGGTACAAATTACCTGTTATCTTAGTGCATACTCGTAGGCAAAATCCACTTAGTGAAGGAGGCTATCTCAAAGTGCTTTTTTATACAAAAGGAACAGATAAAATAATTGTGGTAAGCGAATCACTCAAAGCTATTTTTGTAAAAAAAGGATTTCCTTCTAAACATATAAAGGCTATAAACAATGGAATTCCTGATGAGTTTTATCAAAAATATGATGAAGAAAAATCTAAAGATTTATACAAAGAGTATGATTTAGAAGGAAGAAAAGTAATTGGTTGTGTATCTCGTCTAAAAAATCAAATTCAGCTAGTAGAAGCCTTACCTAACTTTGATAAAGATGTGATTTTGTTTTTTGTAGGAATAGAAAAAGGAATTTTTGATGAAAAAGCGAAAGAATTAGGAGTAGAAAAACGAATTATTTATGCAGGAAAAGTAGATGATACTATCAATTATTATCCTCTTTTTGATGTCAATGTTTTAGCTTCTACAATGGATGGTTTTGGGCTTGTTTTGGTGGAGGCGATGGGAATGGGAATTCCTGTAATGGGGACAAATGCACAAGGAATTGAAGATGTTTTGGCAGAAGGAAGAGGACTTTTATTTGAAGATAATGATATAGAAGAACTTACTAAAAAACTCAAAACAGTTCTTTATAACGAAGATGTAAAAAAGAAGTTAATAGAAAAAGGAATTTATTCAGCGAAGAATATATTTTCTATTCAAAATACAATCAAAAACTATGAAACCTATTTTCAAGAACTGATAAATGAAAAGCAAAATTTACAAGTTAGAAACTAGGTTTTGCTAAAAATACTTATAAATTCTATTATAATTGGTATATTTGAAGTTGCTAAAAAGATTTAATAAGTAGTCGTATAAAATTAATACTATATATAACTGATTAGCAAGTGCTTCATATTAATTTTGAGATAAAATACAAGATAAACATAAATAAAATCAACAATAATTATTTTTTAATAGTAATTTAATTTTTATTGTATTTGACTTCGTCGTCTTTCAGTTATCTTCATTCATCATATTGATCATAAAAATCATTTACCAATAAGTTCAAGTCGTTTTTATTTTGTCTAGCTACTTAGCTCGTAATTTTTAATTCGTAATTCGTAATTGTTAAAAAATGAATCTCAATAAAGCTCGCCACGCACTTCAACAGTATTTTGGTTATTCTACTTTTCGTCCTTTGCAGGAAGATATAATTTCTTCTGTTTATGCAAAAAACGATACGCTCGTTTTGATGCCAACAGGTGGAGGAAAATCTATTTGTTATCAAATTCCTGCTGTTACTTTAGACGGAATTTGTATTGTTATTTCGCCTCTGATTGCACTTATGAAAGACCAAGTAAACGCACTTCAAACCAATGGAATTTCGGCAGCTTTTCTTAATTCTTCGCAAGATGCAGGCGAGCAACGAGAAATAGAATCAGAAGTAAAACAAGGAATTATCAAATTATTATATGTTTCGCCAGAAAAATTATTGACAGACTCGTTTCTTTATTTTTTGAGTTCATTACCTGTTTCACTTTTTGCAGTTGATGAAGCACATTGTATTTCACAATGGGGACACGATTTTAGACCAGAATATACGAAGCTAAAGACCCTAAAAGCTCGTTTTCCATTAGTTCCGATGATTGCACTTACTGCAACGGCTGATAAAATTACACGAAAAGATATTATTACTCAATTAGGTCTTGAAAATCCGACTGAATTTGTAGCTTCTTTTAATCGTCCTAATCTTTCGCTCAATGTTTTGCCTGCTTTTAAGCGTATGGATAGTATTGTGAGTTACGTTTTGAGGCGACCAAATGAATCGGGAATTATATATTGTTTGAGTAAAAAAAATACTGAAAATGTAGCTGCACGACTTCAAAAAGCAGGAATGAAAGCAGGTTATTACCACGCAGGATTGACGGCACACGAACGAAACCGAATTCAAGATGATTTTATTGCAGACCGAACGCCTATCATTTGTGCAACAATTGCCTTCGGAATGGGTATCGATAAGCCGAATGTTCGTTGGGTAATGCATTATAATATTCCTAAAAATATTGAAGGCTATTATCAAGAAATCGGAAGAGCAGGAAGAGATGGACTAAAAGGCGATACAATGCTTTTTTATAGTTTTAATGATTTGGAAGTTTTGAAAGGTTTTGCAGAGCAGAGTGGACAGAAAGAATTACAACTCGCCAAACTTGACCGTATGCAGCAATATGCAGATGCTCAAATTTGTAGGAGAAAGATTTTGTTGAGTTATTTTGGAGAAACGCTATTAGAAAACTGTGGAAATTGTGATGTCTGTAATAATCCTCCCAAGCATTTTGATGGAACTATTATTGCTCAAAAAGCCTTTTCTGCTATGATGCGAATGGACGAAAAAGTTGGTTTTACAATGCTGGTTGATGTCTTGAGAGGTTCGCAACGCTATGAAGTTTTGGAAAAAGGATATGATAAAATAAAGACGTATGGAGCAGGTGCAGATATTTCGGCTGGAATTTGGCAACAGTATTTATTACAGTTTTTGAATATGGGTTTGATAGAAATTGCCTACGACCAAAATAATGCTTTAAAGCTCACAGAGGCAGCAAAAGCCGTTTTATTTCAAAAAAAGAAAGTCGATTTAGTGCAATTTGAATATAAATCTAAAAAAGAAAGAGAAAAAGAATATGAGAAACCAAAAAGTAAAAAAGCACAACTTTACGAAGGATTTTTTGAGCAGCTGCGTCAGCTTAGAAAACAGATTGCAGACTCAAAAGGAATTGCTCCTTATATGGTTTTTGGAGATGCAACACTTAAAGATATGGTCGATAAAGCTCCTACTCATTTGTTTCAGATGCGACAAGTTTCGGGTGTTGGTGATGTAAAATTGAAAGAATTTGGACAAATATTTTTAGACTCTATTACAGATTATGTCCAAACAAAAGGAAATACACGAGTGGATGTACATTTGGAAAAAGCTAAAAAAGAAAAGAGTTCGGTTACGTCGGCTCAAGTAACGTGGAAATTTTTAACAATGAAAAAAAATCACTCAAGGAAATAGCCGAAGAGCGAAATATGACCGAAGGAACAGTTTTAGGTCATTTGTACCAAGCTAATCAAGAAGGGTTTGAAATCGATTGGTTAGAATTTGTGAGTTTAGAAGAAATCGAAATCATAGAAAAAGCTACCAAAACAGTCAAAAAACGTCTTCCAAAAGATGAAACCTTTAGAATGAAATTTGTTTTTGAATATTTAGAAGAGAAAATGAGTTATGTCAAAATGCGTGCTGCTGTGGCTTATCGAAGGGGACATTTATAATTGTTCCACCAAATATTCTTTGATTGTCTTTTCATTACAAGCAACTCCAATTAGTACAATAGTTTTGTTTTCAGCAGTATATTTTTCTGCGTATTTTCTATCTTTTATTTGTTGAAGAGCATTTTCTGCTGTGTCATTTACTTTAAATTCTATTACATAAATCGTATTTTCATTCTTGACAACCACATCAATCCTACCAATGGCAGTACTCACTTCTGCATCTGAATAATAACCTAAAAGTTTGAAAGTAAGGAAAATAATACTGTGATAATAACTTTCTTTTTTGGTTTCAAAAATTTGATAGGGAATATCGGCAAACAAAGCATTGAGATAGAAGAAAACAGTTTCTAAATCATTATTATTAAAAGCAGAAGCCAATTTACTTAATAAATTATCTGTTTGAGTTATCTTTTTTCTAGCATATTGAGCCAACAAAAGACGATTCATAGCATTTGCTACTTCTAAATTTGGATATCCCAAACGAAACATATTGAAAGGTTTTTGTTCTTTTATTGTCAAATAACCTGCTTGAAAAAGAACTATGACAGGGTCAATATCCTCTAATTCAAAATTTCCTAAAGAAAGCAAATCTACTTCCACATCTTTCATTTCATAAAAATTTCCTTCTTCAATCGCTTTTATCAAAAAAGAAGGCGTTCCAGATTCAAACCAATAATTATCAAACTGTTTTTTATCAAAGAAATTAAGTATTGAAAAAGGATTATACACTTTTTCTTCTCCTCTAAAATTATAACCATTATACCACAAACGCATTTTTTCAATTAGTTCTTGTTGTGATATATCTTCTTCTATTGCTACTTGTTTTAAATAATCTACAAAGTAGTGCAGAACTTCAGCTTCTGTATAACCTAATAAAGTAGAATATTTTTGGTCTAATGTAATATCACTCAAATTATTAAGTTCAGAAAAAATAGTAACCTTACTAAACTTTGAAACTCCTGTAAGAAGGAAAAAACGCAAATAACTTCCCAAATCTTTTATAGGAGAATAAAACTCTTTCATTATAGAGCGATGAGCTAATGCTATCGGAATTTCCTCTTTTCCCAAAAAATCAATAATAGGTTTGTCGTATTCATCGATAAGCAAAACGACTTGTTTATTGTATTTTTTATAGATTTTGGTAATGAGTTCTTCTAAAGCAAAACCAACTGTGGTAGATTCTATGGTTAGCTCATGCTCTTCTGCTACTTGACCTAATTTTTTGAGTAAATAATTGACTAATCCGAGTTCTTTATAACCACCTACACCAAAACTCAAATGAACGACAGAATGAGATTTCCATTCGATTTTATCTTCAATCCATAAACCTTTAAAAAGTTCTTTTTTTCCTAAAAAAATTTCTTTTAACGTACTGACTAACAACGACTTACCAAAACGACGAGGACGAGAAAGAAAATAATAACCTGCACCATTAAGCAAATCAAAAATTTTTTCTGTTTTATCAATATACAAAAAATTATTCGAACGAAGTTTTTCAAAATCTTGAATTCCTATTGGTAATCTTTGCAACATACTTTTCTAATAAAGAAGTTAGTAGAAATTTTATATTATTTTATTTTATATGACACAGTTTGAAGTTTTATATGAATTATCATCATTGATATTTTTTCAACTGATTACTGATAACTACTTACTGGTAACTGATTACCCTCTAGTATTCGGATCATAAGCATCTCTCAGACCATTTCCCAAAAGATTAAAAGCAAGCACTAAAATACTAATACAAAGACTTGGAAAAACAATCAAATGCCAACTATTACTTGTTCCGATAACAGAATATCCTTCCGAAACCATCATTCCCCAAGAAGGCGTAGGAGGCTGAACACCCAATCCTAAAAAACTCAAACCTGCTTCTATCAAAATAGCTGCTGCAAAATTTGAAGTCGTAACCACGACAATTTCACCCAACATATTAGGTAAAATATGTCTAAAAATAATTCTCCAATGACTCATTCCGAAGGCGTGTGTAGCTTCTATAAATGGTTTTCTTTTTATAGTTTTGATTTTTCCTCTTACAATACGAGCAATTTCTACCCACATTGTCAGACCAACAGCCACAAAAGCAACCCAAATTCCTTTACTTTGAAGTACAATGGTAATTGCAATTACAAGCATAATACTAGGAATTGACCAAACCACAGTCATAAACCAATGAATGATACTATCTATCCAACCTCCAAAATAACCAGAAATTGCTCCCAAACTCACTCCCAAGACAAGTGAAATCAAAACAGCAATTGCACCAATAGTAAGAGAAATTCGTGTTCCGTACATCAGACGGCTCAAAATATCTCTACCCGAACGATCAGTTCCGAGCCAATAGGTACGAGTTTCTATATTATTTTTTTGGAATTCTTCAGAAAGCTCAAATAAAGTAGTAGTTCGTATTCTTTTTTGAATATCAACATAGCGAACTGTATCGCCTTTTATTTGATAATTGTAATTCAGAGAATCATCGGAAAGTAAACCAGAAGCACCTGAAAAAACAGGTTTGGTAGCGTAAATAAGAGAATAAGAAAGCTCTTTTTGCTCTCTACCATAGATTTTGAAAAAAACTGTATCGCCTACAATTCGAAATGTATCTATTGGTGTAATGGTATAATCGGTCTCGTCTCCATTATAAATACTTTCAAAAAAACCTGTGTGTTCGGCTGCTATTCTTTTTCTAAATTTGAGCATTTTTGTCTCAAAAATTGGCAATTGCTTACTAATTTGTACGGCTCCATCATTTGCATTGGGTGTTTTGTCAGGCATTATTGTATGACCAGCAAGAGCCACAAAGACAGCAAACAAAATTATAAAAAGCCCAAACATAGCAGGTTTGTGCTTCAATAAACGTTTGCGTATCTGTAAAGAAGGCGATATATGCTCAAATTCTGATGCCATTTATGAAGAAATGAATACAATACTAATTGAGAATAGAAAATGGAAAATAGAAATTTATGAGTACTTTTCTTCTTCCATTTATTAGAAATTACTTTAAACGACTAATTTACTAAGAAACTAACATAAAAACTATTCTTACAAAGAATTACGAATTAAAAATTAGAGATTACGAAAATAAACCTAAACTATTCTCAAAAAAAAGCGAAAATTTATTCAATAAATTTAAATTCATCGGTTTTGATTTTTGGCAATTCAAATTATTACTCTGTCTTTCTACCTTTCCATTGATACCCTTTTTTCTGCACAACAATTCCAAAAAAAATAGCATAAAAACTATAAAAAATCCACCAAAAAGGCAATGTAAAAATAGCTTTTGATTGCCCCAAGAAACGCAAAACAGAAAATAAGAATAAAAATTCTATACCCATTTTGGTGAAAAAAGTAAAGTAAAGATATTTTTTTAATTCTGAATTAATTAAAAAATAATTATTGTTTATCAAATCAAAACCCATAAGAACAAACATACAAGAGTAAAAACCTGAACCAAAAACACAAATATACTTATTGCTGCGTGGCTTATTTTCTTATGCTGATTCCATTTACTTGCCCATCTTTTTCGCTGATTGTAAAACTGTTTCCAGTTTTGAGTAGCTTCTGTTTCAACGATTGCTTTTTTTGATTTCAAGAAAAAAATATTTTTTGGGTAGGATTTATGAAATTTGTGTAATAAAAATTCATCATCTCCAGATGAAATTTGATAACCTTTATCATTTTTACTTTCATAACCACCTAATTCTTCAAAGAGTTTTTTGGAGTATGCCATATTTGCGCCATTGCAAGTAAAAGGAAAACCTAAATTAAGAGCTGCACCTCCACAACCAATTAATGTAGCAAATTCAGAAGCCTGTAAAGCTGCAAAAAAATCTCTTTTATGATTTAATCGAACTGCACCAGCAACAAAAAATGCTTTTTGATTTGTTTCTTCTTTAGAATAAATAAAATCTGTAAAAGTAGAAAGCCACGTTTTCAGAACTCTACAATCTCCGTCTGTTGTGATGATATATTCAAATTTTGCCTTCGAAACACCCAAAGTAATTGCTCGTTTTTTGTGTGCAGAATCAGCAGCAGGAACGGAAATAAGCTGCAAAGAATATGGCATTTTTTGGATTAATTCTTTTACAATTTCTGCCGTATCATCATCAGAATTATCATCTAAAACTAAAACTTCAAAATTATTTTTATCCAAATCTTGTAAAGCTAAGTCATTCAATAAATCTGCAATATTTTGAACTTCATTTCGAACAGGAATCAAAACTGAAAAACGAATTTTGTTTGTTAAATTAAATTTGCCGTTGTAGGTGTCCTCACCAACGACACCATCAAAAATAAAAATAGCTTCTTTGTGCCAACCGTAAAGAACGAAAAGCAAAACGAAAATGTAAATCCAAAAAATGAGTAGAGTGAGGTAGAAAATACACTTGTTTGATTAGCGAGTGATTTTTATGATTGGCTTCGCCGAGCTATCGGTTCTTATGATAATAGCACGATTAATACTTTTTAGATTTAATTATATTACTCTTTCAAAATCAGAGTTTTCAAAATCATTACTTATTTCTAAATCTTCTTGATAAGTAACTTTATAACCTTCTATCAATTTCCTTTCTAAGTCTGTTTCATTTTCTACTAAGAGAATAATTTGAACTCTTTTATTTCGAATAGCTAATGGCGAATTTAAAATTAATCTCTGGTGCAAGGTTCTACCTTGTGTCTATCATTTCAGCAAGCATATGCTTGTAAAATTACAAGCACAAGATAGAATCTTTCGCTAGAATAGCTATTTTAAAACTGAAAATAAATAAACGGCTGAATCCCTGCTGTCTTAAATTGAAACAAGACCAAAACGATAGCTACAATAATAATTGCTTTTATAATATCTGGTAATTCTGCAAAAGTAGTTCTTGTTGCTGTTTTTATATCTTCTGGCAACTGATGAATTACAAAACCTAGAAGCAAAACAGCATAAACAGTTTTGTAGGCTACAATACGTTCAAAAATTCCTGCAAATTCAAACTTATAAAAAATTTGTTCTAACATTAAATTGACTGTCGCAACGTCGGCAGCACGAAAATACATCCAACAAAAACAAACAAAGTGAAAGGTAATAATAAGCATTATTACATTATAAACCTTTGATTTTTGCCAAGATTCTGGAATATCTACAAAGGTAAGCCAAAGTTTATGAACAGCTAAAGCAATGCCATGTAAAGCACCCCAAATGACAAAACGCCAAGCATTTCCGTGCCAAAGTCCACCCAAGAGCATTGTCAAAAATAGATTCACATACGTTCTTGCTTTTCCTTTTCTATTTCCACCTAAGGGAATATACAAATAATCACGAAGCCAAGAAGAAAGCGAAATATGCCACCTACGCCAAAAATCCGTAATACTGGTAGCTTTGTAAGGCGAATTAAAGTTGATAGGCAAACGAAAACCCAAAAGCAAAGCTACACCAATCGCAATGTCTGTATAACCCGAAAAATCGCAATAAATCTGAATCGCATAACCATAAACAGCCATCAGATTTTCAAAACCTGTATATTGAAAGGGTTCGGCAAAAACTCTGTCAACATAATTAGCAGAAATATAATCTGAAATCAGCATTTTTTTGACAAGTCCGTTGATAATCAGAAAGATAGCTTCGTTATATTCTGTACTTGAAAGTTTGTATTTTTTGTAAATCTGAGGAACAAATTCGGATGCTCTTACAATGGGTCCTGCGACAAGTTGAGGGAAAAAGCTCACATAAAAACCAAAATCTATGATGTTTTTGACAGGTTCTAATTCTCTTCTATAAATATCTATTGAGTAACTAATGGTCTGAAACGTATAAAAAGAAATTCCGACAGGAAGAAAAATAGAAGTAGTATCAAAGTAGGGTTTTCCAACTACAAGATTGAGAAAATAAGAAAAATAATCTGTTTTGGCGATATTCCAAGAAGTACCAGAAAGCCATTCAGAGGTAGTGTTTAGAGAATCTACAAAGAAGAAAGTGTATTTGAAATATGCTAAAACGGTAAGATTGATGATTATACTAAGAGTAACAAATATTTTTCGTTGTTTTTCATCTTCATTTTTAAAAATTGCTTCTCCAATAAAATAATCTACAATGGTAGAAAAAATCAAGAGCAAGAAAAACCAACCACTTGATAAATAATAAAAATAAAGGCTAAAGAGAGCCAAAAAAGTAGTCCTGAAAATCTGTTTGTCTTTTGCAAATTGATAGATGAAAAGTACAGACGCAAAGAAAAACCAAAATAGTACTTGTGTAAAAATTAAGGGTTCGTTTTCTTTGTACAAAAAAATACTTTCCATATAGAGGTAAAAAGAGCAAAAGTTTGTTGAGCAAGTATGAATTCTTAAAATAGTTTCAAAACTACTAAAAAAAAGGTTCTATTTTAAAAAAAATGCAGAAATTTAAAATTAAAAGGTAGAAAAATTTGGTTGTATTTATCACAAAATTTCTAAAAATTCATTTATTTTTTCGTATATTTTATATAGCTAATTACGAATTATCTGATCTTTACTCTTAAAAACTCCCCAAATATTCTACAACTATGAATTTACTCTATCAAAGTGCTGATGATTGTGCCAATGTTTATATTAATAACGAATCTAATTATTACCTTATTCGCTTGCAAAAAAAAGTAAGTGAACAGGATTATAAAGCAGCTTATTCTTCCATATTAGAAGGATATAAAACGAATCCTTATACAAAACTTATTCTTTCAATGGTAGATAGTGACATAAATCCTCTTTCTATTCCATTTTCTGCTCGTAGTTGGTTTGCTTCTTATTTTGCTCCTAAATTCTATGCTGCGACAAACAAAAATGCTATAGTTGCAATAATAAGACCTCAGACAAAGTTTCAAACCAACATGTTGAATGTAATTGAAGGCGTAATGGAAAAATCAAATATACAAGTAAAAATAGAATATTTTGATAGCGAAGAAAAAGCGAAAGAATGGATAAAGAATATGGTTTAGTTTTGTTAAATCAAAAAATTAGGCAAGAAAAAACCATTTTTTTTCATAAACTTGTTTAATTATTATCCGAATAATACAATTTAAAAATTATTTTACGTTTACTAGCTAAAGGGGAAAAATAGTAGTTATTTTAAAAAATGATGCCTTATAATTTACTTAGATAAGTAAAATAATTGCATTTACTGAGAAAAAATAGAATTTACTTTTTAATTCGAAAAAAAAATTATCAAATTGTTCTATCTTTCAGATCATAAAAGCTATATAGCTTTTATAAACCAATAGAATTTGATTATATTTGTTACTAACAGAAAAATACTATCTTATAGATTATCATAAATTATAAGACCTTTATTAAAAACTCATTGAAATAGTACAAAAAAATTGTCTTTATCATAAAATTAAGATTGTATTTATTAAAAATAAACACTAATTATGGCTATGTTCCAATCAAAAAAACAAACAGCAGACTCAAAAGAACTAGAAGCAAATAATATCATAGGAAAAGGCACCAAAATTATAGGCGACTTAATGACACAAGGAAATATTCGAATTGATGGAGAAGTCAATGGAAATATTACTTCTAAGTCTAAAGTAGCTTTAGGAAGTGGCTCAATTTTAAAGGGAAATTTAGTATCTAGTAATGCCGAAGTAGAAGGAGAAGTTACAGGAAATATTTTTATAGCCGAATTACTTATCTTAAAAGCAAATGCAATTGTGAATGGAGATGTTTCTGCATTGCGTATGATAACCGAACCTGGTGCGAAAATAAATGGACAATGCAAAATAGGAGAAGCTCCAAAAGCAACTACTGCATTGCAGAATTCAAATGGCTCTTCCAATACTGTAAATAGCAAAAAGAATGAATCACAAATCGGACAAAAACAAGAACGAGAATTACAACATTCCAGATAATTTGAAGAGTGAATTAGAAAAAAAACTGAATGCTAATTCATCTGAAAAGCTATCTAATTTGGAGGAAAAATTTCACAAACAACTCAAAGAGTCAGAAGAAAAATTAGATAAAGAGTTTGAAGCACAATTTGCTCAAAATTTAGATGAAAATTATGAACAAAAAATTGTGAAAAATACAGAGTCTAATTCCGCTTTTAAAAATTCTTACACTCAAAAAATAGATGTTGCTTCTCAAGCCAGAGAAAAAGCCATCAAAGAAGGTTCTAACAAGTACATCAAATACTCTAGTATTGGAATGGAAATGTTAGGCTCTGTGCTTTTAGGTGGTTTTGGGGGAAATTGGTTGGACAAAAAAATGGAACTTGGTTTTCCTTTTTTTACCATTACGCTTATTCTACTTGGATTAGCTGCTACTTTTACTCATCTTATTATGCAGCTTAATGCAGATAGAAAGGCTGAGGACGAAAAAATAAAAAACACAAAAACTGATTTGCAATAATTAGTTTTTGTGTTTTTTTGATATTTTACTAGTTTAAAAGTTATTTTTTTCCAAAAACAGCTTCTTCTATTTGGTCAAATGGCAAATGGTCTGGAATATCTTTTCCATAATAAGCCTTTATAATATTCAGATTTTCGTCTAATAAAAAATCGGCTGGAATGGAGTGGATTAGCGTTTCTTCAGTCTTGATATCGTATCCCTTTTCTACTAATTTGGAGTGAATATTCATTTGCTTTTCCGAATTAATAGTAGAATTGAATTTCTCAATAGAAACTTCTGTACCATATTTCTTGTAGATTTCTCTATCAAAATCTGCAATAATAGGAATAGGAGAAACACCTTGATGAAAAGAACTACGTAAGACTACTTCTTTCTTCGATTCTAAAAAGAAAATCATTTCCAAATCATCTTTCCACTGATCATTTTTGGTGGTAAGTTGATGGATGCGAAAGTTGCAAAATGGACAAGCGACATTTCTAAAAAACGAGATTAATATTTTTTTACCTTTGTTTTTGTAAGCAGATAAATCAATTTCTCTATCATAAATATCAGACAGAGAAAATAAAGGAGCTAACTGACCAGCTTCTAATTTTTGAGACATAAGTGAGATGTTAAATGAATAAATAATTAAGCAAATAGAATGGTTTAATGGCAAATTAATTGCAAAAATTGGTCTAAGGATCAATTACGAATTAAAAATTACGAATTACGAAATAAGTATTCAGCGTAGCTAATTTAATTACTTGAATATAAATTAGTTATGGTTTTAAAAGTAGCAATTTATTTAATTCTTATTCCTAAGTTTATTAATCTCACTATTTTTATTTCTTTTTATAAAACCGCTTCTATATTTTCAAATGGCAAATGGTCGGCTGCACTTTTTCCATAATATACCTCTATGATATTCAGATTTTCATCTAATAAAAAATCGGCTGGAATTGTAGTTATTGACCCTTCTCCAGAATCTATTCCTAATCCCATTTTTTTGGCTGTATTATATGTAGTTATATTCTTTGCTGACAACATTGTTCCCAATAAGCGAAGTGCTGATTTTTCTACACCATATTTTTGATATATTATCTTGTTCTCATCACTAATAATTGGAATAGGAGAGACACCTTGATGAAAACTGCTGCGTAATACCACTTCTTTTTTGGATTCTAAGAAAAAAATCATTTCTAATTTATCTTTCCATTTTTCATTTTTCTTTGTTAGTTGATGAATACGGAAATTACAAAAAGGACAAGCCACATTTCTAAAAAAAGAAATAAGAATTTTTTTGTTTTTATTCTTATAAGAAGATAAATCAATTTCTCTATCATAGATATCAGATAGGGAAAACAAGGGAGCGGGTTGATTAGCTTTTAGACGCATTTTGTTAAGGATCAATTACGAAATGAATATTCAGCGTAGCTAATTAAAAATTACGAATTTAACTTATTGATTACCAATGAATTAATAGTTCAAAAATAGTAGTTTATTTAATTTACGTTAGTAAGAAAGTTTCTGTTCGAATGGGTATTTGAAATTTAATGATTTAATTTAGCTTTTTATATTGGTTATTGTCTTATACTTAACAAATTATAAGTATTTGAATTTTTGTAGTTCATCATTTTATCAAAATAGCTTATTAATTACACTTGTTTTTTTATATATTGCGTATTAAATCTTTTTTCTTACTTTTATATTATTTTATCTAAAAATATCTTTTATGAACACACTCAAAATACACGTTTTGGCTAATGAAGAAAGTGAAAGTAACAAACAAGCCAAAAATCTAAAGAACTGGCTAGAAAACGATGAAGACTTAGAATACCAAAAAATCACACAACAGCGTGCAGCATTAAAAAATGACGAAGCTGGAGGAATGATAGAACCTATTTTAGCTGTTGTTTTGGGAGCTCCTGCTGTTGTTCAGCTTGTAAAAGCACTTCAAACATGGTTTACGCAAAGAGGGGAAACGCAAAGAGGAGAAGAAATAAGCGTAGAATTAGAGACAGCAGATGGTAGAAAATTGAAGGTAAATGCCAAGCAACTCAACGAACAATCAGCAGACCTTATCAAGGAGCTTTCTTCTCTTCTAAAATAATTTTTGTTTACTTTTCAAACACAGAGTTCATAAAAGAACACAGAGGAACGGTAATTCTCTTCTTATCTTTTTTTTATATTCGTAATTCGTAATTCATAATAGATGAGGTTAATAGACGCAGCAAAGACACAAGCCGTTTTGATAGGTATTAGCAGTTACCCTGCTGATGAGTCGCTGCATGATCTTGCTGCTGCCAAAACAAATGTCGATAGACTTGGTAATTTGTTAGCTTCTCCAACTGTTGGAATAAATAAGGAAAATATTACGACACTTCACAACGCAAAACAGCCTCAAGAAATTTTGCGAGTAATCAAAACGGCTGCTCAAAATGCTCAAAAAAGTCTAATTATTTACTATTCTGGACACGGAATTTTGGACGATGATTTTAATCTTTATTTGAGTACAAGTGAAACCAAGGTAGAAGATGTTTCTTTTACAGGCGTTTCAATAGATGCCATTAGTCGTGTTATTCAAAAGGAAAGGCTAGTAGTTGTTTTGATTTTAGATGCTTGTTTTAGTGAAAAGGCTTTTGAGCAGTTTCGAAAGACAAATTTTTATGTTTTGGCTTCTTCTAAGAAAAACACACCTTCAAAATATCCTCCAGAAGAAGAATATTCAGCTTTTACAAATGAATTTATTACCATTTTAGAGAATGGAATTACTATTCGCAAAACAGAACTTGCTCTGCGTGATGTTTATCTTCAATTAGAGAAAAATCTAACTTCAAAAGGTTTTCCGCAACCCCGCCAAGTAAATACAAATTTGGTTCAGGAATTGATTTTTGCCAAAAATAACTCAAATGTAGTTATTCCCTCTACGCAGCTTAATCGCAACATTATTTTACCTGTTTTTTATGCGGTTGCTAAATACAGAAATCTACAAATCGGAACAGTTATAGACGAAGGAGATTTGGAAATAGAAAATCCCTTTGCAGATGATGAATTAAGTTCTTATTTTGAAGACGATGAAGGCGACACAAATTACACTGAAAACCTACAACTGACACAAAGAGCAAATCAAATTGTACGTTATTTTCCTTTGTTTATTGCCGAAGAACTCAAACGTCTTTTTGCTCCTTCTCCTTCCGAACAAGAAAGAAATTTAGGTAGAATTAATCAAGTTTTGCGTACTTATTTTGCTACAATGCGTTATATTCTTTATCTGCTTTTAGCAGAACTTTGGGACGAAATATTCAAAAACAAAACCTCAACTTCTGCTACCTTTAATTCTCTTTTCAAAGAAATAGATAATCCTACACCTTCTATTTACTTGCCTTTGATAGAAGAGATTTTGGAGTTATTCTCACAGAATAATAGAAATCCTTATATTTCAGAACTCGGTAAATGGAAAAAAGAATTAAAAGAAGACAAATTCAAAAATGCGTACTATGCGTTGGAAAGTCTGTATCAAAATTGGAGACCGCAAGCCATGACGTGGACTGAAGAGAAAATAAAAGAAAATTGTATAGATGCTGAAAATAATTTAACTCTAATATTAGAACAATTAGCTTTTTTGACTACTTACGAGCTTATTTCTATTCGAAGTATTCGTGTCATTAAATTAAAAAATAGTGATGCCAATTTTGTTCATTCTCTAAATCATTTATTCGCAGATACCAACCAATCTGGACAAATCAAAAAAGAACCTCTACCTTTTTATACAGATAGTCATTCGGTTTGTATAACCAAACAGACCAATCTAAAAGAAGAAATATTAAATCTTTCACCCTTGTTTTTTGATAAAAATACGTATAGTAACAACATTCCTAGTATTTATTTTTATGAGCGAAAAGATAGTGTTACAGGAGGTTATTTGTATCGTCCTACTTTTTCAAGAGATGTCGCAGCCGAACCTTTAGCTTCTAAAAGTGGAGATATTCGTCTTTTAGAGCTTTTTGAGGAGTTTAAGAAGAGCCTTTCTTAACACATAACTATCTCATTACTAGATACTTGAACTAGTTGTAAATATCTTATATATACTACTAGACATTTTTCAAATAAATAGGTCAGTCCCAAAGGGCAGACCGTCTACTAAGACTAAAAACAGGAGAAATGACTACAAACGGTCTGCTCTACGAGGCTGACCTATACTGCAATTATTAAAAATGTCTAGTAGTATGTATATTATATTCAATACTTCAATACTCATTTTTATACAATTCACCTTTATCTTGATATGTTTTTATCAATTCTTTTTGTTTTTTGGTATTTTTATTTTTGATAGCTTCGTAATACGGCTGTATCATTGCTGCCGTTTCTGTATCTGAATAACTACTCAAGACAGTTCGATAGGCTTCTTCAAAATCTTGACTTAATTGCTTTGTCTCATAATCAAAAAGAGGTGTATTATCCAACCCTTCAAAAAGTACTGTTAAATAGGTTATTTTAGACCATTTTATATTTTTCATAAGTTCAGAATAAAAGTCAGGATTTTCTTTCATAAATTGCTCTGCCCAAATAACACGCTCTGCCAAACGAGTAGGCGAAATAATCAAACCTCCATCACTTGCAAAAATTTCTTTTGCTTCTTTATTTTGCTGTATCAAATATTCTTTCATCGGCTCTGAAACTCTATCATAAAAAACATCTTTCAAGAAATCTCTATTTTGGAGAATATAAGTAGAACCTTCTACCATTCCAATTCCGAAACCATGGCTTGTAAGTTCTTTGTGATACGCCATCATTTCGACAGGTGCATTTTTTCCATCATTATAGCCATTGTAAATTCCTGCAATTTGGTCGTACTTATCATACATTCCGTCTTTTTCTCCAGCTTTATAATGTTGTTCGTCCAAATTAAAAGCTAAAGAATTATATAATTTATCAAAAATTAAAAAGCCTTCATCAGCTTGTTTTGGTGTGGAAGTAGCATATAATTCCTTATACTTTTCGGCTGCTATTTTGGAAGAACTCATTTTTGTTGTGTCTAAGTTCATTACAAAAGTTCGATATTCTTCTGATGGATTTGTTGTTTCTGTAACGGTTTTGGTTTCTAGGAGGACAGAATCAGCATTAGTTTCAGTTGTATCTTTTGTTTGGTTTCCTCCACAGGAAAAAAATAAGTTACTTGAAAAAGTGAGAAATAATACAAATAAAATAGAGCGTAAATTACTGGTTTTCATAAAAAATAATGGTTAGGTAGAAAGGTATTGTTTATTTTAAAGATAGAAAAAAATTACAAATAATTTTTCTTTTATTTTGATTCTCCTATATAGAACAATTTTTTGCTATAAATTTACTACTTGTAGTTCATTCAAACTTCTATTTCTCAAAAAATTCTCTTTAAAATTCGTACTTTTGAAAATCTATTAAAAGAAAACATCTTTTTAATTTAAGAATACACACAAATTTTATGAAAGAATTACTAGAAAAATTTGAGAATAAACATCCAGAAATTGTTTTTGAATGGCACGACTCACAGACAGAAGCTGTTGGTTGGGTAGTCATAAACTCCCTTCGTGGAGGTGCAGCAGGTGGAGGAACACGCATGCGTGTAGGTTTGGACAAAAGAGAAGTAGAATCCCTTGCCAAAACAATGGAGATAAAATTTACAGTTTCAGGTCCAGCTATTGGTGGAGCAAAATCAGGAATTAATTTTGACCCAAAAGATCTCCGAAAAGGCGAAGTTTTGGAGCGTTGGTACAAAGCCGTAGCACCACTATTGAAAAATTATTATGGAACAGGTGGAGACATGAATGTTGATGAAATTCATGAAGTAATTCCGATTACAGAAGATTGTGGCATTTGGCACCCACAGGAAGGCGTTTTTACAGGACATTTTCAACCTACCGAACCACAAAAAATTAATCGTATCGGACAGCTTCGTTATGGTGTAATTAAGGTTTTGGAAGATGAAAAATACACACCTGAATTAAAGAGAAAATACACAGTAGCAGATATGATAACGGGTTATGGTGTAGCCTGTGGCGTTTTCCATTTTTATGATATTTGGGGAAATGGTAAGGCAGATTATCAAAACAAACGAGCAATTATTCAAGGTTGGGGAAATGTAGCGAGTGCAGCAGCCTTTTATTTAGCACAAAAAGGAGTAAAAATTGTTGGTATTTTGGATAAAGAAGGTGCATTGCTAAAAGAAGAAGGTTTCTCTTATAAAGAAATTGTACAATTATTTTTAGATAAAAAAGGAAATCAACTTCATTCTGAAAATATGCTTTCTTTTGAAGAAGCAGAACAAAAAATTTGGGATTTTGGAGTAGAAATATTTGTTCCTGCTGCTGCATCAAGATTGGTAACTCAATCTCAAATTGAAAGAATGATAAAAGGTGGTTTGGAAGTAGTTTCGTGTGGTGCAAATGTTCCTTTTGCTGACCCAGAAATATTCTTAGGCAAAACATTAGATTATGCTGATAAAAATGTAGCAATTATTCCAGATTTTATCGCTAATTGTGGAATGGCTCGTGTTTTTGCTTATTTAATGAGTAATGATGATGTAGATATGTCTGATGAAGGAATTTTTGAAGATACTTCAATGATTATAAAAAATGCACTTCGCAAAACCTATACAAGAAACCAAAATAAGACAGGATTGGTAGAAACTTCTTTTGAAATTGCTTTGGAGCAGTTAGTATAAATGTATCTTACCTATTGCATAGCTATACTACAAAATAATACAGAACAGGAAGTCTTCAATACAAGTAAAAAAAGCAATTACAAATACTGTAATTGCTTTTTTCAGTAAAGACAAATGATATTTACAAATTCTTTTACTAACTGATGTTACGCAAAGTTCTGCTCTGTGTGCCACAGAGCAGGGTTTGAAAAAACTAAAACCGTGTTCTGTGGCACACAGAACACTATACTGCGTAACATCAATTACTAAGTAAAGGAACATAATCAAATATAAGTAGCTCGTTATAATTAGTTTGTAGTATATTTTAATTTTGTTTAAGTCTGTACCGAAGGTCTGACTTGGACAAAATGAGCCTTTTTGAACTTTAAATACACATTTTAAACTGGTCAGACCTTCGGTACAGACCAATTTAAAATAGAAGATAGATACAATTAATTTTGCTTTGTTACTTACCTAAAAATGTATTTCAAAATGTAGTTGAAATTCTCTGTGTTCTCTGTAACTCTGTGTTCGATAAAAAAATACATATGATAATTATGTTTTGGACTTACTAAAAACTAATCATTTCAATATAATCTCCTACTTCCAATCTGTGTACGATTTCTATTCCACTTATTACCTTTCCAAAAATGGTATAACGTCCGTCTAAATGAGGTGTAGGCGAATGAGTAATAAAAAACTGACAACTTTCTGTATCTTTTCCAGCCGAAGCCATTCCCAGATACCCCTCATCGTCATAATAGAAAGTTGAAAATTCGGAACGAATAGTATAATCTATACTTCCCCAACCATCTCCTCGTGGGTCTCCTCCCTGTACTACAAAATTGGGTACCACTCTATGGAATTTCTTTTGATTAAAAAATCCACTACCAGCCAGATTTATAAAACTTGCAACCGTTGAAGGAGCTTCTTCTGTAAATAAAGAAACTGTTATTTCTCCTTTATTCGTATTTAAGATAACCGAATTTCTAGCATCTAACGTATTTATTAATTTCCAGTCTATTTCTTTTGTTGGCAACGAAGCTGGATTTTGAGTAGCTTTTCCTGTATAAAATTCTAATGTCTTGCTAATTTCTTGATAGGTTTCGATTTCTTTTGGCAAGACTAATTTTTTTCTTGCTTCTGTCAGTAGTCTGACCAAAGAGTTCTTATTATATCTATAAAATTTCTTAGAATCTTCGCTCGTTAGTCCGTTTGCAGCCAAAGCCATTGCACCCACATCACCCGAACTGACAGAAAATTCAAAACCCTTACTTACTTGTTGTCTTTGCTTGGAGGAAAGACTTTGAGATGAGATATTTAATAATGCCTCTGTTGCTGCGGTTCGTAAAAGATGATTTTGAGTAGTTTGAAGGGTATCTAAAATTAAATCTAAATTCTCAATACTTTCAGAAAGAGCGTTTAAAAGAGCCATTTTTTCATATACATTTTTTGAAGAGTCTAATAAAGAAATTGCTTTTTGAGAAGCTGTGTTATCTTTTTTCTCTGTTTTTATAGCTCCTGCTAAAATATTTGCACGAGTTCTGTAATTGTCTGTCTGGTTTGCCCACTCCAAATACAATTTATAATCTGTTAGACGAGCCAGATTTTTGAGCGTTTCGGAAGCTACAAGTTGAAGATTTGGATTTTTGGCAGTAATGTAATTTCCTATTTCCTTTTTTATTTTTGGCGAATCATTGAATTTTCCAAGTGCACGAATAATAGATATTTTAACTAAATAATTTTCACTTTCTTTGTTTAGCATTTTGATTAAAAACTCTTCACTTTCCTTCGTTTTTATTGCACCCAAAGCCTGTGCAGCATTCGAACGCACAAATAGTTGGGAATCTTTATCCACTTTATTTTTTAAAATTTCAAAAAAATCACTTTGTTTTTTTCCTTGAATAGAATCAGCCTTCGTTTTGGGAATCACTTTATCAGCAAGACGAGCAAAATAAGCCGAAGCCATCAAACGAACCGTATAATTTTGTTTTGGAGGAGTCAGAAAATCAAGCATCAAAATAGTAGCCGAATCTGAAGTTACTCGTTCCTCTGATTTTGGCTTAGTAGCAGCACGATAAATACCGATGGCTTGTCCTACTCTTAGTGTATCGTTTTCATAATTTTTTAAAGCTAGAAACTGCAACCCTTTTTGAGTAGCACTCTTTCCAATAGCTTCCAAAAGTCTTTGCTGAACATTTACATCATAATTGCCTTTATTTTGCATCTGTGTTACTTTCTCTATCAACAATTCCTCACTACTTATAGCCCAAAACTGTCCGATTGCTGTTGCAGCAGCTTGGCGAACAGACGGTTTTTCATCATTCAACAACTCTAATAAAGGAATCAAAAAACTACTATCTTGGAGTGATGCAAAAGTAAGAGCTGCATGTCTTCGGTATTTTTCTTCTGGATGAGATAAAAAAGTAGCTACCGTTTCGGAGTCTCTTCTATTGGCTGCATCATAAATTTTCTGAAGCGTAGTGTCTGAATGAAAAACATTACGTTTGATAAATTTTTCTATACTCTCTGGAGGCTTTTCCATTTTTTCGGGTGTGCAAGCTACGCCAAAAAAAAGACTAAAAAATAGGAGGAAGAAAAATAAATTTGAAAAAATAGAAGAATGCAAAAATTTCATAGAGTAGAAATAGGAAATAAAAAATGGTTTGAAATAATTTCTTTGCCTAATTTACTAATTATTTATTTATTTCCTGTTTTTTTGTTTCTATAAAAAGAAGCATTTTTTATAATAGAACAAGAGAATAGCTTTTTGCTGAAATTAGTCTGACTTAAAGTTGTTTATATGATAAAAAAAACGCAATTTTGCATCTTTATTTTTATCGGGACGGTCGGCAATCGTCCTTAGACAATTTAATTTATACAAAAAGATGAAATCTTTAGAAATTATCGGTTATTACCGAAAAGAAAATCAAATGGGTGCAAAAGCTGCTCATACATTGCGTTTAGAAGGCTATGTTCCTTGTGTATTATACGGAACGGGAGAAGATAACAAACACTTTTATGTGCCAAATATCTTATTCCGTGATTTGATTTATACATCAAAAGTACATACAGTAGTATTGAATATTGAAGGCGATGTGTATAATGCTATCGTTCAGGATTATCAAACGCACCCAGTAAGTGATGTTATGATGCACGTTGATTTTCTTTCTATGAAAGAAGACAAACCTGTTAAGATTGACGTTCCTGTAAAACTTATCGGTCGTTCTGTAGGTGAGCAAAAAGGTGGTCGTATGGTTTTGAAAATGCGTAAACTTAAAGTAAAAGCATTACCAGCAAATCTTCCAGATACAATTGAAGTAGATGTAACTAAATTAGAATTAGGAAAATCTATCAAACTTTCTGAAATCGGAGAGCGTTCTTACGAAATTTTGAATAGTCCTTTAGTTTCTATTGCTACCGTAACTGTTCCTCGTACACTTCGTACAGGTGGTGGTGTAAGACAGTAGTATAGAGGAAAATGAAGAAGAAGGAGCAGAAGAAGGGGGAGCAGAAGAAGCATAATGCTTTGTTTTGTCTCAACTAATTTTATTGCAACCAATTCGTTTATAGCAAAAAAACCATCAGAATTTTTTTTCTGATGGTTTTTTCGTTGCGAATAATTTATTTATACTCTAAAAGAATAAGTGCGAAAATTATCCCTTTACCATTTCATCATAAGTAAGAAAAGTATCCATTCCTTTTTCTAAAAAATAGGCTTGCGTTTCTTCTTTTGACTTTTGGCTAGTTACCAAAACAAAGTCTCCTCCCCATGCTCCAAGTGATTTTACCTCGCCCCAATAGTCAGAAAAATAAGTTTGTTTTACCCTTTCCATAAACATATTTTTGGCAATAATTTTTTCGTGTTTTGCAATTAGTTTTTCAAATTCTTCTAACTTTTTTGCATTTACGATTTTGTGTGTAATACCTGAAAGTTCTTTTACTAATTTATCTTTCTTACTTTTTATATTTTCTAGTTTTTCGTAGTACGAAATGCCTTCAGCCGAATTCTGTTTTTTACCTAAATAAACAAAATAAAGATTTTTTTTGAAAGGAGGATTAAAATCAACAGAAATAGTACGTGGAATTCCCTCATGTCTTTCGTAGAGAATTGGTGTTTCAGACTCTGCACAAGCGACATCGTAACCAGAACCTCCCATTGTTTTGGCAAGCAAATCAAAAGGATTTATTCCTGCCCATTTTGCAATATTATGAATAAGTGTTGAGCTACTTCCCAAACCCCAGAGACGAGGAAATTCTAAAAAAGTCTCTACCAAAACAGATTCTTTTCCTACCAAAAAATTCTTTGAAATTTTGCGTGTTGTTTGTAATATCTTTTGTACAACCAATGATTTTTGAGAAACATAACCTTCTAATGCCTCAAAAGTATCGATATCAAAACGAGCTTCAAACCAAAGTTGTCCATTGCTGTCATAGCTTTTCCAATGCAACACACGATGCTGCGAAGGCGAATAAGTAACTTGTAATAATTGTCCTTTCTGGGTCGGAACAGCTAAAGCTATTGCACCATCAAGCACATAATATTCACCACTAAGGAGTAGTTTTCCATTTCCGTGAAAACGATTCATAAATTAAAAGGGGATTTTGGAAGTGTAAATAAGTTGTTCAATTTTTATTGTGTGTTGTATGGCTCAAACCTTAGGATTTAGATATTAAACTATTGCTCTGACATGTGATAAAAATTCTCTTACAGCATTAAAAGAAACCGTATTATTTTTAAAATACTCAACGGCTTGCTTTACTTCTTTTTCTGTTGCTTCAAAATTGCGTAAGATATTCAAAAGGTGCATTTTCATGTGTCCTTTTTGGATTCCTGTTGTGGTAAGTGATTTGATTGCACCAAAATTTTGAGCCAAACCCAAAGTAGAGATAATCTGCATCAGTTTTGGAGCAGAAGGATTGCCCAACATTTCTAATGAACGTTTTGAAAGTGGGTGAAGCGAAGTAAGTCCTCCAACTGTGCCGACAGCAATGGGTATTTCTAACCAAAATTTGAATATTCCATTTTCTATACTACAATCTGACAAACTTCTGTACTGCCCCGAACGTGCGGCATACGCATGTCCACAGGCTTCCACAGCTCTAAAATCATTTCCCGTTGCCAAAACTACGGCATCAATTCCATTAAAAATTCCTTTATTATGAGTAGTTGCACGATAAACATCGTTTTTGGCTATCTCAATCGCTTTAAAAAATTTCATTGCGAAGGTTTTTGCATCTAAGCCATCAATGATTCCTAAATCTTCAATTGGACATTCTACCCACGTCTTGACCAAACATTCTGGCGTATAATTAGAAAGAATACACATAATTATTGTAATATCTCTTTCTGTATCGGTAAACATTTCTTTAGAAGCAACCCAGTTTTGAAGCGTTTTGGCAAATTGTTCTAAACAAGAGTTGATAAAATTTGCACCCATCGAATCACAGGTATCAAAAGTAGCTTTGATTTGATAATAATTATCATCCAGATGACGCATATCCAAAAGCTCAATATCCAAAATTCCACCTCCACGCTGACGCATATTTTTGGTAATATCAGCAGTATCTTTCAACATTTGTTCTTTTGCTTCATCAAAAACACAATACATTTTATTGTAATCACCTTTCCAAAGAAAATGAACTTGTCCTATTTTTTTGGTAGAAATAATTTCAGAATGAAAACCTCCCCTAGTTTGCCAAAATTTTGCTGCCTTTGAGGCCGCTGCAACTACCGAACTTTCTTCAATTGTCATCGGAACAGCTAATATTTCGCCATTCAGAATCACATTCGGAACTACACCAAAAGGCATATAGTAATTGGTAAGCGTATTTTCGCTAAATTCATCAAAAACTTTTTGTTGATGGGGGTCTTGATGCCAAAAACTACTAAACTGATCTGAGTAATTCATCTGAAGAGTCCCCTAATTGCTGGGAAATCCACTTAATTTTTTCTTCCTTGGAGAGTTTTGAAAAACCTGAAATTAATTCCATACTTGTTTTTTTATTAAAATAAATCTGTCTCTATAAGCTTTGAAAAATAGAATATTCAAATAAAGACAGTCAATTAAGTAGTAAGAAAAGTATATACTAAATTTAAAATACGGCTTACTAACCTTAATAAGGGAGATATGTTTCAAATACGTTTTGCACACTACTAGACAAAAATGCTTGACCTCCCTAAATCCCTCCGAAGGAGTGACTTTGAATGTATTTTTCTCCCCTCCTTCTGAGAGGTTAGGGGAGGTCAAAAGAAAAACGTCTGATAGTATGTACGTTTTGTCAAATTTACTACTAAAATCCTTAAAATTAGGACAATATAGCAAAATAAAGAGTTTATCTGTTCATTATACTTTCAAATCTTTCAAAAAGTTTTGAAAATTGAAAAATAGTTTTGAATAAAGCAATTTTTACACAAAAAAGGACTTGAATAAATCAAGTCCTCAAACTATTTTATACTATTGTATTTTTAATGAAAAACAGGTCTTTCTTCTCTACCCATTTTCTTCAAAAAACGAACGTGAGACGCGAGAGCAACAGGAAAATCTGCTGTCAGATAAGGATGTCCGTACTCGTGTGCTGTCTGTTTTACGATTTTGGCAAGTGATGGATAATGAATGCTACAAATATTTGGAAATAAATGATGTTCTACTTGCTGATTAAGACCGCCTGTAATAAAAGCCATAAATTTGCTTTTTGTAGAAAAGTTAGCCGTTGTGTAAAGCTGATGAACTGCCCAAGAATTTTCCATACGTTCCCTCTTCATTTGGTAAGAAAAAGTGAGCTTCTTCTACTACATGAGCCAACATAAAAATAACGGCTAAGAAAAAACCACTTACTGCATGCATTAACAAAAAGCCTAAAATTGTATTTCCCCAGCCGTGTTCTAACATAAAAAGAGGAATAAAAAGGAACAAAGTATAATTAATGAATTTATAGAAAAACAAAAAGAAATATTCCTTTTTTGGATGCTTTGCATCTGTATAATTTCCTACTTCATTGGCAAAAAATTTCTTATAATCCTTCATAAAAACCCAAGAAAATGTGCTTAGAGTATATAAAAAGAATGAGTAAATATGTTGATAGCGATGAATAGACCAAAGAGGAGCTTCTGAAGAAAGGCGAACTATCGGTACAGGCGAAATATCCTCATCGTGTCCGTCTATATTTGTATAGGTATGATGTGCCTGATTGTGCATTTTGTTCCACATATAAGCACTTGCACCATTAAAATTGAAGGTATGGGAAAGCAAATCATTTACCCATTTGTGTTTTGAATATGCTCCATGAATTGCATCATGAGCAATATTAACAGAAACCATAGCAATCGAAAACCCAAGAACTGCCCAAAGTAGATAATTAATTTCTACACTAAATCCACCAAAGACAAGCATACAATACGACCCAATCCAAAGCGTAGCATGGAAAAGACTTTTCAAGACCATTGCTGTATTAGCATTTTTGGAAATGTTGTTGTCTTTAAAATAGCTATTTACACGTACGTTAAGCATCTTAAAAAACTCTCTCTGTTCATTATTATCAAAACGAGGAGGTTTTTTGGTAGTAATTTTTTCTTTGAATGTGTTTTGAGTTTGTGGTTGTTTCTGCACCACTTTTTTCTCAATAGGTTTATCAGCTAATAGGTTTTCCATATATGGGGAATTGATGATATTTGAAAGTAAAGTTTTTGTAATGTAGTTATACATTGTTTAACCTAATTGTTTGTAACAGAATTTCTGTAATTTATATTTAATCTAAATAATTGATTTAGTCATTACACAAATTTAGCCTTTAATTGAGATAGTATATATGATTTTGGTCATATTCTATAAAATTACGCAAAAAAAAGGTTATTTAAGATTAATTTTCAAATCAAATTGAAAGTTTATTTTGATTATCTATCTAAAAGTGATTGGTGAGATACTGAGAAGTGCAAAACTAATCTAAAAATATTTTTCATAACTCTAACTTTTCTCTTTTTAGTATCCAATTTTTATCTACATTTGCGACGAATTTATAAGCGAATCAAAATTTATTTTTGTGTATTGTCTATAAAATGAAAAATACGTGTAGAATTTTAGGAGCAACATTTTTAACAATCCTGTACTGTTTTGTACTTGGGTTTGTTGGGAGTTCTACTATTGATTCTAGTATTAACTCTATTGAGAGAAGTAAAAATATAGATAAAGAAAAATATTTTTCAAATTATTCAGAAAATTATTCTTTTTGCCATACTCCAAAATCGGCAAATTCAGTAAATACGCTTACTACTCTTTCTGTTTTGACTTTAGAAAATCCATTGCATCAGCTTTGGATAATTAGTAAAGTTACAGAACAACTTTTTGAAACTGAATATTCTCAATATTCCAGATTTTCAATAAATTTTCTGATTCAACATCGGAAAAAAGACATTATTTTCCCCTTCCATTATTTTTGGTAAGCCATTTTTAAAGGAATAATTACGAATTAAAAATTACGAATTATGAATTTAAATTATTGATTGCCAGACTATTAACAATTTAAGAATACATAGTTTGTTTAATTCTTGTTCCTAAGTTATCAAAGTCATTTTTTTAATAAACTGACTTTAACCTTTAACTTGTTAGGTTTTATTTTATGAAGTTATCTAAACTTTGACACTTGTTTTGAGTCCAAAAAAATAACTTCATACTATACATGACCTAATTTAATAACCTATGAATTTTAAATAAAAATAAAAATATGGAATTTAATTTGGGAGCTATTATCATTGGTATTATATCACTTCTTGCACTTATTTTTCCTTTCGTACTAGATTATAGAAACAGAAAAAAGAAAGAAAATAATTTGTTAGAACCTTTAAAGAGATTCGCACAACAACAAAATGGTCAAATAAACGACTACGAAGTTTGTGAAAATTTTATTATTGGAATAGACAAAGCAAGAAATAGTGTCTTTTTTTATAAAGAAGAAAAAGATAACGTAATTTCGCAATTTATTGACCTTAATGATATTCAGACTTGTAAAGTGATTACTTCACAAAAAACAATGAGCAATTCTAAAATAGTTGATAAATTGGAATTGAATTTTATGGACAAAAATCAAGCAAAGCAAACAATAAATATTTACACTGCTGATGGTATTTCTAGGCTAAACGGAGAAATTCAATTAGCTAATAAATGGTCTGAGCTCATCAATAAGCAACTCAATAATTCATTAGTTGCTGAACACGTATAATTCATTGAACAATTACGAATTACGAATTAAAAATTACGAGTTATCAAAGTAGCGAGCTAATTGCGTTTTTTTTTATCAGTTGTAAAAAAAGCTATATATTTAATTCTTATTCCTAAGTTCTCAAAATTACCCTAATTGACTGAAAAAATGTTGATTAGGGTAGTTTTTTTTTAATTCTTTTTACCTATAATAATCAGTTTAGAGTTGTATGTTTTTGACATCGTCGCTTAGTTCAGAAGCTGGAAAATTAAATATAGAAACGCCATAATCTCCTAAACTTTCTATAAAATTACGTTTGTTTATACCTGCTAAATCGGCTGCTTGTCCTAATGAGAGTTTGCTTTTTTCATACAAACTAGCTGCAAGTATCATCATTATTTCTTTATGTTCTAAGTCTATGTTTTCTGGTAATGATAAAGTTATAGTTCTCATAATTACTATTTTTTATTTGATTTACTAATTAACGTGAACTCGGGATTATATTAATTGATTATCAACAAGTTATAGTGTGTTTTCCATGTATCGGTACTGACCTATCGGTCTGACCTTGATAAAGTTAGGTCAGTCTCGTTAGAGCAGACCGAAAACAATATCTAATCTGTTTTAAATAAATAAAAAGGCTATTTCTAATCCCGAGTTCACGTTAATTACTTATGAATACGATTTTTTCTTTAGAAAAGTTGGTTTTTGTTTATATAAAAAGCATTTCCAAGCTAGTCTGTAAAATACTTCCCATATTCCTCGCTTTCAAAAATTTATCATTTTTATAAAAATCGGCTAATTCTTCTCTAAGCTGAATTACATTTTCTTTTGGAGAAATTGGTTCTTTTCGCATCGCTTTTAATAAATCTTTTACCGAATGTAACGATGCTTTTATGCGTTGTGCCATTAATGAACGCTCTTCTTTTTGATATTGATGAACCGTTTTTGGTGTCATCATATTGATTCCCAACTGAATAATAGGATTATTTTCTTTAAAATATTGAGGCATATAGACAATTCTACGTCCTTCAAAAGACTGCTGGTCAAAATCTATTGCACGAATCCTGTAATGTACTTCTTCAAAATCAGGTGTAATATCAATCACAAAATTATTAGAGTGCATATCTCCCAAAAGACGAACAAAACAACGTTCATTAAACTTTACAAACTCTTTTGCTAATCTAATTCTGTTGAGTTCTGGGTCTTTTAATCCTTCTCTAATAAACTGGTAACCAGGGATTCCTGCAATATGTTCTTCTATAAGTGTTTGATTATGAACGAGATAATTTATTCTGTTTGGCGAAATCATATCTTCCAATTCCAAACCATAGACACGAGAAGCATCGGCTTGTTTGATGTAATAATAATCAAAATTATCATTGATTTGATTTACAATTCTTACACGAAACGGCTTTGTATTTCCATACGAACACAAATCTACTCTATCGACATACAAATGTTCCATTACCGAAAGATCGCCATCAGCTTTTAGCATGGCATAGATTTTCTTCAAGCCATCATAAATTTCCTTCATGTCTTCTGAGGCATAAAAAACAGTTAGCCAAAGCGTATCTTCACCTTTTTTGTCGTACAAATTTATCGAACTTGTAAAACGTGTAAGGTCAGAATAAGCAACAGGAATATCTATTTCTTTTTTATACTCTACCAAAAATTTGCGTAATGGCTCATTGATAGGATAAATTATTTTTTTCTTTTTAATCAAGGTCATTTTTTAGTGATAAGTGTTTAGTGATAAATTATAAATAATGCTCAACAACTAATAGTTAATCACTGAACACTAATAACTAAATTATTCTTCCTCAAATATCTCTTTCAAAACAGCTAGTGAACGCACAAACCCAAAATCTTCTAAATGACTTCTATAAAAAGCCAAAATCCAATACAAAAACATTCTTCTCATTTTTCCATTCATTGGCAGATAATCAGAATATTCTAGCTTCATAAGTGCATTTACATAATCTGTTGTCATTTTATTGACTTCAAACTTTGGCGGCTCCAATTCAAAAAACTCTTCTGCCGAATCTGTTCCAAAACCCAAAAAAGGAATTAATTTTAATAAAAATTGAATATGAAAATTTTCGTATTCTGTTTCTACATTATCTAAAAAAATCATGCTTTTTAGTAGAAAGTCGAATAATTCTTCATTTGCTCCTTCTTCTTGTAAGGCTTTTCTAAGAATTTCTGTCAAAAATAAAGCTATACTAGATTTTTTGGGTTCGAAGGGAAGGCTTCTGTAAGAATGTTCGATAGAAGAATCCGAAATCCGTAAAAGACCTTTATTTTCCTTGTAATAAATAACCAAATCTAAGATAGTAAGAGGTTGATAAAGAGCCATTTTTCTAGCACTTGTTTTGCTTTTTTGGCGAACTCCGTTTATGATATAGGAATTTAGACCAAATTTTTTGGTAAATATTCTACAAATGATGGAAGTTTCGCTATATCTTGTAAATCCTAAAACGATTCCTGTTGTTTTTTCTAACATGAAGCAAAATTATAAAATGATTTTTCTGACTTAATTCGTTGTTATTTGGTAATTATTTGTAAGTTACGTTTTGTTTTATAAGAAAAAAATGCGTTTTTAGTAAAGCTAATAGCAAAATTACTACTTTTTGTATTTTAGCCTTAAAAAAACGTCCTACACACAAATAATTTTTATTTTTAATACTACTGTGCCAAAACTTGAAAATAACTTTTTCTTTTTTATTCGTCTATTGTCTTTCTTATTGTTGATAGGAAATTCAATGACTGTTTTTGCACAAAAACAAGTTCCTTACAAGCACATACATCAAGAAGGCAAACGGATTCATTTAGAAATTTTAGAAAATACTAAAAGTAATGAACTGACAATTTATGAAGTAGAAAGACTAACTAACGATTTTGTTTCAATACCTTCTATGTACTTGAATCTTGGTTTTGAGGAAAATGCCAAATGGATACGTGTCAAAATTCCTCCTTATGTAGAAAATAAAATTGTTTATTTAGAATTGGAATATCCTTTATTGGATAGTGTTTCGCTTTTTTATAAAGATACGATTTCAAATTCTTGGCAAGTCAAACATAGTGGTGATGTGCTTCCATTTTATCAACGAGATATTAATTATCACAATCTGATTTTCAAAATTCCTGTTTCAAAAGAAGGCGTTTCCTATTATTTTCGTATCAAAACACATGGTAGTTTGCAGGTTTCGGTAAAGTTATGGAATGAAAGTAGTTTGTTTGAAGAAATACTAAACGAACAGTTTATTTTTGGTGGTCTTTTTGGTATTTTTATAGTTTTGGCTGCGTATGGTTTTTTGATTGGAAGCCTTCTCAAAACTCGTTCTTATTTGTATTATGCAATGCTTGTACTTTCAGCAGCACTTTTATTGTCTGTTTTGAATGGGTATGCTTTTCAGTATTTGTGGGCAACTGCTCCAGAATGGGGAAATCAAGCTCTGCCTTTTAGTGTTGGTATTCTGACCGTTTCGGCTCTCAATTTTACACAACTTTTTTTACTTACTAAAAAACATGCTCCTATTTTACATAAATTAATGCAGTTTTCTTCACTTATTGCTGGTGTAATTGCAAGCATTATTTTTATTGGTTATTACAATCTTCTTACTCAAATAGTGGTTGCAAATGCTCTTTTTGCTGTAATTTTGATTTTTTATACTGCCGTCATGACTCGGGCTAGAGGTTTTGCATTTGCTCGTTTTGTTGTTTCGGGTTCGTACCTTTTTTCTATTGGTGTTTTGCTTGCTGTTTTAAAATCGTTTGGAATTGTAGATACTACTTTTATTACTAAGCACGGAATAGAACTCGGCATTGTTTTTTATCTTTTATTATGTGCCGTTTCTCTGAATGACCGTTATGCAATTCAGAAAATTAGTAAACAGGAAGAAGAGGAATGAGTGAAAATACTGGAACTGATTGGCGAGTGATTTTTATGATGAAATACAGGATAACTGAAAGTCGAAGAAGTCAAATACAAATTTCTTTTTTTTGAAAATACTGTAACTGATTGCTAAATGGTTGATTCGTTCAGTTTTTTGTAGCTTAGTAAAAACAACAAAAATCTTCAATAATGCGTATATAGGACTAAAAATAACTCTAAACCAGATAAAGAATGAGAAATATTCAGTTAAAAATAAGTGAAAGCGATTTTCAAAAGTACAAATTAGATAAAGGAGAAATAAAATTTACTGATTTGGTAGAAAAAATTAGTTTAGAATACGCTCGTAAAGCTGTTTTGGAATGCAATCAAATCGCTACACAAACAGGACTTTCAGAAATGAGTTTGGAAGAAATAAAAGCAGAAATAAACGCAGTAAGAAATGAAAAGAAACAATGAAAAAAATAATTCTTGATACAAATGTTATTGTTTCTGCACTTATTTCAAACTCTGTTCCTACTAAAATTTTGTATGATTTAGTTCTGACAAAAGAAGTAGAACATTGCACTTCAAATGAGATTTTTGAGGAATATGTAGCTGTTTTGAATAGAGATAAATTTAGTAGATTTCATAATTTCAAAGAAAAAGCAACTATCGTTTTGAATAAACTCAAAGAAATATCTACTTTTTATGAAACAAACAAAAAGATAGAAGTTTTGACAGATACAAGCGATAACAAATTTTTAGAAGTTGCCGTAGTAAGTTATGCCGATTATTTAGTAACAGGCAATACACTTGATTTTACAATGAAAGAATTTGAGTACACAAAAATAGTTACTCCTAGAGAATATTGGGAAGAATATTATTCTTAACTCCCTCTATTGCTCATTTTTAATCAGTGAGAAATACAGAATGCAAATGCACGGCTACAAGCCGAATACATATTACTCACTCGTTAAAAACGAGCGAGAGCCATTTTTTTTACGAGCGACAGCAGGGGGGTAATTTTTGTATTTCTAAGCTACAGTTTAAGGAGACTAAACTGACCCAGAGTCAATTAAAAGAGATTCATTATCTCCTCCTAGTTCTAGAACCTTTATTTCCTCCTCTAAATTTTTTTTATCCTCGATTAAGCTTTCATATCTTTCTTGATTAAATGAAAACTCATTCATTTTTTTTATAATGAACTCTTCCTCTGTTTGTTTAAAATGAGCCTTTGGGTTCATATCTTTACCTGTGATTGCAGGATATAAATATGCACTAAATACTCCTACGACTCCCAAAAAATATGTAATAGGTTCCATTATATCCCATCCTACTTTGTAGGTAATTATTCCCAATATTAAAAAATACATAAATATGACTAATGAAAACCAAAATTTATACATTTTCATACTTTTTTCGGCTTGCTTAACAATAGGAATTCTCTGTTTATCTAAATCTTGTATGGTTAATTTCTTTTCATTTAAGAGATTTTTTTTAAAGAATATCTGTAGGTCTTCTATTTCTTTATCCGATTTTGACTTATTTTTTTGGAGATCTTCTATTTCTTTATCTGATTCTGACTTATTTTTTTGGAGATTTTCTATTTCTTTATCTGATTCTGACTTAATTTTTTGAAGACTTTCTATTTCTTTATCTAACTCTCTAGAAGAAAACTCAATTGTATTCTTATAAATCTCTTCTACTTTATTTTCTCCATTTAATATTCCATCAAATTTTACTTCGACCATTTTATCAAGAATTGTTTCCTGTTGTTTGAAATCTTCTGTAATTTCACTAATTCCTGCAAGAATTATTTGTAAGTCTCGTTCATTCACAATAGGTTGATTTGTTCGTAATTTCAAAAATGACATAAAACTTGCATAATCATTGTTAGTTCTTGAAAAATATTTCAATAAAATAGCCATCCATTGACTTGGGAGTAAGACAGTAGGTTGTTTATCGTTTCTATCAAAATCCCAGTTTCTTAATTTTTGGTCAGTTGATATAAAAAAAAATTTAGTATCTGCTATCGCATTATTATTTTGCCCTCTTAACTTTTCAATAAAATAAAGATTAATAGCATCAAAATAATTAGATTGCTCATAGTTCAATACTTTAATAGCACCAATTCCTTTTTGATACTCTTGAATAGTTTTTAAATCTTCTCGCCCTTTTTCATCAAATGGAATATCGTAAACAATTTCTATATTAAATTCTTTTTTAAAGTTTTCTAATTCACCTATAACATGAGTCATAAATAAATCAAAACCATAGGTTGATCTTTCTGCTTTCCACTTATGATAATATTCATAAATGTTAGGGTTAAGAGAATATTTTGAAAATAAATTATAATTTATTTTTCTAAATGGAACTCTTGAAAGTGCTTTTATATTATAATTTATCGTTTCTTTAAATTCTTTTTCTGAATATTTTGATATTTTAAATTGTTGTTCAGCTTGTTTGCATTTATTTAGAAAGGCTAAAGTTCGTTTCTGTCTACTTTCTCCATTCAATCCAATAGCTCTATAAAGAACATTATTATCTAGAAAAAAAACTTTATGTTTTATTGATTGTAAAAACATAGATGAACTTTTTTGATTATTAGTTATTACAGCATATTCTATGCTATAACTAATTAATGCAAATATAGATTTGTTTTTAGAGTAATCTTCCCACCCTAAAAACTCATTTATAGCTTCTCTTTCAGAAATTTCAAATTGATTAATTTCAATCAATAATTTTTGTAGTTCTTCATGTTTTGGTTTGGCAATTTTTCGGAAAGCTGATATATTAGAGTTTAATAACTGATAAAAATAATTATGTAGTACTTCATCTATTCTATCGGTAGATAAATCTCCTTCATAAATTTCCAATTTAAACCTCTCAATATGTGGAAAAATTGAGTTTTGTTTTTCTCTTTCTGAGAGTAATTCTACTCTTTTCTGTTCTAATTTAATGTAGTTTTCTTTTTTAGTAGTATCATATCTAACTTGAAAGTTAGCATGTCTTTCATCATTTATGATAACTTCTATTTCATTAATATCAAAATCCATTTCCAGTGAACTTTTTAATTCATCTATCATTTGATTAATTGTAAGTTCAGTATTATCATTTTCAACAAATAATGACTCTATAATTTTTCTTTGTATAGTAGATGATTTTATCACAGAATCTGTTTCTGAATAAACTATTGCAGCAGTTCTTGTTATATTTTTATTAATCATGCTTTTAGAATCTTGAAAAAACGTTTAAGTTAGAGAGTATATACTCTAGTGTTACAAATAGCAAGAACACATATACACAAATCTAAGAAATTCCCACCAAAACCAAAGAAGTTACATACAACAAATTAAAAGTAATGGTTTATTTAATTCTCATAATGGAATAAAGCCAAATACACCTCACTTTTCCCAAAAAAAATCAAATCTCAATTCGAACTTGATTTTTAACTGAATTTATCGGACTTTTGTGAGTATTTTATTTTTCAAAAAGAAATTCAAAACTGATTACTGGTAACTGATTACTGGTAACTGAAAAAACTGATAACTGATAAATCAATGTTACAAATTGCACACATACAGGCGCATAAAGAAGAAGTCATTGCAGCACTTCAAAAACGCCATTTTAGCAGAGCTACTGAGCTTGTTGAAAAGGCTATTTCTATCGATAATGAAAGAAGAACAACACAGTCCTCACTCAATGAATTACAAGCTGGTGCAAATGAAGTAGCAAAATCTATCGGTGCTTTGATGCAACAAGGTAAAAAAGAAGAAGCCAATCAAGCAAAAGAAAAAGCTGCTCAAAGCAAACAATCTATAAAAGATTTAGAAGATAAATTAAAGGAATTAGAGAATGATTTGACAAACTGTTTGTATGAAATTCCGAATACACCTTATAAAGATGTTGTTGCAGGAAAATCTTCAGAAGACAATCAAATTATTGATGAGTGGGGAACAATTCCAACACTAGCAGATGATGCCGTTCCACATTGGGAGCTTATCAAAAAGTACGATATTATAGATTTTGAATTGGGAAATAAAATCACAGGTGCAGGTTTTCCAGTTTATAAAGGAAAAGGTGCTAGACTTCAACGTGCTTTAATCAATTATTTTTTAGATGAAGCGATTGCAGCAGATTATCATGAAATTCAGCCTCCAATTTTGATAAATGAAGCCTCAGGTTATGGCACAGGACAACTTCCAGACAAAGAAGGACAAATGTACGAAGCCACAGTCGATAATCTCTTTTTGATTCCGACGGCAGAGGTTCCGATTACCAATTTATATAGAGATGAAATTGTAAAGGAAAGTGATTTTCCTATCAAAATGACAGGTCATACGCCTTGTTTTCGTCGTGAGGCAGGTTCTTGGGTGCAGATGTGCGTGGTCTAAATCGCTTGCATCAATTTGATAAAGTAGAATTAGTCGTTATTGACCATCCAGAAAAATCATACCAGCGTCTTGAAAGTATGCTCTCGCATGTAAAAGGACTCTTGGAAGCATTAGAATTGCCTTACCGAGTTTTGCGTTTGTGTGGTGGCGATATGGGTTTCACTTCTGCTATGACGTATGATTTAGAGGTTTATTCGGCTGCACAAGGTCGTTGGTTAGAGGTAAGTTCGGTTAGTAATTTTGAAACCTATCAATCAACTCGTTTACAACTTCGTTATCAAGACAAAGACCGTAAAAAACATTTAGCTCATACATTGAATGGTAGCGCACTTGCTTTGCCACGCATTGTGGCTACAATTTTAGAAAATAATCAAACAGCGGACGGAATCAAAATTCCGAAAGTATTGCAAGATTATTGCAAGTTTGAAAAGATTGATTAGTTATTTTTGTAGCTTACCCTTTAGGGTGAGAAAACGTACCGTAGCCTTTAGGGTGCGATGTATTCTTGAACTTAAAAATACTCGCATTCTAAAGGGTACGCTACAATTTTAAATTAAACAATCATTTAAGAATAGAGTTTATCAACTGTATTTTATTATTTGGTAGTGCTAAATATATAATGCTGCAATTCTAAAAATCTGTGTTTTATTCGTCTAATCTGTGTTATCTGTGTTCCATTTTTATTTACAGCATTACTTGTGATAGACTACCTATTATTTCATTACTGATTAAGTTCCTAATCATTCTTTGGTCATTAATCACAATTTTTTCAACTATTTTATGAAAGAAACTTCATTTTTTCGCTTTTCTTTAGTCTTTATTTGTTCTGTTTTTCTTCTCTCTGCTTGTAAAAAAGGTGTTACCACTCCTGCCGAACTTACCAAAAAGTATGGTGTAGAACAGTTTGATTTTAAGTTTTTGAGTACAAAATCTAATCTTTCTTTCCAGAATCAAAGTCAAGAATTAGGAAGTGGTGTAGATATTCGCATTGCAAAAGATAGTCTGATTTGGCTTTCTGCTCGTCCTGTTTTTGGTATTGAGGCTGCTCGTATGCTTATTCGTACTGATTCAGCTTTTTTGGTCAATCGTTTGGAGAAAAGTTATTCGGCTGTTGATATTCGATCGCTTAGTAAGCAAGTAAACTTTGATGGTGATTTTAAGACTTTACAAGCTCTATTTTTAGGAAATGTTCCTCCATTAGACCAAAGTATTACACCCGAAAAACAAGACAAATTCTTTGTTTTAGAACAAATTTATGACCTTTTCAAAACGTCTATGTATGTGAGTAGAGAAAATAAAAAACTCTCAAAAATAGCTGTTCAAGAGAATGATGGAATGAATAGTCTTTTTATAGATTATGGTGATTTTCAAAATGTAGAAGGACAAAAAGTTCCTTTTAAAGTAAATGCAGTTGCTAATTTTTTCAATCAAAAGGAAAATAAAACAGACCAAACCAAAATTGAAATCACACACAAAAGAGTTAATTTTGAAAAACCAGACCTTTCTTTTCCTTTTTCTATTCCTGATAATTATGATAAAAAAGAACTTAAAAGGTAATTACGAATTAAAAATTACGAATTACGAATTACATTTTATTTAGTAATTAACTAATTCGCAGTTGAATAATCGTAATTGACTAACCTATTTAAAATAATTTATAAGCGAATATTAATTAAATTGAATATTCGTAATTTTTAATTGACTTCGTCGCTTTGGCAGGTCGTAATTCGTAATTGAATTAATTATGTCATCAAAAGATAAAAACCTAAGCCTACATTCTGAAAAATCTATTCAAGAAATTGAAACAAAACAATTTGCTATTGTTGTGGCAGAATGGAACGAAGAAGTAACAGAAGCACTTTATCAAGGTGCTTATAGAAAGTTATTAGAATATGGTGCAAAAGAAGAAAATATTCATCGTTATGATGTACCAGGAAGTTTCGAACTTACTTTGGCGGCACAATGGGCGGCACAAAAATCTACTATTGATGCTATTATTTGTTTAGGTTGTGTAATTCAAGGCGAAACTCGTCATTTTGATTTTATTTGTGATGCCGTTGCACACGGAATTACAAACGTAAATCTAAGACACAACAAACCTGTAATTTTTGGAGTTTTGACACCTGAAAACCAACAGCAAGCACTTGACCGAGCAGGTGGAAAACACGGAAATAAAGGAGATGAAGCAGCCATTACAGCAATAAAAATGCTAGGTCTTCATACAACTATGATGAAAAAAGCCAAAACAGGAATTGGGTTTAAATAACCTAATTACGACCTGTTAAAGCAGTGTAGCTAATTGTAAACTAAAGCCAATTACGAATTACGAGTTATAGATCAAGTTGGCTTTGTTTGTTTTTCTTTTTCATTGACAAAAAAATAGTGTTTTTCTAGAAAGGTAAATACTACAATCTCGTAATTCGTAATTTTTAATTCGTAATTGTATTCTCGTAATTGATTAATATATGTGGCTAAAAATAGCTAATTTCATTCTAAAAAATAGATTGTGGCTTTTGCTTTTACTTTTTGCTTTGACGGTCTTGATGGCTTTTCAGGCACAGAAAGCAGAACTTTCTTATACTTTTTCTAAAGTAGTTCCTGATTCTGATGAAGATATTATTTATTTTAAAGAGTTTAAGGCTCTTTTTGGTCAAGATGATAATATTATTGTTTTGGGAGTGGAAGATGAGAAGTTATTTGAGTTAGAAAATTTCCAAAAGTGGCAGAAGTTTTTACACGATTTGGAAAAGACAAAATTCGCAAATATAAAAAAACTAGAAAACTTTGGAGATAGTATAAATGCTGTTACAGGAGTAGTTGGAATAGGAAAACTACCTTATATCTACAAAAACGAAACTATCAAAAAGTTTGAAGCCAAACCTATCTTCCCAAAACAGGTTCAGACACAAAAAGAATTAGACAGTCTTTTGAGTTTTACTTACCAGATAAAGTTCTATGAGAACCAGCTCATAAACCCAGAAAATAAAGCCTCATTAGTATTAGTTACGCTTCCTCCAGCTATTACGAATACTGTTTATAATCACGAAACAGTTATGCGGATTAGTAGATTAGGAGAGCAATTTACAGAAGATACAGGCATTGAAATCCATTATGTAGGTCTTCCATTTTTGCGTGTAGCTATTTCGAATAAAGTGAAAAAGGAAATGGTTATTTTTCTTTCGCTTTCTATTGCCATTACAGTTATTTTTATATTTATTTTCTTTCGTTCTTTTACACCAATGCTAGTTTCTATGACACTTATTTGTGTTGTAATTATTTGGACGATTGGGATTTTGGGAACTCTAGGCTATAAAATAACCATTCTTACGGCTCTGCTTCCTCCTATTTTAGTAGTCATTGGTATTCCTAACTGTGTTTATTTTATCACAAAATACCATCAAGAGTGTAATGTAAAAGGAAATAAAATAGATGCTATAAAATATGTAGTCAAGAAAATCGGAATTGTTACCCTGATTACAAATACCACTACTGCCATTGGTTTTTTGGTTTTGGTAAGTACAAGAATAGGTATTTTGAGTGAATTTGGACTTGCAGCAGGAATTACTATTTTCGCTACATTCTTTATCTCTATTTTATTTTTACCAATTGTCTTTTCTTATTTGCCGATGCCAGAAGGAAGACGAACCAAACATTTGAATAGAGGTTTTATAAATAAAGTACTTACTTATTTTGACTTTTTGATAGAAAATCATCGAACAGCTATTTATAGTGTTACTGCCATTATTGTTATTGCATCAGCCATTGGACTTTATAATATTGAAGCAAATTCGTTTATGGTAGATGATTTGCCAGAAGAGAGTAAAGAGAAAAAAGATATTGCTTTTATTGAAACTAATTTTAAAGGAACAATGCCTTTAGAAATTGTAGTAGATACAGGAAAACCGAAGGCGTACAGACGAACCCAAACGCTAGAAAGAATAGAACAAATTGAAAATTATGTAGATAGTTCGGCTCATCTTTCACAAGCTATTTCACTAGTTACTTTCATTAAAGCTGCCAATCAAGCCTATTTTAATCAAAGTGAACAATCATTTAATTTGCCTGATAAGCGTACAGGAGCTTTTGTTTTGCGTTATTTGAAAGGACAAGACGACCCGACAGCAATTTCTGCTTCTTTTGTGGACAGTACAGAGCAGATGTTGAGAGTATCTTTAAAGGTAGCCGATATTGGTTCGATTCGTTTGGATTCTTTAGTCAGAACCAGTCTGCAACCCGAACTTGACAGTATTTTTGCTGATTCGGTGGGTTCTACCAAAATGAGTGCAAGAGTAACAGGAACGACACCTATTTTCTTAAAGGGAAATGTATATTTGATAAATAATTTGAAATGGAGTTTGGTTTTAGCTTGTGTTTTGGTGGCTCTAATTATTGGTGCACTCTTCCAAAATGTACGTGTAATGTTGATTGCCATTGTTCCCAATTTGATTCCTCTTTTGGTAACGGCTGGAATTATGGGATTTTTTAATATTGCTCTAAAACCAAGTACTGCACTCGTTTTTAGTATTGCTTTCGGGATTGCTGTTGATGATTCGCTTCACTTTTTGGCTCGTTTTAGGCAAGAACTTTTGGCACATAATTTTGATAGGCATAAAGCTATTGATATTGCACTTCATGAAACAGGAAAAAGTATGATTTATACCTCTATTATCTTGTTTGCAGGTTTTATTATTTTTGCTTTTTCTTCTTTTGGGGGAACTGTTTTTCTAGGAATTTTGACTTCTATTACTCTTTTAGTGGCTATGTTTACAAATCTTATTTTACTTCCTGCTTTGCTTCTTACTTTTAATGCGAATATTCGCCGTTCGAATCATCCAATTATTGAGGAGTAAATGGTTAATATAAATTCAGTAGTAAAGGAAAAGGGTGTGCCTTTTCCTGAACCTCTTGTTTATTTTATGAGTATATTGAATACCGTGTAACATAAGTTTATTTATATTGCGAACTGGTATTTTTCCCATTATCAACGTCTATTTTTTTCAAAAATAGACGATTGCTAAGGGAAATAAAACTCTTTTTCCTTTTATTTTGCCTTAGCAATCGTCAGTTATTGAAGATAACAAGACGTTGATAATGGCTAAATAAAAGAACAATCTTGATAAATACAAAAACATGAATTTATTAGCATTTTACAATTCATTAAAATCAATTTCAAAATACCTATAAACAGGGTTAAAACCCTGTTCTATCAAGAATATCTTATTCTGGACTATAAATTGAACAGGGTTTCAACCCTATTTTAATGTACTTACTAATAATTCTGCAAGCTCGTTTTGTGTGTGTTGTGTTTTGTCTTTTGCATACCAGCCGTGTAGAGATTCTGCAAAGGCTTTGAAGTCTTCTAATTCGGGATTTTGTTTTACTTTTTGTTTGTAATCATCTACTAATTTTTGTGCTTCGGCTGGTCTTGCACCCCAAGAACCAATTATTTTTAGTTTACTTTCTTGTTCTTTTACTTCCTGTTTAATAAATAGAAGTTTTGGAATTGCTCTTCCTCCATTAGTCAAAAACTTATCTATCAAATCTGGATTTTCATCTCTTAGCAAGATACGAAGTTCTATTTTGTCTGTTTCTTCGGCAATCTTATTCATTACAGGTACAATTTGAGCAGCATCTCCACACCAACTTTCTGTCAGGACGACCCAATAAAATTTTTGATTTGAAGGTAATTCAGCTAGTGCATTTTTTATATTTTCATTTACTTTTGTTGTCTTGTCAAGTCTATTCATACGATACATATTTGTATTGGTATATTCCAAAATTTCTGGACTATTATCGCCATTCGTTGTAGTTCCTTTTTCTAAAAGTTCTTGTCCTACTGCTCTGTATTCCTGATAAGAAAGTGATTTTTCTAAATAATTTTTATCTAAATATTCCATAGAAAATGAGTTTTTTTTGAGGTTTAATATAATATGAATAAATGTTGATATGTTTGTATGTATTCTAATACGTGATAACTATTGATTTTGTTTTGAGTAATTTTCTAAGCTGTATTTTTTATTGGCAAGTAATTATTTTGTATCTTATATATTCTTAAAGCAAACTTAGATTTTGAAAAAAAAATAAAACTTTGAAAGCTCTTTATTAAAAAAATCTATTATAATCTTAAATTTTCAAATGATTATCAAAACCAAATTTACTTATGAATACCGACCAAGAAAGACAAAAAGAATTTGTGAAAAAACTTTTAGCTATTCAGCAAGAAAAGCAAAACAAACCCCTCTCAAAAGATGAACAACAAGAAATAGCTGCTCAAATCGGTCTTTCAGATGCAGACTGGCAAACGGTACAAGATACCTACAAGGCACATTTGTTACGTGGACGAGGTTTTTTGTCTCATCAAAATTACGATGATGCCATTGAAGAACTTGAACAAGCCAACGTTTTGGATTATAATTCTATTGAAACGACAACTACTTTAGCACAAGCACATTTTGAGCGTTTTAATGAGTTTCAGAATATAAAAGATAAGGAAGATGCCATCTGGTATAGTGAAATTTGTTTGACCCAAAATCCTAGTCATACGCCTTCTCTCAAAATGATTTCTGAATTAAAACGCAAGGAAAGAAGAAGACAAAATAATATAGTTGCTAGAAGAAAAACATCGTTTGAAAAGAATTTACATATTGTTATTCCTATGATTATTATTTTTGGTGTTCTTACTTTTATGTTTTTAAGTAATTCTCCTAGCAGTAAATATGAAGAATTTACTACCCCAGAAATACTTATTACTGAAAAAGTAAATACTAATCAACAAACAGAAAAGAGTAATTTGGATTATTTTGATGCAAATGAATACGAAATTCCAGTAGAAGTTACAGACCCAAAACTCAAGAATTTGGAATGGCAAACTGAAAGCTCCCTTCTTACAAAGTATAGTAATAGTTATAAAGTAGAAATAGTAGGGAATTTTTTGGTAAAGAATGCTTTAATTAATGAGCTAAAAATAAAATTAGAACTCTTTGATGAGAAAGGAGAATTAGTAAGAACAGACTACGAAGAAGTGGTAAGCGACTCAGATTTGACACTGCGAAAAGGTGATTTGATTTCTTTTCAAGTTATGAAGTATGAAAAAACAACTGCTCCAAATATTGCAAAAATAGTATTGTCTTCTTCTATAATTGACCAAAACGAGCTAAATAAAGATTTAGTTTATATAGCCTCACCAAAAATACCACTAATCTGGACACAGAAAAAACCTCAAAATGCAGATATTGAAGTTAGAGAAAGACAGAGTAATTTTTCAGATGGTATAATTGGAGAAGCATTTCACATCATAACCTTAGAAATAGAAAACACAGGAAATACGTCTATTTCACTTCTCAAATTTCAATTTAATTGGTTTGATTCCTCCAAAGAAGTATTGGGAACAGAATTTAGGTACGGCGTTTCGGGTTCTACTTCTACTCTAAAACCCAATCAAACACGTATTTTAAGTACTACTATGTCAGTTCCGAGAGTAAAAAAGAGCGAATTATCTAAACTAACTTATAAAATAGAGGTTGTAGAAATAAAATAATGTTCTGGTTGTCTATTTTTTAAAATCTCTGTCTAATTTTTATGAAAACAATTTTCCTTTTCACTTTTACAGCACTCTTTTTTTCTTGTCAAAATTCTGATCAGAATGAACTAGACAGTAAAACTACTTCTACATTCACAGAAAAATATACCAATAAAGTAAATCAAGAAATAGAAAAAGCTAAGACACAACCAGAAAATGTAATTTTATTAGGTTTTGAATTGGGAATGAACGAGCAGCAATACAAAGCAAAATTTGATAAATTGACAAAAGAAAATACATTAAAACCATTAATTGATTTTAAAGAAAATTCAAAATTTGCGTATTCATCTGCTGATACAACAGACTTTTTTTATCCTTTAGAAATTGATAAAGAATTATATCCCTTGTATTTTGTTCCTACTTTTAAAGAAGGAAAATTAAGTTCTATTTCTGCCAAAATTTCTCCACAATTAGGAGAAACGAAAACGGAAGATTTATATAAAAATCTAGTCAAACTCTACACAAAAAAGTACGGAAACGATTACTTAGAACGAGTAAATATGTACAAACCAAATGATTTTGTATGGATAAATTCGAATAGACATATCAATCTGTCTGTTAGCTTTTCATCCATACAAATTGATTATAATGATATACTGACAATGGACACAAATCTCATAAAAGGAGAAAAAACAAAGGAAGAAAATAATTCTTCTTCCTTAAATGATATTTGAAAATTAGAACAAGTTTCAAATTTATTTTTTAACAGACTTGGCTATCTTTTCTACAAACTTCAAAGATATTTTCAAAGAAGTAGCTATCTTTTGATGAGGAACATTTAGCTCAAGTAAAGCTTGAATAGCTAAAATAGATTGTTCTTGTTTTCCTTTCTCTATTCCTTTTTCTATACCTTCCTCTCTACCTTCCTCTCTGCCTTCTTCTCTGCCTTCCTGATATCGAAGGTCTTTTTTGATGTCATATATTAGTGCCATATTTTTAGATTGTTTTAAGGTTTGTTTTTGTAAATCTCTTAAAAGCGATAATACTTCTAGCTGCTTAACGTATTTTAATTGGTCTAAGTTTGGATTTGTAGTGTTTATTATTTTTTGCAGAATAGATTCAATAATCTTCTCTGGATTTTCGTTTTGAAAATCTGCCAAAATAGCCAAGATTACTTCTTCTGGTTTTTCAGAGTTAAGGAATTCGGTATAGGCTATCTCTTGAATATTGACAACGCTAAAACGAAAATTCAAATCTTCATGATTGACTTGATTGAGCATTTTTGCTTTTCCCTTTCCAATATAAAATACGATTTGTTTAAGTCTTATTTTGTGTTTCCGAAACATCAAAGCATAATATTCAAACATACGATATATCATCTTTGGTTCATCAACCACTTGAAATTCAATATGCAAAATATAATTTTTAGAAGCGTCTTTATGAATTACCTTTTTGATAAAATCAGGTTTCCTTTCAAGTGTCTTCTGAACATCTATTGTAACTTCTTTTAGCTTTTCAGGACGAATACCCAATAATTTCTCTGTCAGAGAAAGTGCCATCTGCTCTATATTTTCTTTGAAAATTTTATCATATTCTTGTGCCATTTCGTTTGTTGTTTGATAGTTTGCTCTTTGGAGTGAGAAATATTTCTTAGTTCAAATCTAAATATATTTTAGAGTTTTAAAGCTATTCTTAAAACTATTCTACTCAACTACAATCACAGTTTGAAGAGTATGTTACATTATATTAAAATAAAGAAAACTTTGATTCTTCTCCATCTTTATATCTTTTTCGTTCTTTTATTTTTCCATTTTTATCATAAAAACGCCATTTTCCGTCTCGTCTATCGTTTTTATAATAGCCTTCAATAATTAATTTTCCTGCTTTATATTCACGATAAATACCTTCTTTTATTGTGCCTTCTACTTCATATTCGTAACGAGTATCTTCTTGATTTCGAACAATCAGACGACGTTTTGTATTGTCCTTATCTAACTCAATAAGTTCAGAATCTGGAATGGTTTGAAGCTCTTCAAATAGGTCTATTTTCTCTTCTGTCCCAAATACTTTCTCTAAGATATTTTTACTATTTAATTGCTTCAATAATTTTGCACGATTTTCTTGTACTAATTTATAATCACTTCTCACTTTTTCAGGATTCTCATAAACGGTAACCAAGCGAGTATCATAAAAGCTAGTTTCATCTCTACGCAATTGAAAACCCCAATGAGGCTGAGAAATTACATAATTTGAGTTTTTCTGAACCGTCTGCCAAGTCTCTGCACTCATCGAAGTTTTCAAAGACTTTAATGCAATGGGAATATTTACGTAAGCAAAAAAGTTTGAATTATTGGCTTCAAATTCATTAAAGAAACGTTGAAAAGAAGATGATTTTGCAAGTGTAAGTCCCATTTCATAATCATCAATTAAATTTTTGAGCGTTTTGGGACTATTGCTAAAAATTACATAATCTTCAATAAAGGTAAAATAAGGCTTATCAATTTTTTCAAAATATTTTCCCATTACAAGTTTGAAAAAACCTTTTACGGCAAGCATACTTATTTTGTGTCCTTTGTGTTCTGAAACGACTACTTTTACTGGCGTTCTTTTTCTAATTTTTTCTCCAATAAACTCTAATTGTGCTGTTGCTTCTGAAATAGATTTTGTCTTCAAAACAAGTGCATATTCATCATTCTTATCTACCGACCCTGTTGCTTCACTCTGAATAATTGCCATTTCCGAACCAATCCAAGAGAAAAAATTATCCCGAACGCTAATATCTAAAAGTCTTTCTACTGTTCGGATTTGATTTTGATACTCTTGATAGGCTTGCTCATCTCGCTGCAAAACCTGCGTAAATTTGTCGTAATAGGTCAAAAAATCATCAAAATTAACACTAAAATAAAATGCCGAACGCTGTGGAACAACTCGTGCAGCCGTAATATCACTACTTCCAGAAAGCAAAAGTGCACGCACATGAGAAGGAATAGAATCATTAATTACGGTTGTCCCTTTCATTCTGACGATTGTAGAAGCATTTTCATCGTCATCATCACCTATCTGTTCTAAATCCAAATTTAGTCCAGAGAAAAGTAGAGCTTCCGAAATAGCGTTTAGATATTCATTCGATTCGTCCATATAAAGACCAAAAAACTCATCTGCCAAGCTATAATTAATAAATAAATTTCCTATGTTTTTGGAAGAAGTTTTTGAAACTACCTTTTTAAAACGACGATTATTTTGAAAGCCAGTTGGGTTGTCTTGCTCATCTAAGGCAGCTTCTATCAAAGCAGGAGTTTGAGAACATAGAAGCAAATGTTTGCGAATAGAAATTGCCCATTGCGAATTATCAGACGTATTTTTGATTAAATAAATACGGTTATTTTTGTATTCGTAATTGGAAGAATCTTCTGCACTACTCATAAACTTTCCGATATGCTTTTCCAAAAATGAAGGAATTTCTCGTTTCAAATCTACAATAAACAAAAAATCATAATCCCCCTGTTTGTGAATATGAGAAGAAATAAGAACTTGCCTTTTGCCAAAAAAATCAAAAATCCCTCTATTCTGATGAATCATGGTATCTAAAGAAACTGCACTTTGAGTAAGCTGACCAAAATAAGGTTGCGTTTGTAGATGTTTCCATAGCTTCGAACTGCTAATTTCTTCCCAACTATCAACAGGTTTGTTGGTCTCCAAAATATACATGGCACTAGAAGGCACATAACTAAAAGGGTCTAAAGAAACGATAGGAATGCCTTTATACGTCCAAAAACCCAAAATTCCTACAAAAATAATTGCAAAGAAAGCAAGTACGTATAAAAACCGACGAAAAAATACTTTTAAAGAATCCATAATTTATAAAAGATAAAGGATTGATTGATTTTCATTCTAGTTCTATAAAAATACGAATTAGAAATCAGGATTTATAGAAGTTACAGATTTAATTACGATTTTTTGAATTTAATGCTGTACAGTTATTTATCTTTATTTACCCTCTTTCTATCCAAATTTTATTCTCCTACCAAAATCCTAATTTGACTCATTATTTCCTGTTGATACGAACGACCAATCGGAATTTCTTGATTGGAAATAATTAGTTTAGAACGTTCGATAACATCTATTTTGGTAGCATTGACAGCATAAGAACGATGCGTTCGTAAAAACTCTTTTCTATTTATGATTTCTATTACATTAGTAAGCGAGTTTCGAATAATATATTTTCGTTTTTGAGTATAAATATTTGTATAATTATTATCAGTTGAGAGCCATTCTATTTCGTCAATAGTTATTTTTGTAAGCTGATTTCTGTGTTTTACAAACAGACAATCATTAAACAAAATACCTTCCTGTTCATTAATTTCTGATACGTTTTCTCTTTGTTGAGCGTGTAATTTGGAGTAATTTATGAGTGCAACTTCAATGGCTGCATACAAATTATGAGCCTCAAAAGGCTTTACTACATAGCCATAAGGCATTGTTTGAGTAGCTATCGAAACCGTTTGTGGGTCTGCGTGAGAAGTCAGAAAAATAAAAGGAATGGGTAATTTTTCATCTCTAATAAATTGTGCTACTTCTGCACCTGTAGTCTGTTTGGCTAATCTAAAATCTAATAGCACTAAATCAGGATTATTTTTTTTGATAGAATGAATAGCAGCATCGGCATCTCTTACATTTTCTATAACCTCATAACCTAGTTCTTCCAAAATTTCCTCCAAATCTTGTGCAATTATCGCTTCATCTTCAACAGTCAGGATTCGTATTTTTTGCATTATTTTCAGTCTTTCTTAAAGTATTATTTAAAAATCTATTTTTTTATAATTTTATAAAGGAATTCTAAGTTCAAATTTAACACCATTCTGAATAGCTTTTTCGTTTTTAATGGCATTTAATTGTTCTATCAAAGACATCACAAGCTGCGTTCCCATTGATTTTTTGGCTGTATTTTTAGGTAATTCTATATTTTTATTTTCTTGAATTCCTATTCCATTATCTTGATAAACAAAAAGATAGTTGCTTTGATTTTCTTTTAACTCAATCGTTATTTGATTGTTTTCTGTCTGTTCTATTGCTGTATCTGGAAAAGCATATTTTAAAGAATTAGTTATCCATTCGTTCAGAATTAATCCTAAAGGAATTGCTTTATCTACATTAATATACGTTTTGGGAATTGAAATAATAGCTTCGATTTGATTTTCTTTTTGGTAGAGTCTAAACAAAAATTCTTGCAATTCTTTGACATACTGACCTATTTCTACTTCTGTCAGAAGGTCGGTTTGATAGAGTTTTTCGTGGATAAGTGTCATTGTCCGTATTCTACTCTGTACGTCTTGAATGGCGTGTTTGGCTGTCGGTTCTTCTAATCTTCTTACCTGAATGCTCAAAAGGCTTCCTATTATTTGCAAGTTATTTTTTACTCTATGATGAAGCTCTGAGAGTAGTGTTTGAATAGCATTATTTTTAGTTTGTAATAACGTTTTTTTCTTTTGATTTTCATAGAATAAAATCGCTACAAAACTAAGAAGTAGAGAAACTAAGACAATAGAAATTATCAGAATTTGATTAAACTTCTTTTCTTGTTCTATTTCAAAGGTTTTTTGAAGGTTATCTTTTTTTAGAAGTTCATTTTCAAATTCTTTTTGCCTGTTGCCAAACTTTGCCTCCATTTTGGCAAGTTCGGATTTGTTTTCTTCTGTAAACAAGCTATCTCTTATCGTTTGATATTCTTTTTGATAGAAAAATGCTTTCTGAAAGTCATTTTTTTTGGCATAAATCGTTGCTAATGTCTGATTTGCATCTTGTAGATATTCTGAGTTCTGAATCTTTTGCATCGTTTCGAAACCTTCCAAGCCATATTTTAGAGCCTTTTCAAGTTCGTTTTTTTCTATGTATAAATTTGCCAAATTAATATTGGTAGCTGCAATTTTACTCGTCATGTTGGTCTGAACAAAAATTTCTTTTGCCTTTTGATAATTAATCAAAGCCGAATCAAACTGATTTGTTTGTTTATAGACAGTCGCTATGCTATTATAAAGTCCTCCTGTAATAGTTTGGTCGTTGTTTGATTGTGTAATCTTCAATCCTTCTCTAAAAGTAGAAATTGCTTTATCAAAATTTTCTTCATCTCTATAAATAAGTCCTATATTATTCAAGACAAAACCTACAAAACGTATTTCCTTTTTAGCTTCAAAAATAGTTTTTGCTTTTTGATAATAATCTATTGCTCTTTCATTATTACCTATTCTTTTATAGACAATTCCTAAGTTAGAATACGTTTTGGCTATCTCTATGGAGTCGTTTTCGGCTTGATTGATTTTTAGAGCTTCCAAATATACGGCTACGGCTTTATCGTATTTTGCTTGATTTTGATAATTCAAACCTCTATTTCCTAGCGTATAGGCTTGTCCTTTTATATCATTGAGTTCTTTGAAAAGTACCAATGCGTTTTGATAATTAGTATCGGCAGCAAAATAATTATCCCTAAACATTTGAGTAAGTCCTTCTCTATAAACAGCCTTTGCTATTCCTATTTTATCCTCTATTTTTTGAGCTAATTTTTTGGCTTCTTGTGCATAAAAAAGTGCCGAATCGGTATCACTACGAGCAAGCTCTGTCGAACGATTTAACAAAGTACGTACTTGTGTGGTATCTTCCTGTGCCAAAGCAGAAGAAGGAGCAAAAATAGTCAGTTTCAGAAAAATGAGAAGAAGTAGTATAAAGTGTTTCATTCTATAAAAGTAGTAATTTCTTTTTCAAAAAATAAATTTGTGTCATTCACATACAAAATAGTACCGTTCAGATACATTTTTGTAAGTCAAGTGGGTTTGAGTTTTATTTTTGAAGTAGAATAAAAGTCTAAAGCTATCAAAACTCTACTTTATTTATTTTTACTCAATCTTATTATGAAAAATAATTTTACTCAACTCACTTTTTTTACCTTTCTATTATTCTTTTCTTGCATTGATTTCTACATAAAGGCAGATACATATACCGTTGCTACTCTCAATGATACAGGTGCAGGCTCATTAAGGCAGGCTATCTTAGATGCCAATGCCAATACAACCAATGCTCCTCATATTATAGATATGAGAACACTTAATGGAGTTATTAATCTTCAATCTCAATTGTATATTCAAACTCCAATGAGCCTATTAGGTTCAGGGAAAGATAATTTACGTCTGCGTGCTGCTGCCACAGGGTATAGGATAATGAATATATCTAATCAAACGGTTGCAGGAGATTTTTTAATAAAAGATTTAACAGTTAGTCATGGTAACGTAACTGTTCAGAATATAGTACAGGGTGCGGGAATATATATACGTCGTTTACCTACTGCTACTACTGTGTCGATAGAAGACTGTGTGGTTGAAGAAAATAAAAATATTGCAAGTGGAGCAGGAATATATGGTGAAGGTGCTGGTAATTACTCTTCATTTACTTTAGAAATAAAGCGTTCTATAATCAAAAATAACATTACTCAAGAAAACTATGGTGGAGGAGGTATTTGCTTAGGTGGCATCAATTTTTTATTAGATAATTGTGTCATTGAAGGAAACCAAGCAGACTATGGAGGAGGAATATATGTGCAATATAGTCAAACAAGAGGTACAATTAACAACTGTTTGTTTAGAGCAAACTCGCTCACACCCTCCCTTACACCAACTAATTTTTCTGCAGCAAGTGCTTTGCGTATAGCTGGAGGAAAGTATATAATAAATAACTCAACGTTTACTGAAAACAACGCTTCTGCTGGTATTGGTCGGGGAACTATAGGTGTTTCTACTGGTGCTACACAAACATTAGTTATGAATCATTGTACCATTTATGATAATATAGCTAATTATGGAGGAGCAATATACAACCAGAGTACTGCTACTGAAAATATTGAGATAAATAACTGTATCGTTACAGGGAATACAGCAATAATTGATAATAGTGAGAATTTTTATGGAAATATCAATTCTACTTATGGACATAATGTATTAGACATAGCTACTGGAGGAACGCTATTAGGAGTTACGACAGGAAATGTACTAAATGCAGCAGCAAACACAATTCTGAATACTACTTTAGCTGATAATGGTGGAAATACACCAACTTTTGCTTTAGTTGCTGGAAGTCCTGCTATAAATCTATGTACAGATCTACTTGTAACAGCAGACCAAAGGGGATTTCTTAGAGATATACAGCCTGATGCAGGTGCTTTTGAAGTTAGTGTGAATGTCAAAGGAAACGGAACAATTATTACCAATGGAGATGCTACCCCCAATGCCAGCGACAACACAGATTTTGGAAGCGTACAATGTTTGGGAGGAAGCATTACAAAAACATTTGTTATCGAAAATCAGTCTAGTTTTCCTTTAATAATTGATCCAATACTCATCACAGGTTCGACAAATTTTGTAGTAACTGATCCTATCGTTTCCGACCCTTTCTTTATTCCTTCAAATAGTAGTTATCCTATCCAAATTACATTTACTGCTACTACTACAGCAACTCAAACTGCTATTGTTACAATTCCGAATAATAATCCAACTAACAATCCATACACTTTTACTATTCAGGCTACAAAAGGTGACGACATCATAAATCCTAGCATTGAAGGACTTTATTCTAACTTAACTTTTACTGCTGATGTAGGAAGTTGTTATTCCTCTTCTGTAAGTTTAGGAACGCCTACTCTGTTTGATAATTGTGGATTTGGTAGTAATATACTAGTCAATGATGCCCCTGCTACTTTTCCTGTTGGGACAACTACCGTTACTTGGTCTATTGCAGATGAAAGTGGAAATATAGGAACAAATACGCAACTAGTTACAGTACTAGAAAACGACCAAATTATTGCTCCTACCGACCAAACACTTTTTCTACCGCTAGGAGAATGTGGAATACCTTCTGATGGTTATACGAAAGGGTTTGTAGGAAAATATGATATAAATAACTGGGCATTGCATCAGCAAAATTCAGACGGCTCAACCGATGTAAGTCAAACACCACAAAAAATAGAAATTACAAGTGGTAATAATGGTTCAAATGCTTTTGGATATACAGGATACTCTATTCTTACTACTCATGCTACAACCATTAGTTTTGATTGGTCTTATTCTACTTCTGATACTCAGGGAGCAGCCTTCGATCCTCCTACCTATTATATTGAAGGAGAACCTGAGCCATTAATTTTTCCTTCTTTTGATACAAATGGTGCAGATATACAGAACGGGAGCGAATCTATTATTGTACCAGCAGGAAAATTATTTTATCTTCTTATGTACACTCAAGATAATGTCGGTGGCTCCGCAACCGTAGAAACAGAAAGCATTAGTTTTACAGATAACTTTCTGGGTAGTCCTTCTTTTACAGAATGTACTAATAAAAAAACAGTCATTACAGATGCACCTTCAATTTTTCCTGTCGGAACAACAACGGTAACTTGGACAATTACAGGAGAAAATGGAGTTATAAATACCGATACACAACAAATTATCGTTCTGGACAATCAGTTACCAACTCTAACAGCAAAAACAGATGAAATTAGAAATACTGATGTAGGAAATTGTACATTTATCAATACAGATATTCCAAACGGAATAGCAACTGATAATTGTGGAATTGCTTCTTACTCTTATGTTTTGAGTGGTGCAACAACTGGAACGGTTTCTACTTTAGCAGGTCAAGTTTTCAATGTCGGTGTTACAAACATTTCTTGGACAGCTACTGATACTAATGGAAATGTTTCGTTAAGTGATGATTTTACAGTTACTCTAGTCAATACTACTAGAGAAATTAATATTTTAGGAAATTCAGTTTCTATTCTTGATGGAGATGTTACACCAAATTTAGGCAATACTACAGATTTTGGAAGTACAGCTATTCCAAAAACAGTTACTTATACCATTGAAAATACAGGAACAGAGGTGCTTACTATTTCTTCTATTACTTCAAGTAATACCACTGATTTTGCGATAACAGGAATAGTTCCTACTTCGGTAGCTGCTGGTGCAAATGCTACTTTTGATGTTACTTTTACGCCTTCTGGCTCTGAAATACGAACAGCAACCATTACAATAAATAACAATGATTGTGATGAAATTGTATATGATTTTGTAGTACAAGGCATCAAACCTTTAGATATAAACCTCACTAGTATAGACGTACTATGCAATTCGGACGGTTCGGCAACAGCAAACATAACTGGAGGAGAAGCTCCTTATACTTACCTTTGGTCAAATGGACAAACAAGTGCTACTATCATTAATCTTTCGCAGGGAACATACCAAGTAGAAGTAACAGATAACAATGGTGATGTAGTAACTAAAAGCATTGATGTAAATAATCATTTTACCGTTCCTATAGTTTCTGTTTTACCTACAAACTCAACTTGTAATGGTAGTAATGAGGGTAGTTTGCTTGTTTCTACTAGTAGTGGTACAGCTCCTTACACCTATACTTTCAGTGGTTCAACATTTATATCAAATGTAACTGCTGCCTCTCCTATTACGGTTTCCAACTTATCGGTTGGTACTTATACAGTAACTACAACCGATGCTAATGGTTGCTCAACTTCAACTTCAGTTACACTTTCCGAACCTGATATAATACAAGTTACTAACTTAGTTGCAACAAATGCTAGTTGTACTACTAGTGCCGATGGGAGTATCAGTCTTGATGTTAATGGTGGAACGGCTCCTTTTACTTTTTTGTGGAATAATGGAACAACTACAAAAGACTTAACTAATGTAATAGCAGGTAATTACTCACTTCAAATAACAGATGCAAACGGTTGTACAGTTTCTGTAAATCAAACTATTAGTTCTTCTCCAGATACTCAAAACCCAATTATTACTTGTCCGACAAATATAACTACTGATAATGACCCAAATGTTTGTGGTGCAATCCTAAACTTTGCTCTGCCAACCGTTTCGGATAACTGTGGAATTGCTTCGCTTATACAAACGGCTGGTATTGCCTCTGGAAATCTTTATCCTGTCGGAATTACTACTAATACGTTTGTGGTAACTGATAATAATGGCAATACTTCTACTTGCTCGTTTGATGTTACTGTCAATCAGCGTTACGAATTACTCTATTCCTCAACTATGTTTTCTGAAATTTATCCTACTTCTTCGGGCGTTTTGGGAAATGCAATTTCTATAAAAAGTAATGCTTGTGCTATTTTTACAGGAACAAATGGAGAAGACTTTATAAACACAGGAAAAGCAACCGTTTTGAATCTTGCTACTGGACTTACAGCTTCCATTATCAAAGTTTCGGATACCGAATTAGCTTTTAGATTGAACGGTTCGGCTACAAATAATACAATTTCTGATAACATTGAAAATCTAACTGTTATTTTTAATGATGCTGCTTTTGTGGGAATAACGGCTGCAAATGTAATCAATTCTACTAAAACTGATTTAGCCATTCGTTTCTTAGGGGTAATTGACCTTGATTTCTTTGCAAATGCAGTTTCTACCTCTCAAATTGATTTAGTTTGGAAAACAAATTCTATTCATAGAGCCTATCGTTTGTACAGAAACAATATTTTGGTAAGAGAATTTTCTGCTACTAGAGCAAACTATTCTGACAAAAACCTGAATGCAGATACTCGTTATAGTTACAAATTAGTAGGGATTGTAAATCAGAACACAGAGACTGATGCTCAAATTGCTAATGAATGGACATTCCCAGAAAAACCTATTTTGCTTTCAACTTCTACCATTTGCGGAGAAGGAAAAACTGCTATTAGCGTACAAGGTTCTGGATTTGTTTATAGACTTTATGACCAAGAAACAAATGGAAATTTACTTTTAGAAAGTAATAATTCAAACTTTCAATTACCTTCTATTTCTCAAAATACTACTTTTTATGTTTCTGTTATTGGAAAAGGAGGAAAAGAAAGTGATAGAATTCCTGTTTTGGTAGAAGTACAACCTGTTTTTGAAGCTAAGATTTTGGGAGAAGCTACAAGAGAAACTTGTGAAAGTTCAATCGAATTAGAGGCAGAAGAGATAGAAAATGCAACGTACACTTGGTTTAGAAATGGAACAAATCTAGGAATTACTACCAAAAAAATTACAGCTACCTTCTCAGCCGAATACCAAGTTAGGATTACAAAAGGTGTTTGTAGTTTTATTTCTGAAAAAGTAAGAGTAAAATTAAATCAAAATCCAGTTGCCAAAATTCAAGAACAAAATGGCATAAAATTCTGTCAAAATGGAACAATCAATGCTGTTTTAGCAAACGAAAATAGTAGCTATGAATGGCTTTTGGATAATGTAGTAATTGGAAATAACCAAAGTCAAGAAGTTACTCAATCTGGAATTTATACACTTGTTTTAACAAGTCAAAATGGTTGCCAAGCAAGAACAGAAATTGAAGTAATTGTTACAGAACTTCCTCAAAATCCTGTTTTGGAAGTAACTGAAAATACGATTTGTCCGAATACAGAAACTACAATTTCTATTCAAGACCCTCAAGATAATGTAGTTTATGAGTGGTTTAGAAATGGTAGAATTTTGAGAGAAAATACTAATCAAACTTCTATTTCTACATCTATACAAGGAAGTTATTACATTCGTGCAATTTCAAATGAAAATAATTTGTGTACTTCTGTTTCAAATGAAATCTCAATTAATCACTTTGAAATAAATCCAATTTATTTGAGAATTAGTGAAGATAAAAAATCACTTTTCTTAGAAGATATAAACGGTTCTCAATCCGAAATTGCAAGCATAGAATGGTATTTTGATGGAGAAGTAAAAACCGATTTGGGAACAAATACAGAAATTACACCGACAGAAGAGGGTTATTATTCTTCCAAAATTACAACTCAAAACGGCTGTATTATCCAGACTAGAACGGTTTATTTTACAGTTCCAAAAGAAGAAATAATTACAGGAGAAGAAGATTTGAGAAGTGATGTATTCAAAATCTATCCAAATCCAAGTAATACAGGAATTTTCACTATTCATTTTGGAACTGTGATTTTGGAAGACATACAAATCTCTATTTTTGATGGAATTGGTAGAATTATTCATACCAAAACACTTGAAAAAGCAAATCAAGAATTTGAAGATTAATATTCAAAATAACCTAAGTGGAATGTATCTCATTCGTTTCAATCAAAATAATTCAGTTTACACAAGACAGATTATTATTGAGTAAAAAAATGTATCACAGACTTTCTAGTTTGTGCAAAAAAAAAGATTAAAGCAAACAGATAAAACCATTCCTCGTTGAGGTATGGTTTTTTTTGAATTAAATAGGTCTGTTGTGGTTTTACAAAAGTAGAGTTATGCAAGTTCTATTTCATTTTTACTTATATAAATTAAAAATAAACTCTCATTATGGATTCATTTTGATTAAATTCGTGTTTATTAGTTTGAATTCTGTTTTAGATTAGAATTCACTTTATTTTTTATAATTTAATTAATCCTTAAAATGACAACCTTAAAAGAAAAAATAGAAGCCGAAATGAAAACCGCCATGCGTGCAAAAGAAACTACAAAACTAACGGCTCTTCGTGCTATAAAATCAGCTATCCTGCTGGCACAAACTGAAAAAGGAAGTACATCAGCAACTCTTTCAGAACAACAAGAATTAGATATTTTGTTGAAGCAAGCCAAACAAAGACGTGAATCTCTTGCACTTTATGAGCAAGAAGGACGCATAGAACTTGCACAAACAGAAAAAGACGAACTAGAAGTTATTGAAAAATTCTTACCTCAAATGCTTTCAGAAGAAGAAGTAAAAACAAGAGTAGAGAAAATTTTGGCTGGAATGGGTGAAGTTACTCAAGGGCAAATGGGTCAAGTAATGGGTGCAGCCATCAAAGAATTAGGCACAGAAGCCGAAAAACAAACGATTGCTAAGGTAGTGAAGGAATTGATTAGTAAGTAAAAATTATTTTTTTTACCAAAACAAGATAAAACAGGGTTGAAACCCTATTGATTACCTACAAGTCTGAAACGTACTTAGACCCCACCCTAAACGGCGAAGTCCTCGCTGCAAGCAATGCCTCCCTTCCTTTGGAGGGGCTGGGAGAGGTCAATAATTCCCACGAATAAATTCGTGGGTTTTGTTTTTTTTAATCTAAAAATAGTACTGGTTGATTTGCCTTTATTTTTATTTCAATACTCTGCAAAAGACCTTGAATAGCCAATAAATAATCTTTGTTTGAAATAGCAGAAAGTCTTTTTTCAGAACCTTTAAAAATAATTCCCAAACTACTCAAATAGGATTCGCTTTCAATAAAATCAGAAATAGATTTTAAATTAGGGAAATAACGAATTAGATTATCAAAATAATAAAACGGGTTTTTACTTAAAGCATAACGAATAATATGGATGCCATTAATAGTACCTTTTTTATCAATAATCTGGGTAATAGAAATATTTTTTTGACTATTTTTTTCTAGCTCTTCTAGCTTTTTTCTTTCTGTTTGCTCTGATTCTTCTTCTAAGAAAACCTTTGAAACAATACCAGCACCCGACGAAAGTGTATAAGAAAAATCTTTTCTTTTTAAGCCTAAATCTTCAAAAGAAGTAATAGTATTGTAGCTCTTTGGATTTTTTTTATTAAAAAATACTTTTCCAATTTTGTGAAAATCTGTTTTTTGGAAGTTCTCTTTTAAAAGTAATTTTTTGGTTTCTAATTTATTTTCTCCTTCATAAATTCCTGATTCTACCAGTGCCTTTGTGAGCTCAGAAATATAATGGTTGTCTTCTTTGGTATGGTAATACAATTCCTCCAAAACTTTCAAATCATTTTTTGGCTCATTATCGTACTTTCGTTTGTAGGCATCTTGTTCGTTTTCTAATTTGAAGGGAAAATATCTTGCTCCTCTTCCAATGAGTTGTGCTTCTGAAAGTGTTGTTTTGCTAGTTCCTTTTGTCTTTCCTCCCGAATTCTGACCTTCATACAACCTAACAATATCAAATAAATTGAGAACATCCCAACCTTCATTTAATTTCTGAACTGCAAAAACAGCTCTAACAGGATTATTAGACTCTTCTAATGTATTCAAAAGAAGTTGATTTTGCTCTGCTTCTTTATCATTATTAGCACTAATACAATTCTCTTCTCTAAAATTAGATTTTATACGCTCTGAAATATCTGTAAAAGAAATATTCTGATTTTCAAAGAAAAGAAAGGCTTTCTGAACAACATCAATCATAGAAGTTTCTTGTATATTTTTCACTTCCGTTTCTGAAAAATTTTCAATCAAATTATGAAAATTAATCTTGTTTTGTTCGGATTCTTTAATGGTTCGTTTTGCCTTAAAGAGAATAACAGGTTTTAGATTAATTCCTTTTGAAGTAGCCAATTCTTGTCTATACAGATTCAGAATAAGCGATTGAATAATACGTTCTTTTTCCTCATAGAGCGAACGAATAAGATGAATTTCTTTTGAATATTTATCAATCCTGAATTCCTTCAGACTGTACTTCTGAATTACCTTATCCTTATATTTTTCTACAATAGCTTGGTTATCATAATCTAGTGTAGCGGTAAATTCTAGAAGAATAGTAGAAAAATTTTGATGTAAAATTTTATCCACTGTATTTTCCCAAGAAGGCGTAGTTTGTTCTAGTACAATTTGTTTGTTTTTGGTAGAAGAACTCAAATGATGTGCTTCATCGGCAATCAAGACCAGTTTTCTATCTTCAAAATCTTCATAGGTAACACTATTTTCTTTGGTATTATTGAGGTCTGAATGAAGTTTGTGAATAGTAGTAAAATGAATATTTATGTTTTCTGTATCAGCTTCATCAAAATTATCTACTGCTTTTATTACTACTTCCCTTCCATCAACAACTATTTTCTGACTGAATAAATATTTAGAAGAATTAGCATTCAAAAAATTATCTTTTGTCTTGGTAATGATATTATCAGAATTGACGAAAAACAAAAAATTGCGATACCCTTTTTCATACAAATACAAAATAAGACCCGCCATTACTAACGTTTTTCCGCTTCCCGTTGCCATATTGTAGAGCAAATGAAACGGTTTTTTGGGTTTTTCATTGAATTCCTCTCTATCTAAAAAGATATATCTTTTAAAAGATTCTATTTGATATGGACGAATTTGAAAAGAAAGATTATCCGTAATAAAGTTAGGAACAACAACCTGTTTGAGCGTTTTGCTTGCAAATGGATTATCAAATATTTTATATAGAAATTCCATAAATAATATAGGTATGTAATTAAGCTAAGTAGCTAAGTACTTGAGCAGAATTAAATATATGTAATCGTGATTTTGTTCAAGTCTGTACCGTAGGTCTGACTTGGACGAAATAAGCCTTTATGACTATTCAAATACTTATTTTAAACTGGTCAGACCTACGGTACAGACCAATTTAAAATAAAGATTTGCAACCAAATTCATAAAGAACCACTTATGATTTCTCTACTACCAACACAATTTTATTAAAATCAGCGGCTGCATTGATTACCTTTCTATACTGCTCAAAATCGGCTAAAGGAAGATAAATTTCGTAGTAATATTCAAAAATATCAACCGTTATGGTATTTCCTTTTTGTGTGTAATCAGAAGTAAAACCACAATTTTTAGTATTGCTTTTGGTAGTTTCTTCCTTATTATCTTTATCAAAAACAACATTCAATTTCAAGTCCTCTAAATTTTTGACTTGATAACCCTCTGGAACTTCAAAAATCAACTTTCTTTTATAAATTCGGTTGTGTCCATTTTCTACGGCTAATTTTCTCTCTTTTTCTTGATAGAGTTCAGATTGTGGTCCTATACATTTTCCGATAGCAAAAAGATATTTATTACCCGCTTTTTCTAACCACGATTTTGAAGCAAAATTAGTTTTGATAGCAAACTCATTTTTTAGAAGGTCGGTATTCATAGTTTCATTTTCTAGCTCAATATCCTTAAAATCGGCATCTGCTGAAAGACCTCTCAAAACACTTTCTATCATTTCGACACGCTTTTCATCAGATAAATAAGGAATAATGGGTTGAATACCAACAGCAGAAAGTCCACCAAAACCGTATTTGAGTTGCGATAAAACAGCGTCCATGTCCTCATTAAACTTCATTTTGAGATTGATATTACTAAAGTTCTGGTCGCCTTCTAGCGGTTTTATTTCTCTGACTGTTCCCATTCCAAAAACCTCATCGCCTACCTTCATTCTACGAATAAAAAGTCCATTCGTAGCCGTCCATGTGTCAGGAACAATTCCATAACGATACAGAGGAGTAGCAGGAGAAAGATATTTTTTGGTGTTTGGAAAATAAATCAAAAACTCACGCATATTTCCCCAATAATCAAAATCTTTATCAAACTTTACTTCACTTCTATCTGAGGTCAAGACAAGCTCATAATCTACTTCTGCTGTTTCCAGAAGAGTAGTAAAAAGGCGAACCAATCCACGCTCATTAGCAATCTTTGTTTTTTCAATTTCTTCAATATCTGTAAAATTAGCAGCAGGAGATTCTGTACCCTGTACTTTGACTTTCAGATAATTTTCAATTTTATTAATGCGAATTTCTTCTGTATCTTTTTCTTTTATATCTATATCTTTATAAATTTTTTTGAGTGCTTTTTCTTCTTTTTTATCTCTAGTTTGGCAAAAAATGCTATAAATCTGTCTTGCAGCATCAGAAAAGGTATAAAAACGCTGGCGAGAATTAGCAGCCAAGTTATAAGCCAATTTGTAATCTACTCTCATTTTGTTTGGGTCTGCATATGCAAAAGGCTCGTCATTTAAAGATGCGACACTATCCATTTCGATACGTTGAATTCGCTTTTCATTTTCAGTATCTTCTATCAGTTCTACATCAGAAAGACCATTATAACCTCTAACTTCAAAGTTTAGAAAGGAAGGACTTATGAGCTCGAAGGAAACATTTCTAGTAGGCGTATTGCTCTGCATATATTCTCTTCCCTCCTGATTTCCTCCAAAAACAGGTTCTTTTGTAGTATAAAAATATTCAATTTCACTTCCTTTTTCTATTCCTTCGATAGCAAACATTTTGTAGCCACGTCCTGATTCTTCATCTTTTATTTCTTTGAGATTATTTTGGTCAGAAATAACTACTTTTCCATTTGGAGAAATTGAACGGACTTTCAATTTTTCTAATGTTCCTTCTCCTAAGGGAATAAAAATTGCATTATAACGCTCAACGGCATCAGTACTTCCCAGCCAACGAATAACATGATGCGTTTTGTAAAGAACTACATTTTCTTGTTCTGGTAAATAGAAATACTCTATCATATTTTTATCTAAAAAAACTACTGAAACTTCATCTTCTAAATTTGAGGGAATTTCATTTCTATTTCTGTTTTCTTCCCAATCATAATTTGCATACTGATGTTTGTCTTTATTTGCCCAAGCAGAGAAAAAAGTAAAGACAAATAAAACTGTAAAAAATAAGTTTGATTTAATTGAATTCATAGAAATAAGGAATAATTGATTGGTATAATGAAGATAGTTTTGTGAAACAAGAAAAGCATTTTCCAGTAAGGTAGAAAAATGCTTTTCAATTTTTTATTTTGTACGAACAGCTTTTCACTCTAAAAAGTAAGCTACATAATGAATAAGTGCTTAAATATCAAAATATCTAAAGAACATATCCAAGCGTTCTTTCTGAATATCTGCATCTGGATTTTCTTGAAACTTAGCAATGACACGGTATTCAAAACGCTCTAAAGTCGCCAAAATAGATGTAAGTTCCGTTTTGTCTAATTTTAGAGTAAGTTTAATAAGATGGGTATCATAAGGATCTGTATCTACATAACTACTCAAAATTTTGGTATTATTTTCTTCTATCAAACGGCTAATATGAGACAGAGAATAATCTCTATAATTCATTGACATTACTAAAATTGCTCCTGCACTTTGATTTGCAAATGTACGAGCAAAAGCTGCCAATGTGTCTCTAACTGTAATGACTCCTACAAAAAGATTCTGTAAATCTACAACTGCAATAATACGCAAATTATGGTCTGTTGCAAGACGCATAACGTCATAAAAATGCTGATCTTCTCCTACAAAAACATCTTCATAAAGCGGCTCAATAGCATCCATAGTTGCATCTGGATTATTGATTTCATAAAGCATATCCTCTGTAATAATCCCTTTATAGACATTATTTTCGACAATAGGAAGTTGCGTCATTCTGAAAGCATCCATCCAATTAAGAGCTTTTTTGACACTATCACTACTCTTCAAAGGAGGAATCATTTCGTTTATCAGGTCAGCAGCGACCATAATAGAAGTAGTATAGGTATCATTCATAGTAGTGTTTTTTGATTAGGAAAGCAGAATAGCAAAGAAAAATTTTATTTATTTTGAATACAAAAGATTACAAACGACTGCTTTACTACTCTATATAACAACAATTTATATGCTAATTTATTTAGAAAGGCTATTATTTTTAGTTAAAAAAGAAATAATTAAAAGCCAACAACTATAATTAGTACTCAATTTCTAAACTAATTGAACCGTTTTTTCTAATGGATTTTTTCTCAGAAAATCATCAAAATAAGCATTAAAAATCGCTGAATGTTCCATCATAGGAGCGTGTCCACATTTATCAATAAAACGAAGTTCACTGTTTCTGAGTAGTCTATGAAACTCATGAGCTACCAAAGGTGGCGTAATCGTGTCATTCAGTCCCCAAACCAAAAGAGTAGGGATATTTATCTGTGGAATTTCTTTTGCCATATTATTGCGTTGTGCCGAGCGAGCAATTGTAATCATTCGCAAGCACTTTGCATTATTGTTGGTTACTTCGAAGACGTCATCTACTAGTTCTTTTGTTGCAACTTTTGGGTCATGGAATGTATATTGTACTTTTTCTCTTATGTATTCGTAATTTCCACGCTTAGGAAAAGAGCCACCCATTCCGTTTTCAAAAAGTCCAGAGCTACCAGTCAAAACCATTCTTTTAGATATATCTTTATTACGAAGCATAAAGATAAGAGCTAAATGTCCTCCCAGAGAATTGCCTACTAAGGTCATATCTTTCAAATCTTCCATCTTTACAAATCCTTCTACAAAATCTATAAGACCTTCCAAATGTGCCTTGCGAAGAGAAATCGTATAAATAGGCATCATCGGAATTAAAACTCTGTAATTTTTGGAAAAATGAGCTACTACGCCTTCCCAATTACTCATTTCGCCAAAAAGTCCGTGAAGAAGTAGTAATACTTCGCCTTCCCCTTCATCTATATATTGATATCCTCCTTTTTCTTTTATTGTCATGCCTGGTAAAATTGAATAGTATAATGAGTTAATACAATGAGTTTAGATATAATTCAAACGACAAATTTACAAAAATTATATATTCTTATGAACCCCTAATTTACAAACATAGCATAATTATACAAATTAGACAATGTGTTTTCTGACTTGTTTTGAAGAAATAGAATTTATTGGTTTGTCCTGAAACTAAATAGAGTTGATAAAATAAGGTTTTTTTATTAACATCTCCAAAAGTGTACAACAGATTTGTTCATTCTAAAACTAAAATTAATTCAGTATATAAATAAACCAATATGTTGTTTTTCAATAGGAGTGTCATTTCTAAGCATTGAATTTTAGTTGCATCGCAACGTAACCTTGGTAGAACATCAAAAACGTACTTTATTAGAGCTACAGAGTAGCGAAACATTGTAATTAGCAATTAAAAATAAAGTTACGCTACGGTGTAGCTTCTTAAATCAATTTTTCTTTTTTCTACCAAGGTAACGCTACTCTGTAGCTAATACACGCTTATTTTGATTTTTAGTGGTGGACATTCATATTGTTTTAAAAGTGTGTAACAAGTCTATTCATTCTAAAACCAAAATTAATTCAGTATATAAATAAATCAATATGTTGTTTTTATAATTTATTATTATCTTTAACTTCTTCTGATATAAAATCAGAGCAATTACATATTACTTACTAATTAATTTGTAAAACTATATAAAATGAAAACTAAACATAACTTAGGTATTGTTATTAGCATTGTTCTTATCTTATTAAATCTTCTCAATATTGAGTATGATAACCTACCAAATCTAGCAGAAAACAAGTCTCATTTACTAAATCTATTACTAGGTATTTTGCTGCTTATTTATTTTATAATTGAAAAATCTAAAAAACAATCTGAGACTGATACTTTAATTTAAAAGAATAGACTTTTTTATCTTCTGTTTATATATCGAAGCTGTTTGAACTGTATTATTGTAGGGAAAAGACACGTCTTTTCCTACCCAGTAGGAAATTTTGTAGTTCAAAAGTAAACTATAAACGATTATCTACAGGAAAAGGCGTGCCTTTTAGCTTCGCTGACTTAAAAGTTCCCTACATAGTATCAAATTCAAAAGGATAATAAAAGTTTAAACAGGTTCATCATTTATCTTTATCAAAACTAATCAAAAAACCGTTTTACTCATCAAAATGAATAAAACGGTTTTTCTGTAAATAGCGAATAGCAAAATAGTATAAATTAGTTCGCCAATTTACTAGATTCTGCCAAAATAATAACATGGTTATTAAGCACTTCGATTACGCCACCACTGATAGAATAAAAAACTTCTTTTCCTTCTTGAGTACGTATTCTTACTTTTCCTTCTTGCAAAGAACTAACAAGAGCAGCGTGATTATCCAATACTTCAAAGGAACCTTTTTCTTCCGAACCAGGAACTTGAACGCCTAATGCTTGTCCTGAAAATACTTTATCGTCTGGAGTAATGATTTCCAAAAACATAATTTTTATATATTTAATTTTAAACCCTAAATTATTTCAAATTTAGGGTTTTAAAAATCTAAAATCTCATTTTTTATTTTCTTGCTTCTAGTTTCTTTTCGCTGCTTCATCTGCTTCTTTGAGAAGTTTCTGACCTGCTTCAATTACCTGTTTCGATAGTTCCTTTCAAAAGGAATGCTTTTTCAGGATATTGGTCTAATTCTCCATCCATAATCATATTAAAACCACGAATTGTATCTTTAATATCAACTAATTGTCCTTTAAGACCTGTAAACTGCTCTGCTACAAAGAAAGGCTGAGACAAGAAACGCTGAACACGTCTAGCACGAGTAACGACTAACTTATCTTCTTCAGAAAGCTCGTCCATACCCAAAATAGCAATAATATCTTGAAGTTCATTATAACGTTGAAGCATACTTTTAACACGTTGTGCTGTATCGTAATGCTCATCGCCTACAATTTCGGCACTCAAAATACGTGAAGTAGAATCCAATGGATCAACGGCAGGATAGATACCAAGCTCTGAAATTTTACGAGAAAGTACAGTTGTTGCGTCCAAGTGAGCAAAAGTTGTTGCTGGAGCTGGGTCAGTCAAGTCATCAGCAGGAACATAAACAGCTTGTACTGAAGTAATCGAACCACGCTTGGTAGAAGTAATACGCTCTTGCATCACACCCATTTCACTTGCAAGTGTTGGCTGATATCCTACGGCAGACGGCATACGACCTAAAAGAGCCGAAACTTCTGCACCTGCTTGCGTAAAACGGAAAATATTATCAATAAAGAAAAGAATATCACGTCCTTTTCCCTGTCCGTCGCCATCACGGTAATACTCAGCAAGAGTAAGACCCGATAAAGCAACTCTAGCTCTTGCTCCTGGAGGCTCATTCATTTGACCAAAAACAAAAGTAGCTTTAGAGTCTTTCATTTTTTCTTGATCAACTAGAGACAAATCCCATCCTCCTTTTTCCATAGAATGCAAAAAATCTTCACCATAATTTACAATTCCAGACTCCAACATCTCACGAAGAAGGTCATTTCCTTCACGAGTACGCTCGCCTACACCTGCAAATACAGAAAGACCAGAGTATGCTTTTGCAATATTATTGATAAGCTCTTGAATAAGAACCGTTTTACCTACACCTGCACCACCAAAAAGACCAATTTTACCCCCTTTAGAATACGGCTCTAAAAGGTCAATTACTTTAATACCTGTAAAAAGAACTTCGGTAGAAGTAGAAAGATTTTCAAAAGCAGGAGGATCACGGTGAATAGGTAATCTTTGTTCGCCTTTTGGTTGAGGAATACCATCGATAGCTTCACCCACTACGTTAAACAAACGTCCTTTTATGTCGTCTCCAACAGGCATAGAAATTGGCTGACCTGTATTTGTAACAATCATTCCACGTCTAAGACCTTCTGTACCTTCCATAGAAATAGTACGAACACGGTCTTGACCCAAATGCTGCTGACATTCTAGTACAACGAGTGTACCATCTTCTTTTGTTACTTGAAGAGCATCTAAGATATGAGGTAAAGTACCATCTACGAAACTCACGTCCACTACGGGACCAATTACTTGTACGATTTTGCCTGTTGTTGCCATATTTATTAATTACGAATTACGAATTATTAATTACGAGTAATTATGGTCGCAATTCATTCGTTATGATTAAATCAATTAAACAGTTTGCCTTTTTATGAATCACTTCTCTATTTAAAAAAATCAACTAGAAGCGCATTTAATTTAACTGCAAAAGTAGTATTTATTATTCGTATCTCAAAAGATTTGAGTAAAAAATAGTGATTTGTAATTTACATGCTCAAAATTCTATTCTCCAGTCTTAAAACTAACTTCATACGATACAAGTGGAATTCCTCTTAAGGTCAAATAACCTTCATTGATAATAAATTGATATTCTTTATTCGGCTCAAGCTCTAACTCGTAAACGGCTTTTGTTCCGTCTTCTGAAAAGGTAATTTTCGTTACTTTAGGAAAATAATCTTCTCCTTTCTCTCCATAACCTGTAGAGCGAAACCTTTTGTCCATCGGCTGAGAGAAATTAACTGTAAACTGCTTTAAGTTTGGATTTACTAAATTTGATTTATTTTCAATTTCCTCTAAACTAATTACAGTAGGTTTATTTTTCTCAAATTGATTTCTATAAGATGATATCGGCTCAGAAAAATAACCCGTTTTTTGCACAAAATTTTCTATTGCTTCTGGGTTGCTAAAATCTAATTCAATCATTTCTTTAATTGCACCTTTTTTATCCTCTGCTTCTTTGTAGTATTTTGAGACAATGGCATACCCCATAAAATACCCTAAATCACGAGTTTTGAATATGTTTTCAGTATCGTTCCAAATCCAATTGTGCCAACTTGGTGAAAACATTTCCTCTACAAACCTTGCCTTTACTTTCTCTTCATTTGCCTTACCATATTTAAGAGAAGTCTGATTAGACGATTTTCCCATAGCAATTTCAGCTACAAATTCTGCCAAACCCTCAAAAATACTTTGAGAAAGTAAATCATAACCACCAATATAATTTTGTTGAGAATGTACAAATTCGTGTACATTGGTAAAGGCTAAATCAAATTCAGATTTAGTTTGGAGGTAATCTTTTACATAGTTAAGAGATTCTGGTAACTCACTTACATCTGTTGAACTATCTGCCATTGCTAGTTCTGCACCAATAATTACCAAACTATCAATAGAAGTTCCACCTGTCCTGAAAACACCAATTTCGAAATATACTTTTGCAGGGTTTCTCAATGGATAAAGTTCTTTAAATTTTTCGATGGAAGTCTGAATTTCGCTTGCATATTCATCTGCCGAAAGCGTACTTTCACGAATAGAAGCCCAATATTTTGGGTAATTACGAATAGCATTTAAGTATTCTTCTGGTTGGTAATTTCTTGCTTTCATTATTCCAGCAAGTCCTACCGTTCCTTTATCTAAGTACAATTCCTTCAAATATTTCATTTGAAGTGTTGTGTCTTCTGTCGTTTTTATTTTGTCATAGGCTTCCCAAAAGTTATAAATATCAGATGTTACAATGTTTTGATGTAATTGCTTTTCCCCTTTACAAGAGAATAGGAAAAGAGAAACGATAAATAAAGTAGATAAACGGTTCATTGTGAAATCTTTAGAATTGAAGGAATTGAATTGCAAGTTAGTTGATATTTCTAAAGACAGTTAAATAATAATAAGGTTGCATTTTTATATTGAATTCCGTAATTACTGATGTTATGTAAAAATAAATTTTCTACAATTTGCTTGTATAAAAAAACAAAACCCACAATTTTAATAATAGGAAAAGCAGAAGCAGAATAGTAGAAAACGCCAAATTTTGTTTTCCCTTAACAGTTATGGATTTCATTTTTCAACTGCATAATATCAGTTATTACTCTACAATAATTCTATTCAAAACATTATTTATTTCTTGATACATAGTTTCTTTATAACCAATTTCTCCAAAGATAACATTTCCAGTTTTATCAATGATTAGGTTAGCTTGGAAAAAGAGGAATAAAATAATTTTCTGTCAAAATTTTGAATTTGCCATTATATCATAATAAAAAGGTTTTTTCTGCAAGAATTCCTCAATTTGCTCTTTGGTATCCATTCTTGAAATTGCCAGAAAAATTACTCCTTTATCTGCATATTCCTCTACTAATTTATTCAATTGTGGTATTTCCTTCAAACAAGGCGTACAACCAATAAACCAATAATTAAGAACGATAATTTTGCCTTCCAACTCAGAAAGCATAAATTTATTTCCTGCAATGGTTTCTACTTCAAAATCTTGTGCAGGATTATTTAACGTATAGGTTTTGAAAAGACGAGTTCGCTCATCAAAATTGAGTTTGGTAAAAATAGAACGAAGAGAATCTAAATTTTCATCGGCAAATATTTTCTTTCCGATATTTGATGTTACTTGTTTTTTGGTTATTGAATTTCCATTTTCATAAAAAAAAGTATTTTCTACATTTTCTTTAAAAACATAACTAATTCTACTTTTATCTGAATATTTGATATTCAATTTATGGCTACTTTCTATCTTCTTATTATTTCTATCAAGAGAAAAATTATAAAAAACAGGTTGAATATTCATATTTATATACAAAAATTCATTTTTAGTAGCTTGTTTATTCCGATAAAAATCAGTTGGCATAAATGTATTCTCATTTATCTGTTTCAAAGAAATAGTATCTTCGTAATGAATCAAAACCAAACTTTGATTTTCTTTATCAACCAAAATTGTTTTTTCGTTTTCGTATTTTCCTGTGTATTTTTTCAAAAAATCTACTGAAAAAATACTATCATTTGATTTTGCTTTGTTAATTTTATCAGCTTCAAAATAAGTCTGAACATAATCCATTATCTCTCTGCTTTCTGGATATTGATAGTTGTCTTTAAAGCTTTCAAAGGCTTTTAAAAATGCTGTTTCCTTTGGGGTTTTAGAATAAAAATCAGGTAGAATAGCATAATTGAATACCTGTTGATTATTGCTTTTCAGAGTTGCAAAAGGAACTCTAAAAGGCATTGTTTGATAAATGTTACATTCTTTTGTGAGTTGCCAGTCTTTAGAAGTAGGCTGACCTACAACAAAAACAGTATTAGGACGCATTTTTTGGAGAGAATGAATAAAAAAATTAGTCAGTCCTGCTGTATTATTGTTTGTCAGAATATAAATAGGAAGGTTTGAGTCAATCTTTGGTAATTTCTTGATTGCTTTTGACTAAATTGTTTTCCCTGTTTTCCTGCTTTTTCTTTTGTAGGAAGTGTTATAGAAATGATTTGATTTTGTGCTGTATAATAATTACCGAAAGAGTATGATTTATGTCACTGTTTCTTTATTTTCTTCTTCCGAAAAAGCATATAAAAGAGTAGCTATACTTTCCAGATTTCCATATTTTACATTTCTTACATCCAAGATAAGAGAATTACTTTCTTTTATAAAATTGATAAGTGATTTTGTTTTGTCTAAATCAGCATCAAAAAGCCACTCTGTAAATTTTAGATAGCGAACATTTCCCTCCATTATTTCTTGCTTTGAAATCCCATAGTTTTGCGAAATGAGTGCTGATTTTCTAAACTTTTCGTAATAAACAGAATGATGAGGATATTTACTCCTTTTTTTTAGAAAAGAGAAAAAACCTTTATTATAAAATTCAGAAGTATAAGGAAAAGCACTTCTACCATTTTTTATTTCGTGGTTTTTTATCCATTCTTTTGAATAAATTTTATTTATTTTATCCAACGAATCATATTTTTCAGATTGTAAAAAGTGATGCTTCGAACTATATAAAGTAAGAGCATTTGTAAGTATATAATTTACCTCAAATAACTTGTTCTCCTTTTTTAATTCTTGGTTCAGTTTCTTTACAAATTCCATTGCATTACTCATTGCAAGGCGTTTTTCTAAGATAAAAAAACTTTCTATTTTTTTTCGCAAAACCAGTTTTTCAGCAGAATCAGGATAATATTCCAAATATAAATCTATTCTCTGTTTCATTGTATCTAAATCTGTAGGATCTATATGCGGAGTTTGAGCAAAAACAGAAAAGAAACAAAAAAATAAAAACGATATAGTAATAATAACTTTCATAGTAAAATAAATTTATAATAATTAAAAACAACCCAAAAATTCTCCATTAGGATACATCAAGTACAATAAACCCAATCTTTCACAAAGCTGCTTTCTATCTATTTTTTCATTTTTTTCTTCTGTCTTTCTTAATTCTTCATCAAAAGCAGAATCATTTTGAAAAACTTGTTTTTCCTTTTTCAAAAATTCATCAAATTTCTTCTGTAAATCCTGTTTTGTAAGTGTAGTTGTGTCGCTTTTAGTTTCTGTACTAACTGTATTTTGAGCTGTTGCTTTTGCAGCAAAGAGAAATAAGGTAAGTAAAGTAAATAGAATGGTTTTCATTTTCTTGGAATTGAAGTTTATATTTTTTTTTGTAATCAAATAGTAAAAAAGTTCAAACAAAATAATCTGAACTTTTTTCATTCCCCTCAAATAACTTGTGTTTTTTAAGCACAGTTTATTTAGTTTCTCTTTTAAAGGATAAATCAACATTACTTGAATCTTGTCCTTCTTTTTCCATTTTTATGTAGTAAACTCCTGTTTCTGCAATCTTAAATTTTATAGCTTTTTCGCTTGAAGTAGAAGTAAAATCAACTAATGTTTTTTCTCTGTCTTCACTTATCAATTGAGCTTTCGTATTCTCCTCTTCAAAAGTAAGTTTGTACTCTGTTCCTTCAGAAAAAACAACTGTATATTCATACGATTTAACGTCAGTTTTATTCAAATTATAGGTTTTTACTTTTCTATACCCATCTGCATCAGGCTTTATTACTACTTGTTCTTTCTCCTCAAATTTACGAGAAGCCATAGCCAAAGAAGTGCTTTTTTTATCTTTAGGAACAGTAATTTCTAACCTATATATTCCTGCCGTCGTATTTCTAAACGTAAAACCTCTATAATATTTATTATTGAGAAAATTAGTTACAATTTGAGTTCCTTCTTGATTAAACATCTTTAGTCTCTACACCCTCAAAATCTTCGGCTGGGAAAAGGCGTAACATATAATCGTTGTTTTTTTCTAAATCCAATTCCATAGTTGTTGTAGAACGAATTTTGTAGGATTTTCCTACTTTATAATCTTCTGGAAAAGCTGCTGCAAAGTCATTGCTAGAAACTTCTGAACGTTCAGAAATTTCAACATATTCTTTCATACAACTAGTCATCAAAACACACAGGAAAAGAGCAGGAACGGCAAGCATAATTTTGAGCTTTGCAATCCCACGAGAAGGCGATTTAGTAATCATAATAACACGTTTTTTAAGTAATGAATAATGGTGAAATTTAGTAACGAAAGGTAGATTTCTACCTACAAAATGTTGATTAATAAGTAAATTGAGATACTGTTTTTTGTCAGAAAAATGAGTGATTGTTTCTTTGTCGGCAAGATATTCATGGGTATCTCTCAATGCTTTTTTGTAGAAATAAATAAGAGGATTAAACCACAAGAGAAGTCCCAAAAACTCAATCAAAAGCAAATCAAAGGCGTGTTTTTGCTTTACGTGTGCTTTTTCGTGTTCGATAATTTCGGCTTGTTGTGAATCTGAAAAGTCATTGTTCTTAGAAATAAAAACCCAATTGAAGAACGAAAAAGGTTCGGTTTCTGAATGGGTTTCTATGAGTGTAAAATTATTTTCGTGTGTTTTTTGTCCTTTAAAATACAACTTCAAAATCATTGATAATCCTAATAAAATTCTAACAAAAATAAGTACAATTCCAACTGTATAAGTCAATAAAATCCACGTAGAAATTTCTGAAAAAATACTGGTTGTGGTTTCTGTACTTGCACTATTGATTGCATCTCCATAAATTAAAAAAATATCAATTTCGGGAACAGTAACATTAGCAGGATTTTGAAAAAATAATCCCAAAAAATTAGAAATATTTAATGGAAAAAAAGGCAAAATAAGCGTTAGTATTAAAGCAAAAATTAGATATTTTCTATTCAAATTAAAGAAGGTTTCATTTCTTAGAAATAGAAAATAAGGAATGTAAAGCAAGACCAAAAACAAACTGCATTGTAGCAGATAATCAAAAAATAGTAGTTTCATTGTGAAATAGTGATTAGTGATAAATTATTAGTGATTAGTTAAATTCAATGGCTATTTTTACTTGCTCTTATTGTCTTTTTTCTCTTCTTCTTTTTCCATCATTTTCATGATGTCGTCTAATTCTTCAATATCAATTTCTTCTTTTTTGGCAAAAAAGGAAACGAGTTTTTTGAATGAACCATCAAAATATCTGTCTAATACATTTGTAGTAGCAAATTTTGCATAATCTTCTCTACTTATCAATGGAAAATACTGATGCGTGTTTCCGTAGGCTTTGTGTCCGACAAATTTTTTGGTTTCCAATATTCGAATAATTGTCGAAACGGTCGTATAACTTGGCTTTTTACCTTCAATTTTTTCTATTAATTCTTTTACAAAGGCTTCTTTTGCCTCCCAAAGAAGTTGCATAATTTTTTCTTCGGCTTTTGTGAGTTCTTGCATAATTGGAGTTTGGGAAATGGGAATTGGAATTGGAGAACGGAAAATAGGGATTGGGTAATGAAAATGACTATAAAATGAGAAATAAATTAAAATATTTCACTAACTAACTCTTTAGTTGATACAAACATACAGCATTAAAACTAAAAAAACAAGTCTTTCAACTAAATTTTTAGTTAATATTTAAAAATAAAAAACTGAAAGTCTAGAATTAGTCTCTCAGTCGTTTGTTTTTTTACATAAAAAATCAATAAATTATTTTCTTTTAAACCATTTTTACTCTCTTTTCCCATTTTATTGAACGCTTGAAGAGTTTGAAGCGTTTGAGTAGGTTGGATAAATTTTTCTAAAACTCATCCTCTTTTGTTCTGAATTAACACTTTTAATAACTTCTCCTTGAATTGGATAAATCAAAATAAAACTATAGTATTTTAAATTCTTTATTGAGATAAAACGGAATTTTGTCCATTTCCAGTTGATAAGAAAGTTTGTTTTTTCTACTCAAAACAAAGATCAAAGTTATCATTTTTATGAATATTTTTTTTATCCTTAAAGGTTGATAAATCATCCCAGTCGTCAAATTCTATAAATTTACTGTCTATATTTTTAAATAAATTATTACTTAGATGAATTTCTTTAATAAAAGAAAGGGTAGTGTCAGGAGCATAAAATACAAGTTGTGAGGCTGTGTTTTTGGACAAATTCCATAATTTATTCATCCATAAACAAAACCAATTTCTTTTTCAGCATTTTTTGGAACAAAAATTAAATGTCTTTTTATGGTAGAAATAGGTTGAAAAGATTTATAAATAAATGTCGTTGTAGTGGAAGTTTTCAGTATTGCTTCGGTTAGATTTCCCAAAAAAGAATCTGAAATTCCTGTTTTTTGATGTAACCCAAAATCAAATCTGTAATGTTATTTTCCTTTATAACACTCGTAATTCCATTGACAATATTTATATCATATCTCAAAATCTCCTTCAAAATCGTATCGGTTGCAGAAGCTGTTATGACTGCTTTTTGCAGTACTTTACTGGCATTTTTATCTGTTTGTTCTTCTCTATCTGTAACGATACTCAAGGCATACAAATTTTTCTTGTTTTGAGTAGATTTTATCAAAATACTTAGATTAATAAGTTCGTCTGTAGTTTGGATATTACCAACAGGAATCAAAATACGTTCTTGTTGTAGCGAAACTCGTTTTAATAATTCATTTTGAGTTTCTTCTTTCGTTTTACTCAAATCATTGTCAGCTAAAGCTATATTTTTTGCACCTTTTTGAGCAATAAAAGAAGCGATAGTACAGGTTACCAAAATCATCAAAATTGTTCCATTCAAGATATTTTCATTCAATAATCGTATCGTTTCCCCTGTTTGGGTTTTGCCTATTTCAATATTGTATCCTACCAAAACGGCTGCTAAAGTAGCTGCTGCTTGTGCATTACTTAGTCCAAAAATTATTCTTCTTTCATCAAGTGAAAACTTATAGGTTTTTTGTGTAAAATAAGCAGCTAAATATTTGGATAAAGTAGCCACAATTATCATAAAAACCCCCACTTTTACTGTTTCAAAATCCTTAAAGAAAACTTTGTAATCAATAAGCATTCCGACACCAATCAAGAAAAAAGGAATAAAAATAGCATTTCCTACAAATTCAATTCGGTTCATTAAAGGGGAAGTATGAGGAATCAATCTATTTAAAGAAATTCCTGAAAGAAATGCTCCAATAATAGGCTCAATTCCAGCTAATTCTGCCAAAAAAGCTCCTAAAAAGACAATTACCAAAACAAAAATATATTGTAAAACATTATCTTCGAAGCGTTTGAAAAATGAACGAGCAATCAAAGGAAAAATAAACAGGACAATAAATGCAAAAATAAGCAGAGAAATAAATAGTTTTATCCAAAAAACAGAAGTTACATTTCCTTTTGTCATGCCCACAATTACAGCCAAAACAAGAAGTGCAAGCGTATCAGTAATGAGCGTTCCACCAATAGTAATCGTAACAGCTCTATTTTTTGATACTCCTAATTTACTTATCATTGGATAGGCAAGCAACGTATGTGAGGCAAACATACTAGCCAGCAAAACAGAAGTCAGAACCGAAAATTGAAGAATATAAATAGAAGAAAAAATCCCAAAAATCATCGGAATCAGAAACGTAAAGAGTCCAAAAACAATACTTTTTTGAGTATTTTTTTTAAATTCTTTCAAATTCATTTCTAGCCCAGCTAAAAACATAATGTAGAGAAGTCCTGCCGTACCTGAAAGAATGATACTGCTATCCCGTTCTAAAAGATTTGTTCCATGTTGTCCTAAAAATGCACCTGCAATGATAAGTCCAAGCAAAGGAGGAATTTTGAGTTTGCTTAAAAAAATAGGAACAAAAAGCATTACTATCAGAAGAATCAAAAACTTCAAAACAGGATTGGTAAGAGGCAAAGTAGTTTCAAAAAGAGATTCCATATTCGTTTTGTATTAGAAAGCCAATAAAACTCAAAATAGCCTATTCGTGAGTAAATTTAAGATTAAAAAATGAGATAAATTTCTATTTTTTTAAACAAAAAAACGCAATTCTTCACTAGGAACAATTACGAATTAAAAATTACGAATTACGAATATAAATTACTGTTTATCAATAAATTACAAACTCAAAAATAGCAATTTATTTAACTTACATTCCCTAATGAAAAATTACGTTTTATATTATTTCTTGATGTAATGTTTCCCTAAAACTTCTTTACCTCAAAACGCCAAGTCAGTAAAATAGAAGACGTAAAAAGACCTAAACACAATCCCCACCAAATACCAGAAACACCCATTTCAAAAGGAAAAGCCAAAATATATCCACCACCAATTCCAATTACCCAATAGGAAAAAAGACTAATTGCAGTCGGAACTTTAATATCTTCTAGTCCTCTGAGATTCCCTGCCGAGACGACTTGAACTCCGTCTGTCATCTGAAAAATGGCTACAATAATAAGAAGTTGCGTCGTTATTTCTACAATTTCGGCTGCATTGGGTTCGGCTGAATTAACGTACCAAAGCGGAATCTGTTCGTTAAACAAAAATATCAGTCCTGCCATGGTAGTCATAAAGATAACAATTAGATAAACAGCACTTCGACCTGTAATTTTGATTTCACTTAGATTATTTTTTCCTACTAAATTTGCTATCGCTACTGTTGTTCCTTGTGAAAGTCCGACAGCCACCATAAAAGTCGTAAAGGCAATATTTAGAGCAATTTGATGTGCTGCTAAGGCTTCTTTACTAATCCAACCTGCCATAATTGCAGCTACTCCAAAAGCACCACTTTCAAAAACCATTTGCATACCGATAGGAACACCAATATTCAGTAATTTCTTAAAAATTTCCTTTGAAAAAACAGAAAGCGAGAATGTAAAATCAATGAATTGTCTAAAAAATGGCAATCCAAAAAAGATAATCAACATCACAACTAACATCAAAGAACGAGAAACAAGTGTGGCTAATCCTGCACCTACAAGACCTAATTCTGGAAAACCAAACTTGCCAAAAATTAATAAATAATTCAGTATAATATTTACAACACAGGCAAAAATATTGACGCTCATTGGTACTTTTGTCTTTGTGAGAGCTTCCGAAAATTGCTGCAAAGCCAAAAACAAAAACCAAGGAATGATTGAAAGAGCCACCAAACGGTAATACGGAATTGCCAAAATAACAACAGAAGGAGGCTGATCCAGATAATCCAAAAATGGAATTGTCATTTCAAAACCCAACCACATCAGCGTACTCACAAGAGCATAAAGCACCATTCCATTTTGTAAATATTTGGCACAAAGTGGATAGTTTTTGGCTGCATATGCACTAGCAACTGGAGGTTTCAGACCATATGTAAGACCAATTCCGAAAGTAGCAAAGGTAAAAATAGCACTATTTGCAAAAGCTGCCGAAGCAAGTGCAGTTGTATCATAATTACCTACCATTATCGTATCTGAAAGTGCAATCAAGACGGTCGTAATTTGCCCCAAAACGATTGGCGAAGACAGACGAATATGTTTTTTGAAGTAGAAAAGATAGTTTTTCATAAAAAAGTAAGACCCTAAGGATCTAAAAATTGATTTCATTATATCAAATCTGTAATATCTTTTACTCCCAGTTGAGCCGTTTTGATAAATCCTTCGCCATAATCCACTTGAATGGCATGTCCTAATTCTTTTGCTCTTGCTTCCAAAAACTGAATAAAACGAGGTGAAGAAATAAATGTTTCCTCCTCTTTTTTGTCAGATTGATAATTTGGGTTATGAAATTGAGACTCAAAAGCCATTACTGATTTCATTTTTCGTTCCCAAAACGGAGTTACATCAACTACAAAATCTGGCGTAAGCATATTACTTTGAATATAATGATAGATATGTTTTGGTCGCCAATGTTCTTGTTTTTGCCCGTTGTATTCTGTTTCTATTTTGATAAGTCCACTCAAAAAACAAGCTGTTTTGGAAAGCTCTGCACCTTTTGAGTGGTCTGGGTGCCTGTCTGATGGAGCATTTATCAAAATTATTTCGGGTCTAAATCTTCTTATAACTTGAATCACTTTCATACGATGTTCATTATCATCGTAAAAGAAACCATCTTTAAATCTCAAGTTTTCTCTTACAGAAAGTCCTAATATTTCAGCAGAATTTTGGGCTTCTTTATCCCGAATTTCGGCACTTCCTCTTGAGCCTAATTCCCCTCGTGTAAAATCTACAATTCCTATTTTTTTACCCTTTGAAGCGGCTGCCAAAAGTGTTCCCGAACAGCTTAATTCTACATCGTCTGGGTGTGCAGCAAGTGCTAAAATGTCTAGCTTAATGTCTTTATTTATCATATACAAGGCTTAAATTTATTTTTGTATTTTATGTATCGTTTTGTATTTATTTGTAAAGGTAGAAATTTGAAAAGTGTTTGTAGGTACAATTATCTAAGAAATCATAAGTTCTACACAAAACAGCATTTGACTTTCCTATACCCAATCCATTCCTTTTCTCAAAAGTGATAGCGTTCTTTCTTCTTCACTTCCTTTTTCTGGCTGGTGTGCGTACTGCCAGTTTGCCTCTGGAGGCAAGCTCATCAAAATAGATTCTGTTCTGCCATTGGTTTCTAAGCCAAATTTTGTCCCTCTATCATACACCAAATTAAATTCTACATAACGCCCTCTTCGGATGCGTTGCCATTCTGTTTGTTCTTTTGTGAAAGATAATGTTTTGTTTTTATTGGCTATTTGTGTGTAAATAGGTGCAAATACATCTCCTATTTCTCGCACAAAATCCCAACGGTCTTGTTTTGTAATTTCTTCATTTCCTATACTTGCACCTTTTAAATGGTCAAAAAATATTCCTCCAATTCCTCTTGTTTCTTCTCTGTGAGGAATGTAAAAATAATCATCTGCTTTTTTCTTAAATTCTGGATAATAACTTTTGTGGTGTTTGTCGCAAGCTGTTTTTAAGGATTGATGAAAGAATTTGGCATCTTGATCAAAAACATAATGAGGAGTTAGGTCAATTCCACCACCAAACCAATATATTCCGTTACTCATTTCGAAATAACGAACATTCATATGTATAATAGGAACTAATGGATTTTTGGGGTGTAAAACAATTGAAACACCTGTTGCAAAAAAATCAGCAGGTTCTAATTTCATTAAGGCAAGCATTTGAGCAGGCGATTCTCCAAAGACAGCCGAAAAATTAACGCCTCCTTTTTCAATTATATTTCCATTCTCAATTACTCTGGAAGTCCCGCCGCCGCCGCCTTCTCGCTGCCACGTATCAATTTGAAATTTTGCTTTTCCATCAGCTTCTTCTAAGGCTTTGCAAATTCTGCTTTGCAAGCCTTGAAACCAAGTTGAGATTTGAGTTTTGTGTTCTGTAAAATCGGTTGAGAGTTGGGTGTTTGTATCTAAACTATTCAATGTTCTTATCTTTTGAAAGGTATCAATTTATTTATGTTTCACAAAAATAAGAATTAATTTCGAAGGAAGTAAGAAGTAAATTTATCTACGGTTGCAAAATGCTTTCATAAATTCATTTTTGAATAAAATCGAACCTTACCTTTATAGATACTTTGAATAAAAAAGAAGCTCTTGTTGGTCATCGTAACGGTAAGCCGAAAGCTAAAAACAATAACGAGTGCATTTTGTATTAGGATCAATTACGAATTAAAAATTACGAATTACGAAATAAGTATTCAGCATAGCTAATTTAATCACTTGAATATCAATTAGTTATGGTTTTAAAAGTAGCAATTTATTTAATTCTTATTCCTTATGAAAATATAATGGTTTAATAAAATAAAATAAGAACCATTTCTATTGAATATTAAATAACTCAAAAGTTTTGGTATCTTTGCAACGTTTTTCTAATGAAAATCAACTAATTTATTAACATAAGAAATAGAAATTAAATCAAGTGAAGCCTTTGAAATTGTAATCCATTTTATATTGCATTACATTTACAATTAGCTACACTGACTTTCAGTTCACTATTTATAGTTCATAATTTTTCACTAAGCGTATCTTGAATGCAAAATTTAGCAGGTCTAGCAGAACTTTTAAGCACCCCTCAAAAGGTAGTAATCTTTCCACATCAACGTCCTGATGCCGATGCTTTAGGTTCTTGTTTGGCTTTATCTCTTTATCTACAAAAGAAAAATCATCAGACTACAGTTATTTCGCCTACTGAATACCCTAATTTTTTGAATTGGATGCCAGAAAATGATAAAGTGGTAGTTTATTCAGATAAAACAAAACAAGAAGTAGAAAATTTGGTTTCTGAAGCTACTTTGATTTGCTGTTTGGATTTTTCTAGTCCAAACCGAACTGCTCCTTTAGATACCTTTATAGACAAAAATCCTGATACGCCTATTCTAATGGTGGATCATCACAGAGGAAAAGCTGATTTTGCCCATTTTGAATTATGGGATATTACGGCTGCAGCAACAGCAGAATTAGTCTATGACCTTATTTTGTTATTAAATGATAGGCATTTAATAGATATTCCCACAGCACAATGTTTGTATGCAGGCATAATGACAGATACAGCTTCTTTCAAACATCCAAACACAACAGGAAAAATACTTCGTATTGCAGCCGATTTGATTGATATGGGATTAGATTCTTCCTATGTTCAGCGTATGATTTATGATAGCAATACAGAAAATAGAATCCGTCTTTTGGGTCATGCACTTTCAGATTGTTTGACGGTAAGACAAGATTTAAAAACAGCTTATTTTATATTAAAACAAAAAGATACTCGCAAATACAATACACAATCAGGCGATACAGAAGGTATTGTCAATTACGCACTTTCTATTGAAGGAATTGATTTTGCAGCTATTTTAATTGATTATGGTAATGAAGTCAGGATGTCTTTTCGTTCAGTAGGAACATTTTCAGTAGCTGATTTTGCTCGTAATTATTTTGGAGGAGGAGGGCATCACAATGCCGCAGGTGGAAGAAGTACCGAACCTGTAAAAAAAGTAATAGAGCGTTTTGAAGAGCTTATTGAAGAGCATCGTTCGGAACTTACGGCTGTCTAACCTTTTGACTATTAAAATTAAAATTTAATTTTATATAAATCTTTTCTACTTTGGTTTTTATATTAGACCTTTGCATTTAGTTTTTACAAAACAAGTTCCGATTTCCAAATTATTTGATTTTTTCCCAATTTTATCAATCTATATTGATTCTTTATTTTATCTAAAATTTAAAAAATGAATTCTTCTTATTTATATCGTTTTATTTTATTAGCTCTTTTAGGAGTAATTTCTTGGTCTTGTACTCCAAAAGAAGGCGAACACAAAGGAATGAAGTATGTAGTACGTGAAAGTGGTAGTGGTGAAAAAATTAATGATTCTAGTATCGTACAGGTACATATGAGAGTATTTAATGATGCAGATTCTCTTTTACAAGAAACCTATCAAGAAGAAATTCCTGCTTTGGTAAATTTGCGTGATTCTAATAATCGCAAAATGCCTCTAGTGGAAATTTTGATGAAAGGTTCTATTGGCGATAGTATTACTATATTCACTTCATCGGATTCTATTTATCAAGGACAAAACGCTATGCAACGTCCTGAATTTATTCCAGTAGGAAGTATGATTCGTCAAGAGTTTCGTGTTGTCAAAAACTATACAATGCAAGAATATTTAGGCGTACAAGAGCAAATGAAAGAGAAACAGATGAAAATGCAGCAGGAATATATGGAAGAAATGCAAAAGCAACAAATGAAGATGCAACTTCAAGCCGATAGTGTTTCTGAAGTACAAGTAGAATATATTGAAAATACATATTTCCCTGAAAAAGGAATTAAAAATTTCAAGAAAACTGAATCTGGTCTTTTTTACAAAATAGATAAGCAAGGCAAAACAGACATCAAAGCGGGAGATAATGTAAAAGTACATTACGAAGGAACTCTTCTGGAAACAGGTGAAAAATTCGATGCTTCTTACGATAGAGGACGAACCATTTGAGTTTGCTATCGGACAAGGACAAGTTATTAGAGCTTGGGATGAAGGCATTCCTCTTATTGGTCGTGGTGGAAAAGGATATTTGTATATTCCTTCTAATTTAGGATACGGAGCTCAAGGTTCTCAAGGAGCTATTCCTCCAAATGCAATGCTTGTTTTCAAAGTAGAAGTAATGGAATAAGTTGACTAAATCTGAAAAATAAATAACATTAAATAAAGGTTGTAAATCAATTCTACAGCCTAAATAAATCATCAGTTATTTTTACAATACATAAAAATAACTGATGATTTTTATAAAAAAGCCATTGTCTGAAAAAAATAAATTATATGTTTCTATATAGATTTGTTCTACTTATCTTAATTACTTGTGTTTCGTGTACAGTAACTGCCCAACACGCTAGTAAAGAAAACAAAACCGAAAAAGAGTTTAAAGGTATTCGTTATCAATTACATACTACCACAGAAGAGCGAAAAGAAGCTCTTTCAATTACAGATTCTAGTATTATAGAATTGAGCATGAGTATTTATACTGCCAAGGATTCTTTACTTAGAAGTACAGAAAACGAAGATTTTCCACTTATTTTGGATTTGAGAGACAGTACAACCCAACAAATTCCTATTGTAGAAATCATGATGAAGGACGGCAAGATTGGAGATAGCCTAACTTTATTTATTCATTCAGATTCTATTTTTCAAAATGGACAAATACGTCCTATTTTCATTCCAGAAGGAAGCTCTTTAAGGCACGAAATAAAAGTACTCAAAAATTACACAGCCCAACAGTACGCTAGTAAATTAGAAGCTCTGCAACAAAAATACATAGCAGAGATGGCTGAAAAACAACAACAAGAACAACAAAAATTAGAAATGGACAAACAAACAAAAATCAAAGAACAAACAGATTATTTAGAAAATACGTATTTCTCCGAAAAAGGAATAACTAATTTTCAAAAAACAGAATCAGGTCTTTACTATGTCATTGACAAGCAAGGAACGCCTATCAAAAAAGGACAAACTATAAAAGTTCATTACGAAGGAACCCTACTTGATGGCAAAAAATTTGATTCTTCTTTTGATAGAAATGATCCAATTGAGTTTCCTATTGGTGTAGGAAATGTTATTCAAGGGTGGGATGAAGGTATTCCAATTGTTGGGACAGGTGGAAAAGGAACTTTATATATTCCTTCTCATTTAGGATATGGTGAGCGTGGTGCTGGAAGAGATATTCCTCCTTATGCTACACTTGTTTTTAGAGTTGAAGTATTAGATTAAATACTGAGATTGGAAACTGGAGGTTAGAGATTTAATAATCACAAATTCTAATTTAAGTTTTTTCTAATTAGCTCACTAATATTTAGTTTCCATCTTTTAATTCCTATTTCTTGACACAATCATTAAAATAAAATTATTCTTCTTGTTTAAGTTTATACTTATTTTTTCTTGTTTCTTGCTTTCTTTTTCTGTCTCAGCTCAATTTGAAACAGGAATAAAGGAATATAATGGATTTCGATATAAAATAAGACAACAAACACAGGGACAATCTATTACAGATTCTAGTATTTTTCAAATACAGATGAAAGTCTTTAATTCTACTGATTCTCTTTTGGGTAATACATATATGGAAGACTTTCCACCTATAGTAGATTTAAATAATAATGAGCAAAACAGAGAAATACCTTTAGCAGAAGTTTTTAGAAAAGTAAAAATTGGAGATAGTCTAACAGTTTTTTTACATACTGATTCTCTTTTTTTGGAAGGACAACCACGTCCTAACTTTATAAAAAAAGGAAGTTGGATTCGTCAAGAGTTTCGTATTGTTAGAAGTTATACTCCTCAAGAATACGAAGAAGTTCAAGTAGAAATACAGAAAAAGAGAGAGAGAGATTTATCAAGAACAGCAATAGAAAATAGACATAACTTAGATAGTATTTCCAAAAAGCAGATTGAATATATAGAAAATATTTTTTTTGTGGAAAAAGGAATAAAAAACTATCAAAAAACAGAATCTGGACTTTTCTATGTCATTACAGAAAAAGGAGGATTTATTCCATCTGAAGAAAAGCTAAGAATACATTATAAAGGAACTGTTTTACAATCAGGAAAAAAGATTGAGTCCTCCTATGATAGAGGAGAACCTTTTGAATTTATTATTGGACAAAGTAGGGTGATACAAGGTTGGGAGGAAGGAATTCCTCTTATTGGAAGCGGTGGGAAAGGAACTCTGTATATTCCTTGTCATTTAGCTTATCAGGAAGAGAAAAGAGGTTCAGCTATTGACCCTTACTCAATTTTGATTTTTGAAATAGAAGTCATAGGAGATAAGATAGGAGGTGATTTTGTCTCTAAAGATGTTTATCGTATAGATGATAATCAAACCGATTATATCGAAAATGTTTATTTGAAACTCAATGACATTACAGATTATAAAAAGACAGAATCAGGTCTTTTTTATAGAATTGAAAAGCAAGGAGTACCAATTAAAAAAGAAGAAAAGTTAAGCATACGTTATGAAGAGAATTTTCTCATAACAGGTGAAAAACTTATTTCTTCTCATGATACAGAAAGAGTATATGAAATAACCATTGGGTTAGGATATCATATTAAAGGCTGGGAAGAAGGAATTCCTCTTATTGGAAAAGGAGGAAAAGGCACTTTATATATTCCTGCTAAATTGGCTTATGGAAAAGAAGAGGTAGGCGAGCAATTTGAATCTAATGCAATGCTTATCTATAAAATCGAAGTGTTAGAAAATTAAAAAACAATTACAAAAATGAAATTATCAAAATACTTAGCATTATTCTTTATTGGGTTTGTTTTATTTACTTCTTGTAAGGAAGAAGAAACCGACGACAGAAGAGAAGAACACGACCAAGTTCTTCAAAATTATTTTGCAGAAAATAATATTACACCTCAAAGGACAGAGTCAGGTCTCTACTATGTCATCGATGAACAAGGAACATCTATTCAAAATGGTGAGGTAATAGCAGTGAATTATGAAGGAAAATTATTATCAGGTCAAATATTTGACTCTTCGTTTGGAAGACAACCTTTTTCTTTTCAAGTTGGTAGAGGACAAGTTATAAGAGGCTGGGACGAAGGCATTCCTCTTATTGGAAAAGGTGGAAAAGGAACAATTTACCTTCCTTCTTATTTAGGTTATGGAGCTAGAGGTTCGGGTTCTATAATCACACCTTATTCTATTCTTGTTTTTAGAGTAGAAGTATTTGAATAAGGGAAATAATAAAAACCTTCTGAACCTTCTGTCAATAAAAATAATTAATAAAAATATAATCTATAAATATGAAATTAGTAAAGCATCTTTTCTTAATAGTAATTACTCTATCGCTTTTTTCATGTAATGGGGAAGAAGACGTACAACCTTTAATAGATCCTGAAGTACAAGCAGAGCGAGAAGACCAAGCAATTCAGCAATATTTAGCTGAAAATAATCTTACAGCACAAAAGACAGATTTAGGAATTTATTATATCGTTTTGGAAGAAGGGCAAGGTAATGCAACCCCAAATGTAGGAGCAAACGTAGAAATCAATTATACAGGAAGAGTTCTTTATGGAAGACGCTTCGATAGCTCTTATGAAAGAGGAGAACCTTTAAGGTTTACTATTGGTTCTGGTTCGGTGGTAGTAGGTTTTGAGCAAGCAACTAGACAAATGAACCTTAATGAAACAACACGCTTCTTCATTCCATCTCGTTATGCTTACGGACAACAGGGAATTACAACAGCAGGAAGACAAATTATTCCTCCTTTCGCTACTCTAATTTTCGATATTAAATTAGAAAGGTTTTAAGAATTTGTAAATAATATATACAATTACTTTTGTAATCTATCAAAAAAAAGCTATCTTTGTAAGATATTTTGACTGCAACTACCTATTTTTGGTACTAAACCAATAGTAGAAATAATTAAATATCCAAAATATATCATTTTTCTTACTTTTATCTGAATTTTATTTAGACTGAGTTTTATTTAGAATTACACAAAAGTATTCCAAATTAAGTATTCCAAATTATTTGAAACTATTTCGTTTCATAATTTCTTAGTTGAAAACAAAACCGTAAAATTTAATAGAGAGCTAATTAGTATTTAACTAAACTCTTTGCCTAATTTTAGGGCTTTTTCTGACTGTGATACTTTTGAATACATACTTGAATACATAAGAAAAAGTAAAAGAATAGTTTTCAAAAAAGATAACAAGATAAAGACAATTAGAAACGATTATTAATTATATTTTACCTGCTTTTTCGTAATCCGTAATTTCTAATTCGTAATTGACATAAATTTCGTTCACTCAAACCTACACGAGCCTTGGCTACATTAAAAGACGGCAGAATAAACTTTCGCAAAACGACTCCCATTTTAGAATACCCACACTTCCTAGATGTGCAGGTAAAGTCGTTTCAAGATTTCTTCCAATTAGGTACTCCTCCTGAAAAAAGAACAGCAGACGGACTCTATAAAGTATTTATGGAGAACTTCCCAATTTCTGATTCAAGAGATAACTTTGTTTTGGAATTTGTTGATTATATCATAGACCCACCAAAGTACTCAGTACAGGAATGTGTTGATAGAGGTCTTACTTATGCAGTACCTTTAAAAGCAAAGTTACGTTTACTTTGTAATGACGAAGACAACGAAGATTTCGAAACCATCGAACAGGAAGTATTTTTAGGAAATGTACCTGTAATGACAGAGCGTGGCTCTTTCGTTATCAATGGTGCAGAACGTGTTATTGTTTCCCAACTTCACCGTTCACCAGGTGTTTTCTTTGCTCAAAGTAAGCACACCAATGGTACAAAATTATATTCGGCACGTATTATTCCATTTAAAGGTTCTTGGATTGAATTTGCGACTGATGTAAACAATATCATGTACGCTTACATTGACCGTAAGAAAAAATTCCCAGTAACTACGCTTTTGCGTGCTATTGGTTATGGTGCAGATAGAGATATTTTGGAGCTTTTTGGTCTTTCTGAAGAAGTAAAAGCAACGAAAGCAAATATTCAGAAAGTAGTAGGTAGAAAATTGGCTGCTCGTGTTCTTCGTACTTGGACAGAAGATTTTGTAGATGAAGATACAGGTGAAGTAGTAAGTATTACTCGTAATGAAGTGCTTTTGGAGCGTGATTCAGAAATTGAAGAAGAACATATCCAAACTATTATTGACTCTAATACAGAATCAATCATTCTTCATAGAGAAGATATTAATGTAAATGATTTTGCAATTGTCTATAATACATTACAAAAAGATAACTCAAATTCAGAAAAAGAAGCCGTAGAGCAAATCTACCGTCAGCTTCGTAATACAGAAGCACCAGACGAACAAACAGCTCGTGATGTAATTCAAAGTCTTTTCTTTAGTGAAAAACGTTATGATTTAGGAGAAGTTGGTCGTTATAGAATCAATAGAAAACTAGGTTTGGACTTAGAAATGAGTGTTCGTGTCCTTACAAAAGAAGACATTATCCGTATCATCAGACACCTTATTACGCTTATTAATTCAAGAGCAGTAGTTGATGATATTGACCACCTTTCTAATCGTCGTGTTCGTACAGTAGGAGAACAGTTGTATAGCCAATTCGGTGTTGGTCTTGCTCGTATGGCTCGTACTATCAAAGAACGTATGAACGTTCGTGATAATGAAGACTTCAAACCAGTTGATTTGATTAATGCTCGTACCTTGTCGTCGGTTATTAATTCATTCTTTGGTACAAATCAGCTTTCACAGTTTATGGATCAAACCAATCCATTAGCAGAAATTACGCACAAACGTAGAATGTCTGCTCTAGGACCTGGTGGTCTTTCTCGTGAACGTGCAGGTTTTGAGGTTCGAGATGTTCATTATACGCACTACGGTCGTTTGTGTACTATCGAAACGCCAGAAGGACCTAATATTGGTCTTATTTCTTCGCTTTGTGTTCATGCAACCGTAAACGGAATGGGTTTCATTGAAACTCCGTATCGTATTGTTAAGAATCAAAAAGCAACTGACGAGGTTAAATTCTTGACAGCAGAAGAAGAAGATGAGCAAATCATTGCACAAGCAAATGCAACGTTGGATAGTAAGAATAAATTTACTTCTGACCTTGTAAAATGTCGTTTGGAAGGAGATTTTCCTTTGGAGGCTCCAGAGAATGTAACGTATATGGATGTTGCTCCAAACCAAATTGTTTCGGTAGCAGCTTCTCTTATTCCATTCTTAGAACACGATGATGCAAACCGTGCCTTGATGGGTTCGAATATGCAGCGTCAAGCCGTTCCACTTTTGCGTCCACAAGCACCAATTGTAGGTACAGGTCTTGAAAAACGTGTAGCAATGGACTCTAGAGCATTGGTAGTTGCAGAAGACGACGGAACAATTGATTATGTAGATGCAAAGAAAATTGTAGTAAAATATAACTGGACAAAAAGTCAAAAATTAGTAAACTTTGACAATGAGTTTACCACTTATCAACTCACAAAATTCCGTAGAACGAACCAAGACACCTGTATTAATTTACGTCCTATTGTTTTGAAAGGCGATAAAGTCAAAAAAGGTGATGTTCTTTGTGAAGGCTATGCAACTGAAAAAGGTGAGCTTGCACTTGGTCGTAACCTAATGGTTGCTTTTATGCCTTGGCAGGGATATAACTTTGAGGATGCAATCGTTATTTCTGAAAGAGTAGTAAGAGATGATATTTATACTTCAATACATATTGACCAGTTTGAACTTGAAGTTCGTGATACAAAACGAGGAGAAGAAGAACTTACTTCTGAAATTCCGAATGTAAGCGAAGATGCAGTTAAAGATTTGGACGAAAACGGTATTATCCGTATTGGTGCAAAGGTAAAAGAACAAGATATTTTGGTAGGTAAAATTACTCCTAAAGGAGAAACAGACCCTACGCCAGAGGAAAAGCTGCTTCGTGCCATCTTTGGAGATAAAGCAGGTGATGTAAAAGATGCTTCGATGCGTGCTTCGGCTTCGCTTCAAGGTGTTGTAATCAATACACAACTTTTCTCTCGTCCTAAAAAGGATAAAGATATGCGTGCAAAGACACGTAAGCAGGTAGATGTTTTGAAGAAAGAATATAGCCGTGACCTTGTCGGAATGCGTACGCAGATGATTAATAAAATGGCAGAACTTTTGGGAGACAAAACGTCTCAAGGAATTGTCCATAAATATGGTGATGTAGTTTTGGCAAAAGATTCGGGTTTTAATAAAGAAAACATCAAACAAGCATTTTTCCCTAGCAAAAACGCATACCGTGATGAGAGTAATTACAACGTTCCAGAAGAAGTAAACTTTATTGCTGATGTAATCTTGAAAGACTTTACAGAAGATGAAGAAACAAACGAACTTTTGGCAGAACTTGTAAAGAATTACAATCAAAAACGCAACGAAATTACGGCAGAATTTAAGCGTCTTCGTTTTGCTTTAGAAGTAGGAGACGAACTTCCAGCAGGAATTGTAAAACTTGCAAAGGTATATGTTGCTAAGAAACGTAAACTGAAAGTAGGTGATAAGATGGCAGGTCGTCATGGTAATAAAGGAGTTGTGGCTCGTATCGTTCGTGAAGAAGATATGCCTTTCCTTGCCGATGGTGTTCCTGTGGATATTGTCTTGAATCCTCTCGGTGTTCCTTCTCGTATGAATTTGGGTCAGATTTATGAAACTATTTTGGGTCATGCGGGTCTGAAAATGGGTAAGAAATATGCGACACCAATTTTTGATGGAGCAACGGAAGAAGAAGTAGCAAATCAAATCAAAGAAGCTGGCTTACCAGAATGGTGTAAGATGGAAGTTTTTGATGGACGTACTGGAGAGAAATTTGAGCAAAAAGTTACGGTAGGAATTATGTATATGCTGAAACTTGGTCACTTAGTTGATGACAAAATGCATGCTCGTTCTATCGGACCTTACTCACTCATTACGCAACAGCCTTTGGGTGGTAAAGCTCAGTTTGGTGGTCAGCGTTTTGGAGAGATGGAAGTTTGGGCATTAGAGGCATTTGGAGCTTCGCATATTTTGAGAGAAATTTTGACAATTAAGTCAGATGATGTCTTGGGACGTGCAAAAGCGTATGAATGTATCGTAAAAGGTGATAATATGCCAGAGCCAAATATCCCAGAGTCTTTTAATGTACTGATACATGAACTTCGTGGTCTTGCTCTTGAAATTACTTTAGACTAAAAATGTAGGCGACACTTTCCAAATGTCGTGAAAATATAAATCAAAAATCCCTTTTACTTTTCGGAGTAAAAGGGATTTTGTGCTTTCTTTAAGTTATTTTTAAAGAATACTGAAAATCCAATTTCTTATGGAATTAAAAATCATACACACCTCAGCAACTCTATTTGTATTTGTTTCTCTGCTTTTAGCTATATTTTTATTTACTGTCAAAACAGAAAACAAACTAGGTAATTTCTTTTTTGGTCTTTTTACAATCCTGATGGCTATTAATATTAGTGGTTTTTTTGTCTATGATTATCTGAAACATTATCCAGTAGTAGAATTTTTGCGAAGAACGTTATTCTTGCTAGAAATGCCTCTCTTTTATCTCTATTTCAGATCTACTCTAGATAGTAATTTCAAATGGAAATCTAAATATCTACTTCATAGCGTTCCTTTTTTAGTTGCTCATCTGATTTCTATCACTAATTTTTATTTACAAACAGCAGAACAAAAAGTGGTTTTTTTACAAAATAATGAATCTACTGCCAGCTATTTTTTCTCTAGTTTTGGCGAAATCCAATGGATATTTTATGTAGTTTTAATGTTTATTTCTTTTGGTAAAATTCAAGAAAATCTACCTTGAAAATTATACTCAATCTGATAATCTGACCTATAGATGGCTTCTTCAATTGCTTATTACTTTTAGTGCTAGCTCATTTTTTTGTCATCATAAAAGATATTTTAAGATATACAGAATATGATAAGCTTTACAGTTAGAGCAAGGTTTTTATAGACCATAACTGGGGCAGCCATTGCAAAGACTTCTTTCGTTTCATAGGTAGTAGATATTGAATTTGGTGTTTCGTAAAGAACATTATTACTTATGCTGATAGGTGCATTACTTTTAAATTGGCTATAATTGTAATAAAGTCCACTTAATGCCGTTTTGTGAGGACTACGATGGCTTTCCCATCTCGTTTCAAAAGTTTCAGGATTTACTAGTTCAGGTACATTAGTCGTAGTACGAGCCATAAGTAGTGTGTTGTAAAGAGCAACATACGAACCTCGTTGAAGTAGATTGCTATTTGTAAGCGTACCGTTGTAAGCATTAAGTTCTGCAAACTCCATAGCATAGTCTTTTAGTAAGCCATGAGGAACTTGATTTAGGTCAATACCTGCAAAAGCAGCATTTATTTGATTTGCATAATCATTGCTCACACTCTGACCAAAAATAGTAAAAGAGATAGACAATAGCAAGATTAGTATTTTAAAAGATTTCATGTTTTTTAGATTAAGATTAAATTGTGAAAAATTAGTATTTAATATCAAAACGACCTTCTCTTATTTGATGAACATCTCCAAGGTGGTCTTTAACATCAAACCAAAACGTTCCTGATATAATTTGTTGTAAAGAATCAAAGCGTGTTATAATAAGTTTACCAGTGTGTTGCGAAGAAGTATAATTTTCTTGAGACTTAGAGAAATACCTGCCTGAAGCATTTCCACTAGACTTTGCTATTAAATCGTAGTCCTTTTCTTTGAGAAAAACATCTTGAATAATACAAGCAACACTAACAGCATTTTGAGAGTCAGTTCTATCGCCTTTTACTCCTAATGTATATCCAATCTCTGTTGGGAAATACTCTTTTGTAAAAGACAGAGGTCTCCCATCAGGAGTAAACGCCTCTCCATCTATAAGGCAGCCAAACGTATTTGCACCTATCTGTGTAGCAGGTGGAAGTAAATCTATTGGATTTTCGGGAGTGTCGTCTTCGCACTTGCTACCCATAAAAGTGAGCAGGATGAAGACTGAAAAAAGTAGTTTTTTCATTGGAATAAAAATTTAGTGATATAAAAGCACAAAAAAAGACAACATAGTGTTGTCGTGTAAATATAGAAAATTATTTTTTTAATATTGATATTTTAATATAAATATAGAGTTAAATTTATTGGTATAACTACTTGCTATTATGCTTTAAATACTTATCTATTAATGAATTAATTATTTTTTTGAATGAATAGAATAAATAATATCTTTATATTACTACGTTAAATACTAAAAAACATTATTCTTAAACTGGTTATAATCATAGTAAAATCTAATCAATGCTGTTTTGTGAGGACTACGGTGTATTTCACATTTGTCTTTAAATAGTACAAATAGTTTACATAAATCAAAATTCCCTTTTACTTTTTGGAGTAGAAGGGATTTTTATTTTGTAAGTAAAAATTCAGCTTAATATTTCTCAAAAACCAATTCCACACATTTTCTTCTATCTACTTTATCGGTTTGTGTAAGTAAAAATTCTGATAAATAAAAAATTTGTTTTGGAGTATGGTAAGCTGGAAGATTTGTTTTGAGATTTGCCAAAAGGTCATTTTCAAATTTTTTGGAAAAAGGCAAGCCTTCAATGAGTAAGATTACTTTCTCTCCCAACATTTCATCAGCCATTGAAGACACAAAAAAACGTCTTTGTAAAGCCAGTTCATAGAAAGCTCGTTCGATAAAACTTTCTATTTTTTCTGGAAATACTTTTACTCCTCCTGTATTAATGACGAAATCAGCACGACCTAACCATTCAAACTCAATTCCATTCTTAGTATCGTTTTTTATTTCTACCAGATCATTTGTAATTATTTCTTTTCCTAAGGTATGAGGAGCAGAAATAACCAAACAACCACGCTCATCGGTTCTTATTTTTACATTTGGAAGCGTTTTATAATTCTCTGAAATTTCTTTTTTACCTTTTCCATTACCTTTACTATTGAGTCTTTTGAGAGCAATATGAGTAACCGTTTCGCTCATTCCGTAAGTGGAATAAATAGGAACTCGGTTTAATGCTTTTGTAGCACGAATTTTTTTGAGAAGAGAATATGAAACAGCAGCTCCACCAATAATAATAGCTTTCATCTGGCGTAAAATAGCCACTTTTTCAGGTGTTTCATCTAAAATAGTTTGCAATTGCATCGGAACAAAGGCAGCAAAATCAAACCACATTTTTTCATCAAAATCTTCTAACGGATTGCGTTTTGGTGGTACAATTATCATTTCTGCACCCAGTTCCATTCCACGAACAAGCATCATCTTTCCTGCAATATATTCTGTATTCAAACACACCAAAAAACGCTCGTTTTGTTTCAAATTTAGTGCTTCTGCCGTTGCCAAAACACTATTTTGCATCTGTTTTCTGGTAAGAGAAATTGGTTTTGGAATACCTGTTGAACCAGAAGTATGAACTACAAAATCATTTTTATTACTTTGCCATTCCATACAAAAATTAATGGCGAGTTGATTATAAGAACTGCAAAGAACTGTTTGAGAAAGTTCTGAAATTGATATTTTTTTACCTATTTTACCTCTATAAGTCTCAAGAGGAAAATATAAAGTGGATTCGGATTCGTGGAAAGTAGTAATTTTTGATACTTCTTTGTGCATTTTGGGAGTTGTAAAATAGTGTAGAAATTGTTTTCTTAGATTATTTCTTGAATTTAATAAGTTCTAAATAAACTCAATTACATAAACTAAAACAATAACACTTTGTTGAAACAAAAAAAGAGAAAGAGATTAGTTTTGATAACTTGCATTCAAATACTTTTATGTCAGAACAAATGTTGAAGTTTTTGAGAAATTAGATTTCTTGTAATCCGTTTATTTTCAATAAGTTATATATCTAAAAAATGAAAATTTTGCTTTTGCAATACTCTAATAAAACGCATAACTTTGCATAGTTGTATTTTTTGTTGTCAAAACAACCGTAGTACCAAAATTCAATCTATCTTTAGTACAAAATAATCTAAACAAAATTATTATGTTTCTTCCCTTCGAAAAAATGCCTTCGTATTCTCGTCTCTGGATTTATCAATCTGATAGAGAATTTACAGATAGCGAAACTTTAGCAATTACAAATATTTTGATGAATTTTGCTGAAAATTGGCAAGCACATGGAAATTCTTTGTCTTCTTCCTTCGAAATTCGTCATAATCGCTTTTTAGTTTTGGCAGTAAATGAAGAACTTACTCAAACGACAGGTTGTTCTATTGATAAATCCGTAGGACTGATGAAAGCTATCGAAGAGGAGTTTGGGATTTCTCTTTTTGACAGAACAAAAGTGGTTTATTACGATAAAGAAAGTACTATAAAAATTGCTTCTCTTTCAAGTATTAAAGAATTAGTAAGCAGACAAGAAATTACTTCTGACACGATTGTTTTTGATAATTTGGTTCAGACGAAAGAACAGTTAGATTCTGTTTGGAAAACAAAAGCATCAAATACTTGGCTTAAACGTTATTTTCAAAATGTGCTTTCTTGATATTTTGTAGGGAGAAGACACGTCTTTTCATTTTCATATTGTGCATTTATAACTCCATATGTTCAAGAAAAGGAAAGCCATTTCCCTGTCAGTAAACAACAACCTTAAAACACAAAAAACCCTTATTTCAATAAAGAAATAAGGGTTTTTGTATATCTAAAAAAGAATATTTCTATTTTATTAAAATAGATTATTTACTTTCTTCTTTTTTCTCATCTTTCATGTTGTCTTTCAACTGAGAAAGAGCAGAATTATCGCCTAATGAACTAGTAGTTTCCAAATCTTTAGATTTTTTCATGTCTTTAGATTTTGAAGCTGTTTCTTGAGTAGCCTCTCCTTTTGGAGCTTTTGCTTTTTTAGGTTTAGCTGGAGCAGCAGTAGCACTTTCCTCTTTTCCACTACGGTAAGTAGCTACATGAGAAAGAATAATGCGTTGCTCGTCTTTAGAAAACTCTACTACTTTAAAGTCAATGTTGTTTCCAACTTCGGCAGTTTTGCCTGTTTCTTCCAAAGTAAGATGTTTTGTAGAAGAGAAACCTTGAACACCATAAGGGAGTTCGATATTTGCACCTTTATCATTTTTGTTCACTAAAGTACCTTTGTGTACACTGTTTGGTGTAAAGATAGTTTCGAAAGTATCCCAAGGATTTTCTTCCATGTGCTTATGACTAAGAGCCAAACGACGTTGTTCTGTATCAAGTTCTAATACTTGAACTTCTAATTTTTCGTTTACTTTGATAAATTCAGACGGATGTTTAAATTTACGAGTCCAAGAAAGGTCAGAAATGTGAACAAGTCCGTCAATACCTTCTTCTAATTCTAAGAATAAACCGTAGTTAGTAAGGTTACGAACTGTACCTGTATGACGCTGTCCAGAAGCATATTTTGTCTTAACTTCTTCTTTTGTCCAAGGATCTTCAGTAAGTTGTTTGATACCTAATGACATTTTACGCTCTTCACGATCAATTGTCAAGATAACTGCATCTACTGTATCATTGATACTCAAAAATTCTTGTGGATTACGCAAGTGCTGCGACCAAGACATTTCTGAAACGTGAATCAAACCTTCAACACCTGGTTTGATTTCTAAGAAAGCACCATAATCAGCCACATTTACAATACGACCATTTACTTTTGTACCTACTTCTAAACCAGCTTCAAGCGAATCCCAAGGATGTTCTTGAAGTTGTTTCATACCCAATGAAATACGTTTTTTATCTTCATCAAAATCAAGAACAACAACATTAAGTTTTTGGTCTAATTCTAATATTTCGTTTGGATGACTAATACGTCCCCAAGAAATATCTGTAATGTGAAGTAATCCATCTACGCCACCCAAATCAACAAAAGCACCGAAATTAGTGATATTTTTAACCACACCTTCCAATACCTGACCTCTTTCAAGGTTGTCAAGGATTTGTAAACGTTGTTTTTCAAGGTCTTTCTCAATAAGAATTTTGTGAGAAACTACTACGTTGTCATTTGCATAATTAATTTTGACAACTTTCAATTCCATTTTTTTATCTACATAGACATCAAAATCACGAATTGGCTTAACGTCAATCTGTGAACCTGGTAAAAATGCCTCAATACCAAAAATATCTGCAATCAAACCACCTTTTGTACGGCGTTTGATGATTCCTTCAATAACTTCGTCTCCTTGATGCGACTGCTCAATTTTTTTCCACGCCTGAAGAGCCATTGCCTTACGACGAGAAAGTAAAATTTGTCCGTTTGCATCTTCTTGTTTTTCTACATAAACCGTTACTTGGTCACCTGCTTTAAGGTCTGGCAAATCTCTAAATTCTGAAAGAGATACAAGTCCGTCTGATTTGTGTCCGATATTTACGATAGCTTCACGATCTGTAACGCCTACAATTGTACCTGTAACGAGTTCGTTTTCTGAAAAAGTCGTAAGTGTTTCTTCGTAAAGGTCTGCTAATTCTTGTTGGCGAGCATCTTTGTAGCCAGCACCAAAGCCTGTTTTGTTAGACTCTAATTCTTCCCAATTGATTTCGCCTGCTGAAGTGTTTGTATTACTCATATAATAAAATAAAAACGACAATTACTTTCAGGCTTGCCAAGTTGTGCCTGCCTTTGTAGCATTTTTTTTAACTAAGTTCAATAAAGTCAGTTAAAAGAAATCATGCTTATAAGGTGTTTATTAACTGTGGTAAAATAATTTGATTAAAATTCATTTTTGAAAAGACATAAATTAAGGTAAGTTATTGATTTACAGAAATTTATCTATTCTTCCCAAAATGAATTACAAAGATAGAAACTTTTGATAGAAAAAGGAAATTTTGAGTAGTTTTTATCCTAAGGATCAATTATGAATTACGGATTATGGATTCAGTGTTTTCAAGGAAAATGATTAGTTTTACTTGTTCAGACTTTTAATAAAGTTCAATCCAAAACATAAGCTTTCAACTAAATTCATAAAAAGTCTAAAAAGAAATAAATGACAAATCTACAATTTTCATAAAAGTTTAGTATTTTAATAGTTGAAAAAAATAAATAAACACACAATTACATTTTATACTTCTTTACAATTATGACACAAGAAATTGCAGCCCATGAGCTAATACAGCTTATCATTCGAAAAAAACCAAACTGGAAATGGCAAAAAAAATGTGTTTATACAGATGGTATGGACAAAACCTTTATACGAATTACTTTTTTTGATGAAAACAGAAGTCAGATTGGAAAGACTTGTTTTCAATTAGAAACAGGAATCGTTCAGATTAATAATCTTACCAATAAATACTCACCCACTACATTAGTAGATTTTTTATTAGAAATTTTAAATAAAACGAATAAATAGTTTTATATTTAAAAAATTAATTTTTAATCAAAACTTATGAAAAATACACTATCTAGTCCAAATAAACATCATTTTTTGAAGATTGATTTTTATATACAATGCTTTTTCTTTGTTTTAACTTCTATTTTTGGACTTTTATCCTCTTTTAGTGGATATTTTATGGCATTAGGACTTTTTAGTTTGCTTCCTATTATGCTTTATAATTCTATTGGTCTTACTTATCATATCTTTAAGGGAAGTTATTCCAAAAAAATTGAACTGTTCCGAAAAGTCCATGCTATAAGTGCTATCGTTTATTTGATAATTTTTGTAGTTGTAATTTTTGGATATGATAATTCTGCTAATACAAACGAAATTACCTTTATCATTTTTTGGATAATTCCTCCTTTCTTTTTGATAACCTATTTTTTTATTACTTGGAAAGATTGGAAAGAAATGAAAAAATCGAATTACTAACCTTTAGCTACTTATTTTTCAGTTCTTTATCTAACTTCTCTAAAAAATCATTTGCATTTTCTAAGTGATTTTGTAGTGTTTCTTTTTTCATTCTGTCTAGCATACTAACCATCATTCGCATTCTGTGATTATTTGCAAAGGTTTCTTTGTGTTTAGAAATGAAATTCCAATAAAGTCCATTCCACGTATCAGCCCAGTCGCCTTTTTTGTAATCGCTCATCTTCAAAACATAATTCGAACCCGAAATATAAGGTTTTGTCGTAATAAGTCCTCCATCAGCATACTGTGTCATTCCATACGTATTTCCAACCATTACCCAGTCATAAGCATCAATAAATAATTCCATGAACCAACGATAAACAGCATCAGGCGAAAACTCACACAAAAGCATAAAATTACCTAAAATCATAAGCCTTTCGATATGATGAGAATAACCATATTTCAAAACTTTTTTGATGGTTTCATCAATCGGAACTATTCCTGTTGTTCCATCATAAAAAGATTTAGGAATTTCTCTTTTAAACTCAAAATAATTGTTAGTACGCTCAAAAACGCTTTCTTTCTCATAAATTCCTCGCATAAATTCACGCCAACCAATAATCTGCCTCACAAAACCTTCTAAAGAATTTAGAGAAATTTCTTGTTTTGTTCCAATACTTTGAGAAGCAAAATTCATTGCCTTTTTTATAATTTGATTTGGTGTAAGCAAACCAATATTCAAAGCAGGCGTAAGGACAGAATGAAAAATAATACGCTCTTCTGTAGTAATTGCATCTTCATAATCTCCAAATAAATGAAAGCGTTCTTTCAAGAAAGTATCAAGTACATTTTCAGCCTCTTGGTGAGTAGTAGGATAATTAAATTCTTCCAAAAATCCATAATTAGTTCCAGAATTCTTTTTCAATAGTTGGCTTGTCTTTTTTTACAAATTCATTCTCTTCAAAAACAGGAAATTTTGGAATATTTAATTTATTTTTTTCTGCCTTATTTTTGGGTAATGATTTTCTGTTCTCCTCATCAAAACTCCATTTTCCTCCTTTTGGCGAGCCATCTGGATTCATCAAAATATCCAAACGTTTACGCTGTTTTTGATAAAAACTTGCCATCAAATAACTTCCTGACTTTGTTTTTTGAAGTGTTTTGTCTAATTCTTCTTTTGAAGTCAGAAAAAGTGGCGTTTCATATTGAATGAGTTTAATATCAAATTTTTTAGAAAAACGATTTAATCTTCTTTCCAATAAATAATCGGTAGTATCGGTATAATGAATTTCTGTAATTTTTTCTTCATTTAGTAAGTTAAATACTTTTTCTAAACTCTTATATTTTGAGTAATCAAGATAAGAAACTGTATATTTTTTTTTCTCTAAAAAATCTTGATAATAGTGCATAGAAGCACGATGCAAGAGTAGTTTTTGTTTGTGAAATGGATATTGACCAAAATAGAGTTCATCTTCTAGCAGATAAACTGGTTGATTTTCTTTCTCAGATAAAGCAGGATTTTCTTTGAAAAGTTGATGAGGAAAAATGAGTGTAATGTTGCATAATTCGATAGTTGTTTATTTAACCGTATTTGAGTTTCACATGAAAGCATCAATGAGGTTTTGAAAATGAAAGCAAATCAACAGATAACTAAAGACGTTTGTTTTTGCGTTACTAATTTACAAACTAAAATATGAACATATAAACAAGTGTTTACATTCATTAATCTTTGTTTAGGCTACGTTCTCTAACAAGATTTTAATAAAAAGGGAATATAATACAAAAAACAATTATGAAATCTGAAGAATGAAAGAAAAGACTTTACAAATTGATGTAGAAACCCTAGAACGAGCTGCTTTTATTCTTGAAAACGGTTGCTCATCCTGTTCGTTTAGGGATTTTGAAACTGTTAGAAAACAACTGAACGTTTATCTGTCAATCAGATTTGTGAAGGTTTGGAAGTAGAACAATCGCTTACTTCTCATCACTTTTGAATATGAAATTAAAAGGAATTCTGTCTTCTAAAAGAGAAGGAAAAAATGTTTATTACTCGCTTAGAGAACGAAATATTCTTAATCTTTTTAAGTGTCTGGAAGGCTGTGATTGTATTGTGGTTTAGAAATGAAAATTTAAAAATCAAAAAGCGAGTTCAAAAATAATTTTGAACTAGCTTTTTTAATTGCTTTATTTCTTAGATTGATTAGCTATTTCTTTTACCAAATCAATAGAAACCTCTAAAGAATCGGCAATTTGTTGATGGGTAAGACTAGTAGAAAGTAAATTTTTGATTGCTCTTTTCGCTTTTTCTAGCTCTCCTTTTTTCAATCCTTTTTCTAATCCTTGTTGATAACGAAGATCATCTTCGATGTTATAAATAAGTGCCATAGTTTTTGATTGATTTACTACTTGGGTTTGTAATTTTCTTAGAATAGAAAGTATTTCTAACTGTTTAACGTATTTTAGTCGTTCTAAGTTGGGTTTTGTTGTAACAATTACTTTTTCTAAAATAGTTTGAATGACTTTAGTAGAAGATTGATTTTCAAAATTTGCCAAAATAGCTAAAATTACTTCTTCTGGTTTATCAGAATTAACAAATTCAGTATAATTTATTTCTTGAATATTTTAGAAGTTACGCACCCTAAACTTACGTAATTTTGTTTTAGCTTTATATATATATATCATTTACCTATAAATTTTCCGTTTGATGCGAGTGTTGAAAAGAAAATCAACTGCATTGTGCGACTTATCACTTTACAGTACTTATTTATTAGTTACTCCTAAAAATAAAGGGTGTACTCAACTAGCTTTTGGTATGGAAACAATGAGTCATGATAGTGTTCGTAATTTCTTACTTCGTGAAGATTATACTCCCCAAGATTTATTTAAACGAGTTTGTTTATTACTTGTCTTAGCAGGAGGTACTTTAAGCGTTTTTTGGGATAAGCCTTATAGTGATTAATCTTAGGACATCATTTCTAGGCAAACATCATAAGTAGAAAAGGAATTTTTTATTTATACAGATACGTCTTCCTGTTAATTATAGAGATATTTGAGCCAACGTTTTACAAAAAATATTTTTATCAAATTTGATTCTGAAAGAATTTAAGTTTTATCCGTACCCTAAATGCTCTATTTAGTTGAAAATCAAACTAAAATTAAAACTGACATTTGCATGATTTAATTCTGTATTCATTTTAGCTTTTCCTTCTCCAATATAAAAAACAACCTGTTTGAGTGCAAACTCAAATTTACGAAAAAGCAATCCATAATATTCCAACATTCAATGCAGCATTTTAGGCTCATCAACTACTTGAAATTCAATGTGTAAAATATAATCTTTCGTTGAATCTTTATGAACTACCTTTTTCAAAAAATCGGGTTTTCGTTCTACTGTTTTTGTAAATCTAAAGAGATTTCCTCCAGCTTTTCAGGACGAATACCCAACAATTTCTCAGCCAATGGAAGAGCAATTTGTTCTATATTTTCCTTAAATATTTTATCGTACTCTTGTGCCATTTGATAAATTTAGAATTGAAAATCAAGCCATTGCCCTGCTATTTTGTGAGCTACAATAAGGATTTGATAAATCAAACTGCTACATAATTTGAATGTAGTGATTTGATTTATCAAATTAAAAACTATTTACTTACTTCCCTTCCAACATTTTTTCAATACTAGAAGAAGCCACAAAATGATAATTTGGTTTTGCGTCTTCATAAATTTCTTTTGCTAAAGGAAGTGTTTTTTCGTTTGCAATAAGCTGCTGAATAAATTGGACTTAAAAACTTACGTCTTCCCACATTTACTAAAAATTTACGCATCTGTGGATATGATTTTTCGTATTGATTGTGAGCTACTTTTATAAGCCATTCTCCCAAAACTTCATTATTTCCTGTTTCTGAAAACTTAAAAATTTTGTCTAGTTCACCCATTTGTTGTGAGCTAAGGTCGTTTGGCAAAGCACGAAGAAAAAACAACCATTGCTGAAAAGTCCAATCTTTTACTTCTAATTGTGAAGCTGGTTTTCCATCTTTCCATTCTGTTGCTGCTGCGATTGCTTTATTGTAACGTTCTGATTCAATTTTTGGAATATTAGCAGGAATTCCTGTTTCATAAATCCATTCTTTTGGATTTATGGTTTCCATTGAACCTTCTACTTGTGAGAGTAAATTTTTGTCTAAATAAGTCAAAAAGTCTTCTGTATTGGTAGTTTTGAAAGCATATTCTGTAAAATATTGATTTAAGAAAGCATCAAATTTTTCTCTTCCAACTGTATTTTCAATTAGTTTTAGAAGATAAAAACCTTTATCGTAGGCAATTGAAGTAACTCCATCATCTGGATTACGGTCTTTCAAGTCTAACTTTAATTTTGTGTCTTCTCCGTCTCCTGCTTTTGTCATAGCTTCTACTTCGCTTTTCAAATCTTGATAGGAAATCAAAGCTAACATATCAGCATAATCTTTTCCAGAAACTTCTTCCATTATTCTATTTTCAAAATAAACGGTGAAGCCTTCGTTTAGCCAGAAGTCATTCCAAGTAGCATTGGTAACCAAATTTCCAGACCACGAGTGAGCAAGTTCATGTGCAACCAAGAGAAGTAAGCGAACGGTCGCCAGCCAAAATAGTAGGCGTTGCAAAGGTAAGACGAGGATTTTCCATTCCACCAAAAGGAAAACTAGGAGGCAAAACAATCAAATCATAACGTCCCCATGCATATTTTCCATACAGTTTTTCGGCAGCTTCTAGCATTTTGTCCATTTCCTCAAACTCATAAGCAGCCTTGCTAATCATAGAAGGTTCGGCATAAACGCCTGTACGCTCTCCAATTGGTTGAAAACGCAAATCCCCAACTGCAAGAGCCAGTAAATAAGCTGGAATCGGTTGTTCCATCTTAAAATTATAAACACCAGAATCATTTTTTTGCTGTGGATTTTCTGCACTCATAACTGCCATAAGTTCTTTAGGAACAGTTACTTCGGCTGTGTAAGTAAAGCGAATTCCGGGGCTATCTTGCGTAGGAACCCAAGTACGAGCCAAAATAGCTTGTGATTGAGTAAACAAAAATGGACTCTTTTTTCCTGCCGTTTGTGAAGGAGAAAGCCATTGAAGAGCCTCTGCGGTGGAAGAAGTTTTGTAAGTAATGGTTATTTTTCTGGCTTGACTAGTAAGAGGAATTACTAATTTTTGTCCTAGATTTTCTACTTCGTTTTCAAGCTCAAAATTTACTTTTTGGCTATCTACTTCTACATTTTCGATGGTAAGACTGCGAGTATCTAAATAGATTTTATCTACATTATTTTGTACTTCGATATCATAGGTAGCAATTCCTGAAAGCATTTTGGTTTCAAAATCTACATTTAATTTAAGGTCTAGATGAGTAATTTTTGCGTCTTCTGGAACAGCAAATGTATGAATATCGTTAGGAATTTCTGTATTCATTTGAGCAGTGGAATCAGTTTGGATAGTAGAATCTATTTCTATCGGTTTTTTCTCTGGGTTACAACTCGCAAAAAGAGAAAGCAAAACCAAACTAGACAATAAGGTTTTTAAGGATAATGAAGAGTGTTGCATAAGATAGTGTTTAGTGATGAGTGATGTAATTAATTTCATTTTACATTTTTCTGTCGTAAAAATTCATTAAACAGAGCCACAATAAAAAACGAAAATACAAAAAAAAGAACCTTAATCTAATAAATGATTAGATTAAGATTCTCCAAAAATGACTGTTTTTTGATATTGCTATCAAAGACTATGCTTCTGCACTATCTCCTTTAGCACTTTCAATTTGATTTTTTGCTTTGTCTGCAAGTTCATTTGCTTTTGCTTTTGCATCGGCTGCAAGCGAATTTGCACGCTCTTTCATAGATTCATTAAACTGATTTACTTTGTGTTTTGTGATTTCTACTTGTCCTTCTAAGTCTTCTAAAAGGTCATTTGATTTGCGTGCAATGCGTCCACGAGTTTTTTCGCCTGATTCTGGAGCTACCAAAACGCCTACTAATGCACCTACTGCTAATCCTGTAATGAATGTTAGGAAGCCTAAGCCGCCGTTGTCTGAATTTGCCATAAAAATAATATAGGTTAAATGATGAATAATTGAATACTATAAAAAATTATAATCTAATTTAGCAAACTTTTGCCTTTAAAAAATAGTTTTCGTTTAATTGATTTTAACTAAGACCATTCTCTTAACGTTTTACAAAAAAAAAGGTTTTTTAAAATTTGGATTTTAATACTACTTTAAAAGAAATTATCACAATTATTTTTCTAAATTTGAATAAGAGAATAATCATAAAACCACTCAACTCATCTTATAAAATGGACGAAAAAACACAGAATCAGTCAAACGACCCTTTACATGGAGTAAAACTAGCCGATATTTTGGAAACTTTAGTAGAAAAACAAGGCTGGGAAAAGATGGCTAAAGAAGTCAATATAAACTGTTTTAAAAATGACCCTTCCATAAAATCTAGTCTTACATTTTTACGCAAAACGCCTTGGGCAAGAGAACAAGTGGAGAAATATTATTTGAGAGTAATTATGTAGCTCATTATGTAGCTCACTCTTTAGATTGAGTTCAGCCGTACCATAGTATTTTTTTATATAAAAACGCTAAATTCTCTGACGAAAGCTAAAGCATTCGGTACACAGAATACATACACACGCTAAAGCGTATGCTACATTTTTTACAAAAACAACTGCTCAATCATCCTCCGTATCCAAAAGCATAAATATCTTTTTTCCATCAGGTGTATAATTGGGCTGCTGACAGGCAAAAAGTTCATCAATCAAACTTTGCATTTCTTCGCTGGAAAAATAATTTTTGGCTTGCATAGAGGCACGTTTTGCAAAGGCACGCAAAATATTTTCTCGTTTCGGAATTTTGATGGTGTTCTGATTGTACTTAAACTGTTCTAAAAGTGCTTCCAGAATAGACTCTCCTTTTTCTTTGAGCAAATCAGCAGGAAGACCAATTAATTTAATTTGTTGGTTGCGTTCTAATTGTTCATTTATCTCTATCGAAAAACCTAAATTTTTCAGTTCTGGCAAAACTTCCTTCAAAAGTTCGTAATCTACCACCGAAAAAGTAAGTGTAGGAGGAAAAAGAATTTGTTGAGAAGTAGAACTATTTCCATTATTTTTTAAAATTCTTTTCTCATAACGTTCGTACAAAATACGTTCATGAGCAGCCGAAGCATCAATCATAATCATTCCTGATTTGGTCGGACTAGCCACAAAACGACCTGCCACCCAAAAAACATGACGTTTATCGCTGGTCGGAATTTTTGATTTAGACGATTTTATTTCAGCCTCTAATTCAGATTTAGAAAGATTATTTGCAGAACTTCGGAACGTCTGGGGAATTGGGGATTGGAAATTAGGAACTGGGGAAGTTTCATTTTCACTTCCTAATCCCTTTTCATTCTCATTTCCTAACTCCCAATTCCTAGTTCCCAAACCCTCTCTCTGCTCATCATTCAGATAAATTCTCTCCCAGTTTTTTTGATTATTTTTTTCTCTCTCTGTTGGTTCTGGACGCTCATATTTTTTTAATTCTTTATTTCTAGTAAAAGGTTCATTAATATAATCGCCATATTTTCCTTTGTTTTCGTCTTTATCATACCTTCCAATAAAGTCCTTATTTTCTGTATTTTCATTATCATACTTTGAAAAGTCAGAAAAAAACGTTCTTGGTTCTTCTTCATTATCTTCATCAATTATATAATTTTCACTTTGATTTTTAGAGTAATTTGCAGGATTCAAAAAATTTGCATCTGTCTCAAAATCTAATGGCGAAACTACTTGAGAAACTCCTAAAGCCTGTTTGACGGCTGATTGAACGACTACATAAACTGTTCTTTCATCATCAAATTTTATTTCTGTTTTGGTAGGATGAACATTTATATCAATCTTTTTTGGATCAATTTCAATAAACAAAACATAAAAAGGATGTGCATCTTTTGGCAGCAGTCCTTCATAAGCTGTCATGACAGCATGATGCAAATATCCGCTTTTTATAAATTGATTATTAACAAAAAAATACTGATTTCCTCTTGTTTTTTTGGCTGCTTGTGGTTTTCCTATGTAGCCTAAAAGCTGAATTGTTTCAACATCTTCCTGACACGTCAGAAGATTTGATTGATAACTTTTTCCAAACATAGCTACAATTCTTCTAGCCAATTTTCCCTCTTTTAGATTATACACTTCTTGATTATTGTGGTGCATCGTGAAATTGATATGAGGATTTGCCAGTGCAACACGTTCGAACTCTTGTGTGATATGACGAAGCTCAACCGAATTGGATTTCAAAAACTTTCGACGTGCAGGCGTATTAAAAAACAAGTTTTTGACAGCTAAAGAAGTTCCTATTTGTGTCGCTGTGGGTTCGTGTTTTTTTACTTCTGAGCCTTCTATATAAATCAATGTTCCTACTTCTTGGTCTTCTTGTCGGGTGCGAAGTTCAACTTGTGAAACGGCTGCAATTGAAGCCATTGCCTCGCCTCTAAAACCAAATGTTTGGATATTATACAAATCATCTGGTGTAAGAATTTTTGAGGTCGCATGTCTTTCAAAACACATTCTAGCATCCGTTTCAGACATTCCTTTTCCATTATCAATTACTTGAATGAGTATTTTTCCAGCATCTTGCAAAACAAGTTCAATCGTTGTGGCTTCTGCATCAACCGAGTTTTCCAGCATTTCTTTTACCACAGAAGCAGGACGCTGAACGACTTCTCCAGCAGCAATCTGATTGGCAAGCGATTCGGGAAGTAAACGGATAATATCTAACATAAAAAGAAATTGTGAATTATAAATGGTAAATTATGAATGAAATATATTAATAATGAACAATTTATGATTTTGGAATATTGAGTATTGTATTATAGAAAGAATTGCACTTTCTATACTACATATTTTGTAAGGGTTTGTAATAATTTTTGCTTATTCAAAGTTTGATAAATTTGATTAAGTAAGCAAATAATGATTGAATAGTAAAAAATACGCAACAAGGATAGAATGTACTGCTTTTTTTAGATTTGTAATCTGACACTAACTATTTGTATTTATTTATCCTTCACCATCAATAACTAACCATTTCTGTAGTATTTCGTTTTGTAAAAAACTCAAATAAAAAAATCTATTTTTATGCAAAATCAGAAATATATTCCTATCGACTGTAGTTTTTATGACAATTTAGAAGCCTTTGCTACTACTCAAAAAACGGTAGAAATCAACTATTTAGATACAGATTATGAAAAAACCATTAATCAAAAAATCAAAGTAAAAGACTTGGAAACCAAAAACGGAGAAGAATTTATGAGTTGCGAAGTGTTAGAAAATTTAGAATTAAACAGGCAAAAAATTAAAATTCGTTTGGATAGATTAATAGATATTGATGGAATAAAAGTTCCCAAAAATGGAGAATCTTGTGTTTTGTAATAAAATGGATTTTCATTGTAGGGAAAACGGCTTGCCTTTTCCTAAACATAGTATTTATTTTTAAAAGTATAGTTCAATAAATCCATATAATGGAAAAGGCGTGCCTTTTCCCTACGAGAATAAAATTATAAACATCTCAAAAAATCCAACAAAGCAATTTTTTCTTCATTAGACAAATTATGTTCTTCTAAAAAATAATTCAAATTATCAACACTTCCATCATGTAAATAAGGAAAAGTCTTTGAAATATGCCGAAGCGTAGGTGTTTTGAACTTTAAATAATCACTTGGATTTTCTGTAATTCCTTGCCTTCCTAATTCTTTTTTATTCAGATCGTGTTTTGTAGGATTTGTTATAGTATTTATACTATCTAAGTGAGCAAAGTGAAATGTATAATCTGAAAATAAAGGAGCGGTATGACAAGAGTTGCAATGTTTTTGAAAAAGTTGTTGTCCTTTTAGTTCTGATTTTGAGAAAGTAGTTTTGTTTTGCTGAACACTATCCCATTTACTAACTAAATTAAAATCATTAGTTGAAGAAGGAGAAATAAGTGTTCGTTGAAATTGTGCTAAGGCTCTAAAAATAAGTGCATTTGTGATGGTATCACTTTCAAAAGCATTTTTGAATAAGGTAGGATAATTAGTATCTTTTTGTAATAAAATTGGTAATTCTTTCAAATCCATTGCCATTTCGTCTGGATGCCTAAGCGGTGCAGCAGGAAGTGATTCAAGATTTTTTATTCCTCCATCTAAAAAAAGTCCGTTTTCTGCATACACAACATTTATAAGCGTAGGCGTATTGCGAGCTAGGTTTTTTCCTGTTGTTCCCAAATTACTTTTCTCTAAATTATCAGTAAAATACAATTTTGGATTATGACAGGTAGCACATGAAATTTTATTAGTTTTGGATAATTGTGTATCAAAAAAAAGCATTTTACCTAAAATAATTCCTTCTTTCGTAGTCGGATTTTGAGAAGGTTCTTTAGGAAGAGAAGGCATATAAGTAGGTAAATCAACTTCATATTTTTCGTTTTTTTCAAAAGAATAATTTGTTTTATCTTTACATGAAGAAATAAAAAAAACAATAATTAATAAAGTAAGACAAGAAAAGAAATTATGTCGTATTCGGTTCATACACTAAATATAGAAAATCATTTTCATATAATTGGAAGACAAGACGGAGTAACTGGAGATAGAATAATAGAAAATACTCGTGTAGTTTTTTGTAGTGCTTGTCAGTCTGTTTTTTTGAGGGAAAGTTGGGAATATATAAACCTAGTGCATTGCAATCAATCTGAAACACTTAATTTTGTTCCTTCTCCTATACCTGTTTTGATAGCGAAGAAGAAAGAAGCCAAATTGATTTTTGAAACGTTTAGTACATTGAGAAGCAGAATATTAGGTACTTTTGGAGTTATTTTTTTTATTGCTTTTACTATTGGTTGGATATATTTCTTGTTTTATACAAATCAGTTTCTTCCAAAATTTTCTTCTCTTGTTACTTCTATAATTTATATTAGTCTCTATTTTTTGGGTCAGATGGGTTCTATGTTTCTTGTTACATCTACCTTTCAAAACAAATTATTCAGAAAAATAATAGGAATAGACAAAAGAACACTTCGCATTTTTGAAAATGAAATAGAAATTAAAAAAGAAAAAACCTACTCTTTTTATCAAATTCGGAAAATTCATTATTCCAAAACGAAAAAAGAAAATAGGCTACTTATTTATCTTAAAAATGGAGAAATTATTCAGCACAAACTTCCTAAAAATGAATATCAAAAAACAAAAGATTTTCTTTTTGGATTAGTTTGGGTAGCTCAGTTTGTCCAAACTACTGTTTGTGTAGAAGATAAAAAAGAATACGGAATTGCTAAAAGTATAGAACGAAATTATGTTGCTCATTTTTTAGTTGTTGAACATTTGAAAAATTAACTGTTCTTTTTGTTTTTATTCATAGCTATTTTCTACAAACTATCCAACCACTCTTCAGCCAATTCAATACTTTCAAATTTTGAGCAAGGCATTTGACTGCTTTCCATCAACAATTCAGATTGAAATTTTAGAAAAGAACTCTCTGGAAGCACCTCAGCCACTTGCATAAGACCCGCATCTACTACCAATTGCTGTGCCTCATGATGGATACTCATTACAGAAGGAGGATATATTTTTGCGTTTGTAGCGTCGGTAAGAAGTGTAAAATTAGAAGTTGCTACAAGCATTGCTTTTCTCCAATCGCTTACATAATTAGAAATCGAATCTAAGTTTTGCCAATTATTTCTAATTGTAAGATAAAACCGATTCTTGGGGTGAGAATAGGAAATAGTGTAATACTCATTATCAGCTATTGTTTCTACCTTTAAAGTAGTTTTGATTGATTGACTTTGTGATGCGTTCATAAAAATGGATAGTATAAAAAAATAGGAGAACTAAGCTCTTAAAACCAAAGTTCTAAAGAAAAGCAAGCTAAAAATTTTGTTCTTTAAAAAAATAAACTTTTATATAAAAAGCTATAAGAAAAAATACTTACTTGTTATCACTAACACGAAAAAAGAAAATAAGTTTTGGAATTTGATAAATCAAATTTCTAGGTTTAAATTACGTAGCTGCTTGACTTATCAAGCTGACTTTTTAAAACCAATTTTTAACCAATATAACACCTCTAAGGAAGTGATAAATTCGTTTTTGAGAACGACGAAGTCCTTAGCGAAGCTAAAACGAATAAACAAAAATGAGAATAAACTAATTCAAAAAAATTAATTTATTCTCAACTCATAAACGCAAAAAATTCCGTATAGCTTAATTTAGATATTTATCTCTAATTACACTGTTTAAAAAGTTTTACAATGTTTTTACTGTGCATTCAGTTCCCCAGAACTGAATGTTTCGCTTCCTCAGAAGCGAGATTTATTTGCTTGAATCACGCTTCTGAGGAAGCGTTTCGTTCAACTCCTCAGAGTTGAACGCACGAAATACATGTAAACAAACTTTTTAAACAGTGTACTAATTCATGTTGTATTTCTTCTTGAGTTCGGAAAGCTGTTTTTCTTTGGCTTTTCTCAATTTTCCGTCTAATTCTTCGATCCACTTTACTTGACTGTACTTTCCATCTGGATGTGATGAGACATATGTTTCAAAATCAATTCCTTGTTCAGAAAAAATATCTTTATACATATCTTCTAAAATGACAAAATTTTCTGCAATATTTTGTTTCAAATCTGCCATTCCTTCCCATTCGGGCATTATGATAGCCTCCAAACCCTGAATATCTTTAAAGGTAATAGTTGTAGCTTCTCCACTTGCTTTTGCTGTCTGAATCTGTGCTTCAAATTCTCTAAAAGCAGCTTCGTCAATAAAAAACCCTTCATCAATTTCATCAGTAATTACAAAACCAATAACGGCATCGTTACTAGCCAATTTACGAAGCATTAATTCTTGTTTCCAACCATTTATTTTTTCTGCTTCTTTTCTATCCATTGTACTAAAAGGCTTCCCATAATAGTTTTCCCAAAGCATAGAATCAGTAGGATTTTCAGTAAGCTGTTGCCAAATTGAAGACTTTCCCAATGGGTCTTCCACAAAATCTTCATCTTGAGCAAAAGCAGAAGAAATAGATAAAACAGAAAAAATTCCTATCAAAAAGAACAAAGAAAGTAGCTTTCTAGTATTTCTTACACGTTCTTCATTTAAGTTTGAAGAAAAAAAATCTAAAAAAAGAAGCATAAGAATAGACTTTACAGTTGGTTTTGGAAGAGCAATCACTTTTAAGGAATTTGGTTGTGGAGTAGGTAGAGTTTCGTAAATAGATTGATTCATAGAAAGTTAGCTTTTTAGAGTGGCTTTTTTTAGTAAGAACGATAAAATTAAAAATTGGTTCTTTACTTTTGAAAAACAAACATGCAAATTTGCATATTTTGATTCAAAATTTCAAATAAAAATGCAACAACAATACCAATACAGCAAAAAAAATAGTTTTTCCCACACAATTTATTCTCCTTACTAATAAAATAACAGTAAATTAGATTGAAAAACAGAAAAATGTCAAATAAAAGATATAAAAATCGTATTTTTGCAATTAATCTACGCTAAGAAAAAACTTCAATTCCATTCTACATGTCTTCAATTATTTTAAACGAAAATCAGAACGAGAGTAAAGAAATTAGCAAAACTAATTTTGGCAAACTTATACCTCAAATTCTTCAAGATTTTGAGAAAATCGTAGGTGCAGCATATATTTTCACAGACGATAAAAATAGAGACACCTATTCAAGAGACCATACAGAAGATTATTCTTTCTTGCCTGATGTAATCTTGAAGCCACGCACGCCACAAGAAATTAGTGAAATAATGAAAATCTGTAATGCTCATATTTTGCCTGTTACGCCTCGTGGTGCAGGAACCAGTTTGAGCGGAGGGGCTTTACCGACCAATCATGGCGTAGTTATTTCGATGGAACGATTTAATAAAATTATAGAAATTGATACTCTTAATCTTCAAGCCACCGTCGAAACAGGCGTAATTACAGAGGTTTTTCAAGATGCTGTAAAGGAACACAATCTTTTTTATCCACCCGACCCAGCAAGTAAAGGAAGTTGTTTTATTGGTGGAAATGTTTCTCATAATTCTGGAGGTCCAAAAGCTGTAAAGTATGGCGTTACTCGTGATTATGTCTTGAATCTGGAAGTCGTTTTGCCTACTGGAGAAATTATCTGGACAGGTGCAAACGTTCTCAAAAACTCAACAGGTTATAATCTTACACAACTCATAACGGGAAGTGAAGGAACTTTAGGAATTGTTACCAAAATTGTCTTCAAACTTCGTCCTTATCCTCACAAAAACCTTGCTTTGCTTGTTCCTTTTGAGAGTAATGAAGAAGCATGTAGAGCGATTTCGGCTATTTATATTGCAGGAATTACGCCTTCTGGAATGGAATTTATGGAACGAGAAGCCATTGAAAGAACCATGTTTTATTTGGAAGATAAAATGAATCAAAAGACAAATATTGATTTACCTGATTCTATTCAAGCACATTTAATTATAGAATTAGATGGAAATAATGAAGAGTCAATGATGCAAGACGCAGAAAAAATTGTAGAAACCTTAGAAAATGGATTTAAGATAGGAGAAATTTTGTTTGCCGATTCAGATGCTCAAAAAGAAGAGCTTTGGAGATTGCGTAAAAATATTTCGCCTGCCGTAAATGCCTATTCGCTCACAAAGGCTGAAGATGTAGTAGTTCCTCGTGGAAATTTGCCTCAATTGATTACTTCTATAAAGAGAATTGGCGATGAATATGGTTTTCGTTCGGTTTGTTTTGGGCACGTAGGCGACGGAAATTTGCATGTAAATGTACTAAAAGAGCAAATTTCTGATGAAGATTGGAATACAAAGGTAGTAGAAGGAATTGGAGAAATTTTTAAGGAAGTAGTCAGGTTAGGTGGAATGCTTTCAGGCGAACACGGAATTGGGATTGCCAAACGTCCGTATATGTCTATTGCTTTAGGCGAAGTAAATCTAAGATTAATGAGAGAAATAAAACAAGTATTTGACCCGAATGGAATACTCAATGCAGGTAAGATATTTTAATCTTTAATTAAATTAGTAGGTATAATTTTGCTTTTTACTATAAAATTACTTTATTGGTCTTTGTTTTAAATCACCTCAATTTATTTATTATTCACTTAATTTTATTTATACTAGTATGGAAGAAAACGATGCAGCTTTAGCAGGAATGATGGCAGTAATGGGATTATTTTTCGTAATAATCGCTATTTTACAAATATTTATTTTTGTTTGTTTATGGAAAATTTTCGAAAAGGCGGGTAAACCTGGTTGGGCAGCACTTGTACCTGTCTATAATATAGTTATCCTTTTAGAGATAATTGATAGACCTATTGTTTGGCTTTTGTATCTCTTTATTCCTCTTGCAAATATTTATTTTAGTGTTCTCATGACAGTAGAGTTAGCTAAAAAATTTGGAAAAGATACAGGTTTTGGCGTCGGATTGATACTATTACCTATGGTTTTTTATCCGATGCTTGCTTTTGGAGAAACTCATTATCAAGGACATGGAGAAAAAAAGTATGATGATGGAATTTTGGATAGAGGATAAATTTTTCTCTTTCTTAGAAAAAATTAAAACTTCTTATTTATTTGTGTAAAATCAAATTTGAGAAGTTTTTTTTATGTTCTACCTTTGTTAAATGGACGAACAAACATTTTATTTTTTTTCTTGGCAAGATATTAACTTTCTCAAATCAGAGCTTCTTTTAGTTGTGGTTTGGTTAGTGGCTTTTTGTGGACTTCTTTTGCCTAAAAAAATTGCCTCTTTTTTTGTTCCGTTTGTTTGTATTTCTGTTCTCTTCGTAAATATTGGTTTGCTTGTTTTTTCTCTTACTACTCGTGTAGAATTAGATACAACTTTGTTTTTTTGGAATGATTTATTTTATCAAAACTTGTTTACTCATTATCTCAAGCTACTAATTTCTATTTCTGCACTTTTTGCGATTTGGATTCAGTATTCTTATAAAAAAACAGTTTCAGAATGGTTTGTCATTCTTTTAGGTGGCATTTTGAGTGGACAATTTTTACTTATTTCAACCAATATCTTTGGTATTTATGTGAGCTTAGAAATACTTTCTATTTGTGGTTATTTGTTGGTTGCTTTTTATGATAAACAAATCATTGAAATTGAAGCTGGTAGTAATAAAGTTAAAAGCAAAGGTAAATTAATTACTTCTTCCTTTAATTATCTTGTCTTTGGTGCTGTTAGTTCGGCTTGTCTGCTCTATGGTTTTTCTTGGTGGTATGGAATTAGTGGTTCGTTTTCTATTCCTATTATTTTTGATGCTTTTTCTTTAAGTAATTTAACTCAATCCAATCAAACTACTTTTTTGATAGGTTTTCTTTTGATTGGAATTGGTTTTTTGTTCAAATTAGCTGCTGTTCCTCTTCATTTTTGGATAAGTGAAGTATATAAGAATTCTTCTTCTGGAACTATTTTTTTCTTGGCTACTATTCCAAAGATTGCAGTAACAGGAATTTTATTTTTTATCTTAACTTATTCAATACATATTTCTTCTGATTTACAAGAGATTGTTTGTTCTGCTCTTTCTATTTTGGGAGTTTTGTCAGCTATTTTTGGTGGATTTTTAGCTATTCAACAAACAAATTTTAAACGATTTTTTGCCTATTCTGGAGTTTCTCAAATCGGTTTTTTGATTTTACTTTTGGTTTATAACTTTCAACATTCTATTATTTCCACCAATGGAATTATCATTTTTTGGATATTTTATATTCTATCAAATGCAATTATTTGGAAGTTTTGTGCAGAATTAGAGAGAAGTGGAAATGATTTATTAATCAAAAACTTAAAGAACCTGCCTTTTTTTTCAAAAATTATTCTCTCTATTGCTTCTCTTTCTTTGGCTGGCTTTCCTCCTTTGGGTGGTTTTTTGGTAAAAATGATTGTGTTTTTTGTGGCTTATCAGAATTATCAAAGTCATTCAACTAATTCTATTTATCTTTTTTCCCTTATCGGAATTGGAATAGCAACTTTAATCGGCTTCTTTTATTACCTCAAAATTCCTTATTATTTATTTCTGGTTCAAGCGTTGACGCTTGAACCAGAAATAAATAATAATTATAAAATCTCTAATCTTACTATTTTCTTTTCTATTTTATTAATCGTAATGAATGTAGTTTTGGCTATTTATGCGATTCGATTCTTATAGTTTTTTCTTAAATTCTTTTTAAATTATGTAGAACTTTTACAAATCTATTGTATATCAAAATTTTGTTTTGTTTTTCTGCATCTTAGTAAGGACAAGGCATGCGTTGTACTTACACAACTATCATTTTTACAAAAAAAAATTGTCAGTTTTATGAATTGTGAAAGTCTTATTAAGATAAAGCTTTAAAAGTTTCCTTGAAACGAGAAAAATCTCTTTTTATGACTGATTTGATTCTTTCGTCTCGCTCTTCTTCTCTTTTCATTTCCAAAAGAAAATTTTCAATATTATTTATTTGTTCCTCTGTTTTTCTACCGTCGTTGAGGCTTCGCCGTCAACGAGGATTCGCTCTAGCTATTGTAATTTGAAATTTCTCAGTCTCCATTCCCTCGCCTCTCGCCCCCATTTGAAATTCCCCATTCCCCATTCCCTCGCCCCATTTGAAATTCCCCACGCCCCAATGATTACACTTCAAAACCAATTACCAGCACATCATCAATTTGTTTTTCACTTCCTTTCCATTCAATAAAATTGCGTTCTACCTCGTGTTGAAGTTCGAAAATATGAAACGATTTTAGTTTTTCTATAAATAATTGAAAACGTTTTGTAGAATACTTCTTATTGTGTTTTCCTCCAAATTGATCCAAATACCCATCAGTAAGTAGATAAAAACGAGTTCCTTTTTCGGGTTGTATAGTATGAGCTGTGAAGTCTCTTTCCATTTGTCTGGCTACTCCTCCAATGTGGTTGCGGTCGCCTTTTATTTGATTTACTTTTCCGTCTGGTGTAATAAAGAGCAACGAATTTTTTGCACCTGAATACTGAACTTTGTTTGTTTTCTTATCCAAAACGCATAAAGAAATATCCATTCCGTCTCTATTTTCTGTTTCTTCTTGTTTTAGAGTTTGTACAATTCCGTTATGTAGTTCATTCAAAATCAAATTGCTTTCCGTTATTCCTCTCCAAACTACAATTTGGGTAAGCAAATCATTTCCAATTACAGACATAAAGGCACCAGGAACGCCATGACCTGTACAATCAACAGCGGCAATAATAATCTTATCGTCTTTCTCTGCAAAAAAGTAAAAATCACCTGAAACAATATCTCTAGGATTGAAATAGACAAATGATTTTGGTAAAATTTGCTCCAAAAGATTCTGACTTGGAAGCATAGCTCTCTGGATACGCCTTGCGTAATTTATGCTTGCTGTAATATTTTTATTTTGAAGTTCAATTTTCTGTTTCTGCTCTTCCAGGTCTTCATTTTGTGCAAAAATAGATTGGTTTTTGGATTCTACTAAATCACGTTGAGCTAGTATTTCTTCCGTTTGCTGTTCTAGTTCAGATTTTTGTTCTTGTAGCTCGTTATTTTGTTTGTACACTTCGGCTGTTCTTTCCAAAATCCTACTCACAAGCAAATTTACATCTTTCGAAAGCCTTCCTATTTCATCGTTATGTTGTATCGGAATAGGTTTCCATTCTACCGAAAAATCATTTTCGATTACATTATGAATAGTTTGTGAAATTCGTTTTATGGGAGTTCCTAATTTTCGTATCATCCACAGACCCAAAATAAGATTTAGAAGAATACTTCCACTTACTACCCAAATCAATTTTGTTCTGCTTTTTTCTCTAAAATTCTCACTATTTTTTTGTACTTCTCTATTTATCTCTCCAATTGCTACTTCTATTTGATTAGATAATTTGTTTAATTTTCCCTTTAATCCCAACTTACTTCTATATCCTATTCTTCGTTCTGCTGCTGATAACTTTAACCATAATATTTCATATTTGGTAGCCAATTCTTTCCATTCGGTATTTTTTTCGGTTCGGATAGCAATATTTTTATATTCTTTTTGTGTAAAATCTTCGATATGATTTTGAAGTTTTATAAGAAGTACATTTACTTGTTCGATTTGAGATTCTTCTTTATATAAAAGAAAACGCTGTTCGGTTTGCTTGATTTTAAAGAGTAGAAGTTTGTCTAAAGGGGTTTTGAGAAGAGAATCTAAATGTTCGGTCATTTTACCTTCATATCCTTGGTTTTTGAAGCCTCTTTGATAAATTTTGATAACTAAGTCGTCAAAAGTAATTTCATATCTTGTAACCGAATGGCGAAGCGTATCGATTTGACGGCGTACATAAACGGAAGGAATAAGTGGATGAGTTTGAAGGTCTAAAAGGTCTTTTCGAAGTTTTGAGGTAAGTTCTTGGTGCTGTAAAACATAATAACTATCGCCTGTTTCATAGAAATCTAAATTTAGTGCTTCTGAACTAAAAAAATCACGTTCTAGTTTATCAGTTTGGCGAATGTCCAAATCAATTTGAGAAAGTGTAGCCGTCAGTTTTTCTATTCGCTGCATCTGAGCATCATACCAAAAAAGCATCGCTGCCAGCGTAGTTGTTGCAAAGAGAAACACCAAAAAAGATAAAAATAACTTGGACTTTATGGAAAAAAGAAACTTCACAAATAGGAAAGGAAGAGTAAAATAAATAGTAGTTTTTAGTAGCAGGATTGATTTTGTGTCAATTTTTTTTAACTGATGTTACGCAGTATAGTGTTCTGTGTGCCACAGAACACGGTTTTAGTTTTTTTGAACCCTGCTCTGTGACACACAGAGCAGAACTTTGCGTAACATCAGTTTTTTTAATTTAAAAATACGTATAAAAACCCTTTTACGCAAATTTATGTACAAGGGTACTATAATAAGTTAATTTCGACGTATTGATTGCTGTAGTTGAAACGCTAACTAAGACAGATAAATTATGTAAATAGAAATAAATGGCTAAGATAAACACGACCCTCATTGAGGTCTGAGCTGTCAAGAAGGTATAAAACCATTTATTTTTTCTTCAAAAGTCTATTTTGTGTGAGTTTTTTCATAATTTCTTCGCTATTATTTCTACTTATTGATATTTTTTTATCCTTAATGAGTATTTGATTTCCCTCAATACTCTCTACGGCATTTTTGGAAACAATAAAAGATTTCTGGACACGCAAAAAATCAGTTTTTGAAAGTTCTTCTTCTGCTTGCTGCAAAGTCAAATACGTTGTAAAAACACCTCTTTTTTTGGTATGAATTTCAATGTAATTTCGTTTTGATTCAATAAACAAGATTTCATCAAAATGTATTTTTTCTAAACGATTATCTAATTTTACAAAGAAAAATGTAGGAAGTTCCTGTTTTTGTGTTGTATCAATTTTACTGATTTGCTCTTGTAATTTTGTTTGTAATTTGTGAGCAGATTTCAAAAAACGAGAAAAAGAAATGGGTTTGACCAAATAATCAATCACATCAAGCTCGTAACCTTCCAAAGCATACTCAGAATAAGCAGTCGTCAGAATTACATAAGGACGATTGGCAGCAGGAACAGAACGCAGAAAGTCAATTCCAGTTAAATGTGGCATCTTTATGTCCAAAAAAATAACGTTTACAGTAACTTCGTTTAGTTTTTCGATGAGTTCCAAAGTTGATTCGCACGTTCCTATTAGTTGCAAAAAAGGAATTTTGTTTACATATTCTGCCAGTCCTTCTCGTGCTAATGGTTCATCATCTACGACTAAACAAGTGATTTTTTTATTCATTTTTTAAAATTTGTGATGTAGGGAAAACGGCTCGCCTTTTCCTAAACGTATGGATTTATAAAATGTACAATATGAAAAAAAGCAAACTATTTTCTCTATCAAAATTATTATACTAATCTATTTTGTCAATAAACTATCTCCTAAATTCAATTCTAAAACCGAAATATATGTTTGTGGATTTTGCTGAAAAGAAAGACGGTGTTTTTTTGGATAAAGTAATTGAAGTCTTCTAGCAAGATTTTGTTGTCCGATTCCTCCTTTATTTTGAATGGTATCTTGTACGTTGGATTGTACTAATTGAAGGTCTGAACGGCTATTTTCTACCGAAAAGAACAAAATATTATCTTTGACTTGCAAAATTATAGTAATAAAATTCTGTTTTTCTTTTTCCATTGAAACGTATTTACAAGCGTTTTCTACCAAAGGCAAAAAAAGTAAAGGTGCAATCAAAATACTTTCATTTTTTGCATCAAAATCAGTTTGAATCTTGACACGTTCGCCTTTTCTTAGATTCTCCATTGATAAATAATTTCTTAGATATTCTATTTCTTGTTTTAGTTCTACTTTTTCTGTGGTGCAGTCATACAGCTGATAACGCAACATTTCTGAAAAAGTAAGAATTGATTCTTGTGCCTGTTCTTGTGATTTTCCAGCTTGAAAATAAATACTATTCAAAGCATTAAACAAAAAATGAGGATTAAGTTGAGCCTTCAAAAAGTGAAGTTCGGTTTGTAATTTTTCTTTTTGTAGTTCTGTATTTCTTTTTTCTGTCTTTTTGTTTTCCCTGATTGCTTTCCAAGTCATAAAAATTGCCGTAATCCAAAAGGTAGAAAGAAAAAACTGTACAAACCAATTTTTTGAAAGCCAAATCCAAGTATAATTTTCTCCATTTAGATAAAGAGCCAAAGTCATTCCCAAAGAAATCATAAGACTAAAAAAAAATAGATTGAGTAACGTCAATGCAGCCAAAAGCACATATTTCTCATTTTGAAAATAACGAGGCAATAAAAAATAAATTCCTGTGTAAACCGAACCTGTATGACCGATTAAAAAGGAGAAATTTATCAAAATCATTTGCCAAATTGGAGCAGTTTTGTCATAGCCAACTATTGCCCAAAATATAGTGTAAACAAGCCAAAAAAGAATATGTCCGTAGCTATTTTTTAGATTAGAACGTAATTTTTGATACTTCATAATTTAATTAGTTTTCAAAAATCGTTTTGCATTTTTTTCTATCAGATATCCTCCAATAGCCGAAACAAGTATCGTCCCGATCATTACAGCCACCCAAAAATAATCAAAACGAATAAAACGAGTAAAAACTTCTGCCACAAAAGCAGCATAAAGTCCAACAACAGACCAACTCATAAATTTATAATGGTAATTTATTTTGTTTTTCAATTTCAAAATCATAGGCAACATTCCTCCTGTTATACTAGACAAACTAACCACAGAAAAAAAGTGAAACATAGAAAAAGAACCAAAATTATAAATCCCAAAAGCAGTTCCGTTGAGTAAAAGCATTGAAAAAACGTAGATGTAACCTATTCGTTTGTGAATAATACCTCCTTTGTGCTCTTTTAAGATAACAATAAGTCCTGTAACCATAGCAATAATGGCAGCTATTAAATGAACCGAACCAATAGGACTGTGAATAATGTTTGTAAAAATCATACTTATATTTTTTTTATTATTTATATTTTCTGGTTCAAGCATTGACTCTTGAACCAGCTAATTATTCCATGCCAATAGTAAATCTCAAAAAGAAATTAGAAAGTCTGTCAGAAGGTGCATTAGAAAGAGAATTTTCATTAATCTGCCATTCTTGATTTAGGGAATATTGATAGCCAATTTGCAGTCCCATTACACTTTTTTGAACTTTATATTCTATTTGTAAAGCAGTTTTGAGATAATAAGTGCCTGTTTGTAAATGAAGCGTTTGAGGATTTTCTAAGACTTGCGTAAAATCTGTAGTAGTAAAATTTTTATTTGCTAGTAGATGTATTGATTCTCCACCTAGTCCAATCATTGGAAGAAAATGTATTTTGGAATTTGGATTAATCAGATAAGCAGTAACAAAACTTCCACCAAAACCTTGTAATTGTGTATTTTGATTATTATCTTCATTTTCACTTACAAAATAATAACCTTCTCCACCTACCTTAAAACGCCCAAGCCAACCATAACCACCTGCACCCAAAGAATAGGCTAAATTAGAAGAGGAATTAAAACCGTAATTTGTAAGTTTATTGTTTATTTTAGAAAATTCTTGAAAACGAAATTCTTGAAAAAGATAGAAACCACCATTTCTAATTACAGGATTTTGTGCAAAAGAATGATGTATGAAAAATGAAGAAATAACGAAAGCAAAAAAGAAAGCAGAAGCGATTTTCAGATTTTTCATTGTAGCAAAAGTTTAGAGTTGAAGAGTTAATTAAATGATTTAGAAACAAGATTTTATTAAACTGGAAATCATCAGATTAATTATCATATATAAATTTCATCCGTAATTTTTAATCTGTAATCCATAATTGTTTCACACTCTAAATTCTTGTTTTTCTTTTACTTTCACTATTAATTTACACCAAAAGCAGTTTTGAGAGGACGAAATGTAAAATGAAATTGATTTATCTAAACTAAATCATTCATTTTTTATTATATTGCTTTACTTATATTTATCAAAAATTAATTTACACTAATCAAAAAAACATGAACAATCCAAGAAATAAATCTTCCATATCCCCAAAAACAGTTTTTTTTGGAATCGGAACTTTTACAGTTATTATAGTAGCTTTAGTATTTTTATTCAGAACTTTTGTAGTGGTAGAATCGGGTCAAGTTGGCGTAGTCGCTAATTTTGGAGCTGTTCAAGATGTGCTTTTGCCAGAGGGAATGCATGCCGTTAATCCTTTCGTTTCGACTGTCATTCAGCTTGATGTGCGTGTTCAGAAAATGGAGGCTTCGGCTTCGGCTTCTTCAAAAGATTTGCAGCCTGTTACTTCGAAAGTAGCTCTCAATTTCTTTTTATCTAAAGAAAAAGCAAATGTTATTTATAGAGATTTAGGCTTAGATTATAGACAAACCATTATTGAACCTGTCGTACAGGAATCCATCAAATCGGCTGCTGCCCGTTATACGGCTGAAGAATTGATTACAAAACGTCCTGCCGTAAAAGATGATGTATATGAATATATCAAAAAACGTCTTGCTCAAAATAATATTATTGTTACTGACTTTTCAATTATAGATTTTAATTTTTCGCCAGAGTTTAATTCGGCTATTGAACTCAAGCAAATTGCAGAACAAAAAGCATTGACTGCCTTAAACGATTTAGAGCGTATTCGTACAGAAGGTGAGCAAGAAAGAGTAAGAGCGCAAGCACAATCTGATGCACAAAGATTACTACAACTTTCTTTAGACGACGAACTTTTGAAATTGAAAGCTATTGAAAAGTGGGATGGAAAATTACCTGTTATTTCAGGAGAAGGAGGAACATTTGTAGATATTGCTGATATTTTGAAGTCAGATAAAAAATAATCAACATAAATGGATAGTAGTATTTTTGAACTAAATAATTAGAGAGTGTAGTAAGTCTGCACCAGTTAGTTACTTTAGATAAGTTACCAGAAGAAAACGAAACTAAAACCGTATTCTACAACAGAGTACGGTTTTTACATTTGTTTTATTCTTTGTTTAGTCTTTCTTTGAAAATCCAAAACAAAAGTATATATTTGCTGTTAGTTACAAAAATGACTATTAGTCTTTTTTAGTGTAAATAGTTTTATTCTTACAACATTCTATCAATCAAAGTATGGCAAAAGGTACAAAGCATCATTCTTCTGCTTCACGAAGACAGCAAATTTTGTTTGCTGCTGATTTTGTATTAAATACCGTTGGTGTAGAAGATTTTACGATTGATAAAGTAGTTGAACAGTCGGGGCTTTCGAAGGGAACAATTTATAAACAATATGCTAGTAAAGATGAACTGCTGGCAGAATTAAGTATGAAAGCTCTCTCTTTACTTTTAGCTCGTTTTCAAGAAAGCACTGCTCCTTTTTCTTATAGTATTGATAAAATAAGAGCTGCTTGTATTGCTTGTTATCATTATGCAGAGTCTCATCCCAATTATTTCAATCTTATTTCTTATATGGAAAGACCTGACTTGACTATTTCGATAGAAGACTATGTAAAAATAAGTCATAATGTACAGTCTTTTTTCATGAAAATAATTACTGACGGACAAGAACAGGGAGAAATTAAAAAGGAATTAAAACCCATTTTAGTGCATAATATATTATGGGCTTCTTGTGTTGGAGTAACACAGTTTTTGGAAACGAAACGAAACTTAATTCATACAGATGAAGATGTTTCTGGCTATGACATGATTATTTGTTATAGTGAGATGATTACTACAGGATTAAAGAGTTAAAAATTATTTTACTTTTTTTTAAACAAAATGACTAACAGTCGCTTTTAAAGGAAAAATACGAATAAAAGCTTTTAATGTGACGAAAAATCATAACTCTACTATTTTTATTTTTCTAATAGTGACTATTAGTCTTTTTCAAATAAATGAATTATATTTAACCTAAATTTATTTTCGTATTTTTCATAAAATGAATTAAAATCTTCATAAAACACACAAAATACCTATTCAAATTTTTATTCATTGCTTTATATAAAATCAAACTCAACTCTTATCAAAAATGACTAACAGTCGTTTTAATCAAAAATTACAAAATGAAAACTTATTCCTTATCTTCTGTCATTCTTTCTGTGCTGTTGTCTTCGGCTACTTTTGCTTTGGTTTCTTGTGGAAATTCAGAAGGAAAAAATACAGACAAAAATACCGATGAAAATATAAAAGAAGTAAAAGCTGAAACCTCTTCTTCATCTATTCAAATTGTAAGACAATCAGATTTAAAAATAGAAACTGTTCAAAATAATTCTATTACAAAATATGGTTTTATTAGTGGACGTGTAGTTCCTAAAAACAGCACACAGCTTTTTGCCGAAGTACAAGGAAGAATACTAAATGGAAACAAACCCTTCAAAGCAGGTACTTCTTTCCGAAAAGGAGAAGTTCTTTTGCGTATTGATAGCCAAGAATTTGGACTTCAACTAGATGCTCAACGAAGTTCTTTTTTGAATATTCTGACAGGAATGATGGCAAATATGAAAGCTGATTATCCTACTAATTATCAAAGTTGGCTTTCTTATATTTCTAGCTATGAAATTGGAAAATCATTGCCAACACTTCCAGAAACAAAATCAGACTCTGAAAAATATTATGTTACTTCTAATCAAGTCTATACAACATATTATACCATAAAAGCACTAGAAAGCAGACTATCAAAATATACAATTACTGCTCCTTTTGATGGAACAATTTCGATGGCAAATGTAGATAAAGGAGGTTTGGTTTCTCCAGCACAACTACTAGGTAGTTTTATTAGTGATAGAGAATACGAAATCGCAGCAGAAGTAGCTTTAGAGCTAGAAAATGAAATAAAAATAGGACGAAAAATTCAGTTTAAGAGTAAAGAATTAGGAAAAACATTTGATGCAACTATTGTTCGTAGCACAAATTTGATAGATCCGACCACACAAAGTATTCCTGTTTTTTTAGAAGTAAAAGGAGAAAATCTCAAATCGGGTCTTTATTTAGAAGGACAAATAAATACGAGTTCGTATCCAAATTCTTATACCATTCATAAAGAACTTTTGATGCGAGATGGAAATGTTTATATCCTAAAAGATAGCATTATTTCAAAAAAAGAAGTAACTATTTTGGGTACAGATAGGGATTCGCTTATTGTAAGTGGACTAGCTGAAAATGACAAATTACTTCTCAATCGTTTTCAAACGCCTGTTTCTGGTTTAAAGATTACTAACTAAACCCTTTTTATTTTTACTTTTTTCTACTTTCTAATTTTTCAAATTAGTTAAACAACTGCTGCAAATCATGACAAATACTATCAAATATCTTATTCAAAAGCCAAAATTAGTAGATGCTATTGTTGGTTTGGTTATCATTCTAGGACTGTTGAGCATTTCTAGTATGCGTTCTAATTTCTTGCCTAGTCAGCCTGTTAGTTTTATCAATGTAAATGTTGTTTATAGAGGTGCTTCTCCCCAAGAATTAGAGGAAGAAGTGGTTACCAAAATAGAAGATAATTTGCAAGGCTTGAAGGGAATTCAACGAGTTACTTCTACTTCTTCGGAAAGTTTTGCCAATGTTTCGGTAGAGATTATTGACGAGGCAGACCCCAACGAGGTTTTGCAAGATGTTACAAATGCAGTTGACAGAATTACTACTTTTCCTCCCTTTGTAGAAACTCCTACCATCATCAAAGAAGAATTACTGAATTACACACTTACTTTGGGTTTGGTCGGTAGTACAAGTTTGAGAGAACTAAAAGATTACGCCAAAAATATAAAAGACGAATTATTATTGTCGCCTAATTTATCTCAAATCTTCATTTCAGGTTATCCAGAAGAAGAAATAGAAGTTCGTTTTAGAGAAAGCGTATTGAGAACTTATCAAATTACTTTTGATGAAGTAAGTCAAGCCATACAGCGTGAAAACTTAAAATCTTCAGGAGGAAAAATAGAAACGGAAAGTCAAGATATTTTGCTTCGCTTAGACAATCGCTCTTATACAGCACAAGGTTTGAAAGATATTGTCGTCAAAACTACACAAGAAGGAACAGTTATTCGTCTTTCAGATATTGCAACTATTAATGACCAATTTGCAGACAAACCAGACCGTACCTTTCTCAATGGAGAACCAGCCGTAATCATAAAAGCATTTAGCCGTTCGGAAGAAGACCTGTTAGAAAATGCAGAGTTTATAAATAAGTATGTTGTTGATTTTAACAAATCACATACTGACATCAAACTCAAAATGGTAGAAGACAAAACGATTGCGCTTGATCAAGCCATTGATACGTTGGTAGATAATGCATGGCAAGGAATTTTACTTGTTTTGATTGTCTTAGGCTTGTTTTTGCATCCTCGTGTTGCTTTTTGGGTAGCCTTCAAAATTCCTATTGGTCTTTTGGGAATGTTTATTTTTTCTATCCTTTATGATTTGACAATCAATCAGGTTTCCCTCTTCGGAATTATTATCGTTTTAGGAGTAATTGTAGATGATGGTGTTGTGGTGGCTGAAAATATTTACCAGCGTTATACCGATGGAGAATCTCCTCTAAAAGCTGCTATTTTTGGTACGCTTGAAGTTGTTCCTGCTATTATTGCCTCCCTTTTGACGACAGGTTTGGCTTTTTCACTCTTTTTCTTTTTGGACGGACAGTTGGGAGATTTCTTTTCTGATATTTCTTTTGTTGTTTGTATGACGCTTTTTATTGCTCTCTTGGAAAGTGTTTTTGTGCTTCCTATTCATATTGCTCGTTCGAAGGCATTGAGCAAAGACGATAAACCTTGGAAACTTACCCAACAAACCAATGAATCGCTTTTGAAATTAAGAGATAAAGTCTATCAAAAAATTATTCGTTTTTGTGTAAAATTTCCTTTGGTAGCTATACTAGGTGTAATTCTTATTTTTGCAGGAACAATAGCTGCCATGTCTTCTGGAATAATTAAAGGCACTTTTTTCCCTACCATTGACCAAGACATAATTACGGCTAAAATTGAACTTCCTTTAGGAACAGATGAGAGTATTACCGAAAAAAAGCTAGAAAAAATAGAAGCAGCAATTTGGAAAGTAAACGATTTTTATACCAACCAAAGAAAAGATAAAGAAGCTGTCATAAAATATACCGAACGAGTTTTGGGTCCTAATGCTGACGAAGGATATATCAATATTTATATGATGGAAGGCGACCGAAGAGGTATAAAATCCTTTGATGTGGCAGACCAAGTACGCCAAGAAGTAGGAGCAATTCCAGAAGCTACTAACCTTTCTTATGGAAGTATTGCCGTTTTTGGAAAACCTGTTTCTATTGCTTTATTGAGTAATAACCTTGAGCAGCTTCGCCAAGCCAAAACAATGCTCCGAACTTATTTATCAAATCGTAAAGACTTGAAAGACGTAACTGACACCGATAAAGAAGGAATGCCAGAACTGATGATGAAACTCACTCCAAAAGCAAAGTTTTTAGGACTTTCAGAAGGACAGGTGTTTAATCAAATACGAAAAGGTTTTTTTGGTTTGGAAGCCCAAAGTCTTCAGCGTGGAGATGAAGAAGTAAAAATATGGTTGCGCTACGACAAAAAAGATTGAAAAAGCATTAAAGATTTACAAAATGCTCGTTTCATTACACCTTGGGGAGCTTCTTATCCTTTGGGAGAAATTGCTTCTTTTGAAGAAACAACAGGGGTAAGAGCTATCAATCATCAAAGTGGAATTAGAGAAATACGAGTGGAAGCAGATGTAGCTAATTTGCTGGTTTCTGTTCCTAGCGTTTTGGGAGAAACAGAAGGTTCTATTTTGAAAGAAATAAAAGAAAAGTTTCCTAATCTAAAATATACTTTGGAAGGAGAAGCAAGACTTTCAAAAGAAACACAAGATAGTAGTCAAGCACCTTCAATTATTGTGTTTATACTAATTATTGCTGTTGTCTTTTTTAATTATCGTTCTGTCAGTAAGACGCTTACAATTTTGCTGATGCTACCTTTTGCATTTGTAGGTGTTGCGTGGGGTTCGTTTATTCACGGTGTTCCTGTCAGTATTTTTTCTATTTTGGGAATGATTGCTCTTTGGGGAATTTTGATAAATAACGGTCTTGTATTAATGTCGACTTATAATGAGCTTATTTTAAAAGGAATAAGTTCGAAAGAAGCCTTACAAGAAGCTGCCATTTCTCGTTTTCGTCCTATTGTTTTGACTACCGTAACGACTGTTTTTGGACTTGCACCACTTTTACTCAACAACTCCATCAGCGCACAATTTTTAAAACCAACAGCAATAGCTATTTCTTACGGATTGATATTCGGAATGGTGCTTACACTTCTTTTTCTGCCTTCTCTTTTTACATTAATCAACGTCATAAAACTCTTTTTCTATCAAAAAATAAGAGGTCAAAAAGAAGCGACCATTACTTCGCTAGACGTGGAAATGAGAGAAAAAGCAAAAGAATTGTAGTAGAAGTAGCTGATACTTTACAAGTTTGAGAAGTATATTTTTTTACGGCACTTGGAAGGTATTGGCTACAAAAATTTTGATTCAATCACTTATTTATTAAAAAAAAAATTCAAAATTTCACAAAAAATGAAACTAAATACATTCAATTTCTTTCTATTCATTTTTCTTTTATCAAATCTTTTGAGTTATTCTTTATTTGCTCAAACAGATACAAAAGAAATAGATAAAATTAATCAAACTGACTCTTTAACCGAAACACTTACTTTAGAAGAAGCCGTTTCACTTGCACTTTCGAACAATCAAGAATTACAAATACAAAAAAAACTCATTGATATTGCTCAAACAAATGTTTTTAAAGGAAATGCTGGTCTTTTGCCTACCATTAATTTAATAGCTAATGGAAATTATAGCAATAACATTTCAGATTTGACTATCCGAACTTTTCAGCCAGAACCTGCTCCTTCTCAAATCTCAATAGATGAAAGTGGTGTTACTTCGACTACTCTTTCAGCCGTTGTACAGGCAGATTATACAGTCTTTGCAGGTTTTAGTGGGAAATATCAATATCGTTTGTTGGAAAATCAAGAACAAATTGCTCGTTATCAGCAAGAATTAATTGCAAACAATACTTTATTAGGCGTTTCTGAATTATTCATTGAAATAGTTAAACTACAAAGTAGAGAAGAATTAATAGAGAAAGCATAAAAGTAAGTCAAGAAAGAGTAAGCCGAACACAAGACCAATTAGAATTCGGAAAAGCAACAGGGTTGCTTGTCTTGAGAGCAAAAACGGACTTAAACCAAGATTTGACAGCGTTAGACGATATTCTTTTAGCTCAAAATAACCTAAAACGAAGTCTAAATTTTTTGATTGGTTACGATACAGAACGAAATTATCGTGTTTCGGTAGTCTATCAACTTCCTATTTTGATGGAAAATGAAAAACTCAAAACTGAAATCAATACCAACAACCCAGAAGTAAAACTAGCACAACAAAGTATTTTTATTTCTACTAATCAATTGGAACTTGCCAAAACAAGACAAATGCCTAGAGTAGGAGTTTTTGCTAATTACGGTTATTTTCGTCAAGAAAACGACATCCAGCAACTTGCCAAAATACAAAACATAGGTTTTACGATTGGAGGACGAATTACCTACAACATTTTTGATGGAAATAAAACCAAAAATTCTATCCAAACCAGTCAAATTGAGCTTGAAACAAAGGAAATGAAAGTAATACAGACACAAGACAGACTCTTTACAGATGCAGCCAAAGCACAAAGCAATTTAGAAAATTTGTCTAATCAGCTTGAAAGAGAAGAGCAAAACCTATCTACTTTTCAAGAGGCTTTTAACCGTTTACAAGAACAATATTACAACGGAAAAGCAACCAGTATTGACTTACGAGATACACAAAATGCACTTTTGAATGCTCAAATTACAATTAGTGACATAAAAGCTAAAATGCTTTTTATTTCTCTACAACTTGACACGTTTAAGGGTGGAATTTTTAAGTAAATTTCACTTCTTACTTTGTCTTTTTTAATATTCAGAATTTTATTTAATTATCCATTTACTCAAATTATTTATTTAATTATTACACTTAAAATCCATTACATAAATGAAAACGAAAAAAAAATACAGAAAAAATACTATAAAATTACCTTTTCAATAAAATCTCTGAACGCATCAAAATGATTCTGATGAGTATGGATGTAGAAGAAGAACAAATACATGAAAACCGTCATTTTTATGACGACTTTTATTTTGATTCCCTTTCTTATATGAATTTAATTGTCTTGATAGAACATTATTTTGGTATTGAGATAGAAGATAATTTAGCTGAAAAAATTCATACCGTTTCCGAATTACAAACCATTGTTTATTCGAAAATTAATCTCTAACCTATAATTTTATACTACCATGAAATCTGATACTAAAACTATTTTATCTTTTTTTATAAAGCTATTTCTTTTTGCTTTAAGCCTTTGTCTGATTGCAGGGATTACTTGGATAGATGCACATGATACGAGTATGAGCGATAAATTTGGAGAGTCCTCTTGGACAGAATATGCACAAGAGTTGATGCTCATTTTGGCTGTTTTTTTTGGAAGTAGTGCAGCCTATAAATTTCCTAAATTTAAAGTTTTACTTCTGAGTTTGGCTTACCTTTGTCTTATTTATTTTATTAGAGAATGGAATAATTACTTAGGTGATTGGTGGAAAATCGGTGTACTAACAACATCTCTTTTCTACCTACCCTATTTATTTATTCATAGAAAAGAGTTTTGGCTACAGTTGGTTAGTGTCTGGGAAACTTTCCCCATGGGAGTTTTTGTTACAGGAAACTTAATTCTCCACATTTTTTCAAGAATCTATGGCAAGACAGAAATTTGGAAGGCTACTTTAGGAGAAAACTACCATCGTTCGGTCAAAAATGCTTCTGAAGAATCTATTGAATTACTAGCCTATACTGTTTTATTTATAGGAATTATTTTTTTGATAGAAGGAATGTACAATAAAAATTATATTAAATACCAAAGAATTAATATGTAGTTTTCTTATTAAAAAAATACAAGTATGTTTATAAATTTAGTCTAAATTAAATTAAAAATTATTATTAACTATTTATTTTTTTTATAATTATGTCTTATTATTATTATACTTTTTATTTTAGGTTATGAAGCCATAGTACTCGAACACACTATTAAAGTTAACAAAACTGCTCCTGCTCTTTTATTAGCTGTCATTTGTTGAACAATTTATATTGTAGCTGAAGGTATTTTGCCTAAAATCAAAAAAAGAAAGAAGTAGAATTCAGTTTAGAAAAAAATACTTTTCCTTGTTCATTAGCTCATCAAACACTAATTCTGTGTTAGCTAAAAATGAACAAGGATTTTTCTGATTTTCAATTTTTTAAGAACCTTCTTCAAAATGAAATTTTGTAACTTCGTTTTCTATTTCCTAATTCCTAATTTCCATTCTCTTAATAAATGTCAAATATACTCATAGAACTTCATCATCTCCCTTGTTTAGATTATTGGAAAATTATCTTAGAAGCTCATAACTTAGGAAAGGAAGTAATTTTAGAAGCCAACGAAAATTTTAATAAACAAAGCTACCGAAACCGTACTTATATTTTGGGTGCAAATGGAAAACTAGCCTTAACTGTTCCTGTTCAGAAAGGAAGTCAGAAAACACGTATTACAGAAGTAAAAATTGATTATTCAACAGACTGGAATCGTCAGCATTGGCAAAGTATAAAATCTGCTTATGGTAAAAGTCCGTTTTTTATTCATTATGCAGACTTTTTAGAACCGATTTATGAAAATCCACCTGTTTTTTTGTGGGAATTTAATTATAAATTACTGACTATCTGTCAGAAGCTTTTGCGTATTTCTATTCCATTAAAACAAACAGAAAGTTTTGAAAAAGAAGTTGATAGCCAAATTTTAGATAAGCGAAATAGTATTTCCCCAAAAAAACCTGTCATTTTTGCACATAAAGATTACTATCAAATCTTTGGCAATAAGTTTGAAAATAGTTTGGAAAATAACGAAGAACAAGTCAAAAATTCTGATACTGAAAATGAATCAAATCAATCTACTTTCGAAAACAATTTGAGTATTTTGGATTTATTATTCAATGAAGGAACAAATGCTTTGAGAGTGATAAATGGTTAGTTATAAGTGATAAGTGGAAATACAATTATCTTCATTCATCTTACAAATCATGAAAATTATTTGCTAGTTAGTTGAGTAGTTTGTAATACAACTAAACATTTTGTTGCTTTAAGCCGTTCAAACTTGTAAATAAGAGATATTTTTTGCTTATTTATAAAAGCAAAGAAAACAGCCAACTCAATAAAATTAATAAAAATAATTGAAACGAAGGTCAGATAAATTTATACGTATTAACTCGTAATTTTTAATTCGTAATTCGTAATTAACAAAATAAATATACAACCTGCTTATGGAAGCCAAATTTTCAGACAGAGTCAAAGAAGTAATTTCTCTAGCTAGAGAAGAGGCTTTGAGGCTTGGACATGATTATATAGGTACAGAACACCTTCTACTCGGTATGATACGAGAAGGAGAAGGAAGTGCCATCAATATTTTAAAAAAACTGGGTGTTACGATAGAAGAGCTTAAAGCCGAAATTGAACGCCATTCACAAGGAACAGCAACTTATAATGTTCGCAATCTTGCTAATATTCCCCTTACTCGTCAAGCCGAAAAGGTCTTGAAAATCACATATTTAGAAGCAAAAATTTTTAAAGCTGATCTAATCGGAACAGAACATTTGCTTTTATCTATTTTGAGAGATGAGGATAGTATTGCTACTCATATTTTAGAAAAATTTAATATAACCTACGAAGTAGTAAAAGAAATGCTCCAATATCACACCGACAAACCTATCACTTCGGCTGCCGAAGATGATGACGATGAAGGACGTATTTTTGGTGGTGGAAGAGAACCGTCTGGTACAGGTGGAACTCAAGGAAAATCAACCGAAAAATCACGTACTCCTGTTTTAGATAACTTTGGTAGAGACCTTACCAAATTTGCCGAAGACGACAAACTAGATCCAATTATTGGACGTGAAAAAGAAATTGAGCGTGTAGCTCAGATTCTTTCTCGTCGTAAGAAAAACAATCCTATTTTGATAGGTGAACCGGGTGTTGGTAAAACTGCCATTGCTGAAGGTTTAGCACTTCGAATTGTTCAACGCAAAGTTTCTCGTATTTTGTTTGGTAAACGTGTTGTTACCCTTGACCTTGCTTCACTTGTTGCAGGTACAAAATACCGTGGTCAGTTTGAAGAGCGTATGAAAGCTGTTATGAGTGAATTAGAGAAAAATAGAGATATTATTCTTTTCATTGATGAACTTCATACAATCGTTGGCGCAGGTGGTGCATCGGGTTCTCTTGATGCTTCGAATATGTTCAAACCTGCTTTAGCTCGTGGCGAAATACAATGTATTGGTGCGACGACTTTAGACGAGTACCGTCAGTATATTGAGAAAGATGGTGCATTAGCACGTCGTTTTCAGATGGTTATGATCGAACCTACTGATATAGATGAAACAGTTCAAATCTTAGATAATATCAAAGATAAGTACGAAAGTCATCACCACGTAAAATATACTCCAGAAGCAATTAAGGCTTGTGTAACACTTTCAGAACGTTACATTACAGACCGTTTCTTGCCAGATAAAGCGATTGATGTTTTGGATGAAGCTGGTGCAAGAGTGCATATTAATAATATTCACGTCCCAGAAGAAATTACGAAACTAGAAGCCGACATTGAGGATGTAAAAGTAGAAAAAAATCAAGTTGTGAAAAGCCAGAAGTATGAAGAAGCTGCACAACTTAGAGATAAAGAAAAGAAACTGATTGAAAGCCTAGAGCGTGCAAAATACAAGTGGGAACACGAAACACGCAAAATGACTTATCCAGTTACAGAAGATAACATCGGAGAAGTAATTGCGATGATGACAGGAATTCCTGTAAAACGTATTACGCAAAGTGAAGGACAGAAAATTTTGGGAATGAAAGAAGCCTTAACTGGAAAGGTTATCGGACAAGACCAAGCTGTTGTTAAACTTACAAAAGCTATTCAGCGTACTCGTGTAGGCTTAAAAGATCCAAATAAACCAATCGGTTCATTCGTGTTCTTAGGTCCAACAGGTGTAGGTAAAACAGAACTTGCAAAAGTTTTGGCTACTTATCTTTTTGACCGTCCAGATGCGCTTATTCGTATCGATATGAGTGAGTATATGGAGAAATTCTCTATCTCTCGTTTGGTAGGAGCGCCTCCGGGATATGTGGGTTATGAAGAAGGTGGACAGCTTACTGAAAAAGTTCGCAGAAAGCCTTATAGTGTTATTTTACTTGATGAAATTGAGAAAGCACACCCAGATGTTTTCAATATTTTATTACAAGTTTTGGATGATGGAATCTTGACTGACGGCTTAGGTCGTAGAGTAGATTTCAGAAATACTATCATTATCATGACTTCAAATATTGGAGTTCGTCAGCTTAAAGACTTTGGTGCAGGTGTAGGATTTTCTACGCAAGCCAAACAAGAAGTAGGCGACGATGTAATGAAAGATACAATCCAAAAAGCACTCAAAAAAGCATTTTCTCCAGAGTTTTTGAATCGTCTTGATGATGTAATTGTCTTTAACTCATTGGAAAGAGAACATATTCACAAAATTATTGATATTTCTTTGGGTAAATTATTCCACAGAATCAAACTTTTGGGTTACGATGTTGAGCTTACTGAAGCTGCGAAAGACTTTTTATCAGAAAAAGGATTTGACAAACAATATGGAGCAAGACCGCTCAACCGAGCAATTCAGAAATATTTGGAAGACCCAGTTGCAGAAGAACTTTTGAAAGGTGAAATCCAAGAAGGCGATACCTTAATGGCTGACCATAAAGAAGGTGAAGCAGAATTAATTGTCAAAATCAAAAAACAAAAAGTAAAAAAGAAAACAGAGGAGTAAGAAGAAATTGTGAATTGTAAATTATGAATGGTGAATGTGATACATTGGTAATTAAAAATTCGCTTTCTCTAGCTTGACAAATTTTTTATGAATACATAAAATTTGCTTCTTGTCTTTATAAAATAGTAAATCCCTTTTCAATTAATTTTGAGAAGGGATTTTTTTTGTGTTTGATGTTTTCTTGACCAAACTATTTTCCTCATTTCGGTTTGTTACAGATATTGCTCAAATTTTTAGTTTATTTTTCTACAAATTGTTGGAAATGTAAATATTGTTACTTAAATTTGCTAATAATAATAGCATAAAAGGCAATTATATACTGATTGACTAGAAAAATTGAAATTTAGTCTAAAAAAGACAATTCAATTACAAATAGTATTAGCAAAAACTACTTTTCACATATGAAAACGTAAAATATATACAAACAAGATGAAAAACAAAATCACAAATACTTTCTTACCTATCTCCATTAGTTTGGAGAAGATAAGAAATAATAGAAACATATCAATTCCTATTAAACTAATGATAGGGCAAAGGTATTTTGAATGCAATATTTCTTTCGTTATTCAGAATTATATGCTTGTTGTCGCTATTTTGTTCCTAGGAGCAATAGCTTTATACGGTAATTGGGGAGATAAGCAAAATACATACATCAAAAACTTGTGGGTTCAGATAGGACAAGAAACGCCTTTTGAAATGTGGGAAATAGAAGAACCTCTAACGGCTTACGCAAATACAGCACATACTTTTCCTTTGTTTGGGGATTCAGAAGATGAAGATTTGCCTACAAATCAACTTATGAAACTTGCTTCTTCTAGCTCTAGTTTAGGGAATGAAAACTTTAACACAATAAAAAATGATACAAAAAACGGTCTTCCTATTTTCGTTCATTCGGTTGCAGATTATGATAATTTAGCAGGTCTTGCTAAAAGTGAAAATATGATGGAAGAATTTATGATTCAAAAGCAGATTCGCATTACAAAATCTCTTATTAAAAACAAGTCTTCTCGCTTAGACCAGCTTCCTGATACGTCTCTTTTGATGATGAATAGAGATATTAGTTGATTGTTTATGAGTATAGTTTTGAAAAATCTTGATGTTCCTTTGCATGTTCTGGATTATTTTTCAGATACAATTCATCTTCGCAAAATAGAAACGGCACTTATGGAACAAGTAAAATATAATGTTCCTGTTTCGATAAAATTAGCTCAATCTGCTCTTGAAACAGCGTATGGTTCGAGAGTAATTCACAACAATTATTTTGGAATAAAGGATAAAAACAAAGAAGGAAATAAAGTCATTACCACAGAATATTTCACAGCCGAAGAAGCCTCTATGAATCAAGACATTATTCTCACTCAAAAGCCATTTATCAAAAAAGGAAATGTTTTGTATGAGTGTAAAGTACAAGATTATTTTACACAATATGAAAGTGCTTGGCAATCATTTAGAGGACATTCAGAATTTTTGTCCAATAATAAAAGATATGCACCACTCTTTACGAAAGGAAAAAATTATGAAGATTGGGCAGACAGAATTGGTTCAGAACGAACAGGAGGAGTAGGATATGCAACATCGCCACTTTATGGAGAACTTTTGAAAAAAATAATAATAAGGTATCAATTACACCTTTTAGACCATTGAATAAATTAGATTTATGAATTTAAAAGGTAGAAGTGAATGCAAAATCAAAATCTAGAAGTTGTGATTCAATTCTAAAATCTAAATTCGTAATTGATATTTAAAGACAACCGAGTGATCGGGTTTTGGAAGATAGCTGAAAAAAGGCGATACAGTTTGTATCGCTCTTTTTGTTTTCATTGATTTGAGATTGACTTACTTCAAAAATTAGTAATTCTTTTTCAACTATTTTTAAATTTATGAGTAAAATTCAGAAATTTTATTCTGTAAAAATCATACGTAGTTATACTAAATTAAAATATTATAACATTTAAAATTCTCCTAAAGCAGTATAAAATAAATATGAATTAATTAAATTTGAGAAAAATGTTCTCATTCTATATTTCTCTATGTTTCATTCTTGAGTTTATAGACTTAACTAAATCATTATAACTAACCTTTTTTAAATGAATATTAAATACAATTATTCAAACATCTTACTCTTCATAGTAGGTATGTTTATCTCATTCGCTTCTCAAAATGCGTTTGCACAACGGGACAAAAACATTAACCGTTCTTACTTTAAGCAACTTGATCAAGAACTTCCTACACCAAATGTTTATCGTGCAGGTTCGGGAGCTCCAGGTCATAAATATTGGCAGCAAAAAGTAGATTACAAAATTCAGCTTACCCTAGACGACGAAAAACAGCGCATCACAGGACAAGAGACAATAACGTATCACAACAATTCTCCAGATGAGCTTTCTTACTTTTGGGTGCAATTAGACCAAAACATGAGAGCCAAAGATTCTGATACCTACAAAACAACAACAGGAAAACTCAACGAAAAAACTACTTTGCGTGGAATTTCTTACGCAACAGGAGATTCTGATTTTGAAGGTGGTTTTAATATTGAAGCTGTAACGACAACAGAAGGCACAAAACTTCCTTTTACCATCAATAGAACGATGATGAGAATAGATTTGCCAACTGTATTGAAGCCAAACGAAACTTACTCTCTTCAAATAAAATGGAATTATAATATTCAAGACCAATTGAAATATGGTGGTCGTAGTGGGTATGAATACTTTGAGAATGACAAAAACTATTTATACGAAATTGCTCAATTTTTCCCAAGAATGGCAGTTTATGACGATGTAAATGGTTGGTTACACAAGCAATTTCTAGGGCGTGGTGAGTTTGCCTTAGAATTTGGAGATTATGAAGTAGAAATGACTGTTCCTGCTGACCATATTTTAGGAGCAACAGGCGTTTTACAAAATCCTGATGAAGTAATGACTGCCACTCAAAAAGAACGTTGGGCAAAAGCTCAAAATTCTGATATTCCTGTTATAATTGTAAGTCAAGATGAAGCAACTAAAGCAGAAAAAAGCAAAGCAAAAGATACAAAGACATGGAAATTCAAAGCGGAAAATGTACGTGATTTTGCTTTTGCGACTTCTAGAAAATTCATTTGGGATGCAATGGCAGTAAAAATTGGTGGAAAATCAATTATGGCAATGTCGTATTATCCAAAAGAAGGAAATCCACTTTGGGGACAGTATTCTACAGAGTCTGTTGCACATACCTTGGAAGTATATTCAAAACATACTATCGATTATCCTTATCCTGTTGCTATTTCGGTTCATGGACCTGTTTTTGGAATGGAATATCCAATGATTTGCTTTAATGGAGGAAGACCAGAAAGTGATGGAACCTACTCTGAACGTATCAAATATGCTTTGATTTCAGTAATTATCCACGAAGTAGGGCATAACTTTTTCCCTATGATTGTCAATTCGGATGAGCGTCATTGGACGTGGATGGACGAAGGATTAAATACCTTTATGCAGTTTATCACAGAAGAAGAATGGCAACGTGATTATCCTTCAAGACGTGGAAATGCAAAAGACATTGTAGATTATATGAAAGGCGAAAAAGCAGGCATTATGCCAATCATGACGGATTCAGAAGAAGTATTACAGTTCGGAAATAATGCTTATGGAAAGCCTGCAACTGCTCTTAATATCTTGAGAGAAACCGTAATGGGAAGAGAACTTTTTGATTATGCCTTTAAAGAATATTCACAGCGTTGGGCATTTAAGCACCCAAAACCTGCTGATTTTTTCCGTACTATGGAAGATGCTTCTGGAACTGATTTAGATTGGTTTTGGTGGGGTTGGTTCTTCACAACGGATAATGTAGATATTTCTATTGAAGATGTAACGTTTTTTGAGCCAAAGTCTTTAGCTGCTGAGTTAGAAAAAGTAAATGAGGAAGAGGTGGTGAGTATTACTTCGCATAGAAACAAAACGGCTCTTGAAAGCACTCGTCTGGAACGTCGTCCACAACTTAAAGATTTCTATAATTCATATGATAGTAGAACGAGTGAAGCTGAAGCAAGCAAAGCCTATGAAGAGTACGTAAGTGGTCTGACAGATGAAGAACGCACTTTTGTAAAAAACAATCCTTATTTTTATCAAGTAGATTTTAAAAATATTGGCGGACTTGTAATGCCTGTGATTATTGAATTTACTTATGCTGATGGCAGTAAGGAAACACAAAAAATACCTGCTGAAGTGTGGAGGTCAAATAACGCCATGTTTAGTAAAGTATTTATGACAAAAAAGAAAGTAACTTCTTTTCAATTAGACCCAAGTCTTGAAACAGCAGATACAGATGTGTATAATAATGCCTATCCTCGTCAGGAAGTTCCTTCTCGTTTTGAGCTTTATAGAAGAGATGGTAATTATTCTTCACCAAATCCAATGCAGATACAAAAGAAGAAGAAATAATAGTAATTTTCTAGTCTTGAAGTACCATTTAAGTTTTTAGATAAAAAAAGAAAAATCAGATAGTTTCTAAACTGTCTGATTTTTCTTTTTTTTAATAATCATAACTATAGTATTGAATAGCTCTGGACAATCGATAAAAAAAACTCCCTCTTAAAAAAAGGGAGTTAATTTGGTAGAAAAAAAACTAAATGAATTTATTTTTTACTGCTCTTTTTATTGTTTTTAGGAATTTGTTGAGAGTATGTTTTTACAAACTGTTCCATTTGAGGCTTTAATCGCTTGTAAAAATTAGTATTTTCTTTTTCTCCCATTTCCATTGCTTTCTCTACCATATTGATTGCCGACTCAGCATTTACAGATACACCACCTGTATTATTACCAGATACCATAGCACGAGCCTTAACCCAATTATTATAAAAATGGTTATTTAATGAAATAGACTTGTTTACCCATTCCATCGCCTTTTCTTTGCTCTGATTGTTATCTAAATAATATTCAGCAGACTGTGCATAAGTGTACCATAAATTATCAGCTTGTTTCATAGTATTTTCAATATTAGAGACCATTTTGGCTACCAAGTCAGCATCTACCATAAATGAAACTCTGGTATTTCCCCACCAAAGCGAAACTTCTCCCTGACGGTCTTCCATAGCAGAAATAGTAAACATCAAACGCTCATTAATAATGGGTGAAATCATAGGAGTTGTCTTGAAGCGAATTACATCTTCTTTTTCATCATATTCACCTGCACCCCATTGTCCAGCATTTTTATTGAGAATAACTGTCCATTCTTCTTCACTTGGAATAGTAAAAAGTGCATACGTTCCTGCTTCTACTTTCGTTCCTTCAATAGAAACAGCATCAGAAAAAGTAATGTTTGTAGCCTTATTTGCACCCGTACGCCAAACCTCTCCATAAGGAACAAGACCACCCCATACTTCACGCTGACGCATAGCAGGAGAAGAATAGTCGATGGTAATATCTGTCAGACCGACAGTTTGCTTTACCATTGCTGAAGGGCTAGACTGTGGCATTTGGAGTTGAGCAAAAGCAGAAGAAGCAAAAAAGGAAGCTAAAATTAAAGTAAAGACCGAACTAAAAGTTGAAATTTTTAACATAAAGATTATAATAACAATAAATGAAATAATATGAATACTAAGAGATTACAAAATAACGAGAATATTGCACTTATTCCGAATCTGTGTTTAGAATAAAAACAATTTATGTGCCTTTTTATCAATAAGATTAAAGATACTTCTAAACTACTCTTTTCAGTATGATTTGTTAGAAAATAACACAATCTATTTTAACTATAACCTTTAAATTTTATAAATATATCGGATATAAACTTGCTTCAATTAACAATAAGTTCGAAAAATGAGTGATTTAAAGGGTATTAATTTGGAAAAGTGAAATAAAATGTAAAAATTACGTATTAGTTTATTTAAAAGTGTCGTTATAAGAACTAATTTATCTTATCCGAACCAAATCAAAAAATATTTTTATACAGATTCATTTATGAATTCATCAGATTTCAATAAGTTTATAGAGGATTTTTCTTCTATCAATTCTTCCAACTCAAAAGATTTTGAAAGAGTTTTAAGAAAACATCCTTATTTCCAAACGGCAGCACTTTTTTTGGCTAAATCTAATTCTATTCCAGAAAATACACAAAAAGCTGCACTTCGTTCGGCTGACCGCAAAACGCTGCGTAGTTGGTTAGATGAAGAGTACAGACAAGAATTAAGAGAGGATAAAAAAACTTTAGAAGCCAAACAAATGATTTTGGAAACACAAGAAGATGAATATGAAAATAATCTAGATATTAACACAGAATCTGTGAATGCTTTTGACAAACTTGTAGAAACGGATGTAAAGGAAGAAATCAAGACAGATATAGAAACTACTTTAGCTGAAAATGAATTAGAAGAAGACAAGCAAGCCTCTACAAGTAATTTTTTTGATGATTTGGAAAGCGAAAACTCTGTAATTAAAACAGAAACTCGTCAAGACAGTATTGATTCTTCCAGTTTTTTTGATGATTTAGAGGATAATCAAGAACTAGAAAAAACACAAAGTTCAGCAGGAAACTCGGAGACTAACTTTTTTGAAGAAATAGATGAAATAACTGGAAATGAAACAGAAGAAGCTATCTTCGAACAGCAATTAGATAGTAATGAACCCTTGAAAACTACAGACTCTAATTTTTTTGATGAAGTTGATAAGACAAATGAAAGTGAAGCAGAAAAAACTGTCTTTGAACAACAATCAGATATAAATGAGCCTTTACAAAATTCAGTTCCTTCTCAAACTACAGATGCTAGTTTTTTTGATGAAGTAGGTCAGACAAATGAAAGCGAAACAGAAGAAATTATTTTTGAGCAACAATCAGATATAAATGAGCCTTTAGAACTATCTACTCAACAAATTCCTCCAACGACTACTGATGCTAACTTCTTTGATGAATTGGAAGAGACAGAAGAGGTAAAAGAAAGCGAATCGGAAGAATTCAGTTATAAAGAGCAATCAGATATAAATGAACCTTTACCAAACTCTATTCCTGCTGAGACTACTGATGCCAATTTTTTTGATGAAATAGAAAGTGATGATAGCATTTTTGGAGATGCTCAAAAAGATTTAGATGCCTACAACCTTGAAGACTTTCCAGATTTTGAAGATGAAAAAGACGAGACAGAAAAAAACAGGAAGGCAGATGAAGGAGAAGGAAACTTTTTTGATGATATTTAGAATTGCATCAATCTTCTAATTCTATCACACAAAATCTATTTCCAGATATAGAATCTTTATAACTTTCTGTTACTAGACTTTCTAGTTTTGGAGATATTTCTTGTCCTTTTTGTATGAGTAGATAGTGTGGATGCTTTTTTCTAGTGCTTTACTTTGAATAATCAAAATCTATATACTTCAAATCAACTCTCTCCAACCCTTTTTATCTATCTTTTCTACATCGGCAATCACTTTTTCTTTCAAGGCTTCTTTAAATTTATCTAAGCGAATAGCTAATTTTTCATCAGAGATACCTAAAATTTGAGCTGCCAAAATACCTGCATTTTTTGCTCCATCTAATGCCACAGTAGCCACAGGAACACCTGAAGGCATCTGTAAAATAGACAAAACAGAATCCCAACCATCAATAGAATTGGAAGACTTAACAGGAACACCAATTACAGGAAGCGAAGTAAGAGAAGCTACCATTCCAGGTAAATGTGCTGCACCTCCTGCACCTGCAATAATTACTTTTATTCCGTTTTTCCTTGCAGATTTAGCAAAATCAAACAAACGCTCAGGTGTGCGATGTGCCGAAACAATTGTCAGAGAATATTCTACATTGAGTTCTTCTAAAACTTCTGCTGCTGCTCCCATTACTCGCAAATCAGAGCGACTACCCATTATTATCGAAACCATATTATTTTTTATATTTCTATTCTACAAGTTATTTAAAAAGTAGTGCAATTACAGAAAATGAGGTAAGAAAATAAAATTCTGAATCGTTTTAGAGAAAATTAAATCACAAAAAAACTCTTACTATTCTGTTTGATAATAAGAGTTCGTAAAATTTAGATTTTCTTTCTATAATACTTCCTTCAAAACCTCCATCAATTCATGATTAGAGATAGCTGTTTTTACTATTTCTCCTTTTGGATTAATAAGAACATGGTAAGGAAGTCCAGAAACATTGTATTTGTTACACGCCGCACTTTCCCAACCCTTCAAATCTGATACTTCTAACCATGAAGAATTATTTTGGGCAATTGCTGCTTTCCAGCGTTCTTTTGAATTGTCTAAAGAAACAGATACAATTTCCAAGTTCTTAGAATTATAGTGCGAATAGACTTCATTTAATACATCTCTATCTTTCATACTTTCGCCATTCCAAGAAGCCCAAAAATCTAAAAGTATCCACTTTCCCTTCAATTTTTCATTTTTGTTTAAATTATCTAGCTCAATAATTTCACCTAGAGAAGTTTCTAAAGTAGCAATTTGAGTTGTAGTGGAAGTAGCCTTGAAAGTAGAAGAAGAAAATATATTACCACATAATCCTACAAAAAAGAGACTCATAGCAATAATAGGAAGAACAAATAAGGAGAATTTCATAATAAGTAATTTTGTAAAAGCATTTTTATTGATAGTATAACTTTAAATTATTTTTTTGATGTATAATATTATTCAATTGATTTATTAATACTATTTATTTTTATTACATCATAAACTAATTGAACTACCATAAATACGTCAATCAGAAGTTATATTTTCTAGTAATACAAAATTAGTGCTTAGTTTCTTCTAAAAAGATGCAACTTAATGCTAGAAGTTACGTTAGAAAGATTTTTCTCAGATTTTTCTCAAAATAAAGGCTACTTTTTATTCAAAACTCTCTCTTGACGTACAAATACAAAATTTATGACTAGATTTTATTACTTAAACCAGTCTCAAAAGAGGGTTTGCTTGTAATTGCCAAAATAAGTTAGTATTCTGATAATTTTCAGGAAAAGAAACCAACTCAACTAAAGTTTTCTTGCTTCTCTCTGAAATGGAAATCAAAAACTTCTTGATTAGAGCTGTCTGTAATTCTGTTTTTATAGTCATTCCATTTTTGTCCTTTATCTCAATAGTTGATTTATCTTCTGATTGATAAGTAATTATTACTTTTTCTACCTGCTTGTACTTGATAAAACTCTTTTGATTTTTTTTTGAAAAATAAATAATCAATTCATCTTCTCCCACACCTAACATGGCTTTATCTGCATTAGAAGAATAAACGGCATTGATATACTGACGAGCTAGTAAAAAAAATAGAGGAGCACTGACGAGTCCAAACAAGCCTAAAGGAAGAGTAAAAGAAAACATCAAGAAAATATAAACAACCGTTGAAATACCTAAAATCAAACCTGTTCCCTCTCTTTCATCATAGACCTGTATATTATTTTTTATAGATTCATATTCATTTGTCCAATAGCTATTTTTTATGTGTTTACTGAATTGTTTGAATGATTTTGCACCTTCTAGTGACATGAAAACGGTTTCTTGTTTTGATTTTATAAGAACTAAGTTTTTTCCAAAGCTAGGTTTTTTTAGTGTTCTGCTTTGATTGCAATGTTTTTTATCCAAATAGAGCCATGTGTCCTTTCAAAAAGGCAGATTTACATTCGGCACAGAAAATAACCTCATCGCCTTCTTCTATCAAATCTCCCGTAATTGGGTCTTTACGATTTTCTTTCAAAAATTCTGAATGAGTTAGTTTATCTATTTTGTGTGTGTACATATATTCTTTCTGTTTTTGTGATTTGTAATAAAACTATTCTTGATTCAATATAGTTTTCTCAAAACAAATTATACTTGTCAAACTCTTTGTTAGTATTTATCTTTGTAGAATAATCGTTTATTTATTTTTTCAGTTGTTTTAATTTATTTATGACTCCAGACCAATTACGTGCCTTGCAAAATCGAACAGAAGATTTGCGAGGCTATCTTTGACTACGAAACCAAAAAATCCGAAATCGAAGAAGAACAAGCTCAAACCTTCAAACCTGATTTTTGGAATAATCCAGAAGAAGCTGAAAAGCTATTAAAAACCATAAAGGCAAAAAAAATATGGACAGATAGATTTGAAAAACTTCACACTCAACTTGGTGATTTGGAAGTTTTGTATGAATTTTATCAAGCTGAAGAAGCCACAGAGAAAGAAATCAATAAAGAGGCCGAAAAAGTAACCAAGACACTAGAAAACTTAGAGTTTCAGAAAATGCTAAGTGGCGAAGAAGACAAACTAGATGCAATTTTGGAAATAAATTCGGGTGCGGGAGGAACAGAAAGCCAAGACTGGTCTGAAATGCTACTGCGAATGTACAGAATGTGGGCAGAAAAAAATGATTATAAATATCAACTTCTAGACCTTGTAAATGGTGATGTTGCTGGGATAAAGTCAGTTACCATTCGTATTAGTGGTGATTTTGCCTATGGTTATCTCAAATCTGAAAATGGTGTTCATCGTTTGGTACGTATTTCTCCCTTTAATTCGGCTGGCAAACGTCAGACTTCTTTTGCTTCTGTTTATGTATATCCTTTGGTAGATGATTCTATCGAAATTAATATTAATCCTGCTGATATTGAGCGTCAAACATATCGTTCGGGTGGTGCTGGCGGGCAGAATGTAAATAAAGTAGAAACTGCTGTTCGTCTAAAACATATTCCTACAGGAATAGTAGCAGAATGCCAACAGGAGCGTTCCCAACTTCAAAATGGAGAGTTGGCAATGGAAATGCTAAAAGCAAAACTCTATCAAATAGAAGTAGAAAAACGTAATGCTGCCAGAGATGAAGTAGAAAGCTCAAAAAAGAAAATTGAGTTTGGTTCACAGATTCGAAACTATGTTTTGCATCCCTATAAACTCATAAAAGATGTTAGGACAGGTTATGAGCGAACAGATATTCAAGCTGTTTTGGATGGTGATTTGACCGAATATATGAAAGCCTTTTTAATGGAAAATTAGACTATTTTCTAAAAATTAATCATCAAAAAACCTTTATTTTTTCAAATAAAGGTTTTTTTTGGTTTCTATACTTTGGCATTTTTTTATTGTCCTTGACCTAAAGAATAAGCTCTTTCTCCGTCAAGAGTAAATAAATTCTCAGTCTTGATAATATCCAAACCTGCATCTGTAATATCATTCATAAGTTTCAAAACATCTCTATAATCAATAAGTGATTGAGTAGTGTTTTGGAAACGACAACGCCAATGGTCTGTACAGAAAGTTTCTGGAAAACCATCGGGATAAACCTTTACACCTCTATTCGTAATCATCTTCAGACCTAAAGGAGTATCACTTTTTTCTGCCATTTTAGCAAGTATATCTCCTAATACATTTGGATCTCTAGAATCATCTTTTTCAGTCCAATGTAAGAAAATATCTGAACCGATAAGTTCTTTTTTGGCTTTATGAGTAGGTTTTGCCTTTACTGTAATTGTTCTTCCCTTATCGTACTTAACAGGCTCAAAATGAGCAGGTTTTTGTCCAATTCTTTCCACAACTGCTTGTCCAAATTCTTTTGTACCTACTTTTTTACTACTTGTCTTTTCGTTGTAAATATCTGCTGTATGAATACCGTCTTCAATTGTTTTGAGCCATGCGTTTTGTACTTTTTCAGCAACATCGCCTTGACCAATATAAACGAGCATCTGAACAGCACCTAACAAAAGACCCGACGGATTAGCAATATCTTGTCCTGCAATATCAGGTGCAGAACCGTGAATGGCTTCAAACATCGCAAAATTATCTCCAATATTTGCCGAACCAGCAATACCTACCGAACCTGTAATTTCGGCAGCTACATCAGATAAAATATCACCATACAAATTAGGCATTACAATTACATCAAACTGCTCTGGTTTGGTGGCTAGTTTTGCCGCTCCTATATCTACAATCCAATGTTCTTTTTCTATTTCTGGATATTCTTTTCCTATCTCATCAAAAGTTTTGTGGAAAAGTCCGTCCGTAATTTTCATGATATTATCTTTGGTAAAACACGTAACTTTCTTACGGTTATATACCTTTGCATATTCGAAAGCATAACGAATAATTTTCTCTGTTCCGACTGTTGTGATAAGTTTTAGACATTGCGTTACTTCGTCTGTCTGTTGGTGTTCGATTCCTGCATACAAATCTTCCTCATTTTCTCTGACAATCACAACGTCCATTTTTGGGTGTTTGGTTGTAATATAAGGATCGTAAGAAATACAAGGACGAACGTTTGAATATAAACCTAAAGTTTTGCGTATCGTTACATTCAAACTTTTAAATCCACCACCTTGAGGAGTTGTGATAGGAGACTTCAAAAAAATCTTTGTTTTGCGTAGAGAATCCCACGTTTCAGGCGTTATACCTGCTGAATGTCCTTGTTTATAGACTTTTTCGCCAATTTCTACTTCTTCAAACTCTATTCTTGCTTCTGCTGCTTTCAAAATAGAAAGTGTTGCATCCATTATCTCTTCTCCAATTCCGTCTCCCTTAGCTACTGTAACTAAAGTTTTTTTCTGGTTATTTTTCTCTGAACTCATATCTGTGTGTTTATCTGTGCGTAAGGTTTCTTCTGTAAGCATAAAGAATAATTATTTATTGGTTAATTTAAATGTTGTGCAAATGTACAAAGTAAGTAAATAGAAATCAAAAAAGACACTATAATTAACGCAAATAATGATTGTTTTATTAACTTTATTAATAGCAATACTTTTAATCACAAAAGTAATACAATAGTTCGTAGTAAACAAATTTTTAAATTTAGAAAAGAGTAAATACAGAAGAGTTGTATAATGATTGATTAACTATCTGAACTCGGTAAAGACCAGTTTAAAGATAGAAGATAAGGTATAATTAATTCTGCATTTGTATTTATTTCCAGACTTTTTATTAAAAAAATTTATTTTGATGCAACGTATTTACAAAATTCTGCATCTAATAAGTAACAGAAACATCTCTTTTTTAGTTAAATAACTAAAATGATCAAAATATGCTATTCAGATTGGTTTGATTTTAGTAAATTGAGCTAAATAAAGCAAAACCTATTAAAAAATACAATTCAAATTATACCTATACTATTATGAAAGATATACATAAAGATAAAATAAAATCACACCAAATTATTGGTTCCCTAATTGGCTCATACTCTGTTTCTTCTATAGTAGGAGTTATGCTAGCATTTTTTATTTTCTCGGCAGATTCTTTTGCTCAAGATTCTGATATAGATTATGATGATGTTTACGGTTCGAAAAAAAAGCCGTATAGCTTTGTCTAATAAACGAGAAAAACAAGAGGCTTTAGCTCAACAGCGTGCTAATGAAGCTCGCACAAGAGCAGAAGCAGAATATGCACAACAAGCAGAGATTAGAGCAAAATTGAATGAACAAGAAGCAGCCGCTAATCAATTTACACCAACTTATTCACCGTATCAACAACAAAATTGTAATGATTGCGGGCAGTTCAATCAATTCAATAATCCTTGTGGACTAAATCCTTGCGGAAATGGTGGATTTAATAACAATCCTTGCGGTTTTGGAAATCCTTGCGGAAATCGTGGTTTTGGTTTCAATAATAACTTTAACAGAGGTTGGGGTAATGGTTGGAATTCTGGCTGGTCTATGGGTTGGTCTTCTCGTTTTGGATGGAACTCTGGATTTTCTATGGGGTATGGTAATGGCTGGAATAATCCTTGGAATAACCCTTGGAATAACCCTTGGAACAGATGGAATGATCCATTTATGAACGGAGGCTGGGGAAATGGTTTCTATGGTTATGGAAATGCTTGGAATAATGGTTGGGGAAACAACTGGAACAATGGCTGGAATAACAATGGCTGGAACAATTACGACCGAGTTTATAGAGGAGACAGACGCAGCCAAAACGTAACAGCAGCACGCCAAAATAGAGGTGGAAACGTAGTAATTCCAACAAATACAGGTTCTAATAATAATAACCGTGTAGAAGGAAATAATTCTAACAGAAATACAAGAAGTAGCCGTTATGGTGGTCAAACACAAAATAATCGAAACAATAACTCTAATACTCGTACCAATACAAACCGAGGCAGCAGAACAAACGCAAGTGGAAGCTCAAATACTCGCTCAAATAGAGGAGGAACATCTACACAAAGTTCAGGCTCTAACAGCCGTTCTAGTGGTGGCAGTAGTGGAGGTGGAGGTAGCCGTTCAAATAGAGGCGGAAGAGGTGGAGGAGAATAATTTCTCTTGAAAAATTGACCTATTATAAAAAATAAAATAAAAAGGCTTTTTACAATATGTAAAAAGCCTCTTTTTTGATGTTCTTATTAAGGATCAATTACGAATTAAAAATTACGACCTGCCAAAGCAGCGAAGCTAATTACGAATTTAATTACTTGAATATCAATTAGTTATGGTTTTAAAAGTAGCAGTTTATTTAATTCTTATTCCTAAGAATGTTCTTATAAGTCAAATCATCTTTTTTATCCTTCTTAAAAGTCCTACAAGCGTCGGGTTTAGAAATTTACTTCTCTGATAGACTTGTTTTATTTCTGGGTTTTTTATCACAAAAGCAGGTTCATTTTTTACTAAATAGGAAGTTATTTTTTCTACTTGTTTCCAATTTTTGGTTTGTTCTTTTTTATCTTTTGTTTGGATGGCTTCGTAATAAAAAATAAGTTGATTTAGAAGATTATAGCAAAAAGCCAAATGAAGTTCTTCTTCTGTAAAATTATTTTTTATTTCAAAAATAGTTTCATTGGTAGTATCATAAAAATCTAATTCTATAAATTTCGAACGTATATTTTCTACATTTTTTTGATTTTTCGAAAAGAGTACTTTTTTCGAAAAGAACGCAAAACTTTACTAAAAACCTTTGCATAATCCTTAGCAAAACCGCTCTGTTGTGTCAAACCTTTACTTTCTGTATGGTATAAATATTTTGAAAAAACTTCATCTAAATAAACACTTTTTTCATTTAGAAAAACAGAAACAAAAAATTCATAATCCATTCCAAAATGAAATTCTCGTTTTAGATTTCCATATTTTTCTATTACTTCTTTTCTAAAAAAGGAAGACGGTTGAGGAAAGGGAAGACCCGCCAAAGAACGTTCTAAAAAGTCAGTTTTGGAAGCTCCAAATTCTTTATCAGCCATGTTTTCTCCAAAAAGAATTGTTTTTCCATGAACAACAAAGATTTCTTTAGTTGTATCTTTCTCAAATTCTGCTGCAATTCTGTGTAAAGTATTGGGGGTTAGCTGGTCGTCCGAATTAATCCACGTAATTATATCGCCTGTTGCTTTCTCAAATCCTTTGTTTATGGCGTGGCTTTGTCCTTCGTCTTTCTCACTTATCCAGTAAGCGAAATGAGATTCATATTTTTTGATAATTTCTAAAGAACCATCATTACTTCCTCCATCAATCAAAATATATTCTAATTCAGTATATCCTTGTGAAATAATGGATTGAATAGTTTTTTCAAGATAAGCAGCTTGATTATAAGAAGGAGTAATGATAGAAATACGCATTGGAAACGATTACGACCTGCCAAAGCAGCGAAGCTAATTAAAAATTACGGATTACGCTATCTATAAATCAGAATAGTTGATTCCAAATTTGATCTATAAAAAAATATTGATTTATACTGAATTTGATAAAATACGGTTTTGCCTGATTACTGATTATTTTGTATTTGCTTGTTGATAAATAGCTTCTGCACGTTCAAAATCTTGTGCTGATGATTCAGAAAAACCATCTTGAATAAGCGTTTCGATTATTTTATTTCTTTCTCCTGTGTAAGGCAAATCTTGTTTTTTGGCTAAAATAAAAGGTGTTTGCTCGGCTGAAAGTCCTTCTGTAAGTAGTGTTTCAGAAAAATCAAAATCTGCATCTGATTTTATATTAATAATAATTGTAGCTACTTTTTCAGGCAGACATTTAAAAAAAATAGCACTTTTGTCTTTACGAGTTTGTAGGTAGCGAATAGAACCGTTCATAGTTAAAATTTTTTATTGTATCTAGAAGAAAATTAAAATGAACTCAAAAGTACGTAAATTATTTTTTATGAAATAACTTTATGATTTGATTTAATAAAAACTAAAAAATTAGTTTTCCTCATTAATCAAAACTTTCTATTGTAAAATACCAAATAAATCGTTTTTTTTGTAGAATAGAAAAGAGTAAACCTAGCATACACAACACAAACTATGGCAGACCAACAAAAAGACAAGAAAGGTAGCACTACGCATAGCTCTCCTTCCAAATCTGAAAAAGAAAACATACAGCTCAACATCAATGAAGATGCAAACAAACAGCTTCTTATTCAACTAAAAGGTAAATTAGAAAAAGTAAAATTAGGAGGAGGACAAAAAAAAATAGACAAACACAAATCTAAAGGAAAACTAACAGCTAGAGAACGCATCAACTATCTTTTAGATAAAGACGAAGAGGGAAATACCACTTATTTTACAGAAATTGGAGCTTTTGTAGGCGATGAAATGTATGAAGAATGGGGTGGCTGTCCGTCTGGTGGCGTAGTTACGGGTATGGGTCATGTAAGTGGACGACTTTGTGTAATAGTGGCAAACGATGCAACCGTAAAAGCTGGAGCTTGGTTTCCAATTACAGGAAAAAAGAATTTGAGAGCTCAGGAAATAGCGATGGAAAACCGAATTCCTATTATTTATTTGGTAGATAGTGCAGGAATATTTTTGCCATTGCAAGACGAAATTTTTGCAGATAAAGAGCATTTTGGTAGAGTTTTTAGAAATAATGCTCACATGTCAGCCGAAGGAATTGTACAAGTTTCGGCTATTATGGGAAGTTGTGTAGCTGGCGGTGCATATTTGCCAATTATGTCCGATGAGGCTTTGATTGTAGAGGGAACTGGTTCAGTATTTCTGGCGGGACCCTATCTAGTAAAATCTGCCATAGGCGAAGATGTAGATCAAGAAACACTAGGAGGAGCTTCTACACATTGCGAAATTTCGGGGGTTACAGACAATAAATATCCAAACGACGAAGCATGTCTTGATGCAATTCGTAATATTATGGATAAAATTGGAGAGCCAGATAATGCAGGTTTTAATCGTTCAGAGCCAAAACTTCCTTCCAAAGATATGGAGGAAATTTATAGACTCTTGCCTGCTGACCGTACAAAACCGTATGACATGCGAGATGTTATTGAAAGGATTGTAGATGATTCTCAATTTGATGAATATAAAAAAGATTATGGCAAAACAATTTTGTGTGGACATGCAAGAATAGATGGCTGGTCTGTCGGAATTGTAGCCAATCAACGTATTATTTTGAAAAGTGGTAAAAAAGAAATGCAAATGGGTGGCGTAGTTTATTCAGATTCTGCTGATAAGGCTGCTCGTTTTATAATGACATGTAATCAAAAGAAAATTCCACTTTTATTTTTGCATGATGTTACTGGTTTTATGGTTGGAAGCCGTTCCGAACACGGAGGAATCATCAAAGACGGTGCAAAACTCGTTAGTGCGATGGCAAATAGTGTCGTTCCAAAATTTACGATTGTAGTCGGTAATTCGTATGGTGCAGGAAATTATGCCATGTGTGGGAAGGCGTATGACCCTCGTTTGATGTTAGCTTTCCCGACGGCTAAAATTGCTGTAATGAGTGGAGCATCGGCTGCCAAAACCCTTTTACAAATAAAAGTAGGTTCTGAAAAGGCAAAAGGAAGAGAAGTTTCGAAGGAAGAAGAAGATAAGTTATTAGCAGAAATTACAGCGAGTTACGAAAAACAAACTACTCCTTATTATGCTGCTGCACGTCTTTGGATTGATTCTATTATTGACCCAATGGAAACTCGTCAGATTATTTCGATGGGAATTGAGGCAGCTAATCAAGCACCCATTACGAAGCGTTATAATGTAGGTGCAATTCAGACCTAGAACTTTAGTTATCAGTTACTAGCAACCAGTTAAATGCAAGTCTAGTTTTTTAATAAACCCTACTAATTTTGAAATAATGACTTCAAAATTAGTAGGGTTTGTTTTTTTAAAAATAAAGTGTTTCTTCTACATAAGAGAGTGTTTCGTGTCTATAGATTTTGATAAGACTGGCCGCTCCAAATTTGGTTTCGATTCTGTATAAATCTTTTTCACGATAAAATTTGCCATCTGGAGCAGAATATACCACATCGTGTTTGCAAGACTGAAAAAAATAGGCTGCTTGTTCTAATAATTCTTCGAAATTTTCTCTGTTCATAATCAAATTGTCGTTTAAGATGTAGTTGAATGAAATAAAAAATGAGATAAAAACTTTCTTTCTTTGTAAACGCAAGATGCAATTTTGTATTTTAATAAGAAAATAATAGATATTATCTTTGAATAAATTTAAAATGAATAGAATAATAATTAAATTGCTAAATGATTGACAAGTGAAACTTATTAACCATTTGAGTATATTTATCGTTAATAAAAATTATAAAGCAAACTATATCTGATAGAATTACGTAGTGTGTATAACCAAGTAGCTATCATTAATCCAAAACTTATCATAGTTTGTGTTCTCACAAACGAAATTATAAATAAAAAAAATATGTGGGATTATCTTCTCTATAAATTAAAAGACAAAATGCGTCTTGATGACGATAACGAGCGTGCTGATAAAGTCATCGAAAACTCTGTTATTTGGGCAATGGCAGCTTCACTTATTCCAATTCCACTGGCGGATATGATTGCCGTAACGGTTATACAAGCTGACATGGTCAGAAGATTGGCAGAAATAAATGGTGTAGAAGCGAATAATGCAAATGTAGAATCTTGGCTCGGAACACTTTCGGGTGGGGTTTTATCAAAAATAGGAGCCCAAGCCTTAAAACTTATCCCAGGATGGGGAAGTATTGCTGGTGGTGTTGGAATGGCAGTTTTGTCAGGAGCTTCTACCTATGCAGCAGGAAAAACGTTTGCCAAACACTTTAGAGAAGGAGGAGATTTAGAAGATTTTGATACTGATGCAGTAAAAGGATTTTATGATGAACAGCTTATCAAGGGGCGAGATTTTGCCAAACAAATGAAAGACGAAGTAGAAAAACGTGCGAAAAAGGCGTATGCAGAATTTTCTGGTGAAGAAGTAAAAGAAGAAAGTGAAAAAGATTTTGATTTTGAAGAAGTAATGGATTTTGAAGAAGTGGTAGATGAGAAATATCAAAAAACACCAAAACCAGAGTCTAAAGCTACGACTAATTCTAACTCATCAACAAATCAAAACACTAACCAGAGTACAAAAACAGGTTCTGCTCCCAACGAAGAGCCACCTCATCAAGCCAATCCAAGTAAATATTCTGCTCAAAAAGCTCCAAAAACAGAAGACACTCCGCCAGATAGTGCAACGAATAAAACTTCAAATCAGAATTCTACAAACCCGTCTTCGTATCAAGCTGCAAAAGAATCGGCAAATGCACTTTCCGAACTCAGACAATTAGCAAGTTTGAGAGATAAAGGAATACTGACAGACGAAGAATTTCAGCGTTTGAAAGGTAAATTAATGGAAAAGCTGTAACCGAAATTTTTGGTTAAAATTAGAACAAAACAAAGGTTGAATTGATTTTAAAGATGCACTTTAATTAATTCAACCCATTTTTTAAACTTATAGATTTATTATGCAAGGCAAAAAAACACTCATTCTCGGTGCAACTCCAAACCCAACTCGTTATGCGTACATGGCAGCCGAAAGATTGACAAACAGAAAACACCAAATCGTTCCTGTCGGAATCAAACAAGGCGAAGTTTTTGGGCAAAAAATAGAAGTTCAGACCCAAACCAATGACCTGACTATTCATACCGATATTGACACAATTACAATGTATGTAGGCTTGAGAAATTAACCCGAATGGTACAATTATATTCTTGAGACAAATCCAAAACGCATTATCTTTAATCCTGGTACAGAAAATCCAGAGCTTATGAAAATGGTTAGAGAGGAAGGAATTGAAGTAGAAGTCGCTTGTACTTTAGTTATGCTAAATACGGGACAGTATTAAGAAAGATAGATTTTTCGAATTATAAATACTCTAATTTCAATCAGAATAAAACTGGTTTGAGCATCTATGTTTGAATCAGTTTTTTTATTGCTATTATTTCTCAAATAGTTCTCGAGTAGAGCTTTTCTATAAACAAGATGATATAGCGAAATGAACCTATTCAAAGTAAATAAACCCACGAATTTGTATTCTATTTCAAATAATTTTTAGAAAAAAATGATTAACTTCAAACTTTAATTAAGAATTTAATAGAAAAACATACAATTCATTTGCTTTTTCCCGAAAAAATAAGAATATTGTTTGCATTATCATAACAAAGAATTATAATTACCCAAACACAAAAAAGTAAAATATCACACTATGGAAGCAATTTGGAAACAGCATTACCCTAAAGGAGTAGCAAAAGATATTAATCCAGACCAATATGGCTCATTAATAGAATTAATTGAAGAAAGCATAGAAAAATATGGGGACAAAATCGCTTACATTCACATGGGCGTAGAGATGACTTTCAAACAGATTGGCAATTATTCAGCTAATTTTGCAGCATTTCTACAAAATGAAACTAACCTAAAAAAAGGAGATAGAATAGCTATACAAATGCCAAATGTAATGCAATATCCGATTGCTCTTTTTGGTGCCATTCGTGCAGGTCTAGTGGTCGTGAACACAAATCCACTTTATACGGTTCGGGAAATGGAACACCAATTTACAGATGCAGACGTAAAGGCAATTGTTGTTTTAGCTAATTTTGCCGATAGTGTAGAAAAGGTTTTATCTCATACAAATATTGAAACGGTTATCGTTACCGAAGTAGGTGATATGATGGGAATTTTTAAGCGTTCGCTAACTAATTTTGTAGTAAAACGAGTTAAAAAAATGGTACCCTCTTATAATTTGCCAAAGGCAATTCCTTTTCGTTATGTACTTGCAAAAGGTAGAAAATATCCGTTTACTCCTGTGAAAGTAAAATCTTCAGACAACGCATTTATCCAATACACAGGAGGTACAACAGGTGTAGCAAAAGGTGCAGAACTCACTCACAGAAATATAATTGCGAATGCCGAGCAAATAAAAGAATGGATGAAACCATTAGCTAGAGAAGGACAAGAAATTGTTTTGACTCCTCTGCCGATGTATCATATTTTTTCGCTTACCGTCAATACATTTATTTTCTTTGCCTATGGTTGTAGCAACGTTTTGATTACTAATCCTAGAGATTTGCCAGCTTTAATAAAAGAAATGGCAAACAATAAAATAACTGTCATGACAGGTGTAAATACCCTTTTCAATGGACTTGCAAACCACCCAGATATAAACACAGTTGATTTTACACGACTAAAAATTGCTGTTGCTGGTGCTACTGCCGTACAAAGTGCAGTTGCCAAAAAATGGAAAGAAGTTACAGGAAACTCATTAGTAGAAGGCTTTGGACTTACTGAATGTTCGCCTGTTGTGAGTTGTAATCCTGTAATTGGAGAGGTGCAAATCGGTACAATCGGATTGCCTTTGCCAAGTACAGAAATTAAACTTATAGACGATGATGAAAATGAAGTAGAGGGTTTTGACAAACCAGGTGAACTCTGCGTAAGAGGTCCTCAAGTGATGAAAGGCTATCTAAATAAAGTTGATGAGACTTTGAATTGTTTGGATGCAGACGGTTGGCTCAAAACAGGTGATGTAGCTATTCTGCAATCAGATGGTTTCCTCAAAATTGTAGATAGAAAAAAAGATATGATTCTGGTTTCTGGCTTTAATGTTTATCCAAATGAGGTAGAAGATACAATTGCTATGTATCCAAAAGTAATGGAAGTAGCTGCAATAGGTGTTGAAAACGAAAAATTTGGAGAAACTGTAAAAGTATTTATAGTAAAAAAAGACGATTCATTGACAGAAGAAGAAATCAAAAAATACTGTAAAGAAAACATGACAGGCTACAAAGTACCAAAATATTATGAATTTAGAGACGAACTTCCAAAATCTAATGTAGGTAAAATATTGCGTCGTGTCTTGAAAGATGCCGAAAAAGACAAAATGGCAAATTCGTAAGTTTTGTTTTGTACTAATTTTGAAAGAGTGATGCAGATTTATTTTGTATCACTTTTTTTGTTTCATCTAAAAATGATTATTTTACGTATATTTATTAGTAGAACTTTCGCAATTTCAAAAAACAACCCAATTTTATACTTTAAAAATAGTATTTGTGTAGGGACAATGCATATATTGTCCTCACTAGAATGATAAATGCATAATAAAATTTTGTTCAACGAACAATTTTCGAAAGTCCTAATTATGTAGCTTGCAAATTTTAAACGGAACCCACGAATTTATTCGTGGTAAAACATACAATCAAAAAAAATGGGAAGACAAGAACAAGCAGCTCCAATTTATCTTACAGAAGAAGAATACCTGATTCAAGAAGCAAAGGCAGAATACAAAAGTGAATATTATAATGGAAAAATAGTTGCAATGGCTGGAGCACAAGATGAACATAATCTTATTGTAATTAACTTAGTATATGAACTAAGCAAATGTACAAGAGAAAAATCAACTAATTGTATAGTTTATGCAAATGATATGCTTTTAAAAATAGCTCACTGCGATATGTTTGTTTATCCAGATGTAATGATGGTTTGTGAGAAAAGACAAATAGAGAAGAAAGTAAAAAATGGGCTAGATGCTCTTATCAATCCCAGTGTGATTATAGAAGTGCTTTCAAAAACTACAAGACATAAAGACCAAGCAACAAAACGAGATTGCTATCTAGAACTAAAGAGTTTGAAACAATATGTTTTGGTGGATAGCAAGAAAAAAGACATTACTATCTACTCAAAAAATAAAGATAGAGAATGGGTAATCAAAAAATACAAACCAGAAAATGAAACTATAAAAATTGAAGATTGTAAGATTTTGATTTCAGATATATATAAAAATGTTGAGTTTGAGTTCTAATTTTTAAGTAGCTCTTATTTATTTTCTCTTTTAATAGATAATACATTTGAAGGAGCCTCAAAAAGTTCTAGGTTGAAATAAGGAACGGCAGCAAATAAATGATCAAAAATATCACAAACTACTTTTTCGTATTCCATCCATTCCTTACTCTTACTAAAAGCATAAATCTCTAAAGGAACACCTTGTGGAGTAACGTCTAATTGTTGGCTCATCATCAACATATCATTATTAACATGAGGATTTTTCTTTAAATATTCTTCAATATAAATTCTAAAAACACCTAGATTGGTCAGGTTTTTTCCGTTCAAAAGTAATTCTCTATTACTGTTGGTTTCTTGATTATACGTGTTTATTTCGTTGTCCATTGTTTCTAAATATGTTTTTATCAAATCTACATTTTTGAGATAAAGTACTTCTTGCTGAGTCAAATAATGAATACTCGAAACTTTCAAAAGTATTCGAACGTTTTATTCTTCTTCCTCCTGATATTTGCATTCCTCTCCAGTTTCTGAACGAGTCGGAAATTAAATAATACGTAGGAATTGTAGTAATGGTATTATCAAAATTCTGCACTTTTACAGTCGCCAGACTAATTTCTATTACATTACCATCAGCTCCATATTTTTCCATCGTTATCCAATCTCCAATCCTGACCATATCATTGACAGTAACCTGAATGCTTGCCACAAAACCTAAAATTGTATCTTTAAAAATAAGTAAAATAACGGCAGATAATGCACCTAATGCAGAAAAAAATGTCCAAGGTGATTTATTTGTAAGAATAGTAAAAACATAAACAATTGCAGCCAGCCAAGCAAAAATCATAAAAACTTGCACGTAACTATGAATGGGTTTGTCTCTAAAATTAGGCATCGTTTTGAGATAATCACCAAATGTCTTCAAAACACTTTGCACTAGCAAAACAACTACATAAGCCGCCAAAATATCAACCGCTTTTTCAATATAAATATAAGTTTGGGGAAAATCCCAAAGTACATAAGGCAATGCTTTGACAATAAAAAGCAAAATAAAAAGATGTGCTGTAAGATGAGCCGCTCTATTTTTGACCAAAAAATTATCAAACTGATTAGTGGTCTTGTCTGAAATTTTAGTAATTATTTTTACAAAAATTTTCACAAAAATACGATCTAAAATATAAACGATAATCAGTAAAATACAGACAGCAACAAAAGCATTTAGGTATTTTGCATTCATTATTTCCATTCCTGCACTACGAAAAAGACGATAAAAATAATGTACAATTTGTTCTTGAGTAGGCATAAATAAGAGTGGTAAATGATAAATTGTAAGTTGTAAATTCAAAATTAAACACACTTACTATTTAATGGAGTTAGAAGAACAAAGAACTTCAAAATTTTGTAGAAATTCTAATTTTGTAGTAAAACGAAATTATTTTTGATTTTTATACCACTATTTCAAATTATTTTGAGAACTTTGTATTTTATATTATAAAAATGATACACTAGAAAAATCTATAATCTATTCGTTTGAAATTTAATAAAAACTTAAAATTAGTTGGTAATTTGTTAAACTAGATTATAAAGATTGTAAACAAATTGATTTTGTATGTTTCGTAAATTCAGAAATTTATCTTCTTATTTATCCTATAAATCCTATTCATCAATCCCTATGCGTAAAAAAATTGTAGTCTTGACAGGTGCTGGCGTAAGTGCTGAAAGTGGAATTGCAACCTTTAGAGCTTCTGATGGGCTTTGGGAAGGACATAAAGTAGAAGAAGTAGCATCACCACAAGGCTGGGAAGAAGACCCAGAAAAAGTATTAAATTTTTATAATGAGCGTAGAAAAGGTGTTTTGGATGCACTACCCAACGAAGCACATAAAATCTTGGCACAATTAGAACGCAATTTTGATGTAACTATTATTACTCAAAATGTAGATGATTTGCACGAGCGTGCAGGCTCAACTCACGTTTTGCACCTTCATGGCGAGCTTATGAAGGCAAGAAGTTCGGAAGATGAATCGCACGTTATCAAAATGGAAGGTTGGGAGCTAAAAATGGGAGAAAAATGTCCGAAAGGTCATCAAATGCGACCGTATATTGTCTGGTTTGGAGAAGCCGTTCCGATGATGGAGCAAGCTGTTATGGAAGCCATGGGAGCAGATATTTTTGTAGTTGTGGGTACTTCGCTTTTGGTGTATCCTGCTGCTGGTCTTTTGGATTATGCGCCACGCCAAACCCCTAAGTATATTATTGACCCAGTAATTCCTGCTGTTCGTTCGCTTCCAAATCTTCATTTTATAGAAGAAGTAGCCACAACAGGAATGAAAAAATTAGAAGCTATTCTGATGAGAGATTATACGCACTAGATAGTGATTAGTGGTAAATTATAAGTGATTAATTAAAGACAAAGCACTACTTTAGTTGTTTTGCCTTTAATTTTTTGGTGTTAAGATTCTATGCTATCTTGAATTTGATTTGTGAAATTTACTTTTTCATCAACGTGAAAAGCCAACACTTCAAACTCTTTGTTTATTCCATAGATTCCATTTAGTTTTACCTTTTTATGAAGTTGAATTAATATATTATGCTGTTCAAGATTTCCTAAAGGCGATAATTTTTGATATAATTTACTGTTTTTATTTTTTTCTATTTCCTTCAATTCCTCTAATGGTTTTTCAGAAATTTCTATTGATTTGATATTTTTTAGTTCGATTTCTGTTTCGCTCATTATTCCATAACGCAAATAAAGCGTATCATTTTCTATCATAATGGGTCTTTTAAGAAATGATTTTGCAAAAGCCAAAAGTTGAAAACCTGTATAAATACTCAAAACAGTCAAAACCCAAGCTATTGTACTATTCCATTCTGCTAAAAGCAAATGAAGAGCAATCGTTTCGATGGCAATAATGAAAACTAAAGCTCCCAAAAGTCCGATTGTTCCACTAGTTGCGTGGTAAGTAAATTCTTTTTTAGGATTTATTGTATAGGTTTTCCAATCAATGATAGCGTAATAAATAACTGCTATTTCGGTAGCTAGTAATATAGCTGGAAGTTTTGGTAAAATTTCTTTACAACTGTTCTTTAAAATCGTAAAGAAATCAAAAGAAGTTTTTTCTACAGCATTTGATTTAAGACTTTTATATTTTGTGATAGCTTTCGTTATTTTCCAAATTATGATACTCAAAACTCCCAATTCTATGACAGGAAAAAAGTAAGTTTTGAAAATCTGTAAATAATTTTGATGTTCTTGTGGTAAAAAATGTAATCCTAAGAAAAGTCCTGCAATTCCTAAAGTAAGAGCGGTAAGATTAGGAACTCTAGTTTTCCAAATTATCAAAAAGTAAATAATTGGAATCGTAATTACAAAGTTAATACTAATTGCTAAATCAAAATAAGTTGATTGAGCCATCCCTTGATTGAAATAAGGAGACTTTATTAGAAAAATAAGACTTCCTAAAAGTAGCACAGGAATAAAAAATACTAGAAATTGTCTATTTTTTTTCCAATTTTGAAGAAGGGTAGTATTCATAAACTTGATTTAGTCGTTTAATTTTCTGTATTTTTGTAGCTTACGCTTTAGCGTGAGAGGCTGTTCCAAATTTTGGGTTCTGAGTTTTTCTATCAGAAAATACCTTTGTTGCATTTAATCAAAAATAATAAAAAATGAGTAAATAAATAGTATTTAGTTCCATAAAATTAGATGCTGTGTAATTTTGATTATTCTCTACAAACAAAGTTCTAAAACTTTATCTTGTATATAGTAGGACTTTCGCAATTTTAAATAATAACCGAGCTTTTTTTCTAAAACGGCATTTTTGTAGGGACAAGGCATGCATTGTCCCATAAGAATAACAGAATAAAATTTCACCAAACAAAAAATTTTTAAAGAGTGAAATTCTGTATTTATCTATTGAACAAGATTTTAACCCTTTTTATACCAAAACTACCATGAATGAATATAATTTTAAACGTCCGATAAATACAGAAGGATTTTCTGATGCGACTTCACTCTTGAAAGATTTTGAAAACGGCAAAACTACTTCGCTTGACTTAATAGAAAGGTCACTGAGAAACATTGCAGACAATCACGAAAGACTAAATGCCATGACACAGCTTTTTGCAAAAGAAGCATTAGAAGAAGCTAAAAAAAGCACAAATAAAAAATCAACAGACAAAAAAGGAAAATTAGAAGGAATTCCAATTTCACTCAAAGAAGTTATAGGTGTAAAAGGTGAAGAAATAACAGCAGGTTCGATGAGGATGCCAGTTAAAATAGCTGAAAATGATGCTTTGGTTGTACAGAGGCTAAAAAATGAAGGTGCAATTATTATCGCTCGTACCAATATGCCAGAATTTAGTTTCGGACACGAAACTAGAAGTCCACGTTTTGGAGTTACGAATAATCCGTACTTAAAAAATTATATTCCTGGTGGTTCTTCGGGTGGCGAAAGTGCTTTGATTTCTTCTGGTGGTTCAATTATCGGAATTGGAACCGATGTAGGAGGTTCGATTCGTTATCCTGCTCATTGTTGTGGTTTGGTGGGTTTTAAACCTTCTGGAATGGCAGCAAGTAAGAAGGGGATTTTTCCTTTTGTAGAACGAGAAGATTGGTATTTGAATGAATGGTTAGCAGTTGGACCCATTACGCACACAGTTAGAGATGCAAAATTGGTGTATGAGATTATCGCTGATAAGGCTTTTAAAGATAGTAGAACAGACAGCAAAGATTTGAGTAATATAGAACTTCTCATAAGTACAGATTTTGATTCAGAAGTAAAAAACGAAACCATAAAAGAAGTTTTGATTGCTGCAAAACAAAGCCTTTTGAATGAAGGATTAAAATCTAGAAATATTCATATAAAAAATATAGGTAAACTTCACTGGAATTTTGGTAAGATGATGATAAAAGCAATGAAATTAGGCTTGAAAGATTGGTTGAGAAATGATAAAGATGTCGGTATTTCTGTTTTTGTAGAATCTTTACGAAGAGCAATTGGAGAAAAAACCGTTTCGGGTGAGATTTATTCCGTACTTTTGGCTTCTAAGTTTTTAGAACCTTCGGATAAAGATTTAGAAAAGCTAATCCAGTTTTATAAAAAGGAAAAAGAAGAATTGTACCGAAAAATGGGAAAGCAATCCGTTTTGCTTTTGCCTACTTCTGGAGATATTGCCTTAAAGCACAAACAGACTATGCAAATAGATATGTCTCCTTTAGTTCCAAATATTTTTTCGCCTATGATTTTTACCAATGTAATGGATTTGCCTTCCATTACTGTTCCTGCTTGGAAATATAGAGATAGAAAAACAGGTTTGCCTACTTCGGTAATGCTGTGTTGCCTTCCAAATAGTGAGAACCTGCTTTTTGAAGTGGCTGCAAAATTGGAGAAAATTTTAAATTAGGTTTTTCAGTTTTATCAAAATAGTTAATACACCCGTTCATAATTCATGGTACATTTTTTTAGATATATAGCCAATTCCAAACTCTTGGTAGTCTTGCTTCCTACGGTTATATTTGTGGGTTTCTTTGTTTTTTTAAAATTCTTTTTTGTGCTTTTTTCTGATCGCCATCAATTGAAAGTTTCCACTCCTTCTGAAAAAATAGTTTCTACTATTCGTAAAATAGGAAAAAACGATTCTACCAAAATTCAGGTAGCTAAAGATTCAATCAATAAAAGCGATAATTATTATGACCAAAAAGAAACGTATAACATAGGAGAAACAAGAAAGGATACTATGCTTAGAAAGATGAATAAATAATTTTTTATGGCACAAGAAATAGAAAGAAAGTTTTTAGTAAATCACAAGAAGTGGCAAAGTATTGAAAAACCGATAGGTCAGCTTTACAGACAAGGTTATTTATTGACAGACCCAACCAAAACCATCAGAGTAAGACAAATGACAGAAAAAGCTTTTCTGACAATCAAAGGATTATCAGTTGGTGCAACACGTCCAGAATACGAATATGAAATTCCAATACATGATGCAAAAGAACTCTTAGATAATTTTTCAGTTTCCGAATTGTCCAAAATTAGATATGAAATCTTGTATGAAAATAAAGTTTGGGAAATTGACGAATTTTTGGGAGATAATGCTGGACTTTTAGTAGCAGAAATTGAATTGACAAGCGAAGATGAAAGTTTTAGTATTCCATCTTGGATTGATGTAGAAGTTACAGGGCAAGACAAATATTATAATTCAAATTTGACTATTGAGCCTTATAAAAATTGGAAAGTGAGAAGCTAGGCTATCTGTACAAGTAGTTTGGTGCAAAATAAAATTACTTCTTATTTACAATATGAGTGACATTTTAGGCTAAAAAAATAAGGAAACAAAAAAGGTTGTATATTTAAGTTACCAGACCAAAATATATACTTTTATGTTTCCTAGTATCAGTTCATTTCAAGTTATTTTAGAAACTACTATGACAAGTTCAAATATAAGCATTTTATATTGCTTGATCAATAGTATGTTTTGTGTTCGTTTTAAAGTTACTACTCGTAGTTTGAGTCGTTATAGTAATTTCAGCCTGCGTACTATTTTTCGTTTTTTAAGTTGTGAAATTGATTGGCTTTCTATTCGTATTCTTCTTTTTGTTCACTTGAATTTTAAGTTAGATAGAACCTATATTTTAGCAACAGACGAAACAGTTGAGAAAAAAAGTGGTAAATGTAGTTATGGACTTTCTAAGTTTTACAGTTCCTCTATTGAAAAACCTATCAATAGCATTTGTTTTTCGTCTTTATCTTTGATAGATGTAGAAAGTAGAACTTCATTTATGATTCACATTATTCAAGTGGTTCATAATCAAGCTGATAGATTACGTATTGCAGCAGATAAAGCAAAGAAAAAAAAGGCTAAATTAAGATTACAAAATGGAGGTACACCTTTGAAACGAGGGCGAAAAAAAGGAAGTAAAAATAAAAAAAAAGAAGAGGTAGATAATGCGTCTTTACGAGCTTTCAAACGTATTTTTAGTGACACACTAGCTCTTTTCTCATCTCTATTACCTACTTTGAAAGTAAAATATGTAGTTGGTGATACAGCATATGGAAATGAAAATTACTTGAATATCGTTTCTGAAAATGGCTTATTTTTAATTTCTAAACTTTACAAAAATGCCACTTTATTTGAAGTAGCAGAGAAAAAAGAAAAAAAAGGAGGAAAAGCTAAAATAGGCAGACCACCTTTATATGGAAATCAACTTTGTTTAGCTTCTTTAGATAAAAAATATCTAAAACATTCTGAAAAAGATGATAAAGAAACCTGCATAGAAACTTACCAAATTGAAGCTCGTAGTAAAAATATAAAAGAAAAAAAACTGAATGTAGTTGTACAAAAAGCCATTCGTAAAAATGGAAAAATAGGGATACAAGTTTTTTTTACTGATGACTTGGAACTTGATTATGCAACCTTAATAAAATATTATAGATTACGTTTTCAAATCGAATTTGATTTTAGAGATGCTAAACAATATTTTGGTTTATCTGATTTTAAAAATTACAAAGAAAAAAATCTAACTAATTTTGTTAATTTAAGCCTTACAATGACCTTGATTAGTAAATCAATGGTAGAAAAGTTTAGAGAAAAACACCAAAATCAAAAATTAAGTATTTTAGACCTAAAAATACACTACAACCATAAATTTCACGTAAAATCAATAATTAATTGGTTTATAAATAACCCTAAAATTAATTTTAATTCTCTAAATGAGGAACAATTTGCACCAAAAGACCTAATAAACGCTGCTTAAATGACACTCATATTGTATTTACGATGTTCATCAATTCAAAACATAAAGCATCAATATTTCCCATCTTAGGATGAAGACTAGAAACATTTGATAAGATAACAACGGCAGTTTGATTGTCCAAACTAATTGCCATAGAAGAAGAATAACCACCTGTTCCTCCATTGTGCCAAAATAATTCTTTATCATTTTCTGATTTTAGAATATGCCAACCTAGTCCGATTTTCATACTATTATTAACTCTAAAAGTCGGTTTTCTTGATAGTGCAAGTTCTTCGTTTTTGGAATTAAATTGTGCAATTGCAAATTTTGCCATATCTTCTGAAGTAGATAGCATTCCACCGCCTCCAAACAAGACATCAAAATCCCAATTAGAAACATTATTTCCTTCTACATTTAATCCTTTTACAAGTTTATTTTCTAATTTTTCTGAACTCACAAACGAGTTTTTCATTTGATATTTATCAAAAACTCTCTTTTGTAGCAATTCTTGGAAAGTCGTTTTTTGAGATAACCCAAGTGCATGACCTAACAAACCAGCACCCAAATTGGAATATAAATATGATTTTGAAGAATCTGATTCTATTTTTATACTATTTTTTAGATAGTCTTCCAGTTCGTTTTTACCATAATTTTTATACGGATTACTCTCATTTGATACATCTAAATTTTGGGGCAGTCTAGGCAGTCCAGAAGTATGATTAGCCAAACTTTCAAAATTGATTTTAGTATCGTTTTTGAAATCGAATGTATAATATGGATTGATACAATCTGTTAATTTTAATTTTTCTTCTTCAACAAGTGAAGCCAAAACAGTTGAGGTAAAAACTTTCGTAATTGAGGCTATTTCAAAAACTTTATCTTGATTTTGAGTTACTTTCAATGTATCATTTTCTTTTATTACTCCATAAAAATTTGTATTTCCATTTGCCACAACTGCAATAGAAAACTGCGTAGTATTTGGAAAATCTTTAGCTTTTGAATAAATCAATTCAGCAATTTGACTAGGATACTTATCCAATGCGTTTAATATTATGCTTTCTGTTTCGTTTTTTTCTTGATAAGGAGTTACAGAAAGTCCATTTATTTTATTTTGATTGTCAAGTGAGATATTTATAGACCAAACCGCTTTTTCAAAAGTTGTTTTGTAGATAGCATATGTTCCATTTTGATACTCTACAAATTCCGTTTTCTCTATTTTACCATACTGACTTCTCAATCCAGCTAAAAATTGTTTTGTATTGTCAGAAGGTGATGCTTGCTGCATTTGAGGTGAAAAACTCTCAAAAATTTCATTATACTTTTCTGTATTATAACTTAATTGAAATTTCTCAATAGCAATTTTGTAATTTTCAGTTTGTGCAGACAAAGTAGTTGTCATAAATAAGAGAATTAAAAAAACAAATACTTTTTTCATAATATTTTTTTGAGTAATAGTTATTTTTAACTAAAGGTTGTACTTTTAAAGCAATTGAATGCTATAATCAAAACAAACTTACACAACAAAATCTAAGAAACAATAATTTGTCGCAAAAAAAAGAAATAAACTCCTGAATTTTTAATCCTACTTCACTATTCATTTTAAAAATCTTTTTAAAGAAGATTAATAAAATAGTTCAAAAAAGTTTTCGTTTTTTTGCCACATCTTTGCAGCACTTCCAAATACCGCTGCGTATAGCTTAAAAGCAACTTAAATATTCCCTAACGAACATTAAATTACTAACTTTTGGTGAAAGCCATAGAGCTAACAGATATTGAACTTCGCCTACTAGAAGGCTGCCGTAAAAAACACGCAAAAAGTCAAGAAATGTTATACAAGCATTTTTATGGGTATGCGATGTCGGTATCGCTACGTTACTGCAAAAGCAAAGACGAAGCGAGTGAGGTTTTGAATGATAGCTTTATGAAAGTATTTACAAAAGTACATCAATATGATACTAAAAAGTCGTTTAGAGGTTGGCTCAGAAGGATAATCATTAATACAGCGATCGATTTTTATCGCAAAAACGAAAAACATACCAATCACTTAGACGTAGAATATGCCGATAGAGAAGAAGATTCAAAAGGTAATATAATAGACCAAATGAGTGCAGACGAAATTTATACGCTTGTTCAGTCTCTACCAGATATTTATCGAATTACCTTTAACCTATATGAAATTGAAGGCTATTCACACGAAGAAATTGGCGAACAAATGGGAATTCCAGCAGGAACTTCTCGGTCGAATCTATCAAGAGCAAAACAAAAATTACGCTTACTATTAAAAGAGCATTTCGGAAAAAAGTATGAAGCATATATACGATAACCAAGACGGGAATCACAAATCAGTAGAAGAACATTTTATACAGCGGTTTAAAGACGTGGCAAATAGTTATGAGCCTGATTTTGAACCTTCTGATTGGTCTGTTATGCAATCAAAATTGAATACTTACAATGAAAAAGACCGTAAAAAAGCTGTTATTCGTCGTTTAGTAACTTTTGCAACTATGGGGGCAGCAGCTATGATTCTGTTATTTGGTGGATATAAATTTCTGAATAATTCGGCAAATATAATTTCCAAACAAAACTCAAATCAAGACATAGCCTTTCAAGACAATTCTCTTCAAAAATCAAAACTAATTACTCCTAATTCTACTATTAAAAACGAAGATTCAGAAAAGAGTAGTATTAATTTTTCTGAAGGGAAAATAAAGTCATATTATTATTCAAAAAGTAAAGGAATAGATACTAAAATAAATACTGATTTGGGTACTAAAAATCAAATTACTCAAAACAATTTTACATCCAAAACTTTATCAGGTACTGAAAATAACAGACTGACATTAAAAAATTCTGGTTCAGATAAAAAGTTGGGAGACACTAAAAATTTGATTACCAGTTTATCAACTGATAAGAAAGCAACTAAAAAAGCAGAACTAGACAAAATGCTTAGTGCATTAAAATTACAAAAAATTAACTTTGATTTATTTGAGAACATTGAGCCAAATGAAATAACTTTACCTAAATTTGAAATTAATGAAACACTTATTGCTTCTAATCAAAATGTAGAATTAATTAGAAAAAATCCAGTAGTAAGTGCTATCGGAAAATGGAGAATTGGAGCTGCTCTTATGGCAATGACAAATATGTATAAAAATAATGATAAACAACGTATGAATTATGCAATTGGATATGGTATAATGGCAGATTACCAAATTGCAAAGCGTTTCAATATCTCAGCAGGAGCAGTTTATACACAAAAAAGAATCAATTTAGAGCAATCTATTGTTGATGTTACAAATTCTTTCAACCCAAATCTAAGCGATATTTCTTGGGTAAAAAGGAATAAAACTCAAATAAGTTGGCAATTAATAGATTTACCTATACATTTACGTTATAATGCTATGGAAACAAAAAGAAATAAATGGTTTGTAAGTGCAGGAACTTCAAATTATTTCTTTTTGAAAGAGAATTATGAATCGGATTATACCGTTGCAGTTCAAGATATTTATGACCCACGACTTTCTCGTACACAAGAAGTAGTCAGTCAAAGGGAAACACAATCAGCTATACAGCTTTTTGCAACCATTAATGTTTCTTTAGGACTTGAAACCTCCTTAGGAAAACATTTAACGCTACAAGTTGAACCGTATTGGAGATTTCCAGTACGCTCACTTGGTTCGGAAGGGGTATTTGTTCAGACAGGTGGATTACTTACACGCATTAATTTTGCATTGTAACAATCAACGTTACTGAATAAATATTATCATAAATTGGCAATCTTCTTTGAAGGTTGTCAATTTTTTTTTACGTTAATTTGTAATTGTTTTTACAGAAGTATTTTATATTTTATTAATTACAGTATTCGTTGCTATTTACTGGTAACTGATAACTGATAACTGTTTACTGCTACAATGAATTTATATACTATTTGGTGCATGTTTTGGTTTATGCTCATTTTTTTGATTTTATATCCTTTTATGTGGCTATCTACACAACGCAAAGAATGGCATTATTGGAATGGATTTTTGTATAGAACTTGGGCAACCGTTTTGTATTTTGGAATGGGAATAAAAGTAAAAACAGAATGGGAGTTTGAGCCAAAACCGAATCACAATTATATTTATGTAGCCAATCATACTTCTTATATGGATATTGCTGCAATGGTAAAGACGGTTCCTAATTTTAGTGTTTTTATGGGGAAGGCTTCTCTTAGTAAAGTTCCTTTGTTTGGTTATATTTTTAAGAAAATTCATATTTCTGTTAGTCGTGGTCAAGGAACAAGTCGTGTTGAGGCGTTTGAGAAAGTAAAAGAAGCAGTAAAAGAAGGAAAAAATGTTTTGATTTATCCAGAAGGTGGAATTTTTGGTGATAATCAACCTGAACTAAATCCTTTTAAAGATGGTGCTTTTCGTGCAGCTATTCAAACTAAATCTCCTCTAGTTCCTGTAACACTTCTTTATAATTGGATAATTTTTCCTGACAAACAGCCTTTTAAGTTTACTCGTCATCGTTGTAAAATGATTTATCATCATCCAATAGAAACAAAAGATTTAGGAGAAAAAGATGTAGAAAATCTAAAAAACAAAACTTTTCAGCTTATTGATTCTACTATAAAGAAATATACTGTGTAGCTCATTCTTTAGAATTAGAAGACTTTTTTTATAAAAATATGACATTCAATCTCTAATTCCCATTTCCCAATCCCCATTTCCTAGTTCATGGACATTATTTCAGCACAAACTTTTTTTGTAAAACAATTACTTCCTTTCTTCAAAAAATGGGGATTTGAATACATAGATGTTTATAGCCAGTTTAGGAAAATAGATAAAATGGGTTTTAAGAATGTAATTTTGTCTATTTCTCAATATGAAGACGAAATATGGATTGAAGTAACTTTAGGAATCAGAAAAGATGAGGTAGAACGCCTTACTCAACCTTTTTTATCCAGCCTTAGTGATTTTCAAAATCACACTACTACTATTTCAGTTTCTTTGGGCAAATTAAATCAAAATCCTTATTTTAGATACAAAGCAGAAAACGAAGAAGATTTAGAAGTATGTGCAGAAGAATTGATGAAATTTATGACAGAAGAAGGAATGACTTTTTTGGAGGAGAAAAATTCACTTCAAGAATTAGACTTGATTTTTAATAAACTTCCCAAAGTACCTATCTTGTATGTTCACAATCAATTTCATCGTTTTTTCAAAGGTATTGTTTTAGCTAAAATTACAAATAATCCGAAGTATGATGAGTTAGTAGAACTTTATTATCGTACCTTAATTCATCAAAAAGCAAACGAAACTATTCAGTCAAACTTTAAACGTTTGACAGTTTTTTTAGTTAATTACTCTATCAATTGATTCAAATGATGTATAACAGACTTCCTAGTCTGTTAGAAAACTATTTTTTTAATTTATAAACTACAAACAGGCAAGATGCCTGTTCTACAAAGAACATTTTTTATGGCAACAGTACTCATAACAGGAAGCACAAGTGGAATCGGTTTAGGCATTGCAGAACATTTTGCAAAAGCTGGTTACGACGTAGTTTTTAATGGATTGGAAGAAAATGGAGCAGAAATAGCAGCCAACGCAGCAAGAGAATATGGCGTAAAAACTATGTTTTCGAATGCAAATATGCTTGACCCAGAGCAAATCAAACAAATGATAGACGAAGCAAAACAAAAATTCGGAACTATTGATGTTTTGATTAATAACGCTGGTATTCAGTATGTTGCACCGATTGATGAATTTCCTGCCGCAAAATGGAATGCTATTATTGGTATCAATTTAAGCTCTGCTTTTCATACTTCACAAGCTGTTTGGGAAGGTATGAAAAAACAAAATTTTGGTAGGATTATCAATATTGCCTCTGCACATGGTTTGCGTGCTTCTGAATTCAAATCAGCTTATGTAGCTGCCAAACATGGAATTGTCGGACTTACAAAAGTGCTAGGTTTGGAAGGAGCGCCTTATAACATTACTGCAAATGCAATTTGTCCTGGATATGTCAAAACGCCTTTAGTTGAAAAACAGATTGCAGACCAAGCCAAAACGCATAATATGAGCGAAGATGAAGTAGTAGAAAAAGTAATGCTGAAAAAACAAGCTGTAAAAGACTTTGTTTCCATCGAAACGCTTGCAGAAATGGCTTTATTATTAGCTTCCAAACACGCTACTGCATTTACAGGAACGGCTATTCCGATTGATGGAGGCTGGACAGCACAATAATTAAAGTAAGTAAGCCTTCTCAAAACAGACTAGAAATTACACTAAAAAATCTTATTTCTTCCAGTAAGGAAATAAGATTTTTTTTAAGTTAAATAAGGGAATTACGATTCTATCAAAGTCGTACTCTTTGTTCTTAGCCCAACATTCATTTTCTGTTGTTGGATGGCAGCTATTTTTATTTTGTCTCTTTGTTCTTGTAATTGCCTTTGCTGTACCTTATGACGCATTTTCGTGAAACGTCTTCTTACAGGCATATTTCTCATAGATTCTTCTACTCTTACTTTATCAATTACTTCTGTATATTTTTTGATGATAATCTGCTGGTCAAACTTAGTTTCGGCAAGCCAACGACTATTTACTCCCATTTCTGCTAATTTTCCTTTATCCAAACAAATCATACGCTGCATTTTGTCTGCTAGATCATAAGCATTCTTTGCTTCACACAAATAACCATTAAAATTATGAATAACTGTTTCTCTACACCCCGGAACATCAGTTGTGATAATCGGTTTTCCAAGACATGCAGCTTCTAAAAGTGTACGTGGAGTTCCTTCTCTATAGGAAGGCAAAACGATACAATCAGCATTTGAGATAAGAGGACGAACATCGCTAGTCGTTCCCAAATATTTTAAGATACCTTCTTTTTCCCACTGTTTTATCTGTTTTTCAGGAACACCCAAACCTTTTGTTTCGTCTATTTTTCCTAAAAGTTGAAAGCGTGCATTTATTCCTTTACTTCTCAAAAGTTTAATAGCATCGGCATACTCTGCAATTCCTTTATCATACAAAACTCTAGCAATCAATAAAAACGTAAATTCTTTTTTGTTTTTTCCTTTTGGAATAGATAAAGTAGGTTTATTAGGAACAAAATGAGTAGTATCAATTCCAGAACCTGGTAAAAGACGAGCAATAGATTCATCAATTAATCTTTTATTGACAAAAAGTTCTCTATCATCTTTATTTTGAAAAAACACTATTTTTGGAAAACGAAATGTGAAACGATATAAATATTGAGCAATTTTGGAAGAAATTCCCTCTCTCAAAAAAACCGTTCCTAATCCAGTTACATTATTAATAGAAGGAATTTTCAAAAACTGTGCAGCTATTGTACCATAGATATTTGGCTTTATAGTATAATGTAATACTATATCAAGATTATGTTTTTTGTAAGCAGTTACTAACCGTTTGACAAGCAATGCGTCATGAATTGGATTTGTGCCTTTACATTCCATCGGAACAGCCTCAAATTTACAACCCATTTTTTCTAATGATTCTCTATATCCATCATCAGGAGCGATGGCAATTACTTCATGATTTTGTAAAAAGGCTTGAATTAAACCTGCTCTAAAATTATAAATATTCCAAGAAGAATTAACTACAATTCCTATTTTCATCTTTTGTTGGTTGTTTCGCATGCGTAAATGTCGTATTATTTTTTATCAATTTCTTAATTCTCCAAAATAGTTTTCTCAGAATTAGCTTTATTAATATTATTCAAAAACTATTTCAAAGTTATTTACTAAAAAAAATGTAGAAATTAATTCATATAAAGTAGATATGCGTAAATTAAAAAATTACCAAAATAAAGAAATTACTTCTGTTTTATTCACTTAGATTTTTTTGAAGTTATTTCTAAAACTAAAAGTAAGAAATAATAAGTAATTGAAGCGTTGATACTTTGTTGATTAAAACAAAATTATATCCTTTTTTTCTAAAAACTTCACTTATCAATTTCTATTCAACTTCTAAAAACATTTCCAAAATGAGAAGCTAGTTTATTTACTTAAAAGTATAAGCAAACGCAAGACCAAATTTAAAAAACCTTAAAACGCTTTTCATTCTTATACTACTCTTGTATGTTTTTTTCGCAAAAAATATACATTCTAAACCCTAAAAATATATTTTATGAGCTATACTGGTCAAAAAATAGTTTCGGAAATGTACTAGTATCAGCATATCTTGAAAGGTGTTAGATAATTTATTTCTAAAGTGCTGAAACAACTTTGCTTACCATTAACACAAATGCTAACACCAAATTAATTGAGTATATCTCTGAGTACTTTCAAAACAAAATAGTTATACATTTTTTTCTGATTAAGGAAACCAAATTATTTTATTAGAAAAAATCTGTTCTTATTAAAATACTTAAACTAGACCGTTTTATTTTGCTTTTATTTCCTATCTAATTTTGTTTCAATCCTAAGTATAAGGATTTTTGTAATAAAATTAAAAATCGTAATTTCGTATTCATGATTCTGTATGATTCTATAAATACGACTTGCCCTCCAATAGTTTAAGAACCCGTTTTTAAATTTAGCAAACCTATACCAATGAAAATCAATATCTTCAACCAAACCACTTTTGAGAGTCGCCACAACGGAAATCTTGATGATTCTTTTGCTGCTATGCTCAAAAAAGTAAATGCTTCTTCTATCGAAGAGCTTATTTCTGAAACTGTCCCTGCTGATATTCGCCTCAAAAAGCCATTAGATTTGCCTTCTGCACTCACAGAAAGTGATTTTATACATAACCTTCAAAAAATTGCTTCAAAGAATAAAGTGTTTCGTTCTTTTATCGGAATGGGATATTATGAAACCCTTGTTCCAAATGTAATTCTACGAAATGTTTTTGAAAATCCAGCGTGGTACACAGCCTATACGCCTTATCAAGCCGAAATTGCACAAGGAAGATTAGAAGCTCTTATCAATTTTCAAACAATGGTCATTGACCTTACAGGAATGGAAATTGCCAATGCCTCTCTTTTAGACGAAGCAACAGCAGCAGCCGAGGCGATGCGACTTTTGGAAGCTACAAAAGCAAAATCTAAGAAAAAGGCGATGAAGTTTTTTGTTTCTGACAAATGTCATCCTCAAACGCTTTCTTTGTTAGAAGGACGTGCAGAACCTTTAGGAATAGAATTAGAAATTGGAGATATTACAAAATTAGATATTACCGACGAGAATTTATTTGGACTTTTGATTCAATATCCAAATACAGAAGGACATATCAAAAATATAAGTGCTTTTATTGCTGCTGCAAAAGAAAATGAGGTTTCGGTAGCTGTTGCTTCTGACCTTTTGGCTCTTACCATGCTTACTCCTCCAGGGGAAATGGGTGCAGATGTAGTCTTTGGTTCAGCTCAACGTTTGGGTGTTCCGATGGGTTATGGTGGTCCTCACGCTGCATTTTTTGCGATTAATGATAAAGACAAACGTTTTATTCCGGGGCGTGTAATTGGTCTTTTCGAAAGATGCTGATGGAAATCCTGCGTATCGTATGGCTCTCCAAACTCGTGAGCAGCACATCAAAAGAGAAAAAGCAACTTCAAATATTTGTACTGCACAGGTTTTGCTTTCCGTAATGGCAAGTATGTACGTAGTTTATCACGGTGCAGAAGGACTTAAGAATATTGCTCACAGAATACACGGTTTTGCCAAAATTACTCATAAAGTAGTTGAGAAATTAGGCTATGAAGTAGTTTATAATCAGTATTTTGATACACTAAAAATTAATACTACAAAAGAACAGGCAAATAAAATAAAAGAATTAGCAGAGAAAAATGAAATAAATCTCCGTTATTATGAAGATGGAAATATAGGAATTTCGTTTGGTGAGCGTGCAGAATATGAAGACCTTGAAACCCTTTCAGCTATTTTTGCAAAGGCAGCACAGGCAGAAAAAAATGATTCTTCGAAAAGAAGAAATAAAAAACCATATAAAAGAATATGCTCAAAATATAGAATTAGATTGGGAAGACGCAGTAGTCAGAAAATCTGATTTTATGACGCACCCTGTTTTTTCTTTGTATCACACCGAACACGAAATGCTGCGGTACATGAAGCGTTTGGAAAGCAAAGATTTATCGCTCGTTCATTCGATGATTGCACTCGGTTCTTGTACCATGAAACTCAATGCTACGGCAGAAATGATTCCTGTAACGTGGTCAGAATTTGGACAGATTCATCCCTTTGCTCCTCTTAATCAAGCAGAAGGTTATAAAGAACTTACCGATAATTTACGCACTTGGTTGTGTGAAATTACTGGTTTTGATGATATTTCTTTGCAACCAAACTCTGGCGCACAAGGCGAATATGCTGGTCTTATGGCAATTCGTGGTTATCATGTAGCAAAAGGAGATACACATCGAAATATTGCTATTATTCCTTCTTCGGCTCACGGAACAAATCCAGCGAGTGCAGTTATGGCAGGAATGCAGGTTGTCATTACAAAATGTGATGAAAATGGAAATATTGACGTAGCAGATTTAAAGGAAAAAGTAGAAAAACACAAAGAAAATTTGTCGTGTTTGATGGTAACGTATCCTTCTACACACGGAGTTTTTGAAGAATCTATTATTGAAATTTGTGATATTATCCATCAAAATGGGGGTCGTGTTTATATGGATGGCGCAAACATGAATGCACAAGTTGGTTTGACTTCTCCTGCTAATATTGGTGCAGATGTGTGTCATTTGAACTTACACAAAACGTTTTGTATTCCTCACGGTGGTGGAGGTCCTGGAATGGGACCAATCGGTGTAGTAAAAGATTTAGCTCCTTATTTGCCTTCTCATCCAGTTGTTGAGATTCGTGGAAAGATTGGAGAAAATGGTGCAAGTCATCCTATTTCGGCAGCTCCTTATGGAAGTGCTTCTATTTTGCTTATTTCGTATGCCTATATTGCAATGATGGGTGGCGACGGACTAAAAAGAGCAACCGAAAGAGCTATTTTGAATGCCAATTATTTGAAATCAATATTGGAAAAACATTATCCAATTTTGTATGTAGGAAAGAATGGACGCTGTGCTCATGAGTTTATTTTGGATTGTAGAGAGTTCAAAAAAACAGTCGGAATTGAAGTTGTTGATATTGCAAAACGTTTGATGGATTATGGTTTCCATGCTCCGACGGTTTCTTTTCCAGTTGCTGGAACGCTTATGATTGAGCCAACAGAAAGCGAAACGAAAGAAGAACTAGACCGTTTTGCACAAGCCATGATTCAGATTCGTAAAGAAATTCAAGAAATTGAAGATAGAGATTCGGATGCAGAAAATAATGTAATGAAAAATGCTCCTCATACGGCTGCTCGTTTGTTGTCTGATGAATGGAATTTTCCTTATTCTCGTCAGAAAGCAGTTTATCCATTAGAATGGGTAAAAGAACGCAAGTTTTGGGTTTCGGTAAGTCGCATAGATGATGCGTATGGCGATAGAAATTTAGTTTGTAGTTGTATTCCTGTTGAAGAATATGAAGAAAGAGAATTGGCAGAAGTGAAATAATTTTATTTCTGTTTTGAACTATGAAAACCTACTAAGTTTTCCTTTTTGGAAATTTAGTAGGTTTTTTTCCACCTTTGTTGGTGTTTTAGCGAAGCGACACCAACAATAACACACTACCACAAAACGCAATTTTTCAATTTACTTTGAGGAATTGCGTTTTTTTTAATAAACTCTATTTATTTTAGTGTAATTACTACTCTATTTATGAAAGCAACTTTAGTTCTACTTCTAACTTCTATTATTTTTTACTCTTGTACCTCTATTTTAAATAGAAATAATACAGAACAATTAAATTTAGTAGAGGTAAATAATTTTGATTCTTTATTGAAATCAGATACTCTGAAATATCTAAAATACAGTTTTGTAGATTATGAAACTTACGACAAAAAATATTGGGATAGAATAGATACAGTATTTGATACTGATTCTATAATTTGGATTCAAAAAGGTAAATCTTGTAGAGAATATATATGTGTCGCAACAGAATCCATTACAATAGACAAAAAGATAAATAGGGTTACAAAATTTTCTAATACAGGTTCTGGAGATTTAGGAAGAAGCGTGAGTTATATTTATAATGAGAAAAAACAGCTTATACAATACATAGAGAACTCTCAAAATATAGAAAATGCTACAATTTATAATTTAGGATATGACAAAAAGGGGCAACTTAAAAATGTAGTTTTAAAAGAACCAAAAGACGTACATCCTAGTCTTGGTAAGTCTCGGTTCTAAAGTTTTTCTTATAATTTTCAATTCACTTTAAAAAATTGCGTTTTTTTATTAAACTGCTTTTATGTAGTTTTAATCACAAAACTAGCTACACAAACAGAATTAGCAAAACAATGATAAGTAGAATAAAAATAGAAAACTTCAAATCTATAAAACATTTAGATATTCGTTTACGTCCAATTAATATTTTGATTGGTGCTAATGGCGTAGGGAAAAGTAATTTTATAGAAATTTTCAAACTTCTCAATCAGATTTATGAGCAGAGATTACAAGAATATATAGGAAATGATATTGATAGTTTGCTTTATTTTGGTAGAAAGAAGAGTGATTTTTTAAGAATGTTACTTTTTTTTGAAATGGATGATGTTGAAGCAGATAATATTCTAATTATAAAAATATTACCGAAGAAAAATTCAAATACAGGTTACTTAGAACAAATATTTTGTTCAGAATTAAAATTACAAAAAGGTCAAACGGTAGAACACGATTATATTTCTATAGATAATCAATCGGAGGAAAGCAAATTACAAGATAAAGAAATGAGTAAAAGCAAATCTTCATTACTATCTATTCAAAAACATTTAGAAAGTTTCAAAATTTATCATTTTCACGACACAAGTAACACCTCTGCTCTAAAAGCTCCTTCACAAGTCAATGACAATAGGTATTTAGCAGAAAACGGTAGAAATTTGGCAGCTTATTTATATTATTTACAAGAAAAACATCCAAAATCATTTAAGCAAATAGAGTTTATTGTTCGTTCGGTAGCTCCTTTTTTTGATAGATTTAATTTGCAACCTGACAGGCTCAATGAAAAACAAATAGAGTTGCGTTGGCAAGAAAAAGAAAGTGATTTTCCATTTAGTGCTTATCATCTTTCTGACGGAACATTGCGTTTTATTGCTTTAGCTACACTTTTTTTGCAGCCCGAACCTCCAAAAATCATAATTATTGATGAACCCGAATTGGGTTTACATCCTTTTGCTATTCATAAACTAGCAGGACTTATTCAGAAAGCGTCTGTTTCTAGTCAAATTATTGTTTCTACACAGTCTGTAACTTTGGTAGATAATTTTTCAGCCGATGATATTATTACGGTAGATAGAAAAGAAAAACAGTCTGTTTTTACCTTACAAACTTCTGAAAATTTAGAAGATTGGCTCAAAGAATACACAATAGGAGATATTTGGAATAAAAATGTTATTGGTGCAAGACCTTAGGAATAATTACGAACTACGAATTGAAAGTCAGCGCAGTAAATTACGATTGTAAATTGTTAAATATCAATTCATTAACAAATAAAAAAATAGCAGTTTATTTAATTCTTATTCCTTAGAAATTTTCAAAATAAAATCTATGAAGCATTTATATATTATTGTAGAAGGAGAAACAGAATTAGAGTTTATTAAGCAATTAGTGATTCCTTATTTTAATAGTCAAGAAATATACACTCACATACAAGGGATAATAATAGAAAAAAGTGGAGGTGGACACGGTTACGATAATATAGAACATTTGAAAAACACAATCGAACCTTTACTTTATTATAAAAATGAACCTATCATCACTACTTTTATAGACCATTATGGAATAAATAGCGTAAGAAAATTACCTAATTATGAGGTTTGTAGCCAAAAGCAAGAAACAGAAGAACGCATAAAGTGTATGGAAGAAAACTTATTTGAAGAGATAAATAAAATCAAAAACTATCCTCTTTTTATTCCAAATATCACAAGACACGAAATAGAAACTCTATTTTTATTGAATCCACAAGAAGGTTTTGACTTACAAAATGATAAAATAAAAGATGATATTGTAGAGTTATGCAATCAATTTGAAAGTGTAGAAGATATAAACCACACTTTGGAAAACTCTCCTTCCAAAAGATTAGAAAGAATTTATAAAGACAGCAATCAAAAATATGCAAAAATGGTGGATGGAATACAAATAGCAGAACTGACAGGAATTGAAACTATTTTAGAAAAATGTCCTCGTTTTAGAAATTGGATAGAAAAGTTGATTACAGAGTTACAAAAAACCTAAATTATAGAGTAGCTGCCAAATTTCAACGACAGTTTGAAGTAGGAATTTTGTAGCTTACTCTTCAGAGTGAGTAAAAATGTCCACCATTGTTCGCATTTTAGCAAAGCGACACCAAAAAAACATTAACGCAATTTTCCCACCGTTGTTGGTGTTTTATCGACACCAACAACAACACACTACCACTAAACGCAATTTTTCAATTTGTTTTGAGGAATTGCGTTTTTTTCGTTAAATTTAAGTTGAAATAAAATTAAAAAAAATCCCTTTTTATAACAGAATGAAAGAATTACTAGCCTTGTTTAATTAATGCTTTAAGCAAAAGCTATGGTGTATTTGGAGTAAACAAAGTAGAAGACATAAACTATCTAATTTTGGGTTTAAGATGGTCTAATGATTCTAGTCTAGAAATTGCAAAATTCATGCATGGATTTAGTAGATTTATTGAGAAAAAATTTGAAATAAACCGTCAAACTGATTGGGAACGAAATATTAGATTAATTTCTGCTTCTGATAGATGTAGTTTAGAAATATTCAAGGAGGCTTTTTTTGAATATTGTACAGAGGAAAATGTGCTTTAAACAAATTTTCAAAATTCTACATATAACAAAAAAAAAATTATCAATCTGACTGATATTCAAATCCTTTCTCAAATAGATAACCTATTAACTCAAACGCAATCTTCTTTATCTAAAGAAAACAAACGTTATGCAGGTTGTGGAAAAGGGATATTTACTTATGTTTCAGATAATTTTGATGAGCCTTTAGATGATTTTAAAGAATATATGCTATGAGTTTTTTTATAGACGCATTTTTTTGAAATTAGTTGAGAAAGTATATTTCTTTAATTCACTATTTTACTGAAACCCACAAAATAAAACTCCTTTTCATTTTGAACTAAAAGAAGGAAGTTGTAACTTAACTTCTTAAATCAAAATTTGAAGAATAGGAAGAATTAAGAATATAGAATGAAACAACATATTAGTGTAGAAAATTTTGTTCCTGATGATGCTCTTTTAGAAGCCTATGAAGAGGAAACGTTTCATTATATTGATACAGTAATGGAACGCTTCTTACTCATATACCTGGGTTTTAGTGGTGTTTTGGCTGTTTTTTATAACGAATTTGTGCAGATATACTGGGTTTTGCCAAGTGCGGGTGCTTTTTTGATTTATTATTTGGTAAAGCGTTTTGTGATGCCTCAAGATTCTCGTTATGTTCTGACGGCAGTTTTGGCTTTTATGGGAATTCTATATTTGATACAATTGCAAGGAGCATTCTACATTCATTTTGTGTTTTTTATTACACTTACTGTTTTGGTTTTTTATCAAAACTGGCGTATTCTAGTTTTTTACGCTTCTCTAATTGGATTGTATAATAGTATTTGCTTTGCACTTTATAGTGCTTTTGGACAGGAAGGAATCAAAATCTATTTTTTAAATATAGAAACTTTAGATGCACAAGTTGCTTTTTTTGGCTCTCTTTTGGGTGGTGCAGAACTTGCCATAGCTGTATTCTTTGCAAATTATCTCAAAAAACAAACTGACCAAGATGCACGAAACAAAATTTATCTCAACGAACAACTCAATTTTTCAGGTAATTTGGAGTTTGCTAATCAGATTGCAGAAGGAGAACTCAATTCAAAATTTACACCTACAGAGAATGATGTAATGGGAGAAGCTCTTCTCAATATGAGAAATAGCCTAAAAACTTTTGTAGAAAATGAAAGATTAAATAAGTGGAGAAGTGATGGCGTGGCAGAAATTAGCGATATTTTGGTTTCTAGTGAATCCATACATGTACTTTCACAGCAAATTTTAAATAAAGTAGTTACTTATTTGGGGGCACATCAAGGTATTTTTTATTCTCTTCATAAAGATTCTTTCAAACACGAACCCTATTTGAAGGCAACGGCAGGGTATGCTTATGATGATATTGAAAAATTAGATGAAAAAATACTTATTGGTGACGGACTTGTCGGACAAGTAGCACAGTCTCAAAATCCGATTTACCTAAAAAATCCTCCTCCTCATTTCTTTAAGATAAAATCAGCTATTGGTCAGGCTTCTCCTCAAGGACTTATGATTTTGCCTCTACAATTGCGTGAAAATTTAGTAGGTGTTTTGGAAATTGCACTTTTACGTCCGCTTTCAACCCATGAACGTAGTTTTTTAGATGAAATTTCTAGTCGTATTGCCGCAACAATGATTGCACTGCGTTCGCAAGAAGAGAATAAAAAATTATTAGAAGAATCTCAAGAATATGCGGAACAAATTGCATCTCAAGAAGAAGAAATGCGACAAAATGTGGAAGAACTGACCAGCACGCAAGAAGAACTTGCCAAACAAATGCGTGAAACAGAATACATAAAAAACGAAGTTACAGCACAACTAAATGCTCTCAATCTTTCTGCTCTACTTATTCAATTGGATACAACAGGACGTATTATTTCTGCAAACCAGCGTGTCTCTGATGCTATTCGTAGGTATGAAGATGATTTGGATGGACAAACCCTATCCAATCTTATTGACGATACCGAACATTTACAGTCGTGGGAACGAGTTTGGGCACAGGTTCAGCTTGGAGAAATAGGACATTTGGTCTTCAAAAACAAACGACCTGACAAAAGTTATTCTTGGATTGATCTTACTATTGCACCCGTAAGAGATAAAAATGAGAAGATTTACAAATACATTGCTATCGGACATAATATTACTCGTCAGATGAAACAAGATGCTAGGCTTAAGCGTCTTTTAAATGAGACAGAAGAAGCAAGAGAGAAAGCAACAGCAATAAGTCGTATCAATCAAGAGCAATTACGAGCAATTGATAGTTCGGTGGCAATGGTGGAAATGAGTAACGAAGGAAAAATTTTGACAGCAAATGAGAATTTTTTAAAAATAATGGGTTATGAGCAAAAAGATTTAATAGGAAAGTATCATAATTTGGATTTAGTAACTTCTCAAACTTCTCAATCTACGGAGTACGAAGATTTATGGACAAAACTAAGAGCAGGAGAAATAGTAGAGGGAACTTTTCAAAGAGTATATAGTACAGGCAAGACGGTTTGGGTAAGAGGGAGTTATACTCCAACTATGAATGCCAAAAACGAACTCGTAAAAGTAACTAAACTTTGCTATGACGTAACAGATTCCAAAAAACAGCAGATAGAACTTGAAAATATGTTGGAGCAAATGAACGCACAAGAAGAAGAAATGCGTATTAGTATGGAATATTTACAGACAGCACAAGAAGAATTAGATTATAAGACGAGAGAGTTTAAAGACTTTCACGATTTTATCAACGACTTTAATATTATCATTGATTTTGATAAGAAGGGAAATATTTTGACAGTCAATAATCTATTTGAGCAAACAACAGGATATAAAAATGATGAGGTTATTGGACATAGCTACTCTGATTATGAAGAATTAGAAGAAGAAGAAACCTTCGAACATCTCTGGAAAGAAACTTTGGAAGGGGATTATACAGAGAGAATAGTAAAACTCAAAGCAAAAAATGATTCAATTATTTTTCTAAAAACATTCTATATCCCTATCAAAGACCAAAACGGAAACGTAACCAAAATTACTGCCGTAAGTGACGATATTACTACTCAAAAAGAACAAGAAAAACTAATACAAGAAAATATAACTGACTTAGAAACACATCAAAATGAACTAGAAAAAAGAGAAAAATTCCTAGAATCTTTATTGAGTATTTTGGATAAAGTTCCTGCTTTGGTAGGTCGTTCTACTTTAGGAAAGTCATTAGAAATCTTGTATGTCAATGAGTATGGTGAAGAATTAATTGGATATGATGCTGATTTTATCAAAAAGAATGGTTTTAATGGCTTCATTCACAAAGAAGATTTACCAAAATTAGCCAAAATCACAAAAGAAAAACTAAAAAAAGGAAATAATTATTCAGCCTCTTTTAGGGTAGTTACTAAAGACAAGAAAGTAAAAACGGTTTGGGAATATGCTCAAAAAGTTGATTTTAATGGGCAAGAATGTATTGACTTCTTTATTATTGACCCAACTATTATTTCTCAAAGTGACCTTTAGCAGTTGCCAATAAAATGCATGCATTATCCCTACACAAATGCTATTTTTGAAAAATAAAATTTGGTTACTTTTCAAAATTGTGAAAGTCCTATTAGAATAAATAAGTAGAATAATAAACTTCTATTTTATTCCTATTTCCCACTCTCTATTATCTAATTCCTATTCTCTAACATTACTTCCATCTATTTGCCACAAAGACACCAAAGATAATCAAAGTCATTCCGATAAAATGTCCAGTTTGTAGAGGCTCATCATCTATAACTCCCCAAAAAACAGCTACAATAGGTATAAAATAAGTTACTGTACTTGCAAAAACAGCATCGTTGAGTTGAATTACTTTATTAAAAATAACTAATGCGATTGCTGTTCCGATTACTCCAAGAATCACAATATAAAAAAAAGATTTCCAAACCAAAAGGTTGTCTGGAATGATAGAAGTTTGAATAGCAATTTCTTGTACTTCCCGAACAGGACTTTGAAAGTGAGAAAGAAAAGGAGTTCCAAAAAACAAAAACAAAATAGAAGGAATACCAACTGTCAGGAAAGCACACGAAGCAATCGGAAAAGAAGAAATTTCTGATAACTTGCTTTTGATGATATTTAGACTAATCCCATAAAAAAAAGAAGCCAAAACGACCAATAAGACATAACTATTTATATTTCCAAAACCTCCTTCTTGCTTGGCAATACTCAAAAGTCCTGCACCAATAAAAGCAATTCCTAAACCTATGAGTTGTTTGTATTTTAATTTCTGACTAAAAAAAATCGCTCCTACAAGTACTGTAAAAAGTGGTGTAAGTCCATTCAAAACTCCTGTAACCGAACTCAAAAGACGAGTTTGTGCAAGTGGAAAAAGCACAGCAGGAATTACATTTCCCAAAAGCCCGCAGAGAAGCAAATACTTCCATTTTGATATAGGAATCTTGCGTGCATGAAATACAGCAAAAGGCAAAAGAGCCACAAAAGCAGAAGAAATACGAAGCGTACCAATCTCTAAAGGAGAAAAAACAAGCAAACCTCGTTTCATCAAAATAAAAGAACTTCCCCAAATAAGAGCGAGCAAAATAAGAAGAAACCAAGATAAAAAAATAGGATTTTGAGTTGTAGAGCTTTTCATAAGAAGAATATTTTTTTGCAGAAAAAAATGATGATTTATTTAAAAATTTTAAATCAATTGCAAAGGTAGTTTTTATGTAAGCACTTGTTAGTATGAAAAATTATTTTTTGAGTTATTTTAATATAACTAGGGATCAATTACGAATTAAAAATTACGAATTTAACTTTTTGATTATCAATGAATTAATAATTCAAAAATAGTAATTTATTTAATTTACGTTACTAGGAAGACCAATTCTTGATTAGCTCCTCTTCATTTCCATTAAAAATGTTATAATCAATTCCACATTCTAAGTCATCAACTTTATAAAAACAAGGTTTTTCTTCATCTTCTTGCTCACAGCAATTCATTTCACACCCAAATTGCCAAAGTGAGTAGGTTGTCCAAATTTTATTTTTATTATTTTTACTTTCCTTTTCAAATAAATCTGTAATATTTCCATTTTCTGTAAGTGCAATAATCCAAAGTTTACATTTTTTAAAAACATGTGTATAAAGTGAATTCTCTAGCTTTTTGATGTTAGAACGAGAGGAATAAATATGAGGATAACGTCCCGTTTTTTCATAAATGCGTGTTATGAAAAGATAGGCATTGTAAGGCGAAATAAATTCTTTTGTCAATTTGTGCATCTCAAAATCTAAAGCCAAAAATTCTTTTTTGATGTAATCTTTGCCTACCATATTTCAGATATTCATCGGCTTGTTTTTTTCCGTCTGTATCGTATTTTGGTAAATAATACGAACCGTAAAGTAGATTATTTTGATAGGCTTCTTTTCTTCTTTTATAAAAAAAGCTACTATCTTCTACTGATAACTTATGAATAATTCCTTTTATTCGTTTCTCTTTTGTGATTTGATTTATGGTATAATCGTTTTTAGAATAAACATCAATTACAATCGGCTTTTCTGTGTTGTCCCAAGGTTTTATGAAAGAAGATAAAGTAGTTTTTTGAGCTTCAACTTGTGAAGCCAAAGTAAGCAGGAGAAACAAGAATATAGTTTTTTTCATTTTCATTGTAGGTTGTAGAAATTACTTTTATTATTCAAAACTCATTAAATTACTTTGCTCAAAAGTCCATTCAGGCGTTCTGATTTTATCTGATTCGTTTGTAGGAATTTCGTACCAAGGACTTATATTTTTAGTAGCATTATTCACAAAATTTTTCAAAATATGAATATCTTGTGCAGGCATATAACTTTGAGCAAGCAAAAATATTTTTTTATTTGTCTTCAAATTTATTGCTACATCAATCACCAAAACAGCATGACCAGGGAAACCTCCTTGAATAAATACATCACCAATTTCTATATTTTGCATGTTTTTTGATTTTAATTCTTTACTCAAAGAAGCCGAACCAGCATACATGAAAACATTATCCATATACTTCAAAAAATTGGAATAACTTGTATCTACTTTGGCTTTCAAACTCCAGTTTACCTTATTTCCATTTATAGAAGGACGATAGCCGTTTTTCCATTTTTCATAAATAGCTGCGTCTCCACTTGTATAATTGAATGAAATTTTATCCTTTTGATTTGTCTTGAATAAATATTCTGCACGAAGACGCATAATAGCATCGGCACATTGCTGCAAATCTCGCTTTCCAACAGAAATATCAAGCACTCTGTAATGAACTTGTTGATAATTTTTGAGTTCTCCATTATATAACTTTACAGGAGTGTTTTCTGGTTTTAATAAAATACTACGTAGATAATGAGCAAAGGAATTTGAGGGAACTTCTTTTCTAGTATAATCTTGGTAGTTTTGAGGAATTGGAATTTGATAAATTTGGTTTATTTCTATTTTAGAAGAATCTATATTTGGATAGCCAACCGTTTCCAAACTATCGTAATTATCAATTGTAATTTCAGTAGAATAGCCATTTTTGATTGTAGAAGAATCAGAATTGCAAGAAAAAATAGAAAGTAAAATTAATACTGAAAAGGTAATTTTGATTTTCATATATTTTGATTTTATAATAAATAACGTGAACTCGGGATTAGAAATAGTCTTTTTATTTGTTTAAAACAGATTAAATATTGTTTTCGGTCTGCTCTAACGAGGCTGACCTAACTTTATCAATGTCAGACCGATAGGTCAGTACCGATACATGAAAAATACACTATAACTTGTTGATAATCAATCAATATAATCCCGAGTTCACGTTAAATAAAGGACTAAAAAGTAAAGTAACAACAAATAATACAAATTAATCATAACTACATAAAAAAAAGGCATTCAGTAAAGAAATGCCTTTTGTTGAAATACTATTTATAAAATTACTTTACTACCTCTACTGTTGTGCGGCGATTGAGTTGATGCTCTTCTTCTGTCTTGGCATTTTCTATTTTCAAACGATTTTCGCCATAACCTACTGCTTTTATTTTATCTTTCGAAATTCCTTTTGAAAGAATATAATTTACGGCAGAGTCAGCCCGACGTTGAGAAAGTTTTTGATTATAAGAATCTGAACCTCTTGAGTCGGTATGTGAACCCATTGTTAGTTTAGCACTTGGATACATTTCTAAATATTCTTTCAAGAAAACAACAAAATTATCTAGTTTTTGGGCAGCATCAGAAGTTAGAGTTGCTTTGTTGAGGTCGTAAAGAATTTCAATTTCTGGTGGTAATTTATCTTTTCCTTCTTCATCTCCTTCTCCTCCTCCAGTTACGAAGAAATCTTTTGTCAAGACAAAAGCAGTATCAAAATAAACGACTGTGTACATCTGAGTAAGTTGGCTCTCATCAAGACCACGACCAAACGTAGAAAAAGCATTATCATTCTTTGGTAAATAACCTGCTGCATTTACATCAATATCATACATTTTGCCGATAACAAGCGAAGTATCAAACAAAAACATTCCTTTATCATCCGTTGAAACTTTCACAAGATTGGCGTTTCCATCTTTACCTCCAAAGTTCAAATCCAGTTCTACACCTGAGAGAAAACTACGAGTATTTTCTACTTTATCAATTCCCTCAACTGTTCCACGCAAAACATAACGAATCAAGACGCAAATCTAAAGAATCCAAATGAAAACGATAGATATCATCGTTCAATTCTGCTTTATTCGTATTTGTACTATCTAATTGAATAGTTGTATTTTCACGTTTGGAAGTAAAATAACCTCCTTTATCGTCTTTTTCTGTAAAAGTAAGTCCAAAATCATCACCTGCACTGTTTATTGGCGAACCTACATTACGGATTTTTTTAATCATTGTAGTATCATTTGGGTTTTTCATTTCTTCTTGTACAAAAATATCCAAACCACCCAAACCACCTTGTCCATCAGAGGCAAAAAAGAAGCGTCCTTTTTCATCAATATAAGGAAACATTTCATTTCCTGCTGTATTAATATCTTCTCCCAATTGTTTTACATTCGACCAAGTTTTGTCTCTCTCATTAAAGCTAGCTTGATAAATATCCAGACCACCTTTACTAGAGGCACGATTAGAAGAAAAATAAAGCGTCTTGCCGTCCTTAGAAATATGAGGTGTTCCGTCCCAGTAGCTACTATTTACATACTTTAATGGTTCTGCTTCTGTCCAAACTCCATTTTTGAGAGAAGAAGTATAAAGACTTACTTCTTTATCCGTTTCTCCTTTTTTGTCTCCATTTCCACTACGAGCAAAAACTACTATGTTTCCATCAGGCGAAAAAGTAGCAGAAGCATCGTGCATTCCTTCTTTATTAAATATTTCTCCTCCCCAAAGTCTCACCGTTCCGACACAAGACATGGCACTATCCATATTTGTGTTTACATCTTGTGGCGTTTCGAAACTATACAAATCATAAAACCCTTGTCCTGTTCCTTCATAGGTTTTTTCGTTTCTTCTATCCGATGAAAAAACAAGTTTGTCCATCCATTTTGTAGGTGCAAAGTCAGAATATTCTGTATTTATTCCCTCACAAGGAACAACACTTACATATTCATTTCCCTCTATCAGACGATTAATGTATTCTAAATTATCAATTTCTGTTTGAGCTAATGTTTTCAACTTTTGATTGATACCAAATTTTTTATAATCTTCAAATTGAGTTTTTGCTTCTTCATATTTCTGATTTACTTTCAAAGCCTCTGCCGTATAATAACGCAGCGTATCACGGTCGCCTGCTGTTAGTTTGCTTGTTCCTGCTTCTGTAGTTTTGGTATAATAAGGAAGAGCCATCTGCAAACGGTTCGAACGGCGATAGGCTTCTGCAATTTTGTAATTTACTTCGGCAGCATTCGCTGGGTTTTTGGCTAAATAAGATTGGTAAAGCGTAATTGCTTTATTATAAGCTGCTCTATCAAATTCGGATTCTGCCTTTTGATAAACAGACGAACAGCCTGTAAGAGAATGCAAAAAGCAAAATCAAGGCTAAAAATAGCTTTATGGAATTACCTTTTTGTGATTGGTCTTTGAAATTCATAATTATAGTTAGTTTTTATTTCAGGGGTCGCTCGTGGGGACACAAGCAACGGTATCTTTTTACTTATATAAATACATATTATTGTCTATAAGATTATTATTCAATAAGAATAATCTTGCCATTGCTCGTGTCCCCACGAGCAATTCTATATAGAAAAAATCAAATATCTCCTTCAAAAACTGCTGTTGCAGCTCCTATTAAGAAAACGTTTGTAAAGTTATGTTCGGAATTTTGCTTTGAATAATCAAAACGAATTTTTAGTTTTCCTCCTAAAGTCTGTACGTTTACCAAAAGTGGTTTGTGGGTCTCTCTGTCTAACTCCTTATTGTATAAAGAGTAAGCTAAAGCACATGCTGTTACGCCTGTTCCACAAGATAAGGTTTCGTCTTCTACTCCACGTTCGTAAGTTCTTACAAAAATGCTATTTTTTTCTGAATTATTTGCATTACTTACAACAAAATTAACATTCGTACCTTCTTTTTTAAATCTTTCGTTGTATCTGACTTTTTTTGCTTCCTCCACAACTTCATAATTTTCTAGCTCAGATTGCTCATTTTGGTTAGTTTCAGTATCCAAAAAAGTAACATAATGAGGCGAACCTGTATTCAAAAAATAATCAGTTTGAGTAGATGTAGGAATAAGTTCTATTTCCGAAATATCACTCATTTGAAGTTCTACTTCTGTACTAGTTTGCTTTTCTTGAGTATTTATATCTGCTATTTTGGCAAAATGAAGTCCATCAAAAGCCATAAAAGTAGTTTGTTTTCCTTCAAAAACGTTTAGTTTATAGGCAAAAGCAACGGCACAACGTCCCCCATTTCCACACATTGAACCCAAATTTCCATCAGAGTTAAAGTAAACCATTGTAAAATCAGCTTTTTCTGTTTGATTATTTTCTATTAAAATAAGTCCGTCAGCACCAATCCCAAAACGACGATGGCAGAGCTTTTTCGATATACTTTTTGTCTTTTTTTTGTGTTTCAGAAAACGAATTATCACGATTATCAATCATAATAAAGTCATTTCCCGTTCCTTGATATTTGTAAAAAACCATGTTTTTTTAATTACGAATTTAACCAATACATACTTCTGTCAAATCTACTAAATATTTCTTTGCCATTTTCTGAACATCTTCTACTGTTACTTTTCTTAATTTTGTAATATAATCATTATAATAATTTTCATCCAAATTATACAAATGAATATCCTGCATTTTGTCCATTACAGCAAAAGCAGTAGAAAGCGAACCCAAAAAATTACCACTCATATAATTTTTTACATTTTCTAATTCAGTTTCCGAAACAGGTTCATTTTTTAATTTTTCTATTTCTTTATAAATTTCATTGTACAGCATCTTGATAAATTTCCTTTTTTACGTCTGTACCAATTACGAAATACGAACCATTTTTCATAGCTGCATTTCTTGACGAAATCCCATAGGTATAACCTTTATCTTCTCTAATATTTTGCATCAGTCTTGAACCAAAATAACCTCCCAAAATCATATTCATAACCTTAAAAGCTGGATAATCAGGATGTTTTTGATTAAAAAGAAGCCTTCCAATACGGATAGAAGTTTGTACACTTCCCTCTATTTCTTTATAAATTTTGGTAAGCGAATTATCTGGATTTTCTAATAACATTTTTTCCTTTTTATCAGAACTTACTTCAAAACTTTCTATAAAATCTACAATTAATTTTTCAGAATTTATATCAATATCTCCCACCAAATATGCCTCAAAAGGATTTGATTTAATATTAGTTTCGTAAAAATCAATTAAATCTTGTCTATGGATAGCTCTAATATTTTTCTCACTTGAAGAAGCAGAATAAGGATGATTTTCTTTGAAAAGCACTTCTTTCAGTTTTACAGTTGCCAAATAAGCTGTTCTTTCCTCCTGAATTTTGAGATTTTGAACCGAACGATTTTTCAAGTTATCCAATTCAGATTGTGGAAAAGTAGGTGTTTGTAAGATTTCTTTTAATAAAGGTAAAAGATGTTCCAGATGCTTTCCCAACGTATAAAAAGAAACAATCGTAAAATCATTTCCAGAGTCTACATTTATTGAAGCTCCATAAAATGAAATTTTGTCAGCAATCTGCTTTCCAGTATGAGTTGCTGTTCCCTCTAAAAGCAGTTTTGACATAAAAGAGGCTTCTCCAACTTTATTTTCCTGACACCTTCCTGCTTCAAAAGCAAGTTGAAAACCCAAAACAGGTTGATTTTTGGTAATTAACTGATGAAAAGAAATACCATTTTTTAGTTTTTGAGTATTTATTTCTGGTAATTTGTGTGATTTAATAAGCTGAAAATCAGGAGCTTTTGTACGGTCAAGCATAGCGTTTTTTAATGAATTGCTTACAAAAATTATCTAATACTTTTGAGAGTATCTGACAAAACATATATATTTTTAATAGGCGAAAATAGCTATTTTTATTCAATCTTCCATACCAATCCAAAAATTAGTTGATTGTTTGGTCTATCTTGGTATATTTTTGGAATATATAGTTTGAGATATGAAATTTGTTTTAAGAAAAAATAATGATTGTGATACAAATTTTGTTGCAATAAGCATTTCAATCAAGCGTTTTGAATGTAACACACTCTTTAGTAAATGCTAAAAAAATAAATTTATATTTTTAGCTATCTGTAAAACAGGGTTAAAACCCTGTCCAATTTATAATTCATAGTCTATTTCTGAAAATATCTCTTTGCAAAAGACACAAGAAGTAGTTTCTTCAATTGAACAGGGTTTTAACCCTGTTTAGTAATAACTTTTTTTAAAATGTAAATTTATTCATTTTACTTTGCTTAAAGTGTGATTTAATAATATAGCATAAATAATAGAAAAAATAAATAAATGATAAATAAAACCACCTATTTCTTAGCTTTTTTGATTTCATACACTCTCCCTTTTGGTGTCTTCGGACAGCTTTCGGCTTCGGCTCAAACAGAAAAAACAGCTGAAAACGAACGGCTGAAATCTGCTAAAAAGTCTGTAAATCAAACAGATAGAAAAGTAGTTCGTACCTATTACGATATGGACAATGTGATTTTGAAGGCTCATTATTATTTTGTTGGAGACGATAGCACAAATGTAGATGGCGAATACAAACTGTATCACGTAACAGGAGAATTAAAATCGCTTGCAAATTTTAAAGAAGGCGAAATACAAGGACAAGCCACCGAATATTATCCAAACGGAAAAGAAAAATTATCAGGTTCTTACAAAGAAGGAAAGAAAGACGGAATATTCAGAGAATATTATTATGAAGGTGGTTTGATGGCAGAATATACCTGTAAAGACGATAAAAGGAACGGAAATGCAAAAGTATATAATGAAAAACAAATTGTTGTACAAGAAGCAAATTATCAAAATGATTACCTAAATGGTCTTATAAAAACATTTTATTCTGATGGAAAGCTAAAAGCCAAAACGCCTTTTGAATTAGATAAAATAAATGGTTTTGTAGAAGAGTTTTATCAAGATGGACAAACAAAACGAACCATTACTTTTAAAAACAATAAACCAAACGGAGAAGAAAAAACATTTTATCAAAATGGAGTTTTGCGTACTATCACAACGTATTTAGATGGAGAAATGAGTGGAGATTTTAAAAGCTATTATGATAACGGAATTTTGGAATTAGAAACGATAAATATCCATGGAAAGAAAAATGGTTATTTTAGAAGATATACAAAAGATAGCGTTTTGGTTCAGGACGCAATATATAAAAATGGACAATTAAATGGCGATAACATTATTTATTTTGCTAATGGTAAGCTAAAACAAGAAGTAAAATACCGTTCTGGACAACAGCTTTCTTCAAAAATTTATGGAGAAAATGGAAATCCTTTAAAAGAAATTGATTTTGGAAAAAGTATAAAAGATAGAAAGGAAACGCATTATTATGTTAATGGAAATAAGGAAAAACAAATTGAATTTAGTAATGACGAAAAGGCTGGAGAATGGATGTATTACTATCCAAATGGAGAGAAAAAAACAGAAGAAAATTATGATAAAGGCAAATTGGATGGAAAACGAGAAACCTATTTTACAAATGGCAAAACTCATCTAAAAGAAGAATATGCTTTCGGACACAAAAAAGGTATTACAAAAGAATACAGCTCAAAAGGTGATTTGGTTTCTGAAATTGAATATAAATTAAGCAAAAAATGGGGTGTGGCTACCTATTATTATGAGAATGGAAAAGTGTCAGCAGAAGGAAATTTCTACAAAGACATCAAAAACGGAAAATGGTATTATTACGATACAGATGAAAGGTTGAATAGAAGAGAAATTCATAGAAAAGGAAAAATTTCTGCTGCCAAAACTTACAAAAAAGGAAAAGTCCGTAAAAAATCTCCTTTTAAAAAGTAATTTCTAACCTATTTTTTTTTGTAAATAAATTTTTGGGTTTAATAAACTAATATTCCTATTTGGTTGATATTTCAGTCGAATAGGAATTTTTGTATAAAGAAGTTGTTTGAAACAATTTCAGACCAAACAAAAATTATTTACTATTTTTGTAAAAGATTTTATTTTCCAAACCGATAAAGATAAAGTGAATACAGAAAAAGAAGACAAACAAGAAAACGAAAAAATTAAAGAAGACAAAAAAGTCGAACAAATTGAAGAAACTAAAGATTCAGAACCAGATTTAGAAATTGAAATGGCAGTTCCTTTAGATGAACCCTTTGATGATTTGGACGACGACGATGATGATGATAATCTCTACGAACACTATCGCATAAAGGTAGATGGCAAACAATTATTATTGCGTATCGATAAATTTTTGATGGAGCGTTTGCCTAGAGTTACTCGTAATCGTTTGCAAAATGCCATAAAAGGAGGCTATGTAAAAGTAAACGAAAAACTAATAAAGCCGAGTTATAAAGTATTGCCTCACGATATTATTACGGTTCGTTTGCCTGACCCTGTTCGTGATTTGAAGGCTGTTGAGCCTGAGAATATTCCTATAAAAGTGGTTTATGAAGACAAAGATTTGCTAATCGTTTTCAAACCTGCTGGAATGGTTTCACATCCTGCTACCGACAATTGGACAGGAACTTTAGCCAATGCAGTAGCCTATCACATGCAACAAAATGGAGAAAAATTCTTAGGACTTTCTCATCGAATAGATAAAGGAACAACAGGAATTTTGGTAGTCCCGAAAACCCCAGAAGCAAGAGATTTTATAGGAAAACAATTTTTTCATCATACCATTGAGCGAACTTATGTAGCTTTGGTTTGGGGAGAAGTAAAGGAAGATAAAGGAACAATAGAAGGACATATTGCAAGAGGCAAAAATGACCGTCGTATTATGTCCGTTTTTCCAGATGGCGAGCGTGGAAAGCGTGCCGTTACGCATTACAAAGTAATTAAGCGTTTGCGTTATGTTACTTTAGTGCAGTGTAATTTGGAAACTGGACGGACGCACCAAATTAGAGCTCATATGAAACATATTGGACACCCTCTTTTTGGTGATACTTTTTATGGTGGAAACAAAATCTTGCAAGGTTCTGTATTTTCTAAATACAAATCTTTTGTAGATAATTGTTTTACTCTTTTGCCACGACAAGCACTTCATGCAAAATCATTAGGCTTCAAACACCCAACTACCAAAGAATGGGTTCAGTTTGATTCAGAATTACCAGATGATATTGTAGCTGTAATTGATAAATGGGAAAATTATGTGAAATATGTTTAGGAATTAGAGATTAGGGATTGGATAATGGGGATTAGGGAATTACAACTTCAAATGCAATTAACTGATTACTGATGACTGGTAACTGATAACTGATTTAAGAATTTTGCTTTTAATTCTGGTGTCGGAATTCTACATTCATTCTTTTTGCCAAACCATTTATATCTGTTTTTGGCAATTAGATTATAAATTCCATTTCTCAAAAAAGTGGGTACAATCTTGAAAACGCTTAAAAATTTGTATCCTCCTGAAAGTCCTGCTGCGATGCGTAAGGCTGCTGTTGATTTAGTTTTGATTTTTCCATTTTCATAAACAATCATGGAGTCAAAATCAGTCGTATCTTTGCCAAAATGGGCTAAAAGAGCTTGTCCAAATTCGGATTGTAGTGAAGCAAAATAAAAATTATTCTTTGTGTCTTTATCAATTACAAAATTAATCGCACTATTACACAAATTACAAACGCCATCGAACAAAATAACCGTTTTGTTTTTGGCTACTTCTTGAAAGTGTTGTTTTTGTATTGCTTTTGTCTCTTGATTTTGAATGCTCGTTTCCATTTTTTTTGTTTTAATTTGTAGTTTTAGTTTTAACTTACGTAAAACAACAGAAATAGTTCAACGATTGCTAAGGTCAGATTACTGACCATTATCAACGTTTTTAAATTTGTTATAAAAAAACTAAATCTCCCTTAGCAATCGTCTGTAACAGGGGCGTTGATAATGGGAATACATAGGTAATGGAAGAAAATCTAAAAGAAGAATTTGAAAAATTCTTACAATCAAAAAAAATTAGTCCAAAACTATTCGAAGAAGCTGAAAAAGAGCGTTTTGAGGAATGGTTAATTTTATTTTCTGCCGTTCATCCAAAAAGTTTTGTAATCCAAAAACTACATTTGATAAACGATATTCGAAGAAAATATCATATAGACAAAGAAGTAGAATAAAATATAGGGTAGTCTATAACAAGTAATGCTGTAAATAAAAAATGGAACACAGATAACACAGATTGAACGAATAAAACACAGATTTTTAAAATTGCAGCATTACATCTTTAACACTACCAAATATAGTATTGTAATTATCCTGCAATTCATCATACAAAATCATAAAAATCACTCGCTAATCAGTTACAAAAATCATTAAAATGAAATACGATATACTCATTGTTGGAGGTGGAATTGTCGGACTTGCGACGGCATATCAACTCCTTTTAGCTCGTCCTTCCTTAAAAATTATTCTATTAGAAAAAGAAAATTCAATTGCCAAACATCAAACTGGAAATAATAGTGGTGTTATTCATTCTGGTATTTATTACAAACCAAATAGCTTAAAGGCTACAAATTGTATTCGGGGCTATGAAATGTTACTTGATTTTTGTGAGAAAGAAAATATAGCTTTTGATAAATGCGGTAAAATTATCGTCGCTACCAAAAATGAAGAAATTCCAGCCTTGAAAACGATTTACGAACGAGGTTTGGAAAATGGACTTACTGGACTAATAAACATAAAAAAAGAAGAAATTGCAGATTACGAACCTCATGTAAAAGGAGTAGCAGGAATTTTTGTTCCACAGACAGGAATTATTGATTATAAGGTCGTTTGTCAGAAATTAGCTCAAAAAATAGAAGAATTAGGTGGTTATATTCACCTTTCTGAAAAGGTAGAAGATATAAAACTTGGTGACCAAAAGGAAGGAAATGAAACATTAGCAAAAGTGATAACCTCAAAATCAAGCTATCAAACCACTTTAGTTGTAAATTGTGCAGGTTTGTATTCGGATAAGGTTACCAAAATGACGATGCCTGATGCACCTATCAAAATAATTCCGTTTAGAGGAGAATATTACAAGCTCGTTCCAGAGAAAAAATATTTGGTCAAAAACCTAATCTATCCAGTTCCAGACCCTAATTTTCCGTTTTTGGGTGTTCATTTTACAAGGATGCTAAATGGAGATGTAGAAGCAGGACCTAATGCAGTTTTGGCTTATAAACGAGAAGGCTATAAAAAAACAGATATTTCTTTTTCCGAACTTTTAGAAACGATTACTTTTAGAGGTTTTCAGAAGGTTGCTTTCAAATATTGGAAAACAGGATTAGGAGAAATTCATCGTTCTTATTCCAAAAGTGCGTTTACAAAAGCTCTGCAAGAACTTATTCCAGAAGTCAGAAAAGAAGATTTGATTTCTGCTGATGCAGGTGTAAGAGCACAAGCATGTGATAAAGATGGAGGACTTTTAGATGATTTTAAGATTTTGGAAAAGCAAGGCGTTATTAATGTAATCAATGCTCCTTCGCCAGCAGCTACTTCTTCGCTTTCAATTGGAAGAACAATTTCTGAAATGGCTTTAAAAAGGATTTGAGGGCTTTAGTAATTTTGAATATCCATTAAATTAAGCTAGTTTTATCTAATCAAGTTTTAATCTACTACTACTTGTAGTTAGTGCGTTGAAATCATAATTCGTAATTAGCTACGCTGATTATTCATTTCGTAATTCATAATTCGTAATTCTTCCTCAATGAGTTTATTTCAAAAGTCGGTTCTTAAAGATTACCTCAAATTTTTGCCTAAAGAAAAAGTCGAAATGGCGTGGCAAACCTTTGCAGCACATTTTCATAATCCTATCATTCAAGAAAATATACGAGCTTCAAAAGAAGAAGAATACCAAGAGGGATTTTTGAATGATTTTTTTGTACAAGTTTTTGGGTATGTCAAAAAACCAAATGCTTCTTACAACCTCACAACCGAACTCAAAAACATCAAAAATGCTAAAAAAACCGATGGTGCATTGCTGCGAAGTAATGGAAATCCGTTTGCTGTCATTGAGCTAAAGGGAATGGACACGACCGACCTTTCGAAGGTAGAAGCTCAAGCATTTGGCTATAAAAATAATCAATACAACTGTACGTATGTCATTATTTCCAACTTCGAAAAGTTGCGTTTTTATATTGATAATGCCGTTGATTTTGAAGAATTTAATCTCTTTACCATTACTAGAGAACGGTTTGAAGTGCTGTATTTTTGTTTGTCTTTCGAAACGCTTTTGCTAGATGACAAACCCAAAAAAGCCAAAGAAGAAACCCAAAACAAAGAAGAAGATATTACAAAGGCATTATATAACGATTATGCTGATTTTAGAAATGCCCTTTTTAAAGACATACAAAACCTAAATCCAGAATACGACAAACTTACTCTTTTCAAAAAAACACAAAAACTACTAGACCGTTTTTTGTTTATTTTCTTTGCTGAAGATAAAAATCTTTTACCTCCTAATCTTATCTCAAGTATTATTGATGAATGGCAAGATTTGAATGAAAGGCACGGAATACCGATGTCACTTTATGATAAATATAAACGTTATTTTGAATTTTTGTATGTGGGGCATAAAAACAAATACCATTCTATTTTTCCTTACAATGGTGGTCTTTTCAAACCCGATGAGCTATTGGATAATCTTAAAATTACCAATGCTTTACTGGCTCGTTATACCCAAAAAATAAGTCTTTATGATTTTGATAGTGAGGTAAGTGTAAATATTTTGGGACATATTTTTGAACATTCTTTGAATGATTTTGAAGAAATACAAGCCGAAATAGAAGGAAAAGAAGTTGAGAAAACAAGTACTCGTAGAAAAAAAGATGGCGTTTTTTATACACCAAAATACATTACAAAATATATTGTAGATAATACTGTCGGAAAACTCTGTCAAGACAAAAAACTAGAACTAGAGCTTTTGGAGGAAACACTAGAAAAAAATTACGAAGTAGAAAACGGAAAACCAATCAAAAACAAAAAAATCCGTGAGCAGCTCCAAGAAAAAACTCAAAACTACAAAAACTGGCTTTCAGCACTCACTATCTGCGACCCTGCGTGTGGAAGTGGCGCATTTCTCAATCAAGTACTAGAATTTTTGATAGCCGAACACCATTACGTCTATGAGCTAGAGCTAAAACTAATCGGAACGGCATTCATTGATAAAGAACTAGAAAACAAAATACTAAGAAATAATATTTTTGGAGTAGATATAAATGAAGAATCCGTAGAAATTGCAAAACTATCGCTTTGGCTACGTACAGCCTACAAAGGACGAAAACTAACCACACTAAACGACAATATAAAATGTGGTAATTCCCTAATAGACGACCCAAAAATTGCAGGAGAAAAAGCATTTGATTGGAAAAAAGAATTTCCTACTATTTTTGAAAAGGGTGGATTTGATGTGATTGTGGGGAATCCTCCGTATGTTTTGTGTCAGCCTTCAAACACAAGTGAAACGGTTTTAAATTTTTACAAAAACTATAAAGTAGCTAGTTATAAAATTGATTTATTTCATTTGTTTTTTGAAAAGTCAATTAATATTTTATCTCAAAATGGTAAATTAGGTTTTATTACTCCTAATACTTATCTAACAAATAAATTTATGAAGCCATTACGTGCTTTCATATTAGAAAACTCGTCTATCAATCAATTATTAAATTATGAAAATAGTGTTTTTATTGATGCAGGTGTAGATGTTGCTACTTTGATTTTACAGAAAGAAGTAAAGGAAAATAATGAAATAGAAATTATTAAAGCGAATAATGAGAATTGGGAATTAACAAATTTGATAAAACAAAATAGTTGGAAGGAAGACGGCGACAATATTTTCAACATAAAAGAAGTATTCAAAATCAACTTGGAAAAGTGTGTTTCTTTAAATCAAATATGTAATAGTTATTTCGGAATACAAGCATACGACAGAAAAACATCAATATCAGATACAAAAATTGATGATAATTATAAGCCTATTATAGATGGAGGAGATATTTTTCCGTATTCTTATTCTTTACCTACTAAATTTTTTCGTTTCTTAGAAGAAAATATAAAAAGTGGTGGAAACTATGAAGTTTATGCAGAAGAGAGAATAGTAATTAGACAAATAGGATTAACACCTGTTGTTGGCTTGTGTAGAAAAGAAATAGTTGCATCAAACACATTGTATAATCTAAATATTAAAGACAACGATTTTGATATAAATTATATTCTTTGTGTTCTTAATTCTACTACAATCAAACATTACTGGCTATCAAAATATTCAGATGGAAAGCAGCTTTTCCCAAAAATAAAAGGTTATCAGTTAAAAGAACTCCCCATTCCCAACATAAAAAAAGAAGCGCAACAACCTTTCATAGCCTTAGCCAATCAAATGCTCTCTTTAAATGAAGATTTTGCAGCAAAGAAAAATCGTTTTTTGCGTCGTTTGGAAGAGAATTTTAAGCTAGACAAACTGACTAAAAAGTTAGATACTTTCTACAACTATGACTTTTCTGTTCATAAAGAAGAACTCAAAAAAAAGAAAATAGAACTTACTTTCAAACAGCAAGACGAGTGGCAAGATTATTTTGAAGAATACAAAAAAGACCTTTTGGCTCTTCAACATCAAATCCAAACTACGGATAATCAGATAGATAATTTGGTTTTTGAATTGTACGGACTGAGTGAAGAGGAAATTAAATTGATAAAAGAAGCGTGAGGAAATGGGAATTGGGAATTGGGAATTGGGAATTGGGGAATGGGAAATGGCGAATAAATACTTTAATACCGTTCTTAGTGTTTTAGCGAAGCGACACCAACAATTAATACCGTTGTTGGTGTTTTAGCGAAGCGACACCAACAATTAATTCCATTCCTAAACTAAACAAAAAACCCTAAATATCTTCGAAGACATTGAGGGTTTGAATAAATTATTCCTACAAATCATATTCTATTTTTACATTTACTATTCCATCACGAATAAAGTCTAATTCTTTTGCTCCTCTGCTTGTCAAATCAATAATTCTTCCAGCTACAAAAGGACCTCTATCGTTTATTCTTACTCTTAGTTTTTTGCCATTTTTGAGATTTGTTACTGTTACCATAGTACCGAAAGGTAATGTTTTGTGTGCTGCCGTTAATAAATCTTGTCTGAAAATTTCACCACTTGCTGTTGGTCTTCCCTCATACTTATCAGCATAATAAGAAGCAATTCCTTCTTGTGTATATGCTCCTGCTGCCTCTTCTTCTATTGGTGCAAAAAGTGCATCACAAGATGAAAGTGAGAAAACTAAAAATAAAGAAAGTAAAAATATGTTTACTTTGAATTTAAAATTACTTGTTATATTTTTTTTGTGAGTCATATTAATTAGGATAGTTTTTTTGGTGTATATTGTCTTGTGGGTATCATCTTACACCCTCTATATTCTCAATTTGCAAAAGGCTTACCAAAATAAAGAATATGCTAAGTAGAATATAATTTTTAATTGATTTCTTTTACAAAAAAAGTTTATCTTTGAATCTATTACTTTATTTACACCAACAATTATTTTTATTAAAACAATTTTTGAGATAGATTAGTATTTTTAGTAGTTTAAATGGAAAAAAATTTGATTATTAGTATTTATTACTACTTTACACTATAAAAAGACACCTATTTCATTATGAAAAATTATATGATAATACATATAGATAAGTCAATATTTTTGAGACTAAATTTACTATTTCTCTTTGTTGTAGGAATCTATACCTCTAGTTTGGCACAAATTCAAGTTATCCACCATACCGAAATTCTAACAAAGACAGAAGAAGGCTCTGATTTATCAGATTATACAGTTGTTCCTTTGGAAAAAGATGGTTTGCTGGTCTCCGTATCACATTATTTAAAAGGAGATAAAGAAATTATGTTTTCTAAATACGATACTATATTTCGAAATATATGGAAGCAAAAACATACTATAAGACCATCAGATGAAATTGTACATTACTTTGTAGCAGATAGTTTTGTTTATTATTTGATAGACAAACAACGCTATGATTATGAAATATTGAAAATAAATTTGAATAATGGTACGATGCAGGTTGTTAATTATGAAAAAATATTAAAAGCTACTTACACAGAAATCTGTGCTGCTGGAGATATTGTTTTGTTAGGAGGAGAGGCTGAGGACAATCCTGTTGTTTTGCATCTGAATATAGAAACAGGTAAACAGCAAATATTACCTTCTCTAGTTCAGAAAAGTACTTATTTGGCTAATTTGAGTATTGATGTAGAAAACGATGTTATTTTGGCTGTGGTGGCAGGAAAATACAATTCGTATAAATATTCCTTTTTTTATTTTTATGGACTTGATGCCGAACTTCGCTACAACGTAACTATTCCAGACAATAAAGAATATGATTTACAAACCTTTCGTCCACTGATTATAGGAAGAGATGAAGTATTGATTTTCGGAACTTACTCGGCAAGAAAATGGAAACGCTCGCAAGGAATTTATAGTCTTAAAATAAAGAACAAAAAAGAAGACGGCTTTCGTTTTTATGATTTTTCTTACCTGAATAATTTTTTTAATAACCTAACAGATAAAAAGCGTGAAAAGATGCTTTCTAAAGTAAAAAGAGGCAGAAAGAAAAACTCTCCTATTCGTTATCCGAATGATTATTTTGTAAGTCCATTGAGAGTAGAAGAAGACCGAATTTATTTGGCTTTAGAAGGTTATAATTCTGTCTATGAGAATAATAATGATATGATAAACAATATGGCAGGAAATCCTTATTTTGGTTCTCGTTTTTATAGAAATCCTAGAAATAGAAATCTATGGGATAATGTGAATAGAAGTCCAAATGTTATGGTTACTTACAAATACGAACAAGGCTTAGTTTGTAGCTTTGACAAAACTGGAAAACTCCTATGGGATAATCAGTTTGATTTTGATGAATTCGAAACACGACAGATATTTCCTTTTTTCTCTTACAGTGTAAAAAATGATACAGTAGCACTTTTTAGATTAGATGAAAAGAAATTATTCTACAAACAGGCTTTAGGGAGTAAAAAACAAAATAATATCTCTGAATATGAAGTGCCAAGAAGAGACAGTTTGGATAATGTAGCCAACCGTTCTGATGAAATTTTGATGCATTGGTATGATGATAATTATTTAGTTTCAGGGTATCAGATTGTAAGAAATGAACTCTTTAATCCTTCACGTAGGAAAGTGTTTTACTTCACTCGTCTGCGTTATCCATTTTCAGCAACTGAAGTAGATAAAAAAGAAGAAATCAGTGATTAGTGGTAAGAAATTGGGTAGTGTTAAAGATGTAATGCTGCAATTCTAAAAATCTGTGTTTTATTCGTTCAATCTGTGTTATCTGTGTTCTATTTTTTATTTACAGCATTACTTGTTATAGACTACCAGAAATTGATATACTATTCACCATTCCCTAAACTCCATTTACCATTTCCTATTATTACCGTATAATAAAAGTTTTGCAATATTTTTTTAATTGTTTTGCATGCGTTCGTTTTCTCAGAAGCGTGATTTATTTACTTGAATCACGCTTCTGAGGAAGCGAAACATTCAGCTCTGAGGAACTGAATGCACAACAAAATATAAGAAAATTTACCTCATTCTGCATTCTCCATTTCCTATTCTCTATTTCCCATTTCCCATTTTCCATTTCCCAATAATTTGCATACATTATCAAAACAAGAGCGTCTTTCTTCTGTCAAAGATATTGAAACTCTTTTTAAGACAGGAAAGGCAAATTCATTGTTTGTTTTTCCACTCAAAGTAGTTTTTACTCTAAAAAAAATAGAGAATAATCAAAAACCAGTTCTTCCTGCTCGTTTATTGATTTCTGTTTCAAAGCGAAATTTCAAAAAAGCAGTAGATAGAAACCGTATCAAAAGACAAATAAGAGAAGGGTATCGCCTTCAAAAATCAGAATTTAATTTATCGCATATTGATACATTTGCTTTTATTTGTGTAGCCAAAGAACATATTGATTCCAAGTTTTTACATAAGCGTATCAAAAAACTGCTTCAAATGTTGGAAAAGGAAAATACTAACTAAGCAAATAATTAGTTTTGTTAGCCATCCTTTATGTCTGATTTGCTTTTTTCAGACCATTGTGTAAATAAACCAATTATAATAAAGTATATTTGACTAAACTTTTTTTTGGAGCTTTGCCACAGGTTCAAAAACTACTGATTAATAAAACGCAAATCAAATGTCTAAAAAAACAATTGCTTCTCCTTCTCCTACTGGACAAGATTCCCAACAACTTGTAAAAGGACAAGGATTTGGAACTGCTCCCGTATTTTTTACTGCTATTTCTACCATTTTGGGAGCAGTAATGTTTCTGCGTTTTGGTTATGCAGTTGGAAATGTAGGACTTTTAGGTTCTATCGGAATTATCATTCTAGGACATATCGTAACTATTCCGACAGCAATGGCAATTGCAGAAATTGCTACCAATCAAAAAGTAGAGGGTGGAGGAGAATATTATATCGTTTCTCGTTCTTTTGGTCTCAATATCGGTGCTACTATCGGGATTGCACTTTATCTATCACAAGCTATTAGTGTCGCTTTTTATATTATTGCTTTTGCTCAAGCCTTTCAACCTGTTTTGGAATATCTTCGTCATCTTCCTTTTGTTATTGATAACGGACTTTTATTTTTTATTGAAGATAGGCTTATTAGCTTTCCTGCTCTTTTGATACTTATTTTGATGGTTTCTACAAAGGGTGCAGATTTGGGTGTAAAGGCTCTTTATTTTGTAGTAGCTTTGCTTTTTATTTCCTTGATTATGTTCTTTGCAGGAACTACTTCTTATGTTTATGATTATAGTTCGGTAGGTTTTAGTGATAAGATTGCTAATCCAGATTCTTTCTTTAAAGTATTTGCAATTTGCTTTCCTGCCTTTACTGGAATGACAGCAGGAGTAGGCTTGTCAGGAGATTTGAAAAGTCCACGCAAATCTATTCCACTAGGAACACTTTCGGCTACTTTTGCAGGAATGATAGTTTACTTTTTTATTGTTTATAAACTATATGTTTCGGCTACTCCACAAGAATTGCATAGCGACCAACTTATAATGCAACAAATTGCACTTTGGGGACCTATGATTTTGGTTGGCTTGGCTGCCGCAACAGCTTCTTCTGCTTTGGGTTCGATTTTGGTTGCTCCAAGAACACTGCAAGCATTGGCAAACGATGATGCTTTTCCTTCTCAAAAAATGAATAATTGGCTGGCTAAAGGAAAAGGTAAAAAATCAGAGCCATTTAATGCAACTGTTGTAACTTCCATTTTTGCACTCGTTTTTGTAATGGCTGGTGATGTAAATGCGGTTGCCGAAATTATATCTATGTTTTTTATGGTAACTTATGGTACAATTTGTTCGATTTCGTTTTTAGAGCATTTGTCTGGAGATACGTCTTACCGTCCTACTTTCCGTTCAAAATGGTATATTTCACTTCTTGGTGCTTTGGCTTGTATCTTTATGATGTTTAGTATGAATCCTACTTATGCTTTTGCTTCATTAGCTGCTATGGTAATTTTGCACGTAGTAATGAGCCAATATCGAAAGAAAAGTGCAGGACTTGTGTATTTGTTTCAGGGTGCAATTTTCCAAATTAATAGAGAATTACGAGTATTTTTACAAAAGCGGGAAGGCGATAAAAACAAACAATGGAATCCTGCTATTGTCTGTTTATCACAAGATTTTTTCCGTCGTCAGAGTGGTTTTAATATGTTGCGTTGGCTTTCTCATCGTTATGGATTTGGCACTTATATTCATTACATACAAGGATTTTTGTCAAAAGATACTAATAATGTAGCCAAAGAAACGAAGAAAGAAATTATTTCAATGGCTTCCAAAACCAAAAGTAATGTCTATATAGATACGCTTGTTAGTCCTTCCCTTACCTCTTCCATTGCACAGGTTTTGCAATTACCAGGCGTTTCTGGATTAGAAAATAATATGTTTTTATTAGAGTTTAGTAAAACGAATGCTGAAAATCTAAAAGGAATTATTGATAATTATTCATTGATAAAAGCGACTTCTTTTGATGTTTGTATTTTGGCTACTTCCGAACGAAATTTTGGTTTCAAGAAAAGTATAAATATCTGGATAAATCCGCATAGCTTTCAGAATGCAAATCTGATGATTCTTTTGGCGTATGTAATTGTCGGACACCGAGATTGGAAAGATGCCAGTATCAAACTAATGGCTGTTTATCCAGATGTAGATATTGAAATAGAAAGAGAAAGACTCATCGAACTCATTAAGTCAGGTCGTTTGCCTATTTCTGCTACTAATGTCGAACTGATTGCACAAAGAGGAAAAAGCATGAAGCAAATCATTAATGAGAAATCAAAATCAGCTGACCTTACCATGATTGGACTAAATGACAATCAAGTAAAAGAAGAAGAAGAAGGTGTTTTTAGAGGATATGACAATATTTCAGATATTTTGTTTGTGAATAGTCATAATCAGAAAATTATTGAATAAGTAATTAGCAATTACGGATTAAAAGCTACGAATGCAACTTATAAAAAGTCAGTAACTTAGTTTTTCTGTATTCAAAATTTCAGACTAATTTTTGATCAACCAAAAATGCTAATAAAAACGATACATACCTTTATCGACAAAGTAGGTAAATTTGATCAATGGTTTGGTTTGCCTCTCTTTTGGTATTTTTAGTTGGAGCAAAACACTTTACTAGTCTATTTAACACCAAAATTTTATCTCACTTTTCATACTTTTAGATTTTTATTAGTATATTTGATTTTATGAGCATTATACATAGAAAACTTACATTCTATTATATCAAATAAACAGTCTTTGTTTGTTCATATAGATTTTTATTACTTTAATACTATTATTTATGAAAAAGAATCATATTCTTTCAATTTGCCTAGTTTTATCTTTGGCAGTTATCTTTTTTGCGTTTACAACGACTAACAATTCTACTAAAAATCATGTGGATGAGGTAGTACAATATGAGTACATGCAAATCAATGCCTTGGAGTCTGTTGTTTCTGGGGGACTGGGACGCTCAAGATTGATTATAACTCGCTCTAATGGTAAGGCAGATAAACCTATTGATTTAGAAAATTATTACAGTGCAATAGGTATTAACTTTGGGAACATTGCTGAAAATGAAGAGAAAATAGTTGTTTTGCTCAATTTATTGGGTAAAGAAGGCTGGGAAGTAGTTAGTACTGCAAGTGGTGGAAATCAAGTTTATTTTACAAAATATGTATTGAAAAGAGTTAAACAATAATTTTTATTTTGTTCTATTTTTTTTAGTCTAAAAATCCGTTGTATATAATTATGCAACGGATTTTTTTCGATTTAAAAGACATGATTTACACCAATCCTAATTCCTCAAAATCAGCATTCAAAATAGTTCTAGCATCGGTTTTGAGCCAATTTTTTAGAATATCGCTATAAATCTGACGAAAATCTATTTTATACTTCAAATCTCCATTATCCAAATCGGCTAAGTTAGGAGCTTGTCCTACAAATTGCTTCTTTTTGAGATTTCCACCTGCCAAGAAAACTACATTTGCTGTTCCATGATCTGTGCCACTGCTTCCATTCTCTCCTACTCGCCTTCCAAATTCTGAAAAAGTCATAATTAGAGTATCATTCCATTCATTACTTTTCTTTAAATCTTGTCGAAGTGCTTCTATACCTTGTGCATAACTTTCAAGAAGTCTTGCCTGCCTATTTTTTTGATTAGCGTGCGTATCGAATCCATTAAGAGAAACATAATAAATCTGAGAATCTGAACCTGCATTTATAAGTTTTGCAATTTGCTCTAAATCTTTTCCAAAACGGTCTTTGGGATAATCTGCTACCGTTTTTCCTGCTTTATTTTTTTCAAATAAGTACTCCGAACTAGCTGCTGTATTCGAAAGTGTTTGATACAAATAACTGACTTGCTCGTCGTGTGAATGGTTGTGATGAGATTTTAAAGAGCTATTTTGGGTAGAATCTGAAAGTACTTTTATGATTGGAGTTGCTGTTGTTCTTTTCAATCTATTCAAATCTTGTGCAGCAAAACCACTATTCTTTATTCCTTTCAAAGTCAGACTAAGTGTATCATCCATTTCTAAAGCATAATGAACTGGCTGATTTTTGTTTTCTGTATGAATCCTATCTAAATAACGACCTAACCAACCTGTTGAGAGATACTCATCAGAACCACTTCCTGTTTGCCAAATATCCATCGAACGAAAATGAGAGCGGTCAGGATTTGGATAACCTACATTATTGATAATTGTTAGTTCACCTTCTTCGTAGAGTTTCTTGAGTGGAGAAAGTGCATGGATTAAGTCCCTGTTCGTCAGAGAGTTTGATTACTTCATTTTTTGGAATTGCAATCTGTGGACGTTCTTTATAATAAATATCGTTTCTAAATGGAATTACTGTATTTAATCCGTCATTTCCACCAGAAAACTGAATAATAATGAGTTTTTTGTTTGAGTTTTTGATAGAATTTGCAGCGACAGAATCAAATCCTTTCAAAAATAGAGGTACAAAAAGAGTTCCTGCCGTAGCAAGTCCCATCTGACCAAGAAATTTTCTTCTAGTTGTTTTCATAATTATGGTTGTTTAACACATTTGATATTCTGGTAAACTAAGAATTGAAACTGTCCAAGCTTTTATTTTCTCATTCTGATTTGATGCTGCATTGGCATACTTTTCAAAAGCTGTTTTTTGTAGCATTTGGTCTAATTTCTTTTTCGAATCCAAAGGAATTTGTATTAGAAAATCAGAAAGTTCTTTTGATAAATCGCTAGAATTCGTTTTTTGAAATGAGTGAATGAGTGGATTTAGATTTGCCGAAACTTCAATTTTTCTTCCTACTCTTATTTTTCTTGTTTCGGGTTCGTCTTTTGTATCAATTTCTATTTCAGCTTGATTAAAAATATAACTCGCATAGTTAAGCCGAACCATCAGAGTAGCGTTGTCAATCCACGCTTTTCCACCTTGCCAACCCGCCACATTTGGAGGTTGAAAAAGAATTTGTCCCAGCACTTTTTGAGTAAAAAGAATTCCATCTTCATTCTTAAAATCAAGACGTAAAGTTCGCATCATTCCCACCAAAAACTCAACTGGAGATTTTATTTTCGAGCCAATATTTTCCTCTTCATAAAACCATTCTTGAGAAAATAAATGTTTCATCATTTTTTCAATATCATAATTAGAATCGAAAAACACAGTTGCTAATTCTTCTATATTCTTCTTTGCATTTTCTGATTCTGCATTCGTTTCATTGACGAAAAAACGATAGATTTTGGCTGAAATCAAACGAGCTGTTTCTTTTTTTGAGAGAATAATATCTATAATATCTTTTCCATCAAAATTTCCTGTCTGTCCCATAAATGTTTTTTTTCCTTCATCATGAGCTCTTTCTCTAAAATCAAATTCTCCTGTCAAGCGATTCGTAAACCAGCCTGTAAATGCTCTTGCACCTTCTTTTACATCGTTTTCAGTATAATTTCCTCTTCCAATTGTGAAGAGTTCCATTAGTTCTCTAGCAAAATTTTCATTCGGACTTTGCTTTCTATTTTGTTGATTATTGAGATACAAAATCATTGCGGCATCTTTAGCGATTGCCAAAACCAAATCTTTAAAACTTCCTAGTGCATGTTTTTTGATGGTGTTGATTTGTTGCACAGCAAAAAGTGGATTTTTGAGTTCACAAGCAAAATGTCCGTGCCAAAAGAAAGCCATTTTTTCACGCAATGTTCCTTTTTTGGGGTCTGCCATTTGTTCTATCCATTCTACATTGAGTTCTCGCACATCTTGCCTTGCTGCCTTTACGAAGTTGTTTTTTGTCTTTTCCATCCATATCTTTCATTTCTGAAAGAGAAGGCGTATCAAAATCAGTGGAAAATTTATGAATAGGTTTTGCACGCTGAAAGATTTCTTCGACAATAGATTCTATATTCTTTTTAGAGTTTAGAATTTCTATCTCGTTTGGCAAAACACCAAATTCGGCACGCCAATATAGATGTTTTATTTTTTGAGGAGTTGATTTCATAGACTAATCGCTTTATTTTTTAAAACAAAATACTGATTGCTTATTAGACCATTTTTTATGGACATGGTTTAATGACAGCTGCTTGAAAGACAAAATATAATTTGAAATTTATTTTTTAGCTCATAATTACAAAACTATCAACTACTTTTATTAATTTTGTACTTTATAAATTTTCAGTTTGTCTTTTATATCTTCTTTTGCTAGGAAATAGAATTTAGAGAAGATTTATTCCAAAAAAATTATGGCAAGTACTTCAGATATTAAAAATGGTCTTTGTATTGAATTCAACAACGGAATTTATGTAATAACCGAATTTTTACACGTAAAACCAGGCAAAGGTCCTGCTTTTGTGCGTACTAAGATGAGAAATGTAGTAACAGGACGTGTGCTTGACAACACATTTTCTGCAGGACACAAAATAACGACTGTTCGTGTAGAACGTCGTCCTTATCAATATTTGTATCAAGATGAAAATAGCTTTCATTTTATGCACAAAGATACTTACGAACAAACTTTTGTACCTGCTGATGCCGTAGAACGTTCGGAGTTTTTGAAGGAGGGAATGATTGTAGAAATGATGGTTCATGCCGAAACAGAAGAGATTTTGACCTGTGATGTACCAGGTTATGTTGAACTTTTGGTTACTTACAGCGAACCAGGAGTAAAAGGCGATACAGCTACTAATGCTACCAAGCCAGCTACTTTAGAAACAGGAGCAGAAATTCAAGTTCCTTTATTTATTGGAGAAGGTGATTTGATAAAAATAAATACAGCAGAGCGTTCGTATATGGAACGCATTCGAAATAAATAAGACAATTAAAAGTTTAAATAGATGGTTTTTGAAAGTAATTCAATAATATACTTCTCAAAAACCGTTTTTTATTTCTATTTTTAGGACATTAAATACAATAATGAGCAATTGACCAAAACTATCAACGAGGTTTGAAGCCTTACTGAGGTTCAATTACATTCTTGACCTAACACGATTTTACTCACACTAAAAGCCATATTTTATGAGCATGAAACCAAAAGAACTTCAAGAACTTATCGAATTTATTAATCAAACAGGACTTGAAGAAGTAAAGATAGAAACAGATAAATTTAAGGTTAGTGTAAAAAGAAGTGCTGAAAATGCAATTTCTACGCAACCTATTCAATATACACAACAAATTGCACCTGTTCAGCAACCTGTTGCACAACAGCAAACTCCAAAAGCTACACCACAACAGACAGAAGCAAAAAAAGAAGAAGCAGTAGCAGATACAGGAAATTATATTACAGTCAAATCTCCAATGATAGGTACTTTTTATCGTTCTTCTAATCCAGAAACCCCTCCTTTTGTAAATGTAGGCGATTCTATCAAAGAGGGAGAAGCAATTTGTATTATAGAAGCCATGAAATTATTTAATGAAATTGAATCTGATGTTTCGGGTAAGATTGTAAAAGTGTTGGTAGAAAATGCTACTCCAGTAGAATATGATCAACCTTTGTTTTTAATCGAACCGAATTAATTATTAGTGATTAATTGTTAGTGATTAATGAATGAAAATACATTTGTATTATTAATAACTTATCACTAAAAACTAATAGTTAGTTACTCATTTTAATCTTTTCATTCACGAAAAGTTCTCAGTAGTTATTCAAGTAATTTTAATTAACTGATAACTGGTAACTGATAACTGATAACTGATTTTGCTTGTGAAACTTTTTAACAAAATATTAATTGCCAATAGAGGCGAAATTGCTCTCCGTATTATCAGAACGTGTAAAGAATTGGGAATCAAAACGGTTGCCGTTTATTCGATTGCTGATAAGGAAAGTTTGCACGTTCGTTTTGCTGACGAAGCTGTTTGTATTGGTGCTGCTCCGAGTAAAGATTCCTATCTCAAAATTCCTCATATTATTGCTGCTGCCGAAATTACAAATGCAGATGCTATTCATCCTGGGTATGGTTTTTTGTCTGAAAATGCAGAGTTTTCTGCTATTTGTGCCGAACACGATATAAAATTTATCGGTGCAAGTGCAGAAATGATAAACAAAATGGGCGATAAAGCAACTGCAAAAGCAACCGTAAAAGCGGCTGGCGTTCCTACCGTTCCTGGTTCAGAAGGACTTTTGGAATCGGTCAAACAGGGAATGAAAGAAGCCAAAGTAGTGGGTTATCCTGTAATTATAAAAGCTACTGCTGGTGGTGGTGGAAAAGGAATGCGTATCATTAATGAAGAATCTGAATTCCAAAAAGCATGGGATTCTGCTACTCAAGAAGCGATTGCCTCTTTTGGAAATGGTGCTATGTATTTAGAGAAATTTGTAGTCGAGCCAAAACACGTAGAAATACAAATTTTTGGAGATGGAAAAGGCGATGCGTGTCATTTGTCGGAAAGAGATTGTTCTATTCAGCGTCGTCATCAAAAACTAGTTGAAGAAACGCCTTCGCCTATTATGACTCAAGAACTGCGTGATGAAATGGGAGATGCTGCCGTAGCCATTGCAAAGGCTATCAACTATGAAGGTGCAGGAACAGTAGAATTTTTGGTAGATAAATACAAGAAATTTTATTTTATGGAAATGAATACTCGTATTCAGGTAGAACATCCTATTACAGAGGAAGTTACGAGTTTTGATTTGGTAAAAGAACAAATAAAACTAGCTGCTGGAATGCCTCTTTCAGGTAGAAATTATTACCCAAAAGCATTTAGTATCGAATGTAGAATTAATGCAGAAGACCCAAAGAAAGGTTTTCGTCCTTCTCCTGGTAAGATTACCCATTTACATATTCCTGGTGGTCATGGTATTCGTGTAGATTCTCATGTCTATGCAGGTTATACGATTCCTCCTTATTATGATTCGATGATTGCAAAACTTATTTCTGTCGGACAGACAAGAGAAGAAGCCATCGTAAGAATGAAACGAGCTTTACAGGAATTTGTAATTGAAGGAATAAAAACTACTATTCCGTTCCATCTAAAACTTATGGATCATCCAAAATTCAAAGAAGGAGATTTTACTACCAAATTCTTAGAGACTTTTGATTTTGATTCTATTGAAGAGTAATACGTTTAGAAATCAGAATTAAAATACAAATAATGAAAAGACCTTAATTAATTTGATTCAATTAAGGTCCTTTTTTATGAAACAGAAAGTATAATCACAACATTAGGATCAATTACGAATTAAAAATTACGAATTACGAATTTAACTTATTGATTATCAATGAATTAATAATTCAAAAATAGCAGTTTATTTAATTTACGTTACTTACGTAAAACAAATACTTACTTTATAGAAAAAATAAATCATTTTTTCTGCAAATATCTACTAGTTTTAAAATCTGAATTCTAAATTTATTTTGTAGCAGAAATAACACTCAAAAGTTTCAAATTCTGTGGGTCTCTGTAATCGTATTGATACAAACCATCTTTTCCAATAAGCATCAAAATATCATTGTGAGCAATTACATCATATCCGTTCATGGAAGCATCTGCTCCTATTTGTTCTACATCTAATGGATCTGTAACATCCAAAACCTTCAAACCAGCATTTCCATCACAAACAAAGAGCGTTTTGCTAATGTATTTTGAAGTTACACCCAAACCATAGGGATTTGTCATGGGTTGTGTGTTTATTAAAGTTGGATTTTTCAAATCAGAAATATCTATCAAATGAAGTTCATTTATACCGTTTCTGCATTCTGTACCGTTGCGAAGAGTTACATAAGCCGTATTTTCAGAAACCACAACAGGGTCGCAGCTTGTGATATGCTCGTAAGTAGAAACGAATTTTGGTGTACTAGGCTGGTCTAGGTTATAAATGTGCATTCCTCTTTGCGAACCAATAAACAAATTATTTCTATAAGGAAATAACGTTTCGATTCCCCAACCTAATTCTACCTCATTTTTGGCTTCTGGACGAACTGGATTTGTAATAGAATAGGATTGTAGATTATCTCCATTGAGTGTATAAAGATGATTTTGAGTAATAGCAAAACGAGCCATCGAACCAGTAATGCCTGAATTTGTATTCGGAGGAGCTTGTTGCTGAGAATAAGCAAGGTAATCTTCATTGTCATTACAATTATAATTTGTAATCACTTCTTTCTCATTCCAACCTATTACAATTCCATAATCTGGGTCTGCATAGCCATTATTTCCAAAAATTTGCTTATCAAATGTATTTTCTATACGCTCAATAAGTTGAGGTTTTGTAACGGTAGTTATATCTATAACCAATAAATCAGTATAACTATCAGCGTACAAAATATTCCCAGAAATTGCGATATCTACATTACCAATAATATCTACAAAACCAATCTGAACAGGTGCCGCAGGATTTGAATTATTGATAATATGAATTCCCTTGTTTAGTTCATTGACAAATAAATACTTGTTGTAAAAATAAATCTTACCTACATTCCTCAACGCACGAGGACTTTGCATCTTAATAGGAGTATTACGAAATTCATCGTAACTCATAAAGATAGGTTCGTAAGAAATATAAGAATAATTGCAATCATCACTCTCACAGCTAGAAAGAGAAAATAAAAGAAAGAAGCTAAAGAGAAAAATAAAAAAAGAAGAAGCGAAAGTAAATTTTTTAGACATGACTTTATAAAAAAGTATAGAGAATAAGTAATTAGTAGAATAATAGATATTTTTAATCAAAATAAAATTAAGAGGAATTTTATGAGATAAAATACAGACAAAGAATAGATAAGAAAGAAGATTTTTATTAAATAATTTCCTCTACTTTTATTTACGTACCCGTTTGCCAAAGTGCTGCATTACTATACTTAATAAAAATTGGTTTTGGAATTTGATAAATCAAATTTCTATGTTTGAATTAAAACATTATTACCGTACTCTACTTTTTTTATAGAACACGGATTTTACAGATTAGACAGATGAAAAACGGATTTTTTGAATTATAATTAAATTATTTTGATACTGTTTTAGCTTCGCTGCCTTACAGTTGTATTTGACTTCGTCAACTTTCAATTATCTGTATTTTCAATCCTACTAATCCTTAACCAAAATCCTACCCTATAAAAAAATAGTAGGGTATAGTAAAACATTATTCTTCTATTTCCATCGCTTCGATACGTTTGGTAAGCATTGTATTTTCGGCACGTTCCATTATACTAAAATATTGTATTCCAATAGAATAAACAAAAAGAGGAACAATAATAAATGTTACTGCCAACAAACCTGCAAAATAAAACACTTGTACAATCTTGAGTATAAATGTTTCTCCTTCTAAAAAGTGCATTTCCAAAACTCCAATAAAAAACCCGCTCAAACCAGAGTTGAGAAGCGAAAAATAAACTAAACCTATTAGAAGTGAAATCAATAACATCATAAAACTATCCATAGGCTGGAAGAAAAACAGTTTTAAAGCTCTAGTAAAAGCCTTAAAAGGATTATTAGTATAAGTTATCCAAGTATATAGCCAAAATAAAAGTAGTGGAACAGTAAGAAGAGCGGCGAAAAGCAAATATGGATTATAGAAAACAATAGCTTTCATGAGCAAAACCATAACAAGTGATTTGTACCCATTTTTAATTAAAAACAAACTAAAATTTCTAATTGTCCATTCTATTTTCCTAACTTCTTGAGTTATTGTTTCAGCAAAAAAGTAATACGGAATTGTCATAGCAATTGTCCAGATTAATAAATGAGCTATCATAAAAGGAATACTTGCCGTAAAATTACCTGTAACCAATAATAAATAATAGCTTTCTAGGTTATCAAAAAAATCATTTGGAAAAGCCAAATTTGAAATCTCTTCAAACACTATAAAATACATCAAAACGCACAAAGGAAATAATAAAACGACACAAATAGTAAATAAAGGAACAAAATGCCTTCTGTGAATCATCATAGATTCTGTCAGAATATTTCCAAGACTTCGTATCTGAAAAAGCTCAAATTCACTGTCCTCACTTGTTTCGGGTAGCTTCTGAACGGGTATTTCTACCTTTTTATTCTTTACCAAAAAATAAGGATAAATAACAAAATAACCCAACATAAAAAGAAAAGAAAGTAAAATAAGGACACCACGAATAATCAAAGGCATATCTGTATAACGGGTAAGAAAACTCTCAATAAAACCAGCCAGAATAATAACAGGAATAAGTCCTATCATTACCTTCATTCCACGCCTTGCACTAATTTGAAAAGACTCCAAACGGCTTAGTGTTTTGGGAAACAAAAGACCTTTTCCCATTGTAATTCCTGCTGCCGTAGCCACAACAATTGCCGAAATTTCAAGCGTTCCATGTAGCCAAATAGCGAATAAAGAATCTATCAAAACATCTTGTGAATAGAAAAAATATTGAAATGAGCCAAGCATTATTCCATTCTGTAATGCCACGAAAATACTTCCCACACAAAAAAATGCACCCGTTATAAAACTAAGTAAAGCTACTCTTAGATTATTAAAGGTAATTTCGAAAAACATAGTAATTTCATCACTACTTTTATAAACAGCCATTGGATCACCTTTAGCAATATTTTCTATTGTCATATTTACATATCTATCGCCAAGAATAACTCTTACAAAATCAGCATCTTCAACCGTAGAAAAAATACCAATCAATAAAGCACCAAAAAAAATTAGAAAAGCAACTAATACATCTTTACGAATCAGGTACATAGTTACAGGCAAATCAGTTGTCCAAAAATCTAGTAGTTTTTGCCATCTAACTCGTTTGTTTTTATAAACATCTCTAAATATTTGTTGAGCAATTCCATTAAGATACAAACGCACCGAACGATTGGGATAAAATGTACGTGCATAGGAAAGGTCATCTGTAATTTCAACAAAAGATTCACTAATTTTGTCTGGATTGCGTTTATTCTCTTTGAGCAATTCTTCGAAAGCTTGCCATTTTTCTTTATTTTGTTCTATAAAAATATTTTCTCTCATTGCTCTTCAATTTTACGACAGTTTGGAAAGTATGTATTGGTTATAAAAAACTGATTTTTCTTAATTTTAAATTACAAATACTACATAACTATTAGACATTTTACTTTTGACCTCCCCCAGCCCCTCCGAAGGAGGGGAGAAAAGCCTATTCAAAGTCCCTCCTTCGGAGGGATTTAGGGAGGTCGCATTTTTTGTCTAGTAGTATGAAAATACTAATTAATTTACTAATTTGTATATTGGAGTTCAGTTTATTGACTGCTACCAATTGATACTCAACTATTATTTTGTAAATATATGAAAACCATTTCTATTCGTACTTCTCAAAACGTAACTATCGAATACGAATTGCCTTCTACTGTTCAACGTATCATTGCTTGGGTTATAGATTTGGCTATACTAATTGTCGTCATTTCACTTTTGTCTATTCTATTTTTTTGGTTGATTTCCGCTATGGGTTGGTCTAAAATAGTACAAACGCTATTTATTTATCTTCTTTTTATTCCTATATGGTTTTTTTATTCTTTGTTTTTTGAAATAATTTTTAATGGACAAAGTATAGGCAAACGCACAATGGGAATTCGTGTAGTCAAACTCAATGGTGATATTCCTTCTCTTTCAGATTATTTTATGCGTTGGGCATTCAGAATGGTTGATATTCTATTTTCCTCTGGTACTTTAGCTGTCCTTTTAATAACAGGAACAGAAAAAGGACAACGTCTGGGAGATATTTTGGCAGGAACGACAGTAATTAAAGTAAAATCAACACAACACGTAAATATGAAAGAGCTTCTCACTATTCGTTCTTTCAAAAATTACGAACCTACTTATGAAAATGTTACCGTTTTTTCGGAGGAAGAAATGCTTTCTATCAAAACTATCCTAAACCGTTCGAGTCGTTTTCCAAAACAAAAAGATACGTATCAGTTGCTTCAAAAAACAGCTCATTTAGCAGCAAAAAAAATGGATATTTCACAAAAAAACTTTGAGAATCCACAGCAAACGAAACAGTTTTTACATACCGTTTTACAAGATTATATTGTTTTGACAAGGTAGTTTTGCATTGAAGTTTGGCAATACAATAAAAGTAAACCTATTTTTTACTGAAAAATCCGTGTTTATCTGTACAATCAGTAAAATCTGTGTTTTATAAAAAGTAGGTACAATAAAAACTCTACTCCACAAAAAAACCAACTCTAAACAAATAGAGCTGGTTTTCAAAATATTTTGCTAAGCTAGTTTACTGTACAAAAAAATACAAAAATTAGGCTTGAGAAGCTGTATAGTTACCACGACGTTCTTTGATACGAGCAGCTTTACCCATACGACCACGTAAGTAATAAATTCTAGCTCTACGCACTTTACCACGACGAACCATTTCAATTCCATCTACATTTGGAGAAAGAAGTGGGAAGATACGCTCAACACCAACACCATTCGAAACTTTACGTACTGTAAAAGACTCTCCGTTTGTGTTTGGGTTTTTGCGTTGAATAACTACGCCTTGATATTGCTGAATACGCTCTTTGTCTCCTTCTTTGATACGAACTCTTACGTTTATTGTATCACCAGCACGAAATTGAGGAAATTTTTTGCGAGCTTCTGCATTAGAAGCCTCTACCATTTCAAGAAATTGATTTCTCATGAGGAATGAATTGAATAAGTTTGAAATAAAGAGTTTGATAGATATAGAATCCTCAAAGTATAATTCACAACTTGGGTTAAAAATAATTTTGGTTTTGAATGATTTTTGTAATTTATACAATCATTTAATAAAAACAATTTTTATTAAAGACAGTCCAAAGCTAAATTTTATTATCTCATTATTGTTGTTGATAAAAGCACCAAAAACGGCAAATAAGACAAGTGAAAATGTTGGAAGCTGTGCATTTCAAAACGAAATACAAAGGTAGAGTTATTTATCTGTCTTTGCAAACTTTATATATCGATATTATTTTCATTATTGTCCTCTTCTTTATTCTCTCTAATCACTTTCCAAGTCCTGTCAGCTAACAATAAAACTTCTGCCATAAAAGCAAGTTTGTTGCTTCTTCCCCATTTTTCTGGTTCAATCATAGAAAGCACTTTTTCGCCTGTTTTGGTGCGTTCATAGAGGTAATAAACATGATTTACAATAGGCTCAAAACCCATATCAGCGTTATAAATTTCTAGTGAAATCTGTGTTCTTGATTGAATTTCGTTGGCTTGTTTTGCCAAAAGATGAATTTGTTCTTTGATTTGATCAAGCTGCATTTCGGTTTGTTGCTCCATAGCAGCCAAAGCCTTACTTTTCATAATTCCCTTTTCAGTAGGAACAATAAGAGCTCCTCCAACCGTATGAGCATACGGCAAAAGACCTGGATTAACGGCTATTTTGTCGGCATCAATTGGATTAACAAAATTTTCGAATTTTGTTTTTTGGTCTTTATCAAAAAAAGCATCTTGTGTCGTATTTTCTGATTTATTTTCGTTCATTTCTTTTTTACCTGATTTTTCTTTGTCGCTCATAAGTACAGTATTCAAAATAAATTATTTTTTGAGTGTAGAATTTAAGTGATAATAATGTCTATCTGTTGTTTAATTTTTACCTATACAAAGTTAAACAATTAATTTGAAAACTAACTTTGTGAATACTTTTTTGTTTGAAACTATTCCTATCTATTCATTTTTAATTCTCCTTTTCAATAAGCCATTTTTCTACTTCGTCTATTGCCGTAAAAAACTTTACTATTATTTTCGTTTTTCGGTTCGCCATTACTATAGCATCTTCAAAAACACTTGTTTCAAAACCCATTTTTTCTACCAGAAAAGCGTGTTTTTCCATTCCATATTCTTGTGCATCGGGATACCACATATGTTCGATATACATAAGCGTTTCTTCGGGAGGAAGATTAATTTTCTGAAAATCATCTACCCACATCAAAACTTTATTTTTTCGCATAAATTTCAATCCTGTTTTGTAGGCTGAAAGTGCTTCTTCTGTCAAGACTGTTCCACGCCAATAACAACGTAAATATTTTTTTTCTTCTTCAAAATGAATTTCTACGTGAGAATCTGTATAAATTATTGAATTTTCCATAAGTGAGCATCAAATTAAGAAAGGTATTTTTTTGAATGGCTATTTTTTGTACTAGATAATTACTAGTTTTGAACCACAAAATTACACAACTCTACTCAATTTGAAAGGATAAAGAATAATTAAATTGTGTAGAATAAAACTATATATAAAACAGATTTTTGATTATGCAACAAAAAAAAGTAGGAATTTTGGGAGGCGGACAGCTTGGCAGAATGTTGATTTCTCCAGCCATTGATTTGGATATTGAACTTCATTTTTTAGAAAATGATGATACTGCTCCTTGTTCAACGGTTTCAAGAAATTTTCATAAAGGAAATATTACAGCATATCAAGATGTTTTGGATTTTGGTCGTAAAATGGATATTATTTCCATAGAAATAGAAAAAGTTTCAGTCGATGCACTTGAGTATCTGGAAAAAGAAGGCAAAAAAGTTTTTCCTCAACCTGCTATTATTCGTCTTATTCAAGATAAAAGATTGCAAAAACAGTTTTACAAAGAAAATAATATTCCTACTTCTGATTTTGTATTGATTGATAGTAAAGAAGAATTAATAAATTATTTGACCGAAAAAGGTAAGAATAATAAAAATCTATTTCCTATTGTCCAAAAGCTAGGAAAAGATGGCTATGATGGAAGAGGAGTTCAGGTTTTGAAATCTTTAGAAGATGCAAAACAAAATGGTTTTGAAGCTCCTTCACTTTTAGAAGAAAAGATAGATATTGAGAAAGAGATTTCTGTGATTATAGCAAGAAATGAAAAAGGAGAAATAGCTGTTTTTGATGCCGTTGAAATGGTCGTTAATGAAAAATATAATTTACTAGATTATTTATTAGCTCCTGCAAATATTACAGAAAATCAAAAAGAGAAAGCGATTAGCTTAGCTATAGAAGTAATTGAAAAATTAGGAAACAAAGAGGGAATACATGGAATGGTCGGACTTTTAGCTGTTGAACTTTTTATAGACAGAAAGGGAAATATTTTGGTAAATGAAGTTGCTCCACGTCCTCATAATAGTGGACACCACACCATTGAAGCCTGTACGACTTCGCAGTATGCACAACATTTGCGATCAATTATGAATCTTCCTTTAGGAAAAACTACGTTTAGAAGTTCGGCTGCAATCCTTAATTTGATAGGAGAAGAAAATCACACAGGAAAACCGTTTTATGAAGGATTAGATAAGTTATTAGAATTGGAAAACGTTTATCCTCATATTTATGGAAAAAAAACAACCAAACCAGCACGTAAAATGGGACATATTACCATTCTGGGAAATGATATTAATTCTTTAAAGGAAACGATTGAAAAAGTAAAAAGTAGTATTCGTGTGATTACGAAATGATTTTTTAATTTTTAACTGGTTCAAGCGTCAATGCTTGAACCAGTTAAAAACAACCTTTTCCTATATTTGGTATTTTCTGTACGTACTGGAAAAGGCAAGCCGTTTTCCCTACATCTGAAATTTTATCGTTTTTTATTCTCAATCCCTAACCCAAAAAGTGCAAAATCATATTTCACTGGGTCGCTTTTGTCAAACAATCTTAGATTTTGAGTAAGTTCTTCGGCTGCTTTCCAATCTGAAATATTTCTTTCTAAAAGTCCTAACTTTTTACTTTCTCTTTCTACGTGAATATCCAACGGACAAATCAAAATAGAAGGCGAGATATTCTCCCAAATTCCAAAATCTACACCTTTATCATCTTTTCTGACCAGCCAACGCAAGTACATATTTAATCTTTTACAAGCTGACTTTCTTTCTGGTGTACTGATATGTTTTTTGGTTCGGTGAGGTGCATAATCGCTATCAAAAAAGGTAGTGTGAAAATGAGCTATATTTTCTTTTTGCGTTTCTTTTGAGGAAAAAAGAATTTCTAAAGAATCATTTTTTTGATAAAATCGCTGTAAAAAATCTAAGAAATAAAGAAAGTCAGTAGCATTGAATGTTCGGTGTTTGAACTCTTGAAAACCTGTATTATTCAAGTCTGTTGGCTTGTGATTTAGGATAAAATCGTGAGGCGAATTGTCCATTAATTCCATTATCAAATTACATTTGTTGACAATTGTTTTTCGTAATCCCCACGCCAAAACGGCAGCAAAAAGAGCCGAAATTTCTATATCTTGTTTTTTTGTGAAGCGATGAGGAATTTGAATTGGGTCATTTTCTATAAAATCAGTATGATTGTATTTTTCATATTTTTCGTCTAAAAAATCTTTTGTCTTTTGGAAATTTTTGGATTTTAATTTTATCATAATTATTTAATACATTTTGACCACAGAGAATGAGGAGGAAAGCCAAGAGAATGAAAATACATTTTGAAATTTCTGTATTTCATTAATTCTGTATTCATTTCTAAAATCTAACTTCTAAATTTATCTTAAAAAGCATCTAAAGGAGCATTTTCATCTGTATAAAAATCGCCTCCAAAGTCAGTCGAACGACCATTTTGCTTTACCAGTTTTACATAAAGAATAAAAGTAGCTGTAAATGTAAGAGGAAGTGTAAAAACTAATCCTAAACATAAAAAAAGTAATCCAAAAAAATTGAGGAATGCAAAACCCAATACAAATCCTAAAATTCCTATAAAATTTGCCATCACTACTTTACGGCTAAGTTCCATTGCCGACCAAAAATTCATTTTTGCCAAAACAATCAAAATAGGAGCAAAAATATAAAGTGTAAATACCAAAAATGAAGGAATAGAAAAAAGAACGTAAAAAATAATGGTAGAAGTTTCGTACGTATTGGTATCAAAAATATCCACCATCTTATTAACTCCAAACTGCTGGACTAATAAAAAAAGTATTAAAAATGGAACTGCTATCATAAAAACAACCATAATTTGATACAAAGCAAGCTGTCCGATATACTTAAAACCTTCAAAAAGAGTTTGAAATGAATAGTTGTCTTGGCTATATATTTTTTTGAAATAGCAATAAAAGCCAGCCAAAAATGCTGAAATCAGGGTTAAATTTACAATAACTCCTACCAAATATCCCAACTGACCCATAAATCCTACAATCTGTTGAATAACAAATGTTAAGGTCAAATAGGCAAAAAAACAAAGAAGTGTATAAGTTATGAGTTGTAATAAATGAGGTTTTGAAAACTTCCAAGCAGTATCAATCGTATCTTTAAATTCTACACTATATCCCTTCGTACGCAGATTTGCAAATTCATCCGTAGGAGTAAATCCGATTGTGGTATCTTGCAAAGGGTCTTCTCTTATATAAAAATTAAGGTCGTTTTCCATTTTTGATAAAGTTGGTATTTTTAGAAGTAACTAATTTATAGAAATCATAAACTTACAGAACTTGCTTTTAGTTTTGAATAGATAAAGTAATTCAGAAAGAAATAGAAGACAAAATTTTCTTACTTTTGGATTAAGTTAATTCAATTTTTAAAAAAAAGAAATCTATATTATAATCTATACTATATGAATGCATACATTTTTCCTGGTCAAGGCTCACAATTTGTAGGAATGGGTAAAGAATTGTACGAAACAAACTCAGAAGCAAAGGAATTATTCGAAAAAGGAAACGAAATTTTAGGTTTTAGAATTACAGATTTGATGTTCAATGGAACCGATGAAGACCTCAAACAAACCAATGTTACGCAACCTGCTATTTTTCTTCATTCTGTTATTTTGGCAAAGATAACTCCAGATTTTAGACCTGATGCAGTCGCTGGACATTCCTTGGGAGAATTTTCGGCTCTTGTAGCTGCTGGTGCTTTATCATTTGAAGACGGACTTAGACTTGTAAAAGTTCGTGCAGAAGCGATGCAAAAAGCCTGTGAGGCAGCACCTTCTACAATGGCTGCTATTTTGGCTCTGGACGATGAAACGGCTGAAAAAGTATGTAAAGAAATATCGGAAAATAAGAGCAATATTGTAGTTCCTGCAAATTATAATTGTCCTGGTCAGCTTGTAATTTCGGGTTCGATAAAAGGGGTAGAATTAGCTTGTGAAGCTCTCAAACAAGCAGGTGCAAAACGTGCTTTGATGCTCAATGTGGGTGGTGCTTTTCATTCTCCTTTTATGGAATCAGCTAGAGAAGAGCTGGCAAAGGCTATTAATGAAGTAGATATTAAGTCGCCTTCTTGTCCCATTTATCAAAATGTAGATGCAAAACCCTATACAGAAGCCTCAAAAATAAAGGAAAATCTGATTGCTCAACTCACTTCGCCTGTGCGTTGGACTCAAACTGTTCAGAATATGCACAGCGATGGAGTAACAAAATTTATAGAATGTGGTGCAGGAAAGGTTTTGCAAGGACTTGTCAAGAAAATTGAGCGAAGTGTAGAAGTAGAATCTATTTAAATTAGTGATTAGTTTTTAACGTTTAGTGATTTTAGTGAAGTAGAGTTATAAAGAAATTACTAATTACTTTTCGCCGTAGAACTCATTTTATTAATTAACGTGAACTCGGGATTATATTGATTGATTATCAACAAGTTATAGTGTGTTTTTCATGTATCGGTACTGACCTATCGGTCTGACCTTAATAAAGTTAGGTCAGTCTCGTTAGAGCAGACCGAAAACAATATCTAATCTGTTTTAAATAAATAAAAAGGCTATTTCTAATCCCGAGTTCACGTTAATCACTAACCGTTTATCATTAATCACTGAAAATGAAAGAATCACAAACTATGTCTCAATCTGTTCGCTATATTTTACTTATAGCTTCTGTTTTTTGGGTCATTTATCTGACAGAATGGATGTGGGAACAAAACTGGTCACATTGGGTCGGTTATCCACGTTCAAAAGAAGGAATAATTGGTATTTTTTTGAGTGCGTGGTTACATGGTGATTGGACTCATTTGGGTTCGAATACGGTGGCATTTATTATGCTCGGAATGGGTCTCTTTATTCTTTATCCTTCACTTTCTGAAAAGGTTTTGTGGATAAATTTTTTCCTTACAGGTGTAGGAGTTTGGCTTTTCGCTCGTTCTGCTTATCATATTGGAGCAAGTGGTTGGATTTATTCGTTGGCTAGTTTTTTGTTTTTTAGCGGTGTTTTTAGGAGAGATAGGCGTTCACTTTTGATTAGCCTTACGATTATGTTTGTGTATACTGGAATGCTAGAAACTGTTTTTCCATCTCAAAAAACTATTTCAGATAATATTTCGTGGGAATCTCATCTTATTGGAGGAATTATAGGTGCTTTTACGGCATTTTCATTTAGAAAAGAAATTGCTGATAGTTCTGTTTTGGAGGAAAATGAAGAAATAAATCATACACACAAAAATTATCAAGAAGGAGTTATTCCACTAAAAACCCGTAATTTTATTTATTCTTATAAAGAAAATAAGAACTAATTTATCATTCTCACTCTTATTTCCTAAATCCCATTTCCTAAATCTTATTTCCTAAATCCTACCAGAAATTGAACTCAAAAATAGCTCTTGTCATCTTGAATTATAATGGAGAGAAACTGTTTCCCATTTTCTTACCTTCTGTTATTGAATATAGCACTAATGACTTTACAGAAATCATAATTGCTGATAATGCTTCTACAGATAATTCTATTGATTATTTGAAAGATAATTATCCACAAATTAGAAGAATAGAACTTACTCAAAATCACGGTTTTGCAGAAGGATATAATCAAGCTCTGACTATTTTGAAAGAAGAAGGAAAACAGAACAAAGAAAAGCAATTTGATTATTATCTTTTGCTTAATTCTGATGTAGAGGTTACTCAAAACTGGCTCAATCCAATTGTGAAAATTTTTGAAGAAGATACTAAAAAATCTATTTCAGCTATCCAGCCAAAAATAAAAATGTTCGCTCAAAAAAACTTATTCGAACACGCAGGAGCAGCAGGTGGAATGATTGATTATCTGGGTTATCCTTTTTGTAGAGGGCGAATTTTTGATACCTTAGAAGAAGATAAAGGGCAGTATAATGAAAAAAATGATAATCAAATTCCTATTTTTTGGGCAACTGGTGCAGCAATGGCAATTCGTGCTGAAGTCTATCACGAATTAGGAGGATTGGACAAAGATTTTTTTGCTCACATGGAAGAAATAGATTTGTGTTGGAGAATACACCATACAGGAAAAAAAATTGTCTATTGCTCTGAAAGCACTGTTTTTCATTTGGGAGGAGGAACTCTAAATCCAATGAGCGAACGAAAGACCTATCTAAATTTTAGAAATGGAATTGTAATGTTACTCAAAAATTTACCCTCCAAAAATTTATTTTTCAAAATATTCTTTCGAATGATTTTAGACGGAATAGCAGGAATTAAATTTCTCTTAGAAGGAAAGCCAAAATTTACTTTAGCTATTATTAAAGCTCATTTTTATGTGTATGCAAATTTTTCTTCTATCTTAAAAAAACGAAAAGACAATCAAAAAAAATTTGGAAAACTCAAACTTCCTTCAATTGTCTATCCTAAAAGTATCGTTTGGCAGTATTTTATCAAAAAGAACAAGACTTTTAAAGAACTGGAAAAGTAGTTTATTTCAATTCTAAAACAACAACTTCTTTATCAATCTCTTCAAAAGAATAGACTTTTTTTCCATTGTGTTCTTTCATAAAACTATCAGCATCTTCTTGTGTGGAAAAAGGAACAAAATCTTTTCCCATCGGACTTGTCTTATCGCTTCCTGTTACATAAAAAGCTGTTTTCCCATCTATTTTTTGAGTAGTGTAATAATCTGTAACATCCATTTTATCGATAGAATTAGCTACATTGTTCGAAGAATCAGCCAGATGAATAAACATACAACGAGGAGCACAAAAAGCAATATTCTTAGAATCTGTTTTTAGCATAACTTGCCAATTTGGAAAATCATTGGTAGGCATTCCACAGTTTTGACAGTCTGTCCAATTGTATTCTTGTTCTGTTTTTGTAGAAGTTAATTCTTCTATTTCTGTATTTTGCTTATTTTCTGTATTTGTACAAGAACAAAGAAATAGAGAAATTCCAATAAAAATAAATGAAATTATTTTCAATAAATTATACATAGTTTTTACGATTAAAATAATTTATTTTCTTCCAATAAGAATACAGTATTTTTCTGGTTTTTCGACACGAAATTGTAATATATTTTGAGATTCCAAATAATCCCGAATCATTCCTTGATTAAATTTTTCTGGAAAAGTAAGAATAATAAAGCGTTTTGTAATACGAGTTAATTCAGGTAGAGCTTCCATTAATTCTTCTTGGGTTTCGAAGCCATCTGTACTCGTAACTACATCAAATTGATTACTAGGATAACCTTGCAGCTTTGGAAAAGGTAAGTTTTCTTTTGTAGAAAGTGTAGTAAAACCTCCTTTGTGCAGATTTTTTATTCTATCTACCTGTTTCTCGTCCATAGAAAGTGCAATAGTAGGCAAATAATGAAATACATCAGCTAATTGCCAAATAAAATCAGTCTGTTTTTTTTCTAAATTAAGCACTTGGTCGGGCTGAACACCACGCAAAACACCAAAGAGTTTTTCTAAATAAGGAGCAGGATTTTGTTTTATCAAAAAATCTAATTCTAGTTTTTTTTCTTCTCCTAATTTTACTAATTCATTTTTTTCTTCATGAATTAAATCTTCTAATGGCTTCTTAAAATAAGTTTGAGTAGCTGAAGGTGTGCTAAGTTTTCCACGAACAAAAGCAGCCGTTAGATGAAGATAATAAGAAGAAGGAATTTGGTCTGGAGCTGATGAGAACGGATTTTCCACGTAATACTAGTTTTATGTAATTAATGCTAAAGGATAAGTAAATGATAAGGAGGCAATAGTCTTTTTTATTATTTATGAAAATAAAATTATAATTTTGAACTAAAATTGGGTAAGACTTATTATTTTTGAAAAGTTAAATCTATCTACTTCAAAGATACTCTGTTTTTATAAGTAGTCCTAATGAAAAATAGAGCAAAACAAAATGCTCAAACTCATAAAACTATTTTGAATCCTACAAATTTCATACTTTTTTGGCTCCACTTAGAGTTGAAATTTCTTTTCTTAAAAACTTTTACTAAAAAATAGAGTTAAACTAAACCCACGAAAATTGATTTTTATCTCAAAAAATTGTCAAATCTGTATTTTATTATATTCTATACTGGTTAAAAATTGGTTTTGGAAAGTTAGCTTGACAAATCAAACTGCTACGTAATTTAAACGTAGATGAAGAGCGCGAAGCTAATTTGATTATCAACTTCCAAAACTAATTTTTACTAAGTATAAAATAAAATACAGGTTTTACCAACTATGAAAAACGCAGAACAACAACTCACACACCTTCAAGAACTCTTACGTATAGAAAAACGAGAAGATGCAGCTCAATATCAACTCAAAATAGTGCAGGCACCGCTTGCCAAAAGGCGAAAAGATGGTTTATGTTGGTTTCCTATCGGAATTAATGATGAATTTGTAGGTTTGGGAGGAAGATGGAATATTGAGATTGAAAGAACAAACGATAAAGGACAACCTCATCAACTCAATGTAGGAAGTATAGTTACTGTTTTCGAACAAAAAAATGGACTAGAGGGCAATAAAACGAATGGTGTTGTTAGCAAAGTAGAGAATGACAAAATGCGAATTGCTCTCAATAATGAGGAATTTCCAGATTTTTTGGAAAATCAAAGTAATAGCATTGGCGTTTATTTGGCATTTGATGATTCTACGTATCGGGAAATGAATTATACAATAGATAAAGTAAAGTATGCTAAAAATGATCGTTTATCAGAATTTAGAGAGATTTTTTTAGGGGAAGAAGAGCCTAATTTTGATAATCAAATTAGAATAGAAGAAGATGAATATTCAGATAACCAAAACATGTTTGAGAGTTCAGTCAATAATCTAAATGAGTCTCAAAAAAATGCTGTTCAGAATATTCTTCAAGCTCAAGATATAGCCATCATACATGGTCCTCCTGGTACGGGAAAAACGACTACTTTAGTGGCTGCCATCGTTGAAACATTAAAAAGTGAAAGGCAAATTATGGTTTGTGCTCCCAGCAATACGGCTGTTGATTGGCTTACCGAAAAGCTACATGCTCAAAACGTGAAAGTAACCCGCTTAGGACATCCAGCACGAGTAAGTGATACCTTAGAACATTTGACTTTAGATGGAAAAATAGAAAAACACCCAGACTATAAGTATTACAAAAATATGCTAAAACAGTCTGAACAGATGCGTAAAAAGGCATTAAAGTTCAAACGAAATTTTGGTAAACAAGAGCGAAACGAACGCCAATATATGTTGCGTGATGCAAAAAGACTAAAGCAAGATGCTCTAAAACTAGAAGAATATATCTCAAAACATGTATTGGAAAACTCACAGGTTTTGGCGTGTACTTTGGCAGGTTCGGCAAATTATATGCTTAATCATCGTACTTTTTCTACGCTTTTTATTGATGAGGCTGCACAGGCTTTGGAAGGTGCAACATGGATTCCAATCTTGAAAGCAAATAGAGTAGTTATGGCAGGCGACCATCAGCAATTACCACCCACCATAAAATCATTGGAGGCTGCAAAATCAGGATTAGAAAACACTTTATTTGAAAAAATAATTAAAAAGCATCCAAAATCAGCACACATGTTGAGCGTTCAATATCGTATGAATGAGCAAATTATGGAATTTTCCAATCAAAAATTTTATAAAGGAAATTTAAAGGCTTTTGAAGCTAATAAAAATCATGTCTTATATCAAAATCTTGCACCCGTTGAATTTGTAGATACAGCAGGTTGTGGTTTTTCGGAGATGCAAAATGAAGAAACATTGAGCCGTTATAATCCAGAAGAGGCAAATCTAGTAGTTTCTCATCTGGAAAGATTATTTGAAGAGATAATATTGAAAATAGATAACAAAGAAATTGAAAAACCAAAAGAGTTTATTGATAATTTTTCGGTAGGAGTTCTTTCTACTTATAAGGCACAAGTTTATTTATTGCGTGATTTGATTCGTAAAAACGACCTTCTTAGTAATTATTCCAATCAAATTACGATTCATACCGTTGATGGCTTTCAAGGACAGGAAAGAGAAGTAATGTATATTTCGTTAGTTTGATCTAATGAAAAAGGGGAGATTGGTTTTTTGAAAGATTTGCGTCGTTTTAATGTAGCCATTACAAGAGCCAAAAAAAGGCTAGTTGTTTTTGGAGATTCGGCTACTTTGGGTTCTGATGAGTTTTATAAAGACTTTTTAGAATATGCCGAATCTATTGATGCGTATAAAAGTGCTTGGGAATATATGGTTTAATTATTTTATTACCGAACGGTTTGCTTGAAGCGAACTGTTCTTCGGTAAGATTCAATTTTTCTTTCCCTTCATATATTCCAGTTTTGATTGAAATGTATAGGCAATAATTGTAGCTCTTTGTTTGGCTTCCTCTGCTTTATTGCCCTCAAAAAGCTCATCAACTGTTTGAATAAATAAAGTAAGCCAATTCTCAAAATGAGTTGCATCGATAGGAAGAGGAATGTGTTTTTCAAATGGATTTCCTTTATACCCACCTTCCCCAAACAAAATTCCGTTCCAAAAACGATACATGATAGGCAGATGAGATTCCCAATTTACTCCAGCAAAATCATTAAAAATAGGTGATAAAAGCAAACTTTGATTTACCTTATCATAAAAAGTATTGACGAGCAATTTTATACCTTCTTCGTTTTTTATGTCTTCTTTTTTTGGTTTCATTGTTTTTTTTGATTGATTTTAGTAAAAACAGATTTAAAACCTATCATTTACCCCAAATTTATAATTTATTTCTAACCAAATTTTTGAAATCGTAAGGAAAAGGTTTGTCTCTTTTCTCTATAAATATCATCCTTTCTTAAACTTCAAAACATACAGGTAAACGATAGAATCTTAACCTTATCTAAAAAATATCTTTCAGATACTATTCTCTTTCATAAGCTCCAATATCAGGCTTATCTACCCTTACTTTGCCTTCCAAATCTATCTTTAAACCAATATCAAGACCAGCATTTATAGCAGGACTAAGCGAATCTAATTGGTATTTTCCATTGAAGGCATCTACAAATTTTGGGTTTTGGTTTATTATATTAGTTGGTGGAAAATCTGTACGTTTTGTTTTTAATAGATTAGAATTCCAAAAAACTTCAAAATCAGCTTCAGGGCTAGAAAACAAAATGAGTTCTTCATCAACACTTCCCCAAATGATAGTATTTATTAGATAGGCTTTTAGATTTTCTCTAATTATTTGATTATTTCCTAAAGTATCCGTAAATACCAATACATTTGAAAGCTCAAAAGAAGGTTCTTCTCTAAAAAAATCGAATCCAAAATTGGCAAATGTATTATTATAAAGATAATAATTTCCTCCTGCTCCTGCTGAAAAAGTGCGATTCAAACAATTGTGAATAAGTGTATTTTGAATCAAAACATCAGAATTCAAACAAAGAACTCCTGTATTAGCCATATTTCTGATAATCGTATTTTCGATAATCAAATCTGGAATAGTATCATTATCTGGACTACCAAAACGAACTGCCGTAGTGGCATTTTCAATAATAGCATAAGAAATACGATTTTGCTTGCTATTCTCTCCAAACAAAATTCCAAACCATTGTCCCAAAGCACCTTCAAAAGCTCCATCATTCCTAAAACTTCCTAACTTTACATTATCGTTTTCATTTCCATTTATTTCCAACGAACCAGCAATCAAAAGAGCTGCATCTGTCAGAAAAGAAACTTTTACACCTGATTCTATTATTAGCTTACAATTTTCTTCTACCAAAACATTTCCTTTTATAATATACGGCTTTTTTCCACTCCAAACGGTCTGACAATCCAAAACAGAGTTTTCTAATAAAATTCCATCTTGCAGCCAAACTATCAAAGGTAGCTTTTCAATATTTCCATTACTTTCTACTATCAAAAAATCTTCTAATTTTGTTATATCATCAGTATTTAATGGTGGAGGAAGAATATTTAAAAAAATACGCAGACTATCATTTCCTCTCAAAAAAATATCGGTTGATTCTTGCGTTTCTATTCCATTAATAGTCAGACGAAAAGGCGAATTTTCTCCACTTTGAAGATAAATACGTGAAATAGTTAAAGCCTCTTTATTAAAATTTTTGACGCTTACACGCCTTACTGGTGATTCAAAACCTGTATAAAGTGTATCAAAAAATATAGTATCAGGCGAAAAACTAATTTTATTACTCTTTTCTGTACTAATTATTTCATCTCTTGATTCACAGGAAAAAAATAAAATCGTTGAGAAAATAAAAAGTATGAAATAAAAAATATGATTTTTCAGTAATTTGGCTGTATAATCCATTCTTAAATAAAATATTTTTACTGTTTTTGTGTAGTGATAATAAGATTGATAATAAGATAAAGATACAAAATATAAGAATTATAATTTTTTGTTGAAAAACAGAAAGCACAAAAAAATCCCAATTCAGCTTAAAACTTGTCTAAAGTTTTTAATTTGAATTGGGATTAATTATTAATCTTGTGCAATGTATCACTCTTACACTTCAAGTATTTATGATTGTCATCTCAAATACTATATTGAGCCTTCTAACGGGATCGAACCGTTGACCTATTGATTACAAATCAATTGCTCTACCAGCTGAGCTAAGAAGGCATTTATTTCATTACATTTAAGATAAAAAACTTTTTAACAATATAAAAAAAATATAAAAAACAAATATTTGCTATTTTTTGATTACTTTGTTGCTTTCTTTTCCTTTAATGCAATGCAAAGGTAAGACAGTTTTTTTGATTCTGCAAATAAAATTATTAAAAAAAGTAGAAAAATTTGCAAAAAATTATTTTTACTTCAACTGAGTTTGCTAATTGATTGATTTTTAGAAAATTAGAAAGAAGATAACAACTCACTAAAGATTCTACTTTTTTTTTGGGTAGTGCTAAATATATAATGTTACAATTCTAAAAATCTGTGTTTTATTCGTTTAATCTGTGTTATCTGTGTTCCATTTTTATTTACAGCATTACTTGTGATACACTACTTTTTTTTGGACAAATGGCAAAGTATTCAGTAGCTTTGTTTTTTCACTCTAAAAAATGAGCTAAAGTGACTGCATCATAATTTGAAATATGAATATTTTTAAGGATTTGAAAGTTATAGAATTGGCAAGTGTCTTGGCTGCTCCTTCGGTCGGACAGTTTTTTGCTGAATGTGGTGCAACTGTAATTAAAATAGAAAACCCTCTGACTTTGGGAGATGTTACACGCTCTTGGAAACTCCCTTCTGAAAATCCTCAAAATACTGTTTCTGCTTATTTTTCAGCTATAAATTGGGGTAAAACTTCGCTTGCTTTAAATATTTATGACAAAAAAGACAAAGAAAAACTATATCAAGAAATTGAAAGTGCTGATATTGTTTTGGCAAGTTATAAAAAGGGAGATGCTCAAAAGTTAGGGGTAGATTACAAAACGCTCAAAAAAATCAATCCAAAACTTATCTATGGACACATTACAGGATATGGAACAGAGAGTTCTAAAGTAGGCTATGACGCTCTTATTCAAGCAGAAACGGGTTTTGTTTTTATGAATGGCGAAAAAGAAACGAAAGATAATTCTGAAAATAAAAAGCTAGAAGGAACAAAAATGCCTGTTGCTTTAATTGATATTTTGGCTGCACATCAATTAAAAGAAGGTTTGTTGATAGCTCTTCTTAAACGAGAAAAAGAAGGAATAATTAATTTTGAGGGAAGTTATGTAACTGTTTCGTTGTATGAATCTGCACTTTCTTCGCTCGCTAATCAGGCTACAAATTGGCTTAATGCAGCTCATTCTCCTCAAAAAATGGGAAGTGAACACCCAAATATTTTTCCATATGGAACCATTTTTCAGACCAAAACGGATAGTTTAATGCTTGTGATAGGAAATGACAAGCAATTTTCTGTTTTGTGTAAATTATTAGATATAAATTCTGTTTCAGAAGATGAATGTTTTGAAACGAATGCAAACCGAGTAAAAAATAGAGAAATTTTGCGTCCTATCTTAGAAAAAGCATTTTTACAGACAGAAAGCGACGAAATTTTACAGCTTTTAGAGAAAAATAATGTTCCTGCTGGAAATGTAAACGATATTCCGAAGGCTTTCGAAAATAAACTTGTTCAGGAATTGATTTTAAAAGACAAAGAGACAGGACTTAGAGGCGTAAAAAATTTTGTAGCTCGTTTTGATAACCAATCTCACAATTTAGATTTGAAAGCTCCTCCAGAGTTCAATGATAAATAACTTGAAATTTGATTTTTTAAATGACAAAGTAGTTTGTACTTTTGTTTTGCTTAATTTTTACATCAAAAAAGCCTGATTTTAGTAGAATAGCTTCTAAAAATTAGTTTTATTATTGATTTGCTAAAAAATGATTTCTATTTTTTTATTCGCCATTGATTGTGCCAAAAAATTATATCAATCCTATTTTTATAAAAATAGAATATCTTTTGGCATTAGTTTTTTGTAGCTTGCAGGAATTTCTGATTGTATTTCAATTAGCATATAATTCTATTACAAACCTTGAATTAGTTAGTACTGATAAACGAAATTAGAAATACATAAAAGACACCAACTAAAATTTTTCTCTCTGATTAGTATATGAATCTTGCTCTGCCGCAAAAAGGCTATAAAACACTATTACTGTTCCTGACGATGCTCTCATGGGTTCTGCTTACTGCCTATGGAATGCTAGAGCAGTATTTGTTAGTGGAAGGATATCAAGATATTCAGCAAAATTTTCCTATTTGGCTCAAGGGACTTTTATTTAATGCTTTTCTTCTGTGTACATTTTTTACTATTCGCAGAATTGATGTTCAGAAAGATGATAATGAAGATTTTTATGGATTTTTGTGGAAAGCATTTGGTTCAAGTATTGTTTCGCTTGCACTTTCTTTGATGCTCAATATTTTTATTAGAGTTGCTACTAATTATCTTTTGGAGCATACAATGCTCTACAATTTCATTTATCATATAGATTTTGCACTCTTTGTTGGTTTTTTATTTACGGCTTATCACAAGTGGAAGCATTTAATAACCTATCAGTCTAGTAAGTTTGTACATAGCTTGATGAGTACATTTGAATATACTCTTTTCATTACGCTCTTTTTTCATTTTTTTGGTTTCAAACTTTTTGCTCCTTACTCGCACATCATTCTTGTATTTTTAGTTTTGATGGCGTTTGTTTTGTCAATAAATATTCGCTGGGTAGCTTATTTGAATTTTAATCAAAAGATTCGTTCTATATTACTTTTGTTAGTTATTTTGGTTGTTCAATTCTATTTTCTATTTGAGTTTTTACGTTATGATACTATAGCTAATCAGAGTAAGGAAATACAAACAATTACAAATTTGGTAATTGATTTACAGCAGTCTGTTTTCTTTATGGCTACCTTTATTTTTACTGGAGTATATTCTGTTACAAGTTCTCTTTTCCTGCTTTTCAATCTTCCCACTTCATCTGTTTTTGAGAAAAAAATTGGAGAACTAGCTAGTTTTCAAAAACTCTCTGAATCACTTTTAAGTGGAGATAATGAAAAAGAAGTATATAAAGTTTTATTGGAAAGTGCTATTCAAACGCTTCATGCAGATGCTGCGTGGCTAGAAATTTGGAATTCTCAACGAGATTTTATTACCAAAGATATTTCCAACAATCAAGCTATTAAGCTCAAAAAAGTAATTTATGAAAAAGGGTTAGATAGGAGTAAACCACGAAAATACTCGGCTATGCAGCTCTTTGAGATAGACTATGAAAAACAAACCTATCAATCTGTTTTGTCTCTGCCTTTGATTGCAAATAAAAGTTATTTGGGTTCACTTGTTTTACTGAAAGAGATAGATAATGCCTTTGACAATGTTGTAATGACAACACTTACTTCCTTTGTAACACAGGCTAGTTTGGCAATCTATAATTTCAGATTGATTACAACTGCCGTCGAAACGCAGCGTTATCAAAACGAACTAAAAATAGCTCATAGAGTGCAAGAAAGCCTTTTACCAAAGGTCATTGATGTAGATAATCAATTCGAAATCTGTGTAAAGGCGGGTTCTGCCGATGAAGTAGGAGGAGATTACTATGATTATTTTCAGGTTGCACCTCATCGTTTTGCTATAATTATTGGAGATGTTGCTGGGAATGGAACGTCAGCAGCTTTTTATATGGCACAGATGAAAGGTATCTTTCATAGTTTGGTGCGTTTGGATTTAAGTCCTGATTTATTTATGGAATATGCCAATAATGCACTTAGTTCGTGCTTGGAAGCTCGTCTTTTCATTACAGCTACTTATTTGATTATTGATACTGAAAAACGAAAAATCTATTCTTCTCGTGCAGGTCATTGTCCAACTTTATATTATAATGCTAGAGAAGAAAAAGCTGAATTTTTGGAAGAAAAAGGAATTGGATTAGGAATAATTCGAAATGGAACCTATGGAAAACATACACAGGTTTCTACCTTTGAGTATGAAGAAGGAGATATTTTCTTCCTTTATACAGATGGGATAAATGAGGCTCGCCACCCAGTTTCGAAAGAAGAATATGGGTACGAGAGAATTCAGAATTTTGTAGAAGAAAATGCTCAGTGTAGCGTTACACAGATAGCAGACTTAATTATTGACGATATTTATCAGTTTATTGAAGGAGATGATTTGCGAGATGATTATACGGTTATGGTAATGCGTTTTGATTAGTGATTAGTGATTAGTGATTAGTGATTAGTGATTAGTGATTAGTGATTAGTGATTAGTGATTAGTGATTAGTGATTAGTGATTAGTGATTAGTGATTAGTGATTAGTGGAAAATTGCTTTTTGAAATAATTGTTTTGAAAAAGTCTGTTTTTTTAGCAGTAGAAATATTCAAAAAAATCCGTGTTAGGTACTGACTGTACAAAACACGGATAAAATTGATATTATAATTTTAATACTATAATTATAGATACTGAAATTTCATTAATCGTTAATCACTAACAATTAATCACTAAGATTAAACGTTTCCTTCTTTTGCACGACGAGCAATAAGCTGAACTACTTTCATAGCCATTTCCATATCTCCATTTACTTTTACCTTTCCAGTCATATAAGCAGCCATCAAGTTGAGATCTCCATCAATCATTTTATTGGCATTTTCTTCTGAAATCTTAACTGTACAATCTGCCTCCTTATCTTCATGAGAAATTACATTAGGAACTTGTGTAGCATCTACATGAACAACGCCTTCCCCTTTAAGGTCAAATTTAACTGATTTTCCTAGTCCACTATCTGTTCCGACTACTTTTTTTACACGCTCTGTGAAAGATTCTAAGCTCATAGTTTTGTTTTGTTTTGTTTTGAGTGTGAGTAAACTAATTTATGCTGCAATTTAATATAAAAAACTCGTCATGCAGCGTTTTGTTAGTAACTTACTCTAAATTTTAAAGTTAATTTTGAAGTTTGCGGTACAAATTTGCGTGTGCTGGGTCAAGTTGAAGCAAAATTTCAGCAGCTTTGAGCCTTTCTTCACTTTCTGCATTCGAAAAAAGTTGATATAATTCCTCTCCTTTTGCATCGAAAAGCGTTTGAATAAGTAGTGCATTTAATCGAACAGCACTTACTTCTTTCCATTTCCTCAATACTTCCATTGTTTTTTGACGTGCTTCTGCTGGTTTTTCTAGCATTACATCAAGCCCCAGACGATGATAATTATACAAGCCTTTTCGCAAATCAATAAATTGAGGACTATTCAGATTTTCTCCCAGCCAATACCTCGAACGAATATCATTATTTTGCCAACCCGCATTGCCAACTCCTGTACTCTGTGCATTATTGATTATATTTTGTGCCTGTTCAATATACGGACTTCCACCAAGAGAAGAAAAAGAATCGTAATCTAAAGCCAAAATAATATATGAATAATACGCCAACATCAATGTTAGATTATTATTAGTAGAATTGGGAATATAAATTAAAGGTTCACTGGGTTTGTAGGCAAAATCAAAATTCTTATCGACATAATTGAGCATAGGAGAAGTATAAGCCGTTCCATAAACAGGACGATTATATTGTATTTGTGCGTCGGCAGAATAAAGACCTTGAGCAAGGTCAGTGTTATTGTCTAATGTAATCAGAATATTACATTCTATACGTTCCCATTCCTCATACCTATCTTCCGTCCACTGTGTCGTGTTCATAAACTTTGTCAATGCCTTTGTAAGCTGGTCAATGATTTGTGTGTTTTGAGCTTCAACACGAGATTGATCAATAATTATGTTATAACGAAATTCTTGTGCAAAAATCAGATTAGAAAAGAACACAAAAATAAAAGCAAAAGCTAAAAAGATATACTTTCTCATTAATTAATTATTTAAACTACATTATCTATAAAAAAACGCTATAAAGAATTTATAATTTTCTTTATAGCGTTCAATTTACTAAAAACTTATTATTTTATGTACTATTTTTACAAATACTGATTAATCAAACCTGCAATTACTTGACCCGAACTAGGACGAGGAGCATCTGGGTTGATTACATTTCCTGTCTTATCAACAAGCATATAACGAGGAATTCCTGTAATTTCATATTTAGTAGAAACAGCTTGATTAGCATCACCAGCAGGGAAATAATGAACTCCTTTGATATCCATTTTTTCAATTCCATTTTTCCAAGCGTCAGCAGCTCTATCAAAAGAAACATACAAGAAAACTACATCTTTTCCTTCAAACTGACTGTGTAATTTTTGAGAACTAGGCATTTCTCCACGACAAGGAGGACACCAAGAAGCCCAAAAATCAACATAGATTACTTTTCCTTTGTATTCTGCCAATACATCTTCAAACATTTTTACGCTACCGTCTGCATTAGTTTGGTCTATAAAAATCTTTTCTACATCGTCATTTGCATCGTTGCGGGTTGTAGTTTCTGTAATAGTTGTTTCTGTTGTTGTACTGCATCGGCTGCATTAGCTTGTTTTTTTTCACTAGCACAAGAAGCTGCCGAAGCAATAAGAGCAAAAAATAAAATAAATTTTTTCATAATGATACGTTATTAAGTGAGTTTGTTTTTTTATAATTATAAAATAAAATGCTGTAAAATCTTTCTTTCCTATGTTTTTTTCCTATGATTGATGCGATAATAGATGGGAAACTAACTTTTTAGTGTAATTGTAAAACAAAAATAGTAAAAAAATTAGATTTTATTCCCTCTCAAGAAATCTTCAATTTTCATTCTTCGTTTTCCTTCAGGTTGTAATTCATTGATTTTTAGATAACCGTCTAAAGTCTTAACGTAAAGATACGTTTTTTGGTCTGTAAGTGGTTCGCCTATCATAAGTTCATTTGGCTCTACGTCTTCGATAACTTCTACATCGAAAACCTTATACATTGTATCATAAACACGCATTCTTGCAGCAGGATAAGGCGTAAGTCCACGCACAAAGTTTAGTATTTTTTCACTTTCGTTTTCAAAATTTATGAAGGTATCTTCTGTAAAAATTTTTGGAGCATGAGGAGTTTTTTCTTCTAAATTTTGTTTTTGGACAGCGTAATCATTGTCTTGAATCGCTTTTACAGTTTTCAAAACAAGTTTTGCTCCTTTATTTTTTAATCTTTCATAAAGTGTACCAACATTATCGTTGTCATAGATTTCTTCTTCTTCTTGAAAAAGAATATCTCCTGTATCAATTTTATGTTTTAGGAAAAACGTTGTAACTCCTGTTTTTTTCTCACCATTAATAATTGCCCAATTTATTGGTGCAGCACCTCGATAGTTAGGCAAAAGGGAAGCATGAAGGTTAAATGTTCCTATTTCTGGCATTTGCCAAACTGCTTCTGGAAGCATTTGAAATGCTACCACAATTTGAAGATTTGCATTGTAACTTTTGAATTCTTCCAAAAAAGTCTCATCTTTTAGAGTTTGTTGGTTGTAGAATAGGCAAATTATGTTTTAAAGCTGCTTTTTTCACATCAGATTCATTTATTTTCTGTCCTCGTCCTGCTGGTTTGTCTGGTGCAGTAATTACAGCGACTACATTGTAGCCATTTTCTACTAAAATATCTAACGAAGAAACGGCAAATTCGGGCGTTCCCATAAAAATAATACGTAATTGGGGCATAGTTGATTTTATAGGTCGCTCGTGAGGACACGAGCAACGGTTTTTTTATTTTAAAAATAAGTTTTGACAGCAAATTCAAATTGTTCGATAAATATCTTTTTGAAAGCAGTAACATTGTTCTGTTCATAAAAAATAAGCATTGCCTTTTTATAATCTATTGAATCAACAGTACGAAAAGAAATAGGGCAATAACCATAATTCATCAAAATTGTATTACTGATAATTCGTGCTGTGCGTTTGTTTCCGTCATTAAAGGCTTGTATATAAGAAATTAAGACCAAAAGTAACAAGGCTTTTTCAAAAACGTTTTGGCGAGAATTGACAAGATTACACATATCTCTCAATGCTTCCTTGATTTGGTATTCATTGTCTAAAGGTCGGTAATTTGTACCTGTAATACCTACTCTTCGCTGACGAATATTTCTATCAATGCCTAATTCTTTGATGAGCAAACTATGAATATCCTCAATTTTTGAAACGGTCAGAGGAATTAAATAATCAGGATTTTCGATTACAAAATCTAAAGCATCTTTATGATTGAGTAACATAATTGCTTCATCTTTTGTCTTTCCTTTTGCAGTTTCTTTTTCTTTCAGTAAACGTTCAGTTTCTAAAAGTGAATAGGTATTTCCTTCAATTTGAGAAGATTTCCAACTCAAATCAATAGCCAAACGCTCTAGTTCTTTGTCATATTCAAATTTAGAAAGTTCTGCACTATTTTTTTTGTATTGATTTTGTAAAGCATTGAGTTTTTCGGCTTCTTCTTCTGTAAATAATTCTACTTCATTTAGAATTTCTTTTATCAAAATTAAATTAAAACTATCTTCTGCCTTACGCTCATCAATCTCTTTCTCAAAATACGTTTCAAGATTGATAGGATAGAATAATTGATAAGCAGGACTAATTTTATATTTAGTTGCTCGGCTTTTTCCTATTGAAACGATTAATTTATCCTCTACTAATTTGGATAATGTTCTTTTGAGAGTTGCATAAGCTATTTCTTCATTCAATTTTTCATGAATCTGTTTAGAAGAAAGCAACGGATTTTCTTTTACAAATTCTATTATTTTATCTGTCATTTTTCCTTATACTATTTTTGTAGCTCATTAAACCTTGATTTGTAGCTCAAAAATACAAAAAAGTGAGCTACAAAATTGTGGAAAGTGAGCTAGAAAAAATAATATTAGATTTTAACCCTAAATACATTGCTTTTTAAGAACTGCATTTGAACCTCAACAAAAAAATAGAGCTTCATTTCTGAAACTCTATTTTTTTTATCTAAAAACCTGTAATATTATTTTAGGACATGACATAATTCTATGGCTTAAAAGTAACTTTTCCCATTTTATAGGTATCTTCTCCTTCAGCATATATGAGTGCTTCTGTTTCTGATATCTTCGACATTTGACTAGGCACTATGAACTCTTTAGTCTTTTTTAGGTAAAAAACCAAACACTTTTTCCTTTTTAGCTTCTCCTGTATTCAAATCAATAACCACAACAGCCAACATAGCTACTTTAGAATTTCTACTATAAGTTTCTGTACCTTCACTTGCTTCTAAAGAAGTGTTATTGGCATGGTCGGGAAAAACGAGGTACAACTTTTCACCAACTATCTGTTGGTAAAATGATAAATGCAAACTACTACCTATTGCATATTGCCTTTTAGGAATCAAGGTAGACCATAAAAGCGTACCCTCTTTGTCCATATTTAATGCGATTATATCTTTGTAATAATAGTGAATTACAGTAGATTGTACCCATCGTTTGCTTTGTGCATCATACCTATTACTTGTCTGCATATCTATAAATACATCTTCTATCAATAGCATTACTCCACCATCTTTTTTCTTAGATAAAGCTTTTTACATATACATAATCCTTAAATCCTTCTTCCAATACTTCTTGATATTTTTCTTCTAAAGGAGTAAATTTTTCATTCTCTATCTTTCCAGATTCTCTATTTATAGACATAGAATAAATACCTTTTTCCCTCTCTTTTCTACTAATACGTTTATTATAAACACCATATACTCTGATTTCATTTCATCATCAAACACATAAAATACATTTCCAATTTCTTTATCATGGAAGGAAGTGTATATTCTTTCAAATCAGTAAGTCCATTCGAAAAACTCAATAACTTTTTTTGAAAATTATCTTTATCTATCCTCAAACCTCCTTTTATATAAACAGTCCCTCTCTCATCCATTTCAAAACCGTGTACGAAAAAACGAATCTTCATCGTAAGGCAATTCGTGAACTTTTTGTAGCTCTTAATTCTAAATTCTTATCAAACAAAGCTATATTTACTTTTCTGTTTTCTTTCTTTTTAAAAGGTAATTTGTAGGTTATAATACATCAGAAGAATCACTAGAACGTTTCATCTCAAAAGTAAAACCTAGTCTGTGAAGCCGTTTCATACATATCTCCTGCGAGTCCGAAAGAATAGGCTTGAGCTATTACTTTTAGTTTTGAAGGCTTTTGATTTTCTGAAAGATCTACTTCCATTACCATTTTTTTTTCTCCTACAAAAGCAAGAGTAGATTTATTTAATTCTTGCATAAACAAGAAATCTTTTTTTAACTTTTTATTATAGAAACTTGTAAACAAAAGAAGTTTGTCGTTATGTAGCAAAATTCCATTGTAAATTCCATCTTCTTTTTCTTCAATTTCTAATTGACTAAGTTTCATTCTACCTAACTCACTATTGTAGTTTTCTATAAAATATTTTATATCACTTTTACCAAGAGCAGAATATTTTATTTCTTTTCTCATCGTAAAGAGAATTCCACTCTTAGCAGTTCCTATAACTTCAATATCGCCTAATGTACCACGAAAACATTTTTGATTTTTCAGTTTTTGACTGTGTTTTACGCCAAGAAACATTTGCATACTGGCTTTGCGAAAAACCAAAAGTAGAAATAAGAGATAATATAATAACAAATAAAAATACACGTAGTAATCTGTTCATAGTTTTAATATATTAAATAAGAAATATTGAAATTTATTGGAGTAACTAACTGAAAATATTCATATTCAGGAATACTCAGGATTGATAAAATAATTTGTTTCTTATCATGAAAAACCTAAACCAATATTAAAATCAAAAGACCATCTACTACTCAATGAATAATAATTTGCTCCTATGTTGATCGTACAGTCAGTTATAGTAGATTTTCTGTCCATGCTTTGACTAAACTTTCTTTTACGAATCCTAAAACCTGCATACATTGAATCTTCTCTGTTGCTATTGAAATAAAATTTAGGGTTGATAAAATAACTATATCCTCCTTTTATACCTTCTAATTTCACGTAATCAGCATCATCTTTTTCATAAAATAGAGAGGGAATGTGATAAGGTAAAAGATAACCTAAACTAACTTCTAAACCTAATCTATTTCCTATGTAATGCTCATAAATTACAGGAATATCTCCATAGATAATTTGAGCTACATTTACTTTCAAAGCTCCTTTTACCTTTTTATCTCCTAACTCATCATCAAAATAGTAATCAAGACTATCTGATTTATTATCTTGAGCAAAAGATGAATTATAAAGAAGAAAAAATAAAAAAATTAAGACATAAAATTTTGTAAAAAAGTTCATTTGTTTTATAAATATTGATGTGTTATTTTTTAAAGGTGCAAATCTACTATTTTGAAAATTAAAAACCTAAATAAAAGTTAATTTTTATTTATAGTAAAACGAACAAGTAATTTTACATTTACTGCATTCTTGTTAGTATTCTCATTTAAAAAAAGTAGCTTTATATTCTGTATTAAACTTATTGAAGTTGCATAAAAGCAAAAAGAACCAAATTTGCACCCATTTTGAGAGCAGCTTGTCGTTTTTCTTCTGGGTCGTTATGGATAGAAGAATCTTCCCAGCCATTTCCCAAATCTGATTCATACGAATAAAAACAAACTAAACGACCTTCGTAAAGAAGTCCAAAACCTTGTGCAGGTTTTCCATCGTGTTCATGGATTTTTGGAAGCCCGTCTGGAAATTTATAATTGATTGTATAAACGTCATGAGAATAAGGAAGTTCGATAAAATCTAATTCGGGAAAAACTTTTTTCATTTCTAAACGAACAAATTTATCCATTCCATAATTATCATCGATATGAAGAAAACCTCCTCCAATTAAGTAATTACGAAGATTTTGGGCTTCACTAGAAGAGAAAATAACGTTTCCATGTCCTGTCATGTGTACAAATGGATAACTGAAAAGCGAGGGACTTCCCACTTCTACAACTTCTTCTTCTAGGTCAATTTGAGTTCTTAAATTTTCATTACAAAACTCTATTAAATTTGGCAAAGATGTTTTGTTTGAATACCAATCTCCACCACCATTATATTTTAGTTTTGCTATTTTGTAGGTAGCATTTGGTTTTAAAATTGATTTGTTTTGAACGAATGAAAATAAAGCTAGAGTGAGAACAATTAATATATATTTCATTTTTGGCAGAATTTTAATGACTTACTACAAATACATATGTAGGATTGGTAAATGATTTGTATGATTTATATGATTAAAGGCAGGATAAATACCTTTTTAGAAAATGCAATACAGTTTTTTTTCGAACCACAATTTTTTAAGACTAAAAGATAAATAGATGTTATTTGAAATTTCCTAATTCCTAACTCCCATTTCCTAGTTCCTAGCACTTGCATTTCCTAAACCCTATTAATACTATTCAATGCCATGCAGGAATAAAGAGCTGCCGTTTCGGTGCGAAGTCTGTATTCCCCTAAGCTAACGCACTCAAAACCAGATTGTTGAGCCTGATGTACTTCTTCTGGAGAAAAGCCTCCTTCACTTCCTATCAAAACTAAATAATACGCATTTTTGGTAGCACAATTTTCTAAAACGGCATTTGTGTCTGTTGGTGTATAGGCTATAAAACGCTGAATTTCTAACGTTTCTTCGCCATGTTTGGTTTGGTTCTTCTTATCGGAATGGTATTTTTTTATAAAGTCTTTAAATTCTTTAGGAGGATTTATTCTTGGTAATGTTGCTCGCAGAGATTGTTTGATAGCAGCAATGCTTTTCTTGACCAAACGGTCAGATTTGAGATTATTGTATTCACTTCTACTCGTTTCGATAAACGAAATCTCGTCTATACCAATTTCGATAGCTTTTTCCAAAAACCATTCTATTCGATCAGCATTTTTGGTAGCAGCAACAGCAATATGAATATAAAAAGGTCGTTTTGCCTCTGTATCAAAAATTTGTGTAATTTCTATCAAAGAATTTTTGACATTGGGAGAAAGAACTTTTCCTTTGGCTAATAGTCCTTTTCCATTTACAATATCCAAAAAATCGCCTTCTTTTACTCTAAGCGTTTTGAGATGTTTGGCTTCCTCTTCTGGGAGTGTAATTTGAGATCCAAGTTCTAGGTCAGGATAGAAAAAATAAGTATCCATATAATCAGTTAGCAGTTATCAGTTACCAGTGAATGAGTATCACTTTTTTAGCTTTTTAATAAAGGCAGGTAAACTGGTTTTTTGAAATAATAATTTTGCAAACTATGAAAAATTCTAATCCTTTACAATCATTCCAGCACATTCTACGGCTTCATTTCCTACAAAGGATTTCCAGATTTGTTTGTGAGGGTTGAATATAATGGCATATTGCCAATCATTGGAGAAAAAACGTTGTTGTGTTCCCATATCTGTACCAGACATAAAAACGGAAAGATTGTTTGGATGAGTATGATACCAGCCTATTATTTGCCATTTTTTATCTTCGTCTTTATCTAAAATAGCATCAAACTGATCAAGCATTTCTTTCCAAACTTCATGATCCATTTCCAAATAAGCCGAGCTTCCTTTTGCGTGTTTTCCTGCTAAGGCTTCTTCTACAATGCCATACATAAGGTTCTTTTTTTTATCAAAAAATACCTTTCCCAGCAGAACTCCTCCTTGTTCGACGATATTTTCTTTAGTTGTTTCTCCCCAAGAGATATGTTCAAAAATCTGTTTTATGGCTTTTGGCTTAATGTAGAGTTTGGTATTCTTGGCATTGGTCTTACTTTTTGAGTTGAGAGAAGGCTCAATCAAAAAAGAGGGTTCAGTCTGATTTTCAGGCTTGTATGCTTCTGAAACAGTATTTATTTTGAATTTTGGCAAAATTAAAATCGTTTTGTTCTTTGTATATTCTAAACTAAAAAAAATAACGTATCTACTAACTATACAGTTAAAAGTAAGCAAATTTATTGAAAATGCCGTATGTTTGTATCAAAATTCCTAAAATAGTAATTTGTCTATTCTAGTTTCAGTAAAAAAATTGATTTTCTTTTTCTGAATTTATTTGTGTTCAATCAATAAGCACGCAAGTAAGAGTGCAAAATTATTTGTACTTTGTCTTTATTTTAATTTGGTCTGTGCTGCAATTCTGACCGAGCTAAACTAAGCATTTAAGCAAGTAGAAAGACTTATATCATTCTTATAAATATTTGAAATAAGTTTGATTAAGATACTTTTTTTTCAGAATTTTGCACTTCTAAATAATAAAGCAATTATTTTGTTATTATTTTTATTTTAACTAAAATAGGTAATCAAAAAACATTCAAATTTATCAAAATCTATGAAAAAAATTAAATCAATCTACATTTTATTTATCTTTGCAGCCTTTAGTTCATATGGTCTTTGGGCGTGTACGAATTCTAGTACTTCTGAAACCACTTCTGAAACTGACGAAACTAGTGTTGGTATAACACAAGAGGTTGAAGTGCCTGATGATTGTCCTGCTTCTGCTATCATAGACAATGATTTTTACATTAAAGCTACTATTAGAGGTAAAGATTATGATCTTAATTATATACCTAAAGTTGTAGATGATAGATATAATTTACTAACCTCTAATTTATTTAGAATAGAGCGTTGTGCAGATGAGCAGTGTAAACAAAATCTTTATATACAAGCTCATAATTTTGACCTTGACCAGCAGGCACCTTTTACAATAGTAGAGGATCAAAATGCAAAGCCTAGAAAAGAGATTATTTTTAATTTTATATTGACCGACAATAAAGGTGAATACAAAACTCGTTGGAAAGATTCTGCTATTTCTCCCTTCGAAATGACAATCAATAAAATAGAGGGCGAGATTTATGAAGGTACTTTTAAAGGTTCGATAGAAGAAGCCAAAAACAACTCACAAGACTCTACATTGAACATAACAGGTTCTTTCAGAACAAAAATGGTTATTCAAAAACCTGCTGCATAATTTAGTATCTCAAAAAAAGATATACACTTTCAGATAAATACATTTTGAGAAATTTTTACTTTTAAAAATTTCTCAAAATGTATAATCTATAATATTCTCTTATCTTTGTGCCTTTGTTTAAAAATTTAATTCCATTTTCTCAATTTCAATCTCATGATTAAAAATACATTTCCTACTTCTTTTTACTTCGTATTTGTTTTGATAATTTCATTTGCAGCCTTTGCAAGTTGTAACCCAAAAGGTTCTGAAAATGCAAATGCTTCTACGACAAACTCTTCTAATTCTTCTAGTTCTAGTTCTTCAAATAATGGAGATATTGCTTATATAAATCTTGATACATTGAATACTTACTATGATTATTTAGTGGATATTAAAGACAAAACAGAAAAGAAACAAGTAGATATGAGAAGACAATTAGAGCAGAGCGAAATTCAGTTACAAAGTGAAGCAGAAAGTTTCCAAAAACGTGCTACTCAAGGTCTTTTATCAGAAAATGCTGCCAAAAAAGAACAGCAAGACCTTCAGACAAGATACCAAATGTTGGAAAGACAAAAAGCATCTATGTCAGAAGCTCTTATGTTGCAGGGTGAAAAGGACATGAACAAAGCCTACGCAGATATTGAGTCTGTTTTGGAAGAGTATAAAGCTGAAAAAGGATATAGAGTTGTTTTAGGTACTCAAAAAGGTATGTCTGTTATTCTTTATACAGATAAAGATTTGGATATTACAAAACCTGTTTTGGAACGTCTGAATGCAAAATACAAAACTGAAAAGGATAGTATAGAAGTTGCTAACTAATCTTTCATTATTCTTCAAAAAACAGTTTATAGAAATATAAACTGTTTTTTTTGTGATAAGAATAATTTCTACTGTACCCTACTTTTTTTATGGAACACGGATTTTACAGATTAGACAGATGAAAAACGGATTTTTTGAATTATAATTAAATTATTCTAATACTATTTTGTATCTATCTGTATTTTCAATCCTATAAAAAAATAGTAGGGTACAGTAAATAATTTCTAAACCTCTAAAACTTTAAGAAAGATAAATTTTCCTACAAATTTATTTTTGACTGCTCTATTTTTGTATATTTGGATTACAAACAACATAACTAGGTTACAGCACTAGATTGTAACTTATTCTCAACTCTTTTTTCATAAAAAAATCTCAAAAAAATGACTTTCCCAGAAGAATTAAAATACACCAAAGAACACGAATGGATTCGCTTAGAAGGCGATATTGCAACGGTTGGAATTACAGAATTTGCTCAATCTGAATTGGGTGACATTGTTTATGTAGATATCACAACAGAAGGCGACGAGGTAGAAGCAGGCGAAGTTTTTGGCTCTGTAGAAGCTGTAAAGACGGTTTCTGATTTGTATATGCCAATTACAGGAACAGTAATAGAAGTAAATCCAGACTTGGAAGATGCTCCAGAAACTGTCAATTCTGACCCGTATACAGGTGGTTGGATGATAAAAATTCAGGTTAATAATACAGACGATGTAGCCGCTCTTATGTCTGCTGCTGATTACAAAACTTTAATTGGTTAATTTATTCTGTAAAAACAGGGTTAAAACCCTGTTCAATTGATAGAATTTTATTTCTTACACATTATTATTTGAATTGGACAGGGTTTTAACCCTGTCTAACTCTAGTTATTTTTTTAGACTTTTAGCTAAATATTTTCTTTCATTAATTTTCAATTCCATCTCTTCTATTTTCTTCTTTTTTCTATTGATTTTGTTTGAAATTTCTAGTTTTTGAGTTGTAGTTGTTGGATTTAATTCCATTACTTCTGATTGCTCATTCAAAAATACTTCAACAGGCATATTAAAATTAGTATTTCTTTCTTTTGTATTTTCCCATTTGTAAAATAGAAAAGTATTTTTTCCCTCTTCTACAATCTCATATTCCAAACTAGGAATTTCTTTATTAAAAAGATAAAAATCAAAAATTGGTGTTAGGTTTCTACCTGTTTTTTTATTAAAAAAATTGATGACTTGCTTCGTATTTATGTGTGAGTGTTTGTAAGTCTGGTAAAAATCTTTAATTGTCGTAAACCATAATTCATCATTTCCAATTACGGAGCGTAAAGAATGTAACATCCAACTTCCCTTATAATACATATCTGCACCAAGCCAACTAGTATAATTTACATCAAGAGGAGCAAGAATTACATCTTTATTCATAATTTTTGGTTTCTGTGTCAATAGATAATCAATCGCTTTTTCTTTTCCTTGAAAATATTCTACAAAAAGAGCTTCTGAATAGGTAGTAAAAGATTCATGAATCCAAAGTTCGGCATTGTCGTTTACACTAATACTATTTCCAAAATATTCATGTCCAGATTCGTGAATAATAATAAAATCAAAACCAAAAGGATTTAATTTATAATTATTTCCATATGCCACACAGGATTGATGTTCCATTCCCCAATAAGGCGTTTCTACAAGTGCATAACCATCTTTTTCGAAAGGGTATTCTCCAAAATAATACTCAAAAGCCTCTAACATCGGCTTTACTTGACTTTCAAAATACGGTTTTGCTTTCTGCTCATTTCCTTTAATTACGTAATAATCTAGCTTTAAAGGCTGATTATTTCCATCATTTTTATTATCTTGATTTATAGGATTTGTTATTTTATTTTTAGAATTAAATTCATCTTCAAAATGAACATAATCGCCAATATTTAAGGTTATATTATAAGAAGAAATTGGATAAGAGGTTTTCCATTCGTAACCTACATAATTTTTGTCATCTGTATTCTTCGTACTATTTTTATTAATAGAAATCAAATCTCCATTCGAAACACAAAACAATTCTTTTGGAACTTCAAAGTACATTCGAACACTATCAGGTTTATCACTCAAATGGTCTTTTAAAGGAAACCAACTACTCGCTCCCAAACCTTGACAACTAACGGTTACCCAAGGTTTGTCATTTGCTTTCTTGTTCCATGTAAAACCACCGTCCCAAGGAGGATTAACGGCATTTTGAGGTTTTCCGTGATAAAAAACGCTTATCATTTCATTTGTTTTATTTTCTTTAGAGGTGTTTAAGTCGTTTCTGATTTCGGTCGGAATTTCTACCCAAATTACTTTTCCTTCTCTTCGGTTTCGTAAAGTTTGTGTTAGATTTTGACTTTGATATGTATTATGATAAACAATAGAATCAATTTCAAAATTCTCAAATAAATCCAGTTGCAAAACAGAATCTAAATCTATATTTTGAAACGTAATTTTATTAAATCCAGAAATAGACTGATTCTCAATATCAATTTTCAAGTTTAAATCATAGTGTTTTACGTCGTAAGCTCGCTCTTTTCTCAATGCTCCACGCAAAGAATCTTGATAAGAAAATTGCATCTTCACATGTTGAGCAAAAACAAAACTTATTTGACTTTGTAAAACAAATAATACTGCAAAAAACAGTATATATATTAGGTAACTATTTTTTTTCATTTAATTAGTAATTATGTCGTTGATGGAAACAGCAAAAACAGTAAAGTTTTTGGAAAAAAGAACGTAATTTATCATTTACAATTTATCACTTATAATTTTGAAAAATGCCTTTACAAATTTTAGAAAAATCCGAAAACCGTTTAGTTGCTCTTTGGCAAATTACTGAAAGCATTACTTTTTTTGAAAAACAATTACCAAAAGAAGATTTGAATTATATTGATAGCAAATATTCAGATAAAAGTTTGAACAAAAAATTACAAGCAAAACAAAAAGAAAAGAAACTAGAGCGTTTAGCTGTTCGTCTTTTGGTCAAAAATTTAGTTGAACAAATGGATTTTGATTATACCTTTTTAGCAAAAACAGAAACAGGAAAGCCATTTTTGAAACAATCTATCACAAATATAAATCTAAAACTTTCTATTTCTCATGATTTTCCTTTTTGTGCTGCTATTATTGACAAAACAAACGAAGTAGGAATTGATATTCAATCACTTACAACAAAAATTTCTAAGGTTTTTAGTCGTGTAATGAGCCAAGAAGAACAATCAACGGCACAAAATCTAAAAACTCAAACTCTTTTTTGGTCTTCAAAAGAAGTACTCTATAAATATGCAGATATTGAAGGTCTTTTTTTTAAAGAAGATTTGAATGTAAAAGCAATTACGACCTGTCAAAGCAGCGAAGCTAATTACGAATTACGACCTGCAAAAGCAGCGAAGCTAATTACGAATAATAATTACAAAAATGATAAAATTCAGCTTTTTGGAAGAATAAAGAATGATTTAATTTCTAATGAATGGCTACCTTTATCTCATCATACTTTTGAAAATGAAGAGAAAGAATTTGTAGTTGTTTGGTTATGAAACTGTAATTTTAATTTCAACATTCATAATTTACAATTCATCATTCACAATTTCATTTAACTTTCATACCTAATTTAGTATAAAGTTCTGTTCCAGACAATTCTAAAATATCTCCAGACTGCATTTCTCCAATTTCAATATCTCTAATAGCAAAACGCACCAAACGCAAAGTAGGGAATTTTACGGCTGCTGTCATATGTCTTACCTGCCTGTTTTTTCCTTCTGTAAGTGTAAGTGAAATCCAAGAAGTGGGAATGTTTGCACGATAACGAACAGGTGGGTTTCGTGGTGGAAGAGTAGGCTCTTCGATAGACTCTGCCTTTGCAGGACTTGTAAAATAATCTTTTTTCTTGATACGAATAACAATTCCTTCTTCTAACTGCTTCAAAGCTTCTTTATGAACTTGTCCATCAACTTGTACATAATAAGTGCGTTCGTGTTCGAAGCTAGGATTTAAAAGTTTATGATTCAGTTTTTTATCATTGGTAAGAATGAGTAATCCTTCGCTGTCTGTGTCTAATCTTCCAAGTGGATAAACATCTTTTGGAAATTTAAAATCTAAATCAGCCAGAGTTTGTTTGTCGCCTTCTTTTGAAAACTGACAAATCATTCCATAAGGTTTGTAAATAATGAAATAACGCATTTTGTATAACTATTTTTAATTTCTTTTGGATAAATATTTAACAAAAATAGTCATTTGATTTATCAAATTTCAAAAAAAAGAAATTCGTATTTAACTTAGTCGTCTTTCAGTTATCTTTATTCTTCATAAAAATCATTTACCAATAAGTTACAAAAGTAATTTCACTCTAGCTCAAAAGCAATTTCAAATCTAATTCAAAACCTTTCAAAACTGGTTCTCCAGAAATAAATTTATTAAATCCTTTTACAATTTCTACTTGCTCGTTTGATTTATAAATATGTACTTCTTGATTTTTCGGATTGATAAGCCACGCTAACAAAACGCCATTTGTAATCCACATATCCATTTTTTCTTTTAATTCTTTGATTGAATCCCAACTTGAACGCAATTCTATTACAAAATCTGGACAGAGTTTAGCAAATTTATCTCGCTCTTCTTCTGATAACTTATTCCATTTGCCATTTGAAATAAAAGCTACATCAGCTGCACGTACCGAACCATCAGGCAAAGTAATTCCTCCATTCGAATCAAGAACTTTTCCTGCTTTCGCTGTTTTATTCCAAAAGAAAACTTCGGCAAATAATATTCCATTAAGAAAACTTGAGTTTGTTCCAGTAGGTGACATAAGTATAATATTTCCATGTTTATCTTTTTCCAAACGCAGTTCAGGGTTATCAGTACAAAGTGTAAAAAACTCCTCCTCATTAAACCTAAATTTATCGGTAAGTTTGATATTGAATTTCATGATTTTTATTTGTTTTTTGGTTTTTTATACAAGTTACGCATTTTTTGGAAAAATTGAAATGTATATATCTCTTTAATGAGCATACAATTTCTAAAACTGAAAAGCGTTTTTACCATAAAAAACATGCTATGAAAAATCTACTCACTCTACTTTTTGTCTTTCTAAGTTTTAATGTTCATTCTCAAAATGAGGAAGCAGAAAAAACACGAAGTTCAGCTATTTCAAGTTTGAAAGTAACAGAACTAGAACAATTAATTCTCAATTTAGATCTGGGAATAGATATAGACCAACTAGTTCTAAGTAAAGACCCTGTCAAACTTGAAGAAGATTCAGTTAAATCTAAATATAATTCTGTCCTTAAACCGAAAGTTTTAGAGTATTCTAAAAATGATACATTAGTTTTGTTTTCAAAAGCATTTATGAAAATTCCTAGTAGAGAAGGAGTGGGGGAATATGATTCAATCACTTCAAAGTATTCTTTCTTTTATAGAGATATTTGCACAAATTGCTTGACAGAACGCTATCCAGTTAGAACATTAGATTTTTATAATTCTGTAATAGAAAATGAAATTTCAAATAGATATGGCAAAAATTGGAAGGAAAATCTAAAAAAGGAAATTGATGAATACAACGCAAATGCAAAAAACTGGGTCAATTTTACAATTATAGATGATGGTAAAGATGTAGATACTATTTACATGAAGAAAATTGATGATCTACAGATGAAGGTTTTGAATAAAAATGAAATTAATGAGAAATATAAAAAAGTTATAGCTAAAGTTTCTTTTATGAGAGAAGGATTTCTAGTAAAAACACATCCCGACATGCCTTTTAATTATATGGATCTACTCTTAAAAGCAGAGCTAAAAGGTCTAACTTCACACAATATAGATAAAATTATAATTACTTTTACAAGTGGATCTAATTCATTAGGAGCATATACTTATGTAGTAAAATAATTTCAAAAAAACAGATTCTATTTCTATGAAGAACTTACTATTTCTATTTTTTATCTTTATAAGTTTTAATGTCTATTCTCAAAATGATAAAGCTGAAGAAATGCGACGTTCTGTTTTTCAAAGTAATGAAGAGATACTATATTTAGACCACCTTCTTTTAGAACTTGAGTTTATAAAATGTAAAGATAGTAGCTCTCATTTTCCTAAAATTAAAGACTTTGTAAGAGAAAATATTATTGAAGGCGATACTTTATTTATTTACACTCAAGGAATAATGGGGAATAATAGTTCTAGAGGAAGAGGCGATTATGATTCTCTTACTTTGCCTTATTCCTTTTTATACTATGACTTTTATACAAATTGTATAATGGATGGATGTTTCTTTGATGGAATGCAAATGTATAATGAAATAATAAAAAAGGAGATTACTAGACGACATGGCAAGAATTGGGAATCAACTATTCAAGCAAAAATTGATAAGATAAACCCACCTATTTTTGAAGAAGACATTCCTGTAAATAAACTAAAATTCTCTTTTCATATCAATAACAAAGATGTAAAAACAATTAAGTTGAAGAAAATAGATAAGTTGAAAATTCATTTTGCTAATTTAGAAAGTGTAAAATCAGAATTAAAAAATGAAAATGATACAATTACTGCTTCTATATGGTTCTTTGAGGAAAATAAAAGTGAAAAAATGTTTTTTGATGTAGAGTTAAATAACATAACAAAGGTAATACAAGAGGTATTAGCTAAAAAAGGAAAAACAGTTACATTAGTTGATATATATTTTGATAAAGGGTGGAGTAGAATTGGTAGTTATCGTTTTAAGGTAAAATAATTTCACATTCTTTATAATTAAAAATCTCTTCTGAATTTCCCAAATTCTCCAAAACAAAAACAAATAAAATCTGATTAAGAACCTATAAAAGCTATTGCAAAACATAAATACCTCAAAATGAATAGCTTATAGGGTTCGTTAGTATATAAAAAACTAAATTTCCAAATCTGCCTTTGGTTTGTTAAATTTGTAAGAACTCAAAATACTATTTTCCTCGTTGACGGTTTCATTTGAACCTCAACGACGGTTAAGATAAGAATACAAAAAAATAAACACACATATAAAATCCACAAAAAAAATAAGCCACCAAAAGTTATGCATACAAAAGATACGCTAAAAGAAAATCCTACTCCAAAAAATACGAATCAAAACACAAGTTTTGATCCTAAGGAAGTTTTGAAATATTATAGAATTGGTTGGGAGAGCCGAAATGCCAGTTTACTAGGACGAAAAGAAGTTTTTGCAGGAAAAGCCAAATTCGGAATTTTTGGAGATGGAAAAGAAGTTCCACAAATTGCAATGGCAAAAGCGTTTCGAAAAGGTGATTTTCGTTCGGGATATTACCGTGACCAAACCTTTATGTTGGCATTAGAAGAAATTACTTTAGAACAGTATTTTGCACAACTTTATGCTCATACAGACGTAGAAGTTGATCCAGCATCAGCAGGAAGACAAATGAACGGACACTTTGCTACTCGCTCATTAGATGAGAATGGAAATTGGAAAAATTTAACTGAGCAGTACAATTCTAGTGCAGATATTTCGCCAACAGCAGGACAAATGCCTCGTTTGGTTGGTTTGGCTTTAGCTTCAAAAACATATAGACAAAACGCTGATATTTTATCAGAATATACCAATTTTTCTAAAAATGGAAATGAAATTGCCTTCGGTACAATAGGAGATGCTTCGACTTCGGAAGGTCTTTTTTGGGAAGCAATTAATGCAATGGGCGTTTTGCAAGTTCCTGTGATTATGTCTGTTTGGGATGATGGATATGGAATTTCTGTTCCTAAAAAATACCAAACTACAAAAGAAAGTATTTCGGAAGCATTAGCAGGTTTTCAAAGAGATGAAGATAACAAAGGCTACGAAATTATAAAAGTAAAAGCGTGGGATTATCCAGAATTGTGTAGAGTTTATGCAAAGGCTGCCAATCTTTGCCGTACCGAACACCAGCCTATTTTGATTCATGTAGAGGAAGTTACGCAGCCACAAGGTCATTCGACTTCGGGTTCGCATTCTCGCTATAAGCCAAAAGAGCGTTTGGAGTGGGAACAAGAATTTGATTGTTTGGTAAAAATGCGTAGTTGGATTTTAGAAGAAGGAATTGCAAAAGAAGACGAATTAGATAAAATAGAAAAAGAATCATTTGCAAGAGCTAGAGATGCACGAAATTACGCTTGGAAAATCTTCAATGAAGCTATGAAAGGCGACCAAGATGAGGCCTTAAACTTAATTGAGAGTGGAATACACCAATCTTCAAATAATGCTGTCAAAAATGAATTAGTAGATATTCATCTTACGCTAAAAAACACGCTCAATGCGATGCGTTTGGATACAATCAAAGCCATAAAAGCTGCTTTAAGAATATTAAAAAATGACCTTGGAAATCCAATTCGTGTAGATTTAAAATTATTTTTAGAGCGTACAAAAACAGAAAATCACGATCGTTATAATTCTCATTTGTATTCTGAAACAGAACTTTCAGCTCTTAAAGTAGAAGAAATCAAACCAATTTATTCAGAAAACAGTCCAGTTGTTGATGGAAGAGAAGTTTTACAATCTTGTTTTATAGAAGCATTCAAAAATAATCCTTTAGTGGTTGCTTTTGGAGAAGATGTTGGAAGAATTGGAGATGTAAATCAAGCCTTTGCAGGACTTCAAGAACAGTTTGGAGAAAGCAGAATTACCGATACTGGTATTCGTGAAGCGACTATTATGGGTCAAGGAATTGGAATGGCAATGCGTGGATTACGTCCGATTGCAGAAATTCAGTATTTGGATTATTTATTATATGGCTTACAAATTTTGTCTGATGATTTGGCTTGTTTGCGTTACCGTACAAAAGCAGGACAAAAAGCACCGATGATTATTCGTACTCGTGGACACCGTTTAGAAGGTGTTTGGCACGCAGGTTCGCCTATCGGAACTATTTTGGGTGCTTTGCGTGGAATCTATGTTTTAGTTCCTCGTAATATGACGCAGGCAGCAGGTTTTTATAATACTATGTTGAAATCTGACGATCCAGCACTTATTATTGAATGCTTGAATGGCTACCGTTTGAAGGAAACAACCCCAGATAATGTTGGAGAATTTACTATTCCTTTGGGAGTTCCAGAAATTTTGCAGGAAGGAAATCATGTTACTGTTGTTACGTATGGTTCTATGTGTAGGATTGTGATGGAATCAGCCGAGCAGTTGAAAAGATTAGGTGTAAATATTGAAGTGATTGATGTTCAGACATTACTTCCTTTTGATCGTCATCATGCTATTTTGGAATCTATCAAAAAGACAAATCGTGTTATTTTTGCAGATGAAGATGTATCTGGTGGAGGTTCGGCTTATATGATGCAAAAAGTTTTGGACGAGCAAAATGCGTATCAATTCTTAGATTCTAAACCTGTTTGTGTTTCGGCTCAAGACCACCGTCCAGCGTATGCAACGGATGGAGATTATTTTTCTAAGCCTAATCCAGAAGATATTACAGAAGCAGCTTATAATTTAATGCACGAATTTAATCCAGAACAATTTCCAGAATTGTATTAATTTTTTAGATTGATTTTTGATTAGATAAGACGAGTAACCTATATATTTTATAAGCTACTCGTTTTTTTAGATTTTGTAATAATAGATTGCTCATCAGGACACGAGCAACGGGTAAAGTCATATTGTATATAAAAGTTAGCAACAATTAAAAAAATGAAAACACGAGAAATATCTGATAACGAGTACAAGGAAATACTTATAAAAGAATTAGATGGTATAAACGATTTAGAGTTATTAATTCTCAAAGGTCACATTCTTATTGAATTTTCTCTAAACAAGTTTATTAATGATTTAAATGATGGTGGAGTTGATGTTGATAAAACTAATCTTTCATTCTATAGTAAAATTTGTGTGGCAGAACTTTTGGGACTTTTCAAATTGAAAGACCACTTAAAGGAAAGTATCGTAGATATAAATAAGATAAGAAATCAAATTGCTCATAAACTATCCTTCGACCAAAAATTATTAAACAAAATTATAGCTGCTTTTATTAAGTTAAATGTTGCTGGAAGTGGAATTGGCAAAGAACAAAGTGATTTTAAAAATTTATACTATATAATTATTGCAATATGTGGATTAACGATGGGAAAGAAAATAGCCAATCAGAAAATCAAAAAATTCACTATTGAACAATTAAAGCTATTGATGAAAGAAAATCCAGAAAAATTTGTTGCTGAATTTAATAATTATGGGAAATAACTGTTGCCAATACCTTGTATATGGTATAGTTTTATCAGTCCTTACTTGGAAAACCCTGCGAATTTCTAAAGACCAGTTTTTGTTTGGAGAGATTTAGACATGCCACAGATTATATACAAAACTGTTACTTTTATAATAACACAACCATTACTCGTGTCCTCATGAGCGATAAATAATAACAAATAAAATGCTCTACGACAAAGCCAACGACCACCAAAAGAAAGAAGAATTTATGGATTTATCGCTTACTCATGCACATACACATATAGGTATGTTTTTGGGTTGGATAGTTCAAAATGAGCTTTCTAGTGAAGATTTTGAAGACCAAGCAGGTTTACAGATTAGACATTTTTTGCAGCGTTCTATTTCTTGTTGTATTTTTAGTGAACTTTGGGACGGAACTATCTCCGATGATATGCTAAATAAAGAAGCCAAAAAATTTGCTACTGCTTATTATGTAAGTGGAAAATATATTGATGATTATCGTAAAATTTTTCCTCAGCATGAATGTATGTATTTGGTAGAAGATACGTGGGAAAATTACGAAAAAGTAGCTAAAATACTAGATATGCGTTTTGTGGAATGGAAGAATATGAGTGTTTAATCTTATTTCAAAAATCTTGTTTATTCCTCCTTTTTATTTACCTTTGTGTGTTTAAAACTTTTATTTTCTAGTTCAAGCGTTAACGCTTGAACTAGGGACGGCTTGAATGAACTAGAAAATAAAAAAAATAAAGAAATTCCATTTTTATAGAAAAAATACAACCGACCTTATAAGATATGTTAGATAATTTAACTGCCCGATTAGACAAAGCCATGAAATCGCTGAAAGGCGAAGGAAAAATTACAGAAGTAAACGTAGCAACGACCATAAAGGAAATTCGTCGTGCTTTGGTAGATGCCGATGTAGATTATAAGGTGGCTAAAATGGTTACAGACGAAATAAAAGATGAAGCCTACGGACGTGATGTTTTGATTGCCGTAAAACCGGGAGAGCTTTTTACTAAAATTGTCTATGATAAACTGACCGATTTGATGGGTGGAGAAAAGAAAGAAATGAATCTTTCTGGAAATCCTTCTATTATTTTGGTGGCTGGTCTGAATGGAGCTGGTAAAACTACATTTACTGCAAAATTGGCTAATTATCTCAAAAAACAAAATCGTCAAGTTCTTTTGGCTGCCTGTGATATTTATCGTCCTGCAGCTATTGAGCAGTTACAGACTCTGGCTGCACAAATCGGTGTTGAGGTGTATGCAGAACCTGAAAATAAAAATCCTGTTCAGATTGCAGAAAACGCAGTCAAGCATGGTAAAGCGAATGGAAAGAAAATTATTATTGTCGATACGGCTGGTCGTTTGGCGATTGACGAATCTTTGATGAAAGAAATTGAAGAGATAAAAAGAGTTTTGAATCCTACCGAAACGCTTTTTGTTGTTGATGCAATGACAGGTCAAGATGCTGTTACGACTGCAAAAATATTCAACGACCGTATTAATTATGACGGTGTTGTCCTTACAAAACTAGATGGCGATTCTCGTGGTGGTGCTGCTCTTTCTATTCGTAGAGTAGTTGATAAGCCAATTAAGTTTATCGGTACAAGTGAAAAAATGGACGGAATAGATGCTTTCTATCCTGACCGTATGGCACAGCGTATTTTGGGAATGGGTGATGTTCTTTCACTTGTTGATCGTATGCAGCAAGCCTATGACGAAGATGAAGCACGTAGAATCAACAAGAAAATCCGTAAAAACCAATTTGATTTTAATGATTTTATTTCTCAAATTGAACAAATCAAGAAAATGGGTAATATCAAAGATTTGGTAGGCATGTTACCAGGTATTGGCTCAAAGATGAAAGATTTTGAGATTGATGATGATGCTTTCCGTCCTATTGAAGCGATTATTAATTCGATGACAGATTTAGAAAAATCTAATCCAGATATTTTAGATGGAAGTCGTCGTCGTCGTTTGGCTGCTGGTAGTGGACGTACCATTCAAGAAGTAAATAATCTTATCAAACAATTTGGCGAAATGCGTAAAATGATGCGTAAAATGAATCAATTCCAAGGTGCAGGTGGAAGCAAAAAATTAGCTAAAATGATGAAAGGTAAAAAATAGTGATTAGTTTTTAGTGATAAACTATTAGTTAAATACAATACAAAAAAGTGTTTTAGATTTATTCTAAACGCTTTTTCTATCAAAACAAATAATACAATTTGGTTTTCATAATAAAAAAAAGCCGTTCTATAAAAAGATATAGAATGGCTTTCCTAATTTATACAATAAAATAAATTATTTAATTTACTTTAAACGTAATCTTCGCATTAATTCTATATTCTGTTATTGCATTGTCTGTAACAACGGCAGTTTGTTCCTTTATGTATATAGATTGAATATTCTTTACGCTTTTAGAAGCCTCTTTTACAGCTTTGTGTGCTGCATCTTCCCAACCTTTTTTAGAACTAGATAATATTTCGATAACTTTCATGACAGCCATAATTGATGTTTTTTTATGTTGTTAAATTGATTTTTTTAATTGAAAAACGAAAGTATTCTAGTAAAAGAACACCTTCGTTTTTCTAAAAGTCTTGAGTAGTTAAACTAATTGCTGGTTGTACTACTACTAACAATACTACTATTAATAAGTAGTTACATATTTACCTTCGTACTGATCCCAATGCTTATTCAAATGCTTGAAATCGTCTTCGTTTCTTGGCTTCGCACCAATAACTACACCACCATTTTTGATACCTTCTTTGTAATGTTCTGCATGTTCTTCAGGTATTCCTGCTCCTACTAATGCTCCCAAAAGACCACCTGTAAGACCACCAGCACCAGCACCAGCTAAAGAAGCCAATACAGGACCTGCTGCTACTAAGCCTAAACCAATTCCTGGTAAAGCTACTGCAGTTACTAAACCTACTACTGCTCCCAAAACACCACCAATTGCAGAACCTGTTCCAGCTCCTTCCATTGCTTTATTTCCGAGTTCAGTGTCTGAATGCTTGAAATAACCATCACGAGTCTTGTCTGACATCATTACATTGATTTCGTCGTCTTTGTAACCACGCTCACGTAAAGTGTGATATGCTTTTTCTGCATGTTCTGGTTTGTCAAAAAGACCTGTCATTGTGCTACCTTCACGATAAGTGCGAGTAGAATAGTCGTTGCTTGAAGATAATGGATCTGAATTATGAGTACTCATAAGATTAAAAAATTTAGATTAAAAAATATAAAAAAGGAGTGAGAAATAGACATATTAAAATGAATCACTCCACGCTTAAAAGAACAGGTTCAATGTAATAATGTTTAACGAAATTATTATTTTTATGCATTGTGTTTCATAATTTGCTGATTATCAGGCTATTTGATTGATTTTCATTCAACAAAGATAAAGATAATAGTAAGTATGAAGTTAAATATGTTGTGCCTTTGTTACATAGAACCATTATAGCAGTATGAATAAAAAAACAGATGCTTTTTTTGCGTTTAAATAACAGATTTTGTATTTTTTGACATTCATTTATTTTAAACTACCAAAAAAAACGTATTCGTCTATGAAATCACACGAAATAGATTACAAAATTATCGGTAACGATATTCAGATAGTAGAAGTAGAATTAGACCCAAACGAAACCGTTGTAGCAGAAGCTGGTGCAATGCTTTATATGGAGCAAAACATAAATTTTGAAACCAAAATGGGTGATGGCTCAGAACCAGAACAAGGTATTTTTGGAAAACTTATGTCAGCAGGTGCAAGAATGATAACAGGCGAATCGCTCTTCATGACACACTTTACGCAGCGAGGAAGTGGAAAAGGAAAAGTAGCTTTTGCTGCTCCTTACCCTGGTACAATTACCCCTGTACAACTTGCTTCTTGTAATAATCGTACTTTGATTGTACAAAAAGATAGCTTTTTGTGTGCTGCTTTGGGTGCAAAAATATCAGTCCATTTGAATCAACGTTTTGGTTCTGGTTTTTTTGGCGGCGAAGGTTTTATTATGCAAAAATTACAAGGCGATGGAATGGTATTTTTTCACGCTGGAGGTACTGTTATTGAAAAAACGCTAAACGGAAATAGTTTGAAAGTAGATACAGGTTGTATTGTCGCTTTTGAGGAAGGAATTAAAATGGATATTCAGAAGGCAGGAGACTTGAAATCTATGTTTTTTGGTGGCGAAGGATTATTTTTGGCTACTCTCTCTGGAACGGGTAAAGTTTGGTTGCAATCTATGCCTCTTTCAAAACTAGTGCAAGCTCTTTCTCCAATGAGTAAAGCGGTTTCGAAAACGACTTCTTTAGGCGGAATTTTGGGAGGAGATTAATTGACAAGTACGTATAGTCTACACTTTAGTGTAGTTGTACATTAAATATTAGAACTGATTAGCGAGTGATTCATATGATATTTATGATCAACCACAGGATAATAAAAAAACTGAATATAATTTTTATTGTAATTTTAGTCTTTCATTATCGTATTAATTAATTCCTCGCTAATTACTACTGTGTAACATAAGTTTATTTATGTTTTTGTATTCATCAATATTGCTCTTTTATTTAGCCATTATCAACGTCTTGTTATCTTCGATAACTGACGATTGCTAAGGCAAAATAAAAGGAAACAGAGTTTTATCTCCCTTAGCAATCGTCTATTTTTGAAAAAAATAGACGTTGATAACGGGGAAAATACCAGTTCTCAATATGAATAAACTTATGTTACACAGTATTACTTACAATTCTATTCTTTTAGATTTAATAGTAAAATAAATTGTTACTGTATCCTTATTTAAACTCAGGATTTAAATCTAGGTCGATAAAATGGGTATCAAATCTTCTAAAGAAACTCTTTCAGTCTGAAAAGGTACCATTTTTCCCCAACCTTCTATCATTTCAGAATTCTGGCAGTTAATTGTATCAAAATCTGCTACAAAATAATTTTCATTTTCTATACATATTACTAGTAATTTGAGGTTTTTGAAGACATCTGAAACTACTTCTTTGAAAGAAATACATTGCCCGATACCAATATATCCAATACCATTTTTTATGAAGTTTTTTTCTTCAATAAATACGTTTTTTTGTGTTAGATAAAAATCTATATCTGTTAGTGCAAATCCTTTTCCCATATTCTCTCTAAAAAACCTACTCAAAGGCGTAGAGTTTTTACTTCCAGCAGCATATGATTCAAGAAACTGACATTCTGTGATTTCGATTATTCTATCTCTAAATTTTGAATAACTGACTGTTCCTGTTTTCTTATCTCTAACATTAAATATATTTACTTTCTTTTGAGTTTCATCAAAATTTACATGAATTATTTTTATAGAAGGATTGAGAAGATTTACTAAATTTTGATATTCTATCTTGTGTTTTTCCTCTTGTTCCCCTTCCAAAATAACCAAATAACGACTGTTTTTATCCTTATTTATAGAAGAGCGACACGTAACAATCCAAATATTGGCTATAAAATCAATTTTATTCTTTTCAAAAATAGCTTTCAATAGACTGTTTCGGGAGCCAAATTTTTCTTCTTTTACTTCTTTCATAAGTTGGTTTTAAGAGAGTTTGTAAAAATCTTTGGTTAGTTTTTCTTCTTGTTGAGTTATCTTGAAACTTTCATCTCTTAGAGAAGATAGATTTACATAAAGTTGATTTTTATCCAAAATTTCAAGTAAAAACATCTTTTGTTCTTTGAGTTCTAATTTCTCAAATTCCTTTATATTTTGTTCTTGCCTTTGAATATTTATATCATAATTTAGAAATGATTTTTCTTTCATTTGTTCCCAAATAGACAAAATAGTTTGATTATCTTCTGCTATTCTTATTTTGTCTGCAAAAATCTGATTGTGTTTTTTGAGTTCTAAATATACAAAATTGTCCTTACTATTGGTTTGCTGTACTATTTTTTGATTTCTTTCTATGCAAATAGCTGCGTGCTGGTCTAACTGTTTGACGAGAATAAATTTTCTATTTCCTTCATCTTCTTTATTCAACTCCAAAACAGCATGAGCAGTAGTGCCACTTCCTGCGTGAAAATCCATAATTATATCGCTCTTATTTGTCATCAATTTTATTGTATCCAAAACGGTATAAATAGATTTTGGGAAACTAAAATCCTTTCGTCCTATTATTTTTTCTAATAATCGTATTCCATTATGATTTGCATTATATTTTTTATCACTCCAAATAGTAGGAACTTTTTGTCCTTTTTCCATTCTATATTTTTCAGAAATAATTACGGTTCCCTCCTTATTTTTTGAGGCAACTAAATCATCTAAAATTAATTCTGTTGATTTTTTGGATAGTTTCCATGTTCGTTCCTGATTTGTTGAAGTAATTGGAAATACTTGTGTATAATTTTCTTTTTCTGTTATTGTAATTTCCTTCAAATCTGGACTTACAAATAAAGGGTACCAAAACGTTTTTTTATTTTCTCTAAGATTAGCATTTCCACCACCAATTCGTACAAAATTTTTGAGTTTGTACTTTCCTTTTTCATCTTTTTTATCAAATGTTTTGAGAAACTCATCCTTCAAAACTACATTATTAAAAGTTGCGTAATCACTATTTTTGGCGTAAATAACCATAAAATCATTAATGGTAGAAAAGTATTTTGCTTGATTTCTTCCCATCGGATTATTGACTACCGAAACAATCCCGATTCTGTTTTCTCTACCATAAATCTCATCAGCTAAAGTAATTAAATATCCTAATTCGTAATGGTCTATGGCAATGGCAATAAAACCGTCTTGCGTAAGAAAATCTCTAGCAACGGTTAGCCTATTTTGCATAAAAGTAAGCCATGTAGAGTGATTAAAGCTATTATTATAGGTAAATGTGTTTGCATTTCCTCCTGTGTTATAGGGAGGATCAATGTAGATAAGTTTTATTTTTCCTGCAAATTCCTTTTTGATAGAATGTAAAACCAATAAATTGTTTCCTTTTATAATCAGATTATCTGTAATGGTATTTTCGGGTAACTCTCTTTCTTTATTTATTTCTTTACTTCTTGTAAATTTTTCAAAATTATGCTCTCCTTCTTTTGTATAACTTTTGGCATTTGTTAGAATTTTTGGCTCCAAAAGCTGTGTAATTTCGTCTTGAGCTAGTATTTCATTAAAAAATAATTCTTCCCTTTTGTCTTCTTCTCTACTTTGTCCGCCTTCCAAAATACAATCCTTAAAAGGAAAAACTAAGGCAATTTCATTTCTTTGTTTCAGATATTTTCCATCTATATTCAGACCTATTTTATTTTTGTATTTTGTATAACTATCATTGAGGTAATTTTTTTGCTCCAAAAACTGTATAAAAAACTCCTTTTTGAATATTAAAGCTACTGAAGTTTTGACAAAAAATTTATCTTTTAATTCTCTGCTTTCTAAAAGAAGTTCTAAGAGTTTTTCATCGTAATTTTGAGCTTTATTTATAATTATCTGTTTTTTGAGTTTTCCTTCTTTTGTTGTGAATTCTTCTTCTCTTTTGAGTTGATTTTCTAACTGTGTGTATAATTTCATTTCTTTATAAGTCTTGTTTATATTTTTCAAACTACCTCCCTACGATTTACAAACTTATGGCTTTAATTTCAAATAATTTGTAGCTATTTATACAAAAACCCTAAGAGTTTTGAAGTCTCTTAGGGTTTAGATTAAAAATCTTGATTTACGATTTATTTTTTTGGAACAGGAAAACCTCTATCACGCATCAGAGCTTCCATGTTTGCCTCACGTCCTCTAAATAATTTATAGGCTTCGGCAGGGTCTATGGCATTTCTTGGAGCAAATAAATATTTTACTAATTTATCAGCCATTTCTTTATCATAAAAACCTCCTTCAGCTTCTGCAAATGCTTCGGAAGCGTCTGCCGTCAAAACATCTGCCCACATATATCCGTAATAGGCTGTTGCATATCCTTCACCCGAAAAAACATGTCCAAAATGTGGCGTTCTGTGACGCATAACTACTTCTTTAGGCATTCCTAATTCTTCAAGTGTTTCACGTTCAAATTTATCTACATCTATGTTTTCTGGGTCTGCTAAGTGAAATTTCATATCCATAATAGCAGAAGCTAAATATTCTGTTGTTCCAAAACCTTGATTAAAAGTACCCGCTTTTTTGATTTTGGCTACAAGTTCCTTTGGCATTGGCTTACCTGTTTTGTTATGAACTAGATAATTATTGATTACCTCATCGGTAGATAACCAACGCTCCAAAAGTTGCGATTGAAACTCTGTATAATCTCTCACACCACCATTCAGAGTAGGATATTTTACCGTTGAAGAAAAGAAATGAAGTGCGTGTCCAAACTCATGGAAAAATGTTGTTGCATCGTCCCAAGAAACTAAAAGTGCCTCACCTGGTGCTGGTTTTACGAAATTCGAATTATTCGAACCCAAAACATTTTTCTTTCCATCAAAGGTAGTATGGCTTCTATATGTTGTTGCCCACGCTCCCGAACGCTTTCCTTGTCTTGCATATGGGTCAAGATACCAAAGTCCGATATTCTCACCTGTGTCTTTATCAGTTACTTCCCAAACTTTCACATCTGGATGAAAAACAGGAACAGAACCTTCAGGAACTGGCGTAAAGTTATAATTAAAAAGTCGTCCTGCTACATAGTGCATTGCCTCTGTAAGTTTGTCTAATTGTAAATACTGCTTTACTTCGTCAGAATCCAAATCGTATTTCTCTTTTCTTACTTTTTCGGCATAATAACGATAATCCCAAGGCTCAATCGTAATTTTGTCTCCATTTTTATCTGCAACGGCTTGCATATCTTTTACTTCTTCATCTACTCTAGCAATAGATGCTTTCCAAACGGTTTCCATCAAGTTCATTGCATTTTCTGGAGTTTTTGCCATTCGGTCTTGTAAACGCCATTCTGCATAATTATCATATCCCAAAAGCTCAACACGTTCTCTACGCAACTTTAAGATTTGAGCAATAATTTTGTTATTGTCATATTCATCGGCATTGTCTCCTCTTGAATAATAATTTTTCCATACCTTTTCACGCAATTCTCTTTCAGTAGAATAAGTCAAGAATGGATCCATAGACGAACGAGTATTTGTGATAGCATACTTTCCTTCTTGTCCGTTATCTTTAGCAATTTTGGCAGCTGACTTGACAAAGCCATCAGCCAGACCTCCTAATTGATTTTCGTTGAGATACGTAATATAATTTTCTTCATCGTGCAAAACGTTATTTGAAAAATTGGTATACAGCATTGAAAGTTCTTTATTAATGGCTGCATACCTTTTCTTTTTCTCTGGACTAAGTTCTGCTCCATTCATCTCAAAACCTTTATAAACCAAATCTACAACACGCTGCTGGTCAGCTTCTAAAGGAGTTTTTTGAGAATTGTCATACACCGTTTTGATACGCTTGAAAAGTTTTTCGTTTTGTGTAATCTTGGAATTAAATTCAGAGAATATAGGTGATAATTCTTTATCAATTTCTCTAAATTCGGGTGAAGATACATTACTACTCAAGATTCCGTAATATCTGTAGGCTCTATCTAATTCTTCTCCTGCACGTTCCATAGCTACAATTGTATTTTCAAAAGTAGGAGGTTCTGGATTATTTGCAATGGCTTCAATGTCAGCCAAGTTAAGCTCCATTCCCTTTAGCATGGCAGGCTTTACGTCTTCTAATTTTATTTTATCAAAAGCAGGAACGCCACCATAATCGCCTGTCCATTCTTGCAACAGAATATTATCTGATGTAGTTTCTGTTTGTGTGATTTCTGTTTTTTCTGGTGTACTCGTCTTTACTTGCTTACAAGCTACAAAAGCTAGTAAAGGAAAAAGCAAAAACAAGAATTTTTTTAAGTACTTTATCATGATTATATTTTAAAATATGTTTTAGGAATCAATATGAGTGTCATTTAAGCAGCGTTTATTAGGTCTTTTGGTGCAAATTGTTCCTCATTTAGAGAATTAAAATTAATTTTAGGGTTATTTATAAACCAATTAATTATTGATTTTACGTGAAATTTATGGTTGTAGTGTATTTTTAGGTCTAAAATACTTAATTTTTGATTTTGGTGTTTTTCTCTAAACTTTTCTACCATTGATTTACTAATCAAGGTCATTGTAAGGCTTAAATTAACAAAATTAGTTAGATTTTTTTCTTTGTAATTTTTAAAATCAGATAAACCAAAATATTGTTTAGCATCTCTAAAATCAAATTCAATTTGAAAACGTAATCTATAATATTTTATTAAGGTTGCATAATCAAGTTCCAAGTCATCAGTAAAAAAAACTTGTATCCCTATTTTTCCATTTTTACGAATGGCTTTTTGTACAACTACATTCAGTTTTTTTTCTTTTATATTTTTACTACGAGCTTCAATTTGGTAAGTTTCTATGCAGGTTTCTTTATCATCTTTTTCAGAATGTTTTAGATATTTTTTATCTAAAGAAGCTAAACAAAGTTGATTTCCATATAAAGGTGGTCTGCCTATTTTAGCTTTTCCTCCTTTTTTTTCTTTTTTCTCTGCTACTTCAAATAAAGTGGCATTTTTGTAAAGTTTAGAAATTAAAAATAAGCCATTTTCAGAAACGATATTCAAGTAATTTTCATTTCCATATGCTGTATCACCAACTACATATTTTACTTTCAAAGTAGGTAATAGAGATGAGAAAAGAGCTAGTGTGTCACTAAAAATACGTTTGAAAGCTCGTAAAGACGCATTATCTACCTCTTCTTTTTTTTTATTTTTACTTCCTTTTTTTCGCCCTCGTTTCAAAGGTGTACCTCCATTTTGTAATCTTAATTTAGCCTTTTTTTTCTTTGCTTTATCTGCTGCAATACGTAATCTATCAGCTTGATTATGAACCACTTGAATAATGTGAATCATAAATGAAGTTCTACTTTCTACATCTATCAAAGATAAAGACGAAAAACAAATGCTATTGATAGGTTTTTCAATAGAGGAACTGTAAAACTTAGAAAGTCCATAACTACATTTACCACTTTTTTTCTCAACTGTTTCGTCTGTTGCTAAAATATAGGTTCTATCTAACTTAAAATTCAAGTGAACAAAAAGAAGAATACGAATAGAAAGCCAATCAATTTCACAACTTAAAAAACGAAAAATAGTACGCAGGCTGAAATTACTATAACGACTCAAACTACGAGTAGTAACTTTAAAACGAACACAAAACATACTATTGATCAAGCAATATAAAATGCTTATATTTGAACTTGTCATAGTAGTTTCTAAAATAACTTGAAATGAACTGATACTAGGAAACATAAAAGTATATATTTTGGTCTGGTAACTTAAATATACAACCTTTTTTGTTTCCTTATTTTTTTAGCCTAAAATGTCACTCATATTGAGGAATAAGAATTAAATAAACTGCTACTTTTAAAACCATAACTAATTGATATTCAAGTAATTAAATTCGTAATTCGTAATTTTTAATTCGTAATTGATCCTTAAAGGGTTAATTTTCTAGACTATAAATTTAACTATACTTTTTTAAAAAATTTGTTAGTGAATGCTTGAAAGTAGATTTATTAGGTTTTTTTGTGAGTGTGGAAATAAAATGACTGCTCATTTCTTATAAATCTTTTTTTTCTCAATAAACATCATTCTATCTTCTTTTTCTATTAAAATCAGGAAAACATTGTACACCAATAGCACCACCAAGCCATTCTAAAGCAACATCTTCTTTATACAAAATATACCTACAACTATCATTATAATTGTTAGTCAAACTATCTGGAATTGGTTCTTCAAATAAATTATAAAAGTACATTCCCATTCCATGTCTTTGAAATCCAATCTGACAAGGAGTGCCACTTTGAACAGAAATACAATTAGCTTTATCTAATTTTTGTTTTAGAGTTTGTAGCGTTTTCAAATCCCAACCTAATTTATTTAATAAAGAATCTGTTTTTTGTGATTCTATTTTTACGTCCCAATTAGATTCATAATTTTCATCAACTCTTACATGAAATATTCCTATAGAATTATCACTCTCAAATTCAATATCTATAACTTTATTTGAAGGAAGTCTAGAGTTAACAAACTGTTCAACTTCACGAATCTCTTTTGATTTCTCCTCATAGTTTGCAGTAAGTTCTTCATAACTTGAAGAATCAAATTGAGCAAACAGAACTATTAAAGCTACTATCGAACCAACAATATATAGGACAAACCCTCCTCCTGCAATTATGAGTATCCATTTCACTATCTTCATTTCTTACACAATAAACTATTTGATTTATTTTTCTTTTAGTCTTAAATTTAGCTATACTTTTGATAAAATTAGGACAGTAGGCTATTTGGAGTGGATTTATTAGGTTTTTTGTGAATCTTTATATAATTACAACGAGTTTTAATTATTCTGATTTAGTAGGAATTTTAATATCAAAAACTACATCTTCTTTTACTAAATCATTTACATTTAAGGTTGGTAACAAGAAACGATTAAAAAGCGTATTTTCAGTTTTACTATGAAGTACACCTCTAGTTGTTCCGATAGTAAGCATAACTAAATGACTAATAAAACCTCTTGGAAATATTAACTTTGTTTTTGGCTCATCTAAAAAACTATTCCAAGCTGTTTCATTAATTGAAAAATGACAACCAACCTCTATAATTAAGAAGGGTAATTCTTTTTGAGTAAATTTTGCTAAAAATAAAACTGTGATAGTTTTTTGTTCGAAATTTATTCCAAATCTTATTTTATTTCCTAAAGCTATTTTTTCAAATTTCTCTTCATTTTTATAAGAAGATTCAATAATAGCAAACTGTTGAGTAGTTACTTTTTGTAAAGCAAAACCTATTTTATTTTGTTCTTTATTCATTATGCTACAAGTTTATAATCAAGTTCTATGGTTTCATATGTAATAACCAATTCCTCATAAGGTTTTGAGCTTATTTCACTATCTATTATTTCATCAGAACTCATATTAAATAAATCAGATTTCACTTCAAATTGAATGGTACTTTCAAATTTAGGAACTTGAATCAAATTTGTATTTAATACCTGTTCAATTTTAGTAATTGTTTCTAATTTAAAATTTTCAGTTCCACTCAATAAATTATTTACATTTTGTGGAGAACACTTCAATATTTCTGCAAGTTCTTTTTGGTTAGCTGGAAATATATTATCGATTTTATTTTGTTTTAAAACAGACATAATTTTTACAGCAATAGAAAAAGATATATCTAGCCAAGCTTTATTTTCTTTTCTATATTTTGCATTTTCTATCCAACTAGTATCCTTTTTGGAAGTATTTTTTAATTTATCTTTTATATTTTTGATGCTCATGATTTTTTTGGTTAATTTATTTCTACAAAATCTAAATTATCATTTTCTGTATCAAGAAGATAATTTCGTGTAAATTCAAGTTTTTCTAATTCTATAATTAAGCTTTCTGTTTCATTCATTGTTGCTGTCAATTTTATTGCTCCTCCACTAATTACAAATATATTAAGGTCGATTCGTATCGCATAGATACGTAACCAACTTACTTTAGCTTTATCTTTTTCAAAATCTCCCATTACTCCCTTTGATAAAGGTTCAAAAAGAGTTGATAAAGTTTCGTTTCTTGAAATTTTACCAATTTCTGCAATTTCTAATAATTCCTGCTCAAAAAATTCGGCTTCTTGTTTTGTTTTTTCAATAGCTTGTTCTATTGTTATTCCTCTCCAAAATTCATTTTCTAAATCCTTCCTATTTTGTTTGAAAAATTCTCTCAAATAAATTGGGTCATTCCATAATTTGAAACATTTATCAAATTCATTTAATTCTTCATTTTCATATTGAACAGAATATAAACTATCTTCAATTAATTCAAATATATCAATTATTTTCATAAAATCAATCTGTGAGTTTATTTTTTCTTAAATTAGTTTTACTTTTCTAGCAAAAACTGCATTCTACAAAAAGTAAAATACAGTTTTATATCTCAAAAATCATTCAATTAATCACTATTCTAAACTTTGGTCTAAACTCTCGGCTTCCAAAAAATTTCATCAGCATTTACTTCGTGGGAAGTCATTCTTGACAAAACAAAAAGATAATCTGAAAGACGATTCATATAACGAATAATTATTTCATCAATTTGCTCATCTTCTGAAGTATGAAGTTCGATACAACGACGTTCTGCTCTTCTGCAAACTGTTCTTGCCAAATGACAAAACGAAACAGCTTGATGTCCACCAGGTAAAATAAAATGTGTCATCGGCGGCAATTCTTCATTCATGACATCAATCGCCACTTCCAAATCTGTAATATCGGTTTCATCAATTTGAGGAAGAGGAATATGAGAAACCTTTTTTGGGTCAGAAGCAAGCAAAGAACCAATAGTAAACAAACGGTCCTGAATTTCTATCAAAATTTCTTTTCTATGTGAAAGTTCTTTTTGGTCACGCAGCATTCCGATATATGAGTTGAGTTCATCAACTGTTCCATACGATTCAATTCTAAGATTTGCCTTTGATACTCGCCTTCCACTAATGAGTGAAGTTGTTCCTTTATCGCCTGTTTTAGTGTATATTTTCATTTGGTTTTGTTAGGTTAAATTTTGTATTCTAATCAAAATCAAATATACATAGACTATGTTTAGTAAAAAATCTAATTTACTTAGCTTGACTATTTATTAAAACTCTACATAAAGATTTTAAACGTCGATAATAATTTACTTTCAAACCTTTTTACCTGATTATCAATATTTTATAAAATAAAAATGACTCACAGTCATTTTTTTAACACTTTGTTCATAACTTTATTTAAAAAAAGGTGTTATTATTGTATTCGTTTAATAAAACGTAACTTTCTCATTTTATTTTGAGGAACTACCTTTTCTATTTAATCTAAAATGAATCATTTTTTAGTTAATTATTTTTTTAACGATTTTATTATTATGACAAACAAATTATTTCAATCTTTATTCCTTTCTTTGACTTTATTTTTTGTAGCAACATCTATTTCTATTGCACAAGACAACACACCAGAAGAGTCAATTAGTTACGGTGCATTTACATTGTATGGAAACCTTCCTTTGAGTGATGAATTTAAAGACCAAGCTAAATTTGGTGGAGGACTAGGTTTTGAAGGTGCTTATTATTTCAATCCTTTACTCGGTTTTGCTTATTCTGTTGATGCACAAATAAACCCTTACAACACAGAAGCTAATACTAATATCTTTACAGGTGTAGAGGATGCTCAACCTTGGTTGTATGGTAATTTGATGGGAGGTCTTGAACTTTCTTTTCCAATTACTCCAGTGATAGCTCCTGAATTTCGTGCTTTAGCGGGTCTTATGATTACTCGTTCGCCAGAGCGTACAGGAACGCTTGTAGGTTTTCCTGTCGGAACAGTAGATCCAGTAGTTGCTCCTGCTTTTGCTTATTCAGTTAGTGGTGGTTTGAAGTTTACGAATTATGATAGCGGGAGTGCTTTCCGTGTAGGTATTCGTTATTTATCTGCAACTCCTAATTTTGATTACGGTAATGATATCGAAGAAAAACTCAACATGTCAAGTGCTCAATTATATGTTTCTTTTGCTTTTCTTTCAAGAAAATAAGAAATAAGTATAAAATGATATAATTATAGAAAGCCTATTCAAATTTATTTGAGTAGGCTTTTTTTGGGTTATACTGAAATAAAATTGGTTTTAGAATTTGGGTAGTCTATTACAAATAATGCTGTAAATAAAAATGGAACACAGATAACACAGATTAAACGAATGAAACACAGATTTTTAAAATTGCAGTATTATATATTTAGCACTACCAGAATTTGATAAATCAAATTACGTGAGAGCTATATCTGCCAAACTGTATTTTTTAAAACTAATTTTCAACTTGTATAATCAAAAAATGTATTTTATGATTGATGTTTTTTGAATACTAAATAAAAATAAACTAATTTTAATCATTGTTTCTACATTCAAAAAAACAGCAGCAAAAAAATGAGTTTATTCCAAAAATCGGTCATCAAACAACAACTAAAATTCTTGTCCAAACAAAAGGTAGAATCAGCGTGGCAGAAATTTACAACTCATTTTCATAATCCTCTTATTCAACAAAATATAAGAGCTTCAAAAGAAGAACAATACCAAGAAGGTTTTCTGAATGATTTATTTGTAAATGTTTTTGGGTATGTAAAAAATCCAAACCCAAATTATAACCTCACTACCGAACTCAAAAATATCAAAAATGCCAAAAAAACAGATGGTGCAATTTTGAGAAGAGGAAATGCGTTGGCTGTTATTGAACTAAAGGGAATGGACACAACCGACCTTTCAAGAGTAGAAGCACAGGCGTTTGGCTACAAAAATAATCAGCCGAATTGTACATATGTAATTATTTCCAACTTCGAAAAACTGCGTTTTTATATTGATAATACCATTGAATTTGAAGAATTTAATCTTTTCAAAATAACGAGAGAAGAATTTGATTTGCTTTATTTTTGTTTGGCTATGGACTCGCTACTTCTTGATACACCCAAAAAAGCAAAAGAAGAATCTATAAACAAAGAAGAAAGCATTACAAATGCACTTTATAAAGATTATTCTAGCTTTAGAAACGATGTTTTTGACAACATTCAAAAACTAAATCCAGAACACGACAAACTTACACTTTTCAAGAAAACGCAAAAACTATTAGACCGTTTTTTGTTTATTTTCTTTGCCGAAGACAAATTATTACTTCCTCCAAATCTGAATGAAAATATTATAGAGCAATGGCGAGATATAGTAGAATTGCACGATATACAAATGCCTTTGTATGAAAAATACAAACTCTATTTTGGCTACCTTTATACAGGAAAGAAAAGCAAACATCACGATATTTTTCCTTACAATGGTGGACTTTTTGCCACCGATAAATTACTGGATAGTCTCAAAATTGATGATGCTTTACTAGTTCGTCATACCCAAACTATAAGTCGATATGATTTTGATAGTGAAGTGAGTGTCAATATTTTAGGTCATATTTTTGAGCATTCTTTGAATGAATTTGAGGAAATACAAGCCGAACTAGAAGGGAAAGAATTTGAAAAAGTAAGTACAAGACGAAAAAAAGACGGTGTTTTTTATACACCAAAATATATTACAAAATATATTGTAGATAATACTGTCGGAAAACTTTGTCAAGACAAAAAACAAGAAATCGGTTTGTCAGAAGAGATTTTAGAAAAAAACTATTCCATAGAAAACGGAAAACCAATCAGCAATAAAAAGATTAGTTCAGAAATAAAATCAAAACTAGAAGATTACAAAAACTGGCTTTTGCAGCTCACTATTTGCGACCCTGCTTGTGGAAGTGGCGCATTTCTGAATCAAGCATTAGAGTTTTTGATAACAGAACACAATTATATCTATGAATTAGAACTAAAATTAGTAGGAACAGCTATCATTGATATTGATTTAGAAAATAAAATTTTAGAAAAAAATATTTTTGGAGTAGATATAAATGAAGAATCGGTAGAAATTGCAAAACTCTCTCTTTGGCTAAGAACAGCACAAAGAGGACGACAACTGATTACACTAAATGACAATATAAAATGTGGAAATTCATTGATTGATGAGAAAAAAATTGCAGGAGAAAAAGCATTTGATTGGAAAACAGAATTTACGCATATTTTTGAAAAAGGTGGATTTGATGTGGTAGTTGGTAATCCTCCTTATGGTATTTTTATAGATAGTAAATTACAAGACCATTATGATAAGAAATTTCCATTAACTCGTTATAAAATTAATTTGTACGTTTTGTTTATAGAAAGAATGCTTCAAATATTAGAACGAGGTACAGTATTTTTTATAATTCCTAAATCATTGCTATTCAATTCTTTTTATGATAAAATTAGATATGAGTTACTAAAAAATACTCAGATAAATGAAATTTCTACTATTACAGAAAAAGTTTTTGAAGATGCAGAAGTCGGAGGGAGTTTATTATTGAGCTTCACAATTACAAAAGATATAAATCCCAAAAATAAAATAAAGTTGATTGCCAGTAATTCTGTTCTTGATTTTGTTACTGAAACTAATACATTTAAAAATGAAGTAGAAGCTAGTTTTTTTATAAATCGTTTGAATCATGAAATATCAGTTCATTCTGCTGGTGCGTATGAAGTAATAAAGAAACTAGCTAAAATGTCTAAAATAAAAGATTATTATGACTTGAAAAATGGATTGAATACTGGAAATATAAAGCATATTTTGATTTCAGATGAAAAACTATCTGATTTACATAAAAAAATAATTTGGGGAAAAGATATTTCTAAATATTTGATAAAATGGTCAGGTAATTTTATAAATTATGATGAAAATATAGATGCAAAAATATCTTTAGAAGATACAAAAAGCAAATCTGGAATGAATAAGCAAAATAAAATAGATTATGCTTTACGTTCTATAAATTTATTTGAAAATGATAAAATAGTGGTCAGAAAAACAGGAGATTCTTTAATTGCTTCCTTAGATACTTCTAATTATTATTTTGATACTTTAGTACAAGGAATTTATGCTAAAGATGAATTATTTCCATTAAAATATATTCTTGTTATTTTAAATTCAAGTATAGCAACAAACATATATAGAATTAAACATGATGTAAAGGGAAAAGTATTTGCTAAAATAAGTTTGAGTAATCTATCTAATTTTCCTATTCCAAAACCAACCCAATTACAAACACAACAAACAATTACTTTAGCCAACAAAATGCTTTCCTTGAATGAAGAATTTTCTACTAAAAAAAGTCGTTTTTTGGCAGGATTGAAAGATAATTTAGGATTAAAAAAATCTACTAAGAAATTGGAAAAATTTTATGAATTTGACTTTAGAAATATTTTAGTAGAATTGGAAAAGCAAAAAATTACACTTACACTTCTCAAACAAGAAGATTGGAGAGATTATTTTGATAAATACAAAAGTGAAGCAGTAGAAATACACAATCAAATCCAAAAAACAGATATTCAAATAGATAATCTAGTTTTTGAACTTTATGGACTTAGTGAAGAGGAAATTGAGATTGTGAAGCAGTAATTTACTTTAATCTCTTAAAAATCAAGGAACTAAAAATTAGTGAAAAAGGATATAGTATTATATTTTTGTAGAATTATTCTAAAATAAAAACATAGAAATGGACAATTCAAGTCACTTATCCGATTTATTATTTAAAACAATTTCTGAGCTAGAAACCATTGGAAAACGAGAAAAGACAGATTTAGACTACGTAGATTTTGATGCTTTAGGTTCTTTTATTGGAATACTTACCGTAGATTTTTACAAAAAAGAGGGGGTTTTATACAAGCACAATTTATCACCAGAAGACATTTTGACAAAGATTTTTATTTTTCTAAACTCTCTTCTTGAAGATAAGAGTAGTTATGAAAGAGATATAGGAAATATTTTAGATGTTTGTATATATGAGTTGATTGTTACTTTACAATATAGCTACAAAATGTCAGAAAGATATATGCCTAAAGGATTGTACAATCATTTCCTATCGCTGTATCCAAAAGAAGAAAATCTGTATGTTTATGAAGTGACAAGACATTATTTCAAGCTGGAAGAAATAGAAGATATGATAAAAAAAGGAATATCTATTAGTGAGGAGTGGGAAAAGAAAAGTGCAATTATTCTTGAACAACTAAAAGCTAATCAAAATGACAGCGAATAAAATTTTGTATAATTCAAAAACATAATTCCTTAAAAATCAAGGAACTAAAAATTAGTAAAAAACGCTACAATAATGTAATTTTGTGTATTCAATGGAGAATTGAAAAGACAATATGAGTAATTAACTGATTATAAAAAGTACAGTCGCACAGTTGTGCGTCTAAATGACAACTGAAAAGATATGTATGATGTAATAATAGTGGGAGCAGGACACGCAGGTTGTGAAGCAGCCCACACAGCAGCCACATTAGGCTCAAAAGTTTTGTTAGTAACAATGAATATGCACACGATTGCTCAAATGAGTTGTAATCCTGCTATGGGAGGCGTTGCAAAGGGTCAAATCGTGCGAGAAATAGATGCCTTAGGTGGAATGTCTGGAATCATCACAGACAAAACAATGATACAATTCCGAATGCTCAACCGTTCGAAAGGTGCTGCGATGTGGAGTCCACGTTGTCAGAGCGACCGAATGCGTTTTGCAGAAGAATGGCGAACAGCTTTAGAAAACAATAAAAATATTGACCTTTGGCAAGAAATGGTCGAAGGTTTGGTGGTACGTGATGGACGTGTATGTGGAGTCAGAACGCAATTAGGAATTGAGTTTGAAGGAAAAACAGTAATCCTTACCAACGGAACTTTCCTAAACGGACTTATTCATATTGGAGAAAAACAATTTGGAGGAGGACGTGCAGGAGAACGAGCAGCCACAGGAATCACAGCACAATTAGTAGATTTAGGCTTCGAAGCTGGAAGAATGAAAACAGGAACGCCACCACGAGTAGATGGCAGAACCATTAATTACGAAGCCATTGAAGAACAAGCAGGAGACGAAAATCCTTCGAAAATTTTCGTATTCTGATGAAACGAAGCCGTTAGTGAATCAAAGAAGTTGTTATATTACTTACACTAATTCGAAAGTTCATGAAGTTTTGCAGACAGGTTTTGAGAAATCGCCTATGTTTGCAGGACGTATAAAGGGACTGGGACCAAGATATTGTCCTTCGATTGAAGATAAAATTGTGCGTTTTGCAGAGCGTGATAGACATCAGATTTTTGTTGAGCCAGAAGGTTGGGACACGGTAGAAGTGTATGTAAATGGTTTTTCGACTTCACTTCCGTATGAAGTTCAGCAAAAAGCATTGAATCAAATTGTAGGTTTTGAGAAAGCAAAAATGTTCCGTCCAGGATATGCGATTGAATATGACTTTTTCCAACCCACACAATTAAAGGAAACATTAGAAACAAAACGTATTGAAAATCTGTATTTTGCAGGTCAAATCAATGGAACAACAGGCTATGAAGAAGCTGCTTGTCAGGGACTTATGGCAGGAATAAACGCACACCAAAAAGCACACGAAAAAGAAGCCTTTACACTTTCTCGTTCTGATGCCTATATTGGTGTTTTGATTGATGATTTGATTCATAAAGGCACAGATGAGCCGTACAGAATGTTTACTTCAAGAGCCGAATATCGTATTTTGTTGCGTCAAGATAATGCTGATGTTCGTCTTACTCAAAAAGGTTTTGATATTGGTTTGGCTTCAGAAACTCGTCTTTTGAAAATGAAAGAAAAAGAGGCAGAAGTACAAGAAGTAGTCAAATTTTTATCTAAAAGAAGTCTTGAGTTAGAAAATGCAAATCCTATTTTGGCAGAATTGGGAACTTCTGAATTGAAGCAAAAGGTAAAAGCTGTTGATATTGTAAAACGCCCACAAGTTCAGTTGCAAGATTTGGGTAGAATGGACAGCGAAATTGATAATTTGTTAGAGAAATATTCAGGAACAAAAGACAAAGAAGAGATTTTGGAACAAGCCGAAATTCAAATCAAATATTCTGAATATGTGGAGAAAGAACAAAAATTAGTTGAGAAAATGCACCGTTTGGAAGGTTTACATTTGTTTGATGGTCTGGATTATCATTCTATGCCTTCGCTTTCTATGGAAGCACGAAATAAACTAACCAAAATTCAGCCTCGTACTTTAGGACAAGCCTCTAGGATTAGTGGAATTAGTCCTTCTGATATTTCTGTTTTGATGGTTTATTTGAATAGGTAATTTTTGAAATACCGTAACTGATTAGCGAGTGATTCTTATGATAAAATACAGGATAAATACAAATTGGTTTTTTTAATTACGAAATACCGTAACTGATTGGTAAATGATTTATATGATTTTTATGATGAATGAAGATAAATACAAATTTCAATTTTCTGAAAATGAATTGAAGAAAATGAAAAAATTATTGGTTCGTTTTCATACAAATCGTTTGATGCAAGAAGCTAACAGAGTTTGGGAAGAACAAAATTGGTCAGATGAAAAAGTAGATGAATTATTGAATACAAAACTTCGTAAATAAATTTTATTTCTTTGGCAAAAGTAAAAGCCTATTAGAGTTGCAGAATCTGATAGGCTTTTTTAATGCTTTATAAAGTAGATTAAATAATCTAATGTGATTACAAATCGTAAAGATATTTTTTGATTTCGCTTTTGGGTAGCTTATAAATACGATTAAAAACTTCTCTTGTATTGACAAATAAAAAAGATACAACTCCCTTACATTCTTTTGGGTTTCCACATTCTGTATGCTCTTCTAATAGACAAATATGTGTTTCTCTTTTTCCGTCCTTATCCAATTCTGTACTGCTACAAGCATATACTTTATAAATTATTCTATACTCTGGACTTCTATGAAAATGACAAGATGAGAAACCTGTCCAATTTCCTGTAAGCAAACTTCCTTCTTTAATAGGATTTTCTAGTATATCTTGACAAATTTGTTTTATTTCCTCTACTAATTTAGGCTCTTTTTTCTTTAGTTTTTTCACAAATTTTTCAAACTTACTTTCATATATAGCTTTATAACTCATTCCAAAAATTAGGGTTCGTTCTGCCTGTTGGAGCATTAGATAAAGTACTAGCTAATAAACTTGCAAAAGCCGTGTAATTAGGGTTTTCTTCGTCCACATACTGACCTTCAACTATTGCATTTGAAAAAGCAACCAACGAGTTTAAATGAGATAAAAAAATATTCATCTCTTCTACTAATTTGTTATGCTGATTTAATAATGTTGGTTCATAAACTTTGTCTTTAATAGAACATATATTTGATAAAGAAATTTCAAAAATAGGAACCAACATTTTAGAAAACAATAGCAATTTAGTAGCTTCCTCTACTGTTCCTTCTTCTAAGTAATCTGATAGATATGATTTAAATACCTTATTCTGTTTTTTGTAATAAGCAATTTGATTACTTAAAAGTATTTCAACTTTTTTACCTTTATTAAATGAAAGGGTAAAGGGTAAAGAAAAAGTATTACCCAACTGATTAATTTCTATTGGTAGAGTGTACATAATTGTTTCAGTTCCAAAATGGGTGCGATTAGTAAATTAGAATTAAAATACTTAAAAACAGCTATTAATGAGTGTTTTTGCACTTTTAAGAAAGTTTCAATTCCAAAACGGGTACGATTTACGTACTATTATCTTATAACGCAATATTATATCCAATAGTTTAATAAGCAATTTTATCCTTCAAAACTCACTTCTCTGCCACAATTACGATATTCCAAGCCAAACGATTTATTGAAGGAATTTTTAATAAAAAATTATCCAACTACCCCTGTTCTGTGGCACACAGAACATTTCAAAAAAAACCTACTGTGCCAAATTAAACCTTACCTGCATTCCAAAGGCGGTATTATAACGAGGAAACGAATTACTAAGACGTGGACGATTGATAGCTCTATCAAAATAAGCAGTCAAGTTTACACGCTGATTGACCATATAAGCAAGCGTTGGTTTGAACTGTAAATTGTAGTTTCCACCTGTGTAATCGCTGTCTTGTGTTTCGTTAGGATCTATTTTACGCTGAATAACTTTTGTATCTCTAAGCGTAACGGCACAACGGAAAGTCAAATCATTTTTTAAGACGACATCACTAAACGGAATTTTTACACCTTTTCTGACAAAACCCACATCAAAAACAAAATCATTATTGGTCTGTTCGGCAAGCTGTGAATTCGAAAGATTTAATAATAAAGTACGGTCTTTATTGAAATTAAAACGAAACGTAATATCGTTATTTGTACGAATATTAACTCCAATAAGAGGACTAAAACGCTCTGTAATACTTACTTGATTGACTACAAAGACAGGTTGTAAATCTCCTGTTTCTGGATCGATAAGGTCTGCTAGAGGAACATTAAATTCAGTTATTCCCAAATTCAGATACGAAAAATCATACAAAAGTGAAGACGTATAACTTCCAACAGCATATGTAGATTGATAACCATGTGTAATGCTAATAGAACGAAAACGGTCTTTGAAAACAGTTAAATTAGTAAGTCCATTATAAGTCAATCGCCAGTTTGGTAATGGAATACGTGGAAATTCAGAAGTCGTACTTCTACCAGAATACGCTGATAAAAATGCAGGAATCAAAACATCTTGCGAACCAAGAGCATAATCTCCTGCTGCATTTTCTGCATCCAAACTTGCCTTTACTTCATTTCTTTTAGCAATAAAATCATCAAATAAAGGAGAGTTTCCAAACTCGTCATCTGCCGTAAAAGCTGTAAACAGACTAAAATACGAAATATTATAATTACCCGTTCGGACTGCCGTTTCGGAAATATAATCATCACTAAAAGGATCGTAACGCAATACTTCTGAATAATTTGCACCTTGTGTTCGCTGTCCTTCTATCTGCAATTGAAAATCTTTCAAAGGCTCAACATCGATGCGAATACTCAATGTTTTGGCTTGGTCTTGTACAATCGGATTTGTCTGTGCTTGTGATTTGGATAAATACCCGTTATCTGCCATTGTCAGAATATTTTCTCTGCTCTGACTTCCCAAAACAAATGGTATTCCAGGAGCAGCAAAATTTTGATCTAAACCTAAATAAGTTGGTGTAGTGAGTAGATTTGGAAGCATTGTGTTTCCATTGACCGAGTAATTCAGCGTTATGCGTTTGACTGATAAAAGTGCTTTTACTGCACCTTCACCAATTCCTCCACCTCCAGAAGAACCTCCTTTTTTGCCTTTCTGTTTTTCTATTTCTGCTTTTAGTTTTTCTTCAATACGCAGTCGCTTTTTATCAAGTCTAGATACTTTTCTGTCATACTTTTCATTGATTTTATTTTGTCTTGATGAATCTACTTGAGCAATCATAACAGAATCAACAAAAACAGAATCCACTAACCTTCCTAATCTAACATTGCGAACTGTGTTTTTTCTATCTGTTCTATCTCTAAATTTCTTAATCCTGTACTGCAAACGTTTTTGTTTTGGCGACTCAGTAGGACGGGAAGTAGCATTATTCTGATTATTCCGATTGTCTCGTTTTGGTGCAGTTACTTCTCTCAAATACGGACTTTTATTGTAGAGTTTTTGCATATCAATTTGTCCATTTATCAAAAACTGACTGCTACTTCGTGCCATATTTCCCAATGTATCAGCAATTCCAACAGCATTTGCCGTCCATGTATAATTGGAAGAACGACGAATATCTGCATTCAGAAAATCTATTGCTGGGAATTTGTCTAAAGGAATACGATAATTCAGAGTTGTGGCTTGTGAAAAGAATTTCATTCTACCTAAAGATTGAATGTTTGTCCAAACAGAATCTCGTTTTTCTTGTGTGTTGAGTTCTCCTGCTGGCTCATCAATAATTGCCGAAGCCGTAGCACTATAATCAGCTAACAAACTTTTGGTAAAATTCCATTGAACGGTATAATTTCTATCAAAGAAAAATGATTTTTGGAAAAATGGCAAAACTCCGTCCGTATTCAGTTGAGCGTTTCGATATTGAGTTTTGGCAAAACGACGGTTTACTTGTCCTGAAACTGTAATATTATTAGGTAAATAATTAAAATTAAAATCCTTAATAAATTTGAGATAAGGAGCGTTTAATAACTCATTATTTTTGAAAGGCTCAAACGGTTTTACATCAAACCCATAATTATAAATTAATCCTACTCTCGTTTCTCTCAAATCATCGGTTGCCAGCCTAATATTCGAACGCCTAGAATCGGTATAAGAAATCGAAGCAGCAAAATTTTCTATATCCCAAAAATCTTCTTTTGCCTCTGGATTTACTCGCTGTTTTCTGATATTGGTTAGGTTTATACTTCGTCTTGTGAGTCTGTCTTGCACCAAATTTCTATACTCTTGCCTTGCTTCGTCATTATCAAAGGAGGTTTCTAATGCACGTTCTAATCGAATATCGGGGTCAAGAGGGTTAAAAAGTGGTGTTATCAGAGTCTGTTCGTAACCTACAAATAAAGGAAGAGAAATTCCCAAACGATTAAGAAATATTTTGTCTAATTGAGTGGCTGCCGAAATATCATAAAACAAATTTGTTTCTCTAGAACGGTCAGAAATTCGGTCTTGTATTCCTCCAAAAAATGGTGTACTGTATCGCAGAGCTGCATTTACAGTTGCAAAATCGGCTAATTGAGTTTGTAATTGTAGGTTTGTAGCCCAGCCCCCTTCTTTATTAAAATCAGTTACACGAAGTTCATTTGCCCAAACACAAACCGATTTTGGCTGTTCGTCTGCTGTCTTTGGATTTCTGATTCCTATCATAATAAGCTGCACACTACTCAAATCTGGATTTCCGACTACCCTGAGTTTATACTTTTCAAAAATCCGTTCATACGGAACTCTTACACTAAGTCCACTTGCATTCCGTTCTGTTTTGGTATCGTAGAGCGCATCAAAAGGCAAGTCAATTTCGTTTTCCTGTAACCAAACTTGATTAGGTAAAGAAGAACCTGCTGCTGACATAGTCAAGGGAACTTCAATTTCGTAGTAATTTTCTTTAAAATCTGTACCCAAACGTAAAAAAGCTGTTACTTCTCCATTTTGTGCCGTTGCACTATTGGCGTGCAAAAACATTTTGATACGTTTGTAAAAAACAAAATCATAAATAATATTTTTGAACGCTGCTCGGCTGTCTCCATCTTGCAAATCTTCCACACAAAGTTGTAAAGACTGTTCATTCAGGCGTGCTTGCGTGATTGAAGTTGGGTCTGTATCTCGCTGAAAATTAGGGGGAACAGAATAAGAAACGCCATTCGAATTTGCACCTCCATCGCTTCCATTTTCCTCAATATTAACCGTAGAAATAACAAAATTAGGGTCATACGGCTCAACAGGACGGCTCAAACCTTCATCTTGCAATGAAGCAAAATAAGGTCTCCACTGAGCTCCCACAAACTGAAAATGTGCCATTCGCATCACAACAGGCTGCTCCCAATCGGTCATAAATAAGCGAATAAAACGAATAGACTTAAAGCCATCGATACTTCCAATTTTATCATCAAATTCACGAATTGGAATACGAAATTGATACCACTTTACTCTATCTCCATTGCGTTCTGTGGTTACTTCATCTACTACATATTTATTATTGGCTAACTGATTTGGTCGTAAGTCCAACTCATATTGATAATAGCCATCTAAGTCTGAAAGTGTATTATCTCTATTCAAATCTTCATTATCTGGTAGCGTTGTGGCAGAAGCTGTTCCTGCATTTGCGGGTGAGTTTCCTTCCATTCCATTAAAATCAAAATAACGACCTAAGATTTTTCGGTTTGCATTGTCTTGTTCATTTCCTAAATAATACCTAAAATTATCTTTTGAAGGGTCTGCTTGCAAACGTTGAAAAGCCGTTGCACTAAGTCGTGGCTGAACGGCAGCTAAATAATCTCTATAAAAAAAGCGTTCGGCTTCGTCATTAAGTCCGTCAAGTCCTACATCTTGCTTGTCTCTTGCTCCGTCTTCTGCTGAAAAAGCATCTGTCAAAAATTGCTGCGTTGTTACTCTTCCCCAAACGGTTTCTTCTACATCATTCAAATCGGCATCCGTAACTGGCAAACCATTTTCAAAACCATGTCTTCTATCAGGAATTACATCTTCCGAAATATTTCCTAGATTAATAAAAAACTTTCCTCCTGTTGAGTTTGGAATTCCTGCACCGTCTGGCGTTTCTACACGTCCGTTTTGACTTTGAATAAAGGGATCCATCAACCAAAACTCAATGTATTGAATATTAATATTATCAAAATCTACATTGTATGTAATTCCTTTGGTAATAGAAGCAAAATTTTCTCTAGGATTGCGAAGCGTTCCATCAACATTTAATTCTGGATTGTAATTATATTGACCTGGATAAGAAGGATAATAAGCTAAATCAAGCGTTATTTCTGGTGGATTAATCTGCTGTCTATCACGCTGTTGAAAAATTTCATCAAATTCCACTTGACGAACATAATGGTTTTGTTTGTCTTGGTCAGTAATATTATCAGGAATTTGATTAGTAAGTCCACTTACAAAAAAGGCAGTTACATCAACAGTATGCCACGAGAGTTTAGCTCTTTTATAGGAATAATCAAGGTCATTAAAACCGTTTTCTGGACGGAAAAGTTGAGGTGTACTTCCCAATTTCCACGTAACAGGCTGACGGGTAAGGTCATACGGAATTTCACTACTCTCAAAATCATCTACATACGAAGCAGCCTCTCCACCGTTTCTTTTAATTATATTATTCTCTCCTGGAATAAGCTGTGCATACTCTCCTCTAAAAGTAATCGTTGATTTTTCTTTTGTGTCCAGTCCTGGAATTGCATCTACCATTCTTGTCAGAAATCCTGACTCTTTCTGAATACTTGCCGTTGCTCCTATCATTGTGTTTCTGACAGGTTCAAGTCCAGTCGTAACACGAGTAATAATTGGTCGTTCGTTTAGATGTAAAAGCGTTGCAGAAAATTTGACATCTCTATTCAGAATATATTCAGCATCCAATCCCATAATATTACGCTGCTGAACACTAAATAAATCAGCTCTTTCGTATTGAATGGTAATATCTTTTCCAGAAGCCAAAACGCCTTCATTCAAAATTCGTACTCTACCAAACTGATAATCTACTGTATAATCTGCACCTTCTGAAAGCATCACCGAACCAGCACGAACCATTACCGAACCTTCCGAAATATTAATACCTGGCAAAACCACCTCATTTCCTCCTGCACTTTGATACGAACCTTTCAAGAAATATTTACTTTTACTAACCAAAAACTCGGCATCTGCTTGCGTTCCGTCATAAAGTTCATTGAAGACATATTTATCGATAAATTGAACTTCATCTACTGGGTCAAAGAATTCTAATAACTTATCTCCAAACGGCTCAACAACTGGAAAAATAATTCGTGCTTGGTCAGACTGAACCGTAATACCTTCTAAAAAATCAAAATTTCCATCTACTTGTGGGTCAAGGTTAGGATTAAGTCTATCCAAATTAGTAATCTGAACTAAAGGAACATCTTCTGTACGCCTTCCTTCATGCAAACTTGGATTATCAATTCCTGTAATATCATCTCTATAAATGACTTGTAATTGAAAATTCTCTGGACGCAATTGTGTGGCTTGCAGCGAATAAACATTTTTCATCATCAAATCCCACAAAGGTAAGTCAGTACGGATAGTTGGAGGACTTAATAATTTCATGAAAATTACAGCATTGGCATCTCTGCTTTGATAATCCTCTGTCATTTCTCCTACTTTGAATACTTGTCCGTTAAAGGTGTATTCATAGGCTACTGCCAAAATCTCGTCGTTTCGAAGAGGTTGTTGTAAGGAAATATAACCGAGTTGTGGATGAAATGTAAATTCATTATTGCCTAATCTTCTTGCCGAACGAAGGAAGGAATAATCTGTTCCATTTTCCAGATTAAATGCTCCACTTTCTAGCGTTTGTGTAATTTGAGCTGGCGTTCGGTCAAGGGTTCTTACTTGTTCAAATAGATTATTTGCTCCATTTCTTGCTGCTACTCCTGTTCCATTAAATCGCTCTCTGAATGGATTTGCTTCTCCCAAATCCATAAAACCGATAATATTTCGAAGCGTTTGGGTATCGTTATTTCTATTGGTTACATAGACTTCAACACGAGTAATATTGACACCCGAGACAATACTTGGAACGGCACGAAGAGCATCTTCATAATTATCTCTAAAAAATTGTGCTAAGAAAAAATGTTGATTTGCTTCATATTGGTCTGCACGAATTTCGAATTCTTTGCCTTGAGCTCCATTTCTGATTGTAATACTTTCCGAAACTCCTCGCTGATTTGCAATAAGTGTATTGAGCCAAAGTTTGCCAAAACGAAGACGAGAAGTAACACCCATCAAATTCTGACTTCCTGTAATAAGCGTATTTGTGGTATTCAAACTTACATTTCCAAACTGAACTTGCTGAACAATATCTTCCTCATAACCTGTATAACCTTGATTAAAACGATTTTCAAACTGAAAAGCTGCCTTTGTATCAAAATTTGCATTGAGTTGCATCTTTTCGCCTAATTTCCCCAAAATAGAAAATTGAATACGCTGGTTGAAATTAATTCCTCCATTTCTTTGCTGAAGAACAGGAATTTGTGGATTATCAATTCGCTGCCATTTTCCACCAAAATCTAAAAGTACCGAACCTGTTGGCTGAATTTCAATTTTATCCCCTCCCAAAAGTCGTCCCAAACCAGAAGGCAAAGCGACTTCAATTTTAGGAACTTTACTTGTCGTAGCAGCAGCTCCATCTTCACTTTCTTCCTGAATTTTCTCTTTATAATAGGCTACATCGTCGTAATACGTTTTTAGTTTTGTATAATCTTCAACCGAAATCCTGCCAATAGGAGTATAAGAATTAGGTGCATCACGACGTAAAACATCATAAAATTCTCCTGCATCGTCCAGACGATAAACGGCATCAAGACTTCTAGGGTCTGGAAGCTGTAAAAGTGGCGATGACAAATCAGGCTCTAACATTGGATTTTGAGTTTCTCCTTCGTTAGTAGTAGGTTTTATTTGCTGGTCATAAAATAGAAGTGAATCTATATTATTTACTGTTGTCGTATCTTGAGCAAAAACCGTATGTGTAGAAAAAAGACTACAAAGTAATGAAGAATGAAAACTAGAAAACGAAAATATATAATATTTGCAGAAAGCAAACGTAAAGTACAAGCTGGATTTGGCGAAATGGGTTCGCTGCATAAATAATTGTAGCTAAAAGAGTTATCGTATTTTATCTTATTTATTCTATTTTAATTTTATTCTTTTGAAATAGAACTTCTATTTAATTATATTCTTCCCTAAACTACTAGACATTTTGTTCTTTGACCTCCCCCAACCCCTCCGAAGGAGGTAAGAAAACATTCAAAGTCCCTCCTTCGGAGGGATTTAGGGAGGTCTGCATTTTTGTCTAGTAGTATAATTCTTCCCTTTAAATAAAACTAAAAAGTAGTATAAATAATAATGCACCTACAAAATTAGCATTTTAGAATTTAAAACAAACTAAATTCAAAATTCAGATTTTTATAAATAGAAAATTGGTAAGAGAGAAGGAAAGAAAATGAATTAAAACAATTAAATAGAAAAGTAGATTTTTACCATAGAGGAATGAAGGAACTTTATTGTATATAGCAATTACGGATTACAACCTGCTAAAGCAGCAAGCTAATTAAAAATTATCGATTTGATTCTGACTATCTTATAATAGTTAGTGTATTTTTATTGTTATATTAATGAGTAGTTATAATTGTGTAATTTCTTTTTTATAAAGGTAATCAATATTTTTGAGGGAAAGGGAATACAAATATTCTCAAAAAAACAGAGAATTCAAAATTTTGATGTGTTAATTGTTTTAATTTCTGATAATTATATTATCGCTTGAAAGCTTTACCATCAATGAGGTTTTGAATATACATTAGGGTTAGAAAAAAGTGTACCTTTTTCCTACATCGTCAAATGGTACTATCAATTTATTTTCTCCATTACAAAAAACTCTACTCGTCTATTTTTTGCTTTATTTTCTGTAGTTGTGTTTTCTATTTTTGGTTCTTTTTCTCCTTTTCCTAGTGGAATAAGTCTTGTTGCATCAATTCCTTTACTTTCCAAAAACTGACAAACTGCTTTTGCTCTTTTTTCTGACAAAACTTGATTATAATTTATTTTACCTTCATTATCTGTATGAGCAATTATTTGAAGTGAAATTTTAGGATTTTCACTCAAGAAAAGTAAAATTCGTTCTAAATTATTTTTTCCATTTTGAGTAAGTAAAGCCGAATTCGAATCAAAGGTAAAATCACCCAATTCAAAATCTTTTCCTGTTGAGGTTTCGAAGAGTTTATTTTTTTGAGAAACTAGATTTGCTTTTTCTTTTTGAGTAGGAAAAAATTTCTGTAACTGTTTTGGAATAGGAATGCTATATTCTTCACTTCCACTACATTCTGCACAATGGTCTTGTATTCTTGAAAAATAAATTTTATTTTCTTTTGGCAAAACCGTAAAATGACTTTCAGTAGAATCCGAACTAATATTTTCTATAAGTTCCATTTCAGACCATTTTCCATTTTCTTGTTTTTGAATCATATAAATATCATACAAACCCAGATTTTTCACTCCATTTCCTGTACCTGTTCCTATTCTTTGAGCTGAAAATAAAAGCGTTTTTCCATCAGGCAAAATATAAGGAGCAACATCACAACCATAGTTTACATGCCTGTTGTCAGAAATAGGAATCATTTGAGGTTTGTTCCATTCTCCTAATTCGTTTTTAGTAGAAAAATAAATCCTTGCACAACCTGTTGCATTCGGGTTTCTTGAAAAATAAATTGTGTTTCCATCAGCCGAAATAGAAGGCGAAAGTTCATACGACTTTATTTGATTAAGTGCTTTTACTTCTGTTGGCTCTTGCCAAATTAGTTTTCCATTTTGCAAAATTCTTTTGGTTTGCCAAATATCATAATCTCCTTTTGTACTTTTTTTAGAATAATAAAGCGTATTTCCATCAGCAGAAAGAGAAGGAGATGAAATTATATTTTTGCCGTCTGGATTAACTATTTTTATTTCTTCTCTTTTGATATGGTAATCAAAAATACGATATGCAGTAGCTCCATTATATTTATTATTGAGAGTAATTTCTCTGTACCAAACAGCATAAAGACTATCAATAAATGTATAAGAAACAGGTTTTATATAAAAAAAAGAATTATCAAGACAAGCAATAATTTCATTTGATTCAATGCTTGTTGTAATAGAATAGTTACGATTGTAGTGAGCAATATTCTTTCTTTTTACTGTATCAAGAACATATACTCTTCTAATTTTAGCTTTTTCTAGCTTTACAATATCTAACGAATTTTCAAGAGAATCCATAATAGAATTTTCATTCCAAGAAAGTCCACTTTTATTATTTTGATATAATAGAATTTTCAAATAATTCTTTATTTTTTATATCATTATTTTGAGATAATTCAATTTCATTTTGGATAGAATTTTCTGAATTACTTTCGTTTTTTGGATTAAAAATAAAATCAGAAACAAAATAAATTCCGATAAAAGAAAGCAAAAATAGCAATACAGATAAAAGATAAATGCGTTTTTGATAAAAATTATTTTTGATAGTTCTTTGATTATGAATTTCTTCCAATTCCTCCAAAAGATGAATATTTGTAAGCTCTTCTACAAGCTGTTTTTGTAAGAGAATATCTTGTTTTGTTTCGAAAGAAAGTTCATTTAAAGAATCAAAATTAAAATTTTCGTTCTCTAAAAGCTGTTCTATTTTTTCTATTTCTGTAAGATGTGGCGACATAGTTTTATGTTTTTTTACTGACAATATGTTTACTGACACTTGAAAAGTGTCAGCTACTTAAAGCAAAATGGTTTGTAAATTTTCTAATTGATTTTGTGCTAATTTCTTAGCTCTCTGCAAACACTTGTACTTTTGTGCTTTAGCTGTTTTGTCTGAATTGTAGCCTAGTTTTTCAGCTAATTCTTTCATCGAAAATTTATCTACATAATATCCTGTCAATAATTTTCTGCACGGTTCGCCTAATTCTCTCAATAGTTGCCTCAAAATAGAAATGGCTTTTTCGCTTTTATAAATAGTATCTTCTTTATTCTCTTGCTCTTGATTTTCAAAATCTGTTTTATCAGAAAATTCTATCAAAAAGTCAGTATTTGAAAGTATATTTTCTCTTGCTTCTTTTCGTTTTTTATTTCTAAAAATATTCTGACAAATTCCAAAAAGATACGTTGAGGGTTTACAAGATAACTCAAAATCACTTTTTTGTGCTTGATGATAAAAAATTAGAATAGCTTCTTGAAAAATATCTTTTGTTTGGTTTTGTTCTGCACCTAATTTTTGTAATCCTTTACTTATTTTTTCGAAGGATTGATAAAGGTATTCTAAGGCTTTTTTTCTGTGTGTAGGTTCTCTTAAAAATTGGATTAACTTTTCATTTTCCATTCTGCTTATTGATTTATCTCTTACAGGCTCTTTTTATTTCTTTATGTTCGATGTTGGAAAAGGTAAACCGTTTTTTAGTGAAAAAAATTATTCTTGAAACATATAATCTTCTCTAATAAGTTCAGCAGGTTCTAAAAACGATTTATCAATCCTATCAAAATGATAAATTCCTAGCACATTAGGTACAAGCTCGGCAATATAAGAACGTCTAATTTGATGCATTTGGAGGTAAAAAATTTCTATAAAAGGAGAAGAACGAATCAATTTATTTTTGAGTTGATTTGATAAAACTTCTCTCTCAATTTCATTTTTTTGCTTTAGATATTCTATAAAAAGAGAATCAAAACCGAATTTTTTAATAGAAAATAAATCGTTTATATCTACTTTATTGAGAATACTCATTTTACTAGAATCATTTTGGCTAGTTTTAATTTTATCTTGTATTTCTATTTTTTTAGGTTCTAAAAAGCCTTCTTTTTCTATCAAAAATTTATCATAACTATTCTTATCAAAATACTTCCAAAATAGAAAACTCTCATTTGCATACCCTACTTTAAAAGTTTTTGCAATCAAATCAGCTTTACTTTTATTTGCCTTATCCAAATACAAAATAGAATGTATTCCTATATTTTCCCATTGTTTTCTAGCTAAGTTTACCCAAAGTGTATCTTTTTTTTCTGCAAAAATCTTGATCGTATTTTTAGTAATGAGCGTAGAATCAAAACCTATTTTACTCAAAATTTCGGTACTTCTCTGTGGATGAAAATAATAACCATCTGCTTTCGTCTGCATATTCTTGGGTAGAATATTCGGAAAAATTCCTTCGTGTGCTGGAGAAGAATAATTTTTGATTTTCTCAAACTCCTCTCTATAAATTCCCATATTCAAAGCCTGACGAAAAGATTGAATTGTAAAAAAATTGGCATTCAATTCTACCAAATCTATATTAAAAGTATCTATAACAATCTCAAAACCTGCCGTTTGAAGAATTGGAAAGGAATCTATCTGAATCAATTTTGAAATAAATCTTTCACTTTGAATTTCAGATTTATCTGTTTTATTACTATTTTTTTTTTTCTATTTAGCTCTATTTCTTTTTGGATAATAAAAGGCAAAACGGCTTGGGTTTGCTCTGTGGAAGGAAGCCAATCTAATTGATTATTTATAATTTTGTCAGCTATTTGTTCATAATTTTGATAGAAAGAAATATGAATTTCATCTAAAAGTGGAAGTGTATCAAGTTTTATTGTTTTGTGAAAATAATTTTGATTTTTCTTTAAGATTATTTTCTGATTATCTTGAAAAGAATCCACATAAAAAGCCCCCGAACCAACAGGCGAAAATTTATCTCCCAAACTACTTTTTTTGTTCGGCACAATCAGACTTTCGGTACAGGAAAGTAATTTTATGAATGGAGAAAACGGAATTTGTAAATGTATTCTAAACTTTTTTTGATCAATTATCTCAAATGCTTTTTCATAATCTGTGCCTATTATTTCTTTAAAAATCTTGGTTTGAGTAATTATTTTTTCATCTGAATTATTTTTATTTTCTTTTTTTGCCCAATTTACAAGACTTTCTACTACATCTTTTGCCTCTAAAAACTCTTTGCTAGAAGTGCTATGAAGTTGAATATTTGGCTTTAAGACAAATTCCCATGTCAGACTATCAATCTGCAAAGTAGAATCTGCTAAAGAAGGATAAAAATTTCCATCGTTTTCCAATCGCCAAAGTCCATTAAAAATCTGGTGGACAATTCTGCGTTCGGCTTCATTTTTTACAGAAAGTGGATGTAGATTTTTGACAAATTCTAGTTCATTGTACCGAAATATTTTCTGATTGATTTGTTTGATTTCCTTTTCAGTTTTACAGGCAAAAAGTAAAAGAATAATAGAAATGTAAAATAAGAATTTCATTGCAGCAGATAAAATTTTAGAGTTTTGGGTTAGGCTACAAAGTTACTCAATTCCCATTATCAACCTTCCGATTACGGAAGGATTGCTAAGGGAAAATTCTTTTTCTTTATTACAAAAAAACAGAGTTAAAACCCTGTTCAATTGAAAATGATAAATTTCATTTCAAGAAAACGTTGCCAATGGTCAGTAATCTGACCTTGGCAAGCGTTGCTACAACCCATCAATTTCCTCTATCAAATGCAAAAATTCACTAAGCATCATCGCTGTTGCTCCCCAAATAGAATCTTCATTCACAGAAAAATAAGGAACATCTAAAACTACATTATTTGCCAATGTTACTTTTTTCTGCATACGTAATTCTGGATTTTGAAGAAAAGAAAGTGGTGCTTCAATAACTCTATCTACTTCTTTTGGGTCTGGAATAAAGTTAGGCTTATAGTCCAAAAAACCAACAAAAGGCGTAACCATAGAATCACTTGGAGGAATATACAAATTTAACAAACTCCCCAAAATATTGATTTTTGGTACTATAACACCTATTTCTTCTTGCGTTTCTCTAATGGCAGTCATCATCAAGTTTTCGTCTTGTTCTTCTCTTCCTCCTCCTGGCAAGCCAATTTGTCCTCCATGATTGTGCATTCCTTCGTATTGTGGACGCAAAACCAAAGGCATTTTCCAGTCGTACTTTTCGTTTCCATCTTCATCTTGGTAAGGATAAAGCAACATCAAAACGGCTGCAACTCGTGTTTTTTTGCGTTCTTTGTATTGAAATGAAAACTCCTTCGTTCTTGCTGAAGATTCCATTAAAGTATGTGCTTTTTGAGCAGGACGATGAGGAGAATCCAGACGGTTTTTGAGTTTTTGTATAAAATCGCTCATTCAGTTATCAATTTTCAGTAAACAGTTATCAGTTAATTTCATTATTAATAGAAAATACGCTTAATAGACTTATTTTGTTTAAACTTTACAAATAGTGATTTGTCAAGACACTTTCAGAAGTGTCAGACAATTAATAAAAATAGAATTGAATTTATCGTAATTTTTAATTCGTAATTAGCTTCGCTGCTTTTGCAGGTCGTAATCAAATATAAATATGAAAAATTTAAAAGTTGGTTTAGTCCAACAAACATGCAGTACAAATAGAGAAGAAAATATCAAAAAAAGCCAAGATGGTATCAGAGAATGTGCCAAAAAAGGAGCTAATTTAGTGGTCTTACAAGAACTTCACAACAACGTTTATTTTTGTCAATCTGAAGACGTAAATTATTTTGACCTTGCCGAGACTATCCCTGGTTATACTTCAAATACCATCGCAGAAACTGCAAAAGAATGTGGCGTAGTGGTCGTTTCTTCTATTTTCGAAAGACGAGCAGCAGGAATTTATCATAATACAGCCGTAGTCTTAGAAAGCGACGGAACAATTGCAGGAACGTACCGAAAAATGCACATTCCAGACGACCCAGCGTATTATGAAAAATTCTATTTTACTCCTGGTGATTATGAAAAACGTAATTCAGAAGACAAAGGAGCAGGTTTTGAACCCATTGATACTTCCATCGGACGTTTGGGAGTTTTGGTGTGTTGGGACCAATGGTATCCAGAAGCAGCACGACTTATGGCTCTTGCTGGTGCAGAAGTTTTGATTTATCCGACAGCTATCGGTTGGGAAAAAGGCGATACACAAGACGAAAAAGACAGACAGCGAAATGCTTGGATTATCTCACAACGTGGACACGCAGTAGCCAACGGTTTGCCAGTAATTTCGGTTAATCGTACAGGTTTTGAAGAAGATTCAACAGGCGTAACAGACGGAATTACATTTTGGGGAAATAGTTTTGTAACAGGTTCTCAAGGCGAATTTTTGTTTGAAGGAACGCAAGACAAAGAAGAAAATAATGTCGTAGAAATTGATATGAAACGAAGTGAAAATGTACGCAGAATTTGGCCTTTTCTTAGAGATAGACGAATTGATGCCTATTCAGAATTATTGAAACGTTATCGTAGTTAGAATATGATTTATCCCACGAATAAATTCGTGGGTTTTTTTATGAGCTTAATTTTATTTGAAGCAACCTATATTAACTAGTATTAAATTTATTATTTTCATCAAACTGTTAAAATTCATAAAACAGAAATCAAAAAACTTTATTACATTTGCTTAATTACTTTATAGAAAAACACTATTCCACTTCTATTCTAAGCAAAACTTATGAATTTTGATTTACTAATCTCCAATCTTACCAATCCAACACTTTTATTCTTTGTTTTGGGAGTTTTTGCTGTAAAAGTAAAAAGTGATTTAGAAATTCCTGCTGGTTCGGTCAAATTTATTTCTCTATATCTACTTTTTGCAATTGGTTTTAAAGGAGGACAAGAACTCTCTCATAGTCATTTTGATTTAGAGATTTTGCTTTCTCTTTTATTTGGTATTTTTCTTTCTGTGATTGTTCCTGTTTATACATTTTTTATTCTTAAACGCAAACTTTCTGTTTTTGATGCTGGTGCAATTGCTGCTGCGTATGGTTCGGTAAGTGCTGTTACGTTTGTGGCTGCAGCTTCATTTTTGGAGATTCAAAATCTTGCTTTTGGCGGACACATGGTTGCTGTTATGGCTCTCATGGAAGCTCCTGCAATCGTGGTTGGTGTAGCTTTAATTATGCTTTATAACAAAAAAGAGGAAACAAAAAATACAAATAAAGAAAAAGAAGAAGAGGGAAAATATGAAGAATATGAAGAAAAAATTATCCCTATTCATAATTTTCATATCGATGATACGTATGATGCGGCACCGCCTCGTAAAATTTCGGCAACAAATGAATTAAAAAATATCATTATTCATTCCTTCACAAATGGTAGTGTGCTTATGGTTTTGGGAAGCCTTGTAATCGGACTTATTGCAGACGAAAAACAAGCCGAAGGAATTAAGCCGTTTACAACAGATATTTTTAAAGGATTTTTGGCGATTTTTCTTTTAGCTATGGGAATTGAAAGTGGTAAAAAACTAAATGCTTTCTTAAAATCGGGTTGGTTTGCTGTTCTTTTTGCCATCATTATTCCTATCTTTAATGGCTGTATTACGGCTGTTTTGAGTGGTTTTATTACTGAAGATGTAGCTAATCGCTTTATTTTCGCCATTTTGGCAGCGAGTGCTTCGTATATTGCTGTTCCTGCTGCAATGAAAATTGCTGTTCCACAAGCTAATTCTGGTCTTTTTATTCCAATGGCTCTAGCTGTAACTTTTCCTTTTAATATTACTATCGGAATGCCTATTTATTTTATGCTGATTCAGTAGATTTTGTATTTTTTCACTATTATTTCTCCTCGTTTTTTTTTAGTTTTGATTATCTACACTCAAACTTTACCAAATAAATTATTTTTTGGCTACTTTTGGGGGAAATTGATTCTTGCTTGTATCAAAACCTATGAAACGCATTCTTATTTCCTTATCGGATTCTGAAAAAGAAGAAAAAGAAGAAAAATTATTGCAATGGCTCAAAGAGGAAGAAATCCGAACTGAAGCCTTAGATAATTACGTCCAAACAGAAGTAAATGAGCAACTCAGAAAGCAAGAACACGAAACAAAAGACAAATTACGAGAAGAAATAAAAGAAGAGACTAGAAAGGAAGTCAGAGAAGAAGTAGAACAAAAACTGAAATCAGAAATAACAATAGCAATACACGAAAAAGTAAAAAAGACAAGTAAAAAAATGCGTTTGGTAGCCGTTGTTTCTTTAGGTGTAATTCTTATTTTGGGAGGACTTGCGTTTTTTCAAATGTTAGAAACTGACAAACAAAAAGAACTTTTGAAAGAATCTCAACAAGAATCAAAATTACACCGTCAAGTCGTTCAGCAGCTTCAAGATTCATTGATAGCTCGTGAAATGCGACATAAAGCAGTTATCAGTAATCAGGATACAGTGATTAGTGATTAGTGATTAGTGATTAGTGATTAGTGATTAGTGCCAAATGATATTTTGATTTCTATTAGTATAAAACGATACATTTTTTAGTGCAAAAAATTCGTAATTCGTAATTCGTAATTCGTAATTCGTAATTCATCTATGCTTGTTTATTTAATTGGAATGCCAGCTTCTGGCAAATCTACCTTTGGAAAACTTGTTGCGGAAAAATTAAATTATTCTTTTTTAGATTTAGATAATGTAATTGAACAAAAGAATAATTCCACAATTCCAGAAATTTTTGAACAAAAAGGAGAGGATTTTTTCAGGGAACAAGAAAAACAAGCTCTTCAAACTACCTTTGATTTAGAAAAAATAATCATCGCAACAGGTGGAGGAACTCCTTGTTTTTTTAATAATTTAGAGAAAATGAAAGCAAATGGTATCGTTTGTTTTCTACATATAGAAATAGATTTTTTAGCAAAACGAACCTTTGAAGCACAGCAAAAACAAAAAGATAATCGTCCACTTTTTAAAGATTCTACTTCGTTTGAAGAATTATACCAACTTATTTCTCAAAAATGGAATGATAGAAAAGCCTTTTATCAACAAGCTCATTTTGAAGTGAGTAATAATGATTTAGAGGATTTTTTAGAGAAACTAGAAAGCCTAAAAATATGACCTCATTCCTCTGTGTTCTATAAAATTATTATCATGCTTTTTTCTCTGTAACTCTGTGTTTAGTAAAAATATTATCCAATTTTTGATTTATTCTTCAAAAGCAAAACCGAACCCACCAAAACAGGCAAGCCAATATTTATAATCCAAAGCAAGAATGTAATCGTTATTACCTTTTCTTCGCCTAGAGAACCAAAAAAATAAAGTGCTGTTGCTTCTCTTACACTAAGTCCAACCAAAAAACCACCCACAGGCAAAACAGATTTTGCAGCAAACAAAAGACTAGAACCAATAATTATTTTTTCAATAGATAATGAAAAATTAGCGGCTTTGAATATCAAAATCATCTGCACTAAAAAAACAAAATAACGGAGTAAAGCTAAAAAAGTAGTTTTGAGAATATCTTGTTGAGAATAATAACTAATGAAATAAAGATTTTTTTGTAGCCAAATTATAATTTTATCTACTAACTTTAAGTGTCTGACAATTTTATTGTTTATTGTTGCTGCTTTTGTTGGTGTCTCTGCCGATGACCATTTATCATAAAAAAACAATCCTAATAGATAAAGTAAAATCCAAAAAGCAAAAAGTAGAAAGGTAAGAAAATTCTTCAACTCAAAAAACTGACTTATTCCAAATATTCCTCCTAACATTGTAACCCAAAATTGTAATCCTCCATTTACTAATAAAGCACTAACAGAATTAAAACGATTTTCTTGAGGTAGATTTTTTGCACGACCCAAAAAATTTCCTAAAGGCAAAAAAGCAGCTAATGACAAGCCTACCCAAACGCTTTGTAGAGATTGAAGTAAATTTATTTTTGCTACTAATTTTATCAAAATTTGCCACTTTTTAGCTTCTAAAATCCAATTTATAAACATTAATACAAAAACAATGAATAAAATTGCTTTATTTTTTTGCAATTCGCTCCATAAATCGGTTATTTGTATAAAAAAAGATTGATGATTTTTGATTTGAGAATATAAATAGACCCAAGCCAAAAACATCAATGCAAAATTGAACAGATTATAAAGTTTTTTTTTATAATTTTTATTGTTTTTGTTAATACGTTTTTTCATTAAATAATTTTGTGTGTTCACTTCCTCAGAAGTGAACAAAAACGCTTCCTTAGAGCGTAATTTACAAACAAAAACACACTTCTAAAGAAGTGTTTATTTCAGTTCTGAGGAACTGAAAGCACATAAGACAATTATGAAACCAACTTCTTTTGACCAAATTATAGTAGGAATAGACCCAGGAACTGTTGTTTTGGGTTATGGTGTTTTAGGAATAAAAGACGACAAAATGTACTTGATTCAGTTTGGAGTCATAAAGTTAGCACAATGGAAAGACCATTATGTAAGACTACAAAAAATATATGATAGAGTAAGTACAATTATTGAAGAATTCAAACCTCAACAAATGGCTTTAGAAGCTCCTTTTTTTGGAAAGAATGTTCAATCTATGCTCAAGTTAGGTAGAGCGCAAGGCGTTTGTATGGCTGCTGCACTTTCTCGTGGTGTTTCGGTGGAAGAATATGCACCCCGAAAAATCAAACAAGCCGTAACAGGAAAAGGAACCGCATCAAAAGAACAGGTGGCAAGTATGTTACAAACGTTGCTTTCTTTTGATGAAATTCCAGACCTTTTAGATGCTACCGATGCCGTCGGTGTAGCTGTGTGTCATTATTTTCAGCAAAATTCACTTCTTCCCAAAAGTACGTCTTGGTCTGCTTTTTTAGAAGAAAATCCAGATAGAGTGAGTTAAATTCAGTTACGAATTGAAAGACGACGAAGTCAATACATTAAAGTCGTAATTTTTAATTCGTAATTCGTAATTGTTCTTAAGCTATCCAAACTGTTTTGATGTTTACAAATTCATGTATTCCATTGCTAGAAAGTTCTCTTCCATAACCTGATTTTTTGATTCCACCAAAAGGCAAACGAGGGTCAGATTTTACCATTCCATTAATAAAGACACTTCCAGATTCTATCTTTGAGGCTAATTCTTGTGCTTTTTCCATATCGCTTGTCCAAAGAGAAGAACCTAATCCAAACTCCGAATTATTAGCAAGTTCAATGGCATGACTTTCATTTTCTGCTTTTATTACTGATGCAATAGGACCAAAAAGTTCGTCATCGAAGGCAGGCATTCCTTCTTCTACATTCACTAAAATTGTTGGTTCATAAAACGCTCCATTACGTTTTCCTCCCAAAATTATCTTTGCTCCTTTTTCTACTGATTTTTGTACTTGTTCTTCTAATTCTTTTGCTAAATCTTCTCTTGCTTGACAGCCTACATCGGTTTTTTCATCCATTGGGTCACCCATTTTCAACGTTGCCATTTCATTTTTGAACTCTTCTACAAATTCTTCATAAACTTCTTTTACGATAATAAAACGCTTGGCAGCAATGCAACTTTGACCAGAATTTTGAGTACGTGCTTTCACAGCAGTTTTGGCAGCCATTTTTATATCTGCATCTTTGAGAACAATAAAGGGATCACTTCCACCCAATTCTAAAACGGTTTTTTTGATATTCTTTCCTGCAATCTCTGCAACTGACGAGCCAGCACCTTCACTTCCTGTAAGTGTGGCTGCTTTTATATACTCATTTTCCAAAACCTGTTTGACCTGCTTTCCACTAATAACTAAATTTTGAAACACATTTTTAGGAAACCCTACTTCTAAAAAAAGAGATTCCATCGCTTCTCCACAGCCAAAAGAATTCGAAGAATGCTTCAAAATACCTACATTTCCAGCCATAAGAGAAGGAACAGCAAAACGAAAAACTTGCCAAAACGGAAAATTCCAAGGCATTACAGCTAAAATAACGCCGAGTGGGTCGTAACGAACATACGCCTCCGAACCGTCAGATTTTTTAGCAATGGGAGATAAAAACTCTTTTGCTTTTTCCGCATAAAAATCACACAGCCACGCACATTTTTCTACTTCTGCTTTAGCTTGACTAATTGGCTTTCCCATTTCCTGTGTCATAAGAGTGGCTAATTCTTGTTCTTTTTCTTTCAAAAGAAGGGAAAGTTTACGAAATAATTCTGAACGCTCTGCAAAACTCGTCTTTTTCCAATCTTGAAAAGCAGTTTGAGAATTTTCAATTTTAGTTGTAATTTCTGATTCTGAAAGAAGAGTATAGGTTTTTAATACTTTTCCTGTTGCAGGATTGAGCGTCTGAACTGTATTCTTTTCTTTGTTTTGGTCTGACATAATTGTATTATTTTTTGAAAAATAAAGTTGAAAAAATGACTAATTTTAGTCTTATACTTAGTAAAAATTAGAATTTGATAAATCAAATTTCTACGTTTAAATTATACCAGCTTGATGTATCAAGCTGACTTTTCTAAAATCAATTTTTAACCAGTATATTATCTTTATGTAAAATCTATTAGCCTCTTAAAAGGTTTAGATAATTTTGAAGAATTAAAATTGACCTTGAACTTTTAGAGTGAAAACAAGGTTCTATTTCTGTTTGAGATAAATTTATTAAAAAAATGACTTACAAAAACGAAAGCAAAATACTTCTCATTCTTGATGTAGATGAAACTTTGATTTTTGGTTCTACAATAGAATTGAACAAACCTCCTGATTTTACAGTTTTTAATTGCTTCATCTATCAACGACCTTACTTAAAAGAGTTTTTTGATAAAATAAAAGACCACTTTTTGATTGCTCTTTGGTCTTCGGCTGATGATGAATATGTAGAAGAGATTGCAAAAAAGATTGTTCCGAAAAACATAGAATTAGAATTTATTTGGGGAAGAAGCAGGTGTATTTATAGACGAAATTTTAATGCTGTTTTTGATGATTATCAAGAGTATTCTACTTCTGATAGTTCACATTATCATTTCGTAAAACCTCTAAAAAAGCTAAAGAAGCGAGGATATAAACTAGAACAAATTTTGATTGTAGATGATACACCACATAAGTCAAAGGATAATTATGGAAATGCAATTTATCCGAAAGAATATAAGGGAGAAGAAAAAGACAATGAATTACTTCTATTGGCTGATTATCTACTAACTTTGAAAGATAAAACAAATATTAGAAGAATTGAGAAAAGAGGTTGGAAGACACAGTCAAAAACTCAAAACTAAAATTAGATTTAAGTGGTTAGATAATCAATTGTTTGTTATCTTTTAATCTCGTTACAATGAAGAACATTACTTTTTTATCTGCACTTTTATTTTCTTTAATTTTTATTTCAAATTCGTCTTTTGCACAAGAAAACAAGATTGATTTGCCTCAAATAAATAAAGAACGGCTTTCTCTTCAAAAAAACTCTATGTATGTTTTGGGTGGCTGGTCAGTTTCTAATTTTGCTTATAGCGGTGCAACTCTAGTAAGAGGAGTGGAGAATGGAGAAAATAAGTATTTTCATCAGATGAATATTTACTGGAATGCTGTTAATTTTGCTTTAGCAGGAAGCAGTTTATTGTTTGCTAAGAAAAACACAGATTTGAATTATTCCCAAACTCTGAAAGCCTATCATTCTACTGAATCACTTTTTTTATTTAATACTGGAATTGATGTGGGTTATATGGCAGCAGGATTATATCTAAGAGAATTGGGGAAAAACCAAACTGATGTAAAAAGTACAGATAGATTTATGGGTTACGGAAAATCATTAATTTTGCAAGGTGGATTTTTGTTTGTCTTTGATTTGACTGCTTATTTCTTGCATAAAAGCCAGTCCAAAATCCTTTATGATGTTCCTATTTCGCTTGCTTTTGCTCCTAATCAAATGCGTTTTAGTTATACATTTTAAAGACAGATAATTTTGATATAAAATTATTGTGCCTAACACTTTTTGAAGTATCATAACATAAAAAAACCAACTTCCTAAACCATAAAGGTTAGAAAGTTGGTTTCTGTATATTGAAAATCAAATTTAGATTAGTTTTCTTCTTTAGAAGAATCTTCGTCTGTTTTGTTTTCTGGTTGCTCTGCAGTTGCTTCGGAAGAAGCTGTTTCTGTAGTAGCGTCAGAAGATGTTTTCTTCTTACGACGACCACGACGAGTACGTCCTGTGCTGCTTGACTCTTGTAGCATAAGCTCGTTATAATCTACAAGTTCGATAAAGCAAACATCAGAATTATCGCCTGCACGAGTCAAACTAAGTTTGATAATGCGTGTGTATCCTCCTGGACGCTCACCCACTTTACGAGCTACTTCATTGAAAAGCTCTTTGGTTGCTTCTTTATTTTGAAGGTAAGAGAAAACAACACGTTGGTCGTTTTGAGTTCCACCCTTCGAACGAGTAATCAAAGGCTCTACATATTTGCGTAATGCTTTCGCTTTTGCAGTAGTTGTTTGAATTCGTTTGTGTAATATGAGAGAAGCCGCCATATTAGAGAGCATCGCCTTACGGTGAGATGATGTACGCCCTAAATGATTGAATTTTTTTCCGTGTCTCATTTTCGTATAAGTTTGGACAAGTTTATTTTATAAAAAACAAATCTTGCCTGGAGTTCTGTATTAAATGCCAGTAGTAGAACATTGAATAAAACAGTAATTACAATTCATAAAAAGAACAATTATAAACTCAATTAAGAAAAAGATAATTAAATTTCAATTACAAAGCTATAAAAATGATCATATTCATAATTTTTAATTCATAATTCGTAATTGATTTCAAAATTAATCTTCATCTAAATTATATTTAGCAATGTCTAATCCAAAAGTAAGTCCCAAATCAGATACAAGTTGTTCCAATTCAGTAAGAGATTTCTTACCAAAATTACGGAATTTCATCATATCAGAGATTTCCAAACTTACAAGGTCGCCAAGTGTACGAATGTTTGCTGCCTTAAGACAGTTATAAGCACGCACAGACAAATCCATTTCCGAAAGAGCTGTTTTGAGTTGCTTACGCATTCTTACAAATTCTTCATCTACTTCCTCTTCTTGCTGTGTCTCTAAATAATCAAGCGTAATATTTTGGTCTGAAATAAGAGCCAAATGACGCATAAGTAAGTGAGCTGCACCTTTAAGAGCATCTTCTGGATGAATAGAGCCATCAGTTTGGATATCCATAACTAACTTTTCATAATCCGTTTTTTGCTCAACACGAGTATTTTCGATGCTATATGTTACGTTTTTGATTGGCGTATAGATAGCATCTATTGGAATATAAGTAGAAGAGTTCTCTGCTTGACGATTTTCTTCGGCAGGAACGTATCCACGTCCTTTGTCGATGAAAAGTTCGAGTTCGAGTTCTACTGATTCGTCCATGTGACAGATTACCAATTCTGGATTTAACACCTCAAATTCGTTAGTAGCATCTGTAATGTCTTTTCCAGTTAGTTCAGATTTTCCAGAAAGTTGAATGGTAATCTTCTGACTAGACTCATCTTCGACTAATTTTTTGAGACGCAACATCTTTAAATTCAAAATGATTTCGCTTACATCTTCTACAACGCCTTCAACGGTAGAAAATTCGTGTAAAACTGAACCCATTTTGATACCGATAATTGCATATCCTTCCAGAGAAGAAAGCAATACACGACGAAGTGCATTACCCACAGTTACACCATAACCTGGTTCTAATGGTTTGAATTCGAAAATACCGTGAAAATCATCGGCTTTCTCCATCACCACTTTATCGGGCATTTGAAACGCTAATACTGCCATAGAACTTACTGTATATTTTGAAGTGTTTTTTTTAAAAGAATTGATAACCTAATGCAGATAATGGACAATTTCAAACTGTCTAAATTATACCTGAATAAATAGGTTTTTGATAAGCTAGGATTATTTAGAGTATAATTCAACGATTAAACGTTCTTGAACATTCTCTGGAATTTCCTCACGTTCTGGAAGCATCATAAATCTTCCTTGCATCTCTGTATTATCCCATTCTAACCAAGAGTAACGAGCATTTGCTCTACCACTCAAAGCATCAGTAATAATTTGCAAAGACTTTGATTTTTCACGTACTCCGACTAAATCGCCAGGACGTAAAGAATAAGAAGCAATATTTACAATTTCTCCGTTTACGGTAATGTGTTTGTGAGAAACAAGCTGACGAGCAGCTCTACGTGTAGGTGCAATACCCATACGATAAACTACATTATCCAAACGTGTTTCTAAGAATTTCATTAGGTTTTCGCCTGTTGAACCCTGTGCTCGAACTGCTTTTTTAAATACATTCGAAAACTGACGCTCAAGTACACCGTAAGTATGTTTGACTTTCTGCTTTTCCATCAACTGGACTGCATAATCTGATACTTTACGACGACGACCTTTTCCATGCTGACCCGGCGGATAAGCTTTTTTCTTTAAGGCTTTGCTTGGTCCGAAGATTGCCTCTCCAAAACGTCTTGCAATTTTTGCCGTAGGTCCTGTATAACGTGCCATACTGTTTTGTTATTTTTCGTACTATGTCTGACGAAAATTAAAAATAAATTCTAAAAGTAAAAATAATTGATAAGTAACAATTACGAATTACGACCTGCAAAAGCAGCGAAGCTAATTAAAAATTACGAACTATAATGTAGCGAAGCTAATTACTTTGTAATTCATTAAAAACGAATATCTACTAATTGTGTAAAACTTTTGTCTTACCTTATCGGATTCTCACAGTCGTGAGCTAAACGGGGTATTCTAGACCTTCTCTACGTTACTTATTTTTGATATTATTGGTAATAATAAGAATTACAAACTACGAATACTGTTTTTTGTAATTCATCTCTTAGAAGACAGACGATTAGAAAAGGTTTTAACTAATCCGTTTCCAAAAAATAAGAGTTGCCGAGCCAGTTGATTTAAAATATCTATACATTATATATAACAAATTTTATTCTACAAGCACGCAACAAGGGAGAATAACTCCTGAACGTTTCAACTCACTAATTCTTTTTACGCTAGAATTGAAAAGAAGCGAGATAAAAAATTCTATCTAAATTTTAGCCTGTCCCATAAGTAGCTGACACTTTCCAAGTGTCAGAACATATATTGTCAGAATACATACATAATCAACAGTTAGAAACTGTCGGCTACTTTATACTCTACGACGTTTTGGAGGACGACAACCATTGTGAGGAAGAGGAGTAACATCTTTGATAGATGTGATATCAATACCTACACTATGAATTGTACGGATAGCTGCCTCACGACCAGAACCTGGTCCTTTGACAAATACTTCTACTTTACGAAGACCTAAATCGTACGCCTTTTGAGCGCAATCACGAGCTGCTGTTTGAGCTGCGTACGGAGTGTTCTTTTTAGAACCTCTGAAACCCATCTTACCAGCCGTTGCCCAAGTGATAACTTGACCTGCTTCGTTAGTCATAGAAATAATAACGTTGTTGAAAGATGCTTTGATGTGAGCCTGACCCACAGCAGCAACTTTTACTACTCGTTTTTTGGCTTTGTCTTTACGCTTTTGTGCCATAAGTTTTTTAAACGTTTAAGCTGCAAAGAATGAATTACGAATTATAAATTACGAATTATGAATGAAATTCATTGATAATAACGGGACTGAATAAATGCAATTTTCTTTACTAGACTTTTTCTTATCCTTATATAATGAAATTATAAGGACAAAAATAAAAATTATTATTTCTTTTTGTTTGCCACTGTTTTAGGCTTTCCTTTGCGAGTACGTGCATTTGTTTGTGTACGTTGCCCTCTTACAGGAAGTCCTTTACGATGACGTAAACCACGATAACAACCAATGTCCATCAAACGTTTGATGTTTAGTTGTACTTCGGATTTTAGCTCACCTTCTACTTTGAAGTTTTCGCCGATAAATTCACGAATAGCTTTAGCTTCATCGTCTGACCAATCTTTCGCTTTTTTGTTTTGGTCAACTCCTGCTGCGTCTAAAATCTGACCTGCACGAGTATTTCCAATGCCAAAGATGTATGTCAAACTAATGACTCCACGCTTATTATCTGGAATATCGACACCTTGAATCCTTGCCATATTAGCTGATTAATTCTAAGTGATGATTAATTTAAAACAATTACGAATTACGAATTAAAGATTACGATTCAGAACATCTAATTAGACTATCTAAATTTTTGCTTTATTTTTTCATTCCTAATTATAAAAAGGTTACGCAATTTTTGACTAAACAACAATTCTTTAAAATTATCATTGCATCAAAAAAAACAAAATTAACCTTGACGCTGCTTAAAGCGAGGGTTTTTCTTGTTGATAACGTAAACTTTTCCATTACGACGTACGATTTTGCAATCTACGCTACGCTTTTTTACGGAAGCTCTAACTTTCATAGTTTTGAAAATTAAGGTGAAAAGTTTATTTATATATAAAGAAAAAAAGAACGCCACTTTTTATTTCTAGTTTTAATCAGCATTTTATCAGCATTTTGATAAACAACAATTAAAAGAAATATAAAATGACCTACATTTTTATTTGTAGCGATATACGATACGGGCTTTTGTCAAATCATACGGCGACATTTCTAACTTTACTTTGTCTCCTGGAAGAATTTTGATATAATTCATACGCATTTTTCCAGAAATATGAGCAGTTACTTCGTGTCCGTTTTGAAGAGAAACACGAAACATTGCATTTGATAATGCTTCTGATACTGTTCCGTCTTGTTCAATGCTGTCTTGTTTAGCCATAAAATTAAATTTAGAATTTTAGATTAAGATAAATTAAATAAAAGAATTTAGAGAAAATAGAATAAAAACATTCTATTGTAGAGGCAGAATAAAACTATTTAATAATATTAAATACTAAATAGTGATTATTTTTCTAAATTCAGAGCTTATTACAATTCTTATTTTTTCTAAAAAATCTAAAAAAATCTAATTAAAGTCTAAATTTTTGTCATCTACCCACTTTTTAACGAACTGCAAAGTTAAGATTTATTTTTGAATTATACAAAATTTGTATAAAGAAATATTTTTATACAAAAGATAGCGTGTTTATTTTTGTCTTATTCATTCCCTTATTTTTTGTAAGTTTGCTTTTTAAAATAGGAAAATCAAAATTACAAGAAAAATTATTCACTAGAACACCCAAAAATAAATGTCTATCTCTTCTAACCTTTCCCCAGAAAACTCAAATCGCTTGAAAATAGCGATACAAAAATCGGGACGCTTAAGTGAAAAATCACTTGCCTTGCTCAAAGAATGTGGAATCCAAATCACTACCAGTCCGAATGCACTTCGTGCAGAAGCCTCTAATTTCCCTTTAGAAATTCTTTTTCTAAGAGATGATGATATTCCAGAATATGTACAAGATGGCGTTGCTGATATCGGAATTATTGGTGAAAATGTAATGCTTGAAAAAGGAAAAAAACTAGAACTCATCGACAGATTAGGTTTCGCAAAATGTCGTTTGTCTTTAGCTGTTCCTAGAGGAACTACGTATGACGATGTTTCTTTCTTTGAGGGAAAACGCATTGCTACTTCATATCCTAAGATTTTGGCAGATTATTTCAAAGAAAAAAATGTTAAGGCTGAAATCCATATGATTAGTGGTTCGGTTGAAATTGCACCTAGTATTGGTCTTTCAGAAGGTGTTTGTGATATTGTAAGTTCTGGGAGTACGCTTTTGAGCAATGGACTTAAAGAAGTAGAAACGGTTTTGAAGTCAGAAGCTGTTTTGGTAGCTAATCCTGATTTTAATGGAGAAAAACGTAAGAATTTTGAGAAACTTTTGTTCAGAATGCAGTCTGTCAGACGTTCGCATAAAAATAAATATATTCTTTTGAATGTTCTTAAATCAAAATTAGATGAAATTATTTCTGTTTTGCCTGGTCTGAAAAGTCCTACTATTATGCCTTTAGCTGATGATAATTGGGTTTCAGTTCATACAGTAATCAATGAAGATGATTTTTGGGACAAAATTAATGCACTCAAAGAAGCTGGTGCAGAGGGAATTTTGGTTATTCCTATTGAAAAAATGATTGTCTAGTTAATAAAATTTTATATTAAAAAAATGGCTCAAACTACTTTTTTTTGAGCCATTTTTATTTATTCTTGCTTTTGTTTTTCTTCTTCTACAATTTCTTTAAGCATTCTCTCTAACTCGGGTTGTTTTTCTATTTTTTGTTGTTTGGTTGAGTCTATTTGTATTCCTACAATAGTAACATCATCGGTTTGCTTGGCAAAATCACACCATTCCATAAAAGTCAATTTTAGCCTTGTTCTTTGTCTTGACATTGGTTTGTCGTGTATATCTAAAAGTAATTTTCTTAGATTTTTGCTATAAAATTTTCTATTTTCATTGCCTCCAAATTGGTCTTGATAGCCATCTGTGTACATATAAATAGTAGTAGGAACAGAAATATCTATTTTATGAGAAGTAAATTTATCAATTGCCTTAGACTTATTCTTTGAATTACCTATACTCATTTTATCTCCTTTGATAGTTTCTAGTTGCCCATTCTGAATATAATTCAGTGGATTTCTAGCTCCTGCAAAATGCAGTTTTTGCGTTTGGTAATTAATCTTTGAGATACAAATATCCATTCCATCTTGTATAGTATGGACACTTCCAGTAAAAAGAGTAGAAAAATAAACTTGCAAAGCATCCAAAATCAAAGAAGGTTCTGTAATTCCCTTTTCTAACACAATATTATTTAAAAGACTTTCTCCTATCATTGTCAGCATTGCACCTGGAACGCCATGACCTGTACAATCAGCCACAACAATTATTTTCTTTCCATTCTTTTCTCTACACCAATAAAAATCTCCTGAAACTATATCTTTAGGACTGTAAAAAACCATTACATTATTTTCTCCCAATAAATTACTCAAATCAACAATTGAAGGCAAAACAGCCTCCTGAATTCGGAGAGCGTATCTAATGCTATCAGTTATGTGTTTATTTGAATGTTCTAGTTGTTCAGACTGAATTTGTAATTCTTCAGTTTGTTGTGCCAGTTCGTTGTTGAAAGACATTACTTTCCTACTCTGTTCTTTGAGAGCTTCATTCAATTGCACCAGTTCTTGTGAAGATTTATTGGCTACATAACTGTAATACATAGTAACAATAATCATAATACCAGTAACATTTGCTATACTGAGAATTTCGAATGTAATCAAACCGTTCTCAGAAATAGTCTCTAAAGGAGAGAAATAATTAGTATAAATAACTAAAAGAATATAAATAACACTATACGTTATATTTAAACCGTAAGCAAGAACGGTATTTGTTTTGGAAGTAACCAAAACGGCTAGTATAGGAATGAATAGATACAAGTGAAAATTAGATGCCCAACCCAAAACAATTGTGGCATAAACAGCATGAATAATTATCTCAAAACTTGCCAAAGTTATCAAAAGAACAGACTTTCCTATCGAATGTCGATTTGTATAATATATTGCAAAAAATACAAGAATGCTCACAATATTAAAATAAGCCATCGAATACACCTCAAAAAGCAGAAACAAAGCAAGGAATATACAATGTGCAACAAAACCCACCACTCCAGCAACAGAAACGATTGCAAAGTCAGTATGCTTTTCGATAGGCAACTTCAGACGAGCAGGTACTACGAATAAAGGAGCAAGAGGATTAAAGGACATATAAAAAGAAAATGAAAAATAGTTGTAAGAGGAAAATAACTACCTTTTTTATTAACAATCTTATTCTACAAGTGGGGAGAGGAATTTTTTGATTACTAATAAAGTTCCTCAATATATGAAAATAAATTTATAAATGAGAATGCTATATTTAAAGTGATTCCATTTCTATGCCAGTTTGATAAACTTAGCTATATTTCCTTTTTTACCTATTCAGTTTTCCTTTTTAGAAGTAAAATAATTCAAAAAATCGTATCTTTACAAACTGTTTTATTAATCAAAAAATTGATAATCAGTGCGATATAATCTAAAATACAACCAGTTATACCAAATACTATACAAATGATTTCTATAAACTCTTTTATTCCAATTATTCCAAAATATAGTTCTTCTTTATTTCTTCTTCTAATCTACTTCTTTTGCACAACTAGTTTTGCTCAAAATTCAGTTCTTTCAGATGGACAGATTTTGAAGCTGAAAGTAGAAAAAAATGGTGTTCATAAAATTACCTTTCAAGACCTTCAAATAGCAGGACTTAATCCTTCTACTATCAATCCAACTAACATTCAGATTTTTGGAAATGGCGGAGGAATGCTTCCACAAGCAAACTGGGCAGAGCGAATTAATGATTTGAGAGAAAACGCTATTTTTATAGAACTAGGAAGTGATGCTGTTTTTGGTGCTGGAGATTATATTTTATTTTATGCACAAGGAGCTGATACGTATAAATATGATGCACAAACAAATGATTTGTTAAAGTTTAGTTTTGAGAAGAATTTGTATGATGAGTTTAATTATTATTATCTAAAAGTTGGAAAACAGACAGGAAAAAGAATTCAGACAGCCAAAAATTTAAGTGGAGGAACAAAAATTACTACGTATAATGAAATTGCACATCACGAATTAGAGGAGTTGAATGTAATTGGAGATTTACGAAATTCTGGTGGTGGAGGTTCGGGTAGAATGTGGTTTGGAGAGCGTTTTGATTTTGTAAATGAAGCAACAATTAATTTTGAATCTCAAGGTTTGGTTACTTCTAGTCCTGTGCTTTTGCGTGCTTCGGCAATGGCTTATTCGGCTCGTGCTAGTGAATTTAGCTTTTCTGTTGCAGGTCAGAATTTTGGTATTCTTCCAATTTCAGCTTCGCAAATTTCTACATATTCTAAGAAAGGAGTCATAAAGACGGCTACTTTTTCATCAAATTTGAGTTCTGCACGGCTTCTCTTCCTGTACAAGTAAATTACACCAAAACAGATAATGCAGCTTTTGGACACTTGGATTATCTGACTTTGGAGTTTAGTCGTACTTTATCGTTTTACAAACAGAACACACATTTCCGTTCGGTGGCTTCTTCTCAAAATGAAATTAGTAATTTTCAGTTTGCAGAAAACCCTGCTTCTATGCGTGTTTGGAATATAAGCGATTTATTTTCTATTCAAGAAATTCCTGTTAATTCTGCTTCTACTTCAACTAATTTTGTAGTTCGTACTAACAAAAAATTACAAGAATTAGTTGCTTTTGATAGCAATGCAGAACTTCCAAAGCCAGTAGAAATTACGCCTTTAATAAACCAAAATTTACATAGTTTTGCCACTCCTGATTTTTTGATTATTACACACGAAGAATTTTTGGAAGCTGCACAAAAACTAGCTGCTTTTCATACTGAAAGTGATGATATGGATGTTTTGGTAGTAACTGTAAATCAGATTTGGAATGAGTTTTCATCTGGAAAACAAGACGTTTCGGCTATGCGTGATTTTGTTCGTTTCTTGTATAAAAAACAAAATGACAAATTGCGTTATTTGCTTCTTTTTGGAGACACAAGTTATGATTACAAAGATAGAGTTCAGGCGAATAATAATTTTGTTCCTGTTTATCAATCTAGGGAATCTTTAGAGCCTGTTGATACATATTCTTCGGAAGATTTTTTTGGTGTTTTGGAAGATAATGAAGGAGAATGGGAAGAAAATTTTCAGAGCCAACAAGAAGATTTGGATATTGGAATTGGTCGTATTCCTGTCAGAAGTGCCATTCAAGCAAACCAAGTAGTTGATAAAATTATAGGTTATTCTGCTCCCCAAACCTTAGGAAATTGGAGAAACAAAGTCGTTTTTGTAGCTGACGATGGCGACCGTAATATTCATTTGAGAGACTCTGAGCAGCTTGTCAGTATTGTGGAAAATTATGATGGGTATAAAGCAGAAAAATTATATATCGACGCTTTTCCTCAAATCTCAACTGCAAATGGAAAGTTTTCGCTTAAAGTTCGTGAGAAATTAAACCAAAATGTAAATGAAGGTTCTCTAATTGTAAATTATATGGGACACGGTTCGGAATCTAGTTTGGCAACAGAATCTATTGTTGATTTGGCTTCTATTTCGACTTGGAAAAACCTCAATAATCTACCACTTTTTGTTACGGCTACTTGTGAATTTGGAAGGTATGATAACCCACAAGTTTTTTCAGTAGGAGAGCGTCTCATGACAAATGAAGATGGAGGAGGAATTGCACTTGTAACCACAACACGTCCTGTAACAGCTTCAACAAATTTTATTTTGGCAAGAGCATTTTACAATGCTGTTTTTGAGCGTTTGCCAAATGGAGAAATGCCACGTTTGGGAGATGTAATCAGGAAAACTAAAAATCAAAGCCTTTCAAGAAGCAACAGAAATTTTACACTTTTAGGAGATCCTGCTGTACGTCTTAATTATCCAAAAGAAGAAGCAATTATTACAGAAGTAAAGACAAACGGAAGTATTTCGGAAACTATAAAAGCATTAGATAAAGTTACTTTGAGTGGTCAGATTGTAAATAGCGAGGTTTTGAGTTCTGATTTTAGTGGTACTTTAGACATTAGCATTTATGATAAACCTGCTGAATTGCGTACTCTTGGAGACGAATCTCAACCGACAAGTTATAGCGATTGGCAAAACGTTTTGTACAAAGGAAAAGCAAAAGTAAATAAAGGAGAATTTGAAGTTACTTTTGTAGTTTCACAAGATATAAATTACAATCTAGCTGATGGAAGAGTAACTATGTACGCACAGCATGAAAGCCAAAACCGAGATGCAAGTGGCTTTTACAGGGTCAAAGTTGGGGAAAGTAATGCTAATGCACCAATAGATACTACGCCACCTACTGCACAAATTTGGATAGAAAATAAAGCGTTTGTTTCTGGTGCAAAAGTTCCTTCTAATACTATGCTTTTGGCAGAAATAAGTGATGAAAATGGAATTAATCTAACAGGTTTTGGAGTAGGAAGGGAAATAAGAGCCGTTTTGGATGGAGAAACTACAAGCACTTTTATTTTGAATGAGTATTTTGAGTATGACGAGGGAAGTTATACGAATGGAAAAATTACTTTTCCATTGCAAGATTTGACAGTAGGAAAGCACACACTTACTTTTACGGTCTGGGATAATTACTCAAATCCGACTACAATTGAGATTGGTTTTTATGTAGAAAATAAGCCGATTGAAATTACAGAAATTATACCTTTCCCAAATCCATTTTTTGATAATATAGAATTTAATGTTGCACACACACGTACAGGCGATGATATTGAAGTAATTTTGGTAGTTTATGATGTTTTGGGAAGAGCAGTCAGAACGATTCGTCAGAATTATCTGAATAATAACGGAAATTTCTCAACGCTTTCTTGGAATGGTAAAGGAAATGAAGGCGAACTTGTCAAAAATGGAATGTATATCTGTAGAATTTATATCAATTCGCTTCAAGATAATGCTGTCGGAACTGGTACAGTTAAGGTTATTTTGAATAGGTAAAATACTGGAACTGATTGGTAAATGATTTTTATGATCTATATGATGAATGAAGATAAATACGAATACAATTGAAATAATAATTCCACACTTTTATGTGTAGTTTAATTTTGAGTTGCATTAATCCTGTAATTATCATAGCAATCATAAAAATCACTCGCTAATCAGTTCTACAAAAAAGTAGTTCAAAACTACTTAAAACAAATATCATTCGGAATTATTCCTACTTTATAGCGTTCGACTTCTCTTTTGGTCTGCAAATCATATTCAAAAATATAACCTTCTTGTTGATAATCTAAAGCATCAGCAAAAAGTAAACGTCCGTTTTTTGGAGAAATGACAGCATTATAAATAAGTGTGTTTTGAGTTCCTAAGCCTTCTATGAAAGCACTTTGAGGAAGACGAGAATCTGTCTGAAAGCTAGAAAGTTGATAAAGATTGTTATCAAAAATCCAATACAAATTATTGTTATAACTACTCAAAAATTTAGGTTTTTGACCTTCATCAAAAATTCTACTTTCCGTTGCTTTTACTTCTGAAAGTGAAGAGGTAATCAGTCTGGCTCTTTGTGTATCCGAGCCTGCTGCCAAAATCCAAATTCTGTTCTGTGCCTCGTCTGCAATAAGCCACTTATCGCCTGAAGGTGTAGTAATAGTATGAATAATTTCATCATTTCTAGAATCAATAACCCAAACTTTATCAGCATCATGAGAGGTTACCCAAACATAATTACCTAGTTTTACCATTTTTTCCGTCCAGTCTGTTGTACGAATTTCTTTTGTAATTTTATTAGTTTGTAAATCAATTACATAAATTAAATCTCTATAAATAGTCGTAACATAGGCTTTTGAATCATTTATTCCAATAAAATAACGAGGCGAATGAAGATTTGTAATCGTTGCTGTTCTTTCTAAAGTTGTAGGATTTACGACTTCTACTTTTTGAGAATTATTAACGACAATATATCCTTTTCCATTGTGAATAGTCATTGATTGAGCTACATTCCCTAAAGGCTCATTGTTTACTCTTTCAAAAATAGTGTTCTCTACTCTTCCTTTTTCTATTCCATCTTGATGAACAAAAGTAAGTGTCGCTTTTCCCCAACCAAAATTTCCTTCATTGACCACAAAAAATCCATTTTGATACTCTCTTGAAGGCTCACCTTCATCTATACCAATAGGTGATTGTCCGTCGTTTTCGCAGGAAAAAAGAAAAAAAGAAAAGATAAAAAAACAAGAAAGGCGTAATACGTAACATAGATTTTTCATAAGATTTAAGTCATTTGTTGTAAAAAGAAAACACAAACTATAGGAGCGAAAAATTTGCTACAGTTTGTGTATATGATTTATTGAATTTTATTATTTTAATTGCTCTAAAAATTCACTAGGAGTAAAAACAGGAATATCACTTTTTGTAAAATCAACTTTGTTACGAGTAATTATGGCATCTAAACCATTTATCTCAGCAGCTTTTATTTGTACTGCATCTTCAAAATCGATAATATCCGATAAAACTGCCTTTTTTACAATTTCCTTGTCTATTGCAATTACTTCAACAATTTCTATTATTTGGCGAATAAAAGCTCTTGCAACTAATTTGTCTTTTCCTTTTGCTATTATATAAAAAATATCTGTAATTGTAGAAGCTGATATGAAAGCAGTAATACTTTTACTGTCAATTTTATCAAACAACAGACTTGCTGAGACTACAAAGGGTTCACGGTTCAGAGCAATATCCAGAACTACATTAGTATCTATCAATATTTTTCTCATTTTTCTACAAATATTTATTTGATAAGTACTCCCATTTTGCATCTTTGATGTCCGATTCATCTAAAAATCCTCTCCATTTATTTACAAAATCTTTTGCAGGTGTAGATGACTTTTCCTCAACGATTAAGGTAGTTTTTGCGTCTTGCTTCACTTTAGACTTTTCCAGACTTTCCCATTCCAAAAACTCCATTCTCTTCAAAAATTCAATTAATAAGTGTCGCTTTTGGGGTTCTTTCAAATAAATTGTGAATTGTTCCATTTTAGTAGTATTAAAAATATAGTACGATATTATTCGTAATTCTAACGAACAAAAAGTACGTTTAGTTTTCTAAGAAAAACCCCTAAGAATTTTGATAAAAACAAATGTTTATTGGAGAGGTAAAAGATTTATTTCTGTAATACTTTTAAAATCATCTGTATTCAAAATAGCTAAATTTTTCACATCATTGGCTAACATAACAGATACAATTTCAATATCAAAAATACGATTTCCTCTAGGTTTGTATTTCTCAATGAGTTCTGTAAAAATGGATAAACTCTCTTTGCTAGGAAACAGAAACGAAATATTTCTCTCCATTTCGTCGTAAAAGGCAATTACTTTTTCACTTTCAATATCCAGCTTCGAACATACAGCAAAATATTCTGAAATACTTTTTGTGGTTACGAAACGATTGAATGAAGAACTTCTCATTATCTCCAAAGATTTTGAATGAAAAATAGCACTCTCATCCAAAGTATAAAGTAAAATATTAGTATCTAAAACTAAATTAGTCGTGTGCAAAATCTCTAAGGTTTAAGTTATCTGCTTTTCCTTTTAAATTAACAGAGCCAAGGGTTGTCCATTTCTTCTCTGTTTTTGAAGTTTCTACTGTATTTTCAGGGGTAGTTTTTTCCAAACTTTCCCACTCTAAAAATTCCATTCTCATCAAAAACTCAATTAATAGTTGTCGCTTTTGAGGTTCTTTTAAATAAATTGTGAATTGTTCCATTTCTATTCGTTTTTAAATTTCATAAAATTGTTACTTCTATTTACGTTTTATAAAAGAAATGGTTCAAACATTGATGCTTGAACCATTTATTAAATAAGGAATAAGAATTAAATAAACTGCTATTTTTAAATAATTAATTATATGATAATCAGTAGTTTAAATTCGTAATTCGTAATTTTTAATTCGTAATTTTTCCTTACTTATTCACACAAATCAAATAATAATTTTTCTTTCCTTTCTGTACTAACAAATATTTGTCTTGTAGAAGAGCAAAACTGGTTTCCATTGCTGGGTCATTAATTTTTGCTTTATTAATGCTTACTCCTCCACCTTTTATCATTTTCTTAGCTTCACTTTTTGAGGTAAAAATTTCATCTTTTGCAATAGTTGATAAAAGTTCTGTTACATTTTCAGCTTGATTATACTCATCTAATGTAATTTGAATTTGTGGAATACCTTCAAAAACTTCTAAAAGTGTACGTTCGTCGGTTTGTTGAAGTTGCTTTACTACGTCTTTTCCAAACAAGATTTCAGAGGCTTCGACAGCATTTTGATAGGCTTCTTCTCCATGAACTCGCACAGTTACCTCTTCTGCTAATGCTTTTTGAAGAATACGCAAACCTTTATTTTTTTCGTGTTCAATTTCCAAACCTTCAATTGTTTCTTTATCCAATAGCGTAAAAACACGAATCAAACGAGGTACAACATCATCATCTGCATTTATCCAAAATTGATAAAATTTGTACGGAGATGTTTTTTCAGCATCTAGCCAAACATTTCCACTTTCTGATTTTCCAAATTTCGAACCGTCTGCCTTTGTAACTAGTGGACACGTAAGTGCAAAGCCTTGTTCTCTAGTTTGATTATGGGCATCATCATTGTCCTCTTCCGTACTTTCGGCATTACTAATTCTTCTTATTAGTTCTGTTCCAGAGGTAATATTTCCCCACTGGTCAGAACCTCCCATTTGAAGTTTGACACCGTGATTTTTGTATAAATGATAAAAATCGTAAGCCTGTAATAATTGGTAAGAAAACTCGGTAAACGAAATTCCAGTTTCTAATCTTGACTTAACAGAATCTTTTGCCATCATATAATTGACCGACAAATGTTTTCCTACATCTCTCAAAACTTCCAAAAAGCTAAATTCTTTGAACCAATCGTAATTATTAACTAAAACGGCTGCATTCTCTCCCTCAAAATCTAAGAATTTTTTTAATTGTTCGCCTATGCAATCTTCATTGTGGCGAAGAGTTTTTTCATCCAAAAGAGTACGCTCTGCTGCTTTTCCAGAAGGGTCGCCTATCATTCCAGTTGCTCCACCGACGAGTGCATAAGGTGTATGTCCTGCTCGTTGTAAATGAACCAAAAGCATAATAGTTGCTAGATTTCCGATATGTAGTGAATCAGCAGTTGGGTCAAAACCAATATAGCCAGAAATTTTATTTTCTAGCAAATGTTTTTCTGTATCTGGCGTACTGTCCTGCAACATTCCACGCCAACGAAGTTCTTCTACGAAGTTAGATATTTGTTTTTCCATACTACAAAAATAGAAATTCGTTTAATTAAGTTCCTATTTTTTTTGATAAAAACATAAAAAAACCATTCTATTCAAATTATTTTTGATAGAATGGTTGTATTTTTTAAAAGAAAATAAGATTAGTTATCTAATTCTCCTTTTTCTGCTTTACGCTTAAGCTCATTATTAGCTACAATTACTACTTCAACACGACGATTTTGAGCTCTTCCTGCTTCTGTGTCATTGCTTGCAATCGGAGAGGCTTCGCCAAATGCGGCTGTATTTAATCTACCCCCTTGTACTCCGTTAGCAATCAAATAATCACGGACTGCGTCAGCTCTTTTTGCTGATAACTGTCTATTGTAATTATCATCGCCTTTATCATCTGTATGACCTTGAATCGTAAGACGAGTATCTGGGTATTCGTTCAATATTCTACCTAATTTTGCAATGTTATCTTTTGCATTTGGATTTAAATCAGACTTATCAAAGCCAAATAAAATACCTGAATCAAAAGTAACATCAATACCTTCTTCCATACGAACAACTTTTACATCTTCTACTTCCTCTTCAATTTTTTTGGCTTGCTTGTCCATATATGCACCAATAGCTGCACCTGCTGCACCACCTACTACTGCACCAATAATTACACCTGCTGCTGGATTTTTCTTAGAAGCTACACCACCGATTGTACCACCTGCTGCACCACCAACTGCTGCACCTTTGCCCGCATTACTCCAAGAAGCACAAGAAGGAAGTGTAAAGGAAGCCACTGAAAAGATAAGTGTGTAGATTAAAAAAGATTTGAATTTTGTTCTGAATTTTGTCTGGATATTTTTCATAATATGAAATTGGGTTTTTAAAAAATTTAAAAGTTTAAAAAAATGATGATTTTTTTTAATTTTATTTTGAGAAAGAATAAAGTAAAATAACTTTTTGTCTTTCAGAAAATCATACTTTTATAAAACACAAAACGAGCCAAGTTGTTTGAAAACAAATTTTAATAAAGGTAAAATTGACTTAAGAAGTAAAGAATTGAATTCCCGATTTTTTACCTAAATCTAGCAAAAATGAAAGAGTTCTTGTTTCTCTCAAATTTAGGAACTTTATTTGTACAGAAATAACAAACAATCCTACCAAAACCATTAAAAACGATTTTATAATTGATATTCGTATAAAAAGGAATTATTTTTCAATCTTTATATAAATATTTTATTAGAATTATGAATTCTCAAAAATTGAAAAATTAACTTGCTTATAAAAAATTAGTACCTAATTATGTCTGTTACTCCTTCTACTCTTCTTGCATCTCCTTCTTTGCATATTTCGTCTCCCAAAATCAATCTTGAAGGAGAAATTTTTCTTCCTTCTTCAAAGAGTGAGAGCAATAGAGCTTTGATTATAGAAGCTCTATGCGAAAAAAGATGTAATCTGATGAATCTTTCAGCAGCTAGAGACACCAAAATTCTTCAAAATCTATTAATTCAATTTAGAGATATTGAAGAGCAAGAAGAATATATTCGAAGCAATACAAAGGGAAGAGATGTCAAAGATATTTCTTTGGATTTGACTTTAGACGTGCAAGATGCAGGTACTACTATGCGATTTTTAACGGCTTTCTGTACTATCAAAAATCATCCTACTCTTTTGAAAGGAACAGATAGAATGCACCAAAGACCCATAAAAGAATTGATTTTGGCTCTAAGAGAATTGGGTGCACAAATTACCTATGAAAATGAAGATGGCTTTCCACCTCTTTTTATACACGGTTTTAGCCCTGAGGCACAAGAGCAGAACGTTTCTATACAAGGAAATATAAGCAGTCAGTATATTTCGGCTGTTTTGATGATTGCTCCGCTGTTACCTAAAGGTATTTTGTTAGAAATTATTCCTCCTGTTTCATCAGAACCTTACATCAGAATGACTTTAGAGTTGATGCAACATTTTGGTATTCTCCATTCGTGGACAGAAAATAGAATTAGTATTCCTCATCAGCAATATAGTCCAAATCAATATAAAATTGAATCAGATTGGTCGGCTGCCAGTTATTGGTATAGTATGGCTGCTATTTGTGGTAAGTCAGAATTATTTTTGAAAGGACTTAGAGAAAAATCTTGGCAGGGAGATAATCAAATTGCTAAAATGATGAAAGGCTTAGGAATCAGAACACATTACGAAAAAGAGGGTGTTCGCCTTCAAAAGACTTCTTCTAGGCGTTCTCCTTTTAAATATGACTTTACACCTTGTCCAGATTTGGCACAGACAATGGCAGTCTTGTGTGCTGCATTAGGCGTAGAAGCACACATGACAGGGCTTCACAGTTTGAAAATAAAAGAAACAGATAGACTTATAGCTCTTAAAATAGAGCTTGCCAAATTTGGTGCAGAAATACAAATTATTGATGACAACGCACTTTATATTCCTGTTTGCGAACTTTACGCACCTACTGAACCTTTACAGACGTACCACGATCACCGTATGGCAATGGCTTTTGCTCCTTTGGCACTTCTATTTCCAATCACAATTGAGAGTCCAGAAGTAGTGCAAAAATCATATCCTAGTTTTTGGGAAGATATGGAAAAAATGGGTTTTAGAGTGAAATAGGGGACTGAGGAAGGTCGGGAGTTGGGTATTAGGCGATGGAAAATAGCAGATTAGATGAAAATAATTTGTCGGCTTTAGAGTAATAAATACTTCATGTCATTATACTGATTGTACAATCTAATTTCTTTTAATAAAAATCTCTTTCTACTCTATAAAAATCGTTATGTCATCAGAACCCAATTCAGAACCACAACCTAAACCCGATGAAGGTTTAATTAAAGATAAATATGAACCTTTACTAAAAGAACTACAAAGTATTATTTCGATTTTCTATATTCTTGCTGTAGCTATTGGAATGGTTTTTAATTATCAAAAATATTCAGAATTTGGAATCAATATTTTTGATTACGCAGATATATTTGAATTTTTGATAGCTCCTTTTTCTGATACAACTATTTTATTTTTCACTATTGGCTCTTGTATTATTTGCTTATCTATTTTCCAAATTTGATACATGGTTAATGCAAAGCTTTCCTAAGTTATATAGCTTCACTAGCTTTTGGTTGGGATAAAAGAATTGGTATAAGGCTTATAGATATATGTCTTTTTTATGGTTTTTCTTCTCCTTTTTATATTTTTCAGCGGATTTTTATGGAAAATTATCTGCAAAAAAAACAAGGCAACAAACTCCCATTACACTACATTTTCAGATAATGAAACTAAAAAAGGAATTATCATAGGAAACACCAAACAAGTAATTTTCCTTTTAGAAGGAAAAAAAGTAAAAGCAATTCCATTTACAGCTACTGTAAAAGAGTTTGAAATTAGAAACTAAGTTCTTTCCATTTTCTAAAAAAACTATTTCAGATTTATAAAAATTGGTACTAAAACCGTGTTCTGTGGCACACAGAACACTAACAAATCAGTTACTATTTTATTTTCAGCAATCTTCCAAAAGTTTGTTATTCAATAATTCTTGCGAAAGAGCTTTTTTGTAGTGATTTGTTTCTCTACTCTTTAATAGAGATTGAAAATGACGTTTGCCATGTATATCTGTTCCTAAGAAACTAACCAAATTTTCATCAACTAAATACTCAGCTATTCTTTGAGAAGTACGAGAGTAATAACCTGAAAGAGAATTAGTATTTACTTGAAACAATACGCCTTTCTTATGTAGTTCAGGGAGTTTTTCAGTATAATTTTCAAATAAATACACGTAGCGTTCGGGGTGAGCTAATACGGGAGTATAGCCTAATGACTGGAGCATAAAAATTACGTTTTCCAAATGAGGAGAAGCATTCATATACGAAGTTTCGAAGAGTACATATTTCTCTTTACCAAAACAGAGTAATTCTTCGGCTTTGTTTATACGTTCTACAAAAGATTCATCTAAATAATACTCTGCTGCTGCATTTAATTCTATATCTAATTTGAGTTGTTGAACAATATCGTTCAATTGATCTAATTTACCTAAAATGATTTCGGGTGTATTTCTATAAAAATCCCCCATAATGTGAGGCGTACAAATAAGTTTTTTATAGCCTAAATCAATTAATTTTTTGATTAATTCAATAGATTCATCAAAGGATTTACAACCATCATCTATACCTGGCAAAAGATGAGAGTGCATATCAACTGTAAGAGGTAATACATTGCCATACGATTTAGTCTTTCTTCTAAATAATGAAATCATTGAGTTATTTTTTATTTATTTTTCGTCTCACTTTATGCCACGATTTTTTTATTTTTTCTATAAAAGTAGTTTTTTCATCATCATCGTTATCGTAATAACCATAGCCATAACCGTACCCATAGCCATAACCATAGCCGTAGCCGTAACCATTCCTCCCTGTACTTTTTGTAGCTGCATTTAATATAATAGATAGTTTTTTGAAATTCTGCACTTGATGTAAACGATTTATTCCTCTTACATACGAACGTTGAGAATACTCTGCTCGCACTACATAAATAGGTAAATCAGCCAACCTCATAGCTATAATTCCATCAGTAACAAGACCAACAGGAGGCATATCAAATATAATTACGTCATAGCGTAATTTTAGTTGTATAAGAAGTTCTGCAAATTCAGTACTCATGATAAGCTCTGATGGATTGGGAGGTTGTACTCCTGCTGTTATGAAATCAAAATTAGGAATTTCACTATGATTTACTACTTCATCAATAGATATTTTTCCTATCAAAAGGGTACTCATTCCTTGTTTATTTTCTACTCCAAAAGCCAAATGTACTTTTGGTTTACGAAGGTCTAAATCTAAGAGTACAACTTTAGTTTGAGATAAGGCAATTATTCCACCCAAATTGACAGCAACAAACGTTTTTCCTTCTCCGCTTGTAGTTGAGGTAACCGAAATTATGGTATCATTTGAGATATTTCCCATAAAATCTAAATTGGTACGTAGTGAACGAAAAGATTCACTAATAGCCGATTTTGGTCTTTTATGGATAATAAGCTGTGAATAATCCATAGGTTTGTTGTACTTAGGAATCATTCCCAAAATAGGAACGCTAGCTAATTTTTCAAGCTCTGGAAGAGAGTCAATTTTATTTTGCCTTATATAAGTAAGAATAATTAATAGTAAAGATAGAACAAGCCATGTTCCTAATCCATAAATATAGAAAAGTTGTGACTCAGGATAAATAGGAATTGTACTAGGAATTGCACCAGAAAGACGTTGATAATTAGTAACTGTCCCTGACATGGTAATATTTGTCTCTATTAGCTTGCCCAATAAAGTACCATAATTTTGCTGATACGAATCTTGATAACGCATCATCTTTTTAAGCTCCAGATCTATTTGATTAGCAGAAGATGGAATAGAGCTTTGTAATTTATAGATGTTTATATTTATCTCACTAAGTTTTTCATAAATAAGCCTTTGATTGAGTGTAATGAATTTATCTACTTCTTTTTTGAGTAATTCTATTCTTTTTTGTTTTTGTTGATAAGCACCTGTTTGTGTGGTAACTCTATCTAACATAAATTTTTTCTCTTTTTCTTCTTCATATACTTCTTCTATTCTAGCTTTTAGAGCTACATCTTTAAGCAGAGTGGAATAAGTAAGAGCTACTAAAAGTGTAGAATCATTTTCTAATAGAGCAGATATTTCTCTATATATTTTCAATTCATTATTTAAATCTAATCTTTTCTCTTGTGCTTCTCTAATGCTATTTAATATATTTTGTACTAAGACTTGGTAATTTTCGGGATCTTGATTAGTAATTCCATTTTCTTGTTTGTAGTTATTGATTCCTTTTTCTATTGCCTCCAAACTATCTTGTACAACCTTTACTTGGTCTTCTAAATAACTTATAGTCTGTTTATATACCTTATTTTTGTTTTCTAATGTTTTCCCAAAATAAATATCTACAACAGTATTCGTAATGATAGCTGCTTTAAAAGGATTATTATCGGTAAACGAAACCTGTATCGTATATGCTTTGGGATTTACTATGTTTGCTCTTAGAGACGATGCAATATAATTTATTTGAGACTCATAACTGTTTATCGTAAAAAAATAGCCATCTGCTACAGATGTTAGTGGGTCAAAGCTATTTGTTGTAGAAACAATAAGTGTAAAATACTGATTTTTTATGCGTGTATTAAATTTATAGGCTTTGCCAAATTCTTTTCCAGTAGGAGTTGTATAAAGAAGAAAAAATTCCTCTTCATCTATAATCGTAATCTCTAAAGGACGATTGTAAAAAGAATTATCATACACTTCATATTTAGTAACTTCAAAAGGACTATCCTGAAAACGTTCGAAATAATTAAACCACCAGCGTCCTTTTACAAAATAACTTATATTCAAATTCAGTTTATCAACAGCTTCTTCATACACTGAACGGGAAAGAATAAGCTCCATTTCTCCCACCAAGAAATTGGTTACATTTTCATCGTTTGCAAATATACCCCTACCTAATAGTTCTGATGTCCCTTTCATTTCTAATTTTAAGGTAGAAGAAGAACTATAAATCTGTTTCGTATAACGCAATACAATCCAAGAAGCTGATACACAAATTATGAATAATAAGATAACATAAATCAACTTTCTTTTGATGACTCTAATGAGTTTTGAAACATCAAAATCAGCTAAGAAATTTTCTTCAGTAGCTTCGGCTGCTTGTGCAGGATTAATAAATGGATTTTCGTCGAAGTCGCTCATTTAATCTATTGAAATAATTCTTTTTTTATAAAAATTGTAGAAGTTAAGTAAAAGAGCCTAATTAATTTATAGTATGATCTCAATTTCGTTCAAGTCAGACCTTAGATAAAGACCAATTTGAAATAAAAAAATAGATATAACTAATTTTGATTAGCTACTTAAATCTAATTAATTAGGGTTGTCCAAACCTATCCTGTAATAAAAGCACCGTTAGAATAAGCGTTACCGAACTACCAATAGCAGAAGCCACTTGAGCAAAATCAGCCAAAAACTCTGAACCTATACGACGGCGAGGCTCTACATAAATAACATCATTGGGTTGAAGAATCAGTTCAGCATTTTTCAAGCCTTGCCATGTGCTCAAATCAATATTTTTCATAACAGGGTTTCCAGTGCTTGCATTGCGAATCAAACGAATTTTATTTGCTCTAGTATTATTATCAAAATTTCCTGCCAAACTAAGAATCTCTAAAAGAGTCATGTTTTCATTAGTAAGCGTTATTACCTTATTTCCCATTGCACCCATTACAATGACACGCTTATTGATGTAACGAGTAACAATATAAGGCTCTTCATAAAATTTACTGAATTTTATTGCTAGCAAACTATCTGCCTGATAAAGCGTAAGACCAGCAAGATTAGTCTTACCAATCATAGGCAACATAGCCTCTCCAGTTTCTTGTATTAAATATCTGCGTAAAAAACCAGCACCACCACCACCACCGTCCCCCATAGGAATACCTGATGGATCAGTTTCAAATTGGTTTTGGTTACGTCCCATTACTCCTCCTCCTTCTGTTACCTCTTCCCCAAAATCTCCAGCAGGATCAACCATAATTTCTCCATCGTTTGTAAAGACTTGAATAGTAACATAATCAAAAGGTGCAAGTCTGTAATTTTTTTCGGCTTTTACCTTTACGGCATCAAAAGCATTATTATCAAAGTCTTCTCCTGTACGAAAAAGAATATTATTTTGATAACCAGCACAAGAAAATAAAGAGGATAAAAAAAAGAAAGAACAAATAATTTTTATCGGAAAAATAATAGTAGTTTTCATTGAATAACGGTATAATTACCAATAACTGAATTGATGCAATAGATAAATTTTCAATATTTTTTTTGCAAAAAAATTAAAACAAGCGAAAAACAAGCCACAGAAAACAAATTAACTTATATTTAAAATAAGATTGACTAGCTTGGATTAAGCACAAAAATACATTCTTTTTATGGATTTTTGAGAATTAAAAAGCAGATTAATGATAGGTATTCATGAATTGTTTGGCTTCTCTAATAAAGAAACAAAATATAAATGCGTTGATGCAAATTTAAAAAACTGATAAATTTGGTTTTTGCTAAATTAATTAGCATTTTTGTATATATTTTGGAATAAAAATAAATAGATAATTACTTTTACTCAAAAAATTAGTCATATTTGCAAGAAATTTGATTACTAGCAAAGTAGAATCTATGAAAACTATTCTTTTACAATCAATGAAAATTTAAGATAAAATACAGAAATTTATATAAATATGGCTCAAAATACACCTTCTACAAGCAGTTCTACTTATAATGAAGATAGTATAAAATCACTAGACTGGCGTGAACACATACGATTACGTCCAGGTATGTATATCGGAAAGTTAGGAGACGGCTCGGCACAAGACGACGGAATTTATGTCTTAGTGAAAGAAGTAGTCGATAATTGTATTGATGAATTTGTGATGGGACATGGAAAACGTATCGAAATCAAAATAGAAGACCATCGTGTTTCAGTTCGTGATTTTGGTCGTGGAATTCCTCTTGGTAAAGTAATTGATTGTGTTTCCAAAATCAATACAGGTGCAAAGTACGATTCGGAAGCCTTCAAAAAATCGGTTGGACTTGAATGGAGTTGGTACAAAGGCAGTCAATGCACTTTCGGCACATTTTAGTGTAAAGTCTACACGAGAAGGAAAATCCAAAGTAGCTGAATTTCATCAGGGAAATCTAAAAAATGATGTTCCTATTGTGGATGAAGATGCAAAGAATGGAACTTTTGTGGTATTTGAGCCTGATAATTCTATTTTCAAAAACTATCGTTTTATTCCTGAATATTTAGAGGAACAAATTTGGAATTATGCCTTTTTGAATGCAGGTCTAACAATAAACTATAATGGTAGAAACTTCTATTCTAATAAGGGATTGTATGACCTTTTGATGAGAAAAGTAAATGAAGAGAGTTTGCGTTATCCCATTATTCATCTAAAGGGAGAAGATATTGAAGTTGCTTTTAGTCATACTAATGATTATGGGGAAGATTATTATACGTTTGTAAATGGTCAATATACGACACAAGGAGGAACGCATTTAACAGCTTTTAGAGAGGCGATAGTAAAGACAATTCGTGATTTTTATGGAAAAAACTTTGATGCTTCTGATATTCGTCAATCCATTGCTGGAGCAATTGCTATAAAAGTACAAGAGCCTGTTTTTGAGTCACAAACCAAGACAAAATTAGGTTCTCAAAACATTTCTCCAGACCCAGATTCATCTAGTGTTCGTCATTTCATTAATGATTTTTTACGTAAAGAATTAGACAATTATCTACACAAAAATCCAACGGTTGCAGATGCTATTTTGAAGCGAATTTTACAATCTGAAAGAGAACGAAAAGAAATTTCGGGTATCAAAAAAATAGCTAACGAAAGAGCCAAAAAAGCAAGTGTACATAATAAAAAATTACGTGATTGTCGTGTTCATTTTGACGACCAAAAAGGCGATGAAGAAATAAAAAGACAGACAACTATTTTCATTACAGAGGGAGATTCTGCAAGTGGAAGTCTTACCAAAGCAAGAAATGTACAGACACAAGCCGTTTTTTCGCTTCGTGGAAAGCCATTAAACTGTTTTAGTCAGACCAAAAAAGTGGTTTATGAAAATGAAGAATTTAACCTATTATTCCATGCTCTAAATATTGAAGATGGATTAGACGGACTTCGTTTTAATAGAATTGTCTTAGCGACAGATGCAGATATTGACGGAATGCACATTCGCTTATTGATGATGACTTTCTTTTTACATTTCTTTCCAGATTTAGTCAAAAAAGGACATTTACATATTTTGGAAACTCCATTATTTAGAGTTCGAAATAAGAAAGAAACTATTTATTGTTATTCAGAAGAAGAAAAACAAACAGCAATAGATAAACTAGGTAAACAAGCTGAAATTACACGATTCAAAGGTTTGGGAGAAATTTCGCCAGATGAGTTTGGACAGTTTATAGATGAGAATATGAAACTTCAACCTGTAATTTTGAATAAATCAACTTCTATTGCCGACCTTCTGACCTATTATATGGGTAAAAATACTCGTGAACGTCAGGAATTTATTATTGATAATTTGAAAGTAGAAAAAGATGCTGTTGAAGACGAAGATGGAAATAAAATTGAAGTTACAGTTCAAGGTGATTTGGAAATAGTTTAGATCTTTCTTTCCTTAGGAATGCTAAAAAAATAAATTTATATTTTTAGCCATCTGTAAAACAGGGTTTAAACCCTGTCCAATTTATAATTCATAGTCTATTTCTGAAAATATCTCTTTACAAAAAACACAAGAAGTAGTTTCTTCAATTGAACAGGGTTTTAACCCTGTTTAGTAATGACTTTTTTTAAAATGTAAATTTATTCATTTTACTTTCCTTAGCAAATTAAATTCTATTAAATCCTAAGAATCTCTAAAGACTCTTAGGATTTTGTATGTAGATTTTTAACTACGTAGAATCTCCTTTGTGTCTAGATTTTATGAGTGAAGCAGCAGAAGTATTTATAAAGTTTGGTTTTGATGTATTGAAACTCAACAAAATTACTTCTACTCATTTTTTAATTAATCCTGTCTCTGGAAAAGTAATGATTAAAAACAAAATGATAAAAGAGGCTGAAGTAAAAGACCATTTCAAAAAAGGAGACGACTATTTGGACATTATTTAGTATCGTCTAACAAGAAAAGGAATATGAAATAAACCAAAAATAATCTACTAATTATTTTCTTAGTGCTACATTTTAAAATCTTCAACTCTTTTTGCATAATAATTGCAGACTAAGAATATAGTTGATGAGTAGCAATTAATTTGCCTCTGACAAATTCAGAAAAACACGAAAACTATATATAAATATACTATTGACCTTCATCGAACAGTCTATAAATAGAATGTTTAATTTATAATTCAGACTATTCTCTCCAAAATCATTATTAGTTGTTATGTAACAACTTTATTTACTCTTTATTAAGAATTTAAAATCAAATTATTTATGAAAAAATTGCTTTCTCTATTTCGCCTAAGCATTTTTTGTGGTGTATGTTTCTTTATGACTACACAAGCTAATGCACAACTCTCAACAAGTTGGTGGAACTCACTAGATAAAAACTGGAAAAATGTTTTTATGACAAAATTTGGAGTAAGCGCTTCTCCTTCTGCTGCCGAACTGAATAAAATTTATACTGCCGAAAAATTAGATTGCAAAGATAGCGGACTAAGTACATTGGAACCATTAGCAGATATGAAGAACCTCAAAATACTTTGGTGTGATGGAAATTCAGGAATTTCTTCTTTAGACCCATTGAGAAATATTACAGGACTTAAAGAATTAGATTGTTCGGGAACTGGAATCAGTGATTTAGAACCTTTGCGTTCTATGACTGGACTTAGCCGTTTAGATTGTTATGATACTCGCATTTCGAATCTTGCACCGCTTAGTGGAATGCGTAAACTTAGAGTTTTGGATTTTTCGAATACACCTGTTAGTAATATTTTTCCACTAAAGTACATTAAATCTTTAGAAGTACTTTATATGGCTCGTACAAAAGTAGCTAGTCTTGCTCCTCTAAAAGACCTTACTAATTTGGGTGAGCTCACTTTTTCAGAAACAAAAGTTTCTAGTCTTGCTCCTCTTTCTAACCTTTTGAAGCTAAGAGAAGTAGTTTTTGCAAAGACAGAAGTTGCAGACCTTTCTCCTTTGAGTAAAGCAAGTATGCTCTCAATTGTTTATTGTGAAAATACACGAGTAACTGAAGGTACAGCAAACGCATTGCAGAAAAAACAACCTGATTGTACCGTATTTTTTTAAGAAAAGATAAATAGAATAGAAAGATAAAATGTTATTTAGAAAAAACAAAAAGCCTTTATTCATATTTGAATAAAGGCTTTTTTGTAGTTCTAATTCCCAGTTCCTAGTTCCTGATATTAGAAATTCTCCAACTCCTAATTCCCATTTCCTAGTTCCTGATATTGATATTCACTTAAATCTGTTCCCAAAAACTTGACTACAACAGATGCTTTTTGGGTTTCGAAACAAGATTGAATTGCCTTTTCTAAACTCGGCATTACTTCACTCAATTCTCCAAAAACGTGCGTACTGATACCATTTACTTTTAGTTTGAGATTTGAATTTTGGGAAAGTAATTTTATAAATGCTTTTACGGCTGGCTTATAATTTTCTATAAGTGGATAAACACTTACTTCTACGGAAACTTGCATAATTATTTTAAGGGTTGATTTATCACAAATAACCGAATTATTAATCAAACATAAAAAAAACAACCTCACAGAAGTTGTTTTTTGTTTTCATGAAGAGATAAACTAATTACACTATTTCAATCTGAAATCTGTAATCTAACACGTTTTGATTTATCAGATTAATTAACCTGATAAGTTTCATAGCTTACTTTGTCTTGTCCAACAACTTGCAAAAAGTAAGTTCCTCTAGCCAATTTCTCAAGATTAAATGAACGCTCCATGTTTTGCTCACTAACAGTTTCTTCATACAAAACATTACCATTATTATCTGTAAGCATTAATTTTACAACTCCTTTGTTATCTTCTATAGATGCAAAAACTTTATTGTTAATAACCACTGGAGAAAAAGCAGCAATAAAGTTATTTTTTAATTTACCATTTATAGTAACAGTTTTTGTTTCTTTATAAAACTCTCCTTCTATTGATACAGTATAAGTTCCTTCACCAACAGCAGTCATATCATAAATACGTTGAATTTGACTTTCTTTTCCAAGTACTTCAGAAAAAATAAGTCTTGAATTTGAATCATAAATCTTTACTTTAACTTTTTCTTGTTTTTCATTTTCAAAATTCAAAACAAATTTTGTACTATACGGTAAAGGCTCCACATTTATAGCTGCATTGTTCTCATAGGCAAAAGCAGAACTAAAAGAGCTAAGAGAAATAAAAAGAGCAAAAACAAAGGTAAAAATCGAATTTGATAAGTTCATAATCGGTTGTAGTTTGATGTAATTTTGATAAATTACAAGAATAAATGAAAATTGTAAATAAAAAAAATACTTTTGAGTACTAAATAAATAATGTATATTCCTTGAGGAGAGATTTGTTTTATTTTGTCTTGCTCCTCTTTTGATGATACAAATGTAAGAGCTTATTTTGACATAAATCTTGATTTAAAAATACCTTTGTGTGAATAAAATTTTTACTGCTAAAATTTAGTTTTCAAAATAATACATATTTATTTTTAATAAAAACAAAATTTAATTCTTTACTAAACACTTAAAAGCCATATAAATTCTGCATTTCTATTCTTTCAAAGCAATTCGAAAGACAAGGTAAAAAGTAGGTACTAACAAATCATAACAGACAAAAACATATATGAACTAGTTGTTTGATAAAAATAAAATTTTTTAAAACGAAATTAAACAAAATATAATTCTGAAATTATCACATTTACTACTTTTAATGATTTGTTAATCTTGTATTTATTAAAAATAATTAAAACAAGAATAAAATATATAAGTATGAATCTTGATAAGAAAATCTAATAAAAATTTAGACTAAATACTATACTATAAGCGAATGGAAGGGAAATGCTATTGAGTGAATTGGTTGAGCTATTCTGCCCATGCTTTTATTTACAACTTTATTTCAATATGAGTGTCATTTTTAAGTATTGACTTTTAGTTGCAGAGCAACGTAACCTTGGTAGAACATCAAAAACGTACTTTAACAGAGCTACAGCGTAGCGAAACCTTGCAATTGGCAATTAAAAATAAAGTTACGCTACGCTGTAGCTTTTTAAATCAATTTCTATTCTTGTTCTACCAAGGTAAAGCTACGCTGTAGCTAATAAATACCTTTTTTAATTTTTACCAATGACACTCGTATTGTTATTTATCATGTTATTTTATGACTTTATGCAATCAAACACTACTTCGTTTTTCAAATTTTTTTTCATAAAAAAAGCAACTTCTAGTGAAGTTGCTTTTTTGAATTTATGAAGAGATAAATTTTAAGTCTAGTTTACATAATACGTTTGATAAGTTGCTTTGTCTGCTCCTCGTACTTGCAAGAAATAAGTTCCTTTTGGAAGATTTTCAAGGCTAATTGTATATTTTATATTTTCTGAGGTGATTGCTCTTTCTTGTAAAATATTTCCTTGCTCGTTTGTAAGTGTTACGATAACAGTCCCTTTATTATTTTTGATATTTGCTGTTGCTTGATTATTTATCTTAGTAGAGAAAGTAGTCGTAAACTCGTTTATATCATTTTTTGCATTAGAATTAACTGCAAAAGAAGTTGAACGAAAAAGTAAATGTAAGAACGAGAGCGAAGATTAATTTTGAAAAGTTCATAACTGGTTGTGATTTTTATAATAACTACTATGATAATTAAATACTAGTTATTTTGTAACAAAAAGAATTTTAAATAAATAGATTACTAATTAAAAAATAATTCCGTTTTCTGTTCGTTGTCTGTTTCCTTATTTTTTGTTCGTTGTTATTCCTAACGGCTCTTTTCTATATAAGTTATGGTCTTGAAATCATTTTTTTTGAAAATAAAATTTAACTAAAAAAAGTGTAACCCAAATTAAAATCACTAGTTATTTGATTAGTTAAAATTTAATTTTGAAAAAACTTAATTTTATTTATTTTAATTCTGAATTTTTGGAATTATTAAGTTAAAAGTAATACTATTAAAATTAGTATTCTATAATAAATCATAACAGCATAATAACCTGTAACCTTTTATATAAACTAGAATTATATTTCGCTTAAAACCCAAAAACAGAATTATATACTGAGTATTACTATCAATAAACTCTTAGTGGCTCTTCTTTTTTTTATAAATTAAAAAAAGTTAAAGAGTAGAAATAAAAAAAAACGACACTAGTTGGTGTCGTTTTTTGAGATAATTATCTTCTAAATTAGCTTCTAAAATGGATTAGTCTTTACTTCTGAATAACCAATTTCTTGACTGTCATAAAGTTTTTGTACTGGCATTTTATCAAATACATTCCATTTTTTATAAAATCAGGCAAAACTATTTCCTTATCTGAATCAAAAGAAGAAAAAGGATTTAGTTTGTATTCTCCCAAAACTTTTCCCTGTCAAATCTATAAGCTGTACATGTTCTACTCTTCCAATAAAACGAATCTTTTCCTTGTGCTGGATTTGGATACACAACCAATGTTTCTTGCCAAAGCTCAAACTCATTTTCCTCTCTACTATCATCAATTCCTGTAATTGGGTCTTCTTTCGCAAAAACAGGACGAAGCATCAAACTTCCATCTAAAAACTGATTTTGTTCCCAGTAATTACGCACATTAAAGAACATTTTGTTTTTAGAGTTTGTCTGAACATCCAGACCAATTGGCAACATATTTTCTCCTAATTGCTGAATTCCTATATAAATTGTGTCCGAAACATCAATGGCACGAGAAAGTACAATGCGTCTAAACTGATTTATTCCATCTGAATATTTGAGAATAGAATTTTGAGTAAGCAAAACAGAATCTTTAGTATCTCTTTTTGAGAAATCAAGTTTTCTGCCAAACTCTTAGATTAAAGGTTTGATTTTCTACACTTGCTCCAATTCGTGTAAAATAAACATCGATATGAGTTAATTTATCAGGCTTCGAAACATAAAACTGATACGCTAACTGTCCAAATCGTTGATTAATTCCTGCTGCATATTCTGCACTTCCATCATCATAGGCATAAAAATCTTTAAAAACAGAAGTCTGACTAATTGTATCATTATCTCTTGTATAAACTCCTCCAAAATTCTCGTCAGGTTCTCGTGTAGTTACCTGAAACTGATGTGTAATTTTCATAGAATCTTGTCCTTGTGGCAAAATACTGGCATTTGGAATGGCTACAATTTTTTTATTTCGCTCAAAAGCGTCTATCAAATCCGAAGAAGAAGCATTATCAGAATCCAAACCGTACCAATATCCCAAAATCTGTTGAGTTTCCTCATTTCTAACCTCACATAAATAGGAAACAATATTAAACGTTTGATCTAAATTGTTGACAGAAGAAAAAACTGAATCTCTCAAAAATTGTGTTGTATCACTCCAAAAATGCTCATAAGGAACAGCCGAATAAGGTTTTATAAAATGAGTAGGAGTTTGGCTAGTCGCAACATCAAGAAAAACAGTATCAGTGGCATTTCTACCTGTATTAAAATAAATATAATCTACATTCCAAACGTCAAAAGCTCCCGAAAGACGATTGAAAGACGTAAAACGAAACTGCAAACTATCGTGTAAAAACTTCTCTTCATTGATTGGAAAAATAATATGTTCAAAGCGTTTGGTATCAATTCTACCTCCTCTTTTTTGCCATTTTTGTTCCCAATTTCCTTTATCGTCTAAAAATTCTACTTTCAAAAAATCAGTTGTGTCAGGTGTTTCTGCATTTCCACGAGCCTGTACCATAAAAGAAAAGTAGAGCTGATCTGCTATATTGACATCTGTTAAATCAATTCGTTGAGAAGTAAGAGTATCTCCCAGTCCTTGACGAGTAGGAAAAAGCTGGTCGTAAGGTCTTCCATTCGCTGCCACACCATCAAAAGTAGCTACATTTTTTGTAGGTGGATTTAATGGAATTCCATTATTTATAAAAACACCACTTCCTTTTATCCATTTGGTAGAATCCAATGCACCAATAGGCGTAGTAGAAAAATCTTCAAAGAAGGGTAATTTTAAAACGATTGTATCTACTGAAAGACTATCTATTTTCTGAATTTTATTGAGACGAATAGAATTAGGGTTATCTTTATTGGTAGCCTTTAATTTCCCTGTATTAATCGCATGCTGAATGGGAAAAACAAGAATTTGAGAAAAAGCAGTTGTGTAAGTTCCCAGACTTATAAATATAAGAAGGAGAAAAAGTTTTATCGTTTTATTCATAACTACAAAAATAAGTAAAAATAGGATTATTGTCGACTAGAATTAAGCTAGGGAATAAGAATTAAATAAATTACTTGTACTACTAGACAAAAATGCAGACCTCCCTAAATTCCTCCGCAGGAGGGACTTTGAATGTCTTTTCTCCCCTCCTTCAGAAGGGTTGAGGGAGGTCAAAGGACAAAATGTCTAATAGTTTATAAATTACTATTTTACAACTAATTGATAATCAATAGTTTAAATTCGTAATTGTTCCTAGTTTGATATTTAGTAAACGTTAAAGTTTGGTTTTTGTAGAAGTTTTTATGGGAATAGTATTGAGTAGTATGTATTAGTTTTTTTGAATTTGATATAATAGAGTTAATCTTAATAGCAGACCTTTACTACCGTGTTTTGAAAGTTTTAGGTGTTTTTTATACGTAAAACAGGGTTAAAACCCTGTTCAATTGAAGCAAATAATACTGAATCATAAATTGGACAGGGTTTTAACCCTGTCTGAAGAAGTTTATAGTAAAACTTATCAAACACTGTATTTACTTATTTATTTTCACAAAATTACTTCAAAATTTTCTCAATAAGCTCTTCAAAAGGCAAGGCTTCAAGAAAAAGTCTATCTGAGTAAATATTTGCTAGAAGACGAATAAAACTAGGTTCTCCATCAATCTGAATATATTCTATCAAAATATTTCCATAAAATTGTGGGAGTTGTCCGTCCGTTTTGAGTTCATCTCCTATTTCTTGGTTTGTTCCATAGACAGGTTTTAAATAATGCTTTTCTATCGTTTCTATGTATTTTGTCCTCTCATAATGTGCCCTATCAGAAGTATAGAGTTTGTAGGGATAAGATAATTCTAATATGGATTCTTTCAGCTTATCAAAAATAAAACGAAATTGCTTGCTACTCATTGCATTTGTATAAGTAATTGCAATTCCATTCGAAGCAGCCGAAGAAAATAAATGAACTTCAATATCTTCAGAGGGCAAACCTTGCCTTTTTAGATGATAGGATTCATAAATACGTGCAAACCAATACTTAGCATCGCTACTTGAAGACCAAATCTGAAACTCTAGTTCGTCTTTTCCTGTCCTTTTTAGATTTTCTTTAATTAAAGGAATTGTTTTATTCCGTTTTGGGAACAATTTTTTGAATATATCGTTGAAAAAATCCATAAATTGAAATTCTTGTTACTAAAAATGTCTGTTATAATTCTAATTTGTTGAAGTATTATCTCTATTCTTTAAACAAATTGATTGAACTTTGTTTTAAGGAAAAATAAAAACAAGCATAATGTAAAACGTAAAGTTTCAAAATTACGTATCATTTCATAAAAATATTTGTTTTTAAAACAAATTCTATCTAAAAAGTATTTAGCGTTTAGCCAAGTAAATTAAAATTAACTATTTAGATTTCAATTCATTATCCTATTTAAAGAAATATGCGTGTTTCCGTTTTCAGAAAAGAACATTTCAATGCTGCACACAGATTAAACAACCCAAAATGGTCAGCAGAGAAAAATAAAGAAATATTTGGTAAATGTAATAATGAGTATTATCACGGTCATAATTACAACCTTATTGTAAAAGTAACTGGAGAGATTGACCCAGAAACGGGTTATGTCGTTGACATGAAAGAACTCAGCGATTTGATAAAAGAACATATTGCAGATCGTTTTGACCACAAAAACCTCAACATAGAAATTCCAGAATTTAAAGACTTAAATCCAAGTGCTGAAAATATTGCAGTTGTGATTTATGATATTTTGCGTTCAAAACTAAACCAAAACTTAGACTTAAAAATAAAACTATATGAAACTGAAAGAAACTTTGTTGAATACCCAGCCTAGAGAGGTAAATGGTATTCATAATCATGATAAACAAGACAGTAAGAATATTACTTCTTCCACCAACAAGAAAAAACAAGTGAATAAAACACAAGAAAAATTAGAAAATACTTTAGAAGTAATTGGCGAAAATCATATTGCTACCTCCATTGATACTCCTTTACGAAAAGATGCCTTTGAAATAGATGATGATACTAAAATAGAAAAAATAGCAGAACATTTTAAGGAAATAATGGATATTTTGGGATTAGACCTAAAAGACGACAGTCTGCAAGGAACGCCAAAGCGAGTTGCCAAAATGTATGTAAAAGAAATCTTCAAGGGGTTAAATCCAGAAAATAAGCCAGCGACTAAGATGTTTGAGAATAAGTTTGGCTACAAACAACTTTTGGTAGAAAAAAATATTAGCTTTCATTCGCATTGCGAACATCACTTTGTTCCAATACACGGAAAGGCACATATCGCTTATATTTCAAATGAGGGTGTTGTCGGGCTCTCAAAGCTACATAGAATTGTAGATTATTTTGCACGCCGTCCACAAGTACAAGAGCGTCTGACTAATCAAATAGGCGAAGAATTAAAGAAAATGTTGGGAACAGAAGATATTGCTGTCGTTTTAGATGCTGCTCATATGTGCGTTTCGATGCGAGGAATTCAAGACCAAACGAGTACCACAATTACAAGTTTTTATAGCGGAAAGTTTAATGAAGAAGTTACTCGTAGTGAGTTTTTGAGGTATATTCAGTAATATTTTCGGACTAAAATTTGGACTCAAAAAAAACCAACTGTAATTTAAAATATTAAATTAGAGTTGGTTTTTTGTATATATTTAGTGGCTTAAATGTCAAGTTTCATAAACTTTATAAAACTTGACATTTAATAATTTGCTATTTCTTAATTCGCTTCTCTGTTTCTAGTCTTAAAAATACTTTTCAAATCCATTGCTCTATCCATAATCCGTTTATTATTTCCAAAAAGAAGGATTATATCAATAATCAAAATAATAGTAAAAACAGCAGAGACTAGATTATTTACTACCGCAAAAGAATTTCCAAAACTATAGCTCAAATTATGAGCATATATACTAAAAATACCTGCTAATCTAGGAACTCCGATAGGTGCATTTCTCAAAACAGATTGCCACCAACTAAGTTTGTTTTCATCTCTTTCCTCTACTACTTCAAAATTCAATAAATTTTTACCAAAACTGAAAGAACGACCTCTAAAAGAGAAATCTCTCAATAAAAAATACGTCCAAAGCAAAGGAGAAAGTGTATAAGAAACTACTAATTGAATTATCCAAACCAATGCTAAATCTATCAAAACAGCTCCCAAACGGTGTCCTGCACTAACTATATTTATATTCTGTAAAGTTTCATTGATTTTAAAATTAGAATTTACTCTACTGTAATACTCCGCCGAACGCTTTTTGAAGTGTCCTAAAGAAGTAGTTTGAGGAATGGCTGGCAGTGTATTGCTTTGATTGCAATGACGATTCCCTAGATATGCCCAACTATCTGCATTAAAAGCAGATTTGCACTCGGCACAAAGCACAATTTTGTCCCCTGCCTCTAATATATCTCCCGTAATTGGGTCAATACGTGACTGCGTAAGAAATTTTTCGTGTCTCTGTGGGTCTAACTGGTGAATGTGCATGATGTATAAATTCTTTTTGGGAAGTTCTGTTTTGTAAGGCTTATATATCTAATACGTTAGAGTTCGATTTTGTGTTGTAATATTAATGATAAATACCGTAACTGATTAGCGAGTGATTTATATGATATTTATGATAAAATGCAGGATAATACAATTACAAATTACTCATTTTTTGAGAAAAATCTATTTTGTAGTAAAATAAATATAGTTAATTTAATAGTGCAAAAAATATTATTTATCTTCATTCATCATATAGATCATAAAAATCATTTACCAATAAGTTATGAGAAATTCATTCTCCCTTCTAAAATCTAAATTTATTTTTTAATATCTTTGAATTATAGAATTATAATTTTCAAAATTAAGTTCAGATTTTTTATTCAAACCTAAAAAACACAAACGTATTATGAGTAAAGTATTGATTATTGGTGCTGGTGGAGTAGGTAATGTAGTTGTCAAAAAGTGTGCTATGTTGCCTGATGTTTTTTCAGAAATAATGCTTGCTAGTCGTACTCTTCCAAAAGTAGAAGCGGCTGCAAAAGAAGTAAAAGAACTTACAGGACGTACTATTCAGACTGCAAAAGTAGATGCAGATAATGTTTCAGAATTAGTAGCTCTTATCAAAAAATTTAGTCCAGAATTAGTTATTAATGTTGCTCTTCCCTATCAAGATTTACCTATTATGGATGCTTGTTTGGAAACCAAAACGAACTATTTAGATACAGCCAATTACGAACCAAAAGATGTAGCCAAATTTGAATATAGCTGGCAATGGGCATACAAAAAACGCTTTGAAGAAGCTGGAATTATGGCTCTTTTGGGTTGTGGTTTTGACCCTGGAGTTACTGGAGTATTTACAGCACACGCAGCAAAATATCATTTTGATAAAAATGGAATGGAATATTTAGATATTGTAGATTGTAATGCAGGAAGTCACGGAAAAGCATTTGCAACTAATTTTAATCCAGAAATTAATATTCGTGAGATTACTCAACGTGGAAAATACTGGGAAAATGGAGATTGGAAAGAAACCGAACCTTTGGAAGTAAATAGAATGATTAATTATCCAGAAGTGGGTCCTAAAAAGTCGTTTTTGTTATTTCATGAAGAATTAGAATCACTTACCAAAAATTTCCCTTCTCTGAAGCGTGCTAGATTTTGGATGACTTTTTCAGATGAATATATTACCCATTTGAAAGTACTGGAAAATGTAGGAATGACCAGAATCGATGAAGTGGATTATCAAGGACAAAAAATTGTTCCTCTTCAGTTTTTGAAAGCTGTTTTGCCAGAACCTTCTTCTTTGGGAGAAAATTATGAAGGACAAACTTCTATTGGTTGTCATATTAGAGGTACCAAAGATGGCAAACCTGCTTATTTCTATATTTATAATAATTGCGACCACGCCAAAACCTACAAAGAAATTGGAGCACAAGCCGTTTCTTATACAACAGGTGTTCCTGCAATGATTGGAGCGAAAATGATGTTAGAAGGAAAATGGATGAAACCAGGCGTTTGGAATGTAGAAGAATTCAACCCAGATCCGTTTATGGAAGATTTGAATAAATATGGATTGGAATGGCACGAAAAATCAAATGAATTTGTAGAGTTTAATGATTAGTTTTGAAATCTAGTTTTAATAAAAAGGAGTTTGAACTTTAATGTTTGAACTCTTTTTTACAAATTATTTGATTAATGGAAAGTTGGAAGGAAAATATTGTCCATTTTATAGGAAGAGTTGGAGATTTGAATTTTCAATATGCTGTTTGGTTGAATGGCTCATTTGAGGACATAATATCAAACTTTGGAGAAGCTGTAAACACACTTGATGATTTCCTATTTTTTGAAAAAGTTGAAGATAGAAGCATACGATTTAATGACGAGAAATTACAAGAAAATTTAGTCAGTTTTTCTGCTAGTTTGTTATCTTATCAAGAACCTAACAGAATGGAAGAAATGTTAGAAGACGAAAAATGGTTGAAGGTTGTAGGAAAGGCTAGAATAATTTATTTGAACTCTAATTTGCTAATTTTAGAAGAGTAATTCCCTAAGCAAAAACAAACATTTCATTTTCATCACTTGCCTTTATTGTATTGGGACTAACTCTATTTTGATTAGGAATATATACTGAAAAAGTGGTTTGAACAAAAGGAGTAGAATTACAAAAAATCTTTCCTTCTAATTTATTTATAGCTTTCTTTACTAGATAAAGACCCAATCCGCTTCCGATAGAACGCTCCGAAGAACGCACAAACATATTAAAAATAGTTCCGATTAGCTCTGATGAAATTCCTTCTCCATTATCACTTACCTCTATCAAAACTTCTTCTTTTTCCACTTTTATAGTAAGACTAATTCTTGATTTCTCACTTATGTTGTGATAAATAAGGGAGTTTCGAAGTAGATTAATCATAATCAAGCGAAGCCATTTTTTATCTGTAATAAGCGGTGCAGAAGATTCAGTTTCGGTATAAATAGAGATAGTAGTAACATCAGCATAATCATAAGCTGCTGTTTTGGCTTCTTCAACAAACAAAGTCAAGTCTTCTATTTCTGTAAAATATAATTCCTCCTCTATCAAATCGTGAAGTTGCATAAGTCTTCTAAGCATAGTGTCCATTTGTTTGAGGGTAGTGTTAACTAATTCTATATAGGTATGGATTTCATAAAGAATCTGCATATTATCGTCCTTTATCTCCAATCCCTTAATTGTGATTTTCAAAAGATTACTCAAACCCTCCAAACGAACCAGAGGAGCTCGCAAGTCATGTGAAGTTCTGTACATAAAGCTATCTAATTCGTGCTGAACGTCAGCTAGATTCTCTACACTTTGTTTTAGTTCTTGCGTTCTGCGTTCTACTTTCTTGTTTAGGCTTTGATTGAGTTTAGCAATTTTTTCCTGTTGTTCTGTAAGTTGTATGTTTTGGCTGTCTGTCTCTTTATTTTTTTCTACCAACTTCTTATTTAGATTTTTCTTTTGCTGATTTTGATACACTAAAAGAGTTAGAAAAAATATAGCTGCAAAAAGTCCAATTGTTGTAGCAAATATTATAGTTCTTTTATTTTTATTTTCATTTTCTAAAATCTTTACTTGTGCTACTACTTGTCCATTTTCGAAAGCAGATTGAATGGCAGCTAAATTAATGGCAATTTCCCGATGCGTAATAGAATCACGAATTGTTTTTGCCTTTCGTTCCAAATTCAAAGCTATTTCAAAACTATCATTTTGTACAAATAATTTGGCTTGTTCTTCATAAATAGAAGCAATCGTTTTGTCTAATTTGTTGTCAATAGCAATTTTATATGCTGCATTTAAGTAGATAGTAGTCTGTAGGCTATCGTCTCTTTCTCTATATATTCTTCCTAATAAAACCAAAGCATTAGCCGCACTACCCCAATTTTTGAATTGGCTACTCAGACGAACATCTTCTTCCAACAAATAAATTGCTTGTCCATAATTTTTTTGTTTGTAGAGAATTTCACCAATATTTCCAGCAGCTAGAGCAAGTGCCGTAGTGTCCTTCATTTGTGTAGCAATCTGTTTGGCTATTCTGTAATAATAAATAGAAGAATCCAATTTTTTGAGTTCTCTATAAGCAACACCTAGATTATTTGCTGTATATCTTTGCTCCCACAAAAAATCATTTTTTACAGCGTATTTGTAACCATAATTATAATTTTTGATAGCTTCCTGATAGTTTTCTACACTATAATAAATATCTCCAATGGTATAAAGTAGAATGGCTTTATTGTGTTTGTCATCTATTTTTGTGAAAATTTGAGAAGCATCTAAGGCATAAATAATTGCTTGCTCTTCCAATCCCAAACGAATATAACTTGCAGCTAAATATTTGGCAGATAATGCTCTTTGACGAGGTAGGTTATTATCTTTTGCTAGTTTGTAAGCTCTGAGGTATCGCTCTAAGGAAAGTCCACGCTTTCCAATATCTTCGTAAAATTTTGCTTCTAACCAATGTACATATATTTTTTTAGCTGTTTGAGTAGTATCTTTTACTTTCTTTTGTAAAGAAGTAATTCGTTTTTCATTCAATTTATTCTCTCCTTCCCGAAGCAAATTAGCCAAATTTTCATAGGATTGGATGTCTTTTTCCGATGAAGAAAGAAAAATCAACTCACTTTTGTTCCATTTTTCATCAGCTTTATCGGATTGAGCAAACGAAAGTGAAATTGATAAAATCCCAAAAAATAGCAATAAAAGCCATTTTTTCATAGAAGAATAAATAAAACTAAACTAAGCAAGTAAAAATAAAGGCACCAAACTTTGACTTTGTAAGTCAGCAATTTAATCAAATAATTTCTTTTTTTTCTAAAACTGCTCATTGTTTGTATGGCAAACAAAACAGAAGTAAAGAGTTTTGTTTGAAAAAAGAACAAAAAATTAAATTATAAATAGTTATAATCTCAAAATGTCTAATGTATAAGCACCACCTTCACTAAGTGTAAAAAATGTACTCTTTGAATACGAACTATCATTAGCTTCCGAAGAACGAAAAACAAAACGATAACGACCAGGTTGAAGTGCAAAATTTGTTCTTGGAATTCCTTTTTCTGGTAAGTTCATTACCCATTCTTCACTTCCGTCTTGTTTTACCACATAGACACTACTATAACCCGATAATTTGTTCAGAATTGTAACGACTCCTGGTGTTGCTACTTTTAAATTAGTAGTTCTACCTTGATTGATTTGTACGTTTTCGAAGATAGTTGTTGGTCGTGTCAAAACTTCTACTCTATAATTTCCAATTAGATAATTATGAGTTTCATTGACTTGTTGATTGACCAAAATATCGCTTTTCCCTTTTTGTTGAACAATAGCACTATGTCCTGTTGAATAATCTAAAGAGCCTTTTTGTTCTATATTTAGCTTTCCTTGTGGAGTCATTACCTTGATTACATTGTGTCTTCCTCCGATAATTTCTACATTTTTTTGTACAATCGGTGGCGTAGTATAAACAATCAAATCATAGGTAGGAATAGCATCAATATCTAGCTCATCTGTTTTTCCTCCTTTATCTCTAAAATGAACAATATTATAACGAGCTTTTTGGGTGACTTGGTCAATGAAAGCCATATGAACATTTGCCTCTTTGGGTTGTTTCTTTATCGTCTAAAAGCTCAACAGTTACAGTAGTTTTTCCTAAGGTTTGTTTTACTACTTCTTGTAAAAATCCCTTAAATTGCTTGGAAGTTTTGGCATTAAAAAAACGTCCCATACAATCAAATCCTCTTGCATATTTTGGTTCAATTCCCATTCCCACAATAAATGGTTTTAGAAAAACTCCCTTTTCTTGCAATCCTCTTGAAATAGCACAGGGGTCGCCATCACAGGCTTCTATTCCATCGGTTATCATCACAATTACATTTCTGGTATCTTTTCCATCGTTTGGAAAATCTTTGGTAGCTTGCTCTAAAGAATAAGCAATTGGAGTTGTTCCTTTTGGCTCTAATCCATCCAAAATAGTTCTTATTTGAGTATTATTTCTTGAGGCAAAAGCAACTTCTAATTTAGAATCTTGACAATTTTTTTGTTTGAAGTTAAATTGATGACCATAAACACGCATTGCTACCTCCACATAAGGAACATTTGCAATTGAATCTATCATATCAGACAAAATCTGACGAGCAATATTGATACGTGTATCGCCTTCCCATTCAGAATTCATACTTCCACTTGCATCAAGAACAAACAAAAGGCGAGTAGTTTGTGGAATTTGTTTCTTTTGAGCAAAAGAAGAAACTGATAAAACAGAAAAAGTACCAATAAGTAGGAAAGTAAATAAAAAACGTAAGTTCAATTTCATAATTGTATAAATGTAAATTAGCCTTTAGGCTGATATAAAAGTCAAATGTATAAATAAAACAAGTTTCAAACATCTTTCCAAAAAAGAGAGTCTATGTTTTACTATTTCTTTGCAACAAGAGAGTTCTGTTTACTGTTATTTTTCTACAAATAAACGTGCAAACTATGCAGGTAGGCTCAATTCATTGACCTTACAAATCAAATAATTCTACTTTTTGAAAACTGAACTCTATTTTTTACTAAATATTTCGTATTTTTGTTTATACTATTAGCAAAATATTTTCATTTTTTCCTACGACAAGAATAAGATAAGACTATGGATCAGGCTCTTTTAGACGCTCAACATATTGTTCAAATTGCTGCCGAATTAGGCGTGCGTGTCAAACAAGTAGAAGCAACTACACAACTTTTAGATGAAGGAGCAACTGTTCCTTTTATTTCTCGTTATCGAAAAGAAGTTACGGGTACATTAGATGAGGTGCAAGTAGCAACGATTAGAGATAGACTGACACAACTTCGTGAACTTGACAAAAGGCGTGAAGCAATCTTAAAATCAATAAGCGAACAAGAAAAATTAACTCCTGAGTTAGAAGAAAAAATAAATGCTGTACAGACGCTTTCTGCTCTGGAAGATTTGTATTTGCCTTACAAACAAAAACGCAAAACTCGTGCTTCGATGGCAAAAGAAAAAGGCTTGGAACCTTTAGCTTTACAGATTTTGGAGCAAGGACGATTGGATTTAGAAAAAACAGCCAAGCAATTTATTGATGAAGAAAAAGGAGTAAACAATCTTGAAGAAGCGTTGGCAGGTGCAAGAGATATTATTGCAGAGCATATTAATGAACACGCAGAAACTCGTGCCAAAATGCGTACTGTTTTTGAGAAAGAAGGCAGAATTTCGGCTCGTGTAATTAGTGGAAAAGAAAAAGAAGGTGAAAAATATAGAGATTATTTTGAATGGGAAGAGCCATTAATTGACGCTCCTTCACATCGTGTTTTGGCTTTGCGAAGAGCAGAAAAAGAAGGCATTCTACTTTTAGATTTGCAACCCAATGAGCAGCGAGCCATAACTTTATTGGAAGATAATTTTGTTCATAGCAACACCAAATCTTCGGAGCAAGTACAAATAGCTGTAAAAGATGCTTACAAACGACTTTTGAAACCATCTATGGAAACAGAAATTCGTATGCTTTCCAAACAGAGAGCTGACCAAGAAGCAATCACTATTTTTGCAGAAAACCTCAGACAACTTTTATTATCTGCTCCATTAGGACAAAAAAATACACTTGCACTTGACCCTGGATTTAGGTCAGGTTGTAAATTAGTTGTCTTGGATAGACAAGGACAATTAGTTTATAATGATGCAATTTATCCAAACGAACCTCAAAAGGAAGTAACAAAAGCAGGAAATATAGTTTTAGCTCTAGCAGAAAAATACAACATTGAAGCGATTGCTATCGGAAATGGAACGGCAAGCAGAGAAACAGAGCGTTTCATTAAAGCCATTCCAAATCTACCAAAATCAATTCAAATTGTAGTAGTTAGTGAAAGTGGTGCATCTATTTATTCAGCTTCTGATGTAGCTCGTGAAGAATTTGCTGATTATGATTTGACGGTTCGTGGTGCTGTTTCTATTGGTCGTAGGCTTATGGATCCATTGGCAGAACTTGTAAAATTAGATCCAAAATCTATTGGTGTAGGTCAGTATCAACACGATGTAGATCAAAAACAACTCAAGAATGGTCTTGACGATACCGTTATGAGTTGTGTAAATGCGGTTGGTGTAGAAGTAAATACAGCAAGTAAAGAACTATTGAGTTATGTTTCTGGTTTGGGAGCTTCTCTTGCCAAAAATATTGTAGCTTATAGAAATGAAAATGGTGCATTTACAAGTAGATCGCAACTCAAAAAAGTCCCTCGTTTGGGCGATAAAGCATACGAACAAGCAGCAGGATTTCTGCGTATTCGTGATGCCAAAAATTTATTAGATTCAAGTGCAGTTCACCCAGAAAGTTATCCAATTGTAGAAAAAATGGCGAAAGATTTAAACAAAAAAGTCGAAGATCTTATAAAAGATGAAGAACTTCGCAAGCAAATTGACCTAAAAGACTATGTTACCGATACAGTCGGAATTCCAACACTAGAAGATATTGTTTCAGAACTTGCCAAACCAGGACGTGATCCTCGTGAAAAGTTTGAAGCCTTTTCTTTTGTAGAAGGAGTAGAAAAAATGGAAGACCTAACCGTCGGAATGAAACTTCCAGGTATCGTAACCAATATTACAGATTTTGGTGCTTTTATAGATGTTGGAGTTCATCAAGATGGATTGGCTCATATTAGCCAGCTTTCAGATAATTTTATCAAGCATCCAACCGATGCTGTCAAAGTCCATCAGAAAGTAGAAGTAACCATTATGGAAGTAGATTTGGGTAGAAAGAGAATTTCGCTAAGTCTAAAATCTGAACCCTTTGGTGCAAATGCAGAAGGAGCAAAGAAAGGAACTGGAGGAAAAACAACTATGTCTAGTTCAAGACCACAAATAGCAGCCAGAAAACCAACTACCGAGAAAGAAAAAACAGCCATCTCAAAACTGGGTAAAGAACGAAAGAATGACTCTAAATTCAGTAGAGGAAGTTCTCTTTCAGAAGAAGAGCAAAATGAAAACAAAACAGAGGCTCCAAAAAGAAAATCTTCTTACAAAAAAGCAAATTCATTTGTAAAAAGACAAGACAAACCAAAAGAAGAGGAACAAGAAACAGGTGGAACAATGGCTGATAAATTAGCTGCTCTTCAAAATAAGTTTGGTAAATAATATATTTCTTGATTCACTTTATCATCAGAATATAGCTTTAAGAAAATAAAGTTTTACACATCAATAATTCGGTTTTATATGATTTTAATCGCAAAATGTATCATATTTTGTAACTAGTTTTGCAACTAAAATCATAAAGAGCCATAAATTCTTTAATCTTATTTAATAAATAAGTTAATCGTTAATATTTTATAAAAAAAATAACACTAGTGTTATTTCAAAAATATTAATCTACCTTTAAATTTGTTTATAACATACAACTAAATTAACCGTATCATGAAAATTAAATTATGGATTCTGACAAGCTTTTTGCTTGCGATGGGTCATCTAACGGCATATAGCCAGACCAAAATGGTTGAGAAAGTAACCAAAACAGGAGACGAATTGGTTATTCCTTACGAAAAACATGTTTTATCTAATGGTCTTACACTTATCATCCATGAAGATCATTCTGATCCTTTGGTGCATGTAGATGTAACGTATCACGTAGGCTCGGCTCGTGAAGAAGTAGGCAAATCAGGTTTTGCACACTTTTTTGAGCATATGATGTTTCAAGGCTCTGAAAATGTAGCTGACGAAGAACACTTTAAAGTAATTACTGAAGCAGGAGGAACACTCAACGGTACAACTAATCGTGATAGAACAAATTACTTCGAAACAGTACCTGCTAATCAATTAGAACTTATGCTTTGGTTAGAAGCTGACCGTATGGGATTTCTTTTAGATTCAGTTACACAAAGAAAATTTGAAGTACAACGTTCGACTGTTAAAAACGAAAAAGGTCAGAATTACGATAATAGACCTTATGGACGTTTCAGTGAAGTAAATGCAGCAGCTTTATATCCATATGGACACCCGTATTCTTGGCTAACCATTGGAAAATTGGAAGACTTAGATAGAGTAGATGTAAACGACCTTAAAAGTTTTTTCTTGCGTTGGTACGGACCTAATAACGCTACTGTTACAGTAGGTGGAGACGTGAAGCCGAAAGAGGTAGTCAAAATGGTAGAAAAATACTTTGGTTCTATTCCTAGAGGACCAGAAGTAGAGCCTATGAAATTAGATCCAGTAAAATTGGAGCAAAACAGATATGTATCTTATGTAGATAAGAATATTCGTTTCCCAGCTTTAATAATCACTTATCCTACTGTTCCTACGTATCATCCAGATGAAGCACCTCTTGATTGTCTTGCTGACATCTTAGGAAGTGGTAAAAGTTCTTATTTTTATAAGAAGTTTGTAGAAACAGGAAAAGCTATTCAAGCTAATGTATCTAGTGGTACTAGCGAGTTAGCAGGTGAGTTTACGATGTTTGTTTTGCCATTTCCAGGTACATCACTTGCAGATTTCGAAACTCAAGTAAACGAAGCAATTGCAGAATTTGAAAAAAATGGTGTCTCAGAAGACGACATTACTAAATTCAAAGCAGAATACGAATCTAGAAGTATCAATAGATTGGCTAGTGTAAGTGGTAAAGTATCACAATTAGCTGCCTTTGAAACTTATACAGGTAATCCTAACCAGATTAAAAAAGACCTAGAACGTTATACTTCAATTACTAAAGAAGATGTAATGAGAGTATATGAAAAATATATTAAAGGAGAGTTTGCAGTAGTACAAAGTGTTCTTCCTGAAGGAATGGAAAGTATGGCAGCTAAAGCTGATGATTATACTCCACAAACAGAAGGAGAAAATCCTTTTCCAGTTACTGATTATGAAGGACTGACTTATACTAAAGCGAAGGATAACTTTGATAGAAAACAAAAGCCTGTTCCAGGTACAGCTCCTTTAGTAACTATTCCTAAGTATTGGGAAGCCAAACTAGATAACGGAATAAAAATTATTGGTACTCAAAGTGATGAGATTCCAACCGTTACAATGCAACTTAGTATTGAAGGTGGACAGCAACTTGAAGCAAATATGCCTACAAAAGCAGGTGTAGCTTCATTGACGGCTGATTTGATGAACGAAGCAACGGAGAATTTTACTTCTGAGCAAATTTCTGAAGAATTACGCAAAATTGGAAGTTCTGTTTCTTTTTACAGTGGAAGTACAGGTACATATGTAAATGTACAAACCCTCAAGAAAAATCTGGCAGCTACTTTAGATATCTTGAAAGAGAAATTATACAATCCTAAATTTAATGAAGAAGATTTTGATAGATTGAAAAAACAACAGTTGGAAGGTGCAAAAGCATCTGGAAAGCAGCCTGTTGCTATCGCTAATCGTGCTTACGAAACATTACTTTATGGAGAGGATAATATTCGCTCTCTGCCTGTTTCGGGTATCGAAAGCACTATTGAGAATATCACTTTAGAAGATGTAAAAGATTTTTATGCCAACTATTATTCTCCTAATGTTACTCAACTTGTTGTGGTAGGAGATATAACAAAAGAAGAAGCTCTTAAATCTTTAGAATTTGTGAAGCAATGGGAGAAAAAAGAGGTTGAAATACCTGTATTTTCTGACATAAAGAAAGTAGATAAATCAGTTATCTACGTAGTAGATAAAAAAGGTGCTCCTCAATCTGAAATCAGAATTGGATATAGATACGATCAGCCTTATGATGCTACTGGAGATTATTTCAAGACTTCTCTAATGAATTATCCTTTAGGTGGTGCTTTCAATAGCCGTATTAATCTTAATTTGAGAGAAGATAAAGGGTATACATATGGTGCTCGTTCTGGATTTAGTTCTGGAAAAGAACCTGGTTCTTTTACGGCTAGTCTGCAGGTGTTCGTGCGAATGTAACAGATTCTGCAGTAGTAGAATTTTTGAAAGAAATGCGTACGTACTACGAAGCTGGAATTAGTGAGGAAGAACTAAATTTTATGAAAAAGTCTATTGGTCAGCGTGATGCTCGTGAGTACGAAACGCCTTTCCAAAAAGCATCTTTCTTAAATCAGAATACTTACTTATGATTTGAAACCTGGTTTTATCAATGAGCAGAAGAAAATCATTGATACTATCAATAAAAAAGATATTGATATATTTACTAAAAAATATTTGGATACTGAAAAAATGAATATTTTGATAGTAGGTGATAAGGAAAGTATTATGCCAGGACTTGAGCGTATAGGCTATGAAATAGTAGAACTAGACGTAGAAGGTAAACCAGTAACTGTTGAGGAGATGGAAGAATCTGAATCTAAAGAAGAAGATGACAAAGAGTAAATTCTAAATTACTCTATATAGCTTTTATAAAAGTCAGACAGTATTTATACTGTCTGACTTTTTTTATGAAAAAATACTTTACTAGATTAATCGCATCTAATTTGAGTGTTTTTTGGTTTTTAGTTGCAGAGCAATGTAACCTTTATAGATAATTTAGTGATTTGAATTTTCTTTAGAGCTACAGAGTAGCGAAATCTTGAAATTTGAGAGGTTATTCTTCAAAAACAGCAAAGTTTTGCTACTCTGTAGCTAGAAAATTACGGACTACTTTTTTACTACAAAGGTTTTGCTACTCTGTAGCTAAAATTCAATTAGCTGAATAGGTAATTAATGTAAAAACCTTTGTTTTTTGGTGCGATTAACCTAATACTTTACATTATAAAATGAGAGTTAATAAATTATTTGTTTACATAAATAAAAGCTATTTCCTCTATTCAATTGAGAGGAAATAGCTTTCACAAATTTCAAATAAAAATGATTTTAATTATCCATTGAAGCTAAAAACTCATCGTTTGTTTTTGTTCCTCTCATATGCTTGAGCATATAATCCATTGCCTCGTTGGAGTGCATATCATTCATCATTCTACGCAAAATCCAAACACGTTGTAGTGTTTCTTTATCTAGTAACAAATCTTCACGACGAGTACCAGAAGCAGGAATATCAATAGCAGGATAAATACGTTTGTTGGCAAGTTTACGGTCAAGTTGAAGCTCCATGTTGCCTGTTCCCTTGAACTCTTCAAAGATTACTTCGTCCATTTTCGAACCTGTATCAATCAAAGCCGTTGCAATAATAGTCAATGAACCTCCATTTTCTACATTACGAGCAGCACCAAAAAAGCGTTTTGGTTTGTGAAGTGCATTTGCATCAACACCACCCGAAAGAATTTTTCCAGAAGAAGGAATTGTTGTATTATAAGCACGAGCCAGACGAGTAATTGAGTCCAAAAGAATAACTACATCGTGTCCACATTCTACCAAACGTTTGGCTTTTTCCAGAACCATATTTGCCACTTTTACATGCCTATCTGCTTGTTCATCAAAGGTAGAAGCCACTACTTCTCCTCTTACGCTGCGTTCCATATCAGTTACTTCTTCTGGACGTTCGTCTATTAAAAGTACTAATTAAATAACATTCAGGATGATTTTCTGCAATTGCATTTGCAATTTCTTTCAAAAGAACAGTCTTTCCTGTCTTTGGTTGGGCTACAATCATTCCACGCTGTCCTTTTCCAATAGGTGCAAAAAGGTCTAACATTCTGGTCGAATAGGTATTCGATTTTGTAGAAAGATTTAGGCGTTCACGAGGAAAAAGTGGCGTAAGGTGTTCGAAAGAAACTCTATCTCTAATTTGTTCGGTCGTTTTTCCATTTACAGATTCAATTCTCAGTAAAGCAAAATATTTTTCTCCGTCTTTAGGTGGACGTATCTGTCCTTTTACTGTATCTCCTGTTTTGAGACCTAAAAGTTTTATTTGAGAAGGCGAAATATAAACATCATCGGGACTAGCCAAATAATTATAATCCGAAGAACGTAAAAATCCATATCCATCAGAGATTACCTCCAAAACGCCTTCACTTGTTACGACACCATCAAATTCACGAATATTATATTTCTTAGAAGGAGTGCGTTCTTTTCTTTCGGTTCGGTCAGAATTACGTTCATTTCTATTACCTGTACGATTTGTTTTTTCTAAAGAATCTGTGTTATTTTCACTCTCCTCTTCATTTGATTTTGTGCGTTGAGAAGCTCTTTGAATAGGTGTTTTTACATCTGTCTCTTTTACATTTACTCTATTCCTGCGACGTAAATTTTCACTCTCATTGCGTTCTTTTCTTTCTTCGTTACGAGCATCTAATCTTGAACGTCTTTCCGTTTTTTCTTTAGATTCTTTAGTACTTGTGTTCTCGTTGGTGTTTTTGTCGTCTTTATTTTCTGTTTTTTCGCTTTTGCCAGAACTGATAAGGTTTGCACGTTTTCGTTCACGAAGTGTTTCTCTAATTCTTTCTATTGAATTATCTTTCTTTTCTTCTTCTGGTTTATCAGTTTTTTCTTCTTTTGAAGAGTTGGTATCTTTTTCTGCTTGTGGAAGTTTTTCTTCTGTAATTTCTTTGGTTTCTTTGTCTCTTTTTAGAAAACTAAAAGTAGGAATTTTGTAACCAGATTCTTTTTTATCAGAAGTTTGCGAAAAGTTTCTTTCTCTTCTTCTTTAACAGAGTTTTCTCTTTTTGGACGTGCAGAAGAAACAGAAGATTTTTTCACATCTTCATTTTCATCATCGTCATCTCTTGAATCATCATCTTTGTTGGCTTGATAATCTAGGATTTTATAAATAAGGTCTTTTTTGGCTAAACGGCTATGATTTTTCATACCCATTTCAGTAGCGATAGTACGCAATTCAGAGAGTAAGCGAACATTGAGTTCCTCAATATTATACATATTGGCTTATATAGGTTGGTAGGAATAATAGTTTGTTTCTACTATTTTATTCAAGATTCTGAAAAAAAATAAATGTAGATAAAAACAAGAAGTTATAGTAAAAAATAAAGGTCAAAACAAAATAGTGTTATTTGAAACCACTTTTGACTCGGCTTTATAAAATAAATTTCAAATTGAAAGAATAGACAAAATTAAGTCAAAACTTATTTTTAAAATATATTGAAGGTGTTTTTTATAAGTAGTATAAAAAGTATAACTATGAACTTTACTAATAAAAAGTAAAACTCATAAATATTGAGAGCAAGTATTTTATTTCTATGAAATAGTTGTACAAAAATTAAAGAAGCCTTAAAATTGCAAAATCAAAACTGTCTAAGTTCTAGTTTCTCAAAAAAACAAATACTCCTTATTTATATTCTTACTTATTTCTCAATCTGCTTTCTTTTAGTATTTATTTGACTAATATATGACAGTTATTCTTCTGATTATTAGACAGTTACTTTTTATAATATAGATAATAATGAAAGTAAGAGTATAAATAATCTACTGTATCTTAGTCTAGTGCTATTGTAGTTTTGTTCTTAGAGAACACGTAAATATACTGTTTTTTTTGAATACTAGTATTATTTCTACGTTATTTTTTGATATTATTTATATTATTTGCTCCAGTATCTCCAAAAAGCCCAAAATTTTCTATCTTTTAGATATTCCAAATTCCATTCATTTTGATAGGCTTCCTTTTCAAAAACAATATTCATATAAGCTGTATAATGCTTTTTGTGTTTTACAAATTGAATAAAATAATGCACCAAATAGACAATATAGAAAGGAATAACTAACATCTCTATTTGCTGATAAAGATGAATTTTCTCGTGATTGATTAATACTTTATCAAACTTATCTTTTTGAGAATCTACCAAAACAAAAGGAAATAAAGCCATCGCACGAGGTGGATTTTTTAATAATTTGAATAGTAAAGGATTAGAAAGTAAAATCAATTTAGAAACTGTAAATTAGAATTTGGGAACTAAGAAGTGACAAATGAAAACAAATTATCTTGAAAATCTCTACATTTAAGATACAATTCTCCAAACTCATTTGAGTAGAGAAAGTTTTTGTAAGCTTGTAATTATAATAATTTACTTCTTTAGAAAACGTAAAACAAAAGTTCTCATAATTACAATTTAGCTGATTATGAGAACTTTTACAGAAAATACTAGAGCATTTTTAGCTAAAAAATCCTCCTAATCCTCCTCCTTTTTTATTACCACCTAAAAGACCTCCAAGCAATCCACCAATACTATCCAAATTATCAAGTCCTAGTTTTGACATCATTGAGCTTTCATCTTTTGCAGTTCCTGTTTCAGGAGAAGCAATTTTTGACATAATAAAAGGAATTACCATACCAGCAACCATTGCGGCCGTTTCTTTTGAAACTCCCATTTTTTCCATCATATCGCCTCCAAATTGGTTTACAAGACGCATAACCATTGGATTTGCGGTTGTAGCAGTTGCTTTTCCATTAAAGATATCCAAAAGTTGTGGCAAATTTCCACTCATTGCTTCACTTGCCATTTGTTTGAAAAAAGATTCTTTGGCAACATCAGCCGTTTTGGCTACTTGATCGTCTGAAAAATTTGCTTCTTCTTTGAGTTGAGTTCCTAATTGAGATTGAGCGAGTTTTAATAAATCGTCTAACATAATTTTAGTAAGTTTTATAGAATAAGTAAAATTGAAAAATAACAATTGTTACAAGATACTATTTTTTGTGAAATTTGCAGATAGATTTTCTTAGATTTTTCAAATACACAAAAAATGCTAAAGGTTTGAATGAAAATTGATATTAAATGCAGTGTTTTGATTAGTTTTAGGATTGAATAAAAAGTCATCCTTCAAATTATAAAAATTATGACAGAACTTACAAAAGAAGAAAACGAAAAAAATAAGCAAGATGAACATAACGAGTTTGAAAAACCTCCTATTTTCGGAACTTGGAAAACTTTTTATAGTATTGTCTTGGGCGAATTGGTTCTTTTGATTGTTCTTTTTTATTTATTTGGGAGTTATTTTTCTAGCTAAAGAAATACAAATACATTTTAACCACAGAGGTTGAAGAGGAAGAAGAGAAATACAAAATACTTTTTTATAACAGAGTTACAGAAAACGCAAAGTAAATGCGAATGAGTATTTAACTGATTGCTGGTAACTGATAACTGATAACTGAAAAAAATGGACATTTTAGATTGGATTGTACTTATTGCCACTCAAGTTTTGATAATTTCGTATGGCGTATGGAAAACTCGTAAACAGAGTAAAAATTTACAAGGTTATTTGCTTTCAGATAGAGACATGAACTGGTTTACTATCGGTCTTTCTATTATGGCAACGCAAGCGAGTGCGATTACATTTCTTTCCACACCAGGACAGGCTTTTGGTAATGGAATGGGATTCATTCAGTTTTATTTTGGTCTGCCGATAGCAATGGTAATTTTATCCATTACTGCCGTTCCTATTTATCACAAACTCAATGTTTATACAGCGTATGAATATTTGGAAAATCGTTTTGATTTAAAAACTCGTTCGCTAGGAGCTGGTCTTTTCCTTACACAGCGTGGACTTGCAGCAGGACTTTCTATTTATGCTCCTGCCATTATTTTATCTACTGTTTTGGGTTGGAATATCTATTATTTGATTGTCATTATTGGTTTGGTAGTAATTACTTATACTGTTTTTGGAGGAACAAAAGCGGTTAGTCAGACTCAAAAACAACAAATGTTGGTTATCTTGATTGGAATGGTAGCAGCAGGCTATATTTTGGTTTCTCTTTTGCCTAAGGAAGTTTCGGTTACAGATGCTTTGAGTGTGGCTGGTGCTGTGGGAAGATTGGAAGTGATTAATCTGGAGTTTGATGTAAATAATCGTTATAATGTTTGGTCTGGAATTATTGGAGGTTTGTTTTTGGCTTTATCTTATTTCGGAACTGACCAGTCACAAGTTCAGCGTTATTTGACAGGAAAATCTATTGCACAAACTCGTGTAGGACTACTTATGAATGGAATGGTAAAAATTCCGATGCAGTTTTTGATTCTTTTGGTAGGAATTTTTCTTTTTGCTTTCTATCAATTCTATCAACCACCGATTTTCTTTAATAAAGTAAAGAAAGAAAAATTTGTAGAAGAAAATACAAGTAATGCTAATCAAATAAAGGAATTAGAAAATCTTTACACTCAAAATTTTGAAGAAAAGAAAGACGTTATCTTTGAATTTTTGGAGGAAAAAAAGAAAGCTGAAAGTAATAATGTAGAATTAGATACAATTTTTGCAAGTCGTATCAGAACGTATAATGATAAAAACGACGAACTTAGAAATCAAGCAACGGCAGCAATAAACAATATAGAAAAAGGAAATAATGCAGAAGCCAAAAAGCTAAGTAATAATGATTTGGATTATGCTTTCATTAATTTCGTTTTGGATTATTTGCCTATTGGTTTGATTGGTCTTTTGGTTTCTGTGATGCTTTCAGCTGCGATGTCGTCGGCTTCTTCTGAGCTAAATGCGTTGGGTTCGACAACAGTAATTGATATTTATAAACGTTCGATAGCAAAGAACAAAGACGATAACCATTACGTAAAAGCATCAAAAGGATTTACGGCTTTTTGGGGAGTTTATGCGATATTTTTTGCTATGCTTGCTACGCAATTAGATAATCTGATACAGGCTGTAAATATTTTGGGTTCGCTTTTTTATGGGACGATTCTGGGAATATTTTTAGTTGCTTTTTACATTAAAAAAGTAAAATCAAATGCTGTTTTTTATGCTGCTTTGGTAAGTGAGTCTTTAATTCTTTTTCATTACTTCTTTCTGAAAAATACCTTTGAAATTGGCTTTTTATGGTATAATTTAATTGGTTGTATGATGGTAATAATATTGGGACTTTTGTTTCAACCGTTTTTAGAAAAGAAAACAAAGTAAAATAGTAGCAATAAAATCAAAAACTCTGATAATGAATTATCAGAGTTTTTGGATATTTCAAACAACTAATTATTCATCATAATTATCATTTTCTGAAAGGTAATCTACCTCAGCATGTTCATCTTCATACTGACTTTTTACTTCTTCTTTCAGATACCCTTCCTCGTCAAAATCATCATCATCTTCAATAAGTTGGAGTGCCATTTCGATAGACATTCTGACTAAATAAATTTTTTCATCTGTCTCAAAACGTAAAGCACTTACAGTTTTGTTATCTTTATTCTGAAACTTAATTAGATGCTGACTATATCCTTCTGGATAGACAAGTTTAATCTGTTCTTGTAGATTAGAGGTTAATTTTTCGAAATCGGTAATGACACGTACTTTGCTCATAAGTTTTGGTTTATCTAAAAAAATAGTTGAACTTTCAGAACACAAAACTATTTACCCTTGTTTGAAAATTTTGTATTATTTCTACTATAAAAATAAGTAGTTTTTGAGTTCTCTTTTGCTTTGGTGTAGTAGTACTAATAACACAACTATAAAACAAATTTTTCTACTAAAAAGATGCCTATAAAAAAGTCGTTTCGATAAACAAACGACTAAGATGAAAACGTAATTTCTAATCTGTTGGTAGCGTAACGCTTTTAGTTTTTATAGTTCTTGGCGTAAAGCTACGAATAGTGAATTAAAAAAAAATCTATTTCCCATCAAAAAAGATAGAAAATAGATTTTTTTCAACCGTTGTTGAGGCTATGCCGTCAATAAGACTTAAAATTTATTTCTTAAATTCAGAAATAATAATTTTATTAGAATTAATTGCCAAATCAGAATAATTTTCTACTTGAATAATTTTTGGAGTAGGAATTTCATTATTCAATTCTACATGACTTCCTTCATTTACGCTAATGTGAGGAGCAATAATCAGTGAAACAATAGACATAAGTTTTATCAAAATATTCATTGAAGGACCAGAAGTATCTTTAAAAGGATCACCTACTGTATCGCCTGTAACAGCAGCTTTATGAGGGTCAGAACCTTTGTAATACATCTTTCCATCAATCTCAACACCTTTTTCAAATGATTTTTTAGCATTATCCCACGCACCACCAGCATTTGATTGGAACATTGCCATCAAAACACCTGACGAAGTAACACCTGCTAAAAGTCCACCTAAAATCTCGGCAGAACTCACATTTGCAAATACATCTTTAAAGCCAAAACCTACCAAAATAGGAACAAGAATAGCAATTGCTCCTGGTAACATCATTTCACGAATGGCAGCCTTTGTAGAAATCTGAACACAACGGTCGTAATCAGGCGTTCCTGTTCCGTCCATAATTCCTTTAATTTCTCTAAACTGACGACGCACTTCTTTTACCATTTCCATTGCTGCACGACCTACGGCAGAAATTGCCAAAGCCGAAAACACAAAAGGAATCATTGCACCTACTAAAAGTCCAGCCAAAACAGGAGCTTTATAAAGGTCAATCGCACTAATTCCAGAAATACCAACAAAGGCAGCAAAAAGAGCAAGGGAAGTAAGAGCAGCCGAAGCAATCGCAAAACCTTTTCCTACAGCAGCCGTAGTGTTTCCTGCTGCATCTAAAATATCTGTACGCTCACGCACTTCTGGAGGTAAATGGCTCATTTCTGCAATTCCACCCGCATTATCAGCCACAGGACCAAAAGCATCAACAGCAAGTTGCATTCCTGTTGTTGCCATCATTCCTGCTGCTGCCATTGCAACACCATAAAAACCTGCAACTGCATACGCTCCTACAATTCCAGCAGCCAAAACTAGCGTTGGAAGCGTTGTAGAGTGCATTCCGACAGCCAAACCAGCAATAATATTAGTTGCTCCACCTGTTGCAGATTGTTTAATAATTGAATTTACAGGAGCTTTTCCCATTGAACAAAAATACTCTGTAATGTAAGACATGGCAGCACCTACGGCAAGTCCAATTGCAATTGCCCAGAATACACCCATTGAAGTAAAAGCAAAACCTCTAAATACCATTGTATCAGGAAGCATCCACTCTACCAAAAAGTAAGAAGCAAAAACAGTAAGTAAAATGGCTGCCCAGTTTCCAATATTTAAAGCTGTTTGTACATTTCCACCTTCTTTTACACGAACGAAAGCAGCACCAATCATAGAAAAAATTGCTCCCAAACCTGCAATCATCATCGGCAACAAGAATTGGAGATAATCCATTAAATTCATCAAAAACTTTTATTTCTCTACCCAAAATCATAGCAGCCAAAATAGTTGCTACATAAGAGCCAAAAAGGTCAGCTCCCATTCCTGCTACATCACCTACATTATCACCTACGTTATCTGCAATCGTTGCAGGATTACGAGGGTCATCTTCAGGGATTCCTGCTTCTACTTTTCCAACAAGGTCTGCTCCTACATCGGCAGCTTTTGTATAAATTCCTCCTCCTACACGAGCAAAAAGAGCAATACTTTCAGCACCCAAAGAAAATCCTGTCAGAACTTCAAGAGCCATTTCCATCTCTAAGCCATTTACTCCTGCACCTACACGCTGCACAAAATACCAATAAAGAGCAATAAAAAGAGAACCAACACCTAAAATAGCCAAACCAGCAACACCCATTCCCATAACTGCACCACCTGCAAAAGCTACATCTAAGGCTTTAGAAAGGCTAGTTTTTGCAGCTTCTGCCGTTCTTACGTTTGCTTTTGTAGCGATACGCATTCCGATAAAACCAGCAAATGCCGAGAAAACAGCACCAATAACAAATGAACCTACAATAGCAGGATGAGAATTAGCACTTGTCATTCCTAAAAAGAACAAACCCAGACAAGCAATAACTACAAAACCAGCCATTACTTTATATTCAGCCTTCAAAAATGACATGGCACCTTCGGCAATATAGCGAGCAATAGTTGTCATACGTTCGTCGCCAGCAGGTTGTTTGGAGACCCAAGCCGAACGAACAGCCGTATAAATAAGAGCAAGAACCCCAAAAAGAGGCACTAAGTAAATGATATTTTCCATTAAACAGGGATAAAATTTAAGTTGTAAATTGAGTTTTTGTATTAGAACCTCAAAAATTCTAATTTTTAATGAGAATTCAAATAAAAATCTTGTATTAATTGTAAATTAAAGGAATTTATATGGATTTGTAAAGGTTTTTTTACATAAAAAAACTATTACATTCAATTTGAAAGCAATAGTTTTTGTATAAATTTACTCTGAAATAATTTATATCTTTTAGTTATTCGGACAAACCTCTTCGGCAGATTTACCACAATAACTACACGAGCCATCATCTGTTTTGAGAAATGGACTCTGACTAGCACAGGTTCCTCTAAATTGTCCTTGCTTTTGAAAAAACATTCTGACTCCCATTCCTAGAAAATAAAGTCCAAGAATACCTACGGCAAGAATGATTGTATATAAGACTGTCATAATTAATTTCTGTTATTGTAGAGCGATTAATTTTTTTACAAAAATACTAAAATATATTGAAGTGTATTGCTTTGAAGACAAATTAGTACTTTCACCTCTTCATTTGTAACTGATAAAGGAATATATAGTTGAGAAAATAATCTTTTTTAAGCAATTAATTCTATTTCTAGTCTATTCTATCTAAAATGAAATTTGATAATTTAATAAAACTAGCTACCTTTGCAGACTAAAATTTTGTGAAAGGTGTTGTATCCAATCAAGTACAGAAATCTGTTTCACAAGTTTGTAAGTACTTATTCAATTAGATTTTGTAGTTGTTCTGAATACATTTTGATTAAAAATGTTTCTATTGCAAAAATCTAAAAATTTGGAACTCAATTTCACATTAACCTTATCTAAAAAATTACACAGATAGATTATGTCTATAATTACTTCAATTCAGAAAAATACAGGACTACTTCTCGTAGTTATCTTGGGCGCACTTGCAGCCTTTGTTCTTACTGACTTTTTTAACAGTGCTGGTCAAATGGGCAGCGACCAAGTCATTGGAGAAATTGATGGAACAGAAGTCAAATACCAAGATTTTAATAATGAGCTTCAATTGATGCGTGATAAAATAGAGGCAAGTCAGCAGGCAAAACTAAACGAAACTCAAATGCCAATGGTTCGTACTCAAACTTGGAATCAGCTTGTTACACAATATGCTCTTACTCCTGAATGGGAAAAATTGGGTATTATGGTAACCGAAGATGAAATTGTAGATATGGTACAAGGAAATAATATTTCTCCTACCATCAAACAAGCCTTTACTAATCCAGAAACAAAAGTTTTTGATAGAGATCAGGTAATTGCTTTTATTCGTAACCTTCAAAGTCAATCTCCACAAGCACAACAACAATTTGCTGCTTTTGAAAGAGAACTTCCAATTTCTCGTAGAAGTGAAAAGTATGAAAACTTACTTCTCAAATCAGTTTATGTAACGAATGCAGAAGCAAAACGCCGTTATGAAGACGAAACAACAAAGTTAGATTTGAAATATATGTATATTCCTTATGCAAATATTCCAGACTCGGCTGTAACTGTTACAGAAGAACAAATTAAAGAATATTATAATGCTCATAGAGAAGATTATGATGATGCTGCTTCTGTTGCAGTAGAATATATAGTTATTCCGATTGCTCCATCAAAATCAGATAGTACTGATACGAAGCGTTATTTGACTAATATTAAAGATAAGTTTGCTCAAACGCAAAGTGATACTGCTTTTGTTGCTCAACATTCTCAAATAAAAGTCAACTTTGCAGAGCTTGCTCCTTCAAACTTTCCCTCCTTCATTGAAGAATCAAATGGGTTCGGAAGCAACTGTTGGTTTTGTAACTAATCCTGTTGCAGAAAGTGGAAGCTACAGAATGTTTAAAGTAGTAAAAGAACTAGGACAAGTAGTAGATTCTGTAAAAGCAAATCATATTTTGTTTGGAATACAAGGAAAATCTCCAGAAGAGAAAGTAGCTATCGAAACAAAGGCAAAAGAAGTATTAGCACAAATTAAAAGTGGTGGAAACTTTGCAGCACTTGCTAAAGAACACAGTGAAGACAAATCTAATAGTGATAAAGGAGGAGAATTAGATTGGTTTGGTCGTAATGCAATGGTACAACCTTTTGAAGATGCTGCTTTTGATGCTACTGGAAATGGTCTTTTACCTGAACTAGTAGAAACTACTTATGGATATCATATTATAGATATTGTAGATTTGAAAAGAACAAATAAATACTTGCTTGCTTCTATTAGTCGTCTTTTAGACCCTAGTGAATCTACTCGTGAAATTCTTTATCGTCAGGCTGGTAATTTAGCTTCTAGTAAAAACATAGCAGAATATGAAGCTCTTACCAAAGAGTATAATTTGCTTAGTTTGCAAGCAAATGATTTGAAACAAAATGCTCGTTCTATGAACAATATTTATGACCCTTCTGTACGCCAAGCTATTCGTTGGGCATTTGAAGAGGACACTAAAGTAGGTTCTATTTCTAATGAAGTATTTGAGGTAGATAATCAATATATTGTTATGCTATTGAAATCTCGCACCAAAAAAGGTATTCAGCCACTCTCTAAGGTGTATGAGCAAGTTCGTCGTAAGGTAATTGAAGAATCTAAGAGAAAATACATCATGGCGAAATTAGAAGGCAAAACGGGAACTCTTGAAGAAATGGCAACCGCTTTTGGTGAGCAAGCTCGTGTACTTTCTCAGCAAAATTATACTTACATTACTAATGCTCTGAATGGAGTAGGCTTTGCACCAAAGGCAGTAGGTTTGGCTTTCGGAATGAAAGAAGGACAAATCTCTAAGCCTATAGCTGACGAGTCAGGTGTTTTGATAATGAAAGTAGAAAAACGTAGTGAAGCTGGGGAAGTAGCTGATTATGCCAAATACAAAACTCCATTAGAACAAGACCGTCAGCAGCCTTATAATGCAGGTGGAATTCTTCGTGCTATCAAACAACTTACTGAGACAGAAGAAAATATTGATAGTTTTTATTAAAAAATTATGTGGTTGGTGGGACACCAACAACGGCAAAGAAATAGTTAATTATAAAATCAAAAAAACCTAAGTTTAAAAACTTAGGTTTTTTTGTGTTTCTTCAAATAAAAAATTCATAATTCGTAATTCTATTAGGAATAAGAATTAAATAAACTGCTACTTTTAAAGTCATAACTAATTGATGTTTAATTAATTAAATTAGCTACGCTGAATACTTATTTCGTAATTAGCTTCGCTGCTTTGGCAGGTCGTAATTTTTAATTCGTAATTGATCCTTACCTATTTCTACCATATTGTTCATGACTAGAAACCCAATCAGAAGAAGAAATAGCCGAAGCCAGAGAAATCTCACCAGCAAGCACTACACCTGCAATAATTTCAGCCAGTTTGTTTACTCTATTTTTACCAAAACAATCCATCATTTCCAAACACTCTTTTTGAGTAGCCAAACCAACACCACCACCATAGGTAGCAATAATGAGAGAAGGAATAGTAATTGAAATATAAAGGTCTTTTTCAGGAGTAAGTTCTGAATACAAAATACCAGCCGAAGACTCCGAAACATTTGCTACATCTTGACCCGTAGCAATAAACATAGCCGTAATACCATTTGCAGAGTGTGCACCATTGTTATTTGCACCTGAAATAAATGCACCAATAGTAGCTATTTGTCCGTGATACGCCAAAGATTCTGGCTCTACACGCATATTTTGAATAAGTACATCTCTAGGAATCAGACATTCTGCTACTACACGCTTACCACGAGTACGCATAACGTTGATTTGAGAGGCTTTTTTATCTGTTGCAAAGTTAGATTCTAAATAGAAATGCTCTACTTTATTTTCATCATACGCATCTAAAATCCAGCTACATGCTGCAAAAGTAGCACGACCAACCATATTCTGACCTGCTGCATCTCCTGTTTTATAATTGAAACGTAGATAAGCAAATTTATTAGACAAATAACAATCAATATCATGCAGCTTGGCAACACTTGAAGTAGCTTCTGCTGTTTCTACAATCTTATCATAATTTTCTTTTTTCTTTGTCCATTCTACAAAATCTCTAGCACCACGAGCATCTTTGAATACAAAAACAGGGGCACGTTGCATCGCATCTCCAATTACAGTACATTTTACTCCACCACTAAGGTTAAGTACTTTCATACCCCGATTATAAGAAGCTACAAGCGTTCCTTCGGCGGTTGCCATAGGAACTAAAAAGTCACCTTTTGCATGTTCGCCATCAATCGTAATAGGACCTGCAATACCAATCGGAATTTGTGCAACACCTATAAAATGCTCACAGTTTCCTGCTGCAATATGTGGATCAAATGAGTATTTTGTTACGTGGTCTAGCTTTTTGCCTGTAACTTGTTCAACAAAATCTTGTCTAGTTTTGATAGCACTTTCGGCATAATCATCATTTTTATCTCTAGGAATTTTGACTTCTGATTCCCCAAAACCTGAAATAGCATCTTGAACACTAAATTTGAGCTTTCCAAATGGATTGGCTATAAACGAAATTTGAATGTCATGTTTTGCCTCTGGAAGTTTGTCAATGTTAGCCAAAACATTAAAACTTTTACTCAATGGAAAATCAACGGGATTGTTAGAATCTAATGCAGAGGGTTTTATCATTTTTCCATCCCCCAAATCAATTTGAATATCATTTAGTGAAATTTCTTTTCCATTTATCTCAACGCTGACTAGTTCACTAAGTTTGGCATCGCTCAAACGATTTTTGATAGTAAATTGTACGCCTTTGTCTGTATTTTTCAAACTTCCTCTTGAATAAAGTTGTTTGAGTATTAAACTTGGTATTTGCATAAGGTTTGCAGTAAGGTTTGTGTAAAAATTTTATTTAGTTAGCTATTTCATTTAAAATTAAGCTAATATTATAAAAAACCATTGATAATGCAACTTATTTATCAATGAATCAGTAAAATATTTGGCTTTTTTTCAAGAAACCAATACGTATATCGTTTTATACTAAATTTAATTTTAAGAAAAATAATTATGTTATAAACATTTTCTCTTCTATTTTGATAAATAAATAGTAGTTTTGAAAGTGAGAATAGTATTTTACAGAGTATTCTACAAAATAAGCATTGCATTTAGTCTAAAATAGATTTAATATAGATATTTAGCCTTAGGAACAATTACGAATTAAAAATTACGACCTGCCAAAGCAGCGAAGCTAATTACGAAATAAGTATTCAGCGTAGCTAATTTAATTCATTGAATATCAATTAATTAACAAATTAAAAATAGTAGTTTATTTAATTCTCATTCCTTATCAATCATAAATTCAATTATGAAAAAAAGAACTCTTTTACTTGGAGCTGCACTGGCAGCAGGTATTTCGTATTGGTGGAGAAAACCAAAAGAAATTAGTTTTGATTATACCTTCAAGACCAATTTTTCGCCTACCGTACTTTGGACGTATATAGAAGAAGCCTTCCGAAACTCAAAAGAAAGTGAACTTTGGATTCAGCATTTAGAAGAACTAGAGACTACAGGAATAGAAGCAGGAAATAAAGTAATGGCAATTTATAAAACGCCTGTTTTTGCCAAAGTGCATCATTATTACATTACAGAAGCAAATTATGGAAAGTATTTTGTCTATGAACCCGTTGCCGAACACCCCTTAAAAGGACGTGCAATAGTAGAAATTACGCCTACCAAACGAGGCTGTAATTTGCGATGGAGAGGAAAATATTACTTTAAAGGAATGCCACTTGCTGCCATTTATTTAGTAGGCTATTTTGAAAAGGCGTTCTTTAAAGGATTGCAAGAAAATTTGTACAAAATAGAGCCTCGTATGCCTCAAAATATGGAAATGATTGATAGAATTTATGAATAATAATTCGATCATTAAACGTATTAAATTACAAAACTTGGATAGTTTGGAGCTTTTTTCTGCCTCTAATTCTAGTCAAGATTTTCCTTTGCATTACCATGAAACGTTTTGTATTTCGCTTATAAAAAAAGGTGCTTTTATAGAAAATGATAAAATTGCTCTGCAAAATTCGCTACTTATTTCTAATCCTTTAGAGGTACATAAAAATAGTGCTTTCCAAAATCTTGACTATTCTATTCAAACACTTTATGTAAGTAAAGATATTTTTGAGTTTGTAGGAAAAAACAATGTAAATGATAATTCTTTGCTACAAAATATAATTACAGATAGTTTTGTTTTTGATAGAATAAATGAATTGTTTACTAAAATAATAAGTAATGCTAGCAAAGAAACTAACTTTGAAAGCAATCTTTTTAATTGCATCAATTTACTGAATCAGTTCAGAATAAAGAGTATAGAAAAGGATAATTTCAATCTGATTGCACCAAGTTGGATAGAAGAAATAAAGCACTATTTAAAGAATAATTTAGACCAAAAAATAAGTTTAGAGAGTTTAGCAAATAAAACAAAATTAGATAAATTTCAATTTATTAGAGCTTTCAAAAAACATACAGGACTTACTCCCTTTCAATACATTATCTTGAGTAGAATATCGCTTACAAAAAAGTTACTTCAAGAAGGAAATCCAATTACACAAGCAGCTTTAGAAGCAGGTTTTTACGACCAAAGTAGTTTTGCCAATTACTTCAAAAACTATGTAGGTGTTACGCCAAAAACGTATCAAAAGAGTTTCAATATAGTACAAGATTAAGGAAAGTAGGTGTTTTATCTTTGAGGAAATTACTTTTAGTTCAGTTTATAACCCTCTCAAAAACACATTATTTTTATGAAAAATTCTTTCAAGATACTTCTATTCATTGCTATTTCTCTTCTTTTTTTAAGTTGTGCAAAAGATATTTCTCCTCAAATCCGTACTGTTCAAGACTTAGATTCTTCTCTTCAAAAAAGTTATGAAAAATCTAATTTTGGAGGTTTTTCGGTAGCTGTTATCAAAAATGGCGAAGTTGCTTTTCAAAAAAGCTATGGCAAAGCGAATATAGAAAAAGATATTAATTTGACTAATGAAATGTCTATGAATATTGCTTCTATTAGTAAAGTCTTTATCGGAATTTCACTGGTAAAAGCGATTGAAGATGGATATTTTACCTTAGAAACTCCTATTAATTCTATCTTGCCTTTTGAAGTAAAGAACCCAAATTTCCCCAATCAGCCTATTCTTATTAAGCATTTAGTTACTCATACTTCTGGAATAAAAGATGATGAAGCTATTTATTTTCAGAATTATAGCATTTTGGAAGGTGAAGATGCTTCTACAAAAGGAGCGAAAAGAATGATAAAGGAATTAGGAATAAAGACTGATGGAAGTGTTCTCTCCCTTGCAGATTTTATGAAGGCTTATTTTTCTACAACAGGAAAATTCTATAAATCAGATAATTTTATTAATTCTTCCACTGGAACTGAGTATTTATACAGTAATATTGGTTCTGCTTTGGCTGCTTATCTCATTGAAATTGTAACCAAAACTCCTTTTGATATTTATTCAAAACAAATCATTTTTGAGCCTTTACAAATGAATCATACAGCTTGGAAAAAATCAGAATTGAATTCTGAATTAGTTTCTACACAATTTTTTGACAAAAAGACTCCTCTTCCTGCTTACGCAATGGCTACTTATCCAGATGGTTCTTTACTGACTTCTATTGAAGATATGACAATTTTTATGCAAGAAATGATAAAAGCAAAAACAGGGAAATCTTCTGTATTGCTATCCAAAGAATCGTATCAACTTCTCTTTGACAAAAAACTAAAAACAAGACCAAAAGGAATGCCTAAAAAAGAAGAAAATTATGGTGTTTTTTGGTTGTGGTCTAAAAACGGTCGTATCGGACATACAGGAGGAGATATCGGAACAACTGCTTTTTTTGGTTTTAACCCAATTACTAATTCGGGTTCTATAGTCTTAATAAATTCGAATGTAGAAGAATCTGGAGAATTATCTCTTGAAGTATTGCAAGAAATTGTAAAGGCTTATAAGTCTTTTGAAGGTGCGAAATAGATAATTGCACTATCATTTTGGAAATAAGCCTTTATTAAAATAGTTTTAGTAAAGGCTTTTTTGGTAGAATACATCTTCTTATTTTACTTTAATTTCAAAAAATGGGTGTATCTAATTTTTAGCAATCTTCTTCAAAACGACTTGCTCTTCTTGTTTTGAAAGAATTTGATTGATGAAACTTCTCAACGCTTCGTATTCTGTAGGTAAAAATAGTTCTGAATTGATTTGAGTCTTACAACGAACCTGCAACATATTTTGACTCTTATTGATAGTGTACGTATAATTTGCTTTGCCATCTAATAAATTCAATGATATAGATTCAGGTATTTCATCAATTGTATATCCCTCTGGAATAGTGAGCATAACCATATACACTTCTGACTGCTTAATTCCGAAATCAACAGGATAAACTCGTTTGGGACTATTGAAAGGGTTTTTATCAAACATAGTGTACAAAACGGGTGCAAAATAAATCAAATCTGATGTTGATTCCGCCGAATTTATTGTTACATTCATTTTCAACTCCAGAGGTTGTTGTAGTTCTTTTAATCCTTCAAACTCAAATGATTCTACTCCTAACTCTTGCGTTTTTATTTTTTCTTCTATGTATTTCTCTTCGCTGGTTGCCTCTAGTATTTGATTCACAACAAGCGATTTTTTGTTTCCATAGGAAGTAATTTTTAATTGTCCAGTCAAAATACCTTCTTCATTGATTGCCAAAACGGCTGTGGTATTTTCTTTTAATTCTACTCCTTCTGATACATTAAGCCATTCTTGTTTGTCTGGATTGACTATCCACCCTTGTCCGTTATAACATTGAAAAGGTAATAAACCTGTTTTTAAGTGATTTTGAGTAGCATCTAAAAAATAATTTTCTCCTTCCAAACTAACTCTAGCAACCACATAATCAAACTTAAAAAGGTGTGGTGTTTCGTGTGCATATACTTTTCCATTCGATCTAGTACTAAGTAACATAGGTTCTGCATTTAGACCTGCTTCTTGAAGCATTAAAAGCATAAGCAAATTAAGATCTGCCGAACTTCCCTCTTTCTCATCAATCGTTTTTTTGATGCCTTTTGTGTACATACTTTCCTTACCATTGTACATAAAACTTTGAGCTGCATACTTATGTATAGCTTGCATTTTTGTTTTTTCATCCATAGTAGGAGTAATTATTTGCTCTAAAATATTTTTTACTTGCCTTCCTTTTTTGAGTTCGGCTCCAAAATTTTCATCTGCTAATAATTGCTCTGCCATTTGCTTTAAGTCAGTCGATATTTTCATGGTCTGTCTCATAAAATCTAAGCGTAAAGCGTTATATTCTATTGTCATGGATTGTAGATAATCCTTAGCAGTACTCATATATTTTTCCATCTTGAAAGGTGGCAAATCTTTTTGTGCTAAATGAATTTCTTGTGCAGCAAGTCCTTCTCCTGCATCATACAATGTAACATCTTTTCTCTCACTAAAAGCATAATCAAAATAACCTCTCCCCACAGGTGAGAAAGTATAGGCATTGGGGATAGTAGCTATGTATTCGCTCCACCTAGTAGGAATTGAATTCTGAAAAGTCCAATCTTCCATCTCCACACCTACCTTTTCAATGATATAACTGTATTCTATTACACAACCTTCTTTCATATTTGGTATAGCAAAAGAAATCTCTTTATAATCATTTGTTCTTCTGTCAGCAACTACTTTATTATAAATATCTTTCTTATCCAATTCATATTCTTTTACTTTGCCATCTTCTAAAACGTAGGTACTTGCTTTTATCTTACTTACAAACTGTCCTGTTTTTCCTTGGTCAGTATATCGTTCTGAGAAATAGCCTATTTTGATATTTCCTTGTTCGAAGGCTGTTTTATTGAATATTTTGATACGACGATGTATTTCTTTTGTAGTAACAGGTCTATACATTATTCCTTCATCTGTCTTTATTTTGGCAAACTTGGTAATAATTTCACACGTTTCGAATAGAACTACAGCTTCTGCATCTGGATAAAGTTCATAGGTTTTCATCTCTACTTCTTCTTGTGTTACTTTCCCAAATTTGGAAGTCATTTCTTTTGAAAATTGTCCATAAGAAAAACTGCTAAATGAGATGAGAAATAGAATTACAAATACAGAGGAAATGAATAATGATGATTTTATATAATTTAACATAATTTTGTTTTTAATGAATGGAACTCTAAGGAATAAGAATTAAATAAACTGCTACTTTTAAAACCATAACTAATTGATATTCAAGTAATTAAATTAGCTACGCTGAATACTTATTTCGTAATTAGCTTCGCTGCTTTGGCAGGTCGTAATTTTTAATTCGTAATTGATCCTAATAAATAATATTTTTCTGATAGTTTGAATCTGCCAGCTATTTTTATGTTCTGTTTACCAAAACCAATTTTGCTTTATCTGCTTTCTGAACTTTTTGTAAAAATTCTACAAAATCAGCATAACTCTCTTTTACAAACTCTCCTTTTTTCATTTGCATTCTACGAACATAAGTAAGTCCTTTTTCACTCATTATATATGTTGTAATGTATGAGCCAAACTGGCTTTCTATAGTTTGCCCTTCTGGAACGGCTTCTGGAGCAAATCCTTCTGGTAAAACAAACTGAATAGTATCGGTATCTATCCAATCCATAGAAAGGACAAGTGGCTGAATACGTTCTCCATATATCTCAGGCAGAGTTTCTTCTTGTGTAAATAGATTGGGTTGAATAAATAGACGTTTGCCTGTTCGTTTAGCACAATTCTTTATTTCTAAATTCATTTTCTCTTCTACAAAAGGAATACGTTCTTTATGTTGAATCATTTCACTTTCTTTTATTTCTATACCATTGAGAGGAATAGATTTGTATAAAAATTTGGTTTGCTCTTCTTTTCCTTTTTCTACCAAAAATTTTCTACTTCCCTCTTGTAATGCTCCATATTCAGTGTTCACTTCTGCACTTGCCGTTCCATCTTCTGCCAAAATTATAGTTGCTCTTCTAGCAATTCTGTTGTCTTCTGCTTTATAAACAGTTGTATGAACCACTTTTCCTCCACTAGGAGTAATCAAAAGTGCCTCTCTATCTTCTGTAAAACCTCCTTGATAAGCAAAGGCTTCTGTCTGGCTGGTACACTCTAACCAAAGCGTATCTTGTTTTTTTACGTTTTTTTGTTGTATCTTTTCTTGTAGGGGAACACACAAAATGGCGTGATTAAATTGATTAGAAGGAAAATCTTTCATCATTTTTGGTGCATCTCCTGCTCGTATAAAAGCATAATAGGATTCTATTCCAACTGATTTGAGCATCGCATGGGTAAAATTAGATAAGGCTTTACAATCGCCATATTTTTTTTCTGCTACCTCTTTGGCAGGAAAAGGCTGCCAACCTCCAATTCCTAACTGAATACTTACATAGCGAGTATTGTCTTGCAGATACGTATAAATTCTGCGTACTTTTTCATACTCGTTTGGTGCATCAGCTACTAGTTCGTTGAGCTGGTTAATCAACTCTTCTGGAATATCCTGACGGTCTTTATTCAATAAAGTACCCCATTTACCAAAATCTTCCCAGGTATTTAGGCTTCCTACATAACCATCAATTTCGAATTGTGTGGGAACAACATAAACATTTGGAGATTGTAATTCCCATTCTGGACTAAAAGGCTCCATTCTCTTCGCTGTGCTATTTCTTATTTTCCAATTTTTATTTTGAGTTTCTTCTACTTTATCTGCCTGATTTGGAATATTTATTTGCTTGATTCGCAATGGAATAGTTGATGTCAATGAAAAATTAGCATTTTGTATAGCAACATAACTACTACCTTGAGGATGCCAATCTGGAACAAAGAAAGTAGCAGTATAGGTTTTTTCTATCGTAAATTCTACAGTATAGGGATAGCTGGTAGGCTGAAATTCTGCAAATTTGACACGGTTGTCGTGAGCAATTGACATTCCATCATAGGGAGATTGATCCTTAATATCACTCTTTTTTAGTTTTTCAATTTGGTTTCCCATTGCATCATACAAAGTTCCCTCTAGTTTATCAATTTTACTAAAATCATCATAATAAGCAGTTAAACGAGAAAAATAACTGTCTGCTTTTGCATCTAAAATAGTATATGCCCAAGTATGTGAATAGTTGACTTTTTTTAGCGAAACTACTTCTATTTTTACATCACTCTTCCGAACCACAACATGAGTATTTTCATTACGCAATGAATCTGGAATAGTCAAAATAGAATACTCTTGAGCAATCAAAGAAGTTGGATAGAGCAACAGAATTAATATAAGAATAAGCACACCTTTGAATAATGATTTCATTTTTTTCAGATTTTGAAGATAAGAATAATACATATTACTTCCACTATATTACCTATTTTGTGTTACCTAGAAGCAATGAGTGATTGTAGCTCAAAAATAACACATATAATTATAATACTAAAATCGAAAACTAAAAAAATCAAAAATTATTTTCAGTGTTAGAATAATTATATATAATGCTATGCTTTTATAAATGTCTTTTCTTGGCTTAAATATACTTTTGTTAGTAAAAACAGAGTTAAAACCCCATCATTTACCCACATGCTTTTTTGAATTGAAAGCGACGTATTTGTAGGTTAAAGGCTTGCCTTTGACTGTATTTGTAGGGAAATAGCTTTCCTTTTCCTAGTCGGTCGTTTATGTTTCAACGAAAATACACGATATGTTTAGGAAAAGGCAAGCCGTTTTAGCTTCGCTGACTTAGAAATTCCCTACTAAATTCGAAAAATTACCTATTCCAGATTTGTAGGTAAATAGTAGAGTTAAAATCCTCTCTAAGGAGTAATTACGAATTTAACTTATTGATTATCAATGAATTAGTGATTAAAAAATCAACATGAGTGTCATTGATAAAAATCAAAAAATGAATTTATTAGCTACAGAGTAGCTTTACCTTGGTAGAAAAAGAATAAAAATGGATTTAAAAAGCTACAGCGTAGCGTAACTTTATTTATAATTGCCAATTGCAAAGTTTCGCTACGCTGTAGCTCTATTAAAGTACTTTTTTAATGTTCTACCAAGGTTACGTTGCTCTGCAACTAAAATTCAATACCTAGAAATGACACTCATATTGAAAAAATAGCAGTTTACTTAATTTATGTTGCTAATTTGATAAATATCATTTTTTTGTGTGAAAATTACAGTTAAGCAAAAAACAAATAACTAAGTAGAATTGCAGCAATTATTCCCACACCATCAGCAATCAAACCACAACTGACTGCATATCTAGTATTTTTGATATTCACAGAACCAAAATAAACTGCCAAAACATAAAACGTAGTATCGGTAGAACCTTGAAGTGTGGCAGCTACTTTTCCGACAAAAGAATCTACTCCATAGGTAGTAAAAGCATCAATCATAAGTCCTCTTGCACCACTTCCACTAAGAGGTTTCATAATCGCAACAGGTAGAGCTTTTACAAACTCTGTATCAAAACCAAACAAAGAAATCACATGGCTTACTCCAGAAATAAGCATTTCCATTGCTCCAGAAGCACGAAAAACACCAATGGCAACAAGCATAGCTACTAAATAAGGAATTACTTTTATGGCAATTGAAAAACCTTCTTTTGCCCCTTCAATAAAGGTTTCATAAACATTTACTTTCTTGAAAGCTGCCCAAGCAATAAAACCAACCATTACACCAAACAAAATAAAATTACTTGCCACAGAAGAGTATAAGCTAATTTTTTCTTGTGGCAGCGTACCAAAAAACCAAGTAATAAGCGAAATAAAAGCTGTAAGTCCTCCCAAATAAGCAATGACTATTGGATGCAAAAGATTTAGTTTTTGTTTGATTCCGACAGCCAAAATACCAGCTAAAGTAGCAAAAAAAGTAGCTATCAAAATTGGAACAAATATTTCAGCAGGATTGACCGAACCCGCCTGTGCCCTATAAACCATTACCGAAACAGGTATAATAGTCAGACCAGAAGTATTCAAAACCAAAAACATAATCTGTGCATTACTTGCCGTTTCAGGTTTTGGATTTAGAGATTGTAATTCTTCCATTGCCTTTAATCCTAATGGTGTAGCTGCATTATCCAAACCCAACATATTAGCTGAAAAATTCATGAGCATTGCACCCACAGCTCCATGATTTTTGGGCACTTCTGGAAAAAGGTATTTGAAAAGCGGACTTACCAGTTTTGCCAACACTTCAATTGCTCCAGCCTGTTCGCCTATTCGCATAATCCCTAGCCAAAGAGCCATTGCTCCAGTTAGATACAGAGAAATTTCGAAACCTGTCTTTGCATTCTCAAAAGTACTATTCGTAATTCTAGAAAAAACTTCTATATCACCCGCAAATAATTGAAAGACAGCGAAAACAAAAGCAACAAGAAAAAAGCCTATCCAAATTCTATTAAGAGCCATCTTTGTTTTATAAATTTTTGGTAAGTAAATAAGATAATGTAAGAACTAAGTAATTTTTATTCAAATCTTAAAACGAAAATAACAATTTGAAGAAATAAAATGCAAATCTAAGAAACAAATTTGCGTTTTATAGGTTGATTAGCATACTAAATTAATTTTTTTGACGTACTTTTACTAGGTATTATTCTTTTATAAAAAGAATAAATAGATAATTTTATTTCTAAAATATGAATAAGTATTTTTTTTGTAAAGATAGATTTTAACTTAGAGAAAAGAATATGTATTACCAAGTTTGATTTTAAAAGAGCCAAGGTAAGGAAAGAGTAATTGATTAGAGTTCTATAATTTTATTTGAAGTTCCTGACTTTGATTGTTTAAGCAATAAAATCTAAAAACACATTTATAGTATTTAAGGAATAAGAATTAAATAAACTGCTACTTTTAAAACCATAACTAATTTATATTCAAGTAATTAAATTAGCTACGCTGAATACTTATTTCGTAATTCGTAATTTTTAATTCGTAATTGATCCTAAGCATAATAATACACTAACAATTTCAACCACAAAAACATTTTATGGAGTCTTATTTTGATTTTTTTTATTCTTCTCCCAACTTTGAAGAAATTGATGCCAAAAGTATTCGATATATTACTGATAAAATTATTCGCAAATCTGATGCTGCCTTAGCTGTTATATTAGGTGGTGATGCACAGACTTTCGAAATGAAAATGGAAAAATGGGACGAACTTACCCACAAATTAAGTAGTATTTCAGGTATTATCTTTCTTTTAGCACATACTTCTGCCGATGAAAAGGTATATAAGCAAGCCAATCAAAGCATACAGGTTTTGCAAAGATATGCAAACGGACTTTCTCTCAACGAAGAATTATATAGAGCTATCAAAAAATACAGTCAATCTGATGATTCTCGCTGGCTAAAAGGCTATAAGAAAAAATTTATAAAAGAAACAGTTAGAGAATTCGAACGCAATGGCTTTGCACTCGCTCAACAAGAAAGAGATACCTTGAGGAATATGAAAGATGAATTATCAGACCTTTCAAATGAGTTTTCAAGAAATATTGCAGAGCATAAAGACCAAATTATAATTTCAGAAAAAGATATAGAAGGACTTCCAGAAGATTATAAAAATCGCCACAGAATGGAAGACGGAAGTGGAATGTATAAAATCACCTTAGATTCTCCTTCTTATCGTCCCTTTATGCGTTATGCCAAAAGTGAAAAATGGCGTAAAGAACTATATATTAAATACTTAAATAAAGGAAACCCAAAAAATACAGGTGTTCTTATCAAAACGATTGCCTTGCGTAATCAGATGGCTAATTTATTGGGTTATAAAACCTATGCAGATTATGTTATTGAGGATAGAATGGCAAAAACACCTAAAACGGTTTGGGATTTTGAGGAAGAATTAACTAAAAAAGTAAAACCAAAAGCAGAAAAAGATTATAAAGAATTATTGAGTATTACTGGAGGAAAAAAGGAATTGAAAGGCTGGGAAACTGGTTTTTATAATACTATTCTGTTAGAAAAAAATTATAACCTTGATGCAGAAGAGGTAAAGCAATATTTTGAGTTGAATAATGTTTTCAAAGGAATTTTCAAGATTTGCAAAGAGCTTTTCGAGATTGATTTTATCAAAATGTACCATCATTCTGTTTGGCACGAAGAAGTAACTGTATATGAAGTTCGCAAAAAGAATACAGTAGTAGGTAAAATGTACTTAGATTTGTATCCAAGAGAAAATAAATACGGTCATGCAGCTTGTTTTGGTTTGGTTTCAGGTAGAGAAACGGCAAGAGGTTATCAACCGCCACATACAGCATTAGTTTGTAATTTCCCTCCTGCGACAAAAGATTCTCCTTCTCTTCTTTCCCATGAGCAAGTAACAACTGTTTTTCATGAGTTTGGACACGGTTTGCATCAGCTTCTTACTCAATCTCCTTTAGCTGCCTTTGCAGGAACAAATGTAGCAAGAGATTTTGTAGAAGTACCTTCACAACTTTTTGAGAATTGGGCTTGGAATTATGATATTTTGAAAGATTTTGCAGTACACCACAAGACCAATGAGGTTTTGCCAAAAAAACTTTTTGATAAAATGGTAGCTGCAAGGAATGTAGGTTCTGGTCTCTTTACGCTCCAACAAATTCTGTACGGAACCTTTGACCTTACTCTCCACGATAAATATAATCCACTTATAGATGAATCTCCCAGTGAATTATTTGATACCCTTCAACGTCAGATTACACTGACAGAGCCAGTAGAAGGAACAGATTTTCCTTCAGGTTTTGGTCATTTGATGGGCTATGCTGCGGGATATTATGGCTATTTGTGGGCAAGAGTATATGCTGAAGACATGTTTTCTGTTTTTGAAAAAGAAGGATTATTAAACCGAAAAGTAGGTAAAAAATATTTAGAAAAAGTTCTTTCAAAAGGTGGAAGTGAAGAGGAAATGAGCCAAATCAAGAGTTTTTTGGGAAGAGAACCAAAACAAGATGCTTTCCTAAAATCTTTAGGATTATAAAGATTTATTTTGATTTATTTATAAAAAAACATAGCTTTGTGCAACCCTTTTATGATTCGTTGGGTCATATTAGTGTAAGGCAAATTTGCCATTTCGTCGGAAATGCAAATACAATTGTGATTTTTATTCTTTCAGTTTGTAATTTTTAATTATTTATTGACTATCAATTTTTTGCGCCAATTGCAATTGTATCCCATTTTCGCTTGTTATAAAATAAAAAACCATTTCTTATTTATATAGGAAATGGTTTTTTGTGTATTTGTATTTCTTCCAACTTAGTTTCTACACTCACTAAATTACTCTACAAAAGAACATAAAAAAACTACTTCAAAAATTATAAAAATCTAAGAAGTAGTTAGTTAAATGGTTCACTATGTAGAGACAGTACACATAAAGTTTGTTTCATAAATAATTAAAGTGGATTAAAATGGTTCAAAATAAGTTGATAGATAATTAGGGTTTTACCCAATTTGAGAGTGTAGTTTTCATAATAAGTAATTGATAAGATAAGTAAATGAACTATTTATTTTAATGTTCTTGTAATTAGAAGAGGTAGAAAATAGTAATTTGGTTGCTTTAGCATTTACCTTATTTTCTATATTCTACTTAAAAGACGCTCAAGTTTACATAAATGCACACATAAGAATTAAAATTTAACTTATTTTATGGTAAGTCTTTTTAAGTTTCTAATTATTTTATCTCAACTACTAATTAATGCTTTAAAGTTCCTTTTTTTAACGGATATTTTTGGTGAATTAAGCTATATAAATTAAAGGTTTGATTTTCAAGCAATTATGATTTTATCGTCTTTATGAAGCTAGTGGTATTTATTTCTAATTCCTATCGATTACCCACAAGTCTGAAACGTGCTTGAAATAGGTAAAAGAGCTGTATTTCTGTTTCATTTCGCCATTATCAACGTCTTGTTATCTTCGATAACTGACGATTGCTAAGGCAAAATGAAACTCCATTTTAAGTTTTTCCCTTGGCAAGCGTGCATTTTCGAAGAAAATGGACGTTGTCAATGGGGAATACGACGAAAAAGCAATGAATGAATACATTTTTGCTTTTAAAAAACATGTGGGTAAACGACAGATTTCTAATTCTTATCCTCCAATCTCCATTCCCGATTTCCCTATCATTTCATCGCATCATAAATCACTTGCTGTATTCTTGTTCGAGTATTCAAGTTCATCAGCATTTTACTTTCTCTAGTCGGATACACTCTATTAGACAGAAAAACAAAAATCATTTCACTGGCAGGATCTACCCAAACCATTGTACCCGTAAAACCAAAATGTCCATAACTAAGTGCAGAGGCATCTTTTGCTGTGTTGCCGTTCATGCTCCATTCTAAAAGTGGCTTGTCAAATCCTAGTCCTCTTCGATTTCCTGTTTCACAAAACTGACATTTTGTAAATTCTGCTAAAGTTGTGGGTTTCAGAAACGTAGTTTCGCCATAACTTCCACCATTCAAAAACATTTGCAAGATTTTGGCTACATCATTGGCATTTCCAAAAAGTCCTGCATGTCCAGAAACTCCTCCACGCATGGCAGCAGCTTCATCATGAACATTTCCCCAGACAAGCGTTTTACGATAAACTGAATCATATTCTGTCGGAACAATTCTATTTCTTGAAAATTTTTCTAAAGGCTTGAAAGTAAGTGTAGGAGCTGATAAAGGTTTATAAAAATGAGTTTGAAGAAAACCGCTAAACTCTTCATAGACTTGTCTTTCAATAATTTCTGGAGCTAAAATAAATCCCAAATCACTGTATTTATATTCTTTTGTTTGCCAGAGTTTTGAATCTGCAATGATTTGAAGCATGTTTTCTTTATAATAATTTGTTTTTATAAAAAGGTTATCAGCTAGTTGCGTCTCAAAGCCTTTTTCTTTTTTGGTTCTAAAAATCTCTTTTGGATATACTTTATGATTTTTGGTTTCTTGATAGCCAAAATCAATAAAGGGAAACAGTTGTGCTTGATGTGTCAGAATATCCTTCAAAACCAATGTATCTTTGTTTGTTCCTTTAAAAAATGGAATATAATGAGAAAGAGTAGAATCTAAAGGCAAACGGTTTTGGTCATAAATTGCCATATAAGCAGCCGTTGAAGCTAAAATTTTGGTAACCGAAGCCAAATCATAAATATCACTTTTTTGAGCTTTCTGGGTAGAATCATACGTATGAAAACCGAATGCTTTTTGATAAATTACATTTCCTTTTAGAGCAATCAGAACTTGTGCACTCGGCATTGCTTTGGCTCTCATCGCTTCCAAAACTAACGTATCTATAAGCTCTAAATCTTTCAATTTTATGCCTACTTCTTCTGGAATGGTATATTTTAATCTATTTTTTTCTGTGAAAAAGCCTGTTTCCTTTTTAAAGTTGGGTAGAATTTCGTCTTCTAAAAGTCCACTTGCACCTATTCCACCACAAAGAAGTTGAGCTGATAACTCTTCAGATATAGAATTATAGGCAGGAGCAAATAAAATAGCGTTTGTCTCTAAAAGCTGGTTTTGATTTTTTTGTATAAAATTTCTATTCTCAAAAACGACAATAGAAATTGGTTTTGAAGAAGCCAAAACAGAAATCTGACGAGCAATAAAACTAGAAATAGAATCCTGTGATTTGCCTATCAGAAAGATAATTTCATTAAAATTATCCAAACTCTGGAAGTCAGCAGCTAATTTTAGAGAATCTTCGGAAGGAATAAGTATGAAGTGTTGTAAAATCTGCGTACAAATTTATAGTTCTCCTCAAAAATAGAAAACGGTTTTTCTGCAAGACTTACCACTACTTTTCTATCTTTTCGAAAGATTTTGAAGTGGAATATAATTATCTCTATTATGAAGCAAAACCAAACTTGATTCTATTAGTTTTCGCTCTTTTAAAAGTGTTTTGGGAGAATTCCAATCTTTCCACCAACTTACACAACCTCCAATAGAAAAAACAAGAATGAGCAAGAAAGGAAAAAAGAAAAATACTTTTTGTAGATTTTTTCATAGGAAATAGTTGGTTTCTGATTTTTGAATATGAAGTAATTTAGTGAGAAAAAGCCGTTTTGACAAAGTATTTTTTATCGTTAATCAGAATTGATTCTGTTTATAGGATAAGAAAAATAGTTTTTTAATAGATTTATAAAAAAAGTAGAAAAAAGAACGTTATTTTTGAGTAATTTATATTGTACTTTAGTTTTATCATTTTTCTAAAAGATTTTTATTATGAATGATATAAATTATACTGAAATTAAATTGGTTTTAGAATTCAATATGAGTGTCATTGGCAAAAATCAAAAAAGGCATTTAATTAGCTACAGAGTAGCTTTAACTTGGTAGAACAAAATAAAATTGATTTAAAAAGCTACAGCGTAGCGTAACTTTATTTTTAATTGCCAATTGCAAGGTTTCGCTACTCTGTAGCTCTATTGAAATACGTTTTTGATATTGACTTCGTCAACTTTCAGTTCTACCAAGGTTACGTTGCGGCTGCAACTAAAAGTCAATATCTGAAAATGACACTCATATTGAGAATTTGATAAATCAAATTAGCTTCGCTGCTCTTCGGGTACTACGGTCAAACTACGTAGCAGCTTGATTTATCAAGCTGGATTGTTGAAAACCAATTATGTGTGAGTGTAGTTATGCTAGTTTTCAACTCGTAATTGTTTATTTATGTATCAAACCATTGAAATTTATAAAGAAGTAGTCATTCAAATTGCTACACCAAAAGGCTCTGGAACAGGGTTTTATCTTCGCAATCATAATATTATTGTTACTAATTATCATGTAATTGAAGGTTGTGCCGAAGTAGCAATAAGTGGAAAAAATGTTTCCAAACAGCTTGCAGAAGTTTGTTTTACAGATACTCGTCTGGATTTGGCTTTCCTAATTGCTCCAGATGCAGAAATACTAATGCCTAATATTGATTATTCTCAAGCACTTTTAAGAGACGGAGAAACTATTGTAGCTATCGGACATCCGTATGGATTAAAATATACAACTACACAGGGAATCATCTCAAAGGCAAAGCGATTGCATAATGGAATAAATTACATTCAAGTAGATGCAGCCATCAATCCTGGTAATAGTGGAGGACCTTTGGTAGATAATACAGGACGAGTAATTGGTGTAAATACATTTATTCATAGAGAAGGAAATGATTTGGGTTTTGCACTGCCTTCCAATTATTTAGAAGAAACACTGACTGATTTTGAGAATTTTGGACGAGAAAAAGCCGTTCGTTGTGGCTCTTGTACTAATGTAATTCTACTTCCTAAGATTCAGAATTCATATTGTCCTTCTTGTGGTTCGAAGTTGGTTGATTTTACGAAAGAAATTTATACGCCTGTTGGAATTGCTCATTTAATAGAAGACTTAATTACACAACTGGGCAAAAATGCAAGTCTTGCTCGTGCTGGTGCAAACCGTTGGGAAATGGTGGAGGGAAGTGCAACCATAAACCTTACCTATAATGCTGAAAGTGGTTATATCTTTGGTGATGCTTACTTGTGCAATCTTCCTAAAGATAATATTGGAGATACGTATTCTTTTTTATTACAACAAAATCACTCTTTAAAAGGACTTCGTTTTAGTGTAGATGGACAAGATATAATACTTTCTTTCTCTATTTTTGGACAATATCTCAAACTCCAAACTGCCCTAGATTTGGTAAAAAATCTTTTAGAAAGAGCCGATTATTTTGATAATGTTTTGGTAAACGAATATGGTGCTACCTGGAGAAAACAAGAAGAATGGTAAACTATTTTTTAAATATTAAAAAGATGAAATTTTCACATATACTACTACTGTTTTTGTTTTTCACAACTTCTCACTTAGCTTTTAGCCAAACTAGTGATATAAATTTTAAAGAGCTAATTCGTCCTGATTTTACTGATTTTGAAGGTTATGGTCGTAATTTTTCTTTTCTTAAAAATCGTACTACACAAACAGGCTGGAAAATTGAATATTTTGTAAAAAATGACAGTACAAAATATGAAGATATTTATATTTCTTTTCAGAAAAATGAGATTAGAAAAATATACTTATGTTCTAATGTTTTGAAATATAGAACCTACTTTACTCCAACATTTTCCCAAGAAACAGAAGATTATATTTATTTTGAATACGGTTGTGCAACAGATTGTGGTGGAGTATTAGCGTTTTCAAAGAACAATTATACTTTTGATAGTTTTGATAGAATAATAGAACTAGACTTGGAGTTGAATTTATTAGTTTTGATGACAGATAACGCTTCACACGTCCAAACAGAATATTTTGAGTTTGAGATAATTGATTTAGCGAGAAAGAAAAATTATCTGGTTTCTTTTGATATGATTTGTCGTGGTGTGCATATGCAGAATTGTATAAAAGAAGTGATTTTTTCAAAGCATGAAATTATTGTAAAATTACTCTTATCTGATAAGCAATGGACAAAAGAAATAAAAGAAACTAGGACAATAAAATTAGAATAAAACCAGTTGATTATCTCTTTGATAATGTTTTGATAAATGAATACTGTGCTACCTGGAGAAAACAAGAAGAATGGTAGAATATACTTTTAGATTTCTGCTAAATACTTATGTACAAAACTAATTGCCATTGCACCTTCCCCAACAGCAGAAGCAACCCGATTCATAGCCGTTGAACGTACATCGCCTGCTGCAAAAATACCTTGTACAGAAGTCTCTAAAGAGAATGGTTCTCGTTTGTGTTTCCAGATTTTCTTTAGCTGCTCATAGGCTAGAAGATTTCTACCTGTTTCTACAAAACCTTTCTTATCTTTTATTACGTCCAGATTTATCCATTCTGTATGCGGTTTTGTACCAATAAAAATGAACATCGCATCGGCTTCTACTTCCTTTGTAGAATCATCTTTTGTATTTTGCAGAACTACATTTTGCAAGTGATTATCACCCTTTGCCTCTATAATTTCTGTGAAAGCAAGAACTTCAATGTTCTCTGTTCCTTCTATTTGGTCAATTAAGTATTGCGACATAGAAGAAGACAAATCTTCTCTTCTGACTACTATATTTACTTTTTTGGCATACCGAGAGAGATATATCGCTCCCTGTCCTGCTGAGTTTCCACCACCAACAATAAAAACAATTTTGTCAGAACAAGAAAGAGCTTCTGTGGTGGCTGCACCATAATAAATCCCTGCTCCTGTGTATTCTTCCATTCCTTTACTCTCTAGTTTTCGATACGAAACACCAGAAGTAATAATGATACTTTTGGTTACAATTTCTTTATCATCAGCTAGTTTTAAGATTTTATAATTATCCTTTAGAGAAACTCCTGTTACTTCCTGTGGAACTAAAAATTCTACTCCAAAACGTTGTGCTTGTGTAGTGGCTCGCTTGGAAAGTTCTGAACCGCTAACTCCTGTTGGAAAACCTAGATAATTCTCTATTCTTGAACTTGTTCCTGCCTGTCCGCCAGGAGCATGTTTTTCTATTAATAGTGTTTTTAATCCTTCCGAACCACCATAAACGGCTGCTGCAAGTCCAGCAGGACCTCCTCCAATTATTACTACATCATAAATATCTTGTGAAGCAGTTGTGGAAAGTCCTAATTTTTCGGCAAGTTCTATTTTACTAGGTTTTTTGAGTAGTTCTCCTTCTTCAAAAACAACAACAGGCAAATCTGATTCATTAAATTTATGAAGTGCTGAGAGTTCTCTTGCTTTCTTGTCTTGCTGAAAATCTAACCATTGATAGGGGAAAAGATTACTAGCCAAGAAGTCTTTAAGGTCGTGAGATTGTGGCGAAAACTGAAAACCAATTACTTTAAGTCCATCAAAATCAGGTTGGTGAGAAATCGTCCAACTCTCTAATAACTCATACAAGACAGGATATAATTTGTCTTGTGGAGGATTCCAAGGCTTATGCAAATAATAATCTAACTGAACATCATTAATTGCCTTTATGGCTGCATCAATATCTGAATATGCCGTAAGCAAAACCCGTTTTGCATTTGGATAAATAGGTTTTGCTTTCTCTAAAAATTCTACTCCAAGCATATCAGGCATACGCTGATCGACGAGAAAAAGTGCAATTTCTTCATTTTGCTTCTTAAACTCTTCCAAACTCTCTAAAGCTTCATTTGCAGAAGTTGTACTGACGATTTTGTATTCTTTACGAAACTCACTACGCAAATCTCTTTCAATAGCTCGTGCTACTTGTGGATCATCGTCTATCGAAAAAATGATTGGCTTTTTCATTGAGTGAATTAATTAAAAATTACGGATTACGATTGATGAAATCGTTATTACTAAATATATTTAGCCTGCTAAATCCAATAAAGAACATTGTCTCATTAGAAATGAATTTATACCAAAAATTAAGAGATAAAGACAAGTTATTTATCAGAAAAAATTCGTAATTAGCTTCGCTGCTTTAGCAGGTCGTAATTCGTAATTCGATTATACTAAAAATACTGTTGAATTTCTTCCTTCATAAATTGAAGAGCTGCCTCGTTTTGAGAAATTTCTTTGTCTCCTTGAAGCTCAAAGATACGTCTTGAAAGGTCAAAACCTGTTGCTCCATCTGGCAGTTCTCTTGCAGCTTGATTAATAAGAGAAATAAATTCTTCTACTGCACTTTTGATATATTCCCAAGCGGTATGGCTAATATAAATTTGTTGTGCTACATTATGATTTAGTTCTTCACGAATAGTAAAGAGCAAAATTTGATGTAATTCTACGGCTGATTGTCCTCCTTCTGTAAGACGAGGAATTAGATTATTTACAGAATTTCGCTCCAAGAAAATAGCCATACGTTCATAGGCTTGTAAGCGAATAGGAAGTGCTATTTCACTATTTTTAGATTTGAGTTGAAGCAAAGACTGATTCATTTCTCGTCCAATAAACGACTTGACGACCAAAAACATGCCGTACAAAACTGCACCTGCTGGCAGCGTAATAATTAAAAGGTCTTTGAGTAAAGAGCCGTAATCCATAGAAAATTTATTGAATAGGTAATTTTTACAACAAAATCTAACTGCGATTTTGTATAAATTTGTGTAAATACAAAGGTAAATATTTTTTTGTTCTTTAAATAGGGTTTTCTAATCTAAATTTGATTGTCCATTCTTGCAGTGCATCTCCATTTCTTCTCAAACGAAGTTCTATTTTACGTCCTTCTTTACTTCTGAAAAGCTCGTAAATATCATGGATAGTAAATTTATTGATGTTTTTATTATTTATACTTACTATTTGGTCATTTTCTTGAATCTTTAATCCCGAAACAGGAGAGTTATTTTCTATATTCGAAATCAAATAAATAGCTGTACCAGGAACAGGTGTAGATAATTCTATTCCAGACATATTGTAGTTAAATTCTTCTCTAAAATTTCGATTAGGACGAAGAATCATTCTATTCCTTGAGTAATCAAAAGTAATATGAAAACGCCTCAAAATCTCTGAACCCAAACTCCCATTTCGCTGTCCTTGCCCTTTTACTGTGGCAATAGAACTAGAATCTGGAAAAGCAGTCGTTACACTTTCTAGCTCAATGTCCTTTAAAGCCAGTTTAGAAGAACGACCCAAATACCCCGTAATATCGCCTCGCATTCCTTTTCCTAAATAGGCTTCTTTATTTTTTTGAGGAACTTTTAATCTATCATCTGAAGATACATCTAACCAAATAGCGTGTCCTCCCCCAGTATTGATGAGTAATTTTATAGGAATTAATGTAGTATCATTTTGTATAGAATCTACTTCATTCAAGACTACTGAACTTTGTTTTATATTAGCCCAAATATAAGGCTTCAAGTCAATTATTTCTATCGGAATAATTATATCTTTCTTACGTGGCTTATATTTGTATTTTTTCTTATTATAAAAAGTAATTGTCTTGCTCTCATAATTTACCTTTACCACAAAATCAGCAAAAATACCATATCCCATAATTCCATGAATACGCATTCCGAAACGAGAAGACAGATGAAAAATATCTTCTTTCAAGATAAGCAAATCTTGATGATAGCCTGTAATTCCAGAAATATTAAAATTATTATTAGGAGAAGCATAAGCCAGTAGTTTTTCTCCTGACCCCAGACCAGAAAGTTCTATCTCTTTTATATAACTGACTTGCAGATTATCACCTACTCCTAACTCTGTAATAAGCATATTTTGCACTCCACTGTCCAGAATAAAATGAAGTGTATCCGAATTATTTATCCTAACAGGAATAACAATCAAATTATTGATTAACTTAAACTTCAATATCAAAGCACGTTTGTTTGGCTTCTCAAAACCAAAACCAGTAAAATTATCCCTTTTGTAAATTTTAGACGAACTACAAGAACTTAAAAAGAAGATAAATGATACAACAAACAATAAACAAAATACACAAGAATATAGCTTTTGGTTACTTAAAAATGGTATTTTTCCTGTCATGTTAAAATAAAATTAAAAATGTAAATTTGTCAGAATACGGTTTTGAGCTTTTGGAAAGAACTATTTTTAAAGTTAATCAACAATTTTGATAATGAACAAAAGTATGAACAATAAAACAGAGTATCAATTAGAATATGAGGTCATCGAACCAAAAATAAATCTCTCTACCACAACCAAACCTCAAATTTGGCTTGCCTTTCATGGAATTGGACAAAATACAGAAGCATTTAATCACTTTGCTATTCAAAATAATTTTAAAGTTTATAGTTTTGGATTGTTTTACCATGAGAAAAACAGAAATATAGCAGAAAAAAACAGAGAAACTCCACTTCAAGATTGGGTTCTACTGATGAACAATTTTTTAGAAAAAGAAAATCTTAATTTGAAAGGAAACTCTATTCATGTTATTGGTTTCTCACTGGGTGTTCGTCCTGCTTTGCAATTTGTATATAATTTTTCGTGTTCTGATTTTGTTTTGATAAATCAGATTATACTGATTGCTCCCGAAACTTTGGCAGTCAGTAATTGGTACAGATTAGGAACTCAAACTGGTTTGGGGAAGTTTTTACTCAAAAAATTGTCTTCTTCTACTTTCTTTAAAGAATTAATTATTCGTTCCTCTGGGTTGTTTTTTTCAAAAAAAGCAATAAAATTAATTCGTTACCAAGTTTATCACAATATAAATTCACTTGCTCATGCGTGGTTGGCGTATCGTCCTTTTGAAGTAAGTGGCAAAAAATGGAGAAAAATATATCAAAAACATAACGAAAAAATTACTATCGTAGCAAGTGAAAATGATAATTTTGTAGCATTAAAGAAAATTCAAAATTTCATCAAAAAGAATAGTGATGAAGAAGGCAAATCTATAAAATGGATTATTTCAAAATCTTCTCACGCTCGTTTGCTTAGAGAGTTTCGCTTGTAAAACACAAAAAAAAGAAAAGATAAACCTTTCCTTTTTTTGTTTTATTTTACTTATTACCTTATCTAATTAGTTCTGGCTTCCTTACCTCCAGCATCTTACTTTATTTTTCATATTCGGTTACATCTACTTCTACACCACCGATAAACATATTTGCTCTGATTTTGAGAGGAATTCGGTCTTCGTCGGCAGACATCCAAATTTTGATAGATTCTTTTCCGCTAAAAAGTCCATTTTCTGGCATAATCGGACTCATTACAAAGGTTTCTTTTTTACCAATTTTGGTTTTGATGGTTTCTTTTCCAATGTAACGCACTTTAAAATCATAAACAGAATCTTCAAAAAAAGCGTCCATTCGGATAATTTCGTTCTTGGTCAGCTTTTCATAATCTACTCTACGCAAAAAATAATATCCACTAATCATATCCTGAACATTGGTAGGAATTGGATATTCTTTTTTCTTCCACTCTTTATCATTTCTCTTTTTATATTTTACATTAGCTTGCTTTGCAGAGTGGTCAAATAGAACTGTTTCTTCTTTTCTGTATTTATTTTCTTTTATTTTCCTATAAAATTTGCGTGGAATATGTTTTTGCCTATCTATATACGAACTCCATTTGTCGTCTATATCAGTAGCTATCGCAAATATACCAACAGACTTTCCTTCCACATCTACTCTATAACAACTATTTCCATTCACGTTATGAAAACTGTTATCTACCTGAACGACAGCTTCTCCAGCATTTATGAAACCATAATGCACTAAATAAGAGATTTTTTCACCTTTGGTAAAATCTACATCAGAAAGCATAGCTACTCTATTTCCGTTTTGATATGTCATAAATGCAGAAGTTGAAAAAATAAGAAATGCAACAGAAACTGCCAAAATGACAAGTACTCTGAATGTATTAAAAGAAGAATTTTTTAGTTTATTCAAAAATGAAAAGCGAGAAAATGTGTGAGTACGTATTTTTTTCATAATTAGTATAATAATAAAGGTATTTAGGAATAGGTACTACATTCATTTGAATATAATTTGTAGAAATTTTTGAGAACAAAAAACTCTCATTTTTATCTAATAACCAGATATTCAAAAGATAGTATAGTAGTGATTTTGCAATAACTATTCCTAAATTAAAAATGAATTATACAGGCAAAATTTAGTTTAGGTCGCCATATTCAAACTTAGGAGCTGGTTTTATCTTTACAAATTGCTCTCCCAAAGTAGGAATTTCATCTTTTTTAACCATCAACAGTTCATTTAATTGACCTGCATAATCTGTATAATCTTTACGCAGCAAAAAGTCTGTATTATCCAGTTCTGCAAAATAAGTAATGACAGAAAAAGGAATTGGATAACGCTCAATTTCTGGATTATTTTCTTTAATTTGCTTGACTAAATTCTGAATTTCTACTAATTTCTTATCGTATGCATCCATTGTTTTTGCACTCTGCATAGTTTTGTTATCATAACGCAATTTCAAGAGAGCCTTGCGTTCTGTTTCCAATTTATCTATCATCTCCTTTCCATTAAAACCCTCTATATATTGAGCTTCACGAACAAATTTTTGCAGCATATCATCTTTCTCACGCTCAGCAGATAGAAGTCTATTCCAAGTTACCAGAACACTGTCATTTAACATAGTAAGTTTTTGAGGCAAGGCAAGCGTGTCTGAATCAGGCATATTTTCGGTAGCTTTTTCCCAAAGTGCTTCCTGTTCTGCCATCTCGTGGTTCTCTTCTGAAAGAGTTTCTATATTTTCTTCTGTTGTTTTTGTATCGTTACAAGAAGATAGAAATAAAGAAATTAGGATAATAAACGAGAAATAATTTATCTTTTTCATAGAATTACATTTTTTAATAGTGTTTACAAAAGAAAAAACAATAGTATATTTTTTAGAATTGGTTCAAAGATAATCAAAGAAAAATAGTTTTTTTCATCTTTCAATCTGGCAAAGTACAAAATTTTTATAAAATGGTATTAATATAGTGTAAAACTAGCTAGATTGAATTAGAGTTTGTAATTTTACAAATTAATAGCTAAAACATTCAATCAAAAAATCAAAATTATCGTGCGAGTAATCATAAGTGGAGGCGGAACAGGTGGACATATTTATCCAGGAATTGCTATTGCTGATGCCTTAAAAGAAATAAATCAAAATACAGAAATTCTCTTTGTTGGTGCAGAAGGAAAAATGGAAATGGAAAAAATACCAAAAGCAGGTTACCCTGTGATTGGACTTCCTATTCGTGGTTTGCAGCGTAGTTTTTTGCCAAAAGACATTTTAGAAAATCTTAAATTCCCTGTTCGCTTGTTTGGAAGTCTTAATCAAGCACGAAATGTAATCAAGGATTTTAAACCTGATGTAGTCGTCGGAACGGGTGGTTATGCAAGTGGTGCAGTTTTGCAAGTCGCTGCTGCAATGAGCATTCCAACGCTTATTCAAGAGCAAAACGGACACGCAGGCATTACAAATAAAATTCTCTCACGCCAAGTAGATGCGATTTGTGTCGCTTATCCAAATATGGATAGTTATTTTCCAACAAAAAAAATTCAGTTTACTGGAAATCCTGTTCGTTCAGATTTGAAAGACTTGCCTAATCCTATCCAAACTGATTTTGATTATTTTAATCTTCTTCAAGAGAAAAAAACTATTTTGGTAATGGGTGGAAGTGGTGGTGCAAAGGTCATCAATGAAGCTATTATGAATGGACTTGAAACAATTTTTGAAAGTGATTTTCAGCTCATTTGGCAAACAGGAAAGTTTTATATTGATGCTGTAAAAAAACAATTAGCTCAAAAAAATCTCTTAAATCACCCTCTTCTTTTTGTAAATGATTTTATTTATGATATGAAAAAAGCCTATCAATGTGCTGATATTGTGATTGGTCGTGCTGGTGCTTTGACGATTTCCGAACTTACTTTAGTAGAAAAACCTGCTATTTTGATTCCTTCGCCAAATGTAGCAGAAGACCACCAAACCAAAAACGCAATGGCACTTGCAAAAGAAGAAGCTGCTATGCTTATAAAAGACAATGAAGCCGATGAAAGACTTATTCCGACGCTTATTTATGTTTTGAATGATGAAAATCAACAAGAAAAACTAAAGAATAATATCAGAACTTTTGCTCGTCCAGATGCTGCAAAGGATATTGCTAGGCGTGTAATGGAGTTGAAAAAATAGGTTTTAAAATTGTGTTTTTTAAGAAATAAGTATTTTTTTTGTAATGAATAAAATAAGTGTAAAAACGATTTTGAGAGAAATGAAGACTTCTGGGCATCGTCCTATGTTGGCTTTTTGTAATGATTCAAAAAAGTATGTTGTCAAACATGATAGATATGAATAATATTATAGAATACGATGACATAAAGCCTACAAATTATAATTTATTATTACTTCAAACCAATAAATATAAAGTAATTCCTATTGATCATTCTTTTATTTTTGAGAGTTTGTCGTATAATTATCTAAATCCAAATGAGTTTTATCCAAAAGATAACGACCATTTATTAGTGTCTGAACTAGGAATTTTCATTAAGAAACAATTTGAAATTAATGAACGTTTCATTCAAGAAGAGAAAAATTATTTTTATAATTGCATAGATGCGTGTCAGAAAAATTTCTCTGTTTTTATAATAAATCTTCAAATCCATTATCCATTAAATGATGAAGATGTAGAGAATATTTATAATTTTTTGTTCCATAAAGAAAGAAATGAAAAGGTTTTTGAGGAATATATTTATCGTTTAAAAAATTAATACAAAATGCAGACTTTTTATTCTTTAGTAAAAGTAGGATTTAATTCTAGTACAAATGACACGATTACAATCGGTGTTATTGTATTGAATGGAAAGAAGTTTTCTTGTTTTTTTTTCGAATAAAAGAAAGAAAATTGCATCTCGTTTGGTTCAATTAGAATCTAAAGATATAGATATTGATTTTTTGGTTACTCAAATAATTTCAAAATCGTCTACTAACACAGAATTTGGCGAAGATTATTTTTTATATCTATCCAATTATTGCAACGGTTTACTTCAATTTTCTGCACCTAATCCTGTTGCAGTTCCTTTTAATGAAGAAACTTTAGCCTTTTTGGTAAAAATGATTTTTTCAGAATCTAATGTAAAAGAAAATGAGGAAATAGAAATAGAAAATAAAAAAGACACTAAAAACAAACTTCTTAAAGAGAAAATAGAAAAAGAATTAATCCAACCTTTAAAAAATAAAATCCATACTCATTACAAATTCGAACCGATTAATCTGCCAATTCCATTTTCTTTTGAGTTGGATTGTATTGGACAAAATGGTTCGCTTATAGGCGCAAAAACAGAAAATTTTGATACCGATAAACGCACATTAAACAGACATTTTAGCAATTATTTAGCTCTCATTTCCACACTTTCGAATAAATATAATTCTCCTTTATCTCAAAATTCCTTTTTCTGGATTGCTGAAGAACCACAACTTACAGACAAGAAAAAACACCTTATTTGGGAAACAGCGGATAAAAACCCACTTTTGAAAGTCATTCATCCAGATGAAGTAAAAAAAATAGTAGAATTGGTAGAAGACAGAAAAGCTACTCATTTTTTGTAGAAAAAGGTATAATCTGATTTAATTCAAAATTAATTCAAAATTGCTTTGTTTCTTTGTTTATGAAAATACTTATCATAGAAGACGAAACCGAACTGGCAAAAGACATCTCAAATTACCTTTCTGAAGAAAATTATTTGTGTGAATTTGCGACTACTTTCAAACAAGCCATTTCTAAAATAGAATCCTATCAATACGATTGTATTTTGCTAGATATTATGTTGCCTGATGGAAATGGAATGAAAATTTTGGAAGAATTAAATAAGCAAAACAAACAAGATGGAGTAATTATCATTTCTGCAAAAAATGCTTTAGATGATAAAATAGAAGGCTTGAAACTCGGTGCAGACGATTATATCACAAAACCGTTTCACTTTTCAGAACTTGCAGCTCGTATTTATTCAATTATTCGTAGAAAACAGTTTACCAATTCGAATACCATTCAGCAAAATGAATTAGAAATTGATTTGCTTTCAAAAACTGTTTTAGTTAAAAATAAAATCGTCATTCTTACCAAAAAAGAATTTGATTTGTTGCTTTATTTTATTGGAAACAAAAACAGAGTTATTTCAAAAAGTACGTTAGCCGAACATTTATCTGGAGATTTTGCTGATATGTTGGATAACCACGATTTTGTCTATGCACACATCAAAAATCTAAAGAAAAAACTAAATGATGCAGGTTGTCAGTCCTATCTAAAAACGGTTTATGGAACAGGTTATAAATGGGAAATGTAAAAAATATATTTTATGAAATTGCCATATTGTAGGGAAAACGGCTTGCCTTTTCCTAAACATATTGTGTATTCTCATTTGAAATATCAACGACCGACTAGGAAAAGGCAAGCCATTTTCCCTACGAATTTCAAAATTTTGTTCAGTTTATAAAAAAATGAAAAAATTATTAAACAAAACGCTCACTTCTTTTACCATTTATTCGCTGCTTGTTCTTTTGATGAGTATTCCAACCTATTATTATTTTATTGATGCAATTTGGATAAGCGAATTAGATGAAAATAATGAATTGATAGCCGAAAAAATAGAGAAAGAATTAGTAAAATTACAACTTTCAGAAACAGAATTAGAACAAAGTATTTTTCTTTGGAATAAAATTCAACCCAACACAAATTTAGTAGAAACTACCTCTAAAAATATAATCAGAGATAGCACTTACACTATTTTTAGAAAAAATCCTTATCTGAGTTATGAAGATATAAATCGTTTTAGAGGATTATTGAAAACTATTACTTTAAATCACAAAAATTATATTCTGACAGTAGAATCAAATTTAGAAGAAAGTTCGGAAACTGTTGTGGCGATTGCTCAAATTACTTTTGTGTTTTTTTTGGTATTAATTATAGGTTTTTTGGTATTAAATAGATATTTATCGTTTCGATTGTGGAAACCTTTCCATTCTAGCTTAGAGAAACTAAAAACATTTAACCTTAATAATCAAGCTAAAATTGAGTTTGAAAAGTCGACTACTTTTGAATTTGAAGAATTAAATACTGCTTTGAGTAAGCTCATCGAACAAAACATTCAAGTTTATAAAACACAAAAAGAATTTACAGAAAATGCTTCTCACGAGCTTCAAACGCCTTTAGCAATCATAAAAGGAAAACTGGATTTGCTTCTTCAAGAAAAAGAAATTACTACAAATCAATATCAAATTATTGAGGAGATTAATAAAACGCTTACACGTATTTCACGCATTAATAAAAATTTACTTCTCCTTGCCAAAATAGAAAATAATCAATTTCAAGAAACGACAACGATTGAAATAAGTAAATTAATAAATCATTCTTTAGAAGTTTTGGAAGAACATTTTCAGCACAAAAATCTGTCTATTCAAACTCAAATAGAACCTAATTTAATCAAAAATGGAAATACTACTTTGATAGAAATTTTGATTAATAATCTTCTTTTAAATGCCATTCGACATAGCAATTAAAATGAAAATATACAACTTATTCTTACTCAAAATGAACTAAGAATTTCTAATTTTGGAAATGTTGCTTTAGAGGAAAAAGAATTATTTACTCGTTTTGTAAAGGTTTCGAATAGTTCTTTGGGAAGTGGTTTGGGTTTGAATATCATAAAACAGATTTGTGTTTCGCATCAATGGAAACTGTCTTATGAATTTGAAAATAATTTTCATGTTTTTGTGATAAAGTTTTGATATAATTTTGGTAAAAATCTAATTCTGTTCTAAAATTCAAAATTTCTTCAAAATTGGTTACGAGTTTTGTAGCATATCTTTTAAATCATACGTAGCTGACAGTTTCCAAACTGTCAGTAAATTACTATTACTATTTCTCTGACAGTTGGAAACTGTCAGCTACGTAAAACATACAAAACAAAAAACCAATTATGAAACTATTAATTTCATTCTTCGTCCTTTTATCTTTTACTTTATTTTTTCAATATTCACTACAAGCGCAAACATCAGCACAAGAATCTGATAGTCTTTCATTCATCAAATCAAGAAAAATGTCTGATGAAGATTTATCCAAAAAGAGAGAAGGAACTTTTGTTACAGGATTACCAGATATTTCTTCTGACCCAGTTACAGGTTTTGGTTTTGGACTAAATTCAAATATTTATTGGAATGGAAAACGAGAAAATCCACTTTTTGCCTACACGCCTTATCTTGCCAAACTGAAAGCAAATACAGCTTATTACACTTCTAATGCTAGAGAAATTTCTTTATCGTTGGACATTCCCTATTATAAAGGAACTCGTTGGAGATTCAAAATTGACTTAAAGGCACAACAAAATCCTACTATGTTATATTTTGGTTTGACCGAAAAAACACTAGGAAAATTAAGTCTTCCATCAAACGAAAACGCAACTTTTGACACCTATAAAGAATTTGATGAAGCAAGACAAACCATTCGCCTGTCTGACGAAACAGAAATACAAAATAATGAAATAATTTTTGTAACAGATGCACTTTCCAATCGTTTCAAAGAAACTGAATATATGTTAAATTTGAAAGCAGATTATGCGATTGGAAATGGAAAATGGAGAGCAATGGGAGGATATGAAATTCAGCATTTGAGTTATGCCACTTTTGAAGGATTGGAAACGGAAGGAAAAATTTCTGGAATAAAAGGAGGTTGGGTTTCCATTATTCAAACGGCACTAATTTATGACACACGAGATTTTGAGCCAGACCCAACAAAAGGATTTTATTTTGAAGTCGCAAACGAATATTCAAGTAAATTAATCGGTTCACAATTTGATTTTAACAAGTTATTTATTCAAGGACGAGCATTTCAAAAATTACCTTTCGGAAAAAGAACCGTTTTAGCAGGACGAATCGGAATTGGAAATATTTTTGGAAATAATGCTCCCTTTTTCGAATATCAAGACCAATGGAGTCCTAGATGGAAGTATCAATGCTTTAGGTGGTGGAAGTTCATTGCGAGGATACAGACAAAACCGTTTTTTGGCGAGGTCAATGTGGTTTACAAATGTAGAATTGAGAGTTCGTTTGCTTGAAACAAAGATAGCCAAACAACTTTTTGGCTTTTCGTTAGCTCCTTTTGTAGATGCAGGAACGGTAAGAGATAAATGGCAAGATTTGGATTTTAAGAATGTCAAAACTTCGTATGGCACAGGTTTGAGAATTGCTTGGAATCAATCTACAATTTTATCGCTTGATTATGGTCGTTTGAAAGAAGATGCTTTACTTTATTTTGGAATTGGACAGGCATTTTAAAAATTAATTTGTCGTTGGTGGGACAAAGGCAACGGCAAGATTATTAAACTTAAACTTGAAAATAATGAAACAAATAATACAAGAATTACTAAGAAAACTAAGAGCAATTCTGTTTTCAATCTTTAGAAAAGACAATCCTAATTTATCGTATATAATTGTCGGTATTTTTTCTTTGATTATTGCGATAGCAGGAATGAATATTTTTATAGAACTTACCGAACACCTAAAAACAGAGGTTTTGGCGAGTTATGACAAACAAATTTCTGAATATGTTGTGTCTTTTCGCACTCCTTGGCTGACTGATTATTTTACTTTTGTAACTCATGCAGCCGATAAATATGGTTATTTGATTGTCCTTATTTTATTTGCAATTATTACTTATTTAGCTTTCAAAAAATGGCGATATGTACTTCAAATAACAGGCGTTTTGGTGCTTTCTGCTGTTTCTAATCTTCTTTTGAAGAAAGTTTATAAATAGAGCAAGACCTATTTCAGAGCATTTGGTAAATGTAACAACGTTGAGTTATCCGAGTGGACATGCGATGAGTGCAATGGCTTTTTATGGTTTTTTGATGTATCTGATTTCTACTTTCAGAATGAATATTTTTTTGAAAGTAAGTTTGATGACTGTTTTGTTTGTCTTTATTTTGAGTGTTGGAATTAGCAGAATTTATTTAGGCGTACATTATCCTTCTGATATTGCAGGTGGTTATGTTGCTGGACTTTTTTGGGTGTTTTTCTGTATTCTGTTACTCAATTTGATTAAAATTTATAGAAGAGATAAAACAACAAACTAGTCTTCTATCAACTAACATAATTGCATCAAAAAAGCATACAAAAGTTTGAAAAGAAGAGAGACAACAGGAAAAGTAAAGAACCAAAAAAAGTAATTGTTGACTAACAACTCACAATTGAGCATAAGACACAAGTAGTGCAAATTGAAGTTTGAAAAGCAATAATACAAGTTATTTTTGACAAACCTATTGTTTTCTCAAAAAAATTTCCGTATTTTTGTAAAACATTTTGAATTACTATAAATAAAATCTCAAAACACTTTCTAAGAAAATAGAATACAACAGATTTATTAATTCGTTTTATTATCGTTTTAATAAATTACTTTTTGTATTTATTTTTTGGTGTAAATTTGAAAAAAATTATAGAGTAATCTATTTACTAGTAGTCCAAAAACTTAAAAGAATACTTTACCAAACTTTTTATACTATGTCGGAGAGCCTACGCATACTTTATGTAACAAGCGAAATTACACCATTTTTGAATAAGTTAGGAGTCGGAGAATATGTACGTCCATTGCCAGAAGCGATGCAGAATAAGGATATTGAAATTCGTATTATCGTACCACGTTGGGGAGTTATCAATGAGCGTAAAAATCGTCTTCATGAAGTAGTCAGACTTTCTGGAATCAATATTACAGTTGGAGAAGAAGACAAGCCGCTTACTATAAAAGTAGCTTCTATTCCACAAGCCAAAATGCAGGTGTATTTTATCGATAATGAAGATTATTTTCACCGTAAGAAATTATACAAAGACAAAGCAGACAATCTTTTTGAAGATAATGATGAGCGTGCTATTTTCTTTTGTAAAGGAGTTGCCGAAACTGTAAAAAAACTAGGTTGGGCTCCCGATATTGTACATTGTAATGATTGGTTTACAGGTCTTTTACCTCTTTATCTTCGTACAACGTATCAAAATGAACCTCTTTTTAAAGAGTCAAAAATTATTTCTACTGTATATAATAATCTTTTTGATCAAAACTTTGATGCTTCTACGCTGGCTGATAAAGTAGCCTTAGAGGATATCACAGAAGAAATGTTGGCTTCTCTTATCGCAAACCCAACTCCACAAGGATTTATGGAATTAGGTGCAAAATATTCAGATTGCATTGTTAATGCACAAGAATCAGGAAAGACAAACGATATTATTGCAGCTTCTTCATCTGAAAATGTAAGTACAATTGTAGGAGATAAAGAGGCAATTTGTGACGGATACTACGAATTATACAAAACGCTCTTAGGAGACAAAATGGCAGAGCTAGTTGAAGAAAAAACTGCCTAATTTGAAATAAAATTATTCTTTTTTGCTCCAAAAAAAGAAACACAAGACAGACAGAGTGTAATTACTTTGTCTGTTTTTTGTTTGTGCTTGTTTATCTATACTTTGATTATCTCAATTATACTAGCAAACAAACATTCAAATATCTCTTATAAATTCGTACTTTTGCAAAAGTATTCCTAAAGCTCGTCAAGGTTCATCAAAGTTCATCTTGATAAACCTCTTTTGTTTTGCAACAAAATAAGAGTGTCTATTCGTCTTACTTGTTGTAGCTTTAAAAAAACACTAAAAACAATTGGCATAAATTTAATTTAATGAAAAATAATAATTCATCTCGTTTTTTGATATTGTGTTCAAAAAAAATTTCTTCTCTTGATTTCTCTTTCCTTAGTATCGGTATTCTTTTTTTGCTTGGTCTTACTTTTAGTAGCTGTGAGCAAGAACCCGAACCCATTGGTATTGGATTAGAAGACGAACAACTTATAAATACCTATTATACAGATACTATTACTATAAACGTAAAAGTTTTTCAATCAGATAGTATAAACACAACTAGCAGACCTGGAAATTCTCGCCTTTTGATGGGTTCGTTATCTGATGAGTATGTAGGTAGATATTCGGCACAAGGTTTTGGTGCTATTTCACTTACTACACTTGGAGAAGATTTTAAAAATGAAGCGGGTGCAGTTGCAATTTATGATTCATTAGTTGGCTTTTTTCAAACTGATTATGCGTATGGAGATACAGCGGTAGCAAATAAAATACAACTTTATTCTGTTTCAGATGCTTTTCCAAACAAAAATTATTATCAGTTTGATACTCTCCGAACCCTAAACTTAATTGTGGGAAGTGCCGCTTATCCAACCAATTTGGATAGTAATAGAGTACTTAGAGTTCCTTTTTCGCAAGAGTTTGGACGAAAACTCTTTGATTATGGAGTAACCAATACATTTAATAATGATTCAGTATTTAGAATTTTCTCTAAAGGACTTGCCTTTCGCAGTACTTCTCCAAATACATCAATTGTTGGAATTAATCCACTTGCACCAACTACAAACTTGACTTTATATTTTCATTATCAAGGCGATACTGTTTCTTCTTCTTATAAATTTGATATGCCTATCAGTTTTTCGAATATAGAAAGTGATGTCTCCAATTCTACACTTGCTCCTTTGGCTACTCAAGATTTCATTCCTACTTCAACTACAAACGATATTGCAGTCATACAAGCAGGAACTGGAATTGGTGTAAAAATAGAATTTCCTTACTTAAAAGACTTTGCAGCTAATCAAAGTGTCGTTATTCAGCGTGCTCAATTAGATATCCCTTCTTTAGAATCTGCTATGAGTTCTGCTTTTTCGGCACCTAATCAACTTTTGTTCTTGTTTGGAAATGGGAATGGTTTCTTTTTTTTACCGAATGGAGCAATAGAATTTTTACAATCAGAAGAGAGTAATTCAAGTCTTTCTATGGGATATTCTGTAGCTGGACAATCGTATAGCTATGCCTCTATTACTAATTATATCAATCAATTTGCAAAGGGAAGAATTGTGGGTAGTGATGGTCTAATTATTCAACCTTCTGAAAATAATATTAGTGTGAATAGATTTGTATTTCCTACTCAAAAGAATATAAATAACCTTCCTGCTATTCGATTACGTATGTATTACAGTGTAGCAAAGTAGAGAGTAAAGAATTTGAGAAATTCAGAAAAACTTATTTTTCTATAAATCCTTATTCAAATAAAAAAGGAATTAAAATTATTCTGTAATTTGCTAGTAATAAAGAGTTTAGGATCAATTACGACCTGCCAAAGCAGCGAAGCTAATTACGAATTACGAAATAAGTATTCAGCGTAGCTAATTTAATTACTTGAATATCAATTAGTTATGGATTTAAAAGTAGCAGTTTATTTAATTCTTATTCCTTAGATTATCCAAACTCATTAAATTATTAAAAATACGTCATTAAAAAATACGAGTTTATGTGTGGAATTGTAGGTTATATCGGACAGCGTGAAGCATACCCCATTCTTATAAAAGGACTTAAAAGGTTAGAATATCGTGGTTATGATAGCTCTGGAGTAGCTTTGATGGATTCTGGTATTACTATTTATAAAAAAAAGGGAAAAGTTGCAGAGCTAGAAAGCTTTGTAGAAGGTAAAAATAAAGCAGGTAAGGTAGGAATTGGGCATACTCGCTGGGCAACTCATGGAGAACCTAATGATATTAATGCACACCCTCATTATTCAGGTTCTAGTCGCTTGGCAATTATTCACAATGGAATTATTGAAAATTATTCAGTCTTAAAACAAGATTTGATTAATAAAGGACACACTTTCAAGTCCGATACCGACTCAGAAGTATTTATTCATTTCATTGAAGAAATCCAAGACCAACATGATTGCACTTTAGAAGAAGCTGTTCGTTTGGCTCTTCATAAAGTGGTAGGAGCATATGCTATTATTATTATGTCAGAAGATAGTCCTCATCAACTTATTGCGGCACGAAAAGGAAGTCCTTTAGTTATCGGAATTGGAAAAGATAAAGATAATAGCGAATTTTTTATTGCCTCTGATGCTACTCCGATTATTGAATATACAAAAGAAGTAGTTTATTTAAATGATGGAGAAATTGCACTTCTTACAGAAGATTCTCTTACGATTAGAAACATAGAAGATATTCCAACTACTCCTTATATTCATACATTGGATATGGAATTAGAATCTATTGAAAAAGGAGGTTATGAGCATTTTATGCTCAAAGAAATTTTTGAGCAGCCAAAATCTATTCGTGATGCACTTCGTGGAAGACTTATTGCAGCCAACGGACACGTAAATTTAGGCGGAATTCATAAATATTTGGATAACCTTGTCAATGCAAAGCGTATTGTTATTGTAGCCTGTGGAACATCTTGGCACGCTGGTCTGGTAGCCGAATATATTATAGAAGAGTTTGCACGAATTCCTGTTGAGGTAGAATATGCTTCTGAATTTCGTTATCGCAATCCAATTATTGAAGAGGGAGATATAATTATTGCTATTTCTCAATCTGGAGAAACTGCCGATACACTTGCAGCCATAGAATTAGCAAAAAGTAAAGGAGCAATTATTTTTGGAGTGTGTAATGTAGTCGGTTCTTCAATTGCACGAGCAACGCACGAAGGTGCATACATACACGCAGGACCAGAAATTGGTGTAGCAAGTACAAAAGCATTTACAGGACAAGTAACTGTTTTGGCATTACTAGCCTTAATGCTTGCAAAGGAAAGAAAAACGCTTTCAGAAAATCAATTAAAAGATTTATTAAGACAATTAGAACGCATTCCTCAAAAGGTAGAACAGGCTCTAAAACTCAATTCTCAAATAGAGAAAATAGCGATAGACTTTGTCAATGCTCGTAATTTCTTGTATTTGGGACGTGGATATAATTTTCCTGTTGCCTTAGAAGGAGCTTTGAAACTTAAAGAAATTTCTTATATACATGCAGAGGGTTATCCTGCTGCCGAAATGAAACATGGACCGATTGCTCTTATTGATGAAGAAATGCCTGTTGTGGTAATTGCAACTCGTGATAATTCGTATGATAAAATTTTATCAAATATTGAAGAAGTAAAAGCAAGACGAGGAAAAGTAATTGCTGTTGTTACGGAAGGCGATGCAGCTATTCCTAAAAAGGTAGATTATGTCATCGAAGTGCCAAGTACACACGATGCTTTTATGCCTTTGGTTTCGGTTATTCCTCTTCAACTTTTATCGTATCATGTGGCTCTTATGCGTGGTTGTAATGTTGACCAACCTAGAAATTTGGCTAAGTCAGTTACGGTGGAATAGTGATTAGTGATTAGTGATTAGTGATTAGTGATTAGTGATTAGTGATTAGTGATTAGTGATTAGTGATTAGTGATTAGTGATTAGTGATTAGTGATTAGTGATTAGTGATTAGTGATTAGTGAGGAAATTCATTTTGCTTATTTATGTTTTGCAATTTTAGTATTTTTATAAAAACTCTTTCATTTTTTGTGATGAAAGAGTTTTGTTTTTAAGCCACATTGATCTTTCCTCAAAATAGCATCATATAATAAATACGATTTTTGCGAACCCAATAAAACAACTCTCCCATTCCTCATAGTTAGTTTTACGCCTCTGTTTTCATACATAGTATAAGCTATTCCTTTAAGATATTCGTAAAAATAAATTATACAAAAATTAAAAAACAGGTCAAAATTTAAAGCTATCTAGTAGTAATTGACAAAATTTATTTATCTTTACCTTATATTTAAAGGTCATTTTTTCAATAAACTGATTTTATTTTACTAATTGATACAAATATCAATTCAATATTTTTTCTAATTACTAGATTATTCTATTGAATTTTTGGCTGTTCGATTATACATAAAAACAGAAATTAAATAAACTATTCTTTTTGATTTATTGATAGTTAGCCATCTACATTCATTTACCATTCATCATTAATAATTTACCATTTCTTATGTCACATATTCGTTTCGAAGCACTAAAAGAAGCCAAAAATCGCAAAGAAGTAAAAGTAACTCCACCCTCAAACCGTATCTCTGATTATTTTGGAGTAAATGTCTTCAATAACAAGGCAATGCAACGTTACTTGTCTTCTACAACTTTCAAAAATCTAAATACAGCCGTCGAAAAAGGTCAGAAAATAGATACTCGTCTTGCTGATGCTGTAGCCTCTGGAATGAAAGCATGGGCTATCGAAAACGGTGTTACACATTATACACACTGGTTTCAACCTTTACGTGGAACGAGTGCAGAAAAGCATGATTCATTTTTCCGTCCGAATGCAGAAGGAACTCCTTTAGAAGAATTTAAAGGTTCTACACTCATCCAGCAAGAACCTGATGCGTCTTCTTTTCCTAGTGGTGGACTTCGTGTAACCTTCGAAGCTCGTGGTTATACAGCTTGGGACCCTTCTTCTCCTGCCTTTATTGTAGAGAGTGGAGGAGGCAAGACGCTTTGTATTCCTTCCCTTTTTGTTTCTTATACAGGTGAGGCATTAGACCACAAAACGCCTTTGATTCGTTCTATTGACTTATTAAATCGTGCTGCAACAGATGTTTGTCGTCTTTTTGATAGAAATGTAAATAAGGTTACGATTACTTTAGGAGTAGAGCAAGAATTTTTTGTAGTGGACAGGTCTCTTTTTTATGCTCGCCATGATTTGATGCTCGGTGGTCGTACTGTTTTGAGCCATGCACCTGCTCGTGGTCAGCAATTGGATGACCATTACTTTGGTTCGATTCCTTCCCGAGTGAAAGCATTTATGCAAGATTTTGAAATTGAATCATTGAAGTTGGGAATTCCGATTACTACTCGTCATAATGAAGTTGCACCTGCACAGTTTGAATGTGCGCCACAATTCGAAGAAGTAAATGTAGCTGTGGATCACAATATGGTTTTGATGGATGTAATGAGCAGAGTAGCAGAACGCCATAATTTGAAAGTTCTTTTCCATGAAAAACCATTTCAAGGTGTAAATGGAAGTGGAAAGCACAACAACTGGGCTTTGAGTACAGATACGGGCAAAAATTTATTAGCTCCTTCGAATAAGCCAAAAGAAAATTTACAGTTTTTGGCATTTTTTGTAAATACAATCAAAGCTGTTCACGAACATGCAGATTTGTTGCGTGCTAGTATCGCATCAGATTCGAATGATTATCGTTTGGGTGCAAATGAAGCTCCTCCAGCCATTATTTCTGTTTTTGTAGGTTCTCAATTGGATAAAGTATTAAATGAATTAGAAGAAAACGCAACTGTACAAGTAGGAAAAGGCGATAATATGTACATTAAGTTGGGAATTGATAAAATTCCACCCATTTTGTTGGATAATACAGACAGAAATCGTACTTCGCCGTTTGCCTTTACTGGAAATAAATTTGAATTTCGTGCTGTTGGTTCTACGGCTAATTGTTCGCTTCCAATGATGGTTTTGAATACAGCGGTTGCAGACCAATTAAATAAATTCCATAAAGAAGTAGAAGAATTAGAGAAAAATGGGGAAAAAAGGGAATTAGCTATCGTTAATGTTCTTCGTCGTTATATCAAAGAGTCAAAAGCAATTCGTTTTGAGGGAAATAATTATAGTGAGCAGTGGGCAGAAGAAGCAAAAAAACGTGGTCTTTCTAATTTTAGGACTACTCCAGAAGCTCTTAGTGCTAACCTTACCAGAAAAGGGAAGAAACTATTTACTGATAATAGTATTCTGACAGAACAAGAAATTGAAGCTCGCCAAGAAATTCATTTGGAAAATTACTTGCATCAAGTTCAAATTGAATCTCGTTTGATTGGTGATTTGACCATTAACCACGTCATTCCTTCTGCTATGCACTATCTAGGAAATCTTACCGAAACTATCCATAAAATGCAAAAAATTGGTTTGGATGATGATTTGGAAATGATAACCGATACAGCTCGCAGAATTGCAAAGCACGTAAATAAAGCTACAAAGCTGGTTAAGGAGATGATAAACGAACGCAAAAAAGCAAACCTTTTAGACCCAACAGAAGGAGCAGAGGCGTATTGTAACAAAATAAAGCCTTACTTTGACAAAATTCGTTATGAAAATGATAAATTAGAACAGTTTGTTGATGATGAATTGTGGCAACTTCCTAAATATCGTGAACTTTTATTTGTGAGATAAATATAACATACACTTTGTGTATGCAAAATAAAAAAAGGAATTTGATAAAATAGTTTTATCAAATTCCTTTTTTTATTCGATAATTATTTAAAGTTTATTCGTAGTTTAGAACATCAAAATATAAACTTATCTACAACTTACAACCTCAAAAAAATGCAACCATTAGTTTCTGCCAGCAGAGAAGAATTAGATATTGAACTTTTAGTCAAAGAAGGACAACTTCCAACCGATATTCATGGACATATATTTATCAATTCTGCCGTCGGAACGATTAATTCCGATGGTCTTCCTTATCCACAAAAAACGGCAGAGGGAAAAGCAAATCAAGAATATGGAAGTCCTGTAATGAATGGCGATAGTATGGTTTTTCGTTTTGATTTTGATGAAATTGGAAAGGTAAAACTCAAGTCAAGGATTCTGAAAACAGCTTCTTATTATGCTGATTTGGCTACCAAACAAGGAGAAGACAAACACAAAATATATGGCTTCCGAAATATGGGAATTTCTCGCCTTTCTTTTGGTTTGGGTGCCAGAGATATGATTAGCACAGCTTTGATTCCTTTTCGAATGAAAAATGATACAGCTTCAAGAATGCTTGCAACTTCAGATTTGGGACGACCTTTCGAAATTGATATTAATACGCTAGAAGTAATTACTCCTATCGGAACAAATGAAGAATGGAAAGCTGCCACTCCTCCATTTATAAATTGGGTCTTTCCTTTGTATCAAACCACAGCACATCCTAGTTTTGATGCCGAAACGCAAGAGCTTTTTATGGTAAACTTTATTAAAGATTCTAAAAATATTACATCTTCTCTTCGTATTGTCGAATTACTTACCAAAAAAGAAGAAACTGTAAAAGAAGAACTCAAACACACCCTAAAAGAATGTGAGGGAATGAGCAAAGAAGAAGCTATTGAGCATCTGAATAAATTTTATTCTAAACCTGAAATAGAAGAAAAAGGAAAAAGTACGGTTTTACAAAACATACTTTTTTGGATAAAAGAACAAATTCAGAAATTGATAAAGAAACAAACAGAAACACAAGCAGCCGTTTTTTTATTGAAATGGAATGGCTCACAAGAATTACAGAAATGGGAATTGATAAACGAAGATGGAACACCTATCAATATTATTCAATGTATGCACCAGACAGGTTTGAGTGAAGATTATATCGTTTTGATTGATGCTTCTTTCAAAATTGCATTAGATATTCTTTTGAATAATCCCTTCCCAGAAGAGCCAGAAATAGATAGAGCAATTCGTTTTCTGACTACAGGCGAACAGCTTCCTTATACAAACATGTATATTGTGAATAGAGCAGATTTGAAAGAAGGCGTAAGTAAAGTAAAAGCAAAAACGGTAAAGGTTCCTATCGAAACCATTCATTTTTCTCCTCAATATCCTAATCCAAATGGGCAAATTACACTTTTTACGGCAAATAATGCAGCCGCTTGTTTGGCTGAATGGGTTCGTTATTACGATAAAATAGTAGATTCTCCAAAAGACCGCTCAATTGATGAGGGAACAGCAGGAATTTTGGCAGTAGGAGAAATGGACGTTTCAAGAATGGGGAAATTAGTAATTGATGTCAATCAAGAAAAGTTTGTGGAAGAAAAAATAATTTATGAATTGGGAAACAATAAAATAGGAGAAAAAACAGGTGCACACACTTGGGGAGTAGGTTTGCATACGTATAGAGATATAATTTCGGATACAGAAACGAACAATTCTATCAAAAATATTTATTGGCAATGTTCGGGTTTGGAAAACAGGAGACTTACTCGTTTTATTTATAATCTATACAAAGATTATCGAAATAGAGTAGTTTCCTTAGAAGATTTGAAAAAATATACAGAACAAGAAATTCCTCTTACACTTACTAGACTAGATACTGAAAAAATGGAACTAGTAGATTTTTATGAATTCCCTAGAAATTGCGAATTGCGTTCTCTTCAGTTTGTACCTAGAAAAAGGGAAGACAATCAAGACACAAGCAAAATAGACCTTTCAACAGACGGTTATATTTTTTGTACGATGGTAAATGGAGAAGAGGTAAAAGCAGAGACTAATTATCAGCGTGAAATTTGGATTTTTGATGCTGCTGATTTGCAAAAAGGAGCTGTTTGCATCTTAAATCACCCTTCACTTATTTATTTCTTTACGCTGCATTCGGTTTGGCTTCCAGATTTGGGAGAGAATAATAATGCTAATTCCTACAAAATTTCTGTACGAGAAGACTATGAAAAGCAGGTAGAGAGAACAATTTTCAAACACAAGAGAGAACGTTTGGATGAATTTATGGAGGAAAAAGTATATCCGTATTTTGAATAGATTTTGATTAACAAAAATATCCTTCCATAAAATTAATTATTGAAGGATATTTTTATGAATGACTAATTCTTTTTTGAAAGAAAATTATCTTTCCAAAGGTTCTAATTGATGTTCTACGTTCTTGACCCAATCTTGAGCAGCATCTATATCTTTAAAAAACTCAAAGGTTACTGCAATTTCATGAACTGTATTTTGTCCAGAAATATTTTGAGAAATAGATTTGGCAGACATTTCTGTAAAAGCTCCTTTATCCAATACAATAGCTGTGAAAGTATCTTTAGGAACTAAATGCCTTACTCTAGGCGACCATTCTTCAGAAAACCATTTTTGATCTTCTGGACTAATAACAGCCATTGCACGAGAATCAGAAACCCATTTATTGACCTGATATTCTTCTGCTACTTCTGCTGCTTTGTCCCAAGCTTCTCTGAAAACAACGGAAGTACCAAATTTTCTATATTCGAATAATATGTAATTTCCATCTTCATGGTAACTTACTTTTGCAAATTTACTGTCTAAAATAATCATAGAATACTTTTTTGATAAGTGGATGAAAATTTTGATAAAAATAATTATTTAAACAAAAAAATCAAAATATAATACTATGCTTTTATAAAAAAAATCAAATAAATCAACACTTTATCTACAACTTACCATGTAATTTTCTCCTTATTCAAAAAAGCTCCAATTCCTTTTTTACAATCTTCTGTCATTCTAGCTTTTGCATTAAGTTCGGCAGCATAACGAAGTGCATCTGGAATTGTCTTTTCTTGAACATCCAAAATCGCTTGTTTTGTTAATTTCATTGCTTCACTAGAATTTGTATCACAGATATTCTGACAAAAATCCAAAACAGTTTGTTCTAAGTTTTCAGCTTCTACAATTTCGGTAATTATTCCGTACTGTTCAGCTTTTTGAGCGGTAATAAGATTTCCAGAAATAAGTAAATGTCTTGCACGAGCTTCGCCAATTTTGCGAATCAGAAAATACATCACAATAGCAGGAACAAAACCAATTTTTACTTCTGTATAACCATATTTTGCCTTCGGGACAGAAAAAACAAAATCACAAACTGACACCAAACCACAGCCTCCCGCCAAGGCATGACCCTGTACTTGTGCCACCGTAGGTTTGGAGAGCATATAAATTTGCTCATATAAATCTTTTAGAGAAGAAGAATCTCCTAAGTTTTCTTGGTACGAATTTGTTTGTAAGGTCTGCAAATATCCCAAATCTGCACCTGCACAAAAAACATCTCCTTCTGCTTTCAAAACTACTATTTTTACAGCTGCATCATGTTCTGCCTTTGAGAAATTAGTTTTTAATTCTTCTACCAATTCATCGCTAAAAGCATTTCTTTTTTCTGGACGATTAAGGGTAATAAAAGCAATTCTGTTTTTGACTTCGTAGTTAGTGAACATATGGGGATTTAGGTATTAGGAGCGAGAGAATGGAGAATGAAAATAAAATTTTTATTCTTGATAAATTCTTTGAGTGTTAAAGGTAAAATGAATTTTATTTTTAATCAAAAAAATCAGATACAAAGTAAGTTAATTGTATCTGATCTACTGGTTATTCTCTTTATTTTTTATTATTCTGGAAAAACTATTCTTGTGCTATCATTCAAATAATTTGCATTCTTTACTATTCTTTTATAAGAATCATCTTTTATCTCTGCGTGTTTTTTTATCAAAAATATTTCTCTTCCATCTTTCAAATATATATGAGTGAAATTACCTAAATCTGGTTGAGTAGAAATAAAATGAATTTGATACTTTAAAAATAAATTTCCTATTTCCGATAATTGAACCAAATCAATAGAATTTGTATTAAAATACTCAATATTGAAATCTTTGAGCGTACCAGAATATCTTTCTTCAAAAGAGCTTTCAAAATCTAAAGTTCCATAATTGATAATGGCTTTATATTTATTAACTCTGTTATAAATTTCAGACATGTATTCTTTTAAAGAGTCTGGCATTTGAGCATACAGGTTGTTGTTCATTGAAGAATCATATTGCTCAAATTCTAAATTTTTATTTATTTGTAGAGTTATTTTTTTGTTTTCGTAATCAATATCCATAGAGTCAGTTTGAAGATTTTTCAGTTTCCAAAGATTAGTTAGATCGTTTGAATCTAAGGTTTGGAATTCTGTATTTTCTACTATTTCTGCTTCTTTTATTTCTTCTTCAATTGGTTTTTCCACAAAAAAACTTATATATACAGTAAAACCTAGTAGTATAAGAAGTAGAGTAATTCCGATAAAAGATGAGAATTTGGTATTATTTTGTGGCATAAAATTTTAAAATTTAGTAAGTTCATAATTTGTACTTCTTCCTCCTGCTTCTGTTTTTTGGAGGATTTTTTTTTGTATCAAATCTTGAATATCACGTAAGGCTGTATCTTTCAAACATTTAGTTAGTTTAGCATATTTCGAACTCGTTAGATTTCCATAAAAATTATCTAAAAGTTTGTTCAAAATAAGCCTTTGACGTTGATTAAAGGAAACTTGGTTATTTTTGTCCCAAAAGTTATATTTTTCCACTACTTTTTTGATAATTGTATCAGAAGAATAAAGTGCCTCCAAAAGACAATTCAAAAACCAGTTTAGCCAGTCGGTAATATCAATCGTTTGCTTTTGAGAATGCTCTAAGATAGCATAATATTCTTTTCGTTTTAGACGAATTTGAGAAGACATACTATAAAAACGCTGCTTTGTTTGGTCTGCACGAGCAAGCATCATATCAGCAATAGCACGAGCAATACGACCGTTTCCATCTTCAAAAGGGTGGATTGTCAAAAACCAAAAATGAGCAATAGCTGCCTTTATAAAAGGATCAATTTCTTGTTTCGTACTTTGTTGATTTTCATTTAGCCATTCCAAAAAAACATTCATTTCTTTTTCTATACTTTCTGCATTTGGAGCTTGATAATGAATGGTTTCCTTTCCCAAAACACCAGAAACAACTTGCATTCTTCCTTTTGCATCATTTCTAAACTTACCTACTCTAATTTTCTGCATTCCCATTTTTCCAGTTGGAAATAAAGAGGAATGCCAATCAAATAGACGCTGGATAGTCAATTTTTTTTCAAAATTCTGAGTAGCATCAAGCATCATTTCTACTATGCCTTCTACATCACGTTGTGCATAAACAGGATTCGAAATTTCAATTCCTAATTTGTGAGCAATTGAAGAACGAACCTGCTCAAAATCTAATGTTATTCCTTCAATTTCGGTAGATTTAATTACATCTTGTGTAATAGTTTCCAAACTTGCCTCATTTTGTAGTTTAAAACCTATACTCTCCATTTTTCCAATAATTTTGCCTTGCAAATGTCTTACTTTTCCCAAAAGAGTAAGTAATTTATCATCTTGCCAAATAAAATTGGGATAGTCATCTTGCTGATAAATGTAGGTTTTCAAAATGGTGAGTTCTTTATAATTTTTAATCGCTGCATAATTTGCAACGAATATACGATTTATTCGCCTTATTTACTTTTTCTACTCAAAAATTCGCTTTCCAAAAATAACGAGATGTTGCCAGACTGCACCTACAAAACCACTATGTTTTTGAAAAATCTTAAAACGCTCTTGAAGTGATTTTTTCTTTTGAGAAGTAGAGATTCCTCCAGCCAAAAAATGAGCAATTACTAGTTCTGATTGCTTTACTCTTACTTCATCTTTATTTTTTTTTCGCTTTTCTATTTCTTTAAAGAGACGAATTGACCAATCTATATCGCCTGCTAATCTAAAATTCAAATCATAGAAAGGTGCAATTTCTCTACGTACAAGCATCGCTTGATGGCAAATTACCATTCCTTCTAAGAAATTTTTATAACCTAAATTTGATAATTTTTTTTCTGTGGGAGCAATTTTATGATAATCTAAAAAAGTATAAGTATCATCTTCTATACTTTTGATTTTTACTTTTCCATAGATAAAATCTATATTTTCAAAATTATCTTTATTTAAAATTTCATTAATTACGTTTTCCAAAGTTTGAGGAGTTGGAATTGTATCTCCTGCGTGCAGAAACCATACAAAATCACCTGTACTTAATCTCAAACCTTTGTTCATTGCATCATAAAGACTTTTATCTTTTTCACTTATCCAAGTTGTGATAAACTCTTGATTTTCTTCAATGAGTTCTTTTGTTCCGTCAGTAGAATTTCCATCAACAACTACATATTCTATATTAGCATAAGTTTGGTTTTTGACAGATTCTAGTGTTTTAAGGAAAAGCTCTTTTGCATTTCGGACAACTGTAATAATACTCAATTTCATAGTGTTTAGTGTTTAACGATAAATGATTAGTTAAATACAATTCATCTGATTTTCAGGCATTTTTATATCATTTATTAATCACTAATAATTTATAACTAATCACTATTTTACTCAATTTTGACTTCAATTTTACGGTGCATATCTAACTTTACCAAGATAAAGAGTAATAATGTAAAACCCCAAAGCGACGAACCACCATAACTAAAAAACGGTAACGGAATACCAATTACAGGAAAAAGTCCGATAGTCATTCCGATATTTACTACAAAGTGATAAAATAAAATTGAGACTACACCATAGGCATACACTCTGGAAAATTTTGATTTTTGCCGTTCTGCAACATGAATAAGTCTGAAAAATAGCAAAACAAATAACACCAAAACACCAAAACTTCCTATCCAGCCTTGTTCTTCTCCGATTGTACAATAAATAAAATCGGTGCTTTGGTCAGGAACATAATTAAGTTTTGTATGTGTTCCTTCCAAAAACCCCTTTCCTGTAAGTCCTCCTGAACTGATAGCACTTTTTGAGTTATAGACTTGCCAGCCAAAATCTTGTTTTCCTTGTGTTGGGTTGACTAACACTTCTAACCTTTTGCGTTGATATTCTTTCAAGACATCTTTTACAAAAAAATCTAAACCTCCTACAATCGCCACAGCAGCCATTACGATAAAACCAACCAGCCAAATAGGTTTGTATTTTTTGTCTATTGTAAGCGAAAAGATTCCTTTGATAACTAACCAAATTCCGAAAACTGCTCCTAACCACATTAGATTTTGTCTGAAAGATTCAGAATTAATAAGAGCTACATTTTCTTCTGATTGATATTCTTGAATGGGAAGCCACCAAGGAATTGTGAGCAAAGTTACGTTCAATCCAATTTCTATAACAAAAACAAACCATTTTGGACGATTTTCTGCTCGCCTCCTAAAAAAATCTATAAGCTGAATAACTAACAAAACAGCTCCTCCAACAACTATAATTCGCTGCATAAGCCCCCACAAATCAGAAAGCATAACAAGCGTAGCCACCAAAAGCAAAATAGAAGAAAGACCAATTACCATAATAAAAGAAGGCAATCCTTCACGATAAAATACAATAAAAAAACTAGCAAAAACCATTGCCGAACCTGTATCACCTTGTAAAATTGTGAGGACAGCAGGAATACCAATAATGACCATCAAAACTCCAATATATTTCCATTTTTCAGCACTTACACGTTTATTTCCCAAAAAATAGGCTACCATAAGAGCTGTTCCTACTTTGGCAAGTTCGGCAGGTTGAAAGCGAATTCCTCCAAAATCAAACCACGACTTAGAACCCGCAATCTCTTTTCCAAAAAACAAAACACCTACTAAAAGTGCCATTGTTCCAATGTAAAAAAAAGGAGAAAAAGAAGCAAAAAGCCGAACATCTAAAAGTGTAAGGGTAAAAGCCAAAATTGTAGCGAGTCCAATCCAGACAACTTGTTTTCCTGCATTCGTTTTGGTCAAAAACTCTGTAACAGTATATGTTTTTTCAGCGTCATAAATGGCTGCGTAAATGCTAATCCAACCCCAAGTAAGCAAACCAAAGAATAACAAAACTGTCATCCAATCTAGTTGAGAATAAGGCGAACGAGAAGAAGAGGAAGAACCGTACATTTTTAGTGATTAGTGATTAAGGTTTAGTGATTAGTTGGTAAAGTACAATAAAAATTTGTTATGATTCCAAAACATTTTCAGAATTAAGAGAAAGATTTCAGCCATTCAAAATTATCATCTTTCATTTTTTCTAATTTTTCTATATTTTTTTGAGGAATTGAGGCTACATTTCCAAACTCTTCTGTTGCTTTTTCAACACTTTTTTCTCTCAAAATATGCAAAGTTGGATAAGGCGAACGATTGGTATAATGACTCTTTGAATCTATTTCCTCTACCTCAAAAATAAAATTTGGGTGAAAAGCAACTAACTGAAATTCAGTATCTAGTTCATTTTGTTCTAAATATAATTCTATCAAAGCTACAAAATCCAGAAAATCATCAAAAGAATCTTTAAAGTTGGTTTGATTAGGAAAAACTAAAAGCGTTGTATTGATATAATATTCGTCTTCATCTTTTGAATTGAGGTCGTCTTCTGAATAGGAATCTGAATCATGTTCTATCAAAAAATCAATTTCAGCAACAGCTTTTTGTACACATTTTTCGAAACTATCACTTTCTTCTATTTCAAAACGAATTTGTTTTTTTGCATAAACAGAATGAGCAAAAGGACATAAATTTAGTTTCAGAATCCACTCTTCAAACCATTTTTTTGTGTTTAATTTTGTATTTGGTTCATACTATTTCTTTCGTACCTGTATCCCAAGGTATCGTATATTTTTTCGGCAGCCTAAAGGCTACGTTACTTATTTTTTAATTTTTCTATCAATTTATATTTATCTAAAGAAAGTGCAATTCCTTCTGTAATACAATTTTCATACAAAATTACTATTTTACTATTCAAGTTTATTTTATATTCTTCAAAATTTAGCGAATATTGATACAATAAATTGGCTAAGACGTGAATCTGTTTTGGAGTAAATTCGTATTTTTCTTTTAGAGTTTTCAAAAAAACTTGTTCTTCCATTTCCAACATCATAGAAAAAGGTAAATTTTTCTCTTCTGTTAAGATTTTATCAAATTCTACTCTAAATTCTTCTTTTGTAAAAGCGACTTCTGTTTTGGTTACTTTTGATAAAAGCTCTGCCAACATTTGAGCTACTTTATCTATTTTCTTTTTTAGGTAATCTTTTTCTCTTTGCATGTTTTTTAGTGGTTAGTGGTTAGTGGTTAGTGGTTAGTGGTTAGTGGTTAGTGGTTAGTGGTTAGTGGTTAGTGGAGAATCAATTTCTGAAATGAATGTTTAAATTACTTTTTACACTACAATTGTAAGAAATTTAAAGATACTAGAATCAAAAATAAGTAAATTCGTATTCAACTAATCGTTTATCACTAAAAATTAATCACTATCGAATTATGAATCGTATAAATCAACTTTTAGAATTTTTGGAAAAAGAACCAAATGATACTTTTTTAATATATGCCATTGCAACTGAATATCTCAAAACAGATACTCAAAAAGCACTTGTATATTATGAAAATTTACTTCAAAATCATTCTGATTACATTCCTACTTATTATCACGCAGCAGAATTGTATGCCAATTTGGAAAATTACGAAAAGGCAAATCAGGTTTATTTGAAGGGAATTGAGATTTGTGAAACCAAAGTTATGGAAGCACAAAAGCAAAATAAAGTAATTTTAAAATCATTACAAGAACTCAAATCGGCTCATGAAATTTTTTTGATGGAATTTGAAGATGAGTTTTAATATAGATTTAGAACATAAAAATAGAATACACTAAATTAATAGAAAGCATAATGACAAGCGTATTCACATAGAGAAAAGAAATCATATAGGCTTTTATAGCTGTTTTGATAAAACCCTGTTTGTACACTTTTTTAAATGCAAACCAAACATAAATTATCAGTAATACAAATAAAGCAATATTTATTGAATATAAATTCCAATGAAAACAGATTGCTGAAAGAGTAAGAACGACAAAAGTAAAAGATTGTAGATGAAGCGTAAAAATAAGATGGTCTATATAATATTTTTTCCTTCGCAGATAGAAAGGAACAAACAAAAATGCCAAAATAGGAAGTGTAATAAACATAAGTGTACCGATATTATTAATGATATTTGCTAAAAAGATAGCAGAATCATTGCGACCTATTTTTAATAATTGTTCGGCAAATGTCACGTTAATTGCATCTTTACTTTCATTATTAAGAGAATCTAATAATGCATCTGCAGTCATTTTTCTATCTTGAATAAGTCTGAAAAATCTACGCAAACCATTACCATTACTTTTCATTTTCTGTTCGATTACTAACAAATTTTCACTCAAAGCTGCACTATCATTTACCAAATTTTGTAAGGAATCTATATTGATTGTGGAGTCATTTAATTGTCCTTTTTCAAGTGATTTAATGACTTTGAATAAAGAATCCTTTATAAGTATCTGTTTTTGTGTAATTTTTTCTATTAATTTAGTGGAAAGAGAATCTAGTTTTTCTTCTTCATCTAAATTATTTAAAGTAACATTAATATCTGAATTTTCATCAACACTAATGTTGCTAATCTTCCTAATAGAACCCTCGATAGCAGGAGTAAATAATTTGATAACCACAAAGAAAAACACAATACTAGAAAGCAAATATATTTTGAAAGGGTGCATATAACGCACTCGTTTTCCTTCCAAAAATTCATTTGTCAAACGTCCTGGATAAAACAGAAAATAAGGAATTGTCTTGAAAACTCTTGACTCAAAATTGAAAACTGTTGAAAAGGCATCTTGTAATAAAAGAAGTAACGAAATACGCTTATCAGCATTTTCTTGTCCACAATTAGGACAGTATCTATTTTCTGTTTTGACTTCGAAATCACAATTAAGACAAACCGTTTTGGTAGGAAGCTGGGTAGGCATAGAGTAAGTTAGTGAAAAAGTAGGTTACAGTAGTTGGTAATACCTAGTACGTAAATTGTCTTAGAAATGTTAAATTTATTTTTGACTAAAAGTACTAAAAAATAAATCCTAAGAAGTTAAAGATAATTGCTTTAAGCTTCTTAGGAATAAGAATTAAATAAACTGCTACTTTTAAAACCATAACTAATTGATATTCAAGTAATTAAATTCGTAATTCGTAATATTTAATTCGTAATTGTTCCTTAGGATTCTTTTTTTTGAATAAAATCTCTTTTTATACCTTAAATAGCCAAATCATCTTCAATAGATTCTATTTCTTGTTTATTTTGTCTAGCCAAAACAGCAAAACCAAAGGTAAGAACTCCTACACGTCCTATAAACATCAGACAAATAACAATAATTTTTCCTGCATTACTCAAATCTCCTGTAATTCCCATACTTACACCTACCGTTCCGAGTGCAGAAGCTGTTTCGAAGACTATTTTTTCGAGTGAATGAACTTCTGTAAAGGAAAGCAAAAATGTAGCTAAGAAAATTATGCTTGTGTAGAGAATAAATGTAGAAGTTGCCACATAAAGCCTTTCAAAGGGAATAGTTCTATTCAAAAAATTGATACGCTTATCTCCTCTCAACCTACTCCAAAGTATAGAAAGCATTGCTGTAAGTGTTGTAATTTTCATTCCTCCTGCTGTTCCAGAGGGAGAGGCTCCTACATACATCAAAAATACAGTCAAAACAATCATCGGCATTGCCAAACTTCCCATCGGAATTGTATTAAATCCTACCGTTGTCATAGCTGTCATGGCTTGAAAAAATGAAGCTAAAAGACGTTTGTCCCAAGGAAGTGACATAACTAAAGGCTCAGAAAAATAGAAAAATAATGTTCCTGCTGAAAGAAGAGTTACAAAACCATAAAAAATTATTTTTGTAGTAAAAGTAATTGCTTTAGACTTTCCCCTTATTCTATTTGAAATGTCAGTAACTACAATAAATCCCATCGAACCTGTGATGGCAAGAATTGAAATAACTACATTTATGAAAACATTATCTCGCATTGATTCAAAACTATCATTATAAAGTGCAAAACCAGCCGTACAAAATGCCGAAACACTATGATAAATACTACTCCAAAGAGCTTCTCCGAAATCCATTCCTTGATTTAAGAAAGAAATAAGGAAGCAAACAATTCCGAAAGTTTCCATAATTACTGTAAAAACAATTACAGAGGGAACAAAATCATGAACAATAAAGCCTTTAGGCATTGCAAAAGAAGCGTTTACCATTTTCTCATGCCAAGGTGTAATACTTCTAGTTGTGGAAAGCAAATAATAAGTTGTCAAAGACATATAGCCAATTCCTCCCACCTGAAACAATAACATAACTACAATTTGTCCACCAATAGTGTACGAATCAAAAACACTAATTGTAACTAGTCCAGTCGTCGAAACAGCAGAAGCAGATATAAATAGATTATCCAAAAAACCAGTGTCCTGTTTGTGTAAAAATGGCAAACTAAGAAGCAACCAACCTAAGAGAATATAAGCCAAAAAGCCTAACATAATATTGAATTGAGGTGACTTGCTCTCTCTCAAACGTTGATAATAAGAAAAAATCTTCATAATAAATTGATATAAGACGAAAAATAATAGTTTAAAAAGTGTTTAAATTCGTTTATTAAGTTAATATTTATAAATATTGTTTAACATTTGACCAAAAAATTTATTTCTAGCTATTCCTTTATCGCCATCATCAATCCATCACGCAAAGGCAAAAGCATATTAAAAGTACGATTATCTTCTTTATTTTTTTGGTTATATTTTAATAAAGTTCTGGTATCTTTATCATTTTTCTTTAGCTCTTTTTCGTCTTTCAAGACTTTGCCACTCCAAAGCACATTATCAGCGATTATTATTCCTCCCTTTCTGACTTTATCAAAAACTAAATCATAATATAGACTATAATTTGACTTATCGGCATCAATAAAAACCAAGTCCCATTCCTCATCTTCTTCTAAAACAGTCGGAATAATATCAGCAGCATTTCCCAAATGAAGTTTTATTTTATCATCCAAACCTGCCTTTTTGATAAATTCTCTTGTAATACTTTCCTGTTCTGCATTATTATCTATAGTATGCAAAACTCCATTTTCTTGCAGTCCTTGTGCCAGACAAATAGCTGAATAACCTGTGTAAGTTCCAATTTCAAGAATGCGTTTGGGCTGCATTAATCTTGAAATGAGTTGCAGAAAATTTCCCTGTAAATGTCCAGATAACATACGAGGTTTATTGGCTCTTAGATTCGTCTGTCTGTCTAGTTCTTTCAAGATGGGTAATTCGTCTTGAGAATGTGCCAAAGCATAATTTTCTAAGGCTGGTAGTAAAAAATCCATAGATTAGTGATTAGTGATTAGTGATTAGTGATTAGTGATTAGTGATTAGTGATTAGTGATTAGTGATTAGTGATTAGTGATTAGTGATTAGTGATTAGTGGAAATTGCTTTCTAAAAGTATTGTTTTGAATTATTTTTCGTTTCTTTAAATAAAAAACTAAAATTATGAATAAGGGTATTTTAAAACAAAAAAGTTTTTCTTTTGCTGTTCGTATTGTAAATTTATACAAATATTTAGCTGACCAACAAAAAGAATATGTTTTATCCAAACAAATTTTGAGAAGTGGAACATCAGTAGGAGCAAATATACGAGAATCTGAATTTGCTCAAAGTAATTTAGATTTTATACACAAACTTTCTATATCACAGAAAGAAATTAATGAAACAATTTACTGGTTAGAACTTTTAAAAGAAACGAATTTCATAAAAGAACGTACCAATTTGAAAGTCTAAATAACGATGCAATTGAAATTTTGAAAATTATTACAAGCAGCATCAAGACAATGAAATCAAAATTAACTACAATAAGCTAATCACTTTCATAATTCATAAACGTAAGTAACTAAAAACTATCTTAATCACTATTTATGTGAAAAACACTTCAGTCTCACTCATTTTAGGAATCACGAAGATACAAAATCTACTTTTGAAGAACATATAAATTGTTTGGTTGGCAAAAATGGAAGTGGAAAAACGAACCTTTTAGACGGAATTTATTATCTCTGTATCGGTCGTGGTGCGTTTAGTTATACAGATACTCAACATTTGCAACACGGAAAAACTTTTTTTTCGCTCAAAGGAATTTTTGAAAAAGAAGGTAGAAATAATACCGTTCAATGTATTGTAGAAAAAGGAAAAGCAAAAGTTATTAAAGTTAACAAACAAAGCCTTATCCAAAAATAAGCGAACATGTAGGAAATTTTCCTTGTGTCTTGCTTGCACCAAATGATACTGATTTGATAAGAGAAACGAGCGAACTTAGGCGTAATTTTTTTGATACCATTATTTCTCAAATTCATAAAAATTATATTCAGTTACTTATAAAACAAAAACAGATTTTAAGACAACGAAATCAACTTTTGAAAGATGCCGACCAACAAGAAAAGTTCTTAAAAAAAGATGTTTTAGAAATTTATGATGCACAACTTTTGCCTATTTTTTCAGAAATTCATCATTTTAGAAGTGAATTTATGACTGACTTTATGCCTATTTTTTCGGAAATTTATGCAGCTCTAGCAGATGAAGAAATGAAAATAAATTATCGTTCGCATTTGGAAGGAAATGAGAAAGGAGAAGAAAAAGAGGAGAAAGACGAAATTATAAAAGAACAGGAGGAAGAAATAGAAAACGAAAATCAAGAAACAGAAGCAACAAAAGAAACAGAACCTAAAAAATCAAAACGAACTAAAAAAGAAACTCCTAGTTTTGAAAGCATTTTTAAAAGAAATATGTTGAAAGATTTGATTTTGCAACGCACTGAAAAAGGAACGCACAGAGACGATTATAAATTTTTATTACGAAAAAAGACCTTAAAACATTACGGCTCACAGGGACAACAAAAATCATTTGTCATTGCACTCAAACTAGCCACATTTTCTATTATCTATAATCAAACTCAGATAAAACCAATTTTACTTCTTGATGATATTTTTGATAAATTAGATGAAACAAGAATTGAAAACCTTTTAAAACTACTCTCAAAATCTGACTTCGGACAAGTATTCGTAACCGATGCAAGACCAGAACGGACACGAAAACTATTAGATTCTTTTGGCAGACCAATTGCTTTTTTTGAAGTGAAGAATGGTGGAATTTCCAACCAAACCAATCAATAAAAACCTAGACAAAAAAATAATTCAAAAAATAATTAGAAATAATTTGGAATTTTGAACAACGTTCATTAATTTTGGATTGTAAACGTAATCATTATGGGAATATCTGAACGAAAAGCAAAAGAGAAAGAACACTTAAAAGCCTTAATTTTGGAAGGAGCAAAAAAACTCTTTTTAGAAAAAGGAATTGAACAAACTACTATTCGAAGCATTGCAAAATCTATTGATTATAGCGTCGGAACTGTATATGTTTATTACAAAGACAAAAATTCTATTCTGAATGACTTGCACAAAATGGGTTTTATAGAAATGGGAAAACAAATAAGCCCTCTTTTCCATGTTTGTGACCCTATCGAACGACTAAAAGCTCTTGGAAAAGTGTATATAAACTTTGCTTTAGAAAACCCTGATATGTACGATTTGATGTTTTTGATGAATGCACCAATTGAATTTTTGGAAGAAAATATCAAAAAAGATGCGTTGAAAGAATCTGAAGAGCATAATTTGCTCAACCAACAAGAATGGCAGGAAGGAAAAGGAACGTTTAGTGTCCTTCGCCAGACAGTTCAAGATTGTATAGACAAAGGACACTTTGAGAATCACGAAACAGAAGCTCTTTCTTTTATGATTTGGGGAATGGTTCACGGAATATGTTCTCTACAAATACGAGGAAGAGTAAATCATATCAAATTTAAGAACCCAGAAACCATACTTTGGCGTGCTTTTAATTCCTTCAATTTGATGATAGATACTGTAAAATAATAAATTATAATTTTGATGATAATGATTTGATACTCTTAAAAAGTTTGTAATCAATCATTTTTTTGATTTAAAAATGAACATTGTTCAAATAAATAACATAGCTCAATGAAAAAAATTAACTACTGCCTTTTTGCTTATTTACTGGTTGGTTTTTCATATTTAACTTTTGGTCAAAGTGAAAAAACAGAAGCAAATCAAACTCATTTGCAAACCTATATTTCAGAAGGTCTTGCTCAAAATGAGAGTATAAAAGAACAGCAATTTTGTCTTAGAAAAAAATCTTTTGGCTCTGCAGGAAGCCAAATCGCTTTTTTATCCGAATGTAGATTTTAATACCAATTATTTTTTGGCTGGTGGAGGTCGAACAGTTGATTTTCCTGTTGGAGATCTTCTCAATCCCGTTTATTCTACACTCAATCAACTCACTCAAAGTCAGAATTTTCCACAACTAGAAAATCAAAATATTCTTCTGAATCCAGATAATTTTTATGATGTTCGTTTTCGTATTTCTGCACCACTTCTCAATGCCGAAATTGCTTACAACAAAAAAATAAAAGAAGCACAAATTCCACTACAAGAAATTGAAATTCAACTCTACAAAAGGGAACTCGTCAAGGATATAAAAATTGCTTATTTCAATTATTTGAAAGCCACAAAAAGCGATTGAGATTTATGAAAGTGTTCTAAAGTTAGTCAAAGAAAATCAGCGAGTAAATCAGTCATTGTTGGATAATGGAAAGATACTTCGTACTGCCGTTGTGCGTAGTGATAATGAAGTTACAAAATTTCAATCTCGCATAGAAGTTGCCAAACAGGAAGCCAATTCTGCAAAAGCCTATTTTAATTTTCTGTTGAATAAAGATGCAAATGAGGAAATTTTAGTAGATAATTTTGATATTCCTACACAAGAAATTTTGCGAAATACAGATACAGAACAGCGAGAAGAAATCCAAAAATTAGCACAAGCAAAAGTCATCAACGAGCAAGTCATCGGACTTTCGAAAGCCTACAAAACCCCACAAATAGGAGCTTTTTTAGATTTGGGTTCGCAAGGTTTTGATTTTGATGTGAATGACAAAACGGCTTATTATTTCTTTGGTCTTTCGCTGCAATGGAAAGTATTTTCAGCAGGAAAAAATAAATATAAGGTAAAACAAGCTCAAATGGATAACCAAATTTTGGATACCAAAACAAGCTATGTCAAAGACCAATTAAATCTACAACTCATCACTTCTATCAATTCTTTCAACGCTTCTCTTTCCAATTATAGAGCCTTACAGCAACAAGAACAAGCCTCAACTATCTATTATTCTGATATTCAAAAACTTTATACAGAAGGTCAAGCATTATTCATTGAAGTATTAGATGCTCAAAATCAACTTACAACGGCACAGTTAGAATTAAATATTGCTCTTTTTGATACGTGGATAAAAGCAACTCAAATTGAAAGAGCAACGGCGAGTTTTGATTTGAATTAGAAATAATTACGAATTACGAATTAAAAATTACGAATTAAAAGACAACGTAATTTTATTTGAATCTCAAGAGTATTTAAAAAAAATTATAAAATTCTCAATTAAAAATAATATGAAACTTATACAAAAATATTCCACTTTCATTCTATTACTTTTTTTAGTAATTCCATTTCTTTTTTCGTCTTGCAATTCAGAAGCAAAGGAAGAAGACAAAGAAGAGGAAAAACTCTTTGCAGCCGAAGTAATTTCTGTCAAGACTTTAAAAATAAAAAACACAGAAAATAACTCTTCCATCACAGCAACAGGACTTATTACAACTGAAAACGAGGCTCGTTATGCCTTCAAAATTGGAGGAATTATAGACAAAATTTATATCAAAGAAGGCGAATCATTCCAAAAAGGAAAATTACTTGCTACGCTCAAACTCACCGAAATTAGTGCAGGAGTTACTCAAGCCAAATTAGGACTAGAGAAAGCAGAGCGAGATTATCAACGTGTTCAAAACTTGTACAAAGATAGTGTCGCTACATTAGAGCAACTTCAAAATACAAAAACAGCATTAGAAATCGCTCAAAAGCAACTAACAGCACTTAATTTCAACGAGCAGAACGCTTTTATTTATGCCAATAATAACGGTTTTGTTACCAAAAAACTAGCGAATGAAGGCGAAATAATTGCTGGAGGAATGCCTGTTTTGGCAATCAATGAAAATACAGGTTCAGCTTGGGTTTTGCGTGTCGGATTGTCAGACAAAGAATGGGCAGATATAGAAATTGGAAACAAAGCAAAAGTAGAAATTGATGCTTTTCCAGATAAGAGTTTTGAAGCAACTGTTTCAAGAAAATCACAAGCAGCCGACCAAAGTTCGGGTTCTTTTCAAGTAGAATTGAATCTTGATACAAAACAAAATAAACTAGCTGTTGGAATGTATGGAAAGGCTACCATTTCTCTCAATCAAAAATACAATTCTACTACCATTCCTTATGATGCACTTGTAGAAGCAGACGGAAAAAATGCTTTTGTATTTGTTCCAGATGGAGTAAATAAAGTAAAAAAAATTCCTATTCTTTTACAAAATTTTGATAATGAGAATGTAAAAGTTGCCTCTGGATTAGAAAATATTGAGGAAATAATTATTTCTAATTCGGCTTTTCTCAATGAAAAATCTACCATTTCTATTCAAAAATAATTGAATTTATGTCGCTCGTGGAGACACGAGCAACGGTAGGGTTTGTTTATTATCAGATAATTCTTAAAAAAGACATTTTGCCTTTATTTAATTGAAAATAAAAATACAACCGTTGCTCGTGTCCTCACGAGCGACAAAGCATAAATAAAAATATTAACTATGAATCTTACTAATTTTTCTGTTAAAAACTACCAGTTTACCTTGGTAATGTTTGTAATGATTGCTGTCGTCGGACTGACGACACTCTTTACAATGCCTCGTGCTGAAGACCCACAAATTAATCCTCCTACTTTTCCGATTGTGGTCGTTTATCCAGGTACAAGTCCTCAAGACATGGAGGAACTTATAGTAAAACCAATTGAAGAAAAAATTTATGAACTTGAAAATATTGATAAAATAACGACTTCAATTGAAGATGGTGTCGCTGTAATAAAAGTAGAGTTTTTGTATGGAGAAGACATTGATAATAAATATCAAGAAGTAGTTAGAGAAGTAAATTCGCTTCGAAATGAACTACCAAAAGATATTTTTAGTATCGAAATAAAAAAGGTCAATCCTTCCGATGTAAATATTCTACAAGTAGCCTTAATTAGTGAAAATGTTTCTTACAAGACACTCAAAGAACAAGGCGATGAACTCAAAGAGCGTTTAGAAAAAGTTTCAACACTCAAAAAAGTCAAAGTTTCAGGGGTTGATGATCAAATTATTCAAGTTGATTTGCAGCTTGACAAACTAGCCAACTTACAAATTCCTGTAAATATTATTTTGGGAAGTCTTCAAAGTGATGCTATCAATATTCCAGGGGGAAGTGTTACGGCTGCGACAAAAACATTCAATGTCAAAACAAGTGGAAAATTTACGAGTGTAGATGAAATTGCAAATACGGTAGTCTATAATGCAAACGGAAAAATTATCTACCTCAAAGATATTGCAGAAATTGGTTTTCGTAATCAAGAAGAAAAACATATCACACGCCTAAATGGCTACCGTTGTATTTTAGTAAATGCAGCCCAAAAAACGGCTCAAAATATTGCCTCCACACAGAAAAAATTCCTTCCCATTTTAGAAGATTTTGAAAAAACATTGCCACCCGCTATAAAAATGGTAACACATTTAGACCAAGCTGAAAATGTTTCTTTACGTCTTTCTGGTTTAGGACTTGACTTTGCTATTGCGATTGTACTTGTTTTATTTACACTTTTGCCTTTGGGTTTGCGTGCCTCTTTTATCGTCATGATAGCTATTCCGTTGTCGCTTGCTTTGGGACTTATTGGACTGAATTTATTTGATATTTCGCTCAATCAACTTAGTATTGTGGGTTTGGTGGTTGCTTTAGGACTTTTAGTTGATGATAGTATTGTCGTTGTAGAAAATATTGAGCGTTGGCTGCGTGAGGGATATTCAAGAAATGAGGCTGCTATAAAAGCGACCAAACAGATTACACTTGCTGTTATTGGTTGTACGGCTACACTGATTATTTCTTTTTTGCCTTTGGTTTTTTTACCAGGAGGTCCAGGTGAGTTTGTTCGTGGTCTGCCTTTGGCTATTATTACGAGTGTTTTAGCTTCTATGGTGGTTTCTCTTACGGTTGTTCCGTTTTTGGCAAGTCGTATTTTGAAAGCTCATGAAAATCCAGAAGGAAATATTTTTCTGCGTACACTGCAAAGTTTTATTCATAATACGTACTCAAAACTCGTTCATTTGGCTTTAGGAAGTCCTTTTATTGCACTTCTGATTGCAGGACTTTTGTTTGGTGCATCGCTTACTCTTTTTCCTGCTGTTGGTTTCAAATTATTTCCAACAAGTGAAAAACCTATCTTTTTGGTAAATATTAGAATGCCTTTACAAACCAGTTTGCAAGAAAGCGACAGAATTACAAGAATGGTAGAAGATAGTTTGAAAAAGCACGACAAAATAAAATTCTTTACTTCTAATGTAGGAAAAGGAAATCCACAAATTTATTATAATATCGTCCAACAAGAAGAAAAATTTGATTTTGCACAAATCTTTGTTCAGTTAGATTTGAAAGCCAAGCGAACTGTAAAACTAGAGTTACTTGAAGTTTTAAGAAATCAGTTTAAAACCTTTCCGTATGCAAAAGTAGAAGTAAAAGATTTTGAACAAGGTCCTCCTATTGAAGCTCCTATTTCAGTTCGTGTTTTTGGAGATAATTTGGATACGCTTCGAAATATTTCTTTTAAAGTAGAACAAATTTTGAGAGAAAGCAATGGAGCAATTTATATCAATAATCCACTAAACACGCTCAAAACAGATTTAAAAGTAAATATCAATAAAGAAAAAGCCAGAACATTAGGTGTCTTTACGGCTGATATTGACAAAACAGTTCGTTTGGCTGTCGCAGGATTAGAAATCGGAACTTATACAGATGATGATGGAGATGAATTTGATATTATAGTTACCTCTCCAAAAAACAAAGGAGAACGTTTCGCTACATTAAATGCTTTTGAAAATCTTTTCATCAATAATGCTATCGGAACACCGATTCCACTTTCTCAAATGGCAAGTATTGATTTCGAAACTTCGCCTACAAGCATTAATCATTTCAATAAAAATAGATTTGTAAAAGTAACTTCCTATACACAAGAAGGAGTTTTGGCAAACGATGTTTTGAAAGAAGTTGTTCCCAAACTAAACGAATTGAAGATGCCAAAAGGATATAGTTACAAACTTTCTGGAGAAGCAGAAAGTGAAGGAGATGCGTTTGGAGGTGGATTTATTACCGTTATTATTCTGACTGTTTTCTTATTTATTGCTGTTCTGATTCTTCAATTCAAAACCTTTAAAGGTATTTTGATTGTTCTTTCGGTCATTCCTTTGGGTGTAATCGGTGGTGTTACGATGCTTTTTCTTTCAGGAAATCCGATGTCTTTTATTGCTATTATTGGTTTTATTGGATTAGCAGGAATTGAAGTCAAAAATTCAATTTTGCTTGTAGATTTTACTAATCAACTTAGAGAAGAAGGAATGGAACTGCAAAAAGCTATCGAACAAGCTGGAGACTTACGCTTTTTACCTGTGGTTTTGACTTCTCTGACAGCGATTGGTGGACTTATTCCTATTGCACTTAACGCAAATCCTTTGATTTCGCCTTTAGCCTTGGTTTTGATTGGTGGACTTATTAGTTCAACTATTCTGTCAAGAATTGTAACGCCTGTTATGTACAAACTTATTCCTCCTGCTATTGAAGTAAAAGAGGTTAAAAATGAAAAATGAAAAACCTAATTGTCAAGACACTTTCAAAAGTATCAGACAATTTTTAAACACTAAAAATATGGGTACTAAAAAAAATACAAATTTAATTTTTGAAAGAATAAAAATGATTCTGATGAGTATGGATGTGGAAGAAGAACGCATATCAGAACATCGTCATTTTTACGACGACTTTTATTTTGATTCACTTTCTTATCTCAACTTGATTGTTTTGATAGAATATTATTTTGGTATTGAGATAGAAGATAATTTAGCCGAAAAGATATATACTGTTTCCGAATTACAAACTATTGTTTATTCAAAAATTAATCTCTAATATATAAATTTATACTACCATGAAATCTGATACTAAAACTATTTTATCTTTTTTTATAAAGCTATTTCTTTTTGCTTTAAGTCTTTGTCTGATTGCAGGGATTACTTGGATGGATGCACATGATACAAGTATGAGCGATAAATTCGGAGAATCTTCTTGGACAGAATATGCACAAGAATTTATGCTCATTTTGGCTGTTTTTTTTGGAAGTAGTGCAGCCTATAAATTTCCTAAATTTAGAGTTTTACTTCTTAGTTTGGCTTACCTTTGTCTTATTTATTTCATTAGAGAATGGAATAATTATTTGGGTGGCTGGTGGAAAATAGGTGTATTGACAGTTTCGCTTTTTTACCTTCCTTATTTATTTATTCATAGAAAAGAGTTTTGGATACAGTTGGTTAGTGTTTGGGAAACTTTTCCGATGGGAGTTTTTATTACAGGAAATTTAATCCTTCATGTTTTCTCAAGAATTTATGGAAAAACTGAAATCTGGAAAGCTACTTTAGGAGAAAATTATCATCGATCTGTAAAAAATGCTTCTGAAGAATCTATCGAACTATTAGCCTATACCGTCCTATTTATAGGAATCATTTTTTTGATAGAATTTACTTATAGAGAATCTGAACCTACTCTCAATAATTATTAGAAATTATTCTTTATTATTTACTATGAAGTTTGGTTGTATCTTTGTTTTTTATAAAAAAACAAAATCTAAACCTCATTTGCTTTTGAGACTGATTCCCCACCCCATTTTATGCAACTATTATCTAACCTATCGCTGCAATGCAACGTGTAGTTTTTGTGATATTTGGGAAAAACCATCGCCTTTTGTAAAAGTAGAAAATGTAGAAAAAAACCTTTCAGACCTTAAAAAATTAGGCGTAAAAGTAATTGACTTTACAGGAGGAGAACCACTTTTACATCCACAATTAGACACTTTTTTAGAGATTGCTAAGAAGAAAAAATTTATAACAACAGTTACACAAACGGAATTCGTTATCCAAAACTTGCCTGAAAAACTCAAAGGAAAAATAGACATGTTGCATTTTTCTTTAGATGCTGCCGATGCCGAAACACACGACAAAATGCGTGGTGTAAAATGTTTTGATAAAATAATGGAATCAATAGAAATTGCTAAATCTTTGGGAGAACGACCTGATATTTTGTGTACTGTCTTTGAAGGAAATTTTGAGGAAATAGAAAAAATCTATGAAACTATTTCTTTGAAAAATAATTTAGTTTTAATCTTAAATCCTGTTTTTGAATATAATTCGGTGGATACATTGGGAAATTTGAATGCAGATTATTTAAAAAAACTTCTGAAATTTTCCAAGAAAAAATTAGTGTACTAAATGAAGCCTTTATAGATTTACGTTTGGAAGGTGGAAATCATATTGAAAAACCGATTTGTAAGGCTGCTAGTTCTACCCTTGTTATTTCTCCAGAAAACAAACTTGTTTTGCCTTGTTATCATTTGGGAAAAGAAGAGTTTGAAATCAATGATAATTTGTATGAATTGTATCATTCTGACAAAATAAAAAAACTTATTTCAGAAGAAGGAAAACTACCTGAATGTGAAGGTTGTACCATTAATTGTTATATGCAACCTTCTTTTGCTGTGGAAATAAATCGTTTTTTTTGGAAGGCTTTACCGAGTACGCTGAAGTATAATTTTATGAAGGGAACTTGGAAAAATCTACTTTAATTATTTACATCTCATCAAAGAGTTCAGTCAATAATACTGGCGTAATTGGCTTTACGACATATTTATCTACAATATTGTATTTTTCAGCTCTTTTCAAATCGTTAGGATCTATGGAAGAAGTTACGACATAAATAATTACTTTCTTTTTTGTAGGAATAATAAATTCATCTAAGAATTGCCAGCCATCTATTACAGGCATAGCCAAATCTAAAAATATAACATCAGGTATATTTCTCCCTGAACGTAATCTAGGTTTTAATGAATTGAGAGCAGCTTCTCCATCTTTGAAAAACTCAATATAATTAGAAAAATCTACCATTTTCATGACTCTATCGGTTAGATAAGTATAAATTGGGTCATCATCTATAACACAAACATGATTAAATTTTGGCATAATGTAGAGGAATTTTTGTTTTAATGTAAGCAGTTTTATTTGCAAAAATAATTAGCATTTCTCTAAAAATCAAATCTATTTTACATTTTTTATATTGCATCTAACAATTTTTTTAGTTCTTCAGCAGTTACAGGTTTTACAAAATACTCACTTTTCTGAAGAATACTGTTTTGCCTTTTTCAAATCAGAAGGGTCAATTGAAGAAGTAAGAATATAAATAAGTAATTTTTTCTGTGTTTGGTAGTCATAAACTCGTCCAAAAATTCCCAGCCATCCATAATAGGCATATTCAAATCTAAGAAGATAACATTAGGAACTTTAGTATCTGTTTCCACTCTAGGTTTGAGTGCATCTAAAGCATCTTTTCCATTTTTGAATATTTCAATATAATCTGCAAAACCTCCCATTTCCATCAATCTACCTGTTGCAAAGGTATAAATAGGGTCATCGTCTATAATACAAACGTGTTTAAATTTTGCCATTTCTCAAGTGTATTTTGAATGTCGTACCTTTATTTACTTTGCTTTCTACCTCAATCTTTCCTCCTAATGCTTCTACTTGATTTTTGGTAATAAAAAGTCCTATGCCACGAGAATCTTCTTTATCGTGAAATGTCTTATACATACCGAATAGTTTCTTTTCATGTTTTTCCAAATCTATTCCCATTCCGTTATCCTTTATTGAGAAGATAACATAATAGGGATCTGTCTTTGCATCAATAGAAATAATCGGACTTCTTTCTTCTAACTCGGTATTTAATAGAATTCGTCAGAAAATTAAGAATAATACTCTCTAAATAAGCAGGAATAGCATCTACAAAAATATCTTGACTAACAGTATTGTATTATCTGAACTTCAAAATTAGCTAATTAAACTTGCTATGGAAAGGATAACTTTTTCTATATAATCATAGAGATTCAGAGAAGTAGTATTTTCTTTTACTTCATTTTGCATGATTACTATATCTGTCAAATAAGCAAGTGATTCTTGTAGATTTTCTGAAGACTTAATCAGAAGAGGAAAAAAATCATCCTCCATTAGTTGTGGTTTTTCCATTTTCATCATGGAAAGCAAGAGAGAGAAATTACTGGTATGAGAACGCAAATTGTGTGAAACAATATGAGCAAAATTAAGTAAGCGTTCGTTTTGTGCTAGTGTAGTTTCTAATAATATTTCTTTTCTGTAATATCAGTAAGTTGAGAAACAAAGTGATGAGGATTTCCTTCTTCATCTTTCATCATGGAAACACCCAATAAAGCCCAAACCATATTCTTATCTTTATTAAAATAGCGTTTTTCCATTTGATAACTATCTATTTTTCCTGTTGCTAGTTCATCCAACATTTTCAAATCTATATCTAAATCTTCAGGATGAGTAATATCTTGAAAAGTAAGTTTAGATAACTCTTCTTTAGAATAACCCAACATACTACACACCTTTTGATTTACTTGAAGCCAATTTCCATCTAGCCCAATAAGTGCCATTCCATTAGGCGCAAATTCAAAGGTCTGTCTAAAAAGTTCTTTTTGTTGTTGTAATTCTATTTTATATTTTGTGTCTTCATCAATATTTTGGAAAAGTCCGTATAAGCGTTTACATTTTCCATTTTCAAACTCACTTATCCCTATCGCTCTTGTCCAAATAATATTTCCTTTTGCTGTTTTGAGTCTGAACTTCTACGTCATAGTTTTTCCCTTCATTTAAAGCCTTAGTATAAACTTCTCTTATCAAATCACGACTTTTGCCTTCTCTAAAAAAATTAATTCCTTCTTCTAATGTAGGGTTGTAGTCTTCTTCTACTTCATGGATTTGGCGAGTTACATCACTCCAAATTAAGGTTTGCTTCTCTAAATCCACTTCCCAAATTCCCATTTGAGCAGCAACCTTAACTCTATTTAGCATTACTTTTTACTACTTTAAATCATTTTAATGAGGAGGGAATTTTGTTATTAATTGTTCATTGCTTAATTCCACTTCTTTATACATTTTGTTTTCTTCTATCATAATTCAATTGATTTTAAGTTACAACAATCTCAAACGGTTTTTGTCTTTTAATTCATCTATATATTGAATTTTACTTTTCTATAATTTTAAATAAAAACAATATTTTAATAAAATAGTTGATAAATTTCTTCAAAATTCAATAAAAAAAAGTATCTTACCCTATATTTTCTAAAAACAGAAATGCAAGAGAAATTCGGATAGAAATTAGACAAAATCAAAGAAAATTTTTAATGGCAAAAAAGCAAAACGTTATTTGGCTTTATTTATCTCCACGAAATTTTCGTGGCAAAATAACAATGGGTATAACACTCATGGGTGTTTTGGCAACTCTTACACTTATCGGAACGTGGTGGTATATGAATAATCAAATTATTTCTCAATACAATCATATTATAGAAAACACAGCTCCTACTCAATATTATTCAAAGGTAATTGAGGATTGTATAAGTAGTAGTACAAGTCTAACCGCTATTTATTTGGCTACTAGTGAAGAAGAATATCGCTCTGAACGAGAAACAGTTTGGAAAGATTGTGATATTGCTTTGGCTGCTCTAAGTAATTATACAGACCAATGGCGTAATGAGGCTGTTATTTCCCTTGTTTATGATGTCCGAACGAAAGCAAATCGTCTTAGAAAAGAACAAAATAATTTAGAACAAAAATATTTTGCCAGAAATGCTGATTTAAAGGAAGATTCAAAAACGGAAAGAGTACGCCAAGTCGACCAATTAGAACTCCTAACTGATGATGTACGTGCTGTTTTGGAGCTTATCATCAATATTCAAAATGAAGAAATAGATAGAGCAAAGGCAGCGATTGGTTTTCATACTCAAAATCTTTGGGTTATTGTCTTGCCCGCTTGGATGATTATTCTTACTCTTATTTGTATTTGGATTGCTTATTCTATCAATCACAAATTACTACTTCGTCTTCATGTTATCAAATACGCACTTCGCCAGATCGCAAAAGGTAATTTATCCAATCAAATAAAAACGGCTGAAAACGATGAAATTACACCTATCGAAACAGCTCTTAATCATTTGGCTCATGACATGGAACGCCTAAAATTATTTGCAAAAGATGTAGGTGAAGAAAGGTTTGATACAAAAGTAATTCCATTCAATGAAAATGGAGAAGTAGGAAGAGCATTTATAAATATGCGTGATAGTCTTAAAATGATTGCTCAAAAAGACGAACAGTTGAGTTGGGCAGTAACTGGAGAAGCTCATTTTGCCAAAATACTAAGAGATTTTAATGAAGATATTGATGAATTAACGCAAGTTTTTGTTAGCGAATTAGTAAAATATTTGACTATTTCACAAGCTAGTTTGTATTTATTAAATCAAGAAATACATTCCAAAAAAGAATTAGAACTAAAAGCATGGTTTGCTTATGACTCACATAAAAATCGTACAAATACCATTCAGATAGGAGAAGGATTAATTGGAGAAACCTATCAAGAAAACAGAACACTTTATTTAGAAAATTTACCCAATGATTATTTGCATATCGGTTCGGCTTTAGGAAGTGCAAAACCTGTTTCTTTGTTGTTTGTTCCTCTCAAAATTTCGGAAGAAAGTATTGGTGTTTTGGAACTTGCAGCCTTCAAAACACTCAAAAAATACGAAATAGAATTTGTAGAAAAAGTGTGCGAAAATATTACTTCTTCTATTATTTCTGTCTTGAATACAAGTCGTACTCGTAATTTATTGGAAGAGTCTCAAATGCAGCGTGAAGCTGTTTTGGCACAAGAAGAAGAAATGAGGCAGAATGTAGAAGAGTTGCAAGCTACACAGGAAGAAATGGAACGCAAACAGCTTGAAACAGAACGCATTATAAGTTCTGCTAAAGAAACAGAAGATAAATTAAGAAAAATAATAGAAGAGCTAGAGGCAAAAATAGAACAAAGCCAAACAAATAGTTTGGAGGAATAAAATTTCTTTTATTATAAAACAAACCCATTTTTCAATACTAATAATTAACTACTTATGATAAAAATAGGTGTTTTTTTCGGTGGAATTTCTCGTGAACGTGAAATTTCTTTTTCAGGTGCAAAGACTATTTCCCAAACGCTCAATCGTTCGCTTTTTGAGCCTGTTTATATTTTGGTAGATAGCTTAGGAAAGTTTATCAAAATAAATCCTATTCAATTTGAGCATAAAGCTATTTCTCATTTTTATCCTACGCAAGAATCTATTCCAGAGGAGTATGATGAGTTTTCACCTGTCTATATCGAAACGCTTGAAGATTTAACAAAAGAAAAACACAGGAATATAATGGAACAAGTAGGAACACCAATTCTTACTGAAAACCTCTCTGAACATATAGATTTTGCACTTTTGATGCTGCATGGTACTTTTGCAGAAGACGGAATGTTACAAGGACTTTTTGAGTGGTTGCAGATTCCGTATTCGGGTTGTGGAATTTTTTCTTCTTCTTTTTCCATTGATAAACACTTGCAACAAGTAGTAAACGAAAAACTGAACTTAGGAAGCAGTAGAAAATACTATATGATGAGAAGAGATGAATGGAAAACGTGTGATAGACAAGAAATTTTTGATAAAATAAAATCAAAGGTAGGTTTTCCAATCGTCATAAAAGCTCCTTATCAAGGCTCTTCAATTGGCGTTTCGATTTTGAAAAAAGATGATGTAGAAACTTTTATAAAGGCAGTCAATAGTTCACTTTTTGCTCGTCAGATTCCAAAAAATGAATGGAAGAAACTGACGATGCCAGAACGAAAAGAATATATAAATCAATTGATGAGCCTAGAAAAAGGAATTGGATTACCCGTAATTTTTGAAGAAAAATCTCTTTTAGGTGGGAATTTGGGAGAACAAATTATTTATGCTCCTCTCAAACTTATTGAACAAACTAAATGACTTTTTTTCGTATTCTGATGAAGATGCAACTCTTTTTTCTTTTGAGAGTGAAGATATGGTCTTATTTGAAGAACATTTGTCTGGAAAAGAATTTTCGTGTGGCATAATTCAGAATGAAAAACTAGAAGCCATTGCACTTCCTCCCACAGAAATAATTACGATAGCTCAAGTATATGATTTTGAAGCAAAATATTTACCTAATGCAAGTCAGAAACGCATTCCAATAGATATTCCGACCGATAAAATCATAGAAATACAAGAGCGTTGTAAAGAGATTTTCCAAACTTTTAAGTTTGATGCCTGTGCCAGAATTGATGGTTTCTATACCGATAAAAATACCATTGAGATAATTGATATCAATACTTTACCTGGTATGTCTCCTACTTCACTTATTTTCCGTCAGGCTGCCGAAATTGGTCTTTCTCCAACCGATTTTATGACGTATCTAATTTACCAATCTTTGAATTGTAGGGTTCATACAGCCAAAAGACCGTATTTTTTTAGGAATTTATTTAATAGGTTAGAAAATGAAATTTTAGATTCTTCTTATCACAAAAAAGAAAAAATAGCTATTTTCTTTAACGAAACTACTTTTGAAGAAGCACGAAAAGAATATAATAGCGTTGCTTCAGAGGGAAAACAAAATCCTTTCTGTGTTTTTGTGAAAGTTGAGAATAATCAAAATGAAGAAATTACATTATACAAACTTCCAGTTTCTTTTATTCTGAAATCAAGTGTAGAGGAAGTAATCCAAAATCTGGATTCTAATTTGCACGATGCCATTGTTCATACTATTGAAAAAGCGAAAGAATTAACTGATTTTTTTGTGAAAGATTTTGATGCTACCACTCAAAAAATCACATTAGAAAACCTAAATGATATGACAAATGATGTTATTTGGCTTCTAAAAAGTGCAAATAATGATGATGCAGCACAAAGTAAACTCAAAAGACAGCTTTATGAAATTGGAATGGCTGTGGTAGATTGATTTATGTATCTTGTAAGTGAAAGATTTATAGCTACAGAGTAGCACAACCTTTGTAGAAAGAAAAAGCAATAAGATAAAAAAGCTACAGAGTAGCGTAACCTAGTTATGAAAAATACTGTTTCGCTACTCTGTAGCTCTAATACATTCAGTTTCATTAGTTCTACAACCGAAGGTCAGCGAGTCAGCGAAGCTAACGGTTAGGTTGCTCTGTAACTGAAATACAATTTTGGTAGTCTATCACAAGTAATGCTGTAAATAAAAAGGAACACAGATAACACAGATTAAACGAATAAAACACAGATTTTTAGAATTGCAGCATTATATATTTAGCACTACCACAATTTTAAATGATATTTCAAAAATAAGAAAAGAAACTAGAAAAATAGAAAATAAACTACATAGCAAAACCAAACATTAGTATTTTAACTGCTAACTGACTAACGTCTATTATCATCATTATCCATCATAGACAAATAACTATTATATCTACTCTTTGCAATATCTCCACTTTCTACGGCTGCAATAATGGCACATTGTGGTTCTCTCAAATGAAGACAATTATCATATTTACATTTATTAAAATATTCTCTCATTTCAGGAAAATAATGGCTAATTTCTGGTTTTTCCATATTCATAAGACCTAATTCTTTTATCCCTGGGGTATCAATGACAAAGGTATTTTCAAAGATTTCAAACATTTCTGAAAATGTTGTGGTGTGAAGTCCTTTTTCTGTATAATCTGAAACCTCTTGTACAGTTTGTGTAATCTCTGGAGAAAGACGGTTTAATAAAGTCGATTTTCCTACGCCTGAATGTCCAGAAACTAAAGATACTTTATCTTTCAAAATATTCTCTACTTTCGTAATATCTTCATCTTCTGTTGCAGAAATAGCAAGACATCTATAACCAATTTGTTCGTAACGCTCCATCATTTTGGATTGAACAAAGAGTTCTTGTTCTGAAAGCAAATCAGTTTTGTTAAAAATCAAAACACCAGGGATTCGGAATGCTTCGGCTGCTACCAAAAAACGGTCGATAAATCCGGGTGAAGTACGAGGCATTGCCAGCGTAACTACTACAATTGCTTGGTCAAGATTGGCTGCAATGACATGAGAAAAACCATCTTTTTTTGGAGATTGACGACTAATGTAATTCGTTCTTTTTTCTATCTTTTCTATCAAAACGGTGTTTTCGTCTTTGTCTTCTAACGAAATTTCTACTCTATCGCCAACAGCTATTGGATTAGTTACTCTTTCTGTACTTAAACGCAATTTTCCACGCAAACGACCTTTGTAACGGTGGTTATCATCTGCCAAAACATCGTACCATAAACCTGTTGAGCGTAAAATGAGTCCTTTCATAAATTTTATATATAGTGAAAGTCGTCGGTGGGGACACCGACAACGGCAAGTTTTGTAATCTTTTGTAAAATTACCTTTTTAATCTGTGATTGTAGTATCTAAAAACAAATAAACTCTAATTTGGTAATTAGAGTTCGAAAATAGTTGAAAATATTTTTTGTTAATGTTGGAAAAAGGATTTTTCTTTCTTACATTTTTTTGTTTTGGTGTAGAATATAAAAAATTGCATCTCCTATTGGTCGTAGTGTCACGCTCAATGCTGTCAACTTAAAAAAAACAATATGTTTTTATCGACCATTGTTGAGACTTTAAATTTACGAACCTCAAGACATAGCCTCGTTGACAGTGGAAAAACCTTTAAATTGACAGCATTGAGTAGAACACTACAAACAAATGAGTTTTTAATTTAATTATCGTCTTCTTCTGATTGTTTGGGTAGAATATAGATATGTTTTGTAAATCCAAAGCCTCTTCCTCTTACCTGTATCATAAATCTATCTGATTCCCATTTTACAACTTCAACAGGAAACTCTATACTTCTACCTTTTGCTTCTAATATCCAAACTATATATCGCTTTCTTCCCAAAAGAATCTCAACTTTACAGTACCCAATAGAATCTCTATCTTGAAAATCGAAAATTAAACTGCTTGGTATCACATCTATATAAATAGTATCTTTTTCTGATTTTTTATTAAGAAAATCTAATGTAACAGTAAGTGTACCATCTTGAAAATTCTGTGCTTGTAGAAAAGAAAACGAACAGAAGAAAACACAGAAAAGCAAGAAAATTTTGATAGTAAGTTTCATATTGTCATTAGTAGTGTAAGTATATTAATTGTATAAACTAAAATAGACAATTAAAATGCCACTAATTTCACTTATCTTTTCCTCAAAATCCCCAGCCGTTGTTGGTGTTTAGTTATGGTTTGTTGTACGGTCACCAACAACTCAAACAGCATCTTAAAATTAGAATGACAATATAGAAAAGGCAAGCCATTTTAGCTATGCTGACTTTCAGTTCCCTACAATGATAAAGAATCAAAGTTTATTTTCATTCTCCATTTCCCAATCTCCATTCCCTAACTCTCAACCTCAAAAACCACGCTTTCTATCGTTTGGCATTTCATTTCAGTTTCTTGCCATTCTTTGTCGGTGTCCGAATCTACCGTAACTCCGCCTCCTGCATACAAAATAGCTTGATTTTCCAAAAGCTGCATACAACGAAGCTGAACATACAAACTACTTCCATTTTTAAAATTAATTCCACCTAAATAACCTGCATAAAATCCTCTATCGTAACCTTCATTTTCCAAAATAAACTGTGTCGTTATTTCTTTTGGCATTCCACAAACTGCCGAAGTTGGGTGCAAAAGTTCTAGCATAACGGTTGCAAGTTGTGGAAAACGCTCTTGTTTTGTATTGACTAAAAACTCAGTTCTTAGATGCAAAAGATTTCCTGCTCTAACTGTTTTTGGTCCTATTTCTTCATATTCTCTCAATCGAATTTTCTTAAAGCAATTAATAATATAACGGCTCACTAAAGCCTGCTCTTCAATTTCTTTTTGTCTCCAAAGTGCATTTTTAAGCTCTTTTACTTCTTTTCCAGATTGCGTTCCTGCAAGTGCCATTGTACGGAAAATTCCATTTTTGTCTTGACTTACCAAAAGTTCTGGCGTTGCACACATCCACGTTCCGACCTGTGGAATCGAAACCAAAGACACAAAAGCAGTTTTGTAAGTCTGTTCTAATTTGTGATAAGCATTTAAAGCATCAAAATTAGGTTCTCCTTTTCTGTCCAAGTCAATAAACTTATTACGAGAAATAACTACTTTTTCAAATTCATCATTTTGCATTGATTTTATCGCTTTATCAACGGCTTTTTTATGAGTTTCTTTTGTGGTTGCTGTTGGAATACTTTGTGGATAAAAATAAGGCGTTTTGCAGTCTTTTTCGTTTTGTAATTGCTTTAATTTTTGAAAAAACTGTTTTTTTGTTTCGTTTAATTCTTCAAATTTCTTCTTTTCTTTGGAGGGAATATTTTCTACGATAAAATCATTTGAAGAATCAAAATAAAGATGGGCTTCTAAAAAATAGGCTTTTGAATTATTTTTTCCTTCATTATTAGTATTAAAATTACTATCAAATTCTTTTTCAAATTTATGCATCAAAAAACCTGTTGGCAAGTCTTCCAAATCTGCTTCTACTAGTTTTGTGTTTTGAGATAAATCAACAACTAACTGCAAATTATCCGTATTTGGTTCTCTCCACAACGAAACACCTAAGTTTTGAGCAATGGCAGCACACCACATTTTTTTGATAAATTGAAAAGTATTTAACTTAATTTCTCCTCTATTCTCTTTCTTTTCTTTATTACTAATTATATCTCTTTTTTCTGCAAAATCTAATAGTTCTGTTAAGGCTAAATGATTTTTCATGGCTGGTTGTATTTTATAGTTTCTATATCTTTCAAAACTTTCAAATTAAAATGAAAGTTAGTATAATTAACGGATAGTATCAAAATAAGTTACAGAATTGACACAAACTTGAGGCAAAATCAAAACCATTTAATTGAATTTTTAATTATCAAAATAACTAATTAATCCCTTTTATGAAGAAAATCTATGTTTTAGTGAAATCAAGTATAAACAAAACACAAAGCTATCTTTTTAAGATGACTATTTGCTTTTAAAACTGTCATGAATTTAGTATATTGCTAAGAAAAAAAGCAGTGTTTTATTTTTGTTTTGCATTTCGCTGATTTCAAAATAGAGAAACAGAACTGTTTTTTTAGAAGTACAAATTACCAACTTTTCCCAGACTTTTTGATATAGAACTAAAATTAAAAATTGTTAATAACAAAATATCAGAATTTTATTCTGTTTAATTTCGTTTTTCTATCTATTCTACTATTTTCTGTATCAACACTATTTCACTACGTAAAATCACAAAAAATATACAAATATGAACTCAACCGACACAAGTATTTATATTGATGTCACGCCTACTCAACATTCTGGTATTGAATCTTTAGATGCAACTAACATTCCCTTTGGACGTATTTTTTCTGACCATATGTTTATTGCCGATTATAAAGATGGTGCTTGGGCAGATTTTAAAATCGTGCCTTACGCTAATCTTTCATTAAGTCCAGCAGCTTCTGTACTGCATTATTCACAAACTATTTTTGAGGGAATGAAAGCCTTTTATAATAAAAAAGAAGAGGTAGTTCTTTTTCGTCCAGAAGAAAATTATGAGCGTTTGATGCGTTCTTGTGAACGTATGTGTATTCCGAAAATGGATAAGGAAGTTTTTATGCAAGGTTTGAAGAGGCTTATAGATATAGATAGAAAATGGGTTCCTAAAACAGAAGGTAGCTCTCTTTATATCCGTCCGTTTATCTTTGCTTCAGAGGGTTTTTTGGGTGTTCGTCCTGCTGACGAATACAAATTTATTATCTTTACCTGTCCTGTTGGTGCATATTATACACAGCCTGTACGAGTAAAAGTAGAAACTAAATTTGTTCGTGCAGCCAGTGGAGGAACAGGAAATGCCAAAACTGGAGGAAATTATGCTTCGGCTCTTTATCCTGCAAAATTAGCCCAAGAACAAGGTTATCATCAGCTTATCTGGACAGATGCAAAAGAGCATAAATTTATTGAAGAATCTGGAACAATGAATATTATGTTTGTTATTGATGGTAAAATTTTGACACCACCAACAGGAGATACAATTTTACAAGGAATTACTCGTAAAAGTCTGATTGTTTTGGCTAAAGATTTGGGTTATGAAGTAGAAGAACGTCCTGTAAGTGTTGCAGAAATAGAAGAAGCTATGAAAAATAAAAGTCTTACAGAAGCTTTTGGAGTAGGAACGGCAGCCGTAATTTCTCAAATTGCAGCTATAGGAATAGAAGGAAATGATTATGAATTACCAGCCGTAGAAACTCGTAAAATAAGTAGTCATATTTTGAAAGAACTAAAAGCCATTCGTTCGGCAGAAGTAGAAGACCGTTTTGGGTGGATGGAGAAAGTATAGGAATAGTGATAAGAAATGATAGATTATTAATTGTAAATGATAAACGAATGCAAACATCTGATTATCAAACACTTTCAATTTTGGAAGTAGTAATTTATTTTTACTAAGTGAAATACAAATCTGCTTTTTTATTAAAAAATAAAGGCATTGAATTAATTTTGATTCAATGTCTTTTTTTGATTCAACCTAATAAATATACTGATAGTCTATCCACGCATAGAGACGATTGGAAGAAGGATGATATTTTCGTTTTCGGACAATTAACTCATTATTTGAAATAAATTCATAATGGAAATCTTTTACAGAAGGAAACTCACCATCTTGTGAAGTCTGTGTAACAATAATTTTATTCTGCTCATAAATGACTTCACCATATTTGTATTGAGGGTCTAAATTTTCATAGTAAACAATCAGTCTGTTTTTTTCGTCATAGCTGTACCTCCATAGGCTCTCTATGTCTTCGTATTGATGGTTATTATAATGTTTTTCTATTAAGTTGCCAAAATCATCATACTTGTAGTGTGTTGTGTAGGTACTTTTGCTAAATTCATACGATTCTTTTTCTTTTTTCCAATATTTTTGCCACCCTACTTCATGCTCACTAACAATCTGGTTGAGTGCATTGTAGGTAATATGAGTTGTATCTTTCCAAAGAGTCAATAGTTTTCCCTTTTCATCTATTCGTTTTGTAGTATAAAAATACCGTAAAGGTTTGCCTTTTTTGTCTAATAGCGTATCATAACTATATGTGTGTGTTATCTTTTTCGGTTTGTTTTTCATCTGTTTTTCTCTAGGACTTTCGTAAGTCTGTTCTTTCCTGTTTTCTTGCTTTTTCGTGTAATCTGTCGTTCCTATCAACTTTTGATTATCAAATTTCCACTCAAAAGCTTTGTTAGTTATAGTATCTTCTAAAGGTGTGTAAACGGAATACCAAGCAATTATTTTCTTTACCTTTTTAGGTATAAATATAGGAGGTGCTTCGTCTTCTATCCAATATTTAACCGTATCTTTTTGTGCGTAAAGATTTGTTGTTTTGGCAAGAAATAAAACGATAATAAATAGTATCTTCATAGAATGGTTAAAAATAAAATTACTCAAAAATATATTCGTACTCTGTCCAATTTCCCTCCTGATGCGTATATCTACTATTTTTAAGCTCATTAACTCTAATTAACATCTCATCTTCATAGATAAATTCATACACAAAAGTATCTACATCAGAGTACGTTTCTTCCTTTGTCAGAATCATTTTGTTTGCCTTGTACTCATATTTCCAACTCTTAGAAGTTACAGAATAAGGACTTATTTCTGTAATTGATTTTATAAATAAACGTTCTTCTCCATAATTGTAATAGTTGTAAATAGTAATGATTTGCTTGTCTAGTTTATTTTCTGCTTTTCCGTTTGCATAATACTGTTTTCTGTCTTCTTTTATTAATCTATCTTTTGAATCATAACTATATTCTACTTCTTCTTTTGTTGTATAGTTTGGTAGCTTAAAGGTTTGTTGTTTGACTAATAAATTATTTTTGTAGGTATAATTTGTTACTGTATGTTCTGCTCCTCTCATACCTGAATCTATGTACATAAACGTACTATCATATATCTCCTCTCTTGTAACTCTGCCTTTTTCATCTTTTCTTACTTCTGTTTTTTTATATTTGTATCTTATTATATCTTCGTAGAAATGAATAGTGGTAGTAGGAGTAGGATATTGATACCAATCCATAGTAAAACCTGAAAACTTTTCTGTTTTAATTTTAATCCTCCCTTTTTCATCTTCTATTGTAATATCATTAGTAGGTTTTTGTAGAGTTTTTCCATTTTTAAAATAGATACTCTTTTCCGTAATACTTGAGTCTCCTTCACTAGCTACGTAGCCATTCCAAACTACTAGCATCTTTAAATTCTTTGGTATTTTTGCGTAATCTAAATAATCCACATCATTTTGAGCGAAAGAAGGAAGATAATAGAAAAAACAAAGTAAAGAGAGAGGAAATGAATGCACAAATTTCATAAGTAAAAACTAAATGTTATAAGTTATAAATTGTTTGAAATTGTAGAGAAAGATAACACATACTGTATCCTACTTTTCTTATGGAACACGGATTTTACAGATTAGACAGATAAAACACAGATTTTTTTAATTATAATCAAATTATTTTGATACTATCTTATATCTATCTGTATTTTCAATCCTATTATTTATTAACTACAAAAAAATAGTAGGGTACAATAGACAACGCATTTTCCATAAATAGTAGTGGATTCTTTTTTATGAAGGTTAGAACAGTAAAATAAAAAAAAAGGCATTGAATTAAATCTAATCCAACGCCTCTACTTTATTGCTATTATGATTATTACGAAACGCTAATGACAATTTGTAAAATATATTCTTATCTCATCTACTACACATCATAATAACCTATCACTAAATAGTAGTATTTACATCAAAATTCTCTAAATAATCAGCAACTCTTCTCACAAACTTTCCACCCAGTCCACCATCAACTACTCTATGGTCGTAAGAATGAGAAAGATACATCATGTGACGGATTCCGATTAAATCTCCTTGAGGAGTTTCAACGACAGCAGGTTTTTTGACTACTGCACCAACCGACATAATCGCAACTTGTGGCTGCATAATAATTGGCGTTCCGAGCATATTTCCAAAAGAACCAATATTTGAAAGTGTATATGTTCCACCTGACAAATCATCTGGAGTAAGTTTATTATTTCTTGCTTTATCAACCAGTTCTGACACCTTTTTGGTAATTCCTAAAAGATTAAGCTGATTTGTATTTCTGATAACAGGAACAATCAAATTATCATTTGCAAGTGCAACAGCAATACCGACATGAATTCCTTTTTTCATCAAAATTTTATCTCCATCTACCGAACAATTGATTTTTGGGAAATCTTGAATTGCTTTTGCAACAGCTTCCACAAAAATAGGAGTAAAAGTGAGAGCCAAACCGTCACGGTCTTTTACTATTCTTTTCCATTTGTTTCTCCAATTTACAAGATTGGTAACATCAGCTTCTACAAATGAAGTAACATGAGGTGCAATACGTTTTGAATCAACCATTCTTTGGGCAATCATCTTACGCATTCTGTCCATTTCTACTACTTCTACATCACCGCCGTATGATTTTACAGGTTGTAATTGTTCTAGTTTTTGGTTTGCCTGTGTTGATTGAGGTTCTGCTTTTCGCTCTTTTACTTCAATTTTAGGCTGAGTTTGAGTAGCAGTTTGTGAGCCATTGCCTGTATTACCTTTTCTGTTTTGAAGGAAAGAGAACATATCACTTTTTGTAACACGTCCTTCTGAACCTGTTCCTTGTATAGTTTCTAATTCTGCGATTGAAACCTTTTCTTCTTTCGCAATTGACATTACTAAGGGAGAATAAAAACGAGTAGCCGTAACAAAATCATTCGTTTGGTGATTAGCTCCATTCGAATGACTAGCACCATTCGAAGATACAGTTTCTAAAACTGGTTCTTCTTTTTTATTCTCTGATTTTGTTTCTGCAACAGGAGCTTGTGTACTCGGTGTACTTTCATTTTTTGCACCTACTTCTGTTTCTATAACTGCTATCGTTGCACCTACTTGCACCACATCACCTTCTTGTGCTATTATTTCTACCAACGTACCTGCATGAGTAGCTGGAACTTCTGTATCTACTTTATCTGTAGCTACTTCCAAAACAGACTCGTCTTGTTCAATTGAATCTCCTACACTTTTGAGCCAAGTTAGGATTGTGCCTTCCATTACGCTTTCGCCCATTTTGGGCATTACCATTTCTATTTTAGCCATAGTGATGTATATTTATGAGTTATTTTTTATTAGGTCTAGTGTTTATCTAGTTTTTAGGACAATGTTTATCTATTCCGAAAGCTGAAGCATTCAGTACATTTTTACTCACTCTAAAGAGTAAGCTACATAATTACAAATTTACCAAAAAATTAACAATAAAAAGACACAATTCAAAATTAGAGAGAATAGTAGGGATTTATTCCTTTTTGAATAACTAAATAACTGTAAATGAAGAGTTTTGTAGTGGAATATTTTATAAAATATCCGCTAAAATACAAAAAACAGATAACTCTCTCAAAAGTAAATTATCCATTTTCAATCAATTTTATTATTTGTATTTTTCAACATCTACCCAAAAAAGATTAGGAAGATAGTTTTCTTTCAAATGATCAAAATCTTTATCTGTTGTAATTAATTGAACATTATAGATTGAAGCTGTTGCAGCTATCCACAAATCATTTTTACCCATATTTCTTGCTGAAAATGGTGTGGGAATATCATTTAGTTTGCCTTGACTGTATGCGTCTATTTCTGCATATCTGTCTATAACTTCTTGGGTATTTATATCTGTTATTAAAAAATCTTGTAAAATAGCAATAAGGTTTTCAATTTTTCTTTTGCCTCATTTATTTTGTATTGCAATAGATTTAACTTCTCCAACCGAAACAACAGAGAGTAAAAGATTATTTCCTTTTTCTAAAAGTTTTAATTCTTTTTCTATATTTCTAGCTTGTTTATTATCTCTAAGATAAGTCAATAATAGGTTTGTATCTAAAAAATAATTCATTTTTTCAACATAGCTAAAAGTTCGTCTAAAGGTTCTTCTAGTTGTAGAGTGGAAACCTTAACATAAAATTCTTTTTTTTCTATTGGTCTATAATTTTGTTGTAATATTAATTCGTCAATAGAAGGTGTTTTTTTAATCGGCTTAACAGCAGCCCAAAAGGATTCTTTTTCTTTAGTAAAATTAGACGTAGAGTAAACAAAAGCTCTTACATCTGCTTCAATTTTGGATAAGAAATTTTCATTTTCTAACTTCATTATTTGTTGAATTAACTTCAATTTTTTTGTATCTAAGTTTAGCATAGTTTGATTGTTTAGATGCTGAATTTATTTACTTGTAACGTAGCTTTCCGTGTTTCTGTTCTATCAAAAATGAATACAAAAAAATTTATCATACTAATTTAATAAAAAAGTGGATAACTCACTACATGAATTATCTATTTTCTATTAAAAATTTATCAATCACTTGATTTATTTCACTCTAAACCAATTTTGTGAACGACCAACAAAAGAAAAACCAATATAACCTCTTACTTCTAGTTTGTCAGCCGAAACCAATTTGATTTCACAGCTATATTCTTTGCCATTATTTGGGTCATATATTTTTCCATCTTCCCATTCATTATCGCCATCTTTTTCTAATCCATACATTATTTCCATGCCTACAAGTTTCTGACCTGCTCGTTTTCCCTTACATTCTTTGCAGGTTTCGTCCTGACTTACACCGTCTAAAAGTTCTGCTATTTTGCCATGAATTTTTCCATTTACTTCATAAATCTGAATAATTGATTTTGCCTTTCCAGTTTCATCATCAATGGTTTTCCACTTTCCTATTACTTTTTCGTTTGGACTATCCAACATTTTAGTATTGGGAATAAATCCAAATAAAAGACCAATGCAGAAAAGAAGAGCAAAAATTTTTGTAATGCGAATCATATTTTTGTGAGTTTGAATAATTAGTGTAGAAAGAGATAGACAATCTAATTTTTTAAGATTTGCAAAATCCGAACCGAAATAATTTAATTACGAATTAGGAATTATGAAATAATCAGAGTAGCTAACTAAAAATTACAAAAAGGTAAAAATTTTATTATTAACAAAGGTCAATATAAGTGTCATTGGTAAAAATCAAAAAAGGCATTTATTAGCTACAGAGTAGCTTTACCTTGGTAGAACAAGAGTAAACATTGATTTAAAAAGCTACAGCGTAGCGTAACTTTATTTTTAATTGCCAATTGCAAGGTTTCACTACTCTGTAGCTCTATTAAGGTACGTTTTTGATGTTCTACCAAGGTTACGTTGCGCTGCAACTAAAAGTCAATACCTAAAAATGACACTCATATTGAAAGATGTCATCTTTTCTTATTTTCTGTGTAAAGAAAGCCAATTTTCCAACATTTGTAATCCATATTGTGTCAAGGCTGCCTCTGGGTGAAACTGAATTGCTTTTATGGGAAGTGTTATATGAGAAAACGCCATTAATTCTTCTTTATCTGTATAAGCTGTTGGAATTAGCGTATTATTTTTATCTGTCTTTTTTTCTAATTCTAGTAATAGAGAATGATAACGAACAACCTCAATATTAGAAGGCATATTTTGAAAAATTAAATCCGTTTGGTTATTTATTTTACAATTTATGGTAGAAATTTTTCCGTGCATGGGTTTTTCCGCATAAATTAGTTTGGCACCAAAATAAACTCCCAATGCTTGATGTCCCAAACAAACTCCCAAAATAGGTAATTTTTGATGGTAATAATCAATTACGTCCATCATTATACCCGCTTCTTGTGGCTTTCCAAAACCTGGAGAAAGAATAATTCCTGTAAAATTATATGTTTTTAATTTTTCTAAAGGCGTATCATTTCTAAAAACTTTACATTCTACTCCCAAACGCTGAACGTAATCCCATAAATTGTAGGTAAAGGAATCAAAATTATCTAATAGCAATATCAAGGGATTAGTGATTAGTGATTAGTGATTAGTGATTAGTGATTAGTGAGAAATTGCATTTCTATGATTTTTAGTATAAATCAGTATGTTTTTTTAATAAGAAAAAATAATTCGTAATTCGTAATTCGTAATTCGTAATTCGTAATTCGTAATTAATTAGACAATTTTCACATTAAATCTCTTTTCAAATTGCTCTTTTACTCGTTTTTCTACTTCTTTCATTTCTATTTTCTGTCCTAATTCTTTTTTTAAAGAAGTTACGCCTTTATCTTTTATCCCACAGGGAATTATCAAATCAAAATAAGATAAATCTGTATTTACATTCAAAGCAAAACCGTGCATCGTAATCCACCTGCTGGCACGAATACCAATAGCACAAATTTTTCTTGGATTTGCTGAATTTGGGTCTATCCAGACGCCTGTCAGTCCTTCTACTCTACCTGCATCTAAATTATAGGTTTGCATAGTCTGGATAATTACTTCTTCCAATTCCCTAAAATACCAATGCAAATCTTGCTTAAAGTTCATCAAATCCAAAATAGGATAACCAACAAGCTGCTCCAAACCGTGAAAAGTAACGTCTCCTCCTCTGTTTATCTCAAAATATTCAATTCCTTTTTTACTTAATTCTTGTTCAGATAAGTAATAAATTATCCAAAGAACCCGCTTTTCCCATCGTAAAAACAGGACTATGCTCACAAAAAAGAAGATAATTAGGGGTAGGAAATTGCTCGTTTTGTTCTTCTAAACCTCTGTTTTGTTTTTTGACATCAAAAATTCTATCAAAAACTTCTTGTTGATAATTCCACGCTTTTTGGTAAGAAAGAACTCCTAAATGTTCGAATAAAACAGTTTGCATTTTTTGTATATTTATTCGCACACTAAAGTGTACGTTACAGCACAGCACATTTTACTCACACTAAAGCGTAAATTACTATTCTTGTAATGAAGATTTGAGATAATTAATTACTTCTACTGGAAAAGGATCAACGCCATTTTCTTCTGCCAAGTAATAGGAAACCCAATCAGTAAGATAGATAAGATAAAATACTTGCTCTAAAAACGAACTTCCCTTTGCCGAAATATGTGTAATAGAATCTGTATGTTTATTAAAAATAGTTTCACAAATTTCCATTCTTTTATTTACTCGTTCGTGGTCATAATCCGAATGAAAAAGTAAAATATGTGTTTTTGATAAAATGTCTTTTGGTAGATGCCAACCTACTAATTCATTATGATTCATTTCTGGAAAAACAGCAACATGACAAAGCTGTTTGGCATTTTCGTTTATTTGCTGTTGAAAACGAATAAGCATTGGTTCTAAAATAGCATCGGCATATAGAATGGGAAGTTTCTCTTTCAATGGAATTGCCAACTCTTTGGCTTCGGTTTTTATTTCCTCATTATTTTTCTCCAAACTACTGACTGTTTGTTTTATTTCATTCTCAAAATCAGTATCTATTAGATTGTAGTGATGCAAAAGAAGTAGTAATGAAATAGCAGAATAAGGCAAATGTGCTCTGGGACAAGCTGCCAAAGACTTTAAGGGAACCAAATCAAAGCCTTTTTGATTGGCAATTTCTTGTACCTTTCCACCTGAAGTAAGACAGGCTATATAAGCTCCTTTTCGCTGTGCTTCGTCCAAAGAAGCCAACGTTTCTTCTGTATCTCCTGAAAAAGAAGAAGCTATAAAAAGTGTATTTCTACCGATATAATTGGGCAAATTGTAGGTTTTACAAACCTGATAAGGAACATTTAATAGACTGCGAGTAAGCGTTTGAATCAGATTGCCCCCAATTCCAGAACCTCCCAAGCCAACTATTACAACATTGAGAATTTCTCTATCCGCCTTTTCAAAATTAGAAAGAGAAAGTTTTTGAAAATCTGAATAGGCGTTTTCCAACTGATTTGGGAAACTAGAAATTAATTCGTTCATCATTATATAACAGGCTATTAAAAATTAGTGTATCTATTTTCTGTATTGGAAAGTATTATTCGAAATAAGAACGTAAAAATAAGAAATTTTGAGCGATAAAGTTTAAAAAAAACTTTTAATAGCTCGTTTTGGTTTGTCTAGGGAATCCAAAAATCAAATACTAATTCATTCATACACTTAAAATGACCTTTCGGACATTTTTTATAACCAATTTTGGAACACGGACGGCACGAAATTTTGTTATTTTCAAAGACAACAAACTGCGTTTTATAGGGATACATTCCAAAAGAAGGCGTTGTGTTTCCCCAAATAGAATAAATTTTTTTCTTAAAAGCTGCTGCAATGTGCATTAGACCTGTATCGTGCGAAAAAACTACTCTTGATTGTTTGAGAAGTGATGCCGATTGTCCTAGAGTAAGTTTTCCACAAGCATCAAAAATACGTGTCTTTTTTCCTAACTTTTCAATGGCTTCTTGTGATTGGAAGGTATGTCTATCTTTTTCAAAAAAATCAAAAATTGCTTGTCCATTTTCACTATCTTCTTTTCCTCCTAACAAAACAATTGGCTTATTTATTTTATCACAAAGCTCAATCATTCGCTTTAAAGGGAGTTTTTTGGTATTATGAGCTCCTCCAATAGCAAAAGCAATATAACCCTCTTGATGAGATTTTGGAAGCCAACTTAATTCAAAATGATCTTCTGTTCCTAGAAAATAATCTAATCCTGTTACTTCTTTTTTATTATTTTTGTTTTGCTTATCACTTATTTTTTCATCTTCTTCTAGTGTAATTCCTAATGGTTTTAGTGTATTCATATATCTTTCTACAATATGAATATTAGGCATTTTATTTTTTTTAAGATTTACGTATATCCATTTTTCAACATTGAGTTTTTCAAAAGTATATGATTTTGCATTTAATCTAAACTTGATACTACTTGTTCTTAGATTTTTGTGTAGATCAATAATTATATCAAAATTTTCTTTTTTGAGAAGAGAAATAAAATTGGAAAGCGATTGTTCTTTTTGAAGTAAATGAATTTTGTCTAAATAAGGATTATGCTTCAAAACCGTTTCAAAACTTGATTTTGTGGCATAATGTAGCTCTATTTCTTCCTTATGTACAGAAGAAAATTGCATTTTGAGACAACGAATGACAGGTGTAGTCAAGACAATATCTCCAATAGAAGAAAAACGAAGAATGAGTATTTTTTTCAAAAGAAATTTTATTTTATTAACTACAAATTTTAGTTTGAATTTTCGTTGACTTCTTTGCGTGTTAAACCCAATTCATTCTTTCCACACATTCCACAAAATACAGCCTCATTTTCAATGTTTCCACATTGATTACATCCTCTAGGATTTTTCATTCTTGAATTAGAAACGATCATGTAGCTTATAAAAGGACTAAAAATAACTGAAATAAAAAAAGATTTAATAAATCCTATCTTTTTTTGTGAACCTAATTTACCTATTAAAAAAGCAAGTCCAACCCAAAAAACTACCACTAGAAATACAGTAAGATTATCCATAGAAATGTTTATAATTTATTTTTCTACAAAGATAGAGAAATCTGTTCTTTTCAAGATTTATAATTTTACATCTTTTCTTTTTAAAATCTATTCATCACTTCAATTACTCTCAAAATATCGTTTTCTGTATGACAATACGAAATCGGGAGACTAAGAATAGTTTGATGAATTTCTTTAGCAATTGGAAAATTAGTTTTATCTAAAATTCCTTCTAAGGCTTTTTGTTCGGCTGGAGGAATGGGATAATGAATTTCGGTCTGAATTTCATTTTTGAATAAATATTCCTTTAACTTATCTCTTTTTGGATGGCGAATGGCAAAGATATGATATACGTCGTGAAAATCTTTTTGCACAACTGGAAGAATAAAATCTGATTTGAGATTTTCTAAATAAAGTTTTGCTAATTTTCGTTTATGATTATTTATTTTATCCAAACTCTGCAATTTGATTCTCAAAAAAGCTGCTTGAAGTTCGTCCAAACGAGAATTAAAACCTAGTTGCTCATTGTAATATTTTTGTTTTGAACCGTAATTTCGAAGAGAACGAAAAGTTTCATTTAATTCTGCATCATTTGTTGTAATTGCACCTCCATCACCTAAAGCTCCCAAATTTTTGGTAGGATAAAAACTAAATCCGTTTGCAATTCCAAAACTTCCTGCTTTTTGATTATCAGCATTAATTTTAATACTCGCTCCATGTGCTTGTGCAGCATCTTCTACAATCAGTAAATTATATTTTGTAGCAATTTCCTGTATTTTATCCATCTGACAAACTTTTCCGTACAGATGAGTAACCATTATTACTTTGGTTTTCGGAGTTATTGCTTTTTCAATTTCTATTGGATTTATGTTATAGGTTTAAGAATTGGTTCTACCAAAATAGGTTTAAAACCATTTTGAAGAATTGCTAAAATAGTGGCAATATAGGTATTTGAAGGAACAATTATTTCAGTTTCTTTATCAAAAAAATACTTTTCAGCTAGTGCTTTTAAAATAATTGTGAGTGCATCAAATCCATTTCCTACACCAATACAAAAATCTGTTTGGCAGTAATGAGCAAATTCTTTTTCAAATTCCTGTACTTCATTTCCCAAAATAAAATATCCTTTTTCTAAAAATTGATTGAATTTAGTTGTAGATATTCTTTGAAGAAAGGTTGGTTGGATTTGTTTAGATTTTCGTAGGGAATAAACATTGAACTATTTTTTATGATACATGCAGCTATTCGGAGAGAAAGTCTTTGGGCTTCCAATCTATATATTCTGATAATTTTTTATTATCTAATATAATTTGAGCTACATCTTGATTTTTTAGAGATTGATGGACTACTTTTATATTTTTATTATATTTTTTTTCTATTTTTTTAATTACTTCATTAATACTAAATCCCTTATTCAAACTTAGATTAAATACGGTATTAGAAGGCGATTGATTACTAATCTTTATGATAGCTTCAGTTACACAATCAACGTGTATATAATCTTTTTTTGCCTCTCCACTTCCCCAAAGATGAAATATTTTATCTTCTTCAATCGCACTAACAAGCGTACTAATCAGTCCCTGTTTTTTATGCGTTTTCCATTCCAAACTATATACATTAGAAGGTCTTACTATATCATAACTTAGTCCATAATTTTGATGATATATTGTAATGGCTTCTTCCATATATTTTTTACATAAACCGTAAAAAGAAATTGGATTTCCTATATATTCTTCTGTAACAGGATTTATTTTAGGAATACCATAAATTGCACCACCCGAAGAAATATAGATTAATCTACAATTTTTTGCTTTTTTGATGTGTTCTAAAAGAATTAAAAGAGGGTTTAGATTTTCTTCTACTTCCCGTGCTAATGTATCATTCTCATGTAATGGATAACCTACATGAGCTGTATGAATAATGGTTGTATTATCAAGGTTCAAATTTGTAATAAAAGGTATGTCTTGTATTTTGGCTCTTATAAATCCTTTTTCTTTCTCCTCTTTTATATGAGGAGAGAGAACAGTAATTGATAAGTTTGTTTTTATAATTTTTTTATACAAATTCTGTCCTATAAAACCATATCCAATAAGAAGTATTTTTTCATTCATTATTTAGTTTTTTTTGATAGTATAGCTTCGAAAAGCTGTCTATACTCTTCTGCTTGTCTTCCCAAATTATATTTTATCTTAGCATCGTTAGCTATACTTTGTTTATCAAATATCTGTTCTTGATTCAAAAATTTATTTAATACTTCTTTTAGAGCCTTCACACTTACTTCTTCTGCAATATATCCATTTTTTCCATCTATAATAGCATCTGGAATGCCACCAATAGGAAAGGCAATGACAGGCGTTCCACACAAATTAGCTTCAATCATTGTATTTGGTAAATTATCTTCTAAAGAAGGAAGTATTAAAACATCAGCAGACGCATAACTCAATGCTAAGATACGCTCATCATCTATTGTACCCAAACGCAAAATAGTATTTTTGAGAATTTGACTGTCAATTTCTCCTGATCCTACAACAACCAAGACTACATCTTCTATTTCTGAGTTTTGCTTTTTTATCTGCTCTAAAGCTCTTTGAAGATATAGAAATCCTTTTCAATTTCCTATTGCACTTCCTACAAATAATATTACCTTTTTATTTTGAGGTATGTTCAAAAAATCTCTAGCAAATTCTTTATCATAAGGTTTATGAATATCTGTAGGATAACCATAAGGAATATAATGATGAGGGTATTTAGCAAATAATTCACTATTCTTTGAAGACTCCAATAACCATTTAGAAGGTGCTACAATATGCAGATTATCTACACATTCTAAAGCTTTTAATTTAGTATCAAGTAATTTTTGAGTTATCTCTTTTTCTTTATCAGAAAAAATACGTTTGTTTGGAGTTCCATCTTCTTTGATGCCATAAATTAAGCTGTAATAATGATCTCCTGCTGAAAAGGGATATTGATCATGGAGTGTCCAAACTATTGGTTTTTTATTTTTCCCAAAAAAAGAAGAGTAATCTAAAAAATTAGCTACCCAATGAAAATTAATAATATTCGCTTGTTCGTAATATTTACTTTGTGTAATATCATATCTTGAAGTAGGTAAACTAAATGTATCTATATTTTGAGGACGTATTTCATTTATCTTTTTTAAATATTCCCTTGTTCTATCATCATTGGTTGTAATCGATGGAAGTTTGAATTCTTTATGTAATCTATTGTACTTATTTATGATACGCTCTTTGGTAGAGTAAATAGGTTCTTTTTCAAACTCAACTACATTTTCTATAGTATTTAGTTGTTTTTTTAATACTAATGTAGTTGAATTTTCTCCTAGCAGTTGTAACCCTTCATGTACATTTATACACGCTTTTGGTGCACCTCCTTTATCAGTAGTACTTACTAAAAGTATGTTCATTGTTTTATTAGTTGATTGACTGGAACTACTACTTTAGTTTACATTCCAAAAACTTTCCTCAAATTTGTTCTGAATTGAATTTTATGGTATAAAAATAGTATATTTTTCTTAATTGAGTTTAAAAACATAACTACCAATGTTGTAGATAAATAGAATGAAAACCCATACGGATATTTTGGTTGCAAAGTTTGAAGAAAAGTAAATACTTCCTTTTTATGCCACCAATCTTCTATCATCCATGCATAGTTTTTCTCAAATAAATTAGGTGCTTTTCGAAGTACTTGATTAGCATAATCTACTCCTGCGAAATTCTCTCCATTTTTAATGGTTTCTTGTTCATAACTTTTTACCGAACGAGTACTTGCATTATGCTGTCTAAAATAGTTTAGGAATTTAGAGCTAAAACCAACCTTTCCTCGGTTAGCTAATTGCGTCCAAAATATCCAATCTCCTGCATACTTCATACGAAGCATTTTGGGAACTATTCTGGCTTCTGATTTTCTAAAAACTGCTGCACTTGCATTTGGAATAATATTTCTAAATTGAAGAAATGATTTGAGAAACTGTTTTGATTCAAAGACTGTATCAGAGTTCCAAATTTTAGGTTTAATGATTTCTCCCCATGTGCAAATATAATTTTCTTTACCTTCTGATAAAATCAAAGAGCGACTATAAGCAAGTACCACTTCATCATCTTTAAAAAAAGAAGTTAAGGTTTCAAGAAAATTTAATTCTGCATAATCATCGCTTTCTGCTATCCATACGAGTTCTCCAACAGCAAGTTCTAATCCTTTTTGCCATTGTGTAAAAGTAGAACCTCCATTTACTTTGTTATAAACAATATGCTTTACTTTTTCGTGGTTTTTGTATTTTTCTATAATTTCTTTACTATTATCTTTGCTACAATCATCTAAAATAATGACTTCAATATTTTGGTAGGTTTGATTTAAGACACTATTTATACGTTCTTCTAAATAAAGAGCATGATTGTAATTAGGAATTATTACGGATACGGTAGGGATCATGATTAAAAAATGTCTGTATTCTATATTTCAAAAAAGAAAATATGAGAGATGGATAAGAAGAAAAATATGGGTGTAAAAAACTATAAAAATTTTTCACACCTGATGCAAAAAGAGGAAAGCTAAGAGAGGAATATAAGTTTAAGAATTTATTTTTATAATTTTTCTGTAAAGTACTATACTGATTATCAAAACAATAGATATGAGCCAACAAAAAATTGTCTATAACTTCTATTTTTTCTTTATTATTTGTATGATTACTTTCTGATGTAGAAGAGCCATGAACACGAAAATTAACTAAAGGTTCATTTATAAAGGACATTCCCTCATTGATTGCTACTCGTACAATATACTCATAATCACATAATTGAGAAATATGTCTATTGAATAAACCATATTTTTCAACAATAGATTTATTAAATAAAAACGTGATGGGTTCACCAACAAAATTATCAAAAGGACTTTCTACAAAAAACTTCAAAAATTCTTTGGCACTAAGTTTAGTTGTTTTGCCAATCAAATTACTAAGTTTAGAAATATCTTTTGAGTAGAAATTACTTAAACCAAAACTTGCACTTGGCTCAATAATAAAGTTTCTATCACAAACTATGAAATCTGAATTTGTTTCAGAAGCTACTTCTGCCATGCGTGACAAGCAATTGGGTTTCATTATATCATCTTGAAACAAAAACTTTACCCAATCCGTCTTACTACTTTTGATACATTCATTCCAATTTTCTACTAAACCTAAATTCTTTTCATTTATTTTTAGGGTAATTCTATTATCTTTCTCCATATACTCTCTTACAATAGATGGAGTATTATCTGAAGAACAGTCATCTACTACAAGTATTTGAAAGTTAGGGAAATCTTGTTGTATAACAGAATCTAAACATTCTCTTAAATATTTTGCTCCATTATAGGTGGGAATACAAACGGTGATGGGTTTCATTTTTTGCATAATTAAATACTACTTTTCTAACTTCAATTTTAACAACAAATAATTATTTTATTTTTAATAAAACCATTAAATTATTAACAAAATTATTAGATTTAATTAAAATGTAATACATAGGTCTATAAGTTTCATAAATAAGTGTAAGAAAAAGATCTTTTTTTGAGAGATGTTTGTTATTGTTGCAATAATTCAAAAAGTATTTTGGTATTTGTATCCTCTTCCCATGATTTTTAATAAAATTTAAACCTGCTACAAAATGTTTATAATTAGGCACAATCGTCATACTATGACGATTTTTAGCTGAATCAAAACCAATATTAAATACTTCTTTGATTATATTTAAAATATGCCTTGCGTCGGTGTTGGTAGTTTCAATTATATGTTTAGTATCTATTTTCCAAATTTGGTGTTCATGTATCATACCTGCATAAATAACAAAATCGTCATTTAATATTTGTATGGTATTAATCTTCTTATCTACCCACTCACTTGTAGATAACCATGTAATTCCACTTGAACATCCTACAAATAAAGTACAGTACTTGAATAATTCAGCGTTTTCACGAAAACTAAGAGTACTTGCATCAATAATTTTATTAGAACAAGCTTCTATTTTGCCAGGTGATGAAATTATACAACAGGTGTTTGGAAATAGCTCTATTATTTTTTTTGAAACCTCAAGAGCCTTTTCAGTATTAAAATCAGATTGTCCACTCGTTGGAGTACACTCAAATAAAATGATTCTTTCTGCTTCCAAAATAGTATTATTCTTAGAAACAAAATCTTTTACTGTATCTACTTCTAAGTTAGATAACTGTAAAACTGGATTTACTGGTACCGTAATCGGCTTTTCATAACTACTCAAAATACTCCCCCTTATAGTTCCATTATATTTATGCCAATTACTTGGGGTAATTTGACTAAAAATAAGTAGATCAAATATACCTTTTCTCTTTTTACTTTCAGCTTCTTTCTTTAATAAATACCACGAGTTACCAGAAATAGATTCTTCAAACGGAACTTCCCATATTACATCTACATAAGGATTATTATCCAAAATAGACTTATATTTAGAAGATATAGCCCAAGTGATATGACTATTTTTATAATCTTTTTTTATTTGTTTTAGTATAGTAGTTGCATACAAACAATCTCCAAAATTACCTAACTGTGCAATTAGTATTTTCTTCATCTACCTTTTAATTATTTTAAAAGTTTTTTGAGTTGATTATTGATTTCATCCATACATTGATTGCGTTCCAAATTCAGAATAGCTAATTTTTTAACTACTGTGTCTTTTTCATCTGAAGGTACTTTTTCAAATTCATATACTTTTTCTTGTTCGTGCCACAACAAACAATTTACTTCTGCTAGTTTACTGAAGATACTACTTATTGAACCTTTAATATCAGTAATTTCATTACCTTCTTTCTTATAAACTTTATTAGCAGAAAAAGATAATTTATCTAATGGTATATTGCCTGATAGAGCGTTAGTAAAGTACTGATCTATTTCCTCCTTTAACGACTGTTCTTGTGAATCAAGGCTTTTAATCCTTTCTTTGTCATCAGTATGATACTGTTTTAATTTAATAATAGTGAGTTTATCACAAAGAGATCCTAATGTTTCTGCCATAAAATTTAGTTTTTTGAGTTAAGCATTAACTTTACCAAATCATTAATATCAGTTTTAAATTTCCATCCTAACTGATTAATAGTAGAGGGATCAGATATAAGTTTAGGATATTCTGATTTAAAATTAGAACCGAATACAGATGTAGTCTTCCAAATTAAGGTTAGTTTGATGAAAACATTTGACCAAAAAATCCATGATACTATAGGTAATACCAGTTCCGATAGTAGCTTCAAAGATCTCTTCTTGTTCAACCAAAGTAAATATTCCTTCAACTATATCCTTTGCAAATGCCCATTCTTTCTCAACAGAGGCATCTCCAATAGAGATTTTATCTTTACCTCCCTTAAGTATATTTTTAATTTTGTCAGTAATCATTTTACTGACATGATTAGCATGCCTATAAGGACTTTCATGATGAAATAGATAGGCAACATACGTTTTGATACCTAAACTTCTGTAATATCTGGCTGCGTAGACAGACTGAATACGAGAAACAGCATAAGCATTATCAGCTTCAAAAGCACTTTTTTCTGAAATTGGGTTACCTATATTCTTAAACTGCACACCACTACCTACAATCAATACTTTACTCTGTGGAGAATGATTTTTTACACTTTCTAATATATTTAGTGTACCTGTTGAAATAGTTGCATGATTCTCAAAAAGTACGTCGTGACGAGTAGTAGAATTAGCAGCAAAATGAAATATATAATCAGCTTGAATAGCTTTAATTAAAGCTTCTACAAAAAAATAATCTGCAACACTGTTTTGATAATCAAAACCCTCAGAACGAGAAATAGTAATAGCTTCTATATGTTTTGATTTACACAATTCAGTCATGTAGATACCATCTTGACCACTTGCTCCAAATATAATCGCCTTCATTTACAAAATTCTTTAAATAGTAAAAAACCAATCTTTATGTACAAAAATTGTATTAATGTAGGTATCTGCATAGACCATATAACCCTGTTTTTTCATATAATTCGTAATGCTCTCATCTTTAGGACGAATATGGTTTTCACTATAAACACATGTTTCAGCGCAAATGATAGGAATAGGATATTTACTAAAATCAAGTGATTGAAGTACCATCAAATCAAGTCCTTCTATATCAATAGATAAAAAATCAGGATAGCTATCAAAATATTCCTCAATAATACCAACTAGAGATACCAGTTGAACCTTTTCTGTTCTTGCAATTTTGACAGTCCCGTAGCTTGCTCTTTTTAAGGCTTCCTCTTTATCAAATGTATTGAGTCCACTCTCTTCAAAAATATAAAAATCAGCTTCTTTCGTAGATGTATCCATCACATTAACACCTAGATTTAGTATCTTATCTTCTGGTCTAATTGTCTTTATTTTTGCAATTAAGGATTTATCTGCCTCAACACAAACACCTCGAAAACCCTTAGTATAAAAAAGATACGTATTACTGCCAAAATCAGGATTATTAGTACCAATATCAAGATAAGACAAATTTGTCATCTTTTTATCATAAACTAGAAAATTTATAATTGCATCTTCTCCAGCTTGAGAATACGAACTATTGGAGTATATATTTATATACTTATATTCAGGTTTGATAAACTTAAATACTACTCTTCTAATTATGTTTTTTACTTTTCTTATCATTATATATTAAATAATTTCTATTTCAGGTAACGGAAAAATAAATTTACCTCCATTAGCAATATATTCTTTTTCACGCTCCAAAATACCATGTTTGAAATGCCAAGGCAATACAAAAAAGTAGTCTGGTTTCATGGCTCTTGCTTCCGTTTCAGAAATAATAGGAATATTTGTTCCGGGAGTAAAACATCCAAACTTATCTGGATTTACTTCTGCTATAGCTGGAATATGCTTTTCTGTAAGATTACAAAATTGTAAAAGCACATTACCTTTTGTAGATGCTCCATAACCTAATATAGTTTTTCCGTCGGCTACTAAGCTATCTATTAACTTTAATAAACTATCTCTGTGTTTGAAGACTCTTTCCTCAAAATCACGAAAAGGTTTAGGAGTATTCAATCCCATATTTAATTCTTCTTCTAAAAGCCAGTCAATAATTGGATAATTAGGACGGTACTTTGAAGTTTTTTTAGCAGCAGTAACAGCAAAACTTCCTCCATTAATAGCATTCATTTGAACATCCAATACTTTTAGATTACATCGTTCAAGCATATCCTTAACTACTTTGAAAGAATAATATTCAAGATGCTCTTGACAAATGGTATCATAAGAATTAGTGCGAAGCATAGAAGGCATATAACTCTGTTCAAAGTGCCAAATCCCCTCATTATCTAAAATTTGTTCTATTTCAGATACAAAAGCCATAGGACTTTCTAAATCATAAAACATAGCAATGGAAGTAATAAGTTTTGGTCGTAAATTAGGATAAACTTTTCTAAATGATTCGGCAGAGAAAAAATCAGGAATAAGCTCTACTCCATCTTCGTAATGTTGAAGAAATTTTTTACCTGTAGGGTCCATCCCTATCCTCTTGAATGTATTTGGATAGGCTTTTAATGAAGTTGCATCATTGCTACCAATATCAAGAATGACATCACCTGCATTAAGAGGGAATTGACGCATTAATGTATTTGCCTTATGCTGTAAATGACGTACCATAGACATATTCAAACCAGAACGATATCCGTAATTATCGCCATACATCTCTTCAATATTATACGATTGTTTGAGTTGGAGAAGTCCACTATCAGGACACCATACTAAATCAACAGGACCTTTAGTAATTTCTTCATCTTTAGATTTTAAAACACCTGTGAGGATACTACTAACCAAGAGAAAGTACATTAATTAAATTTGTACTTTGACTTATTCTGCATTTGTCTATTTCTGTGTACATCATTTAATTAGTTTTTGTTAATTAAATCCCATTTATCTTTTATGATAATGCATTAATAATCAAATCCTTCAGCTACGAATGAGAAACCA
>CAVXHP010000011.1:0-210558 GCA_963761725.1 uncultured Cytophagales bacterium | reverse complement strand
AATTAATATTTCTTAGGTTTTCTAGGACGTACAAGAGGTTGAGCTTCTTGCTGTGCTTGAGGATTATTTGCTTCCTCTTCCATAGCTTTCATATATTCAGCCATTTCTTCTTTATCAGAATATTGTTGAGCATACTTCATTTTTTTCTTTTCTGTAAGTTCTCTTTCGTGTTCGATTGCATTTTTAGAATACAAGTCTAATACTAAAGGAGTTGCTACAAAAACAGAAGAATAAGTACCCACAACTACACCAATAAGAAGAGCAAAAGAGAATCCTTTAAGAGCTTCTCCACCAAAGATAAACAAAATCAAGACTACTAAAAGTGTAGTAACTGAAGTAATCAAGGTTCTGCTAAGGGTATTATTGACAGCTCCATTAATTGTTTCTTGTAAATCTTCATCCACTCTATCATTGAGAGCTTCACGAATACGGTCAAAAACAACCACAGTATCATTCAATGAATAACCAATTACGGTAAGAATGGCAGCAACAAATACTTGGTCAATCTCAACAGCAAATCCTAAAAGATAAGCAATTGCGAAAAGAGAAAGTACAATCAAACTATCATGTGTAAGAGCCGCAACAGCACCAACACCAAAACGCCAATTGCTAAAACGAACTGAAATATAACCAAACATCAATATCAAAGCTACACCAATGGCTGTAAGAGCAGAGTCTGCAATATCATCAGCGATAGTTGCACCTACTTTCGAAGTACTTACTACTTCTGGATTAAGAGCAATATATTTATCTCCCAAATCTGCCATAATTTCACTCTGAACTTCTGCATCTACATCTGTAGATTCTTCATCAGAGCGATAACTTGTCGTAATTTTTACCTTATCATTACCATCATAGGTTTTTACTTCTACACTTGTTTGTAGTTTGTTTTCTAAGTTAGCCTCAATCTCTGAAGGCGTTACATCTTCTGAAAACTGAACTACATACGAACGTCCACCTGTAAAATCTACACCCATATTTAAACCATGTGTAAACAAGACACCAACACCGACAACAATTAAAATACCTGAAAGAGCATACATCATTTTACGTTTTCCCATAAAATCAAAGTTTGCATTTGCTAGCATATTTTTAGTAAATTGAGTAGAGAAAGACATATTACTTTCGTCTCCTTTACGGCTCATCCAATAGATAATCAAACGGCTAATATAAACGGCTGTAAAGAACGAACAAACAATACCAATCATAAGTGTAACTGCAAAACCTTTAATCGGACCTGCTCCTAATACATAAAGTACGACTGAGGTAATAAGTGTTGTTACGTTGGCATCAATAATTGTAATCAAAGCTCTTTGGAAACCATCTTCAATAGAAACTATCAAGCCTTTACCCATTGCAAGTTCCTCTCTAATTCTTTCAAAAATAAGAACGTTTGCATCTACCGACATACCAATTGTAAGAACAATACCAGCAATACCAGGGAGCGTAAGAGCTGCTCCAAGTTGAGCCAAAAGTCCGAAAATAAAGAAGACGTTTGCCAAAAGAGAGATATTTGCTACAAGACCAGCTTTAGCATAATAAATAATCATAAAGATAACTACCAAAGATAATCCAACAAGAATAGAAAGAATACCCTGTGTTTGTGCAACTGCTCCCAAAGAAGGACCAACTACGGCTTCTTCCACAATACGTGTAGGAGCAGGAAGTTTACCAGCCTTCAAGATATTTGCCAAATCTTTGGCTTCATCTACCGTAAAACTACCCGAGATAGAAGAACGACCACCGCCAATTTCTTCATTTACATTTGGTGCAGAATAAACATAATCATCAAGAACAATAGCTATTTGACGACCTACATTTTTTCCTGTAAGTTCTTTCCATTTGCGTGCACCTTCTCCGTTCATGGCAAGAGAAACTTCTACTTGTCCGTTTGCACTAATATCCTGACGAGCATCAGTTACTACGTCTCCTGTCATTGGAGATTTTCCACCTAATCCTGTTTTGATAACATGAAGCGTATAAAATGCTTTTCCATTATCTTCTGCATCTGGTTTTACACCCCAAAAGAATTTCATGTCTTTAGGAATGATACTTTTTACCATTGGGTCATTTAGTATTTTATTGATAACCGAAGTATCTAAGGCTTCATACGTCAATGAAAAATAGCTCTGACTTAGAGGAGTAAGTTTTGCGAAAAGAGGAGAAACACTTTGATTTTCAGTTGTATCTACATTAGCTAATAAATCATCATTCTTTGCAGAATCTTCTTGATTAGCAATTGCATTACCCAAACTATCTGTTTGCGTATCAGTATTCATTATTAAATCATCTCCTATATCAGCAATTGTTGTATCAGGAGTAATTAAATCTTCTGTTGTAGCTGCTTCTGCTTTCGTCATACGATTTGCTACCCAAAATGTATTGATTTGTGTCAAAACGTCTTGATATTCTTGTGGCTGATACACTTCCCAAAACTCTAGTTTTGCGACACCTTGTAATAAATCACGAACACGCTCTGCATTGCTCACACCTGGAAGTTCGACCTGAATACGGCTAGTTCCTTCAATAAGCTGAACATTTGGCTGTGTAACTCCAAATTTATCTACACGAGTACGGATAATTTCGAAAGCTCTTTGTACCGAACCATCTACTTCCGAACGTATAAAATCTTCTACTTCTTTATCAGTAGAACGGAAATTGATTTTGCTACTGTTTGCAGAAGTAGCAAAAACTTCTGTTAGTTTGTCTTGACCAGCTTTCTCTTTATAAGCATCAAAGAAAAGCTCTACATAACGGTCTTGACTAGAAGCCTGCTGTTTGTTTGCTTCTCCAAGTGCAGCCAAAAAGTTTTCATTTTGACTATCATTCGAAAGGGACTTTAAAATGTCTATTGGAGATACTTCAAGTGTTACGTGCATACCACCTTGAAGGTCCAGACCCAAATTAAGCTCTTTTTCTTTTACATCTTGATACGTAAAGTCAGAAATACCGATGTTATAAACAGACTGCGACCACATAGAATCTAGATACTGTTTTTTGAGTGCTTTATCTCCATTTGCGTATTCTGCTGCATCATTTTCTACACTACGAGAAACCAGTGTAAAAGACAACGAAAACAGACATAATACTGCAAAGAGAATAGCTAGGAATATAATAAAACCTCTATTTTGCATAAGATATGAGAATTACGGATTACGGATTATGACCTGTTAAAGCAGCGAAGCTAATTACGAAGAAAACCTCGTAACAAGTAAAATGAAACCCAATATTGAAAATTAGAATATATAAATGTGTGAAATGAAATTGCGATTGGAATAAACAGAAATATATGAATCAATCCCTCTAAAGTCAAAGACTTTAAAACACTTAACTGACTGCTAATTACTGTTCACTGATAACTGAACTGACTAAGGAGCATTTGGGGAAATAAAGCAGCTAAATAGTATTTTGAAAAAGCTAGAACTAGAGAAGTAATAGCGAATATTTTCTGTTACGTGAGAAGAGAAAGAATAAAACAAAAATTCTACACTAGGAGTAAGAATTATATTTTGAAAAAAATCAGGAGTGATAATTCCGTGCAAGAGTGCATCAGAAGAAGTTGATTTTTTGAGGCTTAAAGGTTCTTTTTCTGGTTGATTATCTGAATCTTTGTTTTGTCTATCTAGCGAGGAATAATCAATTTCTGTTTTGTCATCAACACTATTGAGACTAATAAAATTACTTTCTATCAATCTGACAGAATCTATGCTACCAAAACGCATCGTCGTCGAAAAGACAACTAGCACCAGCATAAAGCAAGTCATGAGAAGAGTGCGAGAAAGGGTAAAAGAAATAGTAGGAATAATGATTTTGAGTATTATTTTTTAGATAAAATACTGTTTCTAACAGGACTGCAAAAGTAGTGTTTTTAATTTAGAATACAAAAAGTAATTTTACAGAGAATTAACTTTATTAAAACAATAACTAATCAAATTGATAAATCAAATCTACAAAAAAAAAGTCTTTATTCAATAAAATGAATAAAGACTTTTCAGTTTTTGTCAAACTGTTTGTAGCGAAAGAGAGATTCGAACTCTCGACCTCAGCATTATGAGTGCTGCGCTCTAACCAACTGAGCTATCTCGCCATATTTTACTTATCTTTACAAGTAGGCTACAAGTAAGATTATTTCTCTTATTGCGACTGCAAAGGTAGAACATTTTTTTATTTTTATCAATTTTTTAATAAAAAAAAACAAACTTTTTTAAAGTAAAATTTACTTACAGCTTTAATTTATTGTAAATCAATACGTTGTGAATGTATTTATTCTTCTCTCAAAACTTTTTTAGAGAAAAATCATACTACTAGACATTTTTCAAATAAATAGGTCAGTCCCAAAGGGCAGACCGTCTACTAAGACTAAAAACAGGAGAAATGACTACAAACGGTCTGCTCTACGAGGCTGACCTATACTGCAATTATTAAAAATGTCTAGTAGTATGGAGAAAAATTTACTTACACTTTAATTTATTGTAAATCAATACGTTGTGAATGTATTTATTATTCTCTCAAAACTTTACTTTACTCTTTTTAGTTCAATAATTTTAATTCATTCAACCAATAAAAAATTAAACAAAAATAATTCTCTTATGGAACTCAAAAAAGGCGATAAAGCACCTGAATTTACGGCACACGACCAAAACGGACACGAAATTAAACTTTCTCAATTTAGAGGAAAAAAAGTAGTTCTTTATTTTTATCCAAAAGACAGTACACCAGGTTGTACGGCACAGGCTTGTAATTTGAGGGATAATTATAAAAACCTTCAAAAACAAGGCTACGAGGTTTTGGGAGTAAGTAAAGATAATGCAACTTCTCACAAAAAATTTGCTGAAAAATATGATTTGCCTTTTTCTCTTTTAATAGATGAAGATTTTTCTATTAATGAAGCGTATGGCGTTTGGAAGGAAAAAAACATGTTTGGAAAAAAATATATGGGAACACAGCGTACTACTTTTATAATTGATGAAGAAGGAAATATCGAAGAAATAATCAAGAAGGTAAAAACGAAGGAGCATACAGACCAAATAATTAAATAGAGAATTACGAATTACGAATTATTTTTATTTTAAATAGCAAGGAATTCAAAACAATGATTTGAAAAGACAATTTATCACTAATCACTAATCACTAATCACTAATCACTAATCACTAATCACTAATCACTAATCACTACTATAAAATGATTTCTATACAACCATTTACTTTTAATCAGTTTCAAGAAAATACCTTTGTGCTTTTTGATGAAACCAAAGAAGCCATTATTATTGATCCTGGTTGTTATTCTCCGCAAGAAGAGGAAGTTTTGAAGTCTTTTATCAAGCAGAATGCTTTAAAAGTAGTTCGTCTTATTAATACACATTGTCATATTGACCACGTTTTGGGAAATAAATTTGTGAAAGATACCTATAATGTAAAACTGGAAGCCCATAAAATAGAATCCGAACAGCTTAATCAAGTTCCTTTGTATGCTCCATCCTATGGTTTTGTTGGCTATAAAGCAGCTACTGTAGATGTTTTTATAGACGAAAATACAGATATTACTTTTGGTAATTCTACACTCAAAACTCTTTTTGTACCTGGTCATTCGCCTGGACATTTGGCTTTTTATTCAGCAGAACAGAAATTTTGTATCAATGGTGATGTTTTGTTTTTTCAAAGTATTGGCAGAACAGATTTACCAGGTGGAGATATGGACACATTAAAAAATTCTATCCAGAATGTAATGTATAAATTACCTGACGATACAAAAATTTATTGTGGACATGGAAATCCTACTATGATTGCTTTTGAGAAGAAAAATAATCAGTTTATTAGAGAGGCATAAATTAGAAAAACGATACTGTTTCATAAGGTGTGTAAGTTTAAAAGTAGCTATTTTTAATTGAATTTAAACGTTACATTTTATAAAAACAGAAGATATTCTGACAGATGCTTTTATAAAGTAATTTAAAAGCGATTCTGATTTGAATAGTTTTTTAAAAGCATTTTATGTAATAGTTTGGTTAGGTGAAATCGTTTTTTGAGGTATATGAAGGTTCAAAAGTAATCAACTTTTTTATCCTCTGTATTCTGGTTTTCTTTCAAGGTCAAGACGAAAAAGAAAACCAGAATGGAGTTTTAAAGCTATAAATAACTTAGCAAAACTTTATAAATAAAAAGTAGAAATTTGCATTTCCTAATCTCCCAGATTAGCTGTTTTTACTAACTTCTCTCTATTCAAGATTATAATTTCCTTTCCTTTTAGTTCTATAATTTTATCCGTATTGAGTTCAGAAAGATAACGAATAGCACTTTCTGTAGCCGTCCCGACAAGATTGGCAATTTCCTCTCTACTCAAACGAACATCAATAGTTTGAGAATTTTCTTTATTTGGGTAACGATTATGAAGTAATAAAAGCACTTCCGCAAGACGTTCTCTAACTGATTTTTGCATCCAATTTGTGAGGCGTTTTTCCATATCCTGCGTATCTTTTGCCATTAATTGCATCATCTTACGAGGAAAATTCCTGTTGTCATCGATGAGTTCTGCAAAAGTAGAATTTGGAACAAAGCAAACGACAGCATCATCCAATGCTTCAGCCGAAACATTATAAGGCATTTGACTCAAAACAGAATTATAACCCAAAACCTCTCCGTCGGAAGCTATTTTGACAATCTGCTCTTTTCCATCGATTCCTAACTTGGTCAGTTTTACTTTTCCTTCATAAATACAATGCACACCAATAGCACGAGAGCCTTCATAAAATAAATTTTGCCCTCGTTTGTAGAAATTACATCCTTTATTAGCCGACATATTTGCAACTTCTTCTACTGATAAATCACAAAAAACAGAACTTGCTCTTTTAGGACAATTCTCGCACTTTGGGAATTCTACTTTTTTCTTTCTCATAACTTTATTGCTTTCTTTCTTATAAACTGATTGTATTTTCTATAAATTTAAACAACAATCTAATCAAAATCAAGCTAATGACAATCAACCACACCATTTTGCCACGAAATAATTCCCATTCCAAAAAACCAAATGCCCATTATTATGAAAGCATACGGATAAATTATTTTTATTTTTTGAAAAATAATATTTTTTTTATTTATCTTTTTTGATATCTTCTTAGAAAAATATAACGAAGTAAGAAGTAAAGGAAGCGTTCCCAGACCAAAACCCATCATAAAAATTCCTCCCTCAAAACTTGTTCCTGCTGCAACTGCTCCCAAAAGTGCAAAATAAACCAATCCACAAGGCAAAAGACCGTTCAAAAGTCCTGCAAAAAATAATTTGTAAGGTTTGCTATCAAATAGATACTTTCCAATGAGAGGCGTAATTTTTTTAGAAATCCATTTCAAAACAGAAATTTTATTTGTTATTCTATCCAAATTAAAACTAAAAATTCCTGATATAATCAGCGACACACCCAACAAAATACCTGCATAACTTTGCCAATCTGAAAAAAATAAGGACTGTCCGATAAAACCTACACCTACACCCAAAATCATGTACATCAGAATTCTTCCTAATTGGTAAAAAAGAAGTTTTGAAATAAAATTTTCGCCTTGTGTGAATGCAAACATCAGAGGAGCACACATTCCCACACAGTGCAAACTGCCTGTAAGACCGAGAAGTAAGGCTGGAAAAAACATAGGTGAAACAATTACGAATTATGAATTACGAATATTCTATACTATCATTTTTACATTTAACGATGCTTTTAAGCTGATTGAACAATTACTATCTATGAAAATAATTGTTGAACCGTATCTAAAAATGGTTTTTGATTTTCTGTTTTTGGTGAATTATTAATCTGTGTTTTGAGATTTACGATAGGAATACGAATTGCCTTTTGTGTAAAATCGGTTAGCATTTGCATCATTACTTCCTTATTTCTTTCATCTAATTCCGAACTGTATTTATTGGAAATAGTAGTTTTTAGTTCTTCTAAAGCAATTTTGAAGGGTTGTAGAAGAGATATATATTCGTGTTCGTTTTTCCATTTTTCAAAATCAAGTATTCCATATTTCAATATTTCATACACTAATGGCAAAGCTGCCAAACGCTCTTCTCTAACTGCTTTTGTTTGTTCTTTTAGGTCATCAATATTATAAATTTTGGCAAAATCAGAAAGATTACTTTCAATACTTCTTGGCATTGATAAATCTATAAAGCATTGATTTTTAGTGATTTGATTTGTGTCAATCGTCTGGCGATTAAAAAAATTGGATTGAGAAACCGAACTTATTACTACATCAACTTTTTGGGTTTCCTCAAATACATCTGCAAAATCTACAATTTCATACGCATTTTCTGTCGCCAGCATTGCTGATTTTCCTAATGTTCGATTGGTAATCTTGACATTCTTAATTCCCATTTTTCTCAAATGACGAACTGTATCAGAACCTATTTTTCCCACTCCAACAACAAGTATTTTTAATTCTTTATTTCCATTATTCTGTTTTGATAATTGTCTAATCAAATCAGCCGTAGCAAAAGAAACCGACGCAGCACCACTTCTAAAGACAGTTTGAGTAGTAATTTTTTTGCTTGTCTGCAAAACATAGCTTATTAGCTTATGAAAATAAGTTCCTATCGTTCCTAGCTCATCGGCTAACTGATAGGCTTGCTTTACTTGATGCGTAATTTGCCAATCTCCCACAATTTGAGAATCTATTCCTGCACTCACTTCAAAAAAACGCTGAATTACTTCCTCTGAATTATCATTGAATTTAAAACCTATTTCCATTAAATTATCAATAGAAATAGATTTTAATTGAGCAAATTTTTCTTTTATAATAAAAGCCGATTTTTGAGTTCCATACCAATAGATTTCGGTGCGATTACAAGTAGAAAGTACAAAAACCTCTTGTATCAATTCTGAAGCGTGTAAGGTGAGTAAAAGTGTTTCGGTTTCTCTTTCAGATAAAGAAAAACGCTCTCTTGTCGGTAGATTTGCTTCTCTATGAGTAATGTAAAAGTTTTGAAATGAGTTTTTCATAATTGTATTTTTTAAAACAGATTAGGAAGTCTATTATACTTTAATTTGAAGCAACTAGAGTAGTTTCTTGATAGAATTTTTTACCTTTCTGTGTCCATGATAATTTTACTCTCCAGAGTCCATATTGTATTTTCTGTGTAATAATCTGACTAGATGTGTTTTGCAAATCAATAGGAATAGTAAAATCTAAATCTTTATCAGAAGGACGAAAAAAGGCAATTTCTCCTTTTATATTCTTTTCAGAAGTAGGGAATTTTAGTTCTATAGTTCCGTTTTCCAACTGTTTGATAGTTGGTTTTTCTGTAAGTGCAGCTACATTATTTTTTTCATTTATCTGACTTTGAAAAGCAACTCCTTTTGTATAATAATTTTCTGTTACGAGATCAATTTTTTGCTGCATTGACATAAAAACGAGTGAGAGCATAAAAATTACGAAAGCAGAATAGGTCAAGAAAATACCTGTTCCCCAATTAAATTTATCCCAAAGTGATTTTATAGTTTTCATAGTTTTTTTTTATGTCGCTCGTGAGGACACGAGCAACGGTAGATTTTTTTACTTATTCACTCCCCACAAAAGGCGATAAAAATTTAGTACTTATAGTTTCTATTTGTTTTCCATTTGAAAATATTTTTAAATGAATATCTTCTCTTTTTTCGGGTAATTTATCTATTGGAAAATCTATCAAAATTACTTCTTTTATGGTTTGTTCGGGAAGCAAAACATAATTATCTGTTCCAATCATTTGAAGAGTTCCCTCTTGTTCTTCTAGTTGTACTGTAATATTTACTGTATCACTGGTTTTGTTGATTAAAAGAACTGTAAACATATTCCTGATATCTCCTTTTTCTGTTGTCTGATAAGTCGTTCCTTGTGCTTTCATGATAATTGTTTCTACGTTTGTTCGTGTAGCTAAAAGTCCGACCATCGCTACCATCAAAATCAGCAAAACAACTGAATAAGCAATCATACGAGTATTAAATGTAGACTTTTTCTTATGGTCAATTTCATTTCTTGAGGCATGACGAATCAAGCCTAAAGGCAAATCAAATTTTGTCATAATTGAATCGCAAGCATCCATACACAACGTACAGTTTACACATTCCAATTGTGTTCCGTTTCTAATATCAATTCCTGTTGGACAAACATCGACACACAAATGACAATCAACACAATCTCCTCTTGGGTCTCTTGCTCTTTCTATTGGGTCGCTTTCTCGTTTTCCTTTTCCTCTAGGTTCTCCACGAACATCGTCATAAGCCACTACAAGCGAATTATTATCCAACAAAACACCTTGCATACGACCATAAGGACAAATTGTGGTACAAACCTGCTCTCTCAAAAAAGCAAAAACACCATAAAACAATCCTGTGAAAATAACTAGAGAAACAAACAAACCTACATGCTCAAAAGGGGTATCACCAAACAAAACCCAAAGCCTTTCAATTCCTACTAAATAAGCTAAAAAGGTATGACTAATCAGAAATGAAATTCCTACAAAAATTAAATGTTTGGTAGTTTTTTTTGTAATCTTTTCAGTATCCCATTCTTGTTTATCTAATTTTTTTTGTGCAGCTGCATCACCTTCAATAAAGTATTCAATTTTACGAAAAACCATTTCCATAAAAATCGTTTGAGGACAGACCCAGCCACAAAAAACACGACCAAAAACAACCGTAAAAATTGCTACGAAAATCACAAAAAGTAACATCCCTAGAACAAACAAATGAAAATCTTGAGGTGTAAAAAGCTGTCCCAAAATCACAAAACGCCTTTCAATTACATCAAAAAGTAATAATGGATTGCCATTAATTTTGATAAAAGGAGCGCCAAACAAAAAAAGTAACAAAAACGCAGCTACCACTTTTCTATAAAAATGAAAGCGTCCTTCTTGTTGTTTTGGATATACCCAAACCCGTTTTCCAGACGAATCAATAGTAGAAATGGTATCTCTAAACTCGTCTTTATCGTGGTCAGTTATTCTATAATTCTTGTCTTTTGTTGGCTTTATTGGTTTCATAGCTTTTGCTTTCTTTTTATAAATTTACTGTTCTATCGGTTCGTATTTTTCTCCTTGTGGGTCTTTTGCATTTGGTGGATTTGTACCTTTTAAAGACATAATAAAACTAGATACTTCCTGCATTTCTTGTGGCGATAATTGGTCTTGCCAAGAAATCATACCCTTTGCAGCAACACCATATTTTACCGTCTTGAAAATTGATTTTATATCTCCTCCATGAATCCAGTATTCATCTGTCAAGTTGGGACCTGAAAGACCTTCGGCATTTTCTCCATGACAGGTACGGCATTTTTTAGCATACAATGTTTTTCCTTTCGTAACACCCATTACATCGGCTAGAGTTACGTTTTCTTCATTGATAGAATTTGCCATTGTTGCTAGATATTGTGCTTTCAAAACATTTCCTTCTGCTACTTCTGTTTGATATTCCTCTATGGAATTAGGTGCAATTCCATTTGCATAAACAATTACATAAATAATTGCTGCCACAATAGAAGCGTAAAAACCATATTTCCACCAAGGTGGAAGGTCATTATCTAGCTCTTCGATGCCGTCGTAATCGTGGTGCATCAAAACAGATCTTTCTGGTTTGGTAGCATTGAATGTTTTCCAAAACCACTCTTGAAAAGAACTATTTTCTGGAATAGTTTCTACTTCTCCTCTAGCAATTCTATCCTTTTTAAGTACAGATTTGCTGTAATTGTAGATAGAGAGACTAGCAATCAAAACTAAAATTACTACAAAGAAAGTGAAGGCTAACAGTATCATTACTCCAAATTCTAAAGAAGTAAAATCAGTAGAAATTCCACTTGCATCTTGTGCAAAAGAAGTCTGAAAAATTAGAGAAAAAATTGTCATTAGAAGCAGCAATTTTACTTTTTTGCTGTTTTTTCTAGTGTTTTCTTTTTGGTTCAATTTATATAGTTTCTGTTTCATTCTTGATTGTTTTTTGAGTAAATGAATTAGAATTAGTAATAGTATAATCATCATCAGTAACATCTTCTAAGGGTAAATTTTCCCAATGAGCTACATTTGATTTTTTGGCTGTATAAACATTAATGACCATTATCATAAAGACAGAAAAGAAAATAATTACTCCTATCATTGGATAAATATCAATGCCGTCGATGGCTCTAGCTACGTCTTTGTACATATTTTTTTATTTTTGATAAGACCCTAAGGGTTTTCAAAACCCTTAGGGTCTTATGTTTAAACTTATTTCTTAGGCAAATATTGAGGATCGACATTTTTCACATCTGTACCCAGTCTTTGTAGATAAGCAATCATCGCAATAATTTCTCGGTCTGCCTTGACTTGGATATTGTCATTGGCTAAACGCTCTTGAATTCCTGCAGCTTGTCTTGCCATATCTTTGTGTACTTGTTTTTCAAATCCTTTCGGATAAGGAACTCCTAAGGTTTGCATTGCCTCAATTTTTCGTTCTGTAAGTGAAGTATTCAATTGATTTTCGATAAGCCAATAATAAGGAGGCATAATCGAACCGGGAGAAGTAGATTGTGGGTCGTACATGTGATTGAAGTGCCACGAATCAGGCATTTTTCCACCTTCACGCTGCAAATCTGGCCCTGTTCTTTTCGAACCCCACAAGAACGGACGGTCATAAACAAATTCTCCAGCTTTAGAATAATCTCCATAACGTTCGGTTTCATCTCTAAAAGGTCGTATCATTTGAGAATGACAAACGGCACAGTTTTCACGAATATAAATATCTCGTCCTTCCAATTCTAAAGGCGTATAAGGTTTGACGGCTGCAATAGTAGGAACATTTGAGCGAATCAAGAATGTAGGTACAAACTCAATTACTCCACCAATAAGAATAGCTATTGTACTCCAAAATAACATTTGCAACGGACGTTTTTCTATCCAAGAGTGCCAGTGTCCCCCTTTTTCTTTTGCTTGAACTCTGATTGCTGGTGCAGATGCTTTTTCTTCAGGAATAAATACACCACTTTTTATTGTCTTGAAAAGATTATAAATCATTATCAAAACACCAATTATGTACAAGAATCCACCAAAAGAACGCATATAATACATTGGCAAAATCTGTGTAACTGTTTCCAAAAATTCATACTTCAAGAAACCAGCAGGAGTAAATTCTCTCCACATCAAACTCTGTGTCCAACCTGCCCAATAAATCGGAATTGCATAAAATAAAATCCCTAAAGTACCTATCCAAAAGTGAGCATTTGCCAGTTTGTTAGAGTATAATTTTGTGCTAAAAAGGCGAGGCATAAGCCAATACAACATTCCAAAAGTCAAAAATCCATTCCAGCCTAATGCACCGACATGTACGTGAGCAATTGTCCAATCGGTATAATGACTAACTGCATTTACATTTTTGAAAGAAAGCATTGGTCCTTCAAAAGTAGCCATACCATAAGCTGTCAGAGCAACTACAAAAAATTTCAAAACAGGATTTTCTCGTACTTTATCCCAAGCACCACGCAGCGTAAGAAGTCCGTTGAGCATTCCACCCCAAGATGGAGCAATTAGCATCAATGAAAAAGCAGTTCCTAGCCATTGTGCCCAATCGGGTAAAGCTGTATAAAGTAAGTGATGAGGACCTGCCCAGATATAAATAAAAATCAATGCCCAATAGTGAATAATTGAAAGTCTGTACGAATAAACAGGACGATTAGCAGCCTTTGGAACAAAATAATACATCAAGCCCAAATAAGGAGTAGTTAAGAAAAATGCTACTGCATTATGACCATACCACCATTGAACAAGTGCATCCTGAACACCTGCATAAAGCGAGTAACTCTTTGTAAGCGAAACAGGCAAAGCCATTGAGTTTACGATATGCAAAACAGCTACCGTAACGAAAGTAGCGATATAAAACCAAATTGCGACATACAAATGTTGCTCTCTACGTTTGATGATAGTTCCCATCATATTTACTCCAAAAACAACCCAAATCAGTGCAATTGCAATATCTAAAGGCCATTCTAATTCTGCATATTCCTTTGAAGTATTATAACCCAAAAATAAAGTAACAGCAGCAAAAACAATGATAAGTTGCCACGCCCAAAAATGTATTTTACTCAATGTATCACTAAACATACGAGCTTTACAAACACGCTGAAGCGAATAATAAACGCCTGTAAAAATACCATTTCCTACAAAAGCAAAAATTACAGCGTTGGTATGAACAGCACGAACACGACCAAAAGTAAAATATTCTGTAAAATTAAACATAGGGTGAGACATCTGAAGAGCAGCCAACAGACCGACAATCATTCCGATAAGACCCCAAAAGGTAGTCGCATAAGCAAAATTTCTGACAATAGTATTATCATATGAAAAATGCTCTAATTCTAAGCCTTCCCATTTTTTCTTTTTTTGATGAGGACTTTCTGGTGTAATTTGATTGGAGATTTGATTTTCCATAAATTATTTATAGGAGTTGAGATGTAGAATTATAAATATTTCCTGACTGAGTAAATTCTAATTTTTTTATTTCTTAGATTCTTTGGATTCTGTATCTTGATTAGCAATTTCATTATCATCAAATAAGATTCGCATACTTGGCGTATAAGTATCTTCGTATTGATTGTCTTTGACAGACCAAAAAAAAGCAGCTAAAAAGCCTAAAGCGACAACCAAACTACATACCACTAAGACAATTAAGACTTGCATAATTTTTTTATTTTTGAATTGAAAAAGCCTCAAAATAGATTGTGAATACCTTTTTTTGATTTTCTATACTACAAATTTAAGTTATCTAAGAGCCTAGAAATACGACAGGGTTCAATGTAAAATATGACTTTTGACAGGTTTTGGTTTTTTTATTCTAAAAAGTATAAAAAAACACCTTCCTTTTATTCTGAAAGGTGTTTTGATAAAAGTTAGTGAGTAGCTGTTTCAGATGTATAATCTGTTCTGAGAAAGCACTTTTTCCAACAGACTAGGAAGTCTGTTATACAGTTTTACGCAAAAAAAGCCTTTATCTCAAATCTTTCAATCTGAAACAAAGGCTTTACTAATCTCTGATAATTTTAAAATAAGTTGTAAAAATAGGTCTATAAGCCGAGTCCTGTCCAGTAAGTTTTTACACAAACCTGTCCTATCATTTATCTACGCTGCCTTTCACAAAACAGCTTTAACGACCTACCCGTCTGCTAAAGCGAGCAACTTCTTTGTTTTAAAAACAAACGCAGACTTATTTGGTCTTTCAGCACATGGGGTTTATTCGCCCAAAAAAGTTGCCTTTTCTGTCGGTGCGCTCTTACCGCACCTTTTCACCCTTTCCTAATTAATCAACCAAAGTAAATTAAAAAGGTGGTTATTTTCTGTAACACTTTCCGTCTATACTTACAACTTTTTTGACTTTGTATAGCCTTCCCGTTAGGAAGCATGTTGCTCTGTGCTGCTCGGACTTTCCTCTTTTGTTTTTACTATTTTTTTACTTCAAAGAAGCTACCAAATAAAAATACAAAAGCGATAAGACAACCTATTAAGTTAAAATTATTCAAATTTATCTTTAAATAATGTAAAAATTAGTTCAAAACTAAACAAATTTTTTATTAGATTAGTTTAACTACACATTATGATTTAACATAACAAATATCAAAATATTTTATCAATTTTTTGATATTTTTTTTATAAAAGTAAAAATAGTTATCAAAACAAGTTTGTGAAGCAATGAATATCCGTTTTTAGAGTAATTTAGATACATTTTTTGATTCCCCTCAAAATTGTATTTCTGTTATTTAATGCTAATTTTTCTCCTACTTTTCTAGGAAGTTTTGTTTTTGATTTTACTTTTGTACTCAAATTTCCTCTCATAATAAAAATAATACTAAAAATAATACTAGTAATGACTCACTCTTTTAAGTCTATACACAAGGAAGATTATACTTCAAAAAAACAAATTTTTGATAATGTTCATAATACATATAAAGAAAATTTAGAAAAACAAATCATAGAGATTCCAAAAACAGAAACTATTCTTTTTGAAGTTTCTTTCAGTAAAATTACTTATATACCTAAAGATGAAACCAATAAAGAAGCTATAAAAAAAGGAATTTTGGTTTTAGAATGGAAAGGTAACATCACCGATGAACAGTACAAAGAGACAACAAACAAATTACTTGAGCTTAGTTATCTCTACGATACTACAAATTTTTTGGTTGATGCAATGCAACTTGGTCATGTAAGTATGTTTGCTCGTGCTTGGCTCATGTTAGATTGGATTCCTCGTATGCAGCAACGAGAAATGAAGTCTGCCAAATTAGCTATTTTGCGTACTGATTCTACTATGCACAAAGTAGGAATTGATTATGTAGTCAGTTATTTTCAGCAAATGCTTCCTTATGAATGTAGATTTTATGTCAGTAAAGAAAATGCTATTAACTGGGTTTTTAGAAGGTAGAATGGAGAACTTATGACAAAATCCGTTTTTTACATCAAATGTATAGGGAGGTAATAGATATGATTTACCTCTTCCAAGATAAGCAACTCATTTGTAGGAACATCTTTTTGTAAAACATCTTTTTTAGCGTCTTTTTTTGGCTTGAAAGTGAACACAGCTTTTTTAAAGAAGAGGAAGAAATGTAGAAAGAAAGTGGTATTTATGTTGAGTGTTTTCATTTTAGAAGTAAATAGTAGTTTTAATTTGTTGTATTTTGTAATGGAGCAATCCTAATAGACACATTTGATGCTACAAAGTTAGTTTTATTGTTTGTTATAAATAGTAGGATAGTCTTAGTTATATCACTTCGATAAGTGTTAGGTACATATTTCTCAAAATTCACTCTCAAATAACTATTTATTAATTTTCTGTAATTTTTGTACAACAATTTGGTAGTGATTTATACAAAAATCAAAATTAGTATTTACTTGTGATTACATGATACAACTAAAATATCCTCGTCAGCGCATTTTTATTGCTTTTTTGATTTATACCTTACTCTCTTTTGCGGTAGCGACACTTAGTTTTTGGCTTTTTAGGCGAGTAGAATCAATAAACCTTTTGGCAGATAATGTTCATGAGTTGCACATAAATATTCAAAATTTATCTAAATTGAGAAGTGATTTTTTATTGAATGAATCTTTGAATGAAAATTTTTATAAGACAGGAGATAGTCGTTATCTGAAAGAGTATGTAGTAAATCAAGTCGAAATAATGAATTCTATTGATTCTATCAAAAAATCTTCTCAAGCTAGAAAATGGAAAATGAATAAAAACCTAGATTCTTTGTATAATGATGTTAAGTCTAGCACAGGCACGATGAAAGAATTGGCACGTAAGATAAGACTAAGAGGATATGGAGATTATGGATTGGAAGGAGTAATGAGAGAACGTGCAAGGCAATTAGAAAGACAACCGAACATAAACATAATTGCTATTTTAAAACTCCGTAAGTATGAAAAAAATTTTACGAAAAATTTAGATAGTGTTGCGTTAAGTAATTGGAAAATGAATTTTGAAGAACTTATAGAAGAAATTGTTAGCAGTCAGGAATATCAGCTAGAGCAGAAATACAAATATTTAGCTTACTTAGGTGCATACAAAGACGCATTCTATTATTTTGTGAAAGTGAATTATGAAATTGGCTACCGACAAGAATCTGGTTTTATTGTAGAAACAAACTTAAAAGACCTCATGATTTTGAAAAATATTGATAAGCTAGACAGGTATTCCCAGATAAAAAAAGATTCTATTCTGATACAGCTTCGGTTTATTACAATTGTTTTGGTAACAACTTCTGTTATTGCTTCTATGCTTCTTAGCTTATCATTTCCTTATATTATGAAAATTTAATTAGTGAATTATTTGCGCTAATTTTAGCTATTTTTTTGTTCATAGTATATCCCCCTATTACTATCGAATTACTATCTAATTTTAATTGCAAAAGATGTGTTTTTTGCGTATATTTGTATAATCATTTTTGGAACGAATTATGCCTTTTCTAATATGCTTTAGTCAAAGAAATACGACTAAAAAACGATTGAAGAATATATTTGAAAAATATTCAGAAAAATATATTGGGAATAATAATTAAATAAATTGCTATTTTTAAATATATAATTGATTGACAATCAGTATTTTAAAATCGTAATTAGTTTCGCTGCTTTAGCAGGTCGTAATTTTTAATTCGTAATTGTTCCTTGGGCATACATCAAAAATATAACGTAGTAAATAATTAGTAATACAAAAAATGGTAGAAAACAATAAAGAGGAAAACTCAATAGTAGAAACTGATATGAAAAATATAGATTCTGCTACTCAAAACGATAGAGGTAATTATGGTGCAGATAACATTCAAGTACTTGAAGGGTTAGAAGCTGTCAGAAAACGCCCAGCCATGTATATTGGAGATGTAGGCGTAAAAGGTTTGCATCACTTGATTTGGGAAGTAGTCGATAACTCTATTGATGAAGCTCTAGCGGGTCATTGTGATACCATTTCAGTAACTATAAATGAAGGAAATACAATTACAGTTACAGATAATGGTCGTGGTATCCCAACTGATATTCATACAAAAGAAAATCGTTCTGCCTTAGAAGTTGTGATGACGGTTTTGCATGCAGGTGGTAAATTTGATAAAGATACTTATAAAGTTTCTGGTGGTCTTCATGGTGTTGGTGTTTCTTGTGTAAATGCTCTATCTGATGATTTGAGAGTAGAAGTACATAGAAATGGGAAAATCTATGAACAAGAGTATTCTTGTGGTGCACCCAAATACTCGGTTCGTGAAATAGGAAAAACAGATGTTTCAGGAACAAAAGTTACTTTTCATCCTGATGCAAGCATTTTTACTCACTCTATTTTCAAATATGAAACGGTGGCTAATCGTTTGCGTGAGCTTTCTTACCTCAATGCAGGTATTACAATTACCCTCTCAGACCATAGAGAAGGAACTTCAGAAAAAGATGAAAAAGGAAATTTTGTTATCGAAACTTTCCATTCAGAAGGTGGATTACGTGAATTTGTAGAATATTTAGACCAAAGCCGTACATCTATTATTCCTAATGCTATTTATGTAGAGGGTGAAAAAAATGATGTTCCTGTTGAAGTAGCTATTCTTTATAATACATCTTACTCTGAAAATGTATTTTCGTATGTAAATAATATTTCTACAATAGAAGGAGGAACGCACATTACAGGTTTTTATCGTGCTTTGACAAGAACATTGAAAAGTTATGCTGACAAAAATGGCTTGACAGACAAAAAAGTAGAACTCTCTGGTTCTGATTTTAGAGAAGGAATGACTGCTGTAATTTCTGTGAAGGTAATGGAACCTCAATTTGAGGGGCAAACCAAAACAAAACTAGGAAACTCTGAAGTTTCGGGTGCAGTAGAAACCTGTGTAGCCGATGCACTCTATAATTATTTAGAAGAAAATCCGAAAGAAGCAAAGACCATTATTCAAAAAGTAGCTATTGCAGCACAAGCTCGTTTGGCTGCCAGAAGAGCTAGAGAAATGGTGCAACGCAAAACGGCTCTTAGTGGAACAGGACTTCCTGGTAAATTAGCCGATTGTTCGGAAAAAGACCCTGAAAAGTGTGAAATTTACCTTGTGGAAGGGGATTCGGCTGGTGGTTCAGCCAAACAAGGAAGAGACAGACAATCACAAGCCATTTTGCCTTTACGTGGTAAAATCTTGAATGTAGAAAAAGCACAAGAACATCGTATCTATGATAACGAAGAGATAAAAAACATTATTACAGCTCTAGGAATTCGTTTTGGAGAAAACGAACAAGGTGAAAAATACCTAAATCTTGACAAACTTCGCTATCATAAAATAGTAATTATGACCGATGCAGACGTAGATGGAAGTCATATCAGAACCCTAATTCTGACACTTTTCTTCCGTTATATGAAAGATTTGGTTGAAAAAGGATACGTTTATATTGCTCAACCTCCTTTGTATCTTGTCAAGAAAGGGAAGCAACAGATTTATTGCTGGGACGAACCTCAACGTGAACAAGCAATGAGAGAACTTAGCGGTGGAACTGGAAATATGAATGGAATAGGCATACAGCGTTACAAAGGTCTAGGAGAAATGAACCCAGAACAACTTTGGGAAACAACCATGAATCCAGAAAGTAGAAGTATGAAGCGTGTAGATGTAGAATCTGCTGCTGGTGCGGATCAACTTTTCTCTATGCTTATGGGAGATGAAGTTGCACCACGTAGAGATTTTATTGAGAAAAATGCTCGTTATGCTCGTGTAGATACCTGATAAATTTTATTGAGGATGTATTTTCCTCAATTTTATTTTCCAAAAAGCCATAAAAATTATCTTATTTAATTTTTATGGCTTTTTTGTGTCTGATTACTTTATAATCTACAATCAACAAAGAACATTGCAAAATAATACATTATTTCTCAACTATTTTCAAATTTAGTGTAACCTTTATCAAGCTATTAGAGTATATATAAGCAGACGAACATTTTAAATAGTTTTGCTTTAATTCATAAATTCAATTGAAGCCATTTTTTAGAAAAGGAAATAAGCATTTTTTTTACTTTCTTTTTCAACTATATTCCACTAAATAAAAAGTTCTCTAAAACAATCCTAAGAAACTCAAAGAAACTCAATAAAGTATTTTTTATCATTAGTTAGTCAAAACAAAAGTGTTTTCTAATTACTATTTTTTTATCTAGTCTTTACTATAGACACAATTTTTTTAATTATGAACTTCAAAGCAATAATCAGTATTTTTCTCATCCTTATGGGTATAATCGGATTAGTTATAGGTGTCTTCGGTATTTTTGGACAAAACCTTTCTAATCAAAACCCTTGGATATTCGCCATATTAGGTCTTATATTCTTTGTATCTGGAATGGGTCTTTTCAAGACTACAAGTGGAAAAGTAGAAGGCTAATCAAATCAAAAACTCAAATAACTACATTTTTTAACCTAAATTTTTAGTACTATGGATAAGCTAGAATTTAAAGGAACTTGGAACGAAGTAAAAGGACGTATGAAAAAATCATATGCTTCACTTACAGATGATGACCTAACGTATGCAGAAGGTCAAGAAGACCAAATGTTAGGTAAACTCCAAACAAAACTTGGTAAAACAAGAGACGAAGTAGTAAAGATGATTAAATCTCTTTAAGTAGTTTCTTAATCAAGTAAATCAAAATCATTTTAAATCAGAAAGAAAATGAACGATGCAGAAGCTACGGTGGTCTGATAAGTATATTTTCTTTCTAATTTATATTCAAAAAACTATTCAATTTTCAGGGAAGACAATCAAATCTTCCATTTTTTAACCTCAACTTTTTAATCTTTATTATTATGGGCAATTTATTATATCTTGTAGCTGTCATTCTTGTTATTGTATGGGCTGTTAGTTTTTTCACTGGTGCTTATACAGGTGGAATCATACACATCCTTTTAGTTGTTGCTGTTATTGCTGTTCTACTTCGTGTTATTCGTGGTGGAAAAATTCTATAATTTGCAACCAAAATTATACTTTAATTATATTATAATTTTTTATATCAAATAAATGAAAAGTTTAGAATTCATTTTCTATACAATGATAATCATTCTATTTATAGCTTGGTTTTTAGGTTTTTTTTATACCATTCGGATAAATCAATCTACATATTACCCGTAATAGCTTTATTAGCTTTATCATTTATGAAAAGAAAAAATTATTAATTCAGTTCTATCAAAAGATAAAAAACAAACCCTTACTGATACTATCAGTAAGGGTTTGTTGTGTAAAACAGAGTTATGGTTGTAATTTTTGCTCGTAAAAATGAAATATTTTAAATAAAAATAGTGAAAATAAAGATAAAATTAGTATAATTTTCATTTTTCTACGGCAGAATCTGTTTTTAAAATCATTATTATATTTAACTTTACAGAAATAATAGAAAAAAATCTGTATTAGAGAATAGAGTCAAAATTGATACACATCTTTTTGCTCACATTACCATAAAAAAAGCTATGAATAATTTATTTAGAGGAACAGGAATTGCCTTAGTTACTCCTTTTGATGAAGATAAAAATGTAGATTTTGAGGCACTCAAAAACTTACTTCAACATACACAAGACCATGTAGAATTTTGGGTAGTTCATGGCACAACTGGCGAAGCTGCCACTACAACCCGTCAAGAAAAACGAGAAATTTTTGATTTTATAGCTGAAAATAATCCAAAGAAACTACCTTTAGTTTATGGATTAGCGTGGAATGATACAAGACAACTTATAGAATTAATTGGAAAATCTAATTTAGAAGGCGTTTCAGCAATTCTTTCAGCTTCTCCGTCTTACAACAAACCTACACAAGAGGGAATCTATCAACATTATATGGCAATGGCTGATGCAAGTCCCAAACCAATCATTTTGTATAATGTGCCAAGTAGAACGGCTTCAAATATTTCTGCCAAAACTACTCTTCGTTTGGCTCAACATAAAAATATTATTGGTATAAAAGAGGCTTCTGGGGATATGACTCAGTGTACAGATATTTTGAGGAATAAACCAAGTGATTTTATGGTATTTTCTGGAGATGATGCTCTTACACTTCCTTTAATTTCATTGGGTGCAGATGGTGTAATTGGTGTAATTCCGAATGCCTATCCGAAAGAGTTTGGAAATCTTACTCGTGCAGCTCTAAAAGGGGATTACAAAACGGCAAATGAATATTTGCACCAGCTTTTTCCATTATTCGAACATTTATATGTAGAGGGTAATCCTGCTGGAATAAAAGAAATTTTGGCACTAATGGGAATCATGAAACCTGATGTAAGACTTCCGTTACTAAATGCTACGAGAGAATTGAGTAATAAATTTGATACAGAAATGAAAAAAATGCAAAGTCTTCAAACTGCATAATTCAACTGCATAAATAGAGCATTTAATGCGATTAAGAGTTTTAAAAGCTATTATCGTAAATTATGCTTATTTAATAAAACTCAAATTAGTTAAAACAATTCTTGGTAAAATACTGTTATATATATGTAACGTCGCTCAAAAGAGAGTAACATTATAGTTTATTTTCACAAATTGTGAATCAAAAAAAATCTATGAACGAAAGTTCATGGAAGGTTACAAGCAAAATAAGTTTATTTGAAATAGAATTAATTTTATTATTTTTAATAAAAGTTTACACCGTTTGCAACTTTTTTTATTTCAGTTTGAGAAAATAAAACGTTTTGGAAGAAACAGTTTTTTTGATATTTTTTCAAATTCATAAAAGCTAATTGCAATTTTATTTCTTATATTTTATTTAGTTCTGTGTCGGTTTTAGAGTTTTGAAGTTAAAGTTTCTTATTCTAACAAAATCATAGAATTAACTTATAGTATAAAACAGAAATTAGAATTGTAAAAAGGGATTTTGACGCTTATGATTTTATTTCAATTCGTCCTAAGACAATTATGAGACAATTATGAAATAATGATAAGTAGCATTTCTATCAACACGCTTTTATATCTAAGACTTTCTATTTTTCTATAAAGTTTTGATTATACATACAACTATATTGTATAATTATAATAAAAGAAAATGCGAATGTATAGATTAGTTTTATCAAATTTGAGAAAGTTTGATGCCTATATATTCAACTGAAAAAATATCCTTACGTAATGTAAAACTTTAGTTATTAAATCTTATCTTGTTATTTCTCTTTTGAGCAATTTCAAACAAAATAAAGACGTAACAACTAAATAAAATAATCATTCATTTAAACAGAAATCCTGAATGCAAAGAATCGTATTGAGCGGCAGTATTGCCCTACTCGTACTTCTCTTTTTCGGATTTTCTAAATTTTTTGCAACTGCTTCAAATTCAATTATGAATACGAACAGTTCGCTAGAAAGTGCATCAAAAATTGATGCTTTTCCGTCAAAAGAACCAAAAACTATTGAGAATACTTCCATCGCTTTTGAAAACCATATTAAAGATATGTATCAGAAGTTGAAATTGAAAAAGGCAGAATTAGAGTATGTCCCTTTCAAAACAGCTTATATAGGTTATCTTAACCTTAAGGCTAAAGGTAATCTCAAAAAAGAAATATTGACAATCTTAGATTTTACAAAATCTTCTCGCTTTGAGCGTATGTGGATTATTGATATGAAAAATCAAAAACTTGTCCGTAGAGAATTAGTAGCTCATGGCAAAAATTCTGGACACGATATGGTTACTTCATTTTCTAATAAACTGCATTCTAATCAAAGTAGTATGGGTTTTTATGTAACTGACGCTCCTTACATTGGTGGAAATGGCATTTCGATGCTTATCAATGGAATGGATAAAGGGTATAACTGCCAAGCGAGAAATCGTTCCGTAGTCATGCACGGTGCAGATTATGTGAATCCAAAAACTATGAACCGTAATGGTAGATTAGGAAGAAGTTTTGGCTGTCCTGCTGTTGAAAGACAAAAGGCACAAGAAATTATAGATTATGTCAAAAATGGTTCTTGTTTATTCATTTACTATAAAGACACGAAATATTTGTCTTCTAGTAAGTGGATAAATTTGGATAAGGCAACCACTTTTTTTGCTGAAAATATACAGCATAATGCAGTAAATGTACCGAGCAGGGCAAGCGTAACAAAGGATAATAATCAATTATGAATTACGAATTAAGAGTTACGAAAAAATTACCCAATCAATGATTAGGTGATTTTTGTAATAAAATTCTTTTTCTGACTGATAAAAGATAAACTAAGTTTTATCCAAGATAAAAATCAGTTCAAAACTGATTTAATCTAGTATCCATTTTGTATCTGCTTCAAAGCAGCAACGCTTAAAAGCCGCAATTTGGCTGGTATTTTCAACTTCGAAAACTAGATAGGTGTAATGGTTCATCCATTCGCCTGTATTAAAATAATAGCTTTTAGTGTGAGGTTCAGTTTGTGAACTTTCGCTAGGAGCTATTATTTTTTTGTCTGAATTTTCTTTATAACTTTCTTTCATCTCAATCATCAAAGGCAAATGACGATGTCCAAAAACATAGTAATCTTGAGGGTTTTGTTGATGGATTTCATTACAATAATTCCAAATCCATTCTTTTTCTTTTCCTTTATAGGATTCTACTTCTTTAGGTTTTTTATTTGTTTGTTTTTTGGAAGGTTTACGGCTATTTGACCAAAAATGAGCCAAGACCAATTCCAATATTTGGGTGCAACCATTCAAAAAAGAAACGACAAAAAGGATTTTTAAACAAAACCTTCTTCATAAATTTATAGGAATAATCCCCATTTCCCAAACCGTCGCCGTGTCCTAAAATTATTTTTTTAGTATTCCAGTTTACATATTGTGGCTCGTGATATACTTTTACACCTAATTCTTTCTCAAAATAGCCAAACATCCACAAATCGTGATTTCCTGTAAAGAAAACAACATCAATTCCACTATCTGTAATTTCTGCTATCTTTCCCTGCAAACGCACAAAACCTTTCGGAATAGCTTTTTTATATTCATACCAAAAATCAAAAATATCGCCTAATAAAATGATAAGCTCTGCATCTTTGCGAGCCATTTCCAACCAGCGAAGTATTTTTTTTTCTCTTTCTAATGAATCTATACCTTCACTATCTTTAGAATAGCCTAGATGAAAATCAGAAGCAATGTAAATTTTTTTTGAAGAAGAAAGAGTTAGATTTTGCATACCAAGTAGCTCAGAAATTTTGTCTAATAATGACGTTTTATCGTTAATTTTTGTGGGTGCGAAGGTAAGAAGTTTTTTGTAAATTATCTATAACTTGATATTGGTTGTTATGGAATTGTACTTGAATAATTGTCTGATTGTGTTCATCTTTCTTCCCTACAACTAATTCAAAATTATTGTCTTCTAATAATTTCCTAGAACTTTGATTGTCAGTATGTGTATATGCTTCTATTATATTTAGATTCAACTTTTCAAATCCAAATTAATAATCGTTCGGTTTTTAGTTCGATAAATTTACTTTTTCCCATTTCCAAACTTTATTTTATTCGTTCCCATTATTAAAAGCCATAGGCAAATTCCGATTTCTCCAAGTGGTGCAGGAATTCCTACAAGAGTAGAGAAAATCGTTTTATTAAAATCTGAATATAAAAAACCACCAAAAAAAGTAATTAGATAACCAAAACAACCAGCCATCAAAAGTATTCCGAATAGTTTTGGTAAAAAACCAGATTTATAAACTAAATATCCAAAAGGAAATAGCCAAAGTCCCCAAAATACTTGTAAGAGTTCAATTCCACTATTATACTTTTCAAGATGAAACATGACTTGATTTTGCAAACCTATTTCTCCAAATTCTTGTAAATAGTTTGCCTTTGTTATTAGATTCAGAACAGCAAAATTATTTAGCGCATTTATAAAAGAAATAGGAATGCTAATCAACACAAAAATTACCATAAATTTGGCATATACTTCATTTACTTCGTGTAGAAGTTTGTATAAAGCTAAAGCCAAAAACATATAAATTAGAGAAGAAATAATGCTTGTTGCAGTTCCTAAACGAAATAATAATTCTGAATTTGTTATGTTTTCAAGTGTTTTTGATGGGTTTTGCCAAACGATTAATTTTGAAGGAATATAAACGAGATAAATTATTCCACTCAAAACTAATAGTAAATAGAGTGTTCCTGCTAGTCTGGCTAATTTGTTTCTTGGTATCATGGTTATTATAATTGTGTAGTTGATTCTGAAACTTTCTTCCAATTAAAAGCCGTCCAAACAATTATTGCAGTCAAAATAGCTTCCAAAACACCCAAAAAAACATAGAAACTATACCAAGGAGTAAAACTTAAACTAGCAATCACTACCATCATCAACGTAAAAAGCAATCCAACTACAATATTTAGCCATTTACTTATAATCGGTTTTAAGGTAAGAGAAAGCACAATCATCAGAGGAGGAATAGCCATTACCAAAGAAGCGATAAGTAGAGCTATCGGACTACCAAGTACATTATCTCCAGCTATCATACCGTCTATTTTTTCAGGCGTGTATAACTCAAAATAATCTCCATAGAGATAACAAAAAGTGGTAGCAATCCATAAAGTAGAGAGTTTGATTTTGATATTTACGGTTGGGTTTTCTAACATTTTCAAAAGTTTAGTTGTGAATTCAATTTTTAGAGCTTTATTGAATGTAGAGATACTACTTTTGTATAAATGGTTGTCTAGTCAGAAGTAAATAAAACGTATGCTAATTATACTGACACTTTAAAACATCAGTACAATCATTGAAATTACACAGATATTTTCTCACTCTCAACCTCCAAAACTTCATCACAAACCCTTTCAATCATTTCTTTAGAAATATCCAAATGCGTAACAATTCTGAGCCATTCTTTTCCAAAATTAGAAACTAAAATACCTTTTTTAGCCAGTTCATTTTTAAATTTTTCGGAAGAATAATTTTTCTCAATTCTAAATAAAACGATATTTGTTCCTTCAAAAATAACTTCTTCTACTAGCTTATTTTGCTTTAAAGATTCAGCAATCTTTCCAGCGTTTTGATTGTCTTCTTTTAGTTTTTCAATGTTATTATCCAAAGCATAAATTCCTGCTGCTGCCAAAAAACCAGACTGTCGCATTCCTCCTCCCAAAACTTTTCGTACTCGTTTTGCTTGATGAATTAATTCTTTAGTAGATAATAAAACCGAACCCACAGGAGCACCCAAACCCTTCGAAAGACAAACCGAAATAGTATCAAAATACTGTCCTACTTCTTTTGGGGATTGATTGCGATAAACTAAAGCATTAAAAATCCTCGCTCCATCTAAATGTAATTTCAAATCATTCTTTTTACATAATTCTGAAATTGCTTTTATTTCTTCCAATTTGTATGAGCTTCCACCTGCTTTATTGACTGTGTTTTCCAAAGCCACCACTCTTGAACGAGGAAAATGAATATCATCGGGCATAATTACCTCTTCAATTAATTGAGGAGTTAATATTCCTTTTTCTCCGTGTAAAAGTCGCACCGAACAAAGCGAGTTATAGGCAATTCCTCCTCCCTCATACTGATAGATATGCGAACGAATATCACAAATAATATCATCTTGAGGTTGTGTCAAAATTTTGAGTGCAATCTGATTTGTCATTGTTCCCGAAGGACAAAAAAGAGCAGCCTCTTTTCCAAATAAATTAGCTGCTTTAGCTTCTAATTCTTTTACTGTTGGGTCTTCTTCCCAAACATCGTCGCCTACTTTTGCGTTCATCATGGCTTCTTTCATTTCTTGAGAAGGAAGCGTAAAAGTATCACTGCGAAGGTCTATATTTTTGTTATTCATTTTATATAAATTCTAAGGTTATTTTTTTACTTCTAAACAAACTAGGAAGTCTGTTATACATAGCTTGAATTACTTGATTTTTGTAAAATCTGTTAAGGAATATGTATTTTTATAAAACTATTCGTAAAATAGCCTATTAAACAAATATACTAGAAAGCTATTTATTTTTCGCCAAAATTTTTAATCAATTCACAAAAAATACTCATTTTACTATGAAATTTGCCACTAAAGCCATTCACGCAGGCGTGGAACCTGACCCAAGTACAGGAGCTATCATGACTCCTATTTTTCAAACTTCTACTTTTGCACAAGCTGCCGTTGGTCAGCATAAGGGTTTTGAGTATGCTCGTTCGTTGAACCCTACTCGTCAGACCTTGGAAAAATCTTTTGCAGCCTTAGAAGACGCCAAACATGGTTTTGCTTTTTCGTCTGGAATGGCTGCAATAGATACAATTATAAAACTTTTGAAACCAAACGATGAAGTAATTTGTGGACAAGATATTTATGGTGGCTCGTACCGTTTGTTTGTAAAGTTGTACGAGGAAATGGGAATTAAATTTCATTTTGTTGATATGCAAGATGAAGAAATTGTAAAAAATACAATCAATTCGAATAGTAAAATGATATGGATAGAAACGCCTTCTAATCCACTTTTGCAAATTGTTAACCTTAGAAAAATGATTCAAATTGCAAAGCAAAACAATCTTATTTCAGTAGTCGATAATACATTTGCAACACCTTATTTACAAAATCCGATAACTATGGGTGCAGATATTGTGATGCACTCGGCTACAAAATATTTGGGTGGACATTCAGATGTCGTAATGGGTGCTTTAATGCTCAATGATGACAAACTTGCAGAAAAAATTTATTTTATTCAAAAATCTTGTGGTGCTGTTCCTTCTCCTTTTGATTGTTTTTTGGTGCTTCGTGGAATCAAAACACTTCATTTGCGAGTAGATGCAAGTTGTAAAAATGCTTCAAAGATTGCTGATTTTTTGGTAACTCATGAAAAAGTAGAAAATGTTTATTTTGCAGGTCTAAAAACTCACAAAGGACATGAAATTGCAAGAAAACAAATGCGTCAGTTTGGAGGAATGATTTCGTTTGATTTGAAACAAGACACACAAACTAATGCGTCTAAATTTTTAGAAAATACGAAGATTTTTGTTTTGGCAGAATCGTTGGGAGGCGTTGAATCTTTGGCTTGTTATCCTGCTGTGATGACACATGCTAGTATTCCTATTGAAAAAAGACATGAAATTGGAATTACAGATTCTTTGATTCGTTTGAGTGTAGGCTGTGAAGATGTAGATGATTTGATTGAAGATTTAGAGCAAGCTCTTTATTTGGTTGATGCTAATTCAATAGTGAAAGTTTAGTTTTTTAAAATTTGATTTCTACTCCTTTAGGAGTTACATATTGAGTAGTGAAATTTAGAAAATTATGCCTCGTTTATTCCGTAGGAATTCTATATTGGTAGTATTTTGTTTTATATAAAATACTGCAAATATGTAGTTCCTAAAGGAACAAATAACATTTTTTTTATTTTTCTACCAACATAAAGTTCCTACGGAACAGAATTGCAATGAAAATATAAACATAAAAAAACCGTCTTTACAAATTAATGTAAAAACGGTTTTAACACGTTGCAGAGAAAGAGGGATTCGAACCCCCGGTACCTCACGGTACAATGGTTTTCAAGACCACCGCATTCGACCGCTCTGCCATTTCTCTAAATGGAATCTTACAAATATATGTAAATAGATGTAAAATTATTGTGGTGTGTCCCTTAAGACGATACAAATGTACTACCCTTTTTTTGATTATACAATACCTCAACTGATTTTTTTTAGAAAAAGTTCTGTAACTTTATTATTTATAAATAAAATCAATTGACTTTCAATAGGTTAGTGATTTATTTTTTTTAAAAAAGAGTATGATTTTTTTTGATATGATTTAAGTTTGAGTATAGAATTAATTTGAGTGAAGTATTTTTTCAAAAAATTACTAATAAACGAACTCTAAAATTGTCTTGACAGATTAAATTCTTATCTTTGAAGTATAAGAATTAAATTTCGTTTGGATTGCATTTCAAAACAAAATACAAATCAAGGTTTTGGAAACTAATCCAGAAAATTAAAATAAATAAGCAAAAAACACGCAATAAATCACATAAAATAATACGTTCTTATGGCTGAAATCCTTATTATGCCACGCCTTACCGACACTATGGAAGAAGGCGTTGTAGCAAGCATACTCGTAAAAGAAGGCGATACAATAAAATCTGGCGACCTTTTAGCAGAAATAGAAACAGATAAAGCAACCATGGAATGGGAGAGCTTTGTCGATGGTGAAGTTTTATATATTGGTGTAACTGAAGGCGAAGGTGTTCCTGTCAATGACCCAGTCTTGATTTTAGGTAAAAAAGGAGAAGATATTACGGAATTAAAGGCACAATTTGGACAAAATGGAGGAGCAGAATCTTCTCAATCTAAAAAAGAAGGCAAGAAAGACGAACCAAAAGTTGAAGAAACAGAATCTAAAAAGGAAGGAAACAAAGAAGTAGAAAAGGAAAAATCAACTACTAAAAAAACAGATACTTCTTCAATAAACGCTGTTGTTCTTCGTATGCGTAAAATGACAGATACGATGGAAGAAGGAGTTTTGGCTTCTTGGCTCGTAAAAGTAGGTGATAAGCTCAAATCAGGTGATATTATAGCAGAAGTAGAAACAGACAAAGCGACAATGGATTTTGATATTTATGACGACGGTGAAGTTCTTTTTTTAGCAGCAGAAGAAGGCGATAGTGTTCCTATAGATGCACCTATTGCTGTTATTGGAGAAAAAGGAGCCGATTACAAAGCTCTTTTGGATGCAGAAAATTCTGATTCTATAAGCAGTTCTGATGAATCAGAGAAAGATGAAGAAACAAAAGAAACTAAAAAAGAAGTAATGAAAGAGGCTTCTATGCCTTACGATAGAGATAAAGAACCCAAAACTTCTAACTCAAATTCAGATGGACGTGTTTTCATTTCTCCTTTAGCCAAAAAAATGGCGGAAGAAAATGGGTATGATATCAATGAAATAGAAGGAAGTGGCGAAAATGGTAGAATTATCAAAAAAGATATAGAAAGTTTTACTCCTCAAAAAGCAGAAGGAAAATCAAACGAAAAAGTATCAGAAACCGAAAAAGAAACAAAACAGCAATCTCAATCTACTCAAAAAACGACTCCAGCCTTTGCACAAGGAGGAACACAAGATGAGAAAGTTTCACAGATGCGTAAAGCAATTGCAAAAAGTCTTGCAGCCAGCAAATTTACAGCACCTCATTTCTATTTGACAATCGCTGTTGATATGAAAAAGGCTATCAAGACACGAGCAAAACTCAATGAAGTAGCAGATACAAAGGTTTCTTATAATGATTTGGTAATAAAAGCAGCAGCATTGGCACTCCAAAAACACCCAGCCATTAATGCTTCTTGGCAAGGCGATGTTATTCGTTATCACGATAATGTTCATATGGGCGTGGCTGTGGCAGTAGATGAAGGTCTTTTGGTTCCTGTGGTTCGTTTTGCAGAAATGAAAACACTTTCTCAAATCAATAAAGAAGTAAAAGATTTTGCAGGAAAGGCAAAAGATAAAAAACTCCAGCCTGCTGATTGGGAAGGAAGTACATTTACTATTTCTAATTTAGGAATGTTCGGAATTGAGGAGTTTACAGCTATTATTAATGCTCCAAATGCATGTATTTTGGCTGTCGGTGCAATTGTAGAACAACCTGTGGTAAGAGAAGGCAAAATAAAAGTAGGAAATATAATGAAGATGACTTTATCGTGTGATCATAGAGTGGTTGATGGTGCAGTTGGTGCAGCATTCTTACAAACTTTGAAGGAATATATGGAAAATCCTATGAAAATGCTGGTCTAATAAGGGTAGTCTAATTTAGCTTGTGCTAAAATAATCTTTAATCTCTTCTTTATTCTAAACTGTAAAGAAGAGATTTTTTTGTCTTTTAATTTAACTTTTTATCAAAAAATTTGTATTTCTACTAGAATCGTTCTAATTTAAGTCTTTAATTTTCTACTCCTTTTTTCCTATTTTTTTATTGATTGGATAAGATAATTCTGATACATCTTCTGTTCCCTTTTTGTTTAGTTCTATAAGAATAGAAAAACACATTTATGAAAGCAATTATTTTACAAAAATTTTTTATTAGTAAGCAATTTATTATTGTTCTATCTACTTTTGTTTTTTTATTTTCTTATCAAACTAGTTTTGCTCAAGGTTTAGAAACACAATATAGAGCAGCTATCAACAAAGGTCGTCCAAATCAAGCAGGAAAATTAGCTTATCAAATAGGACAAGGATATTACAGACAAGGCAACACCAGTGAGGCAATAAATTATTTTGACCAAGCCGTTAAGTATTCTGCAAACGTAAAAGACTACGAAAACTTAGGAAAAATATATGCTTCTTTGGCAGAAATTTACAAACAAAAGAGAGATTATGATGCAGCCGTTTTTAATTATAAAAAAGCAAGTAAAGCATATGATTGGTTAGGGGATAAGAAAAAGGCGGCTCTTTATCACTATTTGGAAGGTGTAATGTACGCAGAAACAGGAAAATACGATGCAGCCATTGAGGTTTTCAAAACTACATTACGAGAAGCCAATACTGCAAATTCTAGTCAGCTTGTTCTTCAAATTACGACGGATTTATCCAAAATATATAGAAAAAAAGGAGATATTAGTAATGCTAACTTGTATGAAAGTGTTAAAGAAGAAATAAAAGACCAAGCTCAAGATGTAATTGCTTTGGAAGAACAAAAGGATGCCGTTTTGATAGACTCTGCAACAGTAACTAAAATAGAATTAGAAAAAAAGAAAAAGGTAGCAGAGAATATTTCAGAAAGACAAAAAGTAAAAACCTTGACGATAGAGGAATTATTAGAACGAGGTAATATAAAATCAGATAGTTTGGAACGCTTGCACGCCACTACGGTAGCAGGACGAGAGGCAGACAAAAAACTCTTTACCTATATCGTTGCAGGAGCTGCCGCTTTAGCCATCATTTTGATTGTTTTTATAATTGTTCAGAGCAGCACAGTAAGAGCAAAAAAGAAAGCCAACAAGGAACTAGCATCTGCTAATTACGAACTCGCTGCCAAAAATGAAGAAATCGAGCAGCAAAAAGAAATGATAGAAAAGGAAAAAGAGCGTTCAGAAACCTTATTACTCAATATTCTGCCACGAGAAATTGCCGAAGAACTCAAACACAATATAGAGGTTCGTCCCCGTTCGTATGACCAAGTAAGTGTTATTTTTACTGATTTCAAAGGATTTACACAGGCTGCCGAATTGCTTTCTCCAGAAGAGCTTATTGATGAACTTGCCGAATGTTTTTCTGAATTTGATACGATTTGTGAGCGTTGGAATTTGGAGCGAATCAAAACCATTGGCGATGCCTATATGTGTGCTGGTGGCGTCCCGACTTCAAATTATACAAATCCTGTTGATGCTGTAAGTGCAGCTATGGAAATGCAAGAAGTGATTGAGCAATTGAAACAAAAGAAGATTTTGCAGGGAAAACCCTATTTTGAAATGCGTTTGGGAATCCATACAGGTGCAGTTGTAGCAGGTGTAGTTGGAAAAAAACGCTTTGCATATGACATCTGGGGAGATACCGTAAACCTTGCTGCACGAATGGAATCTAGTGGAGAAGTAGGCAGAGTAAATATTTCAGAATACACTTACTCACTTGTTAGAGATTATTTTTTCTGTTCGTATCGTGGAAAAGTACAGGCAAAAAATAAAGGCGAAGTAGATATGTATTTTGTTGTTTCTAAGTTTTAGTAAAATGGGGCGAGAGAATGGGGAATGAGAAATGGGGCGAGGGGCGAGGGAATGGGGAATGCAAACACAATAAAATTAAGTGTTCAAATTAATTCAAAAAACAAGTAAAATAAAATGGGAAAAAAATTAATACATTTTGATTGGGCATTAAAAAAAATATTACGAAACAAAGCTAATTATGGAGTTTTGGAAGGTTTTTTATCAGAACTTTTAAAGTTTGATTTGAAGATTCAAAATATTTTAGAGAGCGAAGGCAATCAGAAGGAAGAAGATGATAAATACAATCGTGTTGATATTTTAGTTGAGAATATGAAGGGAGAATTAATTTTGATAGAAGTTCAGAATGATTCAGAAATAGATTATTTTCACAGAATGATGTATGGAGTAGGAAAACTAATAACCGATTATATTGAAAAGGGAGAAAGTTACGCAAAAATCAAAAAAATCTATTCTATCAATATTGTCTATTTCAATTTAGGACAAGGAGAAGATTATATTTATGAATACGAAGCTAATTTTATTGGAAGTCATTTAGGGGATACACTAAAGCCTAGTCAAACTCAAAAAGTAAAATATAAAGTCGAAAGAGTAGCAGAACTTTTTCCTAAATACTATATTCTAAAAGTAAATAATTTTGACGATGTAGCAAAAGACAGTATAGACCAATGGATTTATTTCTTAAAAAACAGTGAGGTTAAAAGTGAATTTGATGCTAAAGGAATAGAAGAAGCTAGAGAGAAATTACGATATGAGAGTTTGTCTAAAACAGATAAAAAGGTGTATGAACGTTTCCAAGAAAATATAATGATACGAAAAGGAGTGGAAGAAACTCGTCTGATAGAACAACAAGAAATGGAAAGATTGAAAAAAGAAACAGAAGACATGAAAAAAGAAACAGAAGACATGAAAAAAGAAACAGAAGACATGAAGAAAGAAACAGAAAACATGAAGAAAGAAGCAGAAGACATAAAAAAAGAAACAGAAGACTTGAGGAAAAACATAAAAGAAGACCAGAAAAACATAAAAGAAGCAAGAAAAAAAATTGAAGAGGAGAGAAGACAGATAGCAGAAGAGAGAGAAGCACTTGTAATACAAATGATAAAAAATGGTTTGGACAACAAAATGATTTCACAACTAACAGGACGTTCTTCCGAAAATATTGAAGAACTTCGAAAAAATATTCAGTAAGCTAGATTTCCATTTACAAAAAACATTCTATCCAAAAAAACACCCTATTCATTATGAAAAAAAGATATGTCATTCTTATTGTTTCTCTTGCTTTATTGCTTTTTGTTCCTAATGATTGGGGAAAAGCACAAAATTATAATCGTCGTCAAGTAACGGCTAAAATTAGAGACCTTGATGCAAAGCGAAAACGTGCTTTGAAAAATAGTGATTATAAAACGGCTGTTAGTCTAAGTTGGCAGATTGCAGAAAGCTATCATCTTATCAAACAAACAGGTCTGATGGTACGCTATTACGAACGTGCCATTTATTCTGCTGCAAACAATAATGACAAACTTTTGGAGGCAAGAAGTCACGAAAAACTAGGTGATAAGTATGAAATGCCTGATTATTTTACCAAAAAAAGTAGTGAATATCAGAAAGCAGCTACGCTTTATAATACTATAAATGAATTTGATAAAGAAGGAAATGTACTTCGCAAAATTGTGAAGATTACACACAAAGAAAGAGATTATGAAAATCTTATTCCGATAGCCGAAACACTTTTATTAAAACTGGATACTTTTGCTATTACTCGTCAGGATAGAATAAATCTGACTACTGTTTTGATGGAAGCACATACAAAACAAGGAAGTGAAGAAAAAGTAAAACTTTTTGAGTTAATGTGGAATCAAGCACGTAATGAAAAACTAGACCCAAGAGATAAAAAGCGAGAGTTAGAAGAAGCGATACAAATTGATCCCATGTTACTTTCTCAAAGAGAATTAGAATTTTTACGTACTCAAAAACAAGCACTTAGAACAGATATTGATTCTCAAAAATATGTAATTGAAAGACAAGGCTTAGAACTTCAACTCAAAAATCTTGATCTTAAAATCAAAGAATCTGATCGTCAGAAACAAGAAGCTATTGCAAAAACACAAAAAGAAAAAGCCGAAAGACAAGAAGCGGAAGCAAAGGCACAAAGAGCAACCAACAATCAATACTTAATAGGCTTAATTGGAGGTGGAATTGTTCTTCTTCTTTCTGTAATTGCTTTTGTACAGAAATTCAATAGCAACCGTAAACTAAATTCTAAAAACAAAGAAATAGAATTAGAACGCCAAAAATCAGATACACTTTTACTTAATATTCTTCCAGAAGAAACGGCACAAGAACTCAAAGAAACAGGTTACGCACAGCCACATTCTTACGACCTCGTAACGGTTATGTTTACTGATTTTAAGGGTTTTACGCAGATTTCTGAAAAACTTACGCCTGAAAATTTGGTCAAAAAATTAGAATATTGTTTTACTGAATTTGATAAAATTTGTGAACGCAACAACCTAGAAAAAATCAAAACGATTGGCGATGCGTACATGTGTGCTGGTGGAGTTCCTGTTGCAAATACTTCTAATCCAAAAGATGCCGTAAAAGCAGGTTTGGAAATGCAAAAATTTATGAAAGAATGGAAAGCATATCAAAAAAAATGGGAGAACCAACTTTTGAGCTACGTTTGGGAATTCATACAGGTTCAGTCGTGGCTGGCGTTATTGGTAAAAACAAATTTGCGTATGACATTTGGGGAGATGCCGTAAATCTTAGCTGCACGAATGGAATCTAGTGGACAAATTGGAAAAGTGAATATTTCTGAAACGACTTATGAACATGTTAAGAATGATTTTGAATGTGTGCATAGAGGAAAAATTACTGCAAAAAATAAGGAGAGATAGACATGTATTTTGTGGAATCAATTAGATAAAAAAAAGCATTTTTTCCATAGATATTAATTTTTGATAGATTAAAACATTTTTTAAAGACCTTGTAAAAATAGAATTTCTAGTTAAAAATAGTCTTAAATTATAAACAGTTGATTTTTAAATAATTAACTATGTAATTGATAATTTTTAATTCATAATTGATTCAAAAAGGTCTAAATTTCAATTTATATGTTAATTAAAAAGACTTCTGTAAGTGTCGGAATTTTTTGGATAGAAATCCCACAAGCAAACGTTTTTATGCTTTGTGGCTGTCCTGCTGATGCTGTCAAACATTTGAAAAAACGTGGACTGATAGAATCGGTAGAAAAAAGAATAGGAGTAAAAAAATATTATTTCTTACGAAACAGGACCAAACTGTATTCTACTTTCAGAAGTATTAATGCAAAACGGTAGTTTTTCTAATTTAATAGAATTTCCTGCCATGCAAATGCTCTATTTGCAAGGAATGGGAATCCCGAATCACCCAAACAATACAGGAATTCGTCCTATGATTATCGGTACAGAAGAACAAATCGATGCACAAATGGCGTATTTTTATCGTGGAAATTATGGACTGATAAACAAAGAAGAGTTTGCCGAAGCAGGAATAACAGGAGAAACGGCAGAACAAATGATGCGTATAAAATTAAATTTTGCCTTTGGAAAAATTAATTCTACCGATACACTTTTAGACAAACGAATTATTGAAGAAACAGAAGATACTAATAATGAAGAAATAGCGACGGAAAACAGAAAAACAGAAATCCGAAATGGAGTTTTTATTCAGAGAAAAGGATTTAATATTTATGAGATTAGTTATGAAAATGAAAGCGTTGAAGTAAATCTAAATTTGGGTGCAGAAGAGCGTTACGAAGCTCCTTATCAGTTGGGTTATCATTATTTGAATAGAGAATATTTTGCTGTCGTTCATTCTGGCGAAGGTGATGGTTGGGACATAAACCGTCCTTGTATGGCTAGTATTCTGATTTTTCAAGGAAAGATTTATTTAGTGGATGCAGGACCTAATATTCTTACAAGTCTGAATTATTTGGGAATTAGTGTAAACGAAATTGAAGGCATTTTTCATACGCATGCTCACGATGACCATTTTGCAGGACTTACTACGCTTATTCGAACCGACAGACGTTTCAAATATTACGCAACTCCTTTGGTTCGTTCTGCGATTACCAAAAAACTATGTGCTTTGATGTCTATTGAAGAAAATAATTTTGCTAACTTTTTTGATATTCACGACCTTAATTTTGATGAATGGAACGATGTAGATGGACTGGAAGTAATGCCACTTTATTCTCCTCATCCTGTCGAAACGAATTTATTTTATTTTAGAGCAAAATGGAAAGATACCTATAAAATTTATGGACATTTAGCCGATGTAGTTTCTTTTGATGTCTTCAAAAAAATGACAGAAAGAACCGATGATTTACAGGTTTCGATGGAATGGTACGACAAAATCACACAAAATTATTTGCTTCCATGCTAATCTCAAAAAAATTGATATTGGTGGTGGAATGATTCACGGACAAGCAGAGGATTACAGGAAAGACGAATCTAAGAAAATCGTTTTGGCACACACACACAAACCTCTCACTTTTAAAGAGCGTGAAATTGGTTCGTCGGCAGCCTTTGGAATGATTGATACGCTTATTCCTGCTAGCCATGATTATTTATTTGATTTTGCAAGCAACTATTTACAGTTTTATTTTCCGACTGCACCGAAGCACGAAGTAAATTATTTGCTTAATCATTCGGTTAGACATTTCAATGCAGGAACAATTTTATTCAAAAAAGGACAAAATAGCGAATATGTTTATTTGCTTATCACAGGTTCGGTGGAGTTTATAGATTCGCAACGAGGCAATCAACACGTTTTGCCAGCAGGTTCTTTAATAGGTTTTTATTCGGGTTATTTGGGTGGAAAAGCTCTTGAAACCTACAGAGCAGCCAGTAATATTACTGTTATTCAAATTCCGTTACAATCGTATCACGATTTTGTAGAACGCAATGATTTGTATAGCGAACTCAAACGAGTAGAAAAAAATATTTTGTTTTTAGAAAATACGTGGCTTTTTGGCGAGGTGGTTTCTTTTCCTATCCTTACACGCATAGCAAAAGCGATGACCCAAACAAAATCAGAGGAAGCAAAGGCACAAGAAACAAAGACAGAATTATCTCAAAAGTACATTCTCTACCTTATAGAAGAAGGAAACGTAACCATAAAACGAAATGGAAAAAAAGTAGAAACCCTACAAAAAGGCGATTTTTTTGGTGCAAACGAAATACTGACAGCCGAAAATTGGGAAGAAAATGCACAACAATACAGCATTACTCTTTCAAAAGACGCTTCTCTTTTTGCCATTGCAGCCGATTTGATACAAGAAATTCCTGTCGTCTATTGGAAGGTTATTGAAACTTATGAGAAACGGTTTAGGAGGGTTTAGGATTTTCTCTTAATTTGCAAACATCTTTAAATTGTGAAATAAATAATTTTATAATAATAAATTAAACCGACTTGTGACTAAGTCAGATATTGACATAAAAAATTTCAGAACTCAAATTCAAGAAGATTTAGATTTTATTAAAGTCAATTACGGTAACCTTATCCTAATTTACAAAAAAATGAGTATGCTTTTAATCTATGGGTACAAACGAAGATGTATGAGATAGATGAGGAACTTGCTATAAACAGTATTACAGAATACAATGACAAAGGTATAGATTGTTTTGTGCATTATGAAGAAAGTAAAGAACTTTTTATAATACAAAACAAATATTATGATTTTCAAACTTCGCTCAATAGAAAAGAAGTTTCAGATTTTGTAACAACACCTTTATCCAAGCTGATGGAAGGGAACTATAAAAATGAAGAATTGCAAAGTATTTTCAATAAAGCTAAAATAGATGGCGATTACAAAATATGGTTGCATTTATATGTTACAAATAGAACTGTAAACAAAGATTCCATAAAATCATAAATGAATTCAATAAAAGTACTAAAGATATTTTATCAGAAGTAAGAGCTAAAATATTTGACTTAGAGTATATATAAGAGATATTTTGGAGAAAACTTTAAAAAAAATATTCAATTTAAACACGAGATATATACTATAAACAAAGGAACTTCTTTGCAAATAAAACCAGAAGACTACAATTTACCAGGTATGTCAGAAGCATATTATATAATGACTCCAATAGAAAGTCTTTTCAGAATGTATAGAGCAGCAAAAGAATCTAGTTATCCTTTTTTTGAAGAAAACATTAGAGAATACTTAGGAAAAAGTTCTATAAATAAAAAGATAATTGATACCCTCAGAGATGAAAATCAGAGAAAGAATTTTTTCTATTATAATAACGGTATAACAATAATATGTGATTCTTCAGAGAAGGTAAAAGCAAATGTAAGATTATTAATAAATCCACAAATAGTAAACGGATGTCAAACTGTTCCTACTATTCTACAACGTTTTCAGTTCTAATGAAAGTAAATCAAAAACTATTTTGAAAGTGTTACGTAATGTCAAAGATTTTGATTCAAAAAGGTTCTTCAAATCCAGCTTTCTGTAAAAATGTCGTCAAATATACTAACTCTCAAAATTCGATAAATGAGAAAGCTTTTGCTGCTTCAAAAGATTATTTCCTTAGCCTTCAAGAACATTTTAAAGAGAAAGGATTTTTACTTTTAGTAAAGCCTTCTGATAAATATAAGTTTAGTCAATTAACTCCTGTTGAAAAGAACAAACTAGTGTCTAATGCTTCTAAATATACTAAGAACACGGGTGTTGAAATTTCTAAACTTACTGATATTAATATAGAATTAGATAAGTTGTTACAAGAATGTTTAGCGTTTGTTAGAGATGGTTATATGTTTATGATAAAAAAAGTCTTATACAAAAACCAACTGTGAATTTTACAAAGGTTTTAGTATCAATTAGTAACTACTTAACGATTGATGAAATGATCCATTAGAAGTTTTATATATAAAAGCTGAAAGAGAAAAAAAGAAAAGCGAAGACGGAACAACACCCATTCCATTTTATCTTATTGGCTTTGTTAGCTTTTTTATAAAAAATAAAGTTTCTAAGAATTTGAATCACTGCATAGATTATTTATTCAATATGAAAAAAGAAGACTTTAATTTAATAATTATGAGTATGACAAGGGATTATTAATAAAAGAAGTAGGTATGAGTGGAGCTTCCTTTCAAGGTCATAAACAGACAGATTACTCTTCTTCAAGTGATTATATTACGACTTATGTAGTAGTGATCATTAATAACTCAAGTAGTTCTAAAGTGAATGAAATATTAGAAAAAGAAGTATTGAAATTAACCACGCTTAAGATTTAGATAAAAAATACGGCAAAGTAGGCAATCTTGAAAGAGAAGAGTTTGATAAAAACTCAAAGTCTTTTGCTATTGGAGAATTTATAAAACAGGCTCGTAAAGAAGCACAACTAACCCAAACCAACTTGCCGAGCAAGCCTGAATTACACACAACTATATTTCTCGTATAGAAAACGGACAAAGTGATATACAAATGACTACTCTTTTTCGTATCATTGAAATTGGATTAGGAAAACAGCTCAACTTTAGTATTCAATAGTTATCTTTTAAAACAATGAACATAAAATCAATAGAACTCCAACACACCAATCCTTCTTTAGGTTTAAACGAAAAGATAGTTACAGTTTCGCTTATCGTAACAGATAAACATTGGAAAAAAGTAGAAGATTTGAAGCAAACAAGGGTAAATAATACCGTTTTTCTTGAAGAATATTTAAAGGCTGTAAAAAATGACAACGAAGAAGTAATAAATGAAGTCTTAAATAATGCTCCTAAAAATGATATTAGTAGGGTTCAAAATATCTAACATACCAAATTTGAATAAAACCAAGTGGTAGAACTGGAAGATGTCACGTAAATGACTTAACTCAATTTATTCTCAAGTACGAAATATATGGTAGAAAACGATATTTGAGCACAACAACTCTGGAGGAAACTCTGTTCAAAGATTCCCAAAAGACACTGAATGTTGGAGCTTGTTTAGAATACCTATCAGTTTTATGATAATGGATAATATTTGAATAAACTAGTATCGTCAAAATATGAATTTCAGTTTAGTAATTTCTAATTACTACGGTGTTCTGATTACTGTGAATAACCATCAATTAGTAGTAAAAAAGCAGCACAAGGAGTTGAGATGTCAGTATTTAGAAGAACTTAGCTACACTTTTAATTTTGATATGAAAGATGTAGAAGAAAACATTGCAGGTTTCTACCTTGGTCCTACTATTTCAAAGCATATGCTTTCACGCGAAACCATAGAACAGCTTACAAGATAGAATCTTGCGCTAGACTGCTTTTTTTGTAGCAATATTGAAAAAACAAAAAACTGTTCTACCTTGTGCCTACTATTTCAGCAAGCATATGCTTGCGAAACTACAAGCACAAGATAGAATCTTGCGCTAGAATACTTTTTTTGTAGTAATATTGAAAAAACAAAAAACTGTTTTATCTTGTGCCTACTATTTCGCAAGCATATGCTTGCGAAACTATAAGCACAAGATGAAATCTTGCGCTAGAATAACTAAATTAAAAAAATGAGTAGAAAATATAAATTTGATGACAATGAAAAACTTTATTTTGTAAGTTTTGCAACTGTTTTTTGGGTGGATGTTTTTATTAGAGAGGAGTATAGAGAAATTATTATTGATAGTTTGAAATTTTGTCAGAAAAATAAGGGTTTAGAGATTTATGCATGGTGCATTATGCCAAGTCATTTGCATTTGATAATCGGAACACATGACAAACCTCTTTCGGATATTTTGAGAGATTTCAAATCATTTACTTCAAGAGAATTACGAGCAGCTATAAATCGACATCCTACTGAAAGTCGTAAACAATGGATGTTGCGTATTTTTGAGTGGCAAGGACAAAAGAATTCAAATAATTTGGATTGGCAATTTTGGCAACAAGATAATCATCCGATTGTACTTTTCAATAATTTTATGATGGATCAAAAATTAGAATATATTCATCAAAATCCTGTTGTGGCTGGTTTTGTAGATGATGCAAGTGCGTGGCTTTACAGTAGTGCAAGAGATTACGATGATACAAAAAAAGAAAAAGGGCTTTTAGATATTTTATTTATTGAATAAAAATCATAATTCATTTACTCTGGCACAAGGTTTTACCTTGTGTCTACTTCAGCAAGCATATGCTTGCGAAATTATAAGCACAAGATAGAATCTTGCGCTAGAATGACAAGCGTGACGCTTAAATACGTTTGCAAGTTCGTAGTGTGACACTAAGGAGCAGGTTTGTATATGTTGGCGAGCGAGTCTAAAAACAGAATAATTATAAAAAAGAACGCAATCTTGTTAATTTATTTAACAAATTATTTAAAAAAATGAATAAAACATTCAAACTTGCTTTACTATTTGTCTTTCTATCAAATTTAGCTCATTCCCAAAATACCAAAACATTACTCTGGCGTATTTCTGGAAATGGTCTTTCAGAACCTTCTTATCTATATGGAACGGTTCATTTTCCGAATACCAAGTATATGCGTCTTAGCGATTCTGTCCAACAGGTTCTAAAGAGAGCAAAGTCTGTTGTCGTAGAAACCTTTAATGCAAGTATTTTAGATGCTTTGGCAGGAATAGATTTAGAAGAGGGACAAGAGTTGAAAGACCTTTTGGGAACAGAAGATTATCAGAAATTAGAAAAAATTACGCAGTACAAAGGCAATTATCCCTCTTCATTAAAGTCAATGCTCAACACTACAAAACCCATTGTAGTAGCTACCAATATTTCAAGGCATTATTTTCAGAGAAACACCAACAAACCTTTAGATTTTGTATTTATTGATGATGCAAAGCAAAACAATCAAACTCTAATTGCTTTAGAAACTGCAAGAGAACAGTTGGACGCTTTGCGAAGTATAGATATGAACGAGCAGATAGGTATTCTACAAGACCTATTAGCTGATAAAGATGTAAATGATTTCTATACTATTTCAGATGCCTATTTAGAGGAGAACATATATGCAGTAGATTCATTTTATATGAACTATAAAGAAAGCTATCCTAATTTTGTTGATAATATGATTACTATTCGTAACAAAATAATGAGCCATCGTATAGATAGCCTAGTAAAAATAGAATCTAATCGCTTTATCGCCATAGGTGTAGGACATTTAGCAGGAAACGAAGGTGTACTCAATATTTTAAAAGCAAAGAAATACATTATAGAACCAGTTGTACCGAGTTATGTAGAAAGCCTGGAATGGGTAAAAGTATCAGATAAAGATTTTATTTGTAGCTTTCCGAATGAAAAGCCTTATTATTCTGGTGAAATGGTAATCAAAGAAAAAGGTTTTGTAGCGTCTAGTTATAGTTCCCTTCAACGTATTATAGGTGGAGAAAAAACCTATTTTTCAGTTTTAAAGTATATATACGAAGACAAGAGAAAGTATTCTTCTATTGAAGATTTAAAAAAAAGTATAGAAAATCAGAAAGATGGAGAAGCCAAAACTGATAATAGAGTTATGAAGATTATATATCTCAATAATCTACCAGTACTAGAAATTTATCTTACCAACGAGGATAACAAAGTGATTAGTAGAACAAGATACTTTTTGATAGAACTAGGTAAAGTAGTGTCAATAAGTATTTTTGGGAAAGAAGAGGCTGTTCAATCCTCATTTTCAGATGAATTTATTAATTCTTTCAAATTCAAATAAGTCCTAATACAGCCTACTCCCACTCTGGCACAAGATAGAATCTTGCACTACTGTACCCTACTATTTTTTTGTAGAGTATTATTGTTAAGGATTAGCTTCGCTGAACTGTCGGTTGGTAGGATTAATAGGATTTGAAAATACAGATAATACAAAATACTATTTGAATAATTTAATTTCAAGATGATTTATTCTTAAAAAATGTATTTTTATTCTCTGTGTTCTCTGTAACTCTGTGTTTAATAAAAATAGTAGGGTACAGTAATTTTGCGCTAAAATACATAACTAAAAATCAACAAAATGAAAAATAAAACAGGTGTTCCGATACAAACCTTAAATCAACCTGATTATTGGATTGATGAAATAAATGGTATGTTATACGATGCCATTTTAGTTTATATGAAAGAAAAGAACTTCAATAAAACTCAATTAGCAGTAGATTTAGAAATTAGTAAAAAACAGGCTTCTCAACTATTGAATGGAAAAGGCAACGATTTTAGTTTAGAAAAAATTCTTAGAAATTTCTTTGACAATAGGTAAGTTTCCTGTCTTTCAGTTGGAAGATAAGGAAGAGTATTTAAGTAAAATGAAGGAATAATGCTGAACTTAAAATTGTATATAAATTCATTAAAATAAAAATAAATAAGTTTGAGCTAAATCTAAAATAGCTCCTTTTTTAATTTACATACTTTACGAAATAGTGTCTTATTCCCATTTTCTAACCCCATTCCCTATATTTCTGATAGCCAATTGAACATTTCTTCAAATGCCTTTTCTCTTACTTCTTTTTTAGATAAAAATATATCGTGAATGGCGTCTTTTACTTCTAAAACAGTAACTTGATTACCTAGTTTTGCTCCTCGTTCTTTTATATCTTCTACATCTAAAATGATGTCTTTTCTCATGGCTTGTTCTGAAAATTTGGAAAGTTTGGCAGAACTAGAAGAGTGCATTACCAAAATAGGAATTTGAAGATTTGAATATTTTCGTAATTTTTCATGTCCTTCATCGGCTGCCAAAATCCATTTGAAATAGGTAGGAAAACCTTGTGTATATTTCCATTTTAAGTTAAAATCCCATTCTCCCTCAAAATTTTTGTGCGTACTTTGTACATACACAGGCGAAAGCATGTTTATAACATAACCATAGTCAGTAAACAAAGAAAACACATTACAAGCCGCTAGAGTAAAGTTTTTCTTAAACTCAGAGTCATAAAAATCTAAAAAAGGAGAGTTCAGAATTAAGCCACTTATTTTACTTTTTTGTTCTCCAAAATTAGCATAATTACAAGCTGTTAGTCCACCTGTAGAATGTCCTAAAAGGTAGATTGGAGGACAAACAGACGAGTTGCTTTTTTCACAAATCAAATTTATGGCAACTGTTATTTCCTCAAAATATTCAGTAAGCGATTTACAATAATTTTTTCTTTGATGAGGAAGCCAAGAACGACCGTATTTACGCAAATCAAGTGCATAGAAATCAAAACCATTTTCAATAAACTTTTCGGCTACATGAGGATGAAAAAAATAATCAATATAGCCGTGAATGTAAATTATACTTTTTCGGTTTCCTGTATTTGCGTTGCAAGAAGTAAGCACTGCAATTACTTTTCCTTCGTAATCGTCTTTTAGTTCTAAAGTTTGGTTAGTAAAATCTTTTTCTAAATTCATTATTTTGAAAAATAGTTATTTTGATAATTTTTTATTTGTACTACAAAATACAAAAAATATTGATTTTGAGTTATCGTTTTACTTCTTATTTTTGTCTTACTCAAAACCAATTCTCAAAACTAAAACAAATCATGAAAAAAATAAAAATAGCCTTAGATTGGACACCAAATATAAATCATATTGGAATATTTGTAGCCAAAGAATTAGGATTTTACAGAGAAGTTGGAATAGAAACAACAATTCTAAACCCGCTAGAAGATAATTATTCAATTACGCCAGGTAAAAAACTAGAACTAGACGAAGCAGATTTTGCTATTGCACCCTTCGAAACGGTTATTAGTCTCAATAATAAGAAAAATATAGTTGATGCCATTGCTGTTTTTGCGATTTTGCAAGAAGATAGTAGCAGTATTGCAACTTTGAAATCTTCAAAAATAGATACCCCTCAACTTTTAGATGGAAAAATCTATGCTTCTTACAAGGCTCGTTACGAAGATTTTATTGTAAAAGAAATGATAAAAAACGATGGAGGAACTGGAAATATTGAATTAATTTATCCTGAAAAACTAGGAATTTGGAATATTCTACTAGAAAATAAAGCCGATGCAACTTGGATTTTTGATAATTGGGAAGCAGTAGAAGCAGAATCAAAAAACGTAGAACTCAACACGTTTTCATTAAACGATTTTGATATTCCATACTGTTATTCTCCTGTTATTATTACAAAAAATAGTAACTTGAAAACCAACAAAAACGAGTATTCCAATTTTATAAAAGCTACTCAAAAAGGCTATTTATATTCTATAGAAAATAAAAAAGAAGCTATAAAAATTTTAGAACAGCATTTGACAGAATACGATAAGAAAAATGTAGATTTAGAAAAGTCAATTAATCGTACAATTCCTTATTTTAAAAGTGATTCTGAATGCGGTTTTATGAAAAAAGAAAGGGTAAGCTCGTTCTTAAATTGGCTCGTTGATAATAAATTAGAAAACGAAAAAATTCTACAACAAGATTTATTTACAAATGAGCTTTTAGACTGAAAAAAATGGTAGTGCTAAATATATAATGCTGCAATTCTAAAAATCTGTGTTTTATTCGTCTAATCTGTGTTATCTGTGTTCCATTTTTATTTACAGTATTACTTGTGATAGACTACCAAAAAAACAATTATCATTTCATAGTGTTGCTTATTTAATTCCATTTTATTAGTGTAAGATGGAATTACTTTTTTTACATCATTTTTTAATCTAACTCAATATGAAAACAGATATTAAATTCAAAGAAAACACATTTACAGTAAAGGGATATGGTGCAAAAGATAATCTCCTCAGTAAATTATCCGACCATAGATTATCAGAAATGGATGTAGAACGTCCTATGATTAATGATAATCAAGTAATTGTAGAAGTGCTTTATAGTGGCGTTTGTCATAGCGATATTCATCAAGTAAATAATGACTGGAAAAATACTCGTTATCCCTGTGTACCAGGTCATGAGATTATCGGAAAAATAGTAAAAGTGGGCAATAAAGTAAGTAAATTCAATGAAGGAGATACCGTAGGCATAGGTTGTATGATTGATAGCTGCCAAAAATGTGAGCCTTGCAAAAACAATGAAGAGCAGTTTTGTGCAGGAGAACATGGAGCTACAATGACTTATAATGGCTATTTTAATGACCCACAATCTGATTTTAATACCTATGGTGGTTATTCTAGCCATGTGGTTGCCAATGAAGAATTTCTTTTGCGTATTCCTTTGAATCTGGATATTAAAAGAGCTGCACCTATTTTATGTGCAGGAATTACCACATATTCCCCTCTCAAACAAGCAAGAATAGGTTATGGAGACAAAGTAGCTATTGTTGGAATAGGTGGACTTGGACACATGGCAGTAAAACTCGCTAAAGCAATGGGTGCAGAAGTAACAGCCATTACGACACAAGAAGCCAAACGAAAAGATGCTTTAGAATTAGGTGCTAATCACGTCTTGATTTCGGAAAACGAAGAGGAAATGAAAAAAAATGCTATGAAATTTGACTTTATATTAGTTACCATTCCTACTTCTTTTGATGTAAATCCTTACGTTAATTTGCTCGGTATTCGTGGTAGTTTGGTAACTGTGGGACTTTTGGGAGAGTATAAAAAACCGCTTAATAATATGGAAGTAGCCAAATTAGCAAGAAAAGTAGGAGGTTCGGTAATCGGTGGAATAAAGGAAACACAAGAAGTTATGGATTTTTGTGCAGAACATGATATTTATCCAGAAGTAGAGATGATGAAAATAGAAGATATTAATGATGCCTTCAAAAAAGTAAAAGAAGAAGAAGTGCGATTTAGATATGTAATTGATATGAAGGCGTAGTTTTTGTTTTTTTCCATAACTAAAGGTATGAGTTCTGTCTTAAAATCAAATTTTAATCTGTTTGAAAGAGTACAAGTACCAATAAAACCCATGATTTTAATCGTGGGTTTCTTTATGTATTGTATTTCTCCCCTACTTCGGAGGAGCTGAGGGAGGTCAAAGCGATAGAATACTTTGATCAGCTATTAATTTGCGTAGTTATCACAATAAATGCTTTTAATAAAAATGGAAGATGACGATTAACGAAAAAATACATTTAAGAACAGCTTATATAATTAACTCTTCCTATTTAAAGTCCTACTCACATAAAAAATAAAATTAAAAACTCTACTACAAAAATTCCGTCAATAAGACCCGCAAAATACCATTCTGAATGCTTATTTGAACTTCCAATAATCAAAAAAGCAGTGAGTATATAAACTAGCACAAAATGGATAAAGTAATCAGAATGAAAGTAATACACCAAAACTGTACAGATAAGAAGGAAAAAAAGAGCCAAAATTTTACTGTTTTGAGTACTCAATAAACTAACCAACGTATCCAAACCCGCTTTCCTATCACTTTCTTTGTCTCTAATATCAAACGGAATTGTTATTGCCAAAACAAACAAAAAACGCTCAAAGAATAAAGCTATCGTTTTTGGATTTTGAATAATGAGATGTTCATGGAGCATCGGAAAAATAACAGTTGCACTTGCCCAAACGTAAGCAATCAGAAATATTTTTAGGTAAGGAATATTTCTCCATGCAGGAATTGAAAAATAATTTTTTTGAGCAAAATCTTCATTAGAATTATTTTTTTCTTTATTTATCTCTTCTTCCAAAATTTTTTCTGAAGGTAATTCTATATGAATTGGAATTGTATAAAGAAAAGAAATAATAGCTAAATGAACCAAAAACCAAAACTGATTTAGGGTAAGAAAAAAGGGTGCAGGAATAAGTAAAATCAAACTTACAAAAAATGTAATTTTGAGAATATTTCTCTTCTTATAAATAAACTCAAACTTTTCAGAAGCTGTTCCCTTCGTATAAAAAACACACAAGTTATACGTTGTAAGTGTTCCAAAAAAGAGAATCCAGAGAGGTGCAAGTTCGAACGAAATACCAGCCGTTTCGAAAAGCAAAAGGTAGGTACTCAAGCCCATAAGAGCCGCACCTACCGATATCCAAAGGTTTCCAAAGATGAGCCAACGAAGAAAGTTAATACTATAGTTAATACTATTTTGATTGTTAATGGTTAATTATAACTCACTACTTTTGGTTATACTAAAATTCAAAACTGAACAGGAATTACTACACGCTGCTCAACAGCTCTTCCATTATACAAAGCGGGTTTCCAATCCTCTGGGTATTCTTTTATCAAACGAATTGCTTCATTATCTAATTCAGGATTAATACCTGAAAGAATAGAAATATCGGCTAAAGAACCATCTTCTTGTACAAAAAATTGAAGGTAAATAGTTCCTGTTTTTCCTGTTGTATTTTGTTTGTTCTTCTCAAAGTAATTATACAAATTTTCTGTCCCACCATAAGGAATAGCAGAGCGTTGAATGTAAGTTATTTGTTTTCTTGTGTTATCACATCCTCTTTTTTTGATGATAATTCGTGTTTCTCTATTTTCTCTTTGCTCAGTTATTTTCCAACAGTTTATTTGTTGTGTATCGGTTTGTTTTGGAGAAGTAATTCCCCAAACTGTCAGACCAATTCCCATTGAAATACTTGCTACTAATAAAGGTGTATGATAACGATTTAGAAAAGCGTAATAATCTTGTAACCAAAAAGGAGAATGGTTTTTCAACTTTTGAGTCAGACTTTTACTATTCTTGAATACCATGTAGGTAACAGAAGCCAGCGTAGTGCCTAACCAAAAAAGTCCAAATATTGTAAATATAATAAGCATTGCCATAATTGTAGTATTTTATTGAGTGATAAAATTCAGTAAATGTATTGTTTATGAAAGTAGATGTAGAGTTTTATTGTTTTCCATAAACTTGTTCCTAATTTTGTTCTTGATTTTCTAATTTATTCAATAATTTACAAAATAGTAATCAGTTTTCAAATAATTTATACTCTAAAAAATCGTAAAAAGTAATAGTTAATCAAATTATTTTACTTTAAACTACTTTCCCTCAAACTGGTTAGTAGTCTCTTACTTGTTTACTAAATTAACTCTCAAAACCGTTTTTCTCCCAAATAAGCCAAGCTATGTATATATTCTTTAAGCCATTGCATTATTTTTTTTCTGATTTTTTATTAAAAATGTTTTCATTTTTGTTTCTTTTCTTTAGTCTTTTTTCGTGCATTCCTCCAGATATAAAAGAAACAGCAGATACACAATTTTTTGATTTGAAAGGGTTTTTGGATGGTCAAATCATTCAGTTAGAAAAAGCAGAAGAAAAAGGAATGACAATTACTAAAAAAACAGTTCTTCAAGGACAAAAAACTAAACAAACACTCAAAAAAATAAATTGGAAAGACGAATTTGCTTTCTTTTATTCCTCTGATATTAACACACCACAACTTCGTGATAGATATAAGATTGAAAAAACGCCTCAAAAGTGGACATTCAAAACAGAGGAAGAAAATCTAATAGTAAAGCAAATGCAGATTACTTTTAAGGAAGATGGTAAAGACAATTCTTTTGAAAATGTAGAAAAAATTCTGATTATCCAAAAAGATAAAAATAATCTTTATGAAAATGATAGAACATTGATTATCAAAGTAAAAGAGGGTGTTCTAAAAAGCTATTCTATAAAAGGTTCGGAAGATGTTATTTTGAATCAAAAACAAGAATTTTTGGTAGAAGGAATAATAGAGTAATGAATTATCTACTCATTATTTATCTATTTTAGTACAGATTTGCCACCAACTCACTAAAAATATCGCTAAATCTGTAAATTTTATAGACAAAAGTTATTTTTTTTGGTTATTTGTTTTTACCTTTTCATATAAATACGTAAATTTTGAGTTCAATAGTTTTTTAAGTTCTTTTATTAGAAAAGACATCAAAATTATTTTCCTAAATTTTAGGATAAGTTTATTAAAAATATTCATTTTTTCAACTTGTTTTTTTAAGAAATTTTTAAAATAAAATTATAATTATAGGCAGCATGCTCGAAAAATATATCAAACAATTATTAAATGAGAACGACGAAGTAGTCGTTCCAAAACTCGGTACTTTCGTGGCAGGTTATGCAGGCTCCGAAATTTCTGGTATTAGAGTAGCTCCACCTAGCAAGAAAATTCATTTTTATGAAAAACTAAAGAGTGATAAAAATGAGCTTTTACGAAAACGTGTAACCGAAGCCGAAGAAATTAGTATTGCTGATTTTCAAAACGAATTAGAAAAGCTCACAAATAGAATAGAAGAAGAGCTTCGCAGTACAGGCAGATCGACAATAAAACAATTAGGAACTATAAAGAAAAAACCTGATTCTTCATTAGAATTCGAACAAGATGAAGACAATCTTTTAGATGATTCTTTTGGATTACCTTCTCTGGAAAGAAAACCATTGAATAAAAGAGAAAATAAAGACAATAAGATTGAGCCAAATACAGAATCAAGGAATGTAATTGCAGCCACTGATGATGTGATTTTTGATAGAGATATTCAAAAAGAAGAAAGCAATCAAGATATTGATATGGAAAAAGATGCTGCTCTTTATGCTAGTCTAGGAGATAGGTTTGCAAAAGACCCAGCGGAAGAAGAAGCTCGTCTAAGAAAAGAAAAAGAGGATTTTATAAAATCTACTACACGAGTAGAAAATCCTCCAGCAACAAGAAATATGATTCCTCCTACTCTCAATGTGGAAGAAGATGATGAGGAGGAGGAGGAAGAAGAAAAACGCTCTTCGCTTTTTTTATGGCTTATTGCTATTCCTATTTTATTTGCTCTTGCATTTTTGATTTATATATTTAGTGATTCTAGTGCAATGTCTAGCTTGAAGGCTCTTCTGGGACAAAAACCTGCTACTACTATTGTTACTACTGATACAGATCCTGTAACAGAAGTAGATAATGTTGTAGATGAAACGGCAGATAACTCAGATAATACTACAAATGATGCAGTTGATAATACAACTGATAACACAATTAATAATACGTCAAATGAAGGTACAGATGCATCAACTCAATATACAGGAAATTCGGAAACTCAACCAGATGATATAATTAATGAAGCAAAGAATCGTTTTTATATTGTAATTGGCAGTTTTGCAGAAATAGAAAATGCTCGACGACTTCGTACAGATTTGAACGGAAGCGGAGTTTCTGATGCCAAAATTGTAATGTATCCAAAACGTGGAATGTACCGAGTAACCGTAGGTGACCAAGCCTCACAGCGAGAAGCCTATAATCAGAGAAATGAATTGGGAAATACATACCCTGATATGTGGGTACTTAATTATTAAACCTAATTTGAAAATCAGAATTAAAATTTGTGTTTTGATTCTGATTACTTTTAATTTATTAAAACTATAAAAAGTATTTAAAAAAAACATTTATAAAGCTATCTTCCTATCCATTAATCAATTAATTTAATCATGAATATTTCCTTCATCTTACTTCAAGCCATTACCGAAGTTCCTCCTGCAAGCGTAAATTACTTAGAAGTATTTATGACAGGGGGTATTATTAGCTACGCACTTATCGGTCTTTCTATTTTATTATTTTACTTTTTCATTGAAAGGCTTTGGACATTCTATAAGCTCACTAAAGAAAATCCAGTAGATTTATTAGACCGAACCAAACAATTACTTATGAATAGAGGAATGGATAATGCACAAGAGGTACTTCGCAAATCTTCCTCTTCTTATGCTATTATTCTAAAAGAAAGTCTTGATATAATGACGTGTGTAAAACCAGAAGACCTCAAAGAACGCATTGATGAAGTATCTCAAAGAGAACTTACCAAACTAGAACGAAAAATAGGTTATATTTCTTCAATAGCAGGTGCTGCACCTATGATTGGATTTTTGGGGACAGTTGTCGGAATGATTAAAGCATTTTCAGAGCTTGCCAATCAGGACGGAGCAACAAGTGCAAAAGTATTAGCAGAAGGTATTTATCAAGCTATGGGAACTACAATGGGTGGACTTGTAGTAGGACTTTTTGCCTACGTTATGTACAATTATTTGATAGCTCAAACTCATAAAATAGCAGGAAGAATGAATACGCTCATTCATGACTTTATACTAATGATGCAACAGAGAAGCTAAGGATTAATTACGACCTGCTAAAGCAGCGAAGCTAATTAAAAATTACGAATTTAACTTGTTGATTATCAATGAATTAATAATTAAAAAATAGTAATTTATTTAATTTACGTTACTAATCTAGTAGTACAAATCAACTAAAAAAATAAAAATCCTTCCACAACGATACGATAAAAAATAGAGAGTTATGCCAAAATCCCAACTCAAATTCGATCCTACCTTTAATATGTCTTCCATGACAGATATTGTATTTCTATTGCTCATCTTTTTTATGCTTACATTGAATTTTGTAACGCCCTCAGCAGTGGAAGTAAATGTTCCGACAAGTAATTCGGGTGGTGCAGTAATGCCAAAACTGACCATTACAATTTCTGAAGAAGGAAATTTTTATGTGAATAAACAGGAAGTTGTTATCGAACAGATGAAAGACGAGCTCAAGTCTATTCTTACGAACTCTGGAGATAAAGAAGTAGTCTTACACGCTGAAAATACTACTCCGATTCAGAAAATTATTCAAGTAATGGATATTGGACATGAATTAGGTATAAAGGTACAGTTGGCTGTTGAAAAGGAATAATTTTTAGTAAATAATAATCCATTACCAGTAAATTTCCTATATAATTTATAATTGAATAGAATGGCAATACCTCCTAATTATATCAATGAAAGTAAACATTTGATGCGTGTTTGACCAGAACAATTAGATGAATTATGGAAAGAGGGATGGAGACATTTTGGAACACATTTTTTTAGGTATAGCTGGGCTCTTTACGGTGATGTACTTTGTATGGTCGTTCCCCTACGTGTAAATTTAGAAAATTACGAACACCACAAGCGTTTCAAAAAAATCATATCCAAAAACAAAAATTTTAGAACAGTAATTGAGCCTATTGCACTTACTGCCGAACATCATACGCTTTTCAATAAACACAAACAGAAATTTTCAAATACCATTCCGCAAGATATTTACGTATTTCTTTCTCGTCAGCCAGACAAAATCCCGAATCCTACCTATCAAATAAATGTTTATGATACCGAAAGGCAAGGCAAGACCAATCCAAGTGATAAAGGAAGAGGAAAATTAATTGCTTGTAGTTTCTTTGATACTGGAAACAAAGCTATTTCTTCAGTGTATGGAATGTATGACTCAGATTACAATGCAAATAGTTTGGGAACTTATACAATGTTAATGGAAATAGAATATGCAATAGAACAGCAAAAAATATATTATTATCACGGATATAGTTATGATTTGCCTTCTATGTATGATTACAAAAAACTCTTTCCAAACATAAAGGCTTATGATTGGGAACGCTGGCAAGAACCAAAAGAAATATTTACAAATCCACTCCCAAAGCGTTTTTATCACTTGGTAAAGCTTCAAGATTGGGATTTAGACCATTATCAAGATACACAGATTCGTCCGCCAGGTGATTTTATTCATTGTTCGTATGCTGAACATGTAGCACGTTCTGCTAATAAGTATTTTTCAGAGGAAGAATCTGTTTTAATTTTGCATATTGCACCCGAGCGAGTTCATTCGTTGATAAAAGAGGAATATGCACCCGATGGATTACTTTTTCCTCATATTTATGGTTACATTCCAAGAATGGCGATTTTTAGAATGACTGAAATTAGTAAAAATAAAGAAGGTCTTTTTGAGTTTGATGAAACAGTTGATGATGAGTTTTATCAATGAAGTTGTTTAAGAATGACTATTTTTCCATAGAATTAGGTTTGCAAATCCAATTCTATGGAAAAATGAAACTTTTATCCGTGTTCTGTGGCACACAGAATACAAATATATTGCGTTCTGTGTGCCACAGAACACGGTCTTTCTATTCTTAAATAAGTTCATGAAAAAAGAACTACATTATTTTATAGTGTAGTTCTTTTCGTATAAATCAAAATTTAAAATCAAAAAATACTATTCTTCTTCAGAATCATTCTGACGTTTTAGTTTATCAAAAGCAGTTGATCTGCCTTCTTGTTTTTTGATTCTGCTTTCTCTACTTTCTTTGATGATTGCTTCTCTTCGCTCTTCTGATTTTTGTGCTATTTGGTCTTCTAAGGACTCATATGCCGTAATAATATGACGAACAAGCTTATGACGAACAACATCTTTTCCAGAAAGTTCTACTATTGCAACACCATCAATATCTCTAAGAATACTGACCGTCTGTCCAAGTCCAGAAGAAACATTTCTAGGTAAATCTACCTGCGTCATATCACCCGTAATTATCATCTTCGAATCAATACCCAGACGAGTAAGAAACATCTTCAATTGCATCGTCGTGGTATTTTGAGCTTCATCTAAAAGTACAAAAGCACTTGAGAGTGTACGACCACGCATATAGGCAATTGGAGCAATTTCAATAACATTTGTATCTTGATAAAATTTGAGCTTTTCAGGAGCAATCATATCTGCCAAAGCATCATAAATAGGACGCAAATAAGGGTCAATTTTCTCCTTCATATCACCAGGTAGAAAACCCAAACTTTCTCCAGCTTCTACAGCAGGGCGGGTAATAATTATTTTTTTGACCTGCTTGTTCTTCAAAGCACGAACAGCCAAAGCAACAGCAATATACGTTTTTCCTGTTCCTGCGGGTCCTAGTGCAAAGACAATATCGTTATGAGATGCCGCTTCTACAAGTTCTCTTTGATTAGGTGTTTTTGCTCTAATAGGAGTTCCCTGTATGCCATAAACAAGATTTTCATCTTTCTGGCGTGCTTGCGAAATCATATCCTTATCCTGTTCGATATAACTTCGTACATCTTCTACCGAAACAAGACCATACCTATTATAATGCTCCAGAAGAAGATTTATAATCTCATTGATATGCAAAAGTTCGGGACGATTACCTTGTATAAGAAGTTCGTTTCCACGAGCCACTATTTTACTATTAGGAAAAGAAAGTGAAATTTCTTTGATATTTCTGTTCTCTACGCCCAAAAAATCAACTAAAGAAATATCTTTTAAAGGTATTATTTTTTCTACCAAATTAAAATAAAATTAGAATTCTGAAATTAGAATTATGAATAAATTGAAACTTAAAATAATGATAATGAAGTCTAAACTAAAATTTAATGAATTTAGTTCTAAATTCTACCCTTTAAATTATTAATTTGTCTTCTATTTAGTTCTAAAGTCCAAATTTTTTTTACTTTATTCATCATACACTCCTACTGTCATGGGCGTGGTTACGATTATATTGCTTTCATTTAGGTTTCTGTCAGCAATACTGATTTTGTACCTTAGTACATCGCCTTTCTTAACAGGAGAAAAACTAGTACTGATTACGTTAATAGAATATCTAAGGTCGCCTTCCAAAGCCGTTGGCTTTTCTAATGTATTTAGAATGGGAAAACGAGAGTCAAGATTAAAATTTTCAGAGGCGAAAGGTACAGGTTCGAACTCTCCATTATCGTTCAAACGTTGTACCTCCGCAAAAAAATTATTTCTAAAACGATTGATACTTCCATCTGAATTTCTTTCAGAAAAAGGAGATAATGTATCTGTAGAAGTCAGTCCCAAATCTCCATCACCATCTCTAAAAAATAAAGTAATAATTACAGAATCTGTATTTGCTCTTGCTCTACTTTCTAGGTTTTGCAAACGTACAAACTCAATTTGGGGTGTTTCTGGATAATCAGGTTCTGAAAAGCAACTTGTAAGAAAAAATAATCCTACAACTAGAAATAGAAGAGAAGAGAAAATTAGCTTCACTGAACTAAAGATTAAAAATTTATTATTTTTCATATATAATTATCTATTTTTTTGACTAAAAGATTTATTCTTTTCGAATCCTAAAAGATGTAACCTATTTTATTTGTATTCTAAAGAGTACGCTACAATTACGAAAGAATCAAAACTTACGTTGCAGTAAAATTGTTAGGAAAAATTTTTCAGATTATGCTTTTTCAGAATTAGCCTTCTTCTTATCCAATATTTCCTTAAAGAACTTGTAAGTGCGTTTCAGTCCTTCTTCACGGTCAATTTTTGGAGTCCAACCTAAAATAGTTTTTGCTTTTGTAATATCTGGACAGCGTTGTTTTGGATCATCAACAGGCAAATCTTGATAAACTACTTTTTGAGAAGTTCCTGTAAGTTTTATGATTTCTTCTGCAAAATCAGACATAGAAATTTCACTAGGGTTCCCAATATTCATTGGCAAATGATAATCACTCAAAAGAAGCCTGTAAATTCCCTCTACCAAATCATCTACATAACAAAACGAACGAGTTTGAGAGCCATCTCCAAAAATTGTCAAATCTTCTCCTTCAATCGCTTGACGCATAAAGGTAGGCAAAACACGTCCGTCATCCAGTCTCATACGAGGACCATACGTGTTGAAGATACGAATCATACGAGTTTCTAATCCATGTGCATTGTGGTACGCCATTGTGATAGATTCCAAAAAGCGTTTTGCTTCATCATATACACCACGAGGACCAACCGAATTTACATTTCCCCAATACTCTTCTGTTTGAGGATGTACTTCTGGATCGCCGTAAATCTCTGATGTAGAAGCCACCAAAATTCTAGCTTTTTTTGCTTTTGCAAGTCCTAATAAATTATGAGTTCCTAATGCACCAACTTTTAGAGTTTGGATAGGCATTTTGAGATAATCAATCGGAGAAGCAGGAGAAGCAAAATGAAGAATATAATCCAACTCATCAGGAACATGAACAAAAGTAGTAATGTCGTGATGATAAAATTTGAAATTAGGAAGTGCAAAAAGATGTTCTATATTTTTGATATTTCCTGTCAAAAGGTTATCCATTCCGATAACATAATAGCCTTCTGCAATAAAACGGTCGCAAAGATGAGAACCCAAAAAGCCTGCTGCACCTGCAATAAGTATTTTTTTCATTCGTAAAATTAATGTCTATTTTTTTTTAAATCAGTATAAACAAATTTAAGGAAAATCTAGGGAAGTATTTGTAAGAAAGTGAGTATCTATTTTTATTTTTTTAGTAAATCTTATCGATTACTCTTTTCTTTCAGTTTACTATTACTACCCATCTAAACAAAGTTGTGAGATACTTTTACTTTATCTACATTTGTAAACAATAAAATACACGGCTGGAAGCCGAATACATATTGCTCACTCGGCAGATCCAAGCGATAGCCATTTTAATCTTGCGAAGGACAGCTGGGGAATAACATTTAATATTAATAAAAATTATGGACAATGAACCTTTTGACGAAATGTCGTGGATAAAAAATTACTTTGATGGAAAAATCAACTATGAAGATAGTTCTATAGAAAGTATAAGAAATTTCACTCTACTTTGGAATATGTTTGAAGCCATTGCTTGTAATAAAATGGCAAATATTAGCTCTGTAGAAAGATTTGTTGATCATATATTCTATGCTCGTAGAATTCAGAACAAAGAATTTACCTTCTTTTTAGATTTTGTTCAACATAGATATATTGACGAGTTTGGTAATATAAAATCAAATTTTTATAAATTAAATTTTCGAAGTAATGATAAGCAGGAGCTTGTTGAGAAAGTTCTTAAAGGTGAAATAAAAAATACTAAAACAGTACTAAAAGCTTTATTATTTATAGCTCTTAGATTAAGAAATAATTTGTTACATGGCGAAAAAGGAATTGTAACATTAGATACACAGGAAGAGTATTTTAATATTACAAATAGACTGATAGCAAAATGTTTGGACTTACATAAGGAATATAGAAATATTACTATAAGAGTAATTAACCCCAGCTCTAGCTTGACTGTCTAAAAACGGCTCTCATTGTTAAGCGTTGTCTGCGACTACGATTTATCAGTTTGGCAAATCTTAGATTTGCGAGTGTAGGTATTTTGTATTTATATTTGGAATACTTGACAACGTAAATCTGAAGATTTACTAACTGATAGGTCTTAGTCAGAGGCTAAGCCAACATGGCAAATTTAAGGAAAATCTAGGAAAGTTTTTATTTTTAAAAATATTCTACTCTTCTTCTTGATTTTCTTCAGAATGAGGTGGTAATTCTTTTTGTTCTGATTTTATTGGAAGCTCTTTTAGCTTACTAGAATTTGCTATTAACTGTCTATTTGTTCTGACTTCAATTATTGGCTTGTTTAACAATTCATTGGTAATTGTACCACTTTCTATTGACAGTCCTACCTTTTCTACAATTTTGCTACTAAGTTGTTCTATTTCTTTTTTCTTAAATAACCCACTATTATCCATATCTCTTACTATATTTAGTCTATCTCTTAAAGATTGCATTTCTAATTTGTCAATCTCACTCATTTTCTTAGCTTTATGTAAATCTCTATTTATATAGTGATTCCAAACAGTACTAAAAGCATTTGCTATATATTTTACAATATTTACTTTGTCTAATTGACTTGCTATTATTTCTATCCAAACTTGTGCATCACTTCCACTATCAAGTAATAAAACTTTAGGTTTTGTAATGTTTATAGTCGGATAAATTCTAATAGTTATTTCAATGATTGAATCTATCAAACCTTTTACTAGATTTATTCTCAAACTCAACTCGTCTAATGTCAAATCTTCGTCTTTTATGAATTGTAACATTAAAATATTATTTTTTTCGGCTATCTGTTCATCTATTTCGTCATATTCATTCCAAATGGCTTTGTCAGGAATAAGATATTCACTTACAGTTTTTAATAATATAATTAGTGCTTTATGAGAAGCTAAAAAGTTGCTTGTTAAATTACTAGCTAGAAAAATATGTATTCCATCATAAATTTTATTAACACGACTCACTATACTTACAAAAGTAGTTGTTTCATATAAATCAGTAATACCAGTTTCTACCAAAAAATCTTTTTCAAAATCTGAAAGATGGTCATAACCTGTTTTTGATTCTAATAAAAGAGCCATGAATTCTTCAGAAGCAATTTTTTTTATAGCACCATTACTATCTAAAATATCAATAATTTCAGTAGATTGAAGATTATCAATAATCTTACTAAGCATTTCTCTCAATTTTGTTCTTTGCATATTAGGATAATATTTTTAGTTGTAATTTTCTATAAATTTAATATTAAATCTCATAAACCACCCTAACTTGATACTGCGAAAAATGATGTTTTACTTTATCAAAATCCTTTGTAAAACCCAAAATAAAACCTCCTCCACCTGCACCACAGAGTTTCAAGTAATAATCATCGGTTTGTAAACCATATTTCCAAAGTGGACGGTATAATGAAGGTATCATAGGCTGAAAATTCTTGTATTGAAAATGAGACAAATCACTCAAATTATCAAACATAGCTTCCAAATCATTGGCTAAAAAGGTCTTGATACATTGATTATTCAACGGAATAAACTCATTCTGACAGGCATCTGCAAAATCTTTGTTTTTACATTTTTCTAAAAAAAGATTTACTAAAGGTTCGGTTCTTCGTGGTCTTCCTGTATTTAGTAAAAAAATGGCTCCTGTTTTTCCCTCATTTTTATCTCTGTTTTCTTCAAAATTTGGAATTTCTGTTACTTCAATATGTTGTTTGCTTTTTATTAATAAAGGCATATTCAAATAACAAATCAAAGGATCAAAACCAGAGCTTGCACCGTGAAAATGACTTTCCATTTTAGCAAAAACTTTCTTCAAATCACTAATTTCTTCTCTCGTCGGAACTCCATTTGCAATCGGCAATTTTTTGCGTGCATAACGCTGATACATCGCAGCAGTCAAAGAACCCGAACTTCCCACACCAAAACCCTGTGGAATGGTAGATTCAAAAAATAGACCTTGTTCCAAATCAAAATCTAAGGACGTAAAATCAAAATCAATCGGAAAATCTTCTTCTTTTACGAGTTCTTTGAGATAATCAGCAAAAGTGCGAAGCTCATTATTGGATTGAATAATCTTAGAAGAAACTTGAGTTACATTCTTAAAAATTAATCTTCCTTGAAATAAATCATATGGAAGAGCAAGTCCCATGGCTTCGTGAATGATACCGTATTCGCCAAAGAGTAATATTTTTGAATTAAAAAAAGGAGATTTCATTAAATTTAATTACGAATTTTAAATTACGAATTACGAATTAACTACAACTCTATTATTCGCATATAATTTTTTTTTTTAGAATAAACACAGAATTGCATTTGAAATTAACTGATTACTACTTACTAGCAACTGGTAACTGATCCAAAAGGTATTTTCCTTCAAAACAAAAGGGTTTTAATTCATTTTCTATAAAGCTCAAACATTCTTTTTCGTGTTTTTTAGGATACAAAACATGAACATTTGCACCAGCATCAAGTGTAAAACAGATAGGAATATTGTTCTCTTGTCTGTATTTCTGAATTTTTTTGATAATCGTTAGCGTTCCTGTTTCCATCAAAATAAAAGGGGGAGAGCTACACATCATAAGAGCATGCAGTACAAAAGCCTCATTTTCTACTACTTCAATAAAGGTTTTTGTATCACCTTTTTCTAGAGCAGTAATTAGTTTTTGCAGATTAGAATGTGCTAAATTATAACGAGTTTCTGCAAAGGGATTATCTTCCATGAGTGCATGACCTGCACGACTAGAAACACTTTTTTCTTCTGCCGAAACAATCAAAATTGTATCTTGATACTTCTGAAAAATTTCGTGAATAGGTAATGTATAAGGACTTGCATAAAGGTCTAATGAATTTTCAATACTTTTTGTGTGTCCCCAAGTAGTAATTGGAATAGCCGAATATACCGAACGAGCAGCACTTCCAGAACCCAAACGAGCCAAAAAAGAAGCCTTTTGATAAAATTCTTCTTTGTCTTGGAGAGTATTTAAAAGATTTTTTTCCAAATCACACAAACACAAAGCTAAAGCTGCCATACTAGAAGCCGATGAAGCAATTCCAGCCGAATGAGGAAATGAATTTTTTGAGTAAACTTTGAGATGAACAAAACCTAAAAGGGGTTGAGTAGGCAAAAGACTTTCCAAAAATTTACGTATTTTTTGCTCAAACTTTTCATTTTTTTGTTCTTCAAACCAAAATTCTAAAGAAATTTCTGCTTTTGATTCATCTTCTTTTTTGGTTGTATAATCTAGTTTCGTTTCTGTAAAGGCATTTGTAAGCGTAAAGCTAAGTGAAGGATTATTGGGAAGTTGGATGCCGTGTTTTCCCCAATATTTTATTAAAGCAATATTTGAAGGACTTCTATGAGTGATTGTTCCTTTCTTTTCTGCCTTGTATAGAGGAGAAGTTTCTTTAAAAAAATCATTGTCCGTTACAGAAAAATTCATAAAAATAATTATTAATGATTAGTTATTAGTGATTAATTAATACAATAATGACTAATTTTTTTTAAATTAGATAACAAAGACACAAAGTTACTTATCAAAATGAATAAATAGGTTTTTTTAATGGAAATTTTGAGACTTTTTTCTGGATAGAGTAAAAATATATAGAAAAACAAGTAAGAAAATTGGTGGTTAGTTAGAACAAAACCTAGTAGTTTATAAATTACATTCTGTCCTTTTTATAAGGTTTTGTGTATATTTTCGTTATAAAGCTATAAAATACTGAAAATTATAAAAATCGAAAAAAGTAAAATTATCTATACTACATTATTAAAATCTATGAACTATTTTTTTTGCACTACAAACTATTTTTTATGTTTGAGATTATTCAAAACACTCTCTTTCTTGTCCGTTTATTTCTTTATTTCGGCTGCTTTTGCTCAAACAGAAGCTAAAAACGAACTGAGTGAGAACCAAATAAGTATAATGGAATTTGTATTTGAGAAATCTAATTCACCTACACTCAAAGAGGAAAATTTTCCTAGAGAAGCATTACAAATCTTATCTACATACGAAAAAAGAACTTCATATAGAATAAAGTATGATGTAGAAATTGCACTCAATTCCGAAAAAGAAGATAATTACACTATTACATTTGTTTCCAATGAAGTAACTGGAGGAATGTATCGCAACTTTTCGGTAGCAGATTATTTATTACCCCAACAAATCAGCTTTGAAATAACTTGGGGACACAAAACGAAAGCAGGACAGACTATAAAAAAAGAATTTTCTAAGTTAGAATTTGATATCAATAATAAAATAAGTGTTGATGTTTCCTTTCCTTCGGTAGCAGATTTTCGTCCTATTTTGATAGAAAATATAATTTTTTATTATAACGATTCACAAGTAAAAGAACTTTCTTCTCGCACAAAATTGATTGATGAGTATTATAATGAATCACAGAAAATAGAAGGTTTTTTGACTAATTTGAATGCTATTCAGAAGGAGAAAGAAAAAGAAATTGAATTACAATCTGAAAAAGAACAAGAAATACAGCGAAAATTAGAACCCATTGAAAATGCTATTCGAAAGCTAGAAGCCTACTCAAATGAGCTTATCACAGAAGACGAAGACCCTGTAAAACTTCGCCAACAGCTCAATAAACTCAAAACTACTTATACACAGACTCGTTCGATGCTTTTTGCTACAACAGTTCAGTCCCAGAAAGCATGTCAAGATGAGTATGAGCAAGCAAAAAAATATCTGGAGCAAGGAAAAGCAAACTCTGCACAGCTTACCTTTACGGCTGCTTTGGCAAAATGTCCTACCCATATTCCATCTCTTATTCGTAGAGCACAATTGTTTTACCAAGAAGGTAATTTTGATGCTGCTCGTCAAGACCTTTCATACCTTCCAAAAGGAGAAGAATTAATGTCTGTTTTGGCAACTGAAAGTGATTTGCAAACAGCTATTGAAAGTGTTTATTTTGATTTATTTGCTTTCTTTGTACGAAAAGGAGACTATGCTTCCAAAAATTTGGAATTTGATGAAGCACTTGGTTTGTTTTCGCAAGCAGCGGAAGTTTGCGAAGAAAATCCGTTTCTACCAACTTGTAAAGAGCAAATTGAGCCACGCTTAGAAAATACCAAAAAAGACCAATTAGAATATTTAGATGCACAAATCAGAAATGCTTTGTACGAAAATAATCTATCTGAAGCCGTTGGTTTTGTAATTAAATCTACAACCTTAGCAGGAACAAAAGAACCAGAAGGAGAACTAAAAAAACATACCGATTTGCTTACTCAAAAATTAGATAAGCGTACCAATGATGCTGTTATTATTCAAAACTGGGAAGAGACATTGCAAACAATAGAACTAAATGCAGCCTTGAAAGCAAATGTTACAGATTCAGATTCTACTCTTTTCTGGAAAGAAATAGAACAAAAAATGGACAAGCAAGCTCAAGAGCAGAACAACAAAGATATATTGATTTATGCAACAAGTCGTTATTCTCAACAAAATTTATCATTGACTAATTCTCTTCTGAGACTGCTTACCAAAACAGATATTTCTGCAACCGAATGGGAACAGCTTGGAGAGGATATTGGTAAAAAGGATTATTACCTTCAACCGACTGCAAAACCAGAAGAAATTATTACAAAATATATTTCAACTAATTCTGTTCTGAATGAAAATTTTGAGAAAGGATATTTTAAAGGTTGGAAATGATTGAGGAAGGCATAGAGTGAGTATAATGTCGCTCGTGAGACACGAGCAACGGATGAAATTTTATATAACATCAGTTATTAAAACATAACCCATAGTTTTAGTTATGGGAAACAAAAATAATACTACTTTTCAATGGTTTCAATTTGCTTCACCATGAATAAATTCGTGGGCTTTATTTGAAATGTAAAAGAAAAGTATATTTTATGACAGGTATTTCCTATTAAACTTCTAATAATGTGTAATATAAGTTACTTATTTACAAGTCCAGCACCAAATTTAACAAATTCAGCAAGAAGACAATTGTAGGCATAATAAGAAACTATTGCAAGCAATACCAGAAGAAAGCCGATTATAAAAATTAATACTTTTTTACTCACTTTTTTCAATAGTTTTAGTTATTAAAAGAATCATAACTTACTCAATTTCTCTACAGCCTGTTCCAGAGTTTCATTATTTTTTGCAAAACAAAGGCGTAGGATTTTAGCTGAATTATCATTCTCATTTTGATAAAATGGAGAAATCGGAATGCTTGCAACGCCAACTTTTTCAGTTAGGTAAATAGCAAAATCAGTATCTTTTTGGTCAGAAATTTTGGAATAATCTATGAGTTGAAAATAAGTTCCTTGCGTAGGTGTGAAGGTAAAATTAGTCTGAGTCAATAGTCCACATAAATAATCTCTTTTCTCTTGATAAAAATCGGCTAAATGAATGTAATTCTCTTCATTTTTTAAAAACTCTGCTAAGCCAACTTGTATCGGTGTAACGGTACTAAAAGTAATATATTGATGAATTTTGCGAAGCTCGCAAGTCAGTTCTTTTGGTGCAATTACGTAGCCTACCTTCCAACCTGTTGCATGAAAAGTTTTGCCAAATGAAAAAACAGCAAACGAACGCTCTCTCAAATTCGGATAGCAAAGAACACTTTGATGTGTTTGATTATCAAAAATAAGATGCTCATAGACTTCATCACTGATTACTAGAATTGGACTTCCCTCCAACAGTGAATCTAAGGCTTGCAAATCTTCCTTTTTCCAAATTGTACCTGTTGGATTATGTGGTGTATTAAAAATAATCAAACGAGTTTGAGGCGAAATAAGTCGTTTGAGATGTTCAAAATCAGGTCTAAAATCAGGAGCAGACAAGGAAACACGCCTTACAATTCCTCCTTGAAGTTCGATGGCAGGAACATACAAATCATAGGCAGGTTCGAAAACAATTACTTCGTCATTCTCTCTAACTGTGGCAGCAATGGCAGCGAAAATCCCTTCTGACGCTCCTGAAAGAACTGTAATTTCTGTATCAGGGTTTGTAGAAACGCCATACATTTTCTCTACTTTTTTAGCAATCTGTTCACGCAAAGGCATAAAACCAGCCATTGGAGCGTACTGATTAAAATTACTATTCATAGCCTTAGTTACCTGCTCAATTAATTTTTTATTGACCTGAAAATCTGGAAAACCTTGTGAGAGATTAATAGCATTATGCTTTTGAGCAAGTGCAGACATGACCGTAAAAATAGTTGTGCCTACCTTTGGGAGTTTGGTTGTAATCAAGTTTTGAGGGAATTGGAGGATAGAGAATGGAGAATGAAAATTAGGGAATAGAGAAAAGAAAGATAAAAAATCTAATTTTCGAAAATATAGAAAACTCTATCCAAGCCTGTTATAGACTGATATTTTATCATTTCTAAAGATTTGTAATGACAGTATTCTTTTATAAGCTGCATATCTTCCTCATAAGGCATATAGGCATCAAGGGTTCCCCAATCCATTTCCACACGAATATAATGTTTGTTGATTTTCATTCCAACAAATTTAATTTTGTCTTGTGGAGCTTCTATAAATAGCTTGCCACCTGTTTTGAGGTATTTTCTAATCTGACAAATAGAATCTCTTTGTTGTTCTAAGTTTTGCTCTAATATTCCAGACCAAAGCCACAAGACAGCATCTACTTTTTCAGGTAATTCTAGTTCTTCTATATCTTGATGCAGCATAATCAGGTTTTCATTGGTGTATTCTTTTGCCATGTAATCAACAAAAGATTCTACTCGTTCGATACCATAGATTTTACCCTCAAAACCACGATCCAAAAGCTGCTGAACTGCTCTTCCATACCCTACTCCTAATTCTGCAATAGCTTTTGCATTTTTTATTTGAGGAAAAATTTGGTCAATGTCCACACCTGTATCAAAACCTGTAACTCCTGCAAGTTCTTTAAATTTCTCTATCTGAATATTTCTATAAAAATCAATGTTATCTAAAGTCATAATTGAATTATGAAGTAAAAAAATATAGATTATCTTATATAAAGCAGTAATAATATAAAATAGTAAATTGTCTTACTACAAAATTAGGTATTAAATTATCAAATTTTGTAGTAAGAACCTACAAGTTACTTCGCTTTTTTGTCTTTTGCAATTCTAACAGTACTTTCGTCTTCTAAAGTTTTTGAAATTGCATTATAAGGAGCTACAACTACTTCTTGCCCTTCTTCTACTCCACTCAAAATTTCTATATTATCAAAATCGCTCATTCCTGTTTTTACTTCAATCATTTTGACTTGGTTATCTCCATCTTTCACAAAGATTACTTCTTTCATTTTGGCTTCTTCTTCTTTTGCATTCTGATTAGTTTCTGTTTTTGGCTTTCCCCTTGATGAATTTTTTTCTGCATCATCTTTACTTTTTTCTTTTCGTACAGTAACAGCAGCTAAAGGAACGGCTAATGCATTATTTTTTATGTTTGTGATAATCTCAACGCTTGCAGTCATACCAGGTAGAAAAGGAAATGTTTTGTCTCCTAAAAGCTCTTTATATGAATCTCTATCCATTCTAATTTTTACTTCAAACTCCGTAACCGCATCAGCCGTAACAGTCTGCAAATTATTAGCAGATTTAGCAATTGATGTAACAATTCCTATAAATTTTTGGTCTGGATAAGCATCAACTTCTACATAAGCTGTATCATTCATTTCGATACGAATAATATCGTTTTCATTTACATTTACTCGTACTTCCATATTTTTAAATTCTGCAATACGCAAAAGTTCGGTTCCTGTCATCTGAACTGTTCCGACAACTCGTTCTCCTTGTTCTACATTTAGTGAAGAAATAATCCCACTTTGAGGAGCAAAAATAGTAGTAAGTGCTAAATTGGCTTGTGCTTCTTCTAATGTTGCTCTAGCACTTTGAAGAGCATATCTTGAAGCCTCAACCGTTTTTTCGGCAGCTTTTAATTCTGATTCAGCTACCTTAAAGGTTGCCTCAGCAGCTTGAAAATCTTGAAGAGAAATTATCTTATCATCATAGAGTTTTTGCTGTCTCCCAAAGTCTGCTTTTGCTCTAAAATATTGTGCCTTTGCTTGTTGTAGTCTTGCATTTGACTGCTCAATATTTGCTCCCTGTGAACCCAGAGAGGCACGAGTTCTGTCCACGACAGTTTGATACGTATCAGGGCGAATTTTCAAGAGTAGCTGTCCTTCTTTTACAGAATCTCCTTCTTTTACTAATAGTTCTGTAATTTCTCCTGATACATCTGGCGATAATTTTACTTCCACTTCAGGATAAATTTTTCCTGATGCACTTACCCTCTCTACAATCTGAATGCGTTTGACGGGAGCAAATTCTACCTCCGTTCCATCTTCTCTGCCAAACCAACCTGCTTTTTTTCCTACTACCCCCAAAATAACAAGTAAAACAACAGCACCTACAATGATAAAAATTTTTTTGTTAGACATATAAAATACAAAGTTAGAATTATGAATTATAGAAGATAGAAAAAGTAGTGAAAAATAGGTATTCAATAGAGAAAACAATGTTTTTTCTCCAAACTACCAAAATTTATAGAATGAAATAAATTAACCTTTAGCAAGTAAGTTGTTCAAGTGAATAAAAACTTACACTAAATTTAATTTTTACAATTTTTTCTAATAAAACCTAACAAAAGTCATATCGAAATGAAGTAAGAATCATTCAATTTTTGGCATCTAAAGGAGTAATTTTACGTTAAAAGAAGTAGATATTTTATTATCTTATGTTTTCAAATTTCACACAGTTCACTTTAACCTAAAACATTATGTCGTTCAAAAACATTCTAGTTCCTATTGATTTTTCTCCTCGTTCGTATGCTGCCTTAGAAGCTGCTGCTGATGTAGCGAATCAGTTTGATTCAAAAATTACACTTTTACATATTATTGATGTTCCTGAAACACAGCGTCCAGAATATCAATTAGCTTTGGATACCTACCAAAACCATGAAGACAGTGGAAAAAAAGATATTCCTGCAATTTTGTTTGCCATGAAAGAAACAAAAAGAATGCTTCGTGAGGCAAAAGAAAAATATCCAAAGATTGAGTTTATAGAAAAGGTAGTCTTTGATAGAGTTCATCGTCAGATTTATACCGTTGTGGAAGGTACAGATGTGGATTTGATTGTAATGGGTTCGAGTGGTGCATCGGGTTTGGGAGAAGTTTTTATTGGCTCTAATACACAAAAAGTAGTCAGAAATGCAAACTGTCCAGTTTTGGTAATCAAAGATGACAAAGGAGACTTCAACCCTAGAAATATAGTTTTTGCATCTGATTTTTCAGAAATGGGAGGAGAAGCTGCTAGACTTTTTCCACTTTTCAAGTCACTTTATGGAAGTACAATGCACATGTTAAATATTATTACGCCAAGCACTTTTGAAGCTACTCCGACTACTCAGAAAAAGAATGAAAGAGTTTGCAGAAGATTTAGGGATAGATGAAGAAGACTTTACGATGAATATTTTCAATTACTACACAGAAGAAGAAGGAATTCTGACTTTTGCAGAAGAAAATAAAGCGGATATGATTATGCTAGGAACACATGGAAGAAAAGGTTTTTCTAGGTTTATGATGGGAAGTATTGCTGAAAATGTAACTAATCATTCCGAAATCCCTGTTTTTGTTTTTCGTCAAGATTAAACAAATAAAATCAATCAGATAAACTTATATATAACATTAAACTACTAGACATTTTGTTCTTTGACCTCCCCCAACTCCTCCAGAGGAGGGGAGAAAAGACATTCAAAGTTCCTCTTTCGAAGGGATTTAGGGAGGTCTGCATTTTTGTCTAGTAGTATAATATAACATTTTAATTCATAAAACACTTTATCAAAAAAAAGGTAAAGTGTTTTTTTATGTAAAATGTAGCAGGCACTTTAGTATTCTAATAAATAACGTACCTTTTGAGGTGCGAGATACAACTATAAAATGATAAAAAATCAGACCAAACCGCCATTTAATCCTACCCAAAAACCTATCGGAATTGTTCTTTCTGGTGGTGGTGGACGTGCATTGGTTCACTTAGGAGTTTGGAAAGCATTGGAAGAAGAAGCAGTACAACCGCAAAAAATAAGTGGTGTAAGTATGGGAGGAATAATGAGTGCTTTATGGGCAGCAGGCTATTCAGCAGACGAAGCAATGAAAATTTTCAAATCCGAAAGTTGGAAAAAATGGTTTCGTCCTACGTGGAGCGAAAATGGAATGATTTCTATCAAAAAAATAGAAAATTTATTTTCTACTTATCTTCCCAAAACCTTCGAAGAGTTAAAAATTCCTCTTACTATTTCAGCTTTTTGTTTGCAGACTGCAAAAATAGAACGTTTTGAGAGTGGAGACCTCATTTCTCCCTTACTTGCTTCAATGGCTGTTCCAGGTATTTTTTCGCCAATACGAATCAAAGAGTTTGACTTTGTGGATAGTGGACTTTTAGAAAATTTGCCTACCAAACCGTTCTACTACGATTCTATAAACTCTGAAAAAGGAGAATCTAATTACTTTATAATTGGGATTCATTCCAATCCACTTTCTGAAAATTTTATTCCTACTTCTACTCGTTCTGTTCTTGAACGTTATTTTCAGGCGGTAGGAGTTTATTTTGTGACAAGAAGATAGTACAAAATGCAATCTTTACATAGAACCTAAAGAAATTGCAAACGTAAAATTTTCGAATACAGATATTGATAAATCATTCCAGATTGGATATAATTATACAAAAATATTTTTTAGTAAATTTGATTAGTAAAAACGGTAGTGTTAAAGATGTAATGCTGCAATTCTAAAAATCTGTGTTTTATTCGTTCAATCTGTGTTATCTGTGTTCTATTTTTTATTTACAGCATTACTTGTTATAGACTACCGTAAAAACAAGTATTTTTTAAATAAATTTATGCCTCATGAAATATTATCACTCTGTATTTTTTATTATTCTATTTTTTATCATTCTACTTTTTTCTTCTTTTAGCTATAAATCAGAAGAATTGATAGGCGGTTGGAAATTAACCCATTATGATGCTTTCGAAACCGTTAAAGAACATGATTCTTATCAGAATGCTTCACAGGAAATACAAGAATTATATGATAAAACTGTTGAGCGGTTATTAGATAGTGTAACTTATGAGTTTGGAGAAGACTACACGCTAAACTACGTCGATATGGAAAATCAAAAGCTAACAAATTGAAGAGCTACTTGGAGACTTCATAAAAATACTCTTAGCATAGATGAAATAGATAGAACATACAGCAGAAAAGCCAAAATAATATTTTTAGATGAAGAAAAATTAATTTTGAAATTAATAATTGATGGAAAAGTAGGCAAATCTAAACTTACATTTACTAAAATTGAGACAGAAAAATAATTGTATATAAATGATTTTGAAATGCAAAGTTATGAAGTTGGTGTGAAAATAATTTTTCTGTTATAATAAGCTATTCATTAAGATAAGGAATAAGAATTAAATAAACTGCTACTTTTAAAACCATAACTAATTGATATTCAAGTAATTAAATTCGTAATTAGCTTCGCTGCTTTGGCAGGTCGTAATTTTTAATTCGTAATTGTTCCTAAGTAGTAAACAAAATGAATTTTGTGAGTTTAATAGATATATAGTTTTCAATTCTTATTCATAAAATTAAGAAACATTTTTTGCTATGGCTGATAATTCAAGTTCTTCTCTCAATTCTAATTCTCCAAAACTGACTATTTCTACGAACCATTTTTTGAAGGTTCTTTTAGTTGCAATTGCTGTGGTAATCATTTGTTATTACGCTTCTACTGTTTTGTTACCTTTTTTTCTGGCTGTTATTTTGGCTGCTGTCTTGGATAAACCCAACGAGTTTTTTATGCGTAAATGGAAATTTCCTAAATGGTTGGCTATTACGTGTTCTGTATTTTTGTTGATAATTGTTTTTTCGGGTATAAGTGCAGTGGTAACCGAACGAGTAGAGAATATTTCAGAAGATTGGGAAGAAATTCAGAAAAAATCCACTCAAAAAATAGAAACAATGGAAAGCTGGTCGAAACAAAATTTGGGTTTTAATCCCATCAGAATGGCTTCCAATTCTACTACCTTTAAAGACCAATTGAAAGGGTATGCAACAAAAATGGCTACTTCTTTAATTACTCTTCTGTCTCAATCTCTTATAATACTGATTTATATTATTCTTCTTTTAATGCAGAAAAAAATGCTGCATAATTTCTTCTTTAAACTCGCTGGAAAAGATAGAATACCGATGCGAAATATTATAAACGAATCGGCTCAGACAGTCAGTAATTACTTGATAGGGAAAGCAAAAATAATGACAATTCTCTTTGTTATGTATTATATTGGATTTTTGGTAGGAAGTGTTCCTTATGCTCTTTTTTTAGCTCTTTTTGCTGCACTTTTCTCTATTATTCCTTATGTAGGGAATTTTGTTGGAGGAGGAGCAGCCTTTGTTTTGGCTTCTCTTTATTCTGGTTTTACGTCTGGACTTATCGTTATTGGTGTAGTTATGGCAGCTCAAATGTTGGAAAGTTATATTCTTACTCCTCTAATTATCGGAGATGAGATAAACCTAAATCCATTCATTACTATTTTTGGAGTTGTTGTCTTTTCTGCACTTTGGGGTATTGTGGGAGCCGTAATTGCACTTCCTGTAACGGGAGTTTTGAAGGTTATCTTTAGCAATGTTGAAGGATTAGAACCGTATGGCTATTTGATGTCTAAGCAAAAAGAGGACGAAGTAGAAAGTTATTGAGCAGAATAAATAATATCATTATCAAACCTTATATCAAACATTTTTTGAGTAATTCTAAACAAGAAACCTCATTTTTTAGTAGAATTAAAACTAGCATAGACTTCTTAGTTTTTGTAAAATTTTTTTTAGTATAATTTCAACTATATCAATAGGCAGAAATGTCTGTTTTACAATAAATATATGACCGACGTACTTATCATTGGAGGAGGAATTGCAGGACTTACGGCTGCAAGAAAATTACATCGCAGAGGATTTTCTGTAAAGATAATTGAAGCGACAGACCGAGTAGGAGGAAGAATAAAAACTGATATTGTAGATGGTTTTCGTCTGGATAGAGGTTTTCAAATCCTTCTGACGGCTTATCCAGAAGCACAAAAAGCTCTCAATTATTCCAAACTTCAACTCAGAAACTATTGATGCAGGAGCATTTTTACATACTGAAAAAGGAGTTTTTGAATTTTCAGATCCATTCCGTAACCCTTCAAAAACGCTTACTACACTTGCTAATCCAGTTGGAAGCTGGGCAGACAAACTTCGTATGCTTTTGGTAAAAACAGAAATTAATGGAAAAGATTTAAATGAGATTTTTACGCAGCCAGAAACTACAACGTATCAGGCTCTTAGAGAAAATTATAATTTCAAAAGTTCTATACTAGAGCAGTTTTTGAATCCCTTTTTGGCAGGAATATTCTTGGAAAAAGATTTACAGACTTCTAACCGAATGTTTGATTTTGTTTTTCAGATGTTTTCAAACGGAAAAGCAGTAGTTCCAGCTTTAGGAATGGAAGAAATTCCTCGTCAGCTTGCTAGTATTTTGCCAGATGATGCCATTATTACAAATGAAAGGGTAATTTCAATTAATAAAAACGTAGCTACTACAGAGAGTGGAAATGAGTTTGAGGCAAAAACTATTTTGATTGCAACAGATAATAGATAATGAGTTTGCACAATCGTATCAAGCTACCAAAACGAAAAGCAAAAATACAGCAGGAACAACTTGTTTGTATTTCTCAATGGACAAATCAATTGTAAAGCGTCCTATTTTGTGTCTGAATTCTTTGGAAAACAGATTAGTAAATAATTTTGTAGTCATGAGTGATATTTCTTCGGATTATGCTCCCATTGACAAATCATTACTTTCTGTTTCTATTGTTACCGATGATGAAAACAAGAATTTTTCGGAAGAAGAATTAGTAGAGAAAGCTAGAAGAGAATTGAGTCTTTGGTACGGAACGCACGCTTATCAATGGGATTTCTTGAAATCGTATGCAATTCCTTATGCTCTACCAAATCAAAACTCTGTTAAATATACTCCTTCAAAAGAAGACTTGAAAATACACGATGGTTTGTACCGTTGTGGAGATTATCTTTTGAATGGTTCTTTGAACGCCGCTATGCGTTCGGGTCGTTTGGTAGCTAATTTGATTGGAGATGAGATTTAGGTTAAATTTTGAAAGTGTCTCAAATTGCGTTTAGCTCCTCAAATAAAACAGGGTTTTAACCCTATTGATTAGCTGCCTATTTTTTTAAGTTGCAGAGACAACGTAACCTTTCTGTTGTTGGTCATCGTAACGGCAAGCCGAAACTAAAGACACAACAGCGGCAGAAACTGCCTACTTTTTCAACAAAAAATACAAACTTTAGACCCATAGGTAATCAATAAGGTTTTTACTCTGTTTCTGTGTTTTATAAATAACTTTTTTGGTTATTTCTCATCTAAAATAATCTTTACCCTCAAAATCACCTGCAACACTAATTGCATCGGTAATTTGTCCATTCAAAACCATTTCATACGCTTTTTGAAAGGGAAGTTTTTGTATTTCTAAATTTTCAGTTTCTTCCCATTGCATTTCTCCTTGTTCTAATTCTTGTGCCAAAAAAATATAACCCACTTCATCACAAATAGAATTTGAAGTGTGTAATTTCATAATATTCTGCCATTTTTTAGCTTTTAAGCCTGTTTCCTCTTCTAATTCTCGTTGTGCGTGCAGGAGATAATCGTCTGTTGGTGCGCCTCCCATTGGAAGTTCCCACGAATATTCATTGAGTGCATATCGCCATTGTCCGACCAAATACGTATTGTTTTCTTCATCTAAAGCAACAATTCCGATAGCTGCATTTTTGAAATGAACAACCCCATAAATTCCATTATTTCCACTTGGATTAATAACATGATTTTCTTTTATAGTAATCCAATTATTTTGATAAACGTTTTTTGTGGAAAGGGTTTTCCAGTCATTTTTTTTGTCTTTGTTCATAAAATGGTTTTTATATAACTACTGTAACTGATTAGCGAGTGATTCCTATGATTATTATGATGAAATGCAGGATAAATACTTTTTTTAAAACTACAAATTTATGTTTTCACACAAATTAAATCATAAAAATTGCATTTGCTTCAATAGTTTACGAACTTTGCAGTTAAATTTTAGTTAGTTTATAATTAATCTAAATAACTTAGATATAATTATATTTTTCACTGACTTATTTTATAAAAACGAAAACATTTAAAAATGATAAATATACACGACTTACAGGCTAGTATTGATACAGGAACTGGCAAGAAACAAATATTAAACGGACTTAATCTGGAAGTAAAAGCTGGAGAAGTACACGCTATTATGGGACCAAATGGTTCTGGAAAAAGTACATTAGCTTCTGTTTTGGCAGGTAGAGAAGAATACGAAATAACTGGAGGAAGTGTAAGTTTTGAAGGAAAAGACCTTTTAGACCTTGCACCTGAAGAGCGTGCAGGGGAAGGAATATTTTTGGCTTTCCAATATCCTATCGAAATACCAGGAGTAAGTAATGCTACTTTTATGAAAACGGCTGTAAATGAAATCCGTAAATATAGAGGAAAAGACGAGTTAGATGCTGTTTCATTCTTAAAATTAATGAAAGCAAAAGCTGCCGAAATGGAAATGGATTCTTCATTACTCACAAGAGCTTTGAATGAAGGCTTTTCGGGTGGAGAAAAGAAGAGAAACGAAATTTTTCAAATGGCAATGCTCGAACCAAAGTTAGCTGTTTTGGATGAAACTGATTCAGGATTAGATATTGATGCGCTCAAAATCGTTTCGGAAGGTGTTAATCGCTTCAAAAACAAGGACAATGCAGTTATCGTAATTACGCATTATCAAAGGCTTTTAGATTATATTGTTCCAGATTTTGTTCATGTTTTGTATCAAGGTCGTATCGTAAAATCGGGTACAAAAGAACTTGGCTTTAGAACTAGAAGCAAAAGGTTATGATTGGATAAAAGAAGAAGTAGCTGCTCAATAAATTGAACAATTACGAATTACGAATTAAAAATTACGTATTATTCTTTAAATATCAACAACGGTTTATTAAACCCCACCAATTATGACAACTTTATTAGACGATATAAAATCTACTTTTTTAGTTCCTTTTGAAGAACTAGCTGAAAAAGTAAGCGAAATTACAGGTACAGACAAAGTTTCTCAAGGCAAAAAAATAGCTTTAGAAGCCATTGAAAGAAATTCTTTTCCCACAACAAGAAATGAAGAATGGAAATTTACAGAACTAAAATCTGTTCTTTCCAATAAATTTGAACTGCAAAGTAAAGAGGAATCTTTACATGCTGATTTGGATTTGAATGAATTTGAGTACTATCTAAATAAGAATACAGAATTAAATTCTCATATTCTTGTTTTTGTGAATGGTTATTTTTCAGAGAAGCATTCTTCCATAAAAGAATTGAATAATAAGATTACTATCAAAACGCTTTCAAACACAGAAACGAATCATGTAGATTTCAATACATTTTATAGTAAGTTTCCAAATACAACTGGAGCCGATTCAGTTAGTATTTTTTCTGATTTGAATGCTGCTTTTGCTACTGATGGTTATGTAATAGAACTTGCGGATAATCAAGAAATGGAGCTTCCTGTTTTTGTATATTTTGTAAATGATGCAAGTCAGAAAAATACACTCTCACAGGTCAGAAATTATATTTCTGTTGGAGAAAATAGCCGTTGTACCGTTGTAGAGAATTATATTACAAAAGGCGAAAATCCGAATTTGACTAATATTTTGACTTCTGTAAATGTTGAGAAATATGGAAATGTAAAGCATCATAAAATACAAGTAGACTCAAAGAGTCAGTTTCAAATAGGAAGTACGCATGCAAAACAAGCTGATAATAGCAGTTTTACAAACACAACTATTTCACTTGCAGGAAAATTAATTCGTAATGATTTACGAATTATTTCTGGTCAACATTGTGAATCGTTTATGAACGGACTTTATTTATTAAACGAAAAAACACACGTTGATAATCATACCGTAATTGACCATCAAGACCAAATTCATACAGTAACGAAACCTATAAAGGAGTTTTGGATGACAAATCAAGAGCTGTTTTTAATGGAAAAATATTTGTTCGTCAGGCTGCACAAAAGACAAATGCTTTTCAGTCTAATAACAATATTTTGCTTTCCGACGATGCTATCTTGAACACAAAACCACAGTTAGAAATCTGGGCAGACGATGTAAAATGTTCGCACGGAGCAACAACTGGAAAATTAGATACTGATGCTTTATTTTATTTGCAAGCAAGAGGAATTCCGAAACAAAAAGCAAAATCATTATTATTACAAGCCTTTGCAGAAGAGGTTTTGGATAGTATTGAAATTGATGTGTTGAGAGAATTTTTGGTTGGTGAAATTGAAAATCGTTTGAGTGTTTGAAATACTAATTACGAATTAAAAATTACGAATTACGAAAATACTTTATTTCGAAGTAAAACCGTAATTAATAATTCGTAATTGGCTACTTAGCCTCAAGTTCAACAAAAGGAATTATCATTTCTTCTAATGAAATTCCTCCGTGCTGAAAAGTATCTTTATAATATTTTACGTAATGATTGTAATTATTTGGATATGCAAAGAAGTAATCTTCGGTCGTAAAAACAAAACTTGTAGAAACATTCTGACGAGGCAAAAAGAATTTTGCTGGGTCTTTGGCTACCAAAACATTTTTAGGGTTGTAATTTAGATTTTTTCCTTGTTTGTAACGCAAATTGGTATTTGTATTTCTGTCGCCTATAATTTTATAAGGACGTTTTGTACGAATGGTTCCATGATCAGTTGTGATAATCAAACGACCATTTACTTCTGCTATTTTCTTTAACATATCCCATAAAGGAGAATGCAGAAACCACGATTTCGTAACCGAACGATAAGCAGCTTCATCGGGTGCCAGTTCACGAACAAAAGCCGTATCAGTACGAGCATGAGAGAGCATATCCACAAAATTATACACAATAACATTAAGCTCGTTTTGTTGTAGTGTATTAAAATTCTCTACAAGTTGCTTCCCTTGATGATTTCTTAGAATTTTATTGTAAGTAGTTTTTGTATCTCCAAAACCAAACTCTTTCATCTGACGCTTCAAAAACTCATCTTCAAAATTGTTTTTTCCACCATCATCTTGGTCTTCCACCCAAATATCAGGATGATCTTCTGCCATTTCGGAAGGTAAAAGTCCTGAAAAAATGGCATTACGAGCATACGCCGTTGTGGTTGGAAGGATAGAACAATATACTTTTTCTTCTTTAACTGTAAAATATTCTGCTAAAAGTGATTCTACTACTTTCCATTGGTCGTAACGCAAATTGTCTATTAAAATAAAAAACAAAGGACGTTCTTCATTGAGCTTTTTATCTTCTAAAAGTGGAAAAACCCATTCTCCCATAATATCATGCGACATCATAGGATATTCATCGTCGCCAGCATCGTTGAGCCAATATTCATAATTATTTTGAATAAATTTAGCAAAATTAATATTGGCTTCTTCTTTTTGAGATTCCAAAATTTCCTGCATACTTTGATTTTCGGTATCTTCAATTTCAAGTTCCCAATAAATCAATTTTTTATAGGCTTCTACCCATTGGTCAAAATCCAAATCATCTTGAAAAATCATAGAAAGATTTCTAAAATCTTGCTGATAATTTAGATTTGTCTTTTCGGTAACTAATCTCTTTTGGTCTAAAATCTTTTTAATAGAAAGCAAAATTTGATTTGGATTGACAGGTTTTATCAAATAATCAGCAATCTTGGCACCGATGGCATCTTCCATGATATGCTCTTCTTCGCTTTTTGTTATCATAATAGCGGGAAGAGAAGGGCGAACTGCTTTTATGGCTGTCAAAGTTTGAAGACCCGACATACCAGGCATATTTTCATCTAAAAATACAATATCAAAATTTTGTTTTTCAACGGCTTCAAGTGCATCTGCACCACTATTAACAGCTTTTACATCGTAGCCTTTTTTTTCTAAAAATAAAATGTGAGGTTTGAGAAATTCGATTTCATCGTCTGCCCAAAGAATGGAATATCGTTGCATAAAGGAGGATTTATCATAATTCCCATCAAAGTAATTAAAGGGAAACACTAAAAAAATAAATAAAAACAATTGTTTTTTAGTAAAAATTTATCGTATCGTTATAATTTGAGTTTACTACTTTTGATTCAAGATTTTATAAAATATCTCAAATATACACTTTTTTTAATTGTAGTGATTTAAAGAAATATAATTGATAGGTTAATCGCATCTAATTTGGACGTTTTTTTGATTTTTAGCTACAGCGTAGTAGCCGCTAACCCTTTGTAGTTATTTTAATAAAAAAGAAATTCAGAGCTACATCGTAGCGCAACTGTATTTTTTTAATCTTTTGTATCTTAAATATCAAGGTTACGCTACTCTGTAGCTTAATAAATTATCCCCTTTGTTTTTCTACAAAGGTTATACTACTCTGTAGCTAAAATTCAATGAGACAGAGAAGTAAATTATGCAAAAACACCTCTTTTTTGGTGCGATTAACCTATATAATTGAGAAGTTAAATCTTCCTCAAAAATAAATCTCACTAGCCAAACGATACGTATTTGCGTGTGCTTCTATAATATCAGCAATTTTGGGAGAATATCCACCTCCCATACTCACCGAGACTGGAATAGTATTCTTTTTACATTCATTAAAAACAAACTTATCCCGCTCTCTACAACCTTGTAAACTCATTCCCAAACGTCCTAGCTTATCGGTTTCAAGTACATCAACACCCGACTGAAAAAATATAAACTGGGGCTGCTGTTCTTGTATTAATTTAGGCAATGTTTCTTTTAAGACTTTCAAGTAGGTTTTGTCATCTGTACCATCTTTTAGTTCAATATCTAGGTCTGAATTTTCTTTTTTGTAAGGATAATTTTTCTCTCCGTGCATACTAAAAGTAAAAACTCGCTTTTCATTTTGGAATATTTCTGCTGTTCCGTTTCCTTGGTGAACATCTAAATCTACAACCAAAATTTTATCAAAATGATGTTCATCAATTAAATGATAAGCTCCTAAAGCAATATCATTTAGCAGACAAAAACCTTCTCCATGTTCTGTAAAAGCGTGGTGTGTTCCACCTGCAATATTCATACTTACACCATATTTTAGTGCAAATTCTGTATTTTGAATAGTTCCTCCTGCAATCGTAATTTCTCTTTCTATTAGTTTTGCAGAAAGTGGAAAGCCTGTTTTTCGTTCTTCCTTTTTGGTAAGAGAAAGGTTCTTTAGTTTATTCCAATATTCTGCTGTATGTACCCTCAAAATTTTTTTTTCAGAAATAGGAATGGGCTCAAAGAAATTTTCTTTTGTAGCTGTTCCTTCATATAAAAGCTGTTCGGGTAATAGCTCATATTTTTGCATCGGAAAGCGATGATTTTCTGGCAATGGATGTGCATAAATAGGAGCAAAGGCGATTTTGAGCATTTTTTGTTGGGACGAGAGTAGAGAGAATGACAATACAAATAACACAACAAAAAACCTTACTTTTTATGATTTTGTTTCAATAAAAAATAAGGTCAATAGTTGAGAACATAAACAAAGACTAAAGATTAATCTTCGTCTTCATCTACTACTACTTCTTTTGCAAATTCTGCAATCATTTTACCTTTAAGATAAAGATTACCTTCATGATAATACGCACGGTGCATCAAATGTGCTTCGCCTGTATTTGGACAAAGAGTAATTGATTTTGTTTCACATTTGTGGTGTGTACGACGCTTATCACGGCGTGTTTTGGAAATTCGACTTTTAGGATGTGCCATAATGTTTTTACTAAGTTTTAAAGAAAGACTGCAAAGATGAAAATTTTTTGCGTAAAAACAGAATGAAAATACATTTTATCCTTATTTTTATCACTATTTTCTCAATAAATATATTTTATGTCTTTCTCTTTAAGGTTTGACAATATTTTTAAAGACCTGTTTCTGTATTCTGAAAGCTATAAAAGTTGTAATCAAATTTAGTTTTGATTATTCTTTAAGTTTTTTAGAATATTCCAACGTGGGTCTATCTTTTCAGTTTCAGAAGAAGGTTTGGTTTTACCATCCTTCTTATCTTCTGACTTTTTCTCCGTTTTGTTTTCTTCGGAGGAATAAATGAAATTGATTTTTTTTGCTGGCTTATCAGACGGTTTGTCATCTAAGTTATCGGAATCTTCGCTTTCCCTGTATTCGTCTGAATCATCTGAATATTCATCTTCTTCCCAAAAACGAGGGTGCAACTTTTTGAGTGGAATATCCAACATCAAAAACTCATTTAGAAGCTCGCCTACATTGATACTTGGCGTTCTACGAGTTATCAAAACAATCTCTTCAGTAAGTTCTCGTTCTTCCTCACTGTATTTGTAGAGAATCGTTTCTTCGACATCTACTTCGTAATCAAAGGTATCTAAAGAACGATCACAGACCAGTTCGACAGCTCCGTCAATAAACAAAGTAGCACGAATAAGTTGTTCGTTTTTTTCGAGGATGACTTCAGCATTACAATCTCCTTTTTCAACAAATCCATTTTGATGCTCTTTAAAATAAGCAAAGAATTTGTTATCCAATTTGAAAGTAAAGGAATGCGTACCAAATTTGAGTGCAATAATGTCAATTTCGAAAGTGCGTAAATCTTTCACTTGATTTTAACTTTTTTGATTAAGACCACAAATATAAGTATTTCTAATAGAAAACAAGTTTTTTAGAGAAAAATATTTTTAAACATAAAAAAATAGATATTCTATTAAAAAACAAGATTAGATTATCTGTATAAAATCAAAAACTGGGTATAACTTCCTTTTTGGTTACTTCTTTTTACTCAATTTCAAAAGCAAAGTTCCTCCAATTAATGCTCCTACACTAGCCCAAATCCAAATAGAAGGACGTATTTTTTTAGGGTTTTCTCCCAAAAAGAAATGAGAAATATCATATAAAAAGAGACGATTATCAGCCACTTTTTCATAAAGCCATTCAGAAAGTTCTGCAAAAGTAGGATTTTGTGTGTACCAGCTCATTGGCAAATCGGTTGCTCCTCCTAGTTCCAAACTTTTGAAGGCTGCTGCTGCACCAGAATATACTTTTCCCTCTGGAGTAATAAGGCGAACAGCCTTTTGAAATAACTTTTCATCTAAATCAGGAAAATCAATAGCTGCTTCTTGATAAGGACGCAAATTAATATGCTCTTTATCTGTAATCATTTGCCATTTTGTTATCCAATATTTGCAAAAACCACATTCTCCATTCCAGATTAAAGTCGTTTTTTGAGGCGGATGTAAAGTTGAAAGTATATTTTGAGAAGGAAGAAAAGACATGTTTTTGTTATTTTTGATAGAACACGGATTTTACTGATTATATAGAAGTAACACAGATTTTTTTAATCTTGCAACACAAAACAATTAAAAGGCATTACTCTTTAACTTGTATTATAAATTACTCGTTTAATCAGTACAAAAATGGTAAGGTAAAAAAATTATTTATTCTACTACTATAAAGCATTTCTGTTTAATTTTGTTATTCATTTTTATAAAAGGCATCTGAACTCCTTTTTTTTGTATATTTGATTAATTTTCTTTTTTGCCAAATTATTTGCCATTTTTTAATCCTGACATGAATACGCATTCCACTTCTACAATTTGTTTTTTGATTACTGAAGAGTATTGTAGTGCCGCTTTTTACAATTCTCAAAACTTACTTTCTATTTCTTATGAAGGTAAAGAACTTTTGGAACTCTTCTTCGAAATAGATACTCAAATAAAACCTATTTCCAAAAAACAGTATGAAAATTTAGATATTTCTATCAATGCAGTTAGTCAGCCTACCTATGGAATAGAGCATAATAAAACGTTTGATTGGTTAGGTTCTTCTCATCCCTACGAAAAGCTATTTGATAGTATTGTAGAAAATATAAAGGTAGAATTCGAACGTTTGGTTCCTGAGCATCAAGGCGTTATTCCTATTTTGTGTGTTTTTTCGCCTGCCTTTTCAACCAAACTTATTGAGAAATTTAATCAGTATTTTACAAAGAAAAACTTTCATATTCTGCCTCATCAGTCCTATATTGATTCTTTAGTGGAAGGCAAAAAACTTACTCTACAAGCCTCTAAATCCCTTCTTACTTTTATAGATAGTTTTGGAGAACGAATTATGCTTACTTCTATTGGAGAAGACAATTCTACTGGTTTTTCTAGTAAAAAACTACAAGACGTTTCGGATTGGGATTTTGAGAGAGAGTTAGTAAAATTTGTTTTGCAACGAGCTATGAGACAAATTCCGACAGGTGTAGATTTAGATGAAGAAGTAGCTCTGCATTCACACAGAGCAGAGGAATGGATCAATCAGATTAGAGAAGAAAAGCAAAATTTTATTACTGTCAAGTTGTCTAATGGAACCAATGCAACAGCAACAATAAATTCACAAGAAGTTCAATTATTACGCATTCAAGACCGAGAACTTACTGAAAGAGTAGTGGAAAATACACAGACCGATTCGGAAGTTTATTTGATAGGAGATTTGCTTTTGCAATCTGAATTAAAGGCATTGCTTATTCATAGACATTATACCGTTCATACGCTCACAGACGAAGAAGCCTCACGCTATGTATTGAGAGGAGTAAAGAATTATTTAGACAAACAAGAAAAAGACGAGCCTATTTTGGTAGAAGAAACATTAATAAAAGAAGCTATTCCACAGTTTTTGGTGTATCAATATTTTTTACCCAAAAAAATATGGAACACATATGTAAATTCTCAAAATTGGAATCAAGAAACGGTAGATAAAATAGTCAAACAAAATGGTTTGGAGGTTTTGCCTTCTTTAGAAATTTTGCTCAATCAAGCACAAGAACAAGCAAAAGATGGACTTCTCTCTACCGAACAGATGAAAAATTTGCGTATCAAAGCACGAGAATTAGAAATTAGTGAATCTGAATTTGAGCAGCGTTTGCAGGCAGCTTCGATACGTGTTTTGCCTCTGCGAGAACTTTTAGAAACCCATGTGGAAAGACGAAAAGTAGGACGTTTTTTTCCAAGTGAATATTATCCTCAACTTTTAGCAGTAGCCGAACAAAATGGTTTTTCTGAAAAGGAACTTACTATATTTTTTCGTCAAAGAAATCTAAAATTACAAACCCGAGAAGAAATTCTGGATTTAGAATTACAAGATAGATTGAAAGGAAAAATGCTCTCACAAGAACATTTTAAAGAGATTTTGGAAGTAGGAGATAGGCTTCATTACTCAAAGTCTGATATAGAAATCTTGTTGGATAATTGAAAAATAAAAATTAGTAAACCCAAAGGAATTGGTGTTTTTCTAATTGCAGGAATTGTATTTGCTGTTTTGGCTGTCGGAATTATTTTAGCTCTTCAATTTCCAAACTTACCTATTTCATTTTCCAATTCTGATGAGGTCAAGAAAGAGTTTAGTAGTGATAAAATAGAAAATCCAGAACAGCTTATTGGAAAATACGCAGGAACGGTTTTTCATACCGAACTCAACAAACTAAAAAACAGTAGATTAGAAATTTTGGCTGTCAGAGAAGAAAATGGAGAATATATTTTTACCTATTCCATTCCTCAAGACCGTTTCACAACGTGGAAAGGAAAGATAAATTTAGAAGAAAAAACAATTGATTTTATGCCTCCCGAAAATGCTCGTCATAAAGTAGAAAAGTATCGTTTTTATAGAAAAAGCTACAAAGAAGCTGACGGAACAGTTCGTAGAAGTGATATTATTCTTGAAAATTTGAAGGATAGTATGCAGGTTTTTGTGAAGTAATATATGTATAATAGACTTCTTAGTCTGTTCTAAAACCAATTAGTAAAACCTAAATTTCATAAAGATTTGTTTCTGTATGAGTTGTTGGTCATCGTAACGGCGAGCCGAAACTAAAGACCAACAACGGCTTTGAGAACTAATTACTCAATTTTAAGTCTTCAAAGTTTTTGTTTACTTATCTCTCCATCACTTCCAAAATAGCCTCCACATATTCTCTATCATTCGAAAGGCGTGGCACTTTATGCTGTCCTCCTAATTTTCCTTTTGATTGCAGCCATTTGTAAAACGTATTCGGCTTTGCAAAATGAACCTTAGGTTATACTAATGCTATATTTCCAACTCGTTTGGCATCGTAATCCGAATTTATTTCTCTTAGTTTTTCGTCTAACGATTCAATAAAAAGAGTTTCATTTTTTGGATACTGAACAAATTCAATTATCCATTCGTGTCCTCCTTGTTTGTGATTTCCTCCTTCGTCTCCTTTTATATAAATTGGTGCTGCTGTATAATCTTTTAGTTTTGCATTTGTTTTTTCACAGGCATAAGCGAGTGCAATATCAGCATTTTCGACTACTACTTCTTCTCCAAAAGCGTTAATAAAGTGTTTTGTGCGTCCTGCAATACGAATTCTGAATGGATTTAGGGAAGTGAACTTTACTACATCGCCAATATTATATCTCCAAAGACCTGAATTAGTAGAAATAATCATGGCATATTTTTCATTGAGTTTTACGTCTTGCAACGGAATCGTCTTAGGATTTTCTTTGTCCCATTCTTCCATTGGAATAAATTCATAATAAATTCCATAATCCAAAAGAAGTAATAAATCTTCGCTATCTTTTTGGTCTTGCAATGCAAAAAATCCTTCAGAAGCATTATAGACCTCCATATAATTCATTTGAGAGGAAGGAATAAGTTCTTTGAAAAGTTGGCGATAAGGTGTAAATGAAACTGCTCCATGAAAGAAACATTCTAGGTTAGGCCAAACGTCTAAAATAGATTCCTTTCCTGTAATTTCTAATATATTTTTGATTACAAAAAGTGTCCAAGTTGGAACGCCCTGAATACTTGTTACATTTTCTTTTGAACTTGCCTTTGCCATCGCCTCTATTTTCTCCTCCCAATTTTCCATTAATGCAATTTCCAAACTAGGCGTTCTGAGATATTCTGCCCAAGCTGGTAGATGGTTCATGATGAGAGCTGAAACATCACCACAATTTTTCTCTCCTGTAACTGGGTTTGGTTGCATACTTCCACCTACTCCAAGTCCTTTTCCAGAGAAAAAACCTGTTTCTGGATTATTATTGGCATAAAGAGCAATTAAATCTTTTCCTGCTGCATAATGATTTTTGTCTAGCCCTTCTTCCGAAACAGGAATATATTTACTTCTTGCGTTAGTTGTACCAGAAGATTTTGAAAAACCTATAATAGGCTTATTCCACAGTAGATTTTGTTCGCCCTTCAAGCTGCGTTCTATATACGGATAAAACTCTTCATAACTAGAAATAGGAATTCTATCAGCAAACTGTCCTTGTGATTTGATAGCGAAATAATTATGTTTCTTTCCCCAAACGGTATCTTTTCCAGATTCAATCAAATACTTAAATACCTTTTCTTGTGTTTCAAAAGGATTTTTTTTGAATTTTTCTATATTTTCCAAACGAGTAGAAAATAGCTTTGTACCAATCCAATTGACAATATTTTTCATAGATTAAGTTTTATAAAGTTACTTGTGGAGATACAAGTAACGGTAAATTAAAAATGTAAGTTTAAAAAATGTGTGTTTATTTTTTTCGTAATTTTAAAGATACGTTACAGTAATACGATTACTTTAAATTTATAGTTTTGTTTAACTTTTGTCAAATATAAATGAATCTATCAAGTATTTGATTAATCACTAATAATTAAACGTTAATCACTATTTTCAGACATTCTGTGCTGCAATCCAAGCTGTTGTCCACGCTGCTTGAAAATTAAATCCTCCTGTAATCGCATCAATATCTAAGACTTCGCCAGTAAAGTATAAGTTAGGTAAAAGTTTGCTTTGCATGGTCTTAAAATCAACTTCTGAAAGTGTAATACCTCCACAAGTTACGAATTCATCTTTATAAGTACTCTTGCCATTTACATTAAAAATTCCTTGAGTGAGTTCTTTTGAAAGAGTTTCTAGTTCTTTGTTAGAAAGTGATGCCCAATGTGTTGTTAAATCAATTTGTGCAGCTTCGACGAGTTTTTTCCATAATCGATTCGGAATTTCAAACGGACATATTGTTCCTATTTGTTTTTTACGCCATTCTTCCCTATGTGATTTTAAAGTTTTTAGTGTATTTTTTGGTGTGTCTTCTATCCAATTTACACCCATTTCGAAGTTATAATTCTTGTCTGCCAGTTCTCTCGCTCCCCACGCAGAAAGACGCAAAACAGCAGGTGCAGAAAGTCCCCAATGCGTAACCAAAACAGCTCCATTTTCAATATTTAGTTTTGTATCTTTTGCCCAAACAGCACCATTATTTACCGAAACGCCTGCCATATCTTTCAGACGAGCATCGTTTTTTACGTCCATTGTAAAAAGCGAAGGAACAGGATTTGAAATAGAATGACCCAAATCTGTGAGCATTTTCCAAGATTTTGGCTGACTTCCTGTCGAAACAATAAGAACATCGGCTTCCAAGTTAAGCTTATTTTTTATTTGAATTTGCCATTTTGGATTAACATCTTTTTCTGTTGGAGGAAGTATTTTTTCTACGGCAAATCCTTTATTTATAGTGATATTCAATTTTCTAGCTTCATTCAAAAAGCAGTCTATAATTGTTTGAGAATCATTTGAAACAGGAAACATACGTCCGTCGGCTTCTGTTTTGGTTTTGACACCTCGTTTATTGAGCCATTCTATCATATCTTGAGGTTGAAATTGATAAAATGCACCTAAAAGTTCTTTTTCTCCTCGTGGATAATTTTTGATAAGGTCTTCCACCTCAAAACAAGAATGCGTAACATTACAACGTCCACCACCCGAAATCTTTACTTTTTTGAGTAATGTATTGGTTTGTTCTAAAATAGAAACGTTGATAATTCGGATTTTTTTCTTTTAAATTAATGGCTGCAAAGAATCCACCTGCACCACCACCAATAATTATTACTTTTTTGTTTTTCATTTTTTATTAAATTTGAACTACAAATTTACAAAACCAAATCAATAAAAACAGTATATATTGAGAGAAGTTCTATTTCTCAAAACCTTATTGATTCATAAAAAGTTAGACCGTTTTATTTCAAAATATTATTTAGACCTCGTTTTTAGACCCTAAGGGTTTTGAAAACCCTTAGGGTCTGCTATTCAAATCCACTTTCATGCAACGCAAAGAACGAATCAAAAACTTACTTTCTGCTCTCAACAAAAATCTTTACGAACGACAAGAACCCATACAATTAGCACTTTTGAGTGCCGTTGCTGGTGAGAGTTTGTTTATGCTTGGAGCACCTGGTGTGGCTAAAAGTTTGATTGCAAGAAAATTGAAATTTGCTTTTACGGCAGGACAATCTTTTGAGTATTTGATGAATCGTTTTAGTACGCCTGATGAAGTTTTTGGTCCTGTTTCTATCAAAAAATTAAAAGATGAAGATAAATATGAACGCCTAACAGACAAGTATTTACCGGGGGCGACTGTTGTTTTTTTAGATGAAATTTGGAAAGCTAGTCCGTCTATTCAAAATGCCCTTTTGACTGTTCTGAATGAGAAAATTTATAGAAATGGAGAAGAAGAAGTAAAAGTAGAATTAAAAGGACTTATTGCAGCTTCAAACGAACTTCCACCCAAAAATGAAGGTTTAGAGGCTCTTTGGGATAGATTTTTGGTGCGTTATCTAATTTCTGAAATAAAGGAAAGTAGTAATTTTCTGCAAATGCTGACCTCTTCAGAAGATGTTTATGAAGATACTGTTGCAGAAGAATTAAAGATTACGGCAGAAGAAAATGAAAATTGGAGTAAAGAAATTGATGAAGTAGAATTACCAACAGAGGTTTTGAATACCATTCAACTCGTCAAAAAACAGCTTGATGATACCGATAATCAAATTGGAAATGTTTATTTTATTTCGGATAGAAGGTGGAAAAAAATAATCAGACTGCTCAAAACATGTGCTTTCTTAAATGGTAGAAAAAAAGTCAATTTAATGGATTGTTTTCTGATTACGCATTGTGTTTGGAATCAACCCGAGCAACTTGATAAAGTCCGTCATTTGGTTTCGGAAGTGATACGCAAACATGGGTATTCAATTTCTTTGAATCTTACAGGATTGAGGCAAGAAATAGCAGAATTAGAAACCGAAATTGAGAAAGAAACTAAGGTAAAACATGTTACAACAAGAGAAGAACTCTATCCTGTCGAACAAGAATTTTATCAAGTTCTGAACTTAGAGACTTCAATGGACGGAAAATATATCAAACGTGCTGATTTTGATAAATTAAATCAGGAGGAAAGTACAATTAATATCTACGATGATAATTTTAAATTGACTTATAAAGTAAAAGCAAAAAAACCTCCACAACAACATCAAGTGCATTTATTTCATAACGCTCAACTTTTAGCTTTGGGTTTACGCACGCATAAGGTAGAAAAAGATGAGATTATTTACAGAAAAGCACACCAGCTTATAGAGAAATACTGGAACGAAAAACTAGAAGAACTTTTGGAATATGTCAATGAAAACCTACAAAAACTAGACACCGAAAAGCCAGAAGAATGGTACGAGTTAGACCAAAATTTGTTTGTAGATGCTCGTCTTGCTCCAATTGTGAAAGCTAATCTAAACGATTCAATAAACCAACTTAATGATATTCAACTCAAATTAGAAAAACTAAAATATTATTATAAAAATTTGGAAGCGTAAGAGTAATTGAATCGAAAATAGTAGTTTAAAAATATACTTTTTTTACAAATCTCTGTCTTGTTTGAAAATAAGAAAGAGATTTGTATTTTAAACATAAACTAAGAAATAATAGTTGTAGGTACAATAATTGAGAAATCAGTTAGTTTTAAGTAGTATATAAATATATTTTTTAAACTATCAAGACAAAAACGATGAAAATAGAAGATGCTTTAAAGACTAGTAAATTCAAATCTGACCAGCATAAGGCAATGTTAAACATTATGTTTACGGCAAGCTGGTTGCGTAATAAAGTGATAGGAAAACTCAAATCTTACGGAATTTCGCAAGAGCAATATAATGTACTTCGTATTTTGCGTGGCTCATATCCTACGCCATTATGTGCTAAAGATATTACTGACCGAATGGTGGACAAAAATTCAAATACGACACGTATTATGGACAAACTAATTGCAAAAGAATATATTAATAAATGGCGAGGAGAGGTAGATAGAAGAGAAGTAAATATTTCAATTACAGAATCTGGTTTAGAGCTTCTAAATGAAATAGATAAAGAAGAAACTATTGATAATCCAAATTACTTAAATCTTACCGATGCTGAATCAGGTTTATTGAGTGCACTTTTGGATAAATTGAGAGAAGGAGATTCTCTTGCTAATAAACTTTAAATTCATTTTATTTCAAAAAATAAGAGTAATTTTGCAATTCTATTTCTATACTAACAAAAAGTATATCGTAATTTTTAATTCGTAATTCGTAATTAATTCAAATGAATAAAGAAAACTGCTTCGAACTCGGTTCGCTTATCAAACCTCACGGACTAAAAGGCGATATTCAAGCCTTTTGGGATACCGATAATATTGATTTGTATCTTGGAATTGAATCTATTTTAGTAGAGCAAAAAGGACAGTTAGTTCCTTTTTTTATAGAAAATCTACGTCCACAAGTTGGACAGAAAGTAATTGTAAAGCTAGAAGGAATTGATACTATTGAACAAGCAGAGGAATTTCGTAAACTAAAACTTTTTTTACCCGATGAGTTTGTTCCAAAACTAAAAGACGATGAGTTTTTTTATCACGAAATAATTGGTTTTATGGTTTCGGATATTGAGACAGGCGAAATTGGAAAAATAGAAACAATTTATAATCTTCCTCAAAACGATTTATTAGTTATCAAAAAGAAAGAAAAAGAAATTCTGATTCCTCTCAAAAAAGAATTGATAAAAGAATTTAATAGAGAAAACAAATCAATTTTGATGCAACTTCCAGAAGGTCTTTTAGATGTTTATTTGAGCGATGAGAATGAAAAAGAAATTGAGGATTAGGAAATTGGAATTAGGGAAAAAGATAAGCCTTTTCTTTAAAATACATTTAATAATAAAAAAACCTGCTGTTGCTGGTGTTTTAGCGACAGCGACACCAAAAACAATACTATGAGAAAAATCTACTCTCAAAAAGTAAAATCTGTAAGTTTATATAGTTTTATTTTTTTTATCCTTTTTTCATTTACAAACTGTCAAAGTCAAAAAAATAGTTCTACTCAAAATACAGAACAAAAAAATCCTTTTAAACTTCGATTCATTGCAGAACAAATAATTCCTTTTGAAGAAACCTTTGGAGAAGACGCTAATAAAATGACTGTCGGAGGACTTTCAGGAATTGATTATGATAAAAAAAATGATTTGTACTATTTACTTTCTGATGATTTATTTGATGAAAACGGACTTTTGCGTTTTTATACAGCCAAATTAAATTATACAAGAGATAGTTTTGAGAGTTTTGAAATAAATTCTGTAAATTTCTTGAAGCAAGAAAATGGAAAATATTATCCTAAAAAAAATGAAGGAATGAAGACTGCTGACCCTGAAAGTATTTGTTTTTCTAGTAAATCAAATACACTTTTTTGGAGTAGCGAAGGGGATAGAGAGCGAAATATAGTTCCTTTTATTGCAGAAATGGATACGAATGGAAATCAAATTAGAAAGCTAAATTTGCCAAATCATTTGACTAGTACAAAAGAAGATGAAGGTTGGTTTCATAATTCGGCGATTGAATCAATTGCACTTTAGTTTTGAAGACAAAGAAGAGAAAAAATTTGGTTTCTGTCCGAAACGTCCTTACAACAAGATGGAGAAATGACAAAAAAACAGAAGGGATTTTTCCTATTCGTTTGATGTGTCTGGATACAAAAACATCAAAATTAGAAAAAGAATTTGTGTATTTAGCCGAGCCTGTTGCTAAAAAACCTATACCAGATACAGCTTTTGGATTGAATGGAGTTGTAGAGATTTTGGAATGGAAAGCAAACAATAATGCAGAAAACACACAATTTTTGGTTTTGGAGCGTTCTTATTCACAAGGTTATCTATTGGATAAAGGAACTGTTGTAAAGCTATTTTTGATAACGACTGAAAATGCAACTAATTCGAAAGACATAGAAAATCTAAGAAATCTAATTCCAAATAAAGACTATATTCCTCTCAAAAAACAACTTATTGCTAATTTTTCAGAGTTAAATCTGTCTCATATAGATAATATTGAAGGAATGACTTTGGGTAAGACACTTCCTAATGGAAACAAAACAATCGTTTTTGTGTCCGATAATAATTTTCAAGCTAGTCAGAAAACACAGTTTCTCATTTTTGAGATTATTGAATAATACGGTTGAAAAGATAGACTTAAAAAATAATCAATTTCCAAACCTCTATCTTATCTGTTTTCCAGACCAATTTCCATTCTACAAGTTTATTATGATGCTCACTAAAATAAAGTGTTAGCATGCTAGTTTGAGATTTACTTGTTTGAGAAGGAAGAATAAAGTAAACAGTTGAAAGATTAATTTCATTCGTTTTATTTCTGATTTTTTGAATAGGAATAATCAAATTATCTTTCAATGGGTCTTTGTTGGATTGGCTAATCGGAGGAAAAAAAGGCAAAGAAACTTTATTATTTAGATTTGCATTCCAGTCAATATATGTCTCTTGACTAGAGAGAGAACTTTTTTTATAAATGTTTTCTAAATTAGCCTTTGCTTCTACATAATCTTTACGAGTATGAAGACTTTTGGAAATATAAATAGTCAAACTTCCACTAAGTTCGATAATAACTAAAAGTACAATTACTACAAAAATAATTTTTTGGTGTATTTTGAAAGAAACAATGTCTTTAAACTTGTTGGCACCAATCAAAGGTAAAAGACCTCCATATGCACAGAGAGCGAGTAAAAAACCATTTTCTGTATCCTGACTAATATATTTTGTCCAAATCCAAATCAAAAAAACAACTGTCCAATAGGTAATAAGACGATAGCGAGAAAGGTTGTAGTTTCCCAAAAACAGAAACCAAAAAATAAGTAAGGCAAGCTGTAACAAAACATATTGAAACTCCAAAATGGGATTGCCTTTTTCATTAAAAACGACATCATAATGCAACAAAAATTCAGTAATTTGTTGAATATCTTCTTCTGAAAAGTATTGATTCATTTGTTTGTCTTCCTCTACATCAAACCCTTCAAATCCGTCTAGCCATAAAAGAAAATCATTTTTTGACCAATTCAATTCTATTAAATATTCATCTAAAAGCCATTCAGGAACGTTTTTGGTAATCTTCATTGCCGAAAAACGAATAGGTGTTTCATCATAGCTCATTTTATTTTGAATCAAATCCCAAACTAAAGCAAACATAATTAAAGAAACCAAAATTATAATTTGAGCAAACTGATTTTTTATATTTTCTTTTTTGAGATACCAAAGTGAAAAAGGAATACTGGTAATCATTGCCCAACCAAAGCCTTTTATAGACCAAAAAAGACCTATTAAACATAAAAAGGTTCCGATAAAAATAGCAGTATAAAAAGAAGCATTTCTTTCTGTATTAATAAATAAAAGATTTACTCCACACAGCACACAAATTGTTGCTATTACATGTCTATCTAACCATAAAAACATAGGAATAAAAGCAACAAAAAAAACAAGAATATAAAGAACAAGAACTCTAAGTTTCGGATTAAAATCAGAAAGAGAAATAAGAAGTTGGGCAAGAATAGCTGAAAAACTAAAACCTAAACTAAATAGGAGAAGCAAAGATAAAAGGGAAAAATTATTCGAACCATCTTTATTAAAACTATATATAAAATCCAAAGTGGTTTGACTGTATGAAGCCCAAAAGACAGAATAAACAAGTGTCAGCAGAATACTATGCACAAGAAAACTAAAAATCCAAATCAAGAACGGATTCTTCGACAAATTAATAATCATAGTTTTGATATTTCTCAAATTCTTGTTCAAATTCTGAATTATTTAATCTTTACTCAATACTAGACTCAACACTAGATAAGGAACGTAAATTAAATAAACTACTATTTTCAAATTGATAATTTATTGATAATCAATAATTTACATTCGTAATTCGTAATTCGTAATTTTTAATTCGTAATTGATCCTAAGAAACACCAAAATTACTCAAAATATTCTTCTTCCTCACACTTTCATCTTTTTCATCTTTCCTTACTTTTTCTGTGGCAGGTTGTAGAATTTGATAAATCAAATTAGCTTCACTGCTCTTCGGGTGCTATGGTCAAACTATGTAGCAGGTTGATTTATCAAGCTGGATTGTTGAAAACCAATTATGTGTGAGTATAATATCAAGTTGAGCCAACTTATAAATATAATTCTGAATATAATACTAGATTATACAGTAAAATAGACCAAAGTTTTTTAATTTTGTTTTTTAATAAAGAAAACTCTAGAAGCTGCTATAATTTATTCATACTTCAAAAAATAGAAATGGTTCAAGAAAATAATCAAGAAAGTGAAAAAAATGATAACTGGACAGAAGAAATTACTCCTACGGGAAGTCTGTTTGATTTAAAGCTCAAAGAAGTATGGAAGTATAGAGATTTGATATTTCTTTTCGTAAAACGTGATTTTACGGCACAGTATAAGCAAACAATTTTAGGTCCTCTATGGCATTTTTTGGTTCCTTTTGTTACTTCTATTCTTTATGTAATTGTATTTGGAAATATAATGAATGTAAGTACTAATGATATTCATCCATTTCTGTTTTATCTTACCAGTACGCTATCGTGGTCATTTTTTTCAAAATGTTTGTTAGGCACATCGACTACTTTTTCAGCCAATCAACATATTTTCGGGAAAGTTTATTTTCCTAGATTGGTTACTCCTATTTCTAATATATTTTCTGCTTTGATTGGCTTTGGAATAAGTCTGGTAATGTTAGCAGGTTCTGTTGCGTACTTTTATTTGTTTACTGACGAGAATATAATTTTCTCTATTTGGATTCTTACTTTGCCTTTATTTCTATTTATATGTGCATTATTGGCTTTAGGTTTGGGTATTATGTTTTCAGCTCTTACAACAAAATATAGAGATTTGACTATCTTCATTGGCTTTGGTGTGCAACTCCTTATGTATATCTCTGCTGTTTTGTATCCTGTATCTCAAATTCCTGAAGGATATGCCTGGGCAGTAAAATATAACCCATTAATAACCTTAATGGAAGGATTTAGATTAGCACTTTTAGGAGTTGGAAATATTACTGTAATAGATGTCGTTTATTTAAGTATTTTTGCGATAGTCTTCTTTATTATTGGAGTGGTTCTTTTCAATCGTACTGAAAGAACATTTATGGATACTGTATAAAACTCTAAAAACTAAACAATAAGAAAGAAAATAGAAATAAGGTTCGGTCTCATTAAAACAGACTAATAAAAACACAGTATTATTTTGAAGAAAATCATTTGAAAAAGTTCTACACTCATAAAAAAAACGCTATTATGACAAAAAATATAGTATCATTAATTTTTATTCTCTTTTCTACTTATTCTACTCAAGCACAAAATATACAACCAAAAGAGGAAGAAGCTATCCAACAACTTATACAAAATGCTTTTGATGGTGTTTGGTCAGATTTGGATTCTATTAAAATAGCAGAATATCACACAGATGATTTTCTTCTTTTAGAACATGGAGAAGTTTGGAACAATGACACTATAAAAAGCTACATAGCTAAAGCCCGACAAACAGAAAAAATTCCTACTAGAGTTAATAAATTTGAATTTATTAGATTCGTAAAATCAAAAAAATCAATTTGGGTTGCTTATCAAAATTACGCAACTATTAGTAGAGACGGTGAAGTAATAGCAAACTTGCAATGGCTAGAAAGTGCAGTAGCCATAAAGACCAAACAAGGCTGGAAACTGCAAATGTTGCATTCCACAAGAGTAAATAGAGACTAAATAGGTAATGATAAACAAAGTTTTAGTAATTTGAAAGCTATTTAATGGATTAGAATTTATCATTCCAATACAACTTTTTCAAACTAAATAGAGAAAATTAATAAAATTTAGACACAAATTTCCTATTTTAGAGTTATTTTTTAATAAATCGATTTTTTAAACTTAAATTTTTTAATTATGCGTTGGAAAGGAAGACAAGGAAGTGGAAATGTAGAAGATCGTCGTGGAAGTAGCGGTGGTGGAAGTGGTTTTGGTGGAATGGGTGGTGGAATGGGAAAAGCTGGTTTAGGCATTGGTGGTGTTATCATCGTCATTATAATTATGCTTTTGGGTGGTGACCCTTCTGCTATTTTGGGAGGAGGCTCTAGTGGAGGTTCTGCTATTCAAACCGAAAATAGAGTAAGCACAACTAGCGAAACAGGACAACCAACCGATGAAATGGGACAGTTTACTTCTGTCGTCTTAAAAGAAACAGAAGATGTTTGGAACAAGATTTTTAGGGAAGAACTCAATGCTGATTATCCAGAACCAAAACTAGTTTTATATAGCGGTATCACAAACACAGCTTGTGGAAGAGGTCAGGCAGCAACAGGTCCTTTTTATTGTCCAGCAGACCAAGATATTTATATTGACCTTAGTTTTTTTGAAGATTTGAAAAATCGTTTTGGTGCAGGTGGAGATTTTGCAGCAGCTTACGTAATTGCTCACGAAGTAGGACATCATATTCAAAAGCAACTGGGTGCAAGCGATTATGTAAATCAGCAGCGAGGAAGAGTTTCAGAAACAAAGCAAAATGAGCTTTCTGTTAGGCTGGAATTGCAAGCCGATTTTTATGCAGGAGTTTGGGCACATCATGCCGATAAATGGAAAGGAATTTTGGAAGAAGGCGATATAGATGAAGCTCTAAATGCTGCCAATGCTATCGGAGATGATCGTTTACAGAAACAGGCACAAGGGTACGTTGTTCCAGAATCATTTACACACGGAACGTCAGCACAACGTAAACGTTGGTTTTTGAAAGGCTATCAAACAGGAGATATTCGCCAAGGCGATACCTTCAAAACAAATGATTTGTAATTGGTAGGCTTTTTTAAGAAATTTGTACTTTAATTTTTTTAAAATAGAATTCAATTCAAAATCCGAATTGATTGGCAATTATTTCGTAATTTTTAATTTGTAATTCGTAATTCTTAATATATGAGTTTATTAGTAGTCGGTTCGGTTGCCTTTGATGCCATTGAAACACCTTTTGGAAGTACAGACAAAATTATTGGCGGTGCAGCCACGTTTATTAGCCTTTGTGCTTCTTATTTTACCAAACCAGTCAATCTAGTAGCGGTAGTAGGTGGAGATTTTCCAAAAGATAAAATCAAAATGCTAGAGTCACATGGTATAAACACCGAAGGACTACAAATCAAAGAAGATGAGAAATCATTTTTTTGGAAAGGGAAATATAATAATGACATGAATTCTAGAGATACACTTATTACAGAATTGAATGTACTTGAAAATTTTGACCCAATTATTCCAGAATCCTATCAAGATTGTGAATATTTGATGTTAGGTAATCTGGCTCCACAAGTTCAGCGTACTGTTATCGAAAGGCTCAAAAAACGTCCTAAACTTATCGTTATGGACACTATGAATTTTTGGATGGATGTAGCTTTGGAAGAATTAAAAAAGACTTTAAAGTTGGTAGATGTTGTTTCTATTAATGATGAAGAAGCAAGACAGTTATCAGGAGAATACTCACTTGTAAAGGCTGCTCGTAAGATACATGCAATGGGACCCAAATACGTAATTATCAAAAAGGGAGAACATGGGGCACTTCTCTTTCAACTAAACAGTAAAAATAAAGAGGACGATAAAATTTATTACGCTCCAGCCTTGCCTTTGGAAGAAGTTTTTGACCCAACAGGTGCAGGAGATACCTTTGCAGCAGGATTTATTGGTTATATGGCACAGCAGGGAACAATTGATTTTCAGACTATGTCAAAAGCAGTAGTAAAAGGTTCGGCAATGGCTTCTTTTTGTGTAGAAAAATTTGGAACAGAGCGTTTAGTAAATCTTTCTTCAAAAGAGATTGCACAGCGTGAACGCAAATTTGCTGAATTGATAGGAACTGTGTTTGTTTAAGAAAAAATTAAACAATTAATTTGGTAAATCAAATTTTTTGTACTATTTATGTATGGAAAGTTGATTTACCATTTTTTATTTAAGAAAATAGTAAAAATAAATAATCAAAAATAAAAAATCAGTGGACAGAACAACGAAATCAAACTATCTTTCTTTACTCTTTTTATTGGCTTGTATGCTAAATTTGTCTAGTTGCAAAACTACAAAGCCTTCTACTAGCTCAACTACTTCTATATATAATGAAGATTTGGGTGCATTCAGAATAGCTTTAGCAACTTACCAAGCTCCTACAAAAGAGGTAACAAACGTAGAAAATAATCAAATAACTAGTCCACTAAAAGGAACTAGTAATCCACCTACTTCTGACATGATAGCAGTAGATGCTTTGCTTTCTCGTTTGGCAGAAAAAAATTCAGAATTTAAGTCTCTGCCAGGATATTGAATTCAACTTTATACAGGTTCGGATAGCGATAAAGCAAATGAGGTAAAAAATAAAGCATCTTATACACTTTCAAGATACGGTCTTAGAGCTGAATCGATTTATGAACAACCTTTATTTAAAATAAAAGCAGGATACTTTATTAGTCAATTGGAAGCTCAAAGACAACTTGTGGCAATAAAAGACGATTTTCCAGAGGCAATTTTAGTTCCTGACAAAATTAGTATGTCTATTTTACGAGCAAGATATCAGAGTTCGAAACAAGAAGATTAAGAACAAAATTGTACCAGTAAAGTATAAATTTTACTTTTTTTGAAAAAAAACTACCAAAATATTGTTATAAAATTGTACTTTTTATTACTTTTAGGTGAAAGATAATATAGCAATCGGTCAAAACGGATTTTTCCTAATCAAAATTCCTCAAGTTTCTTCAGCGTTATTTTTTAAACTACACCAGAAAGCAGTATATAAAAAGCGTACATTCAAGAAAATACTATGGCAAAACTCACAAATATAATAAAGCAATTATCTGAAAAAGATTATCAGGCAATATATGATTCACTAATAGTCAGTAATGCTGATAAATCTGCATTTTTATTGAAAGCTTTGCGAGAAAGAAATCTTGCAGATGGAAAAGTAATGACAGAATTAGATGTAAATACAAATGCCTATTACACGCTTCGTTCTCGTTTGAATCAAAAAATAGAAGAATATTTATTGCAGCAAATGGAAAGTCCTCGCACTGATTTGCTCAAAAAAGTAGCTAATATTAATGAAGTTCTTTTTACTAAAAAGAAAACTATTTCTATTGCTACTATCAAAAAATTAGAAAAAGAATTACTGGATTACGACCTTTCTAATGAGCTTACCCTTGTCTATAAAGCACTCAAAAAACTTCATGTTCATTCCCCAGAGCATTACGAATATTCTCAACTCTACAATAAACATGTAGCCTATATGTTGGCTATCGATAGAGCAGAAGATATTCTATCTGATTATTTCAAAAAATTTGGAATCTACTCCATGACAGGTGATGAGGTAGAGCGTTTGGGACTTACACTTCTCAAAAATGAAATTGAAAATGTAGCTCGTCTTTATGAATCACATCGTTTGTTTGTCTATCAGAGTTGTATAAATATCTTTCATAGGTTATTTGTTGAGGGTGATGAAGGGCTTAATGATGATGAAGAACCAATTGAAGACATCTTAGTAAAAGTAAATAAAATATTTGCTACCTATGAGAAAGACACAATTTATTATCATTTCCGTCTATTATTCGAATTTTTGCGTTTAGAGTACTACAACTATTACAAAGTATATCGCAAAGCAGAAAAGTATTATCAGGATGTAAATGAAGCAGTAGGTGATTTATTGACCAATTATAGTTGGTACACCTATCCATCACAGTTTTTGCATACCAAAATTGAGCGTTGTATTCGTGCTGGAGAACAAGCCTATATGCACGCAGAAAACGAAATGTTATTTGCCGATTATGAAGCTGATGAAGATGATATGCCAAAATATATTGAGTATGTTACCTATCGTGCTATCTCTTGTCATTATGCAGATAATTATGAAGAGGCTTCTCGCTGGTTGAATAATCTTTTGAATAATATTAGTTTGAAAAAATATCCTTATGCTCAACTAGAAATAAAATCTATTTTAGTATTAGAATATGCGATTATGAAGGAGTATGATTTGTTTAATCAGCTTGTCAGCAGTATTCAACGCCAAATTAGATTGATGGGAAAAGAGCATTGCGAACATATCATTAGCTTTGTCAAGATTTTGAAAACGGCTGTTAATGATACAAAACGAAACAAACAACATAAAATTCGTGCAATTTTTAACAAAATGAAAGACCATGAGAGAAAACACTTTTCTCCTACAAAATATATTTTATTTGATGAGAAACTAATGGCAATGATTTGTTGATTTTGTTATTTCTATTAGTCAATTAGATAGCATATTTTTCTTATTTTAATTAATAGTCTTTTGTTTTATCAAATTAGTTATTATATTTAATTAACTATTACTTTTTCATAAAAACTAATTAACTATTCTTATGGCTGGCAGTTATCAAGTAGATTACATAGAAAATCCGAAAGGCAATTATATTAAAGTAGAGATGAAAGGCTTTTTGATATTAGAAAAATATAAACCTTGTTGGCTAGAAGTATTAGAGGTAATAGAAAAGTATCAAACTAACAAAATTGTGGTAGATATGAGTGATAGCAAAGTAATTGCAGAAGAGAACCGAGAGTGGCTCAAAGAAAATTATTTTCCGAAAGCCTATCAAATTTCAGATATCAAGTTTTTTAAAGTAGCTCGTGTTGTAGCTGAAGATATTTATAATCAAATGTCTTTGAAGCAACTAGATACAATGAGAAATGAAGGGGATTACTCCGAAGAATCCAAAAACTTCAGGACAAAAGAAGAAGCCATTAATTGGTTACTTGCCTAAATAAATAAAGAATAAAGTAAACTTGAAACCTTATAAAATTATTTCTAACTGATTTTATAAGGTTTTTTGATGGTAAACTTAGATTTAAGTTGAATTGAACTAGTCCAAATTTTATGAATACAGCTCTTTTTATTGCTCGTCGTTATTTCTTTGCTAAAAAAAAGCGAAACTTTATCAATCTACTTACTTTTATGTCTATGATTGGAGTAGCCATCGGAACGGCTGCACTCATTATTGTACTTTCAGTTTTTAATGGATTGGAAGACCTAACACGAAAACTACATACAGCCTACAATGCTGAACTCAAGATTTCGGCTAGAGAAGGAAAGTCATTTATTTTGAGTGATTCTCTCCTACAAACTATAAAAAGTATAGAAGGAATCCAGACTATTACAGAAGTGATTGAAGACAATGCACTTATTCAATATAAGGAAACAAGAATGGCAGTTCATTTGAAAGGAGTGAGCGATAATTTTTCGGAACAGTATCAACTCAAAGACCAAATTATTGATGGACAATTTAAAATAAGAGAAGGAAATCTTGATTTTGCTCTCTTGGGCTATGGAGTTTATACCATGCTTTCCGTTGCTATGAATGATGAAATTACACCTCTACAAGTTTGGTATCCCAAAAAAGGAGTAAAGAATATTTCGCCTACAAATCCTCTAAATGCCTTTAATCAAAAAGCCATAATGACAGGTGGAATTCTTTTCATAGAACAGCAATTTGACCAAAATCACGTTATTGTTCCTCTTTCTTTTGCTCAAAAATTAACTGATTATGATAAAAACCGAACTTCTTTAGAAATCAAAGTAAAAGAAGGCTTTTCTATAAAAAAGGTTCAACGAGAACTCAAAAGAGAATTAGAAGATAAATCTGGAATTTTAGTAAAGGATGCAGAAACAGAAACAGACGGAAAGTTTAAGGGAAAGTTTTTGGTACAGAATGCCGAGCAGCAGCAAGCAAGTATTTTGAGAGCTTTTAAAATTGAGCGTTTCTTTGCTTATATCGCTTTTTCGTTTGTGCTTGCACTAGCTAGTTTTAATATTTTCTTTTCATTGGCAATGCTTGCCGTAGAAAAACGTTATGATATTTCTCTTCTTTTTTCGATTGGTGCTTCAAAATCTATGATACGAAAGCTGTTTTATTTTGAAGGTGCAATAATTGCCTTCATTGGTGCAATAGTAGGAATTATACTAAGCATTTCTACAATTTTGGCACAACAAGAATGGGGTTTTGTTCCTCTAGGAAATGGAAATTCGATTGTAGAATCTTATCCTGTCGAATTGGAATATTTGGATGTTATTGCAGTCTGTGTTACTGTAATTGTGGTTACCATTTTGGCTTCTTTTGTTCCTGCACGCAATGCTTCTCATACTTCCATTACTTCGAATTTGTTAAAGTAGTAAAATAAAATTTTTCAATCAAAATAATATTTAAAATTAGAGTGATTATACGCTATGTATTTGTATTTTATGTTAAATAATGCAGGATGTGATTAAATATTTGTGATTAATTGATTTATTTGTAAAAGTTCTACAATGCTATTTTGCTAAATCTATATCCAAAGTAGTATAAACTGAACACTGTATTTCTTTAAGTAATACAGTATTTAATTTTACTCTTAAAGAATTAAAAGTATATACATCTATGAAAAATCTATTTATTTTCTGCCTACTGACGCTACTATTTATGTCCAAACAATCGCTATCTTTTTCGCAAGGTTATATCACATATGATTTTATTTCAGCAGCTCCTTCGGAAGCTGACATGAAAGAGCGTATTGAGAAAGTTAAAGCTCAAATTCCAGATGAGGCTATACAAGAACAAATTATTAAGCAACTTAGAGAAAAATCTATTCGCAAGTATGAAATTCATTTGGCTTTTGAAAGAGAAATTTCAGTATCTCATAATGAAGATATAAAAAATTCACCTATTAAGATAGGAGAAGAAATTATATATCGTAATGTGAATGAACCTGTCTTTACGTCTCAAAGCTATATTTTCGATAAGCCTTTTGTGGTGAGCGATTCTTTACCTATCTACGAAGTAGTTTATACAGAAGATAGTAAACAAATCGGACCGTTTAAAGCCTATAAAGCTATTATAAAGGAAAATACAGAAGAAATAGCTCAAGTATGGTTTACTGAAGAAATACCTTATTCGCACTCGCCTCTTAAAATGTATGTAGATAAAGGATTAGTATTGGAGATTTTGAAAAATGATGGAGCAAAAGTAGTTTTCAAAGAGTTTTCAACAGTACTTCCTAAAGAAATTTCTCTTGAGAAGCCAAACAAGGGTAAAACGCTTACTCAAAATGAATTTGATTTGCTAAAAGAAGAGAAAATCAAAGATGCTCAAAAAGGAGGTGGTAATACAATCGTAATTGGAAAATAACGCATTTCAAAAAACATATTAATCTCTGCCATTACTTGGCGTTCTTAACAACGACAGATAAAAAAAATATACTAGATTAGAAAAGTCAATGTTACTTTTCTAATCTTTCTTTTTGCCATGAAAAAATATATTCTACTTACTTTTATCTTTTTTACTTCGCTTTTTTTTACTTCTTTTTCTTTATTAGCTCAAACGGCTATTTTTGAGGGAAAAGTACTCGTAAAAGACAAACAAGAAGCCGTGCCTTTTGCTCAAGTAATTTTGAGAAATCAGAACGATTCTTCGTTGGTTGCTTTTAGTTCGGCAAATGAAAATGGAGTTTTTGCAATAACAACAGCTTTTGGAACCTACCTTTTAGAAACTAGAAGTGTAGGCTATCTTACTGCTAATCAATTTATTACGATTGATAAAAAGAAAATCAGTTTTGATATTTTTTTAGAAGAAGACACCGAGATATTAAAAGAAGTAGAAATAATTGATAGTTCGCCTATTACTCAAAATGAAGACACGCTTTCTTTTGATGCAGCCGAGTTTAGTGCAGTAGGAGATGAAAAATTAGAAGATATTGTAAAGAAAATACCCAATTTGGAGGTAAATAATAAAGGAGAAATTTTTTATAAAGGCAAACAAATTGAAGACATAGAAATAGAAGGCGAAAGCTTGTTTAAGCAAAGTCCACAGACCATTAATCGCTCTTTACCTGCTGATGTAGTGGACAAAATTCAAGTTATTGAAGGAAAATCGTGGGACGAAAATCCAAAACTGAATATAAAATAAAAGAAGATAAAAAAAATATTGTCTTTGGAGAAGTGACTGGTTTTGGAGGTGTAAATAATGAAAATAAAGCAGCGTATCGCTTTCAAACAAATGCTTTTTATATCAATCCAAAACTCAAAATGATGGCAATAACAGATGCAAATACCATAGGAAAACATGTTTTTGATTTGCGTTCGTATTTATCTTTTACAGGAAAAAGTTTTGTTTCTTCTCAAACTCAAAATATCAATAATTTGCCTTTGCAACAAAGTGAAAGCGAAATTCCACCTCAAAATCAAACCCTTTTTAGAGGACTGAATGCTGTTTATTCGTTTTCAGAAAAATTCAAAATTAAGAGCTTATAATTTCTATAATCAGAAAGAAGAAAGCTATTTTTCAAGAACGATACGAGATTTTGCAGAAAATTCGATTACTGGAATTTATCAAAATACCCAAAATCAAGAACGACAAAATGGCTTTTTGAGTAGTGAAACAAATTTTCTTTTTTCGCCTTCTATTACTCAAAGTTGGAATACAAAAATTGGCTTTCGTTCCCTTACTTCTTCTTCCACAGACCAAAACGAAATAAATTTTCAGACCATAAATAATAGCGTAAATCAAACTATTGATTTTCTAAATCCTGAATGGAATTTCGAAACGAGTTGGTCAAAGATAATAAAAGAAAAAAATCAACTTAATTTTTCGGCTAGTTATTGATATCTAAAAAGAAATAGAGAACTAGATTTACAGAATACAGAAGATGTTTTTTCTGGTATTTTATTAAATATGCTAACAGATTTTCCCAATATTGCTTTGAATAATCTTCTTACACAAACCAATCAAAATGAGCAAAATTATCAACTAAAAGGAACTTTCAGACGTACACTAAAAGAAAAAATATATGCAGGATTAGAACTACAATCAGAAAATCAGCATCAAAAACAAGATTTTGATTCGCCTTCTAATGTGGAAATAGAACGAGTAGAACAGCTCAATACTGCAAATAATTATAACATTAACAGAAATAGTGGAAGTGCGTTTTTTGAAGTAGAAAAGCCCAAATTTCGATTCAAAACGTGGCTTACTTTGGCACATTACAACTATAATTTTGAAGGAAATGTAAATCAAAATGAAGTACAAGAATTTCAATTCGAACCAAAAATAGATATTTCTTTTCCTCTTACTTCTTCTCAACGTATTGGAGTGAGTTATCAAAGAGAAAATCAATATCCAAACAGTCAGAATCTAAATCAAGCGTGGCAATTTGAGGATTTCAGAACGCTAAGAAATGGTACAGATTCACTTGACAAAATGACAACTGATGAAATTAAATTGAATTATAATTATATGAATTTGTTTAATAGATTAATGATTTTCTCTTCTTTTTCTTACCAAAGAATGAGTAATGCAATTGGTCAAAATCAATTTGTATTTTTAGAAGGAAATATAGAAACGGATATAAATGTGCCTAATGCCGTTCTGACAGGACTTATTTATGTAACAAAATCGTTTGATATTGGAAAACTTCCCCTTTCTGCAAAGACGCAAATTATTTGGAATCAAATGGAGAGTCAGAACTTTTTAAATGGTATAAAGAATGAGTTTGAAAATAATTTTATGAAATATCAATTTGACTTAAATTCACATTCAAAAGGAATATTTAATATTTCGCTTTCAAGTTTTTTTCAGAAAAATAATTTAGAATCTTCACTTAATCCAAATCCAATCAGCTGTAAATCAATATCAATTTTTGATAACTCCATTTTTTCAATTTAATGAAAAACTAAACTTTTCGCCTTCTTTTGAGCAGTTTTTTTATCAAAATGCTGCTCAAAACGTTTCCTTCAATTTTCTTCATCTAAAATCAAATTATCGTTTTACCAAAAAAATGACATTGAGAGTAGAGGGATATAATATTTTGAATACCAATTCGGTAGATTTTTTGAGTCTTACTCCTATTTACACCCAAACTTTGAGTAGAGAAATACAAGGTAGAATTTTGTTAGTTGGTCTGAGTTATAATTTTTAGCATACTACTAGACAAAAGTATTATTTTTTATAGGTCAGTCTCGTAGAGCAGACCGTTTGTAGCCTGTTTAGTAAACGGTCTGCCCTTTGGGACTGACCTATTTTGACCCATTTGTGTTTTTCTGAAAAATGTTTAGTAGTATGAATTTTTAGACTAAATTTTAGTTATTTTTATCTAAAAAACGCCAAGCAACAAATCTAGTTTTTTTGTTTCCATGTTCCATATCTACTGGTTTTGTGTTCCGCTTTTGATTTATCAAGTAATTTATAAATTGCTTTCAGATTTCCACTTTTCGAAACCAAAGTAGTAAACCAACCCACTTGAGTTTTGAACTCTATACTTTGTTTTATCATTCGCTTTATAAAAAGAGCCTCTCCACCGTTGCACCAAAGTTCGTTTGCTTGTCCTCCAAAATTTAGTTTTACAGTACTCTGGTTTATTTCACTATCATTTTTTAGGTTTTTGACTTTTCGGAAAGCTGCCGAATTTGCCTCTTTTTCCGATGCATGAAAAGGAGGATTACAGATTGTAAAATCAAAATATTCATTTTCTTTGATAATTCCTCCTAAAAATATTTGCATTTGATTCTTGATATTGAATTTCAATATTTTCCTTTAATTTTTCAGAGCTTTCACTATTTTTTTTAGCTGATTCAATGGCTATTTTATCAATATCTACACCTACCATTTTCCAATTAAATAACTGACTTGCCAAAATAGGATAAATACAATTTGCACCAACGCCAATATCCAATCCCTTTATAGTTTCTTTACTTTTTCTATCTTTTAATAAATCATTGATATAATACAAATAATCTGCACGACTAGGAATAGGAGGACACAAATAACCATCTGGAATGTTCCAATTCTGCACCTCATGATAACAAATTAGAAGTGATTTATTCAATTCCAAAACAGCCTTTTCATTCGCAAAATCAATTGTTTCTAGTTGATGTTGATTTGTAAAAATGAATGGTTTTAGACTAGCATTACTCTCGACGAGCTTGTCAAAATTATAAAATGAATTGTGGATATTTCTTGGGTGCAAAACGAATTATGTTTAAACCCTAAAAATCTTCAGAGACTCTTAGGGTTTTGTTTTATGATAGTATCCCTTTTTTTTACAAAGCAGGATAATAACTATCCAATGTATTTACAATATCTTTCAGACGAGGAAGGTTTACAGCACGACGAATTCCTGTAACGGCTTCCCCTTTTTTATTCTTCAATATCTCAATTTGAGTATTTACTTTTGCTGGTTCGCTACTCAAATTTTGTGAAACTGCTCCTTGCAAGATAACAATTGTATTGCGGCTATTTTCATCTATCATAGAAATATATTGACCATACAAATAATCAAATTCTTTGTACAAATAAATCACGTCTTCAATTTTCTTATTAGCTTCCATGATATGAGGATATTTTGACATTAGCTTAGAATAATCTACCTTTCCTCCTCTACCAAACTCATTTTCCATTTTATCAAAATAAGACGTAACAGCAGTTTTGTTGTACGCTCTAAAAACGCCTAACAAATATTCTCCATTTGTAGCATTTCCTTCAGGTTCTTTCAATTGAACATTAAATTTCAATTCTTTTGCATGAAGATTTACATATTCTGTTAGTCTATCGTGCAAATTAGTAGTCTGAACTTGATAACTATCGATATTATTTGCAAAACGAGCATTTACTAAATTTAACTTTGCATAATACATGGTATATTTCTCTAGTTCGTCTTTAAATTCACGTACATCTTTTTCGTCAATATCCTTTCTCTGAGCAGCAATTCCAGAGACAAAACCCAAAACAGAAGTAGCAATATTAATGACAGGCGTAGCAGTAGCAATAGTATTCACAACAGGGTCTTGAAGAAGCATATTGGCAATATTCAAGATTTTCTGACCTCCTTTATCATTTTTGCTAATCAATTTTTTTTCCATAATCTGCATTACTTTATCATTATATGAAAATCCTAGTGTTTCATCAGCAGGGTTATTCAGGCTATTTAGCATTGTACGATAACTTTCTACTTGATTAATGGCATAAAGTGTATTCAAGCGGTCATTCAGAACCTCAAAAAATTCAGCCGAATGAATTAAATTTGTTCTAATCATTTTATAACGAGCTTCGTCTGTTAGCTCCACACGACGAGAAACTCCTTTCACAATCGCATCATTTTTCTCAACTGTTTCTTTATAAAGTCCTAAATCAGAAGAGAGCAGATTGATTTGCTTCGAACGATTTTTCAGAGAGTCAGAAAGAGCCAAAACTTTGATGCTATCTTGCTGACGTTGATTAGCAAGCGTTTGATAGCGACGTACAAAGTCTTGATTTTGCTGTTGAAGTTGGCGTTGCTCAGAACGAAGCTCATCGATAGCTTTCAAAATAAGAGCAACACTATCTTGTGCAAATGCAGAGTAAACAGCACCAAACATAAAAAATAAAAATAGGAATAAGGATTTTCTCATAATATAAAATGATATAAAATGTAGCATACGCTTTAGCGTGTGAATGTATTAAATGTAAGGTAGGTTTTAGCTTGTACTTAAAGTAAAGTTTGAATTTGACTAAAAGATACAAATAAAATAAGTATTCAAAACGAATAAGATTTTTTTTGTTAAAATTTTTCAAAAAAAAGTCTCCCTCTATAAAAGAATGGAAGACCAAATATGTTTTTTCTGGAAATTAAAATCAACAATCCTTTACAGGACAAGGAATCGGACGACCTCTTTTGAGCTGTTTCTTTTTCAAAGTATGTCCTTTATTAGAACTACAAGAGCTTATATTTGTCATAAAAGCAGGTAAAGCCATAAAATAAAGAAGATAAATAGATTTTATTTTTAAATTTTTTAATGTCATATTTCTCAATTTCTAATTTTTCTAATTTTTATTAGATAACTATTTTGACTAACGCTTTTTCTTAGAAAGTTTATAACTTTTATGTTTGGGAGTCCATGATTGTTTTGGAGCGTGTACACAACTACTGATAATGGCAGTAGAGAAAATAGCTAATAGCCAGATAGCTATTCTTTTAGTTGAAAAAATAGTTTTTTTAATAGAATTCATTTTTATTTATTTTAGTGATACTAATTTAGAGTTATTTACCAAGCTCTTACTGTCTTCAAACGCTGATTTTGTTTTGGTGAGCGAGGTTGCTTATCTTTCATATTCTTGCGTTTGGTAGGTGTCCAAGCCTGTTGAGGAGAATGAACACAGCTTTGAAAAGTAAAAGAAAGTGTAAAAAGAAGAGCTAACAATACTGCTTTTGAAGTAAATTTTGAGAATATATTTTTCATTTGAATTCTATTTTGAATGACTTTAATTTTTGGACAAGAAATAACCAAATATAATTTTATCGTATTTTACCTAAGATGCAAAAAAATAATTTTGATAGAATAAGTTATCTTTGGACTTAAACCTTAAAATTACACAAAGTTTACACAAAAATAGTTTCTTATCCATTTTAACTAAATACGTTTATGATAATACGTACAAATCTCGTAAATATTGCAGAAAAAACCATTTCTCCTACACAAATAACAATTAAAGAAGGCAAAATTTATTCCATAAAAAAGCTAGAAAGTAATGAATATTCAGATGACCAAATAAAAAACTATGCACTCTGTGGCTTTATTGATGCTCATATTCATATTGAAAGTTCGATGCTTGTTCCCTCAAAGTTTGCTCAATTAGCAGTCATTCATGGAACAGTTGCCACCGTTTCAGACCCTCACGAAATAGCAAACGTAATGGGAATGGAAGGAGTAGAATTTATGGTACATGATGGAAACAAAGTTCCTTTTAACTTCTTCTTTGGCGCTCCTTCGTGTGTTCCTGCAACAAGTTTCGAAACGGCTGGAGCAACTATTTCAGTTTCAGATATTGAGGAGTTAATGAGCAAACCACACATAAAATATTTATCAGAAATGATGAATTACCCAGCCGTTTTGGCAAGAGACGAAGAGGTAATGGCAAAAATTGCAGCAGCCAAAAAATACGGAAAACCAACAGACGGACACGCACCAGCACTACGAGGAGAAGACGCAAAAAATTACATAGAAGCAGGAATAAGTACCGACCACGAATGTTTTACCAAAGAAGAAGCACTAGATAAGCTAAATTATGGAATGAAAATAATTATTAGAGAAGGAAGTGCTGCCAAAAATTTTGATGCTTTAATAGGTTTATTGCCAGAATATTATCAAAATATGATGTTTTGCTCAGACGACAAACACCCAGACGACCTTATAGAAGGACATATTAATTTACTTGTAAAACGAGCTATTAAATTAGGAATTGATAAATTTAAAGTTCTTCAAGCTGCTTGTATAAATCCTATCGAACATTATAATTTGGAAGTCGGACAGCTTAGAGAAGGAGATAAAGCCGACTTTATTATCGTAAAAGATTTAGAAAATTTTGAGGTTTTGCAAACCTATATAAATGGAGAAAAAGTAGCAGAAAATGGGAAATCATTTATCAAAAATGTAGAGACAAAAGCAATTAATAATTTTGATGTAAATCCCAAAAAAGCATCTGATTTTGAAATAAAGGCTAGTAAAGTGTTAGAAAATAATGGAAATAATACAAATATCCCAATTATTGAAGCCTTGGATGGACAATTAATTACTAATCCTGTTTTTGTAGAAATTGATGATTTGACAGATGAAAACGGTAACTTGGTTTCTAATCTTGAAAAAGATATCCTCAAAATGGTTGTCGTAAATCGTTATACTTCTGATGCTCCGATTGCTATTTCGTTTATTAAAAACTTTGGCTTAGAAAATGGTGCAATTGCTTCTTGCGTTGCTCATGATTCTCATAATATTGTAGCCATAGGAGTTACAGACGAAGATTTGATGAAAGCTGTAAATTTAGTAATTAGAGAAAAAGGAGGCGTTTCGGCAACTAGTGGAAAGGAAGGAGAAAATCAAAATCAAGTTTTACCTCTTCCAGTGGCAGGAATTATGTCTTTAGAAAGTGGCGAAATAGTTGGTAAAAAATATGCTCAAATTGATAATTTTGCAAAAACTTTAATGACTAATCCAAAAACTACCAAAAAACTTCACGCTCCTTTCATGACACTTTCATTTATGGCTCTTTTGGTTATTCCATCATTAAAACTAAGCGATAAAGGTCTTTTTGATGGAAGTAAATTTGAGTTTGTGAAAGGCTGGCAGGTTTAGGAATACAGTTTTTGAAAATACTTTTGAACCACAGAGGTTGAAGAGAAAATACAGTTTTTGAAAATACTTTTGAACCACGGAGGTTGAAGAGAAAATACAGTTTTTGAAAATACTTTTGAACCACGGAGGTTGAAGAGAAAATACAGTTTTTGAAAATACTTTTGAACTACCAAGATTGAAGAAGTAAAAGAGAAAATACAAATATACTTAACATATTTTAAATTAGAATATTATGGAAATTAATCAAATTACGCAGCAAGTAATTGGTTCTTGTATAGAAGTACATAAAGCAGTTGGTATGGGTTTACTAGAATCTGTTTATGAAGAATGTTTATTCTATGAGTTATCAAAAAACACAAAGTTATTTATAGAAAGACAAAAACCAATAGAAGTAATTTACAAAGATGTAACTATGCCTTGTGGTTTTAGAGCTGATTTTGTTATAGAAGGTAAAGTTATTTTAGAATTGAAATCAGTAAACGAAATTCATCCTATACACAAAGCTCAACTTATGAATTATATGAAGTTAGCTAACTGGAAAGTTGGTTTATTAGTTAATTTTAATGTAGAATTACTGAAAAATGGAATAGTCAGGTGGAGTATTTGAGTTTTCATTCCTCCTCCTTCTCTTCAACCTCTGTGGTTCAAAAAGAATTTCGTATTAATAAAATAGAATAAAAATATATGCAAGACCCAAATACATACCTTATTATTATGGCAGGTGGAATTGGAAGCCGTTTTTGGCCTTTCAGTCGTCGTAATTACCCGAAGCAATTTCAAGATATTTTAGGAAGTGGAAAATCACTTTTACAACAAACGGTAAAGCGTTTTGAGCCAGTTTGCAAGCCTGAAAACATGTATATTGTTACCAATCAAGACTATAAAGACTTGGTAAAAGAACAATTGCCCAACTTTTTAGAAGACCAGATTTTGTTAGAACCATTTCTTCGCAATACGGCTCCTTGTATTGCCTATGCTTCCTATAAAATAAAATCCAAAAATCCAGAGGCGAATATTATTGTTACTCCTTCTGACCATGTTATTTTGGATACCTATAGTTTTATCGAAAAACTGATTGTTGCAATTGATGCTGCTAAATATAGTGATAAAATAGTTACTTTAGGAATAAAACCAACTCGTCCAGATACAGGATATGGCTATATTCAGAGCGAAGAGAATCAAGACGGAAATGTAAAAAAAGTACGTTTATTTACCGAAAAACCTAACTTAGAAATGGCAAAGTCATTCCTAGAAAGTGGAGATTTTGTATGGAATGCAGGTATTTTTATTTGGAATGTCGAAACGATCGCAGATGCTTTTAAAAAATATTTGAGTGATATTTCAGAAGCATTTGAAGATATGAATAGTGATTTTTACACAAAAAATGAAAAAAAATCACTAGAAAAGGCTTATTCACAATTTCATGGAATTTCTATTGATTATGGAATAATGGAAAAAGCAGATAATGTTTTTGTAGTTAAATGTGATTGTGGGTGGTCTGATCTGGGGACGTGGAAGTCTCTGCACGAACAAGCCAAAAAAGACGAAAACAAAAACGTAATTACAGGAGATGTAATGGCATACGATACCAAAAACTCAATTATCAAAATCTCAAAAGACCGTCTAGCTGTTATTCAAGGATTAGATAATTATATTGTAGCAGATTACGATGGCGTTCTTTTAGTTTGTCATAAAGACCAAGAACAAAGAATAAAAGAGTTTTTGGAAACGGTAAAGAAAACAAAGAAAGAAAAATATACTTAATCTTTCAATGAAATTTTGGTAATCTAAAAAAAAACTACTACCTTTGCTAACGCAATTAGAAAAAACGCTACTATTTAGGTTTTATTTCTGATTGAATTACCAATTTTTATGCTGATAAATAGTATCAAAAGTAAGCGAAAGTAGCTCAGTTGGTAGAGCGCAACCTTGCCAAGGTTGAGGTCGCGAGTTCGAGCCTCGTCTTTCGCTCTTTTTACGGACTCAACATGGAGAATTAAGAGAACTAATTTTCCAAATATATTCGTAATAAAAACAAAATTTCAAAAAGAATATTTTGAAGTAAAAATCCTAAATTTGATGTATTCAATTTTAGGATTTTTTTATGCTTTTATTTTTAGGTAATTGAAAGTATCAAGACTATTAAATCAGTTTTATTTCAAAAAAAAACTTCTTACCTTCGTATCTATAAAAAAATTATAATTAGACCTTAGGGTTTTATATCGCCGTTGTTGGTGTTTCTACCAACGACAAATTATAAAAATAATGAACATTTCACTCAACTGGCTCAAAAAATATATTACTTTAGAAGAATCTGCCGAAAAAATAGCAGAATACCTTACCGAAACAGGTTTAGAAGTAGAAGGAATTGAAACTGTTGAACAAATAAAAGGCGGTTTAGAAGGTTTTGTAGTGGGAGAAGTTTTGAGTTGTGAGCCTCATTCAAACTCCGACCATCTAAACTGCACAACGGTTAATATTGGAGAAAAAGAAAATTTATCAATCGTTTGTGGTGCTGCCAATGTAGCAAAGGGACAAAAAGTAATCGTCGCTACAATCGGAACAACTTTATACCCAGAGGAAGGCGAACCATTCAAAATAAAAAAAGGAAAAATACGTGGAGAAGTTTCGGAAGGAATGATTTGTGCCGAAGATGAAATGGGACTAGGAAAAGGACACGATGGGATTTTGGTATTGGAAGGCGAAAAAGCTAAAGCTAAAAATGGTACTCCTGCTAGCAAAATTTTCGAATTAGAAAACGAAACCGTTTTAGAAATCGGACTTACACCAAACCGAGTAGATGCAGCTTCTCATTATGGAACGGCTAGAGATTTGAAAGCTCGTCTGAAATTACCTTTGAGCAAACCAAGTATAGAAAAATTTGATTCTCTAAAAAAAGAAATTAGTAAAGAAAAAGCTGTTCAAATAGAAATAAAAAATAGCGAGGCTTGTCCTAGATATTCAGGACTTACAATTAAAAATATAAAGGTAACCGATTCGCCTGCGTGGCTCAAAACAGCTTTACAATCTATTGGACAAAAGTCAATTAATAATGTAGTTGATATTACAAACTATGTTTTGCATTCTTTTGGTCAGCCTCTACACGCCTTTGATGCTGATAAAATTAAAGGAAATAAAATTGTAGTTTCAACTTTAGAAAAAAACAAAGAATTTGTAGCCTTAGACAAAACGACTTACAAATTAGCAGAAAGCGATTTAATGATTTGTGATTCTGAATTAAACCCTCTTTGTATGGCGGGTGTTTTTGGTGGTTTGGATTCTGGAGTTTCTGATTCTACGACAAATATATTTTTAGAGTCAGCTTATTTTTCGCCTGATTTTGTCAGAAAAACTTCCAAGATTCACGACCTTTTTACAGATGCTTCTTTCCGTTTTGCTCGTGGAACTGACCCTAATAACACACTTTATCCTTTAAAGTATGCTGCTCTTTTAATTCAAGAAGTTGCAGGAACAGAAGCGACTACTTTTAGTGAAATCACTGATTTGTATCCTCAAAAAATTGAAAATACAGTTTTTGAAGTTTCTTACAATTACTTGAATACGCTTATTGGAAACGATATTCCAAAGGAAACTGTAAAGCAAATTCTGACAGATTTAGATATTGAAATTCAGAAAGAAGACAATACTAAGATTACTGTTTCAGTTCCTACTTACCGTGTCAATGTAGTTCAACCTGCTGATATTGCTGAAGAAGTATTGCGTATTTATGGATTGAATACTATTGAATTTCCACAAACGGCAGCAACGGATTATATTGCTCCTTCCATTTCAAAAGACCAAGAAATTCGTAAAAAAACGGCTGATATTTTGGTAGGAATGGGATTTTCTGAAATGATGAATAATTCGCTTACTTCTTCTATTTACTCAAAATCAATAGCAAAAGAAAATACAGATGTGAAAATGTTAAATCCATTGAGTGTAGATTTAGATGTAATGCGTCAGAGTTTGCTTTTTGGTGGTTTGGAAAGCATTACAAGAAACCTAAATAGACAAGAAGAGCTAATAAAAGGCTTTGAATTTGGAAAGGTGTATCATAAACTCATTAACGGAGAAAAGAACCCAAAAGATGAGGAACGTAGCTATTTTGAAGAATGGCAATTAGGTATTTACCTAGCAGGACAAACGCCTGTTTCGTGGAATAAAAAAGCTACTCCAGTTGATTATTTTCAATTATCTAGCATTGTACAACGAATTTTGAAAGCAGTAGGATTTGATAGTTCTGATTTTGAGCAAAACAAATTGAGTGAAGATTCAGAATTACAATACGGAATTGAACTCACCAAAAGAACTGGAAAAGATTCTTTTGAGCAGATTTTGAAAATGGGATTGGTAAAGAAAAAACTATGTAAACTGACAGAAACAAGCACAGAAGTTTTTTATGCTCAAATCCGTTGGGAAGTTTTGCTTAGTCAGAAAATGAAGACAAAAGAATTTTCTACCCTTTCAAGATTTCCTACTGTTCGTCGTGATTTGTCTATTGTTTTGGACAAAAAAGTTTCGTTTGCAGATATTCAAAAGATAGCTCAAAAAACAGAGAGAAAAATATTGCAAAATGTCTCTGTGTTTGATATTTATGAAGGCAATAAAATGGAAGAAGGCAAAAAATCGTATTCTGTCGCTTTCTCATTACAAGACAAAGACAAAACATTAGACGAAAAAACAATTGAAAAAACAATGCAACGACTTATTTCTGCCTACGAAAAGGAAGGAGCTTTGATTAGAAAATAAAATAAGATATAAGGTTAGTTCCTTTGAAACATACCGAAGAAAATCTGAAGATGCAGTTCAACCCAGTAAATAGGTTACTTAGCAGACTTTTTTTTATATACTGATTTCATTTTTACTTGTTTGTAGGAAGATAATTAAACTACAAAACAAATAAGTAATGAAAATCATATACACTTTTTTGGTATTTCTTCTTTTTATAAATCCACTTTCTGCACAGTTCGAAGTAACTGGAAAAGTGATAAACTCTGACAAAACTGGCGTTGAGTTCGCTACTGTTGTCTTACGACCTTCTACCGATTCTACAAAGAATTTTTGGGCAATTACGAAAGAGCAAGGAAAATTTGCCATCAAAAATGTAGAAAAAGGAATGTATCTAGTTGAGATAAGAACGATTGGCTATAAAACCTATCAAGATAGTATTTTTGTAGAAAAAGAGACTATCTTATCTGATATTCTACTCCTAGAAGACCCATCGCAATTGGAAGCCATTGAAATTACGGCACAAAAAAGTGTTTTGCAAAATGAGTTGGGCAAAAAAGTTCTTTTTGTAGGAGAAGATTTATCAGCTACAGGAAACTCTGTTGCAGAAATTATGCTCCGAATTCCGTCGGTTACCAATACGCCAGACGGAAACGTTCAGGTTCGTGGTAGTAGTAATTTTATTATTTACATCAATGGAAAAGAAACCCAAAGGAAGGCGAGTTCTTTGCGTTATATTCCAGCAGAATCCATTGAAAAAATAGAGGTAATCACAAATCCATCGGCTAAATATGATGCAGAAGGCTCAGCTGGAATTGTAAATATAGTCTTCAAGAAAAATACAAAAAAACCTATAAAATTAGACGTAAATGCGAATTTTATTTTTCCTACTAGAAGGTTACTAGGAGTAAATATGAGTTTGAATAAAAGTCGCTTTTCAGTGTTTGCTACTATTTCTCGCAATTGGGGAAATTCCATAACGACTTCCAAAATTGATAGAATAAGTCAGACTAGTCAGCTTCAAAATTATTTGAATAACACAACATCGAATGGCAAATTTCTAAATTATGCTATCAATACAGGATTTTCCTTCAAGATAGATTCGACTGCGAACTTAGAATTGAGTATCAATTACAATCGATGGGACGACTTTGATGAGAGTAATCAAGACAATGTATTTAATTATAGAAATGAATCTTCCAATGAGTTTTTTAGTAGTCAAACTCTGAGTTCTGAAATTGAAGATGAAATGACTATTGCTCTTGTTTTTGATAAAAAAATCAATAAAAATAATGAATTAGATATTTTGCTTTCAGTAGGTGGCGAAAACGAAAACAATTTTTCAAGGCTTCAATCTACTAGCAATGAGCAAATCCCTGACCTTTTGGGGAACTTACTCAATTCTTTTGATGGAAAAGAAAAACAACGTCTGTATCAATTAAAGATAGATTTTGAGAAGAAGGTAGGAGAATTCGGAACCATTCAAACAGGAATGAAAGGTGATTTTATAGATTATGATTTAGATCAAATAGTAGATTTTTTGGATACTTCTGTTTTTATTGATGACAATATTTTTACGGTTTCACAGCAAAAGTTAGGTTTTTATTTGCTCAATGAGAATATACTTCACAAACTTACTTATTCTTATGGAGTTCGATTAGAGATTTTTGCAAGCGAGGGTTTTCAGGAATCTAATCAGAAGAAATCGGAACAAGAAATTCGCAGACTTTTTCCATTCTTTCAATTACAATACGCTTCTGAAAACAAAACTCATAGTATCGGATTTAGTTACGCACAAAGAATTGATAGACCTAGTTTTTTTAGTATAAATCCATACGTTTCCTATCAAGACCCACTCAATTTGAGTACAGGAAATCCAGATTTGAAGCCAGAAATTGCTACTATCTTAGAAGCAAGTTATCAATGGACAGGAGAAAAACTATCATTAGATTTGACGACTTTTTACAAAATTACACAAGACGTAGTTCAGACAGAATTAATACTTTTAAGCCAAAACCAGACACTAGAAACAGTTGCAAACTTTGAGAAAAGAAATGACTGGGGTGGAGAATTGCTGTTGGAATACAATCAAAACAAGTGGTTGAATCTGTTAGCAACCTTCAATTATATTCAAACAAATTTTGATGTCTCAAGATCAACTATTACTTTTAGAGATGGAAAATCGTGGGGTTTTCGTCTCAACCAACAGCTAAGATTTGGTGCTGATTGGCTTCTTGATTTGGCTCAAAATTATCGTGCGCCTCGTTTCGAACCTCAAGAAAAGCAGTTGGAACAATATTATATTAATGCAAGTCTGAGTAAGAAATTTAAGAATAAACGAGGTAGTTTTTCCATTAATTTCACTGATATTTTTGATACAAGGGAGTTTGGGAGCGTTGTTTTTGCCGACGGACTTTTGATTGAAGATATTTACAAATACCAAACAAGAAGATTAACTCTTGGATTGCGCTATTCTATTTTTAAGTAATTCTGTTTTCGGATACACTTCTTAGTTTTTTACACAAAAACAGCAAAATAAAATGCTTAATCTATCAGTCATCATCTAAAAAAATACAATTAAAGGAACGAGAACTTTACTTGTTTTTGGTTTGGTTTCTTTATTTTATTACGCTGCTTTTTCAAACTTATCATGGAGAGGTAGAGTACAATGGAAAAGTAGTACCCTTCTTTCTTTTGGCAATTTGTCATGGACTTTTGTTTTTGACAGTCAGTCATGTTATGATTCCAAAACTTCTCTATAAAGGTAAGACGAGTTGTCTTTGTAATTATTCTTATTGCACTACTTTTTGTTTTTGGTATAATAGAAGAAACTTATCTTGAGAGATGGATACTTCCGTACCGTTATGAAGAAAAATTTGATATTTTTAGTATCTATGGTTTTATGGGTGAGATTTCTGTTCCGATGCTTATTTTTTCTCTCACCAGAATTGTATTTGATAATTTTCAATCACAAAAGAGGGCTGCTAATGCAGAAAAACAAAATCTGCAAACTGAACTAAGATTTCTTCGTTCTCAAATTCAACCCCATATTTTATTTAATAGCTTGAATAGTTTGTACGATTTTACCGTCCGAAAGTCAGATAAAGCACCTCAGTTAGTATTAGAATTATCCAAAGTTTTGCGTTACGTGTTGTATGAAGGAGATAGAGAATTGATTTTTGTTGATAAGGAACTTCAATTTATTAGAGAATATGTAGCTTTACAAGAGGTACAGTTGGAAAATAGAGGAATAGTTAATTTAACTATCGATGATAAAATGGCTAACAAAGAATTAATGATTGCACCATTTTTATTAATTCCCTTTATCGAAAACAGCTTCAAGCATAGCTTGCGAAGTAAGGAAAACGGAATTGAAATAAACATCAACATTTTGCTCAAACAGAATAAACTAAAGCTAAGAGTAGAAAATACGTTTGATGCAATAAACTATGACCAGTATAATTTAATGGAATCAGGAATTGGACTAGAGAATGTAAAGAAAAGGTTAGAGATACTTTATGAAAATCAATTTGAATTAAACATAACTGAAAGCGAGAATAATTATCTAGTAGAGTTATCAATTAATATAAAGAAATGAAAATCTATAAATGTGTTATACTAGAAGACCAAGCCTCTGCTCAACGAATTCTGACAGATTACATTTCTCAGACACCAAATCTTTGTTTGGAAAACAGTTTCGTAAATCCACTGAAATGCTTGCCTTACTTAGAAGCTAACTCTGTTGATATTCTTTTTTTAGATGTACAGCTTCCACAGATTTCGGGAATTGAAATCTATAAAAGTCTTTCCAAAAAGCCTTATGTAATCTTGACTACTGCGTTTTCGGAATATGCCGTTCAAGGTTTTGAGTTAGATGTAGTAGATTATTTACTCAAACCATTTTCTTTCGAACGGTTCTTGAAAGCGATTTCTAAAGTGTATAGAAAGGAAAGAGAAGAGCAAAAATTGGAACTATCCAATTACGTTTTTGTCAATTCGAAGGGAAGTTTGAAAAAGGTAGAACTAAACGATGTTTTGTATATTGAAAGTAAAGGAGATTTTTCTGTATTAGTTACAGAACTAGCAAGTTATGTAGTAGATATTACATTGAGAGATACGCTCCAACAATACGGAAGTAACTTTGCCAGAACCCATAAATCCTTTGTAATAAATACTGACAATATTGAATTGATTACAGGAAATACAATTAAAACCAAAAAAGCAGATATTCCAATAGGTAGAAGTTACAAAGAAGCGTTGATGAAAAAGCTAGGAAGGTAGGGTATAATTAAATTTTTTGCTTTTGTAGAAAGTGAGTAGATTTGTAGAGGTAGGTTTGTTGCTGGTCATCAACGGCAAGCCGAAAATAAAGAGCAACAACTGCTCGCAAATCTTCAAATTTCTAAGAGACAAACACATTTTCACTTTTTCCTATAAACCACAACTACATAAAAAAGAGCCAACAAAACCATCACAGAACAAGCATAAAATACAGTCGGAATTCTAGAAATATCAGTTTGGTAATACCAACCAGAAAGTAAAGCTCCCCCTCCAATTCCTATTTCTAAGGCAATAAACATAGTTGCTATGGCTTTTCCTTTGGTTTTTGGATTGCTCAAATCTACTGTCCAAGCACTTAGTGAGGGTGATACCATTCCCATACCTAAGCCATAAAATACACCACTGATTAGTAATCCAGAGAGGGTTTGTAAGAATCCCATCAAAAGTAGAGCGACGAATAAAAATACAAGTCCTATATTTATTACTAATGTACGGCTGTATTTATCAGATAATTTCCCAGCTATAAAACGAACAAACAAAGAAGCAACCGTAAAGACAATAAAAAATAAACCCTTATTTTTTGCTCCCAAATATTCTGTCCAAGTAGGAACTAAGGTTAAGATTACTCCCAAAGATAAATAAGATAAAAGTGTAACTAAAGCAGGAGGTAAGGCTTCTTTTGCTATAATTTCATTGCTTTTTAGCTTCAAAATAGAAGAACTAAATTTTTGTTTGTTGGGTAATGTTTCTTCTAATCTAAGCACTAACATAATTGACAAAAGAGCCATAAAAGAAGAACTATAAAACAAGACATCAAAAGAATAATAGAGTTTTATTGAACTTCCTATAGCAGGACCCAAAGCCATTCCCATACTAAAAAATAAACTCTGAATCCCTAATGCTTCTCCCCATTTTTTGGAAGGGATAATATCAGAAACGTAGGCAGCAATAGCAGTAGGACTAAATCCTGTAGAGAATCCATGTAAAAGTCTCAAAAATAAAAATCCTGCAATGCTAGTCAAGACAGGATATAAAAAACCACAAATTACACATACAATAGCACCAAATACTATAACAGGTTTTCGTCCGATAGAATCGGTTAGTTTTCCACTGAAAGGTCTTGAAATTCCTGCTGTAAGTGTAAATAAAGCTATGATTAAACCAATATAGTTGCCTCCTCCTAAGCCTTCTAAATAATTTGGAAGCTCTGGAATCAGCATATTAAAACTAGCTGAAAAAAATAGAGAACTCAAGCAAACTAAGCCGAAGTTTAGGGTATAAATTGAATCTGACTTAGTCATTTATGAGTTTATGTATGCGTAAATTATACAGAATAGTCTTATAAGTCAATATGAGTGACATTTTAGGCTAAAAAAATAAGGAAACAAAAAAGGTTGTATATTTAAGTTACCAGACCAAAATATATACTTTTATGTTTCCTAGTATCAGTTCATTTCAAGTTATTTTAGAAACTACTATGACAAGTTCAAATATAAGCATTTTATATTGCTTGATCAATAGTATGTTTTGTGTTCGTTTTAAAGTTACTACTCGTAGTTTGAGTCGTTATAGTAATTTTAGCCTGCGTACTATTTTTCGTTTTTTAAGTTGTGAAATTGATTGGCTTTCTATTCGTATTCTTCTTTTTGTTCACTTGAATTTTAAGTTAGATAGAACCTATATTTTAGCAACAGACGAAACAGTTGAGAAAAAAAGTGGTAAATGTAGTTATGGACTTTCTAAGTTTTACAGTTCCTCTATTGAAAAACCTATCAATAGCATTTGTTTTTCGTCTTTATCTTTGATAGATGTAGAAAGTAGAACTTCATTTATGATTCATATTATTCAAGTGGTTCATAATCAAGCTGATAGATTACGTATTGCAGCAGATAAAGCAAAGAAAAAAAAGGCTAAATTAAGATTACAAAATGGAGGTACACCTTTGAAACGAGGGCGAAAAAAAGGAAGTAAAAATAAAAAAAAAGAAGAGGTAGATAATGCGTCTTTACGAGCTTTCAAACGTATTTTTAGTGACACACTAGCTCTTTTCTCATCTCTATTACCTACTTTGAAAGTAAAATATGTAGTTGGTGATACAGCATATGGAAATGAAAATTACTTGAATATCGTTTCTGAAAATGGCTTATTTTTAATTTCTAAACTTTACAAAAATGCCACTTTATTTGAAGTAGCAGAGAAAAAAGAAAAAAAAGGAGGAAAAGCTAAAATAGGCAGACCACCTTTATATGGAAATCAACTTTGTTTAGCTTCTTTAGATAAAAAATATCTAAAACATTCTGAAAAAGATGATAAAGAAACCTGCATAGAAACTTACCAAATTGAAGCTCGTAGTAAAAATATAAAAGGAAAAAAACTGAATGTAGTTGTACAAAAAGCCATTCGTAAAAATGGAAAAATAGGGATACAAGTTTTTTTTACTGATGACTTGGAACTTGATTATGCAACCTTAATAAAATATTATAGATTACGTTTTCAAATCGAATTTGATTTTAGAGATGCTAAACAATATTTTGGTTTATCTGATTTTAAAAATTACAAAGAAAAAAATCTAACTAATTTTGTTAATTTAAGCCTTACAATGACCTTGATTAGTAAATCAATGGTAGAAAAGTTTAGAGAAAAATACCAAAATCAAAAATTAAGTATTTTAGACCTAAAAATACACTACAACCATAAATTTCACGTAAAATCAATAATTAATTGGTTTATAAATAACCCTAAAATTAATTTTAATTCTCTAAATGAGGAACAATTTGCACCAAAAGACCTAATAAACGCTGCTTAAATGACACTCATATTGATAAGTACATTTAATTTAGAAAGGTACTATAAATGATTAGAATTATTTCAGAATTGAATGCAATTATGATTTATTAAATCAATAATAAGATTTATTCTATATACTCTATTTTTCTTTCGGTAAAAAAATAAAGAATGGTATCATTTTTAGATTATTTATAACACTATTTATTCTAAATAAATGAGATAAAGTGCTTAACTTTGCAGTGTTTGTAATATGTAGGGTGAAATCATAAAACTTAGTCTCTATTTTATTATATTAAGACACAAAAAAACAAAACTAGTCCTCAAAAGTAAAAAAAACACTCAGATTTGAACGACCTCCGAAGATATATTATTCAAGTAGCTATTTTAGCAATTTTGTTAATCTATGGTTTCCAACTGCTTTGGTTGCAGGTTATTTCTGATGATTTTCAGCAGCAAGCACAAAATACTTCTACTCGTACTAATATTTTGTATCCTCCTCGTGGTCTTATTTACGATAGAAATGGGAAATTAATAGTAGAAAATAATCCTGTTTTTGATATAGAGATTATAGCAAAGGAATTTAAATTGAATTCTGATGATACAACTCATCTGTGTCAGCTTTTACGTATTTCTTTAGATGAATTTAGGGAAAAATTACAGAAAGCAAGGCACGGTTTACAGCTTTATAAGCCTTATTTGTTTATCAAGCAGATGTCAGTAGAAAATTACGCCAAAATTCAAGATGAGCTTTCCGATTATGAAGGCATTTATCCAAACGTAAGAACCATTCGAACTTATCCTTATTCTTCTTTTTCAGGTGGCTTAGGTTATGTGCGTGAAATTGACCAACGAATGCTTTCCAAAGATACAGCAGATTATTATCGTCGTGGAGATATGCTTGGGATTAGTGGAATTGAAAGAAGTTATGAAGAAGAATTGAGAGGAAAAAGAGGTATGCAACAGGTAATGTATGACCGTTTGGGAATTGCTAGAGGTTCTTTTAAAGATGGTCAATATGATAAATTGCCAGAGGCAGGTCTATCTTTACAGACTACAATAGATGCCGAACTTCAAAAGTATGGAGAATATTTGATGCAAAACAAAATTGGTAGTATTGTCGCCATTGACCCAAAAACAGGCGAAGTACTATCGATGGTTTCGGCTCCTACCTTTGATCCAAATCTTTTGACAGGAGAAGGAACAGAAGTAGCCAAAAATTATTTGCTTCTTTCTAAAGACTTGACAAAGCCACTTTACAATCGTGCTTTACAAGCTGCTTATCCTCCAGGTTCTACTTTCAAGGTCGTGCAGGCTCTTATTGGTTTGCAAGATGGCGTTTTGGATACAGTTCATACGTCATTTAGCTGTTCGAAGGAACTTGTAAATTGTCATAATCATCCTTCACCATTGAATTTGCACGGCTCCATTCAACATTCTTGTAATCCGTTTTATTACAAATCGTTTATTAGAATTATTCGTCAGAATCGTTCGGAAAATGATAAGGAAGATACTCGTATTGGTTTAGACCGTTGGCATGAGCATGCTTTATCTTTTGGTTTTGGTAGAAAGTTGGGTATTGATTTGCCTTATGAAAGTAGAGGACTTATTCCTTCAACAGCTTATTATGACAAGATTGCTGAAAGACGTGGATATGGTTGGAAGTTAGGAAATATTTATTCATTAAGTATCGGACAAGGCGAAATGAGTGCAGTTCCGTTGCAACTTGCCAACTTTGCAGCAATTTTGGCAAATAGAGGACATTATTACATTCCTCATGTAGTTAGATCTATTAATGATACTACTTTGGTAGATGTAAAATACAGAACAAAACAAAAAACCACTGTTGATGAAAAATATTTTCCTTTTGTAGTAAATGCGATGGAAGATGTGGTTCGTGCAGGGACAGCTCGTAGAGCAAGAATAGATGATATTGTAGTTTGTGGAAAAACAGGAACGGTTCAGAATCCACATGGAGAAGACCATTCTATATTCATAGCTTTTGCTCCAAAAGATAATCCGAAAATTGCAATTGCCGTTGTGGTAGAAAATGCAGGTTTTGGAGGTACATGGGCAGCTCCAATAGCAAGTTTGATGATAGAAAAATACATCAATGACACTATTTCTACTAAAAATTTAGAATATAAGGAAAAGAGAGTAGTAGAGCTAAATTTGATAGAACAAGAAAAAATACGTTTGGAAAAAGAAGAAGAGCTGAAAAGACAGAAGTTACAAAGAAAGAAAGAAAAACAAGCTGAAATCATTACTCAAAAGAATACATCTTCTAAAAAAGATACTCAAAAATCCAACGTTGTGTTGGCGGAAGCAAAAAAAGAAGATGAAGAGTAATTATAATATAGTACAGAACAAGAGACCTAGAATAGTAAAATATCAAAAAAGCTAGTAAAATAAATTACTAGCTTTTTTGATGAAAAATAATTTGCTGTAGGAGAAGGACTCGAACCTTCACGAAGTAGTTAGTCAAATAATAATCAAGGATAATTATCTGATTTATCCCAAACCTTCACCCTTGAGACCGAAGGGCGTGGCTGCCAAATTTCACCATCCTACATTTTCAGTTATCAGCCAGTAAAACAGTTATCAGTTAATTTCAAAATACAATTATTTGTGATAATCGTTCTTTATAAAATTTGTAACGTTTTTCCCTTTTTGATGATACAAAGTAAAGAAAACTATTCTTTTGTTGCAAATTTATCAATGAAAATAATAAAAATTTACATATTTCATAAATATTAAACGATTTAATTGAGCATTTCGTAATTTTAATTGTTGATTTTCTGCTTTTTTTGCAAAATTTTTAACAAATCCTTTTTAAAGAAGTTTCTTCATAGAATAGAGTAATTTTTTGCTTATTTTTCTTCTAATAACTTTATGATAAGGAATGCGAATTAAATAAACTGCTACTTTCTAATATTTATCTAGTTGATAATCAATGATTTGAAATCGTAATTCGTAATTTTTAATTCGTAATTGATACTAATACTCTTCTTATTACTTTAAGTAATTTTATTACACGCTCAAAGTAAATTTGGTTTGATTATTAAGATACACTAACTAAGACGATTAAATAATTTATAGAAATTACCATCAGCATTTCAATAGATTACAATACAAATACGACAACATATAATAACCCAAATTTATATATGAAAAATTCATGTTTAGTTTCATTAGTTTTTAGAAAACATATAGCTGCAATTTTATTTTTTGCATTATCTTTCTTAATAATTTTTCCTATTAATTTCATTTTTGCACAGGGTACCAGTAATTGAAGAGCTCAAACTGCTTATCAAAATGGACAGGATTATATTGCAAACAGAGATTTTGAGCGTGGAATAAAACTTCTTGAAAAAGCTGTTGAGTTGGATGATAACTATTTTGAGGCACATTATGCACTTGGAAGTCATTATCATTTATTGAGAGATAAAGATAAATCAAAGTTTCATTTCAAAGAAGCTGCACGTATTATGCCTAATGACCCACGTAGAGTTTCTTTGTATATGGTAGTGGCAGGCGATTATTTGGAAGAAGGAAATTATCAGGAAGCAAATAAATTGTATCAAAAATCATATCAATATGCTCAATCTCAAACACAAAAAAACACAGCTATAAAGGGGTTAGCTATTTGTAAATTCGGCATAGAGGGAATGAAAAACCCTTTAGATATAAAACCAGAGCGTCTTCCAGACGTAATCAATGCACGAAAACTACAATATTTTGCTGTTTTGAGTGCTGATCAGGAAGAAATGTATTTTACGGCGAGAGAAGGCGACGACCTCCGAGCAGACGAAGATATTTTGAGAAGTATCAAAAAAGATAGCGTTTGGCAAACTCCTCAAAAGGTAGAAGAGCTAAATACAAAATCAAATGAAGGAACATGTACTATTTCGGCAGACGGACGCACAATTATCTTTACAGTCTGTGAAAATAGTGGAAGACAAGTATATGGAAGTTGTGATTTGTTTATCAGTGAAAAGCAAGGCGACACATGGTCTGAACCTAAAAATATGGGTAATCTCATAAATACAGCAGCCTGGGAAACACAGGCTTCTCTTTCAGCAGATGGAAGAACACTTTATTTTGTTTCTACTCGGGATGGTGGTTATGGAAAGTCTGATATTTGGAAATCTAATCGGAATGATAGAGGAGTTTGGAGTGCGCCACAAAATCTGGGAGAAAAAATAAATACAGGAGGAGAAGAAAACAGTCCTTTTATTCATGTAAATGGAAAAACATTATTTTTTGCTTCTGATATTCATCTGGGTTTTGGTGGATTTGATTTATTCAAAACAGAAATAGACGAAACTGAAAAAACAGGTTGGAAAAAACCCGAAAATCTAGGTTATCCAATCAACACGCACACTGACCAGCATAGTCTTTTTGTTACCACAGATGGAAAAACGGCTTATTATTCGGATTTGAAAATTGGACAGCGAGATATTATAAAAAGTGAAATTTATAAATTCGAAATGCCAGAAGAAATTGAAATGACAGTCAGTAGATACATCAGAGGAACGGTCTATGACGCCAAAACAAAACAAAAGCTAGGTGCAAGTATAGATTTGTACAATCTCACGAGTAAGAAAATTCAGTCTTCTATAAAGTCTGACCCAAGAAATGGAAAATATCTTTTTGTATTGAATGAAGGTTTGAATTATGCACTTAATGTAAATAAAGAAGGGTATCTATTTCAGAGCCTGACCTTTGATTATTCCACAGGAACAGGCGAAAATGTAACGGTAGATATTTATTTAGAAAAAGCCGAAAAAGGCTCAAAAGTAGTACTGAATAATATTTTCTTTGATACCGACAAATGGGATTTGAAAGAAGAATCAAAAACAGAACTGGATTTAGTAACAAAATATTTGCAAACAAATCCGAAAATCAAAGTACAGATTTCTGGTCATACTGATGATGTAGGAGATAAAGCCTACAACCAAAATCTATCTGAAAAGCGAGCTACTTCGGTAGTAGATTATTTGATAAATGCAGGAATTCCGAAAGCACAAATAGTAGTGAAAGGATTTGGAGAAATAAAACCACAAGTACAAAACAACTCACCTGAAAATAGAGCAAAAAATAGAAGAATAGAATTTGAAATTTTATAAAAAGAGACACAAAAAACACAAAAAAAGCCTTTACGATAGTTTATTGTAAAGGCTTTTCATATTTTCACTAATCACTAATCACACGTCAATTCTTCCAGCAATTTTCTTTTTAGAAAACGGCTTTCTCATCTTTAATGAAAATGTATGAGGAAGTTTGTCATAAGGAGGTTTGAAACGAAATTTTCCTTTTTCTATTTCCTTTAGATTTGGAAAACAATTATAAACGCTGTACGGATATTCATTAAAAAATTCTAATTGCAAGCCTTGCGAAAGAAGAGAATTTATAATCTCACTTATAGAATGATTCCAAGAATAGGAAACTTGCTTTTGCTTGTGTTTGTCGCCTGTATAAGATTGTTCGACCTCTTCTACAATTGATGACTCATTGAAATAGGAATATTGTAATGCAAAATTATTTCCCCATTCGTACATATAAATTACGGGATGAAACTCTACCATATAAAAAAAACCACCTTCCTCAATATAACTAGCCACTATTTCAGCCCATTTATTCAAATCGGGAAGCCAACCAATTGCACCATACGAAGTAAAGACAATATCAAATTCTCCTTTTAGATTATCTCTAAGCGAATAAACATCAGAAATTACAAACTTTGCAGGCGTTTCTATTTCTTTGCTAAGCTCTCCAGCAAGTTCTATGGAAGCATCAGACATGTCCATTCCCGTTACTTCTGCACCCATATTTGCCCAAGAAAGCGTGTCCATTCCAAAATGGCATTGAAGATGCAAAAGTGATTTTCCTTTTACATTTCCTACTTCATTTATTTCGATGGAATTCAATGAATTTCTATCTTTTTTGAATTGAGCAACATTATAAAAATTAGAATCTCGGTGTGCCTCTGTAAGAGAATTCCACATCTTTTTGTTGGCCTCTAAATAATCATTTGGTTCTTTATCTTGCTCTCTTTTGTAGTCTTCGTATTCTTTATCATTCGGATTTAGTTTACTCATTGCTTTGTAATTTTGTAGAAATAGGCATACTACTAGACATAAAGTAGTATATAGTTATTATCTTTGTTTTCGTGTAGGTCAGCCTCGTAGAGCAGACCGTTTGTAGGCTATTTTCAGCAAACGGTCTGCCCTTTGGGACTGACCTATTTGTATTTTCCAAAAAATGTCTAGTAGTATGAGAAATAGGATAAAATAGGATAAATAAATTCATTAAATTTCTCTACTTCATTTTTATAGCTCAATTTAGCAATAAAATTTTTAAAATAGAATAGATTTTCGCCCTTCTGTATTTTAAGTTTGTAAATAAAATTCGTTTTGTAAAACATTTTTGTAAATTTGAATCTTACAACTTCAATTAGATTTACTTGTAAAAATCAAAAAAAATCTACTTCTTTATTTTCCTTTCAGCTTTTAAGATTATGAAAAAATCAACTCAATGTGTTCATAGTGGTACGTACATAGACGAAAAAAGTGGTGGTGTAAATACGCCTATTTTTACCTCAACGGCTTATACATATAGTGATGAAGGTGCAATTCCTTATCCCCGTTATTTCAATACCATAAATCAAGAAGTAGTAGCTCAAAAGATTGCAGCCTTAGAACGTGGAGAAGCAGCTCTTATTTTTTCTTCTGGAATGGCAGCTACCATGACGGCACTTTTGGGAGTTTTGCAGGCTGGTGATCATCTGATTTTACAAAACGATATTTATGGAGGAACGCACTATGCTGTTAGTGAGCAGCTCTCAAAGCTAGGAATTGAATTTACATTTGTAGAAGGACGAAAAGCAGAAGATTTCGGGAAAGCAATAAAGCCAAATTCGAAAGCTATTTTTATTGAAACGCCTTCAAATCCACTGCTTTTACTAGTTGATATTGCAGAAATGGCAAATTTTGCAAAAGAAAATAATCTAATTTCTTTTATTGATAATACGTTCGGGACGCCTATTTTTCAGAATCCATTGCGATTAGGAATTGATATCGTAATTCATAGCGCAACAAAATATCTAGCAGGACATAGCGATTTGTCGTGTGGTGCAGTGGTTAGTTCTCAAAAATTAATTGAAAAAATTCATCACGTAGCCTTTAATTTTGGTGGAAACTTAGATGCTATGGCAACCTCGCTTTTAGAAAGAAGTATCAAAACGCTTGCTCTTCGTGTCAAGACACAAGCTCAAAACGCTCAAAAAATAGCTGAAGCCTTACAAAAATTGCCACAAGTAAAAAATGTATTTTATCCAGGACTTCCAACTCATCCAGACCATGAGCTTGCAAAGAAGCAAATGAAAGGTGGTTTTGGTGCAATGCTTTCTTTTGAGTTGGATACAGACAAAGAAGGAAGAGCAAAATTTGTTCGTAATTTAGAATTGATTTGTAAAGCAGTTAGTTTGGGAGGAGTAGAAACTACACTTACCGAACCTGTCTTGACTTCTCACGCAAAGGTACCTGTTGAGATGCGTCTAAAAATGGGTATTTCTGAAAATCTGTATCGCCTTTCGGTAGGAATTGAAGATGCAGAAGATTTAATTGCAGACCTAACACATGCTATTCAAACTTTAGAAGTTGCTAATAATTTGGTAGAGAGTAATTAAAACAAGAAGTAATCAAAAATGGATAAAACGGATTTTATTACATAAAATCCGTTTTTTGTTGCTAAAAATTATCCCTTCAAAATACCCAAAAACTTCTGTATTTTCTCTATCATACTTAATTTCTTCGAATCACTAGGTTTTTTTTCTGTGTATAAAATTGAAATCATACTTTGATTAACCCATTCTTCTGGTGCATCACTTTCTGAATTACTGTATTTATTGACAGAATTAGTAAGACGAATTACTTCATCTAAAGGAACATTCAAAAGAACAGCAATTTGGGTAATGGCAGAGCGTTCTTCCGTCGCTACTTCGTCATCAGAACGAGCAATTACCATTAAATCAATCAATAAAATTTCTCTTAACGGACTTCTAGCTATATTTTCAGCACAAAGCTGTATATTTATATTTGCTGGATGACGAGAATAAGAGGCAAGTTGTTGTTGTTCTTGTTCTGATAATTCAGCTATTTCTGTAATCTTTTCTAAAAACATAACTTCGTCATCAGACAAATGACGATCACTAAAAGCGATAAAAATAACTAATTGTAGATAGGCTAACTTTTCTGTGTTAGTACAATTTTTTAAAATGTGTTCGAATGTATTCATTTAGGAGTAGTATATAGAATAGTCTGATTGAATAGTATGTAGAAAAATAAAGAGGTAAAAAAAATATTAGGCAAAATAGAAAAAAATGACGATTTTTGACAAAAAAATAATTCTTTTGTATTTATTAATGCAGCAATTTAGCTCAAAAAACAGTCTAATTACTAACTCGTGCTTCTTTTTTAAGAAAATTTCAAATCTAATTTGATTATATTATTTTTATAAATCAATTTATCTATCCAAAGTTATGTCAAATATATTAAATCGTTCTTTAATTCATTTTTTACTTTGCGTTTTATTAAGTTCTTTCTTGGTTTCTTGTGGAGGTACAGATGATCCAGCTCCTAAAGTACTTCCTCCTCGTCCTGTTGTGAAATGGCAAAACCCTCCTGCATCAGACAAACTGTTTTATACAGATGAGTCGGTAGTATTGCAAGCTAACAAAACAGGAGGTTATATAGAAGAGGTAGAATGGAAAATAAATGGAGTTATAGTTACAAACCAACAAGAAATTGTTTTTAATCAAGATTCTTCATTAATTTCTCTGGCACATTCTTTTGATGAAGCAGGTAGATATGATGTGAGTTTGAGAGTAGCCAATGAAGGAGGAGAAAGTACAATTCTTCAAATATTAAATTTTAGAGTACGTGAAATTCCATTACTAGACCGTTTGGCAGGACAAGTTTCTAAAACGTGGAGGTTTTCTTCCATAAAACTAAATGGTACTAATCCTGAACTGATTAAGGATCACGAAAAAGATAATACACTCACATTTTTTAGAGTAAATCAAAGTGGAGCATTTGTATTCAACTGTGTTTTCAATAAAGGAACACTTACAAATGGAGAAACAGATTCGAATGGAACATGGAGATTTATTTTTAATGATCGTTTTTTACAGTTTAGCAGAATTGATGTTTTCCCTACCAATATACGTATCGTAGAAATTACTCCAACTGAAATGACTTTAGGGAGAAGTACAGGTTCTTCAGAAATAATCTACAAACTGGTTTTTGTTCAGTAAGTCAAAAAAAATAATTCTATAATCCATAACTGGAGAATTCAAAAGTTTTGTAGTAAGGCTTTTATCTATTGAAAAAATAGGTAAAAGCCTTTTTTAATATGGTTTTTTTGAAATCATTAAAATTTTCTATGTTTTTTATTGTATTTTTTCTATAAATTTTAGTTTGACCAACTAATATAATTTAGAACAAAAAAATTAAAATCAAATTATTCTCTACATATATTAACATACTTTTAATATGATAATAAGAAGAGTAAAATTAATCTTTTTCTGTGAAAATGATAGTTTTACTATTAAAAAAAAGTATCTAAAGAGTTGCAAATCAGAAAGTTATATGTTTTATTTGTGTTATAGTTATGCACGCATACTATAGTGAAATTAGTAGATGACCAACAGTTATAGAAAATTATCTAAGAAAAATAACATTCAATAACTCATCTAATTATTTCATACCATAATTTGTCTAAACCAAAATAAGATAAATTACAAATTTTACACACAAACAATTAATATCCCTTTTTTATGAACAGAATTTTTCAAATTAGTACAGCTTTCTTTATTTTCTTATCTTTTAGCTTTGGAGCAGTTGCTCAACAAATTCAAGAAAAGAATCTTATTGCTCCTAATCAAATGACTAGTATCGCTGGCGATATTTTAGGAAGCGGTGAAAGTGATGCAGGTAATATTTATTACGGTGCAACCCCTTCAAACCTTAGAGCAGGTTCTCCTGTAATCGTTTTTATTCATGGTTACTCTTCTCGTGCAAGTACGTGGTGGGATGGAAACGATATGTACAACAGAGCTTTTGCAGATGGTTATCGCACTGCATTTGTTTCTGTAAACCCAGATAAAGATATGTGGGTAAACGGTCAGCTTTTTAGCACTATGTTAGGAACAATTACAAGTCGTTTTGGCGTAAACAAGGTGGTAGTAGTAGCACATAGTAAAGGTGGCTTAGATACAGATGCAGCCTTAGTACATTATGGTGCAAGAAATAAAGTAGAACGTGTAATTACGCTTAGTTCGCCTCATAACGGAACGCCTCTAGCAGATTTGGCACAAAGTGGTTGGGTTTCTTGGCTATCAGGTGCTTTCGGTCAAGTAAATGATGCTACAAATAGCCTCCAGACAGGTTATGCAAGTTATTTCCGTTCTCAAACAGATAATAACTCAAATAATACAACTCCTTTTCGTACAGTAGGTGCTTGGGGTTATGGTGGAATTCTTTGGATTCCTGGACAATATCTAAATTGGAACGGTGGCGGAAGATGGGACGGTGGAAATGACGGTGTTGTTACTTACAAAAGTTCAAGACGTCCTAATTCTACTACTTTACTTAGTGGATACGGAAATTCTACAACAAACTTAGACCATAGTGAAGTAAGTAGAGGAAATTATATGTGGAATACAGTAAAAAATAATTTACCTTTTTCACTTTCAAAAACAGTTGCCAGACCAATAGAAGATAATTTTACAAACCCGAATGCAGTTGTTGAGAGTAGAGTACAAATTCTTAGCTCTGAAAAAACAAGCCGTAACTTTATGGTAGAAGAAGGAGTAACAGAAACTATGTTGGATATTCATCATTTGGCTGCAAATGAAGAGTTTGTAATCATTGCTCCAAACGGAGAAAGAGTAAACCCTGAAATGCTACGTATTTCTGAAAAATCAACTGATATGTTTGGTGGTTTTGCTACTACTCTAACTATTAAAAGTCCAGAAGTAGGAACTTATTCTATTGAATCAAAATCAGCTTTTGTAGCATTAGTTACTGCAAATGAAGGCGTTTCTCTTCGTATGACAAGTGATTTGAGTGATAAAAAATATGTGTATAATGTTGGTGAGACAATTAACATAACTATTTCTCTTTTAAACGAAATGAGAATCAATACACAAGGTGCTAAAGTAACAGGTGCAATGACGCTTACTTCGAATGATATAAAATCACAAAAAGTAGTTGTATTACAATTCAAACAAAATGATGGAGAATTTAGAGCTACTCTAAACGATAAACTAGACGAAGGCATTTATAGCATTGCTATTCAAGCTGAAAATGGAAACTTTAGTAAGTCTTTAGTGGCAAGTATTGCAGTTGTAGATGGTGTATTGCATACATTAGGAAGTAATAATTCAACAAGTCCAATCAATGAGAATAGTGTTGAGTCTATCAAATTATTACCTTCATTCCCAAATCCTTTTACTACTCAAACTACAATTAGCTTCGAATTGAAAAACTCTTCTCCTGCGGTTCTTACGATTTACGATGGAATAGGACGTGCAGTCGAAACAGTTGATTTGACTTCTTATGGAATAGGAACACATCAATATATCTGGAATGCAAATCAAGCTAGACTAAAAACAGGTCTTTATATCGCTGAAATTCGTAATGGAAATGAGCGTGTAACTCAAACTATGATTTATTCAAAATAATAACCCTAGCCATTTGATTTATCAAATGTGAGTACTATTAAAATAACAAAAACAGAAAGTCGGAAGGCTTTCTGTTTTTTTATTTTAAACCATAGTAGGAAAAGGCAAGCCATTTCCCCACAAATACAAAATAACATTTTAAATTTATCAAAATTTGATAACTCAAATTTAGTTTGAATAGCTACACTTTTGTACTTTTGTAAAATAGAATTGCAATTACACACAAAAAGATTTTAAAATGGCTTTATACAAAAAAAACGATAAAGAATTTTTACAAAACATGACTGCACAAGTCCGTAGAGATATTGTCAGAATGGTTCATCAAGTAAATTCTGGACATCCAGGTGGTTCTTTGGGTTGTGCCGAATTATTGGTAGCTCTTTATTTTGAGGTTATGGAACATAATCCATCTTTTGATATGGATGGGAATAATGAGGATTTATTTTTCTTATCGAACGGACATATTTCGCCTGTTTGGTATAGCGTTTTGGCTCGTAGTGGTTATTTTAGTATTCATGATTTGGCTACTTTTCGTAAAATAAATTCTCGTTTGCAAGGACATCCAGCAACAGAAGAGGGTTTGGAAGGTATTCGTATTGCTTCGGGTTCTTTAGGACAAGGACTTTCTGTGGCTATCGGTGCAGCACTTTCAAAGAAAATGAATCATGATAAAAAGACCATTTTTGTTTTGATGGGAGATGGCGAGCAGCAAGAAGGACAGGTTTGGGAGGCAGCTCTTTTTGCAGCCCATCACAAAGTAGATAATCTTATTGCTATCATTGATGTAAATGGAAGACAAATAGATGGAGATGTAAAAGATGTAATGAATCTGGGTGATGTAAAAGGTTTGGAAGAAAAATACAAAGCCTTTGGTTGGAATGTTTTGAGTTGTAGTAATGGGAATGATTTTGACAAATTAATTCCAATTTTGAGACAAGCAAAAGACCTTACAGGAAACGAAAAACCAACTATGATTTTGATGAGAACAGAAATGGGACACGGTGTAGATTATATGATGGGAAGTCATAAATGGCACGGCGTAGCTCCAAATGATGAGCAACTAGAAACAGCTTTGACGCAAAATGAAGCTACCTTTGGCGATTACTAAATCAGCTCTTTCAGTTATCAGTGACCAGTAAACAGTTATCAGTTAAATGCAAAATTCCCTAAATCTCGTTGAGGTTTAGGGAATTTGTATTTACCCATTTCCTAATTTCCATTCCCCAATTCCCTACTTTGGATTTGTAGCCCAAACTGTTGCATCAGTAACAAAACCGACATCATTCATAGAAAGTAATGAAACGATAGTATGAGCAATTTCAGTTCCTTGAAGTTTTGATGGATTCCCTTTGTCTTGTTTTCCTCCAATTTTATCAGAAAAAGGCGTTACAACTTCACTAGGATTGACTTGCATTACTCTAACATTATTTTTACGAAGTTCGGCACGCCAACATTCGGTCATGGCAGCCAATGCAAATTTGCTTGAGCAATAGGTTGTTCCATTTGCAAAACCTCTTTGAGAAGCCGTAGAAGCAATATTTATAATATTCCCTGTGTTTTCTTTTTGGAAATGTTTGGCAGCTTCTTTTCCTACCATAAAAGCACCTTTTACATTCACTTCCCAAACCTTTGTAAAATCTTCTACTGAAGTATCTACCAAAGCACCAAAACTACCAATTCCAGCATTATTGATTACTACATTTACTCCTCCCATTTCTTTCAAGGCTTTTTCAAATAGATTTTTGACGTCTTCTTCCTCTGAAACGTCAGCCGTTGTTCCTTTTATTCCTAACTCCGAAATAGCGTTTTGTACATCTTTTTCAGTTCTGGCACAAATAAAGACATCTGCTCCATGTTCCTTTAATAGTTTAGCAGTTTCGTAGCCAATTCCTGTACTTCCACCTGTTAAGATTACTTTTGCGTCTTTGATATTCATAAAAATGAGGGTAGTTTAGTTTTTAAAAATTAAATTCATTTAGTCAAAGGAATACGAGACAACATTGTTTCAAGAATAAAGTTATAAGTGAATTCAGAATGCTTTTGAACCACAGAGAGTGGGGAGTTTAGAGAAAACACAAATATATTTTTTAATAGAAAATTTAAAACAAAAATTCCAGAAAGAATTTCTTCCTAATTCCTAATTCCTAATTCCTAATTCCTAATTCCTAATTCCTAATTACTAATTCCTAATCCCTAAAATTCATATATTTCTTTCCATTCTTTTACAGGGTTTCTGGTAGGAATGATTTCTCCTGTTTCTTTGTCTATTTCTATTTTTATTTTTTGTCCTGTCGTAATTTTTTTAATCTTAAATTTTGGCAATTCTTGTGTATAAAAGAAAGGTTGATTGGGTTTATAAACTTCTGTATCCATATTATAAAACGGAATAACTACATAACCGTAGAATCTAAATTCTTCTGGTAAATCTTTTTTATCTTTCGGGTAAACGTACAAGAAAAACTCGTTTTCAAGATTTCTCTTAGGTAATTTTGGATTATAATAGGTTAGTTTTTGTTTGTCTTCACTCAAATACACACCAAAAAAATCACTATCTATTATTCTATTTCCATCTACTTCTTTTACTTTATACGTATTTTTTGCTGCTTCTTCTGTGCTTCTTCCTTGCATAATCATGTTGTAAGTCGGTTTTTCTTCGATACGCCAGTTAAAGTTACTCAGCTCAGAATTTTTCTTAGTGATAAGTTGTGGAGGAATTACTTGACCTTCAGGTTGTTGTAAAAACAAAATTTCTTCTAGTGCATTATCTGCAAAAAACTTCATAATAATATTACTACATTTTATGTAATTCATTCCTTTCAATAAAGTTTCGGCACCTTTTTTTTCCTCTAACATAAAGTAAATACTTTCTCCATTACCATTTACATCTACTCTATTTATGTAACCACTATCAAAAACAGCTAATAAATCCCGTCCCTTTATCTGATTAAACTGTCCAAATATATCAGATGAAATAACAAATGCCTTTTCGGTAATAGTAAGTGAATCAATAGCATTATCTGTCAATTTTGCTTTTATGTTTGTACCTGAAAGCTGATTTGCACTATTCCACAAAACAGGGTCATAATCAAAATAAATAATTGAATCTTCTAAATCATAATTCAAAGAATCACAAATCCCTTGAATATCTCGTTTGTAAATCTTGACGTTTCTATATCCATAAAAACGCTCTTGACCTATCAGACTATCATTCACAGCTATTAATGTATCAGCAGAAATATAGAGTGTATCATTTTTAAAGGGTTTTACCAAAAGTGCATCTCCGTAAGCATCCAAACGACTGTTTATTCCATCATAATAGGCTTCATCACCAAAAATGGTAATATTTTCCTTCTTGTAATAAAGTTGTACATTTTCTTTAAAAATTCCTTTTTCAGTAAGATTATCGTAATCAATGAAGTTAGCCGAAATAATATAATCTCTATTTTCTATACGAGTGGCAACATTTGCACCTTCTGCTGTCTTCAAAATTCCTGTTTGAGCATTTATTTGAGTTCCTTTCGCAGCATTTATTGTTCCGTCTCTATTTATGATTTTTCCTTCCGAATCAAAAAATATTGATTTTGTCAGCGTATTATAAACTACTGATTCAGCAATCAACTGTTGGTCTGGGCTAAGAGCTTGTACGTTTCCATTAAAAGTAGCAACCCTAGAATTGGTATTGTAAGAACCTCTATCACTTGTCAGTCGTGAAGTTTTGTCTGTAACGATTCCACCCTCAAAATAATTAGCTGTTTTTGTTTTGAGGTTGTAATTCAATTTTCTTGTCTCTACTCTTTTATCTTGGTCTTGCATGACTACATTTCCTCTTACCTTTGCTACTTTGGTATAACCATCATAATACAATGTATCGCCAACAAGTGTAAGGCTATCTTGCTCTACAAAACGAATATTTCCAAAGGCTTCAATCTGATTTCTATCAATATATTGAAAAACACTATCGGCATACATAACCGTGTTTTTCTGCTTAAACTCAACCTGTCCACGTTCGTCTTTTTTCAAAATACGCACTTTTTCACCACTAGGAAGTACATCGCCTTCCAAAGTCCCCGCTTTTAGAAGTTCTATTCTTGATACAGTTTGGGTGGTATCTTCTAGGGTTTCTAAAGTAGGTTTCTTTTCTATGGTCTTATTAGTTGATTTTTGAGAAAAAGAATTTTGAAAAGAAAGTCCTAAAAAAATAAGTAATATAATAGATAAAAATCTCATAAAATTGATATAATTTGATTTCTGATTAATTCACAAAGTTACTCTATTTTAATTCCAGTTTTGACAATCTTATTTAGAAAAAATGATAATTTGTAATTACTTAATGATTGATAAAGCTATTTAACGGATTTTTTTCTAAACTTTACTTTCTAACAACACGTACTTTAAAGTATAAAAAACCAAAACCAAAAATAACTATGGATAATTCTAACAAACAAGAACAGCAAAGCAGTGAGCAAGATAATGGTTACACACTTTTTTGCCAGAGATGGAATATAGAAGACGTAAAAAAAGTAAAAGACATGTACCACTTAGAAGACTTAAAGGCATTTTTGCCAGACGAACCTACTAAAGAAGATAAACTAGCTCTGAATAGTGTTTTGGGAGCAAGTTTTGATAATTTTTATGGCTATATGGACTATCAAAAATCTACAAATACCTTTGAACTTATTATGCAATGGCGTGAAAAAACTGGGAAGTTTGAGATATAGATATAAACAATTGCAAAAAACACCACAAAAAAAAGCCAATTCAATGTTTGAATTGGCTTTTTGTACTCCGTAGGGGAATCGAACCCCTGCTACCAGGATGAAAACCTGGCGTCCTAACCGCTAGACGAACGGAGCATTTTATTTTTACTTAGGAATTTTCATTTCACTAATCGTTTATTACTAACCACTTATAATTAGAGTTGTACTCCGTAGGGGAATCGAACCCCTGCTACCAGGATGAAAACCTGGCGTCCTAACCGCTAGACGAACGGAGCATTTTTTGTGATAGATTATTCTCTTAATAATCTTATTACCACCTTATTTCCATTAGAGAAAATGATACGTATTTTTTTCGTTTCTTTTCCCTTAATGCGATGCAAAGGTAATTCTTTTTTTTATATCTGCAAACAGAAATTTAATTTTTTCTTGAAAGTTTTCATTTTATTCTATACTCAAATTCTTCAGAAGAAAGTTGTAGATTTTATTTTCTATTGATTACAGAACATAAATTATTGATTTTCAAAGACTAACAAATCTATAGGTCTCCTTAGTTTACTCTAATTATTAAACTCATTTTTAATAAAAAAAATTCAAAATAAATTGAAAATTTTTGGTGTAAGGAGAATGATTTACCTTTTTTCTCATATATAATGAGAAAAAAATAAATTATTTTATTCCAAATAAAATTTTACAAAGATATAAAAATACCAATTAAATTAAAGGTATAACAAACCGAAGTGAATAACTGAATCTCTAAAAATAACTTATTCTAAATTTTAATTCTGTATAAGCCTACCCAAAAAAATGAAATAGTAATGAATTATTAATTATACAAATTGCTATTTTCTAAAATAAATTACGTAATTTTGCACCACGAAATAAAATAACAATTCATAACTCGTTATAAATCAACAGAATAAACAAAATTAATTAATTAAGAAATTTTAAATTTATTCACAAAAATTTATTTGAGAAGTTGATTTAATTTAATACTTTTTAAAAGTAAATAAAAATACTCTAAGCCTTTTACATTAGTTTTTACTACCTTATGCAGTCTATCAGAAATATCGCTATTATTGCTCACGTTGATCACGGCAAGACTACTCTTGTTGATAAAATGCTCGTTACTGGAAATTTATTTAAAGAACACGAACGTCCAGGTGAACTTATAATGGACAACAATGACATTGAACGTGAACGTGGAATTACAATTCTTGCAAAAAATGTTTCTATTGATTATAAAGGAACAAAGATTAATATCATTGACACACCTGGTCACGCCGATTTTGGTGGTGAAGTAGAACGTGTTTTGAATATGGCAGACGGAGTTCTTTTGCTTGTTGATGCCTTTGAAGGTGCTATGCCTCAAACTCGTTTTGTACTTCAAAAAGCAATTAACTTAGGTTTGAAGCCTATCGTAGTTGTAAATAAAGTAGATAAATTAAACTGTAAGCCAAACGAAGTTCAAGACCAAGTTTTTGATTTAATGTTCTCGTTAGGTGCATCAGAAGACCAATTAGACTTCCCTACTATTTTTGGTTCTGCTAAAAATAACTGGATGAGTACAGATTGGGAAAAAGAAACAGATAGTATTGTTCCTCTTTTGGATGCTATCATGGAAACTATTCCAGCTCCAGTAATTGAAGAAGGAACTACTCAACTTCAAATTACTTCATTGGATTACTCTACGTATATCGGTCGTATTGCAGTGGGTCGTTTGATTCGTGGCAAACTTGTTACAGGTCAAACAGTTTCTCTTATGAAACGTGATGGCAAAATTGTAAAGAATAAAATAAAAGAATTATACGTTTTTGAAGGTTTAGGGAAACTTAAAGTAGAAGAGATACAAGCAGGTGATATTTGTGCAATTGTAGGATTAGAAGATTTTGAAATTGGCGATACAGTTGCTGATAGAGATGAGCCAGAAGCATTGCCTCCAATTTCTATTGACGAGCCTACTATGTCAATGGTATTTACTATCAATAACTCTCCTTTTTACGGTAAGGAAGGTAAATTCGTTACTTCTCGCCACTTGAAAGACCGTTTGCACAAAGAGTTAGAAAAAAATCTTGCTCTTCGTGTTGAGCCAACACAAGCTGCTGACTCATTTAATGTTTTTGGTCGTGGTGTTCTTCACTTGTCAGTTTTGATCGAAACGATGCGTCGTGAAGGATATGAACTTCAAGTAGGTCAGCCTCAAGTAATTATTAAAGAAATTGATGGTAAAAAATGTGAGCCGATTGAAGAATTGACAATTGATATTCCTGACCATCTTTCTGGAAAAGCGATCGAACTTGTTACGCAACGTAAAGGAGATTTATTAGAAATGAATCCGAAAGACGACCGTACTATCTTGAAGTTTGAGATGCCTTCTCGTGGAATTATCGGTCTTCGTAATCAGCTTTTGACTGCAACAGCGGGAGAGGCAATTATGTACCACCGTTTCAAAGCATTTGAGCCGTTTAAAGGAGAAATCAAAGGTCGTCAGAGTGGTTCGCTTATTTCTATGGAATTGGGTAATGCTATTCCTTATAGTATTAATAAATTACAAGACAAAGGTATTTTCTTTGTTGATCAAAACGAAGCAATTTATGAAGGTCAAGTTGTTGGAGAGCATACTCGTGGTAGTGATTTGGTTATCAATATTACAAAAACAAAACAATTGACAAACATGCGTTCTTCAGGTACGGATGCTAAAACTAAAATTGCTCCTCCTGTAAAATTCTCTTTAGAAGAAGCATTAGAATATATTCAGGCAGATGAGTATGTAGAACTTACTCCTACAGCTCTTCGTATTCGTAAGATTTATTTGAACGAAGGCGAAAGAAAACGTAATTCAAAAACATTTGCGAGTGTTTAAACTATAAATAACATTATTTCTCTCTACATTTTTTTTGTAGAGGGAAATAATAAAAAAAATAATTTTCATGAATAAGTATTTTTTTTTAATATTATTATCTATTCCATTATTTGCTTCTTGTCAAGATAAGAGTGATAATCAATATGTAATCAATAGAAATATTTATAAAACTAATTTAACCAAATTTATAAAAGCTCCTCAATCTTATGAAGATTTTGAAGAAAAAAGGGATAGTATAATTTTGATAAAATATACTTCTGAAAATAAAGAGCTAAAAGGGTTATTGGATATTAGTAATGTAGAGGAAGGAAAAAAGAAACCTGTTATGGTTTATTTACATGGAGGGTTTTCTTTAGGATATCAAGATATGATTGATTGTAAGCCTTTTATTGACGCAGGATTTATTGTATTTGCACCAACTTACAGAGCAGAAAACGGAAATGATGGTAATTTTGAAATGTTCTATGGAGAAGTAGATGATGCAAAGGCAGCAATAAAGTGGGTTTCTCAGCAGGAATATGCAAACGCAGATAGTATATTCGTTTTTGGTCACAGCATAGGAGGAGGGATTTCCTTACTACTCTCTTTTCAAAATGATATAAAGGTAAAACGTACAGCAAGTAATGCAGGACTTTATACAGAAGAAGACATGAAAGTTTGGGACGAAAGTGGTAAAATTCCTGTTCCATTTAATTATAATGATGAGAATGAGTATTCTCTAAGATTTCCTTATGCTTATCTGAATTATATGGTTCGCCAACACACTATGTATATTGGAACAGAAGACGATTTTGAGTTTTGGAATAATTGGATAAATAAATCTTACGAACAAAAACTATATATTAATTTAATAGGAATAAAAGGAGACCATTTTTCTAGTTTAGCTCCTTCTATGCAACTATTTATAGAAAAAATAAGAAGTGGAAAGTAACTATATTAGCACGACAAAAATGAAAAGTGAAATTTTCAAGGTTTGATTTATTAAACTTTTTTAGTTTGGAAATCGTATTTTAATAAAGATATTTATTTAAACTAGAAAATATAATGATAGACTTTAAAGAACATATTACCATCAATCCAGAAATAAGATTTGGAAAACCTACTATTATAGGAACAAGAATCTCTGTTTATGATGTTTTGAATTGGTTAGGGAATGGAATGAGTATAACAGAAATTATATACGATTTTCCAGAACTGACAGAAGAAAATATAAAGGCTTGTTTGTTATTTTCAGCTAATAGAGAGAATAGAATTCGTATCGCTTCCTAAATTATGAAATTATTATTTGATCAAAACATTTCTTTCAGAATAGTAGCTAAAATAAATTCCATTTTTTATAATTCAAAACAAGTTAGACAAATAGGGTTAGAAGATATAAAAGATGAATTAATTTGGAATTTTGCTAAAGAAAATGGTTTTACAATAGTAACTTTTGATTCTGACTTTTCAGACATTGCTTTTTTAAGAGGTAATCCTCCTAAAATTATTTGGTTGAGAGGAGGAAACAAAAATACAAATGATATTGTAGAAGTTTTGAAAGACAATGAAATAATAATCAAGCAATTTATTGAAAATGAAGAATTAAAATCTATTTCAGTTATTGAGATTGAGTAAAAAAGTATAATTATGGCTGTTTATCAAATAACATTACCTGATAGTCTTCATTTAAAAGATTTTGATATAAAAATGATAATTGCTTCAAAATTATTTGAAGAAGGCAAATTAAGTTCTGGACAAGCAAGTGAAATTGTAGGTATTTCTAAAAGAGCTTTTATAGAGTTAGTAGGTAAATACGGAGTTTCTATATTTGGTTATGATTTTGATGAACTACAAAATGACATTAAAAACGCTTAGTTTGCAGCAAAACGAAACTAGTTTTCGTACTACTTAAAATATTTTTAGTTTAAGAAGGATAAACTAAAAAACATAAGATATTTCATATTCAATTATTGAAATAATCATACAAATAAACGATTTTATATAGGATAGCTACTTGTTTTTGATAAAATTTCATCTTTTATATTTTCATTTTTAACAAAAAAATGAAGAAAAGATTGAAAACATTGCAACAAATGGCTTCCTTCTTCCGTAAGAAGGAAGATTAAGTTTTATATCTGTAAAGGGGATATAGAGAAATTAAAGGTAATCACTATTGTGGTTGCCTTTTCTTATTTTATGGGATTTTGTATTTACTTTTTATTAATCATCCTTACAAGAAAATTTATCTCCTTCTATTGTCCAGCTATGTTCATCGATAAGTTTTTGACGAGCTTCTTTTGATTTGCAGTAATTTAATCCATTTGAATTTAAAATAATATTCTTTGGTACATTTTTATTTTTTGACCAACCTATCAAAGTAGAATCATAATTTTCTGTATTCAAACCTGATCGATAAAGAATACCTGTCATGTCTGTTGCGCTTTCGATATTCCAATATCCAATGGATTGATTAAATGATTCAGCATGAGCAAACATAAATCTCATTTCTTTTGCTTTTCCTACATTCCATTTGGATAAGGATTGATTGAAGGAGTAAGCACCATTAAACATGCTACCCATTTTGATAACTTTTTCGGTATTCCAATTTTCAATAGGTTGATTGAAAGAGTAAGCTTCTGAAAACATTCCACTCATATTCGTCACATTTTGAGTATTCCATTCTTCAATAGGTTGATTAAATAAGATAGCACATCAAACATACAACTCATATTAGTTATGCTCTGAAGTATTCCATTCTCCAATAGGTTGATTGAAATGAAGTAGCACCAGAAAACATTTTATTCACGTCGATAACATTTTGATATTCCATTTTCCAATAGGTTGATTAAATAACGAAGCTTCAAAAACATCCACTTATACCTGTTACATTCTCTGTATTCCATTCTCTACATGATCAAACATATCTTCCATATTTTTTACGTTTGAAGTGTTCCATTTTCCAATCGGTTGATTAAATTTCTTAGTACTATTAAACATTGCACTCATATCTGTAACGTTTTGTATATTCCATTTTTCAATAGATTGATTAAAAGAGATAGCATAATAAAACATATCACTCATATCAGTTACATTTTCTGTATTCCATTCTCTTATAGGTTGATCAAAACTCATAGCACCATAAAACATCTTACTCATAGTAGTTACTTTTTCTGTATTCCATTCTCCTATAGGATAATTGAAAAACTCTGCGCCTAAAAACATTCTGCTCATAGTTGTTACATTTGCTGTATTCCATTTACCAATTGGTTGATTAAAAATGCGAGCAGAAGAAAACATATTACTCATATCAGTTACATTGCTTGTATTCCATTGGTCAATGCTACTGTTTCCTTTGAAATTTTCACAATCATCAAACATAAAAGACATATCTTTTACCTTTTCTAAATTGGGAATATCAGTAGCAGTATAAGTAAGATAAGTACAACCTTCAAAAGCACTGTTCATAGAAAGCCATTCAATAATTCCCCACTCTTCAATGGTTTTTAATTTTTGTGCTTCACCTTTATAAGGACCTTGAATATAGTCTTCATTCATATAAAAATGAGGGAAATCGCCAGTAATCGCTACTTCATAAATGCTACCATTTTCTAAGTTTTGGATAGTATAATTTCCCTTTACTTCTTGAGCAGAACCATCTCCTATTCCTTTATTAGTTAGGTTTTTCCAAGAAATTTCATAATCATAATCCAAACTATCATTTGTAGGAATGGTAATTGTTGAATCTGTGGTTATCCATGTAGTACGAAAAGACTGAGAATAAACGGTATTTGTTAGTAAAAGAAGAGCTAAAACTGATAACATAAACAAAACTGAATTTTTCATAAGCGTTAAATAAATTTGATATGAAGTGTTAAGATTATTTAAGAAATCTAAAATACACAAAAATCAACGTAATGAATACAATTGTGTTATAATTTTTTTCTTGGAAACAGACTTTCAAATTTCTAAGCTCTTAAATCATTTTTTTGTAGTTTTGAACATTAAAATTGAAACAGAAAATATTTTTGCTAAATAATTTAGCATTTTAAAGAAAAATGCCTATTTTTGTGATGCTAAACCAAGCTAAAACGACTTAGATAAATTTTAACTAATATTTTTAGCAAAAAAGATATAGATACTACCGTTGCTCGTGTCCCCACGAGCGACATATATTAAAAACAAAGACAATTCAATATATATGAGCGAAGAGAACACAAACGCACACGCAGACGACGAATCATTACAAGAACACGCTGAAGATTTTACTTCCTTAAATGGAGAAGGAATCTCGGATGTCTTGCCTGTTTCGGGTCTGTATCAAAACTGGTTTTTAGATTATGCTTCGTATGTAATTTTGGAACGTGCTGTTCCTCGCATAGAAGACGGTTTGAAACCTGTTCAGCGAAGACTTATGCACGCCATGAACGAAATGCACGACGGACGTTATCACAAAGTGGCAAATATTATTGGTCAGACGATGCAATATCACCCGCATGGAGATACGTCCATTGGAGATGCACTTGTAAATATGGGTCAAAAGGATTTGCTTGTTGATGCTCAAGGAAACTGGGGAGATGTGCGTACTGGCGACGGTGCAGCAGCTTCTCGTTATATTGAAGCTCGTTTGTCTAAGTTTGCAACCGATGTTTTGTTTAATCCTCAAACTACAGATTGGCAACTTACTTACGATGGTAGGAAACGTGAACCAATGGCACTTCCTGTAAAATTTCCGTTGCTTTTGGCGCAGGGAGTGGAGGGTATTGCAGTTGGACTTTCTACCAAAATTTTGCCTCATAATTTCAATGAACTTATTGATGCTTCGATTGATGCTTTGAAAGACAAAAAAATAAATCTTTATCCAGATTTTCCGACAGGAGGATTTGTTGATATAGAGAATTACAATGGTGGAAAACGTGGTGGAAAAATCCGTGTACGTGCTAGAATGGAACAATTTGATAAAACAACTTTAGTAATTCGTGATATTCCGTTCGGAACGACAACTACAAGTTTGATTGATTCTATCTTAAAAGCAAACAATAAAGGAAAGGTCAAAATCAAACAGGTAATTGATAATACGGCTGCTGAAATTGAGATTTTGGTAAAACTTGCTCCCGGTATTTCGCCAGATGTTACGATGAGTGCCTTGTATGCTTTTACAGATTGTGAATCGTCTATTTCTCCAAATGCGTGTGTAATTATTGCAGACAAACCTCATTTTATTGATGTCAATGAAATGCTCAAAACGTGTGCAGATTTGACACGAGACTTACTTCAAAAAGAGCTAGAAATTAGAGAAGCCGAACTCTTAGAAAAAATATTCTTTTCTTCTTTAGAACGTCTTTTTATTGATGAAAAAATCTATAATCGAATAGAAGATGCCAAAACGTGGGAAGAAGTTATTCAAACCATTCACACAGGTTTAGAACCGTATAAAGAAGAATTATACAGAGAAATTACAGACGAAGATGTCGTAAAACTAACAGAAATCAAAATCAAACGTATCTCTAAATATGATACTTCAAAGGCTGATGATTTGCGTTTGAAAATGGAAACCGAACTCAAAGAAGTGCGTCATAACTTAGAAAATATTACTCCTTATTCTATTGATTACTTACAAAGAATTAAAGAAAAAATACGGAAAAGGAAGAGAACGCAAAACTCAAATATCATCGTTTGATAACATTGAAGCAAGTGTAGTAGCTGCAAATAATGCAAAACTTTACGTAAATAGAAAAGAAGGTTTTATCGGAACTGGATTAAAGAAAGATGAGTTTGTAGAAGAATGTTCTGATTTAGACGATGTTATTATTTTTAGAGAAGACGGAGTTATGCAAGTCGTAAAGGTTGCTGACAAAGTTTTTGTAGGAAAAAATATTATTCACGTCGATGTGTATAGAAAAGGCGACGAGAGAATGGTTTATAATATGTCTTATTTAGATGGAAAAACAGGAACGAGTTATGTAAAACGTTTTCAAGTGTTGGGAGTAACTCGTGAGCGAGAATACAATCTTGCCAGCGATCACAAATTATCCAAAGTTCATTATTTTTCTGCTAATCCAAATGGAGAAGCCGAAGTAGTAAATATTCTTTTATCAAATGCATGCAAAGCAACAACAAAAAACATTTGATTATGATTTTGCAGAATTAGAAATAAAAGGACGTGGCGTAAAAGGAAATCAACTTACAAAATATCCAGTTCGTAGAATAAAACTTAGCCAAAGAAGGAGAATCTACACTTGGAGCATTAGAAATTTATTACGATACCGTAACAGGAACACTCAACAAAGACGAAATAGGCGAAAAATTAGGAGAATTTGATAACGATGATACAATCTTAGTCATTTTCAAAGATGGAAGTTACGAACAAACTAATTTTGAACTAACAAATCGTTATGATGTAAAACGAGTTTTGGCTATCAAAAAATTTAATGCAAAAGCTGTTATTTCTGCTGTTTATTACGATGGAAAAACAAAAACACATTTTATAAAACGTTTTAGAATAGAAACTTCAACGGTAGGAAAAGAATTTGGATTTTGTTCCAGAACATCAAAAATCAGAAGTTTTGTCTGTTCATTTTGAAAATGAAGAAAAAGAAAATACTAAAAGAATCTGAAAGTTGAAATATTCTATCAACAGAACCGTAAAAAATTCAAAATCTCATATCTGCTTCATACTTTAGAAGATGTAAAAGGTTGGAGAGCATTAGGAAGAAAACTAGAAGAACCAGCAATTTATAAAGCCAGTTTTACAGTTCCAGAACCTTCAAAAACAGAATCACTTTTTGACCCAACTGTAAAAGGAGATATAAAAGAAGGAAGTAAAAACTGAAAATCTGATAAAGAAAAGGGAAAAGATGACTCTCTTTTTGGATAATAGTCTATAAATTTCGAAAACTTTATAAATAGTTTTTGGTAATTCAAAATAACTCTGACAATAGTTTAAACTTAAAGCCTATACAAATTTTATGATTTGATAGGCTTTTTTTGTAAATTGAATAAAGAAATAATTCATAACTATTTATTTTATGCAAACAAGATTAGATATAAACCTCAATTCAAAATTCATTGAAAAATTTGATTTTGATAAAGCAAAAGCAGCTACTTTATTTATTTTTGAAAAGTTTGAAGAAAATCAAACTCAAAAAGAAGTTGATTTTTTGAAAGTTTTTAAGATATTATATTTTGCTGATCAAAAACATTTAGTAAAATATGGAAGAACGGTTCTTACAGACAATTATCTTGCTATGAAAAATGGTGCAATGCCTTCTAATTTATATGAATTATTCAAATCATTATATTATAATTCTACTTTAGAAAATCAGTTTGGCGATTCTATCAAAAAATCATTTTTATTAATAGACTATTATTGTGCAAAAGCAACTGAAAAAGCTGATTTAGATGAACTTTCAAAATCAGATATAGAATGTTTGACTATTTCTTTTGAAGAAAATAAACAACTTTCTTTTGACGAATTAATAGAAAAATCAAAGGATAATGCGTGGCAAAATGCAGATAATGACAACCAAATAAATATAACAGAAATTGCTAAAGCAGGTGGAGTAGATGAGGAAATATTACTTTATATTCAGTCTTATTTAGAAAATCAGAATATTTATTTTTCTACTCAAAAAATGCCTTATCAAACTAAATTGATAAGGCATTTTTGATAAAAAAAGAAGCTACACCAACAACAAATTATTACGGTTTTCCTTTATACGGAGAGGCATTATAATATTTCATTGCTTCTGGTATCCATTTTTTGAGATTTCTGATACGAGTAGTAGAACTTGGGTGAGTCGACAAAAATTCTGGTGGCGCTTGTCCTCCTGCTTCTGCTGCCATACGTTGCCAAAAAGCGACTGACTCGTTCGGATTATAACCAGCCATTGCCATAAAAATAATTCCCAACTGGTCGGCTTCTGATTCTTGGTCTCTTGAAAATTTCAAAAGTCCTACCTGTGTTCCCAAACCAGCAGCTTGCATGATTAATTGTTTTCCTAGAGTTGGGTTTTGGTTCATAAAAGCTGCACCTAAAGATAAGACCCCTTGTGCTGCCATAGATTGGCTCATTCTCTCGTTACCATGACTAGCCACAGCGTGTGCTATTTCGTGTCCCATTACTACGGCTACACCTGTTGGAGTTTGACAAATTGGCATAATACCCGTATGAAAAATTACCTTTCCCCCTGGCATACAAGAGGCGTTTGCAGTAGGATCTTGCACCAAATTATATTCCCATCGAAATCCCTCAATAATATCAGATTTATTGACTTGTTTGAGATACGTTTCAACGGCATACTGAATTCTTGCTCCTACATCTTTTACGGTTTGCGACTCTTTTGTTCCTGTAACAACTCTTTGCTGACTAAGCATTTCGTTATAGGCTTGAAAACTCATCTGATTGATTTCGGCAGCAGGCATTAATATAAGTTGTCTTCGTCCTGTAAGTGGTGCAGTTGCACAAGCAGTTGCAAAATAAAATAAAACAAAAATTAATAAATAAGATATTTTTTTCATAAAAATAAAGTTTAAAAAGTAAATTGAAAAATGAATAAAAGATTGAGCTTATTTGTAAAATAAGTTATAAACCCTCTAAAACTTGTTTGTTGTTTTCAAAACACGTTTTTTTGTATAAAGTTTTGAGAAATTAAAGTGAATGTTAAAACAAATGTAAAGCAAAAAATAATGCCAGTATATTACGAATCCATTTTTATTGATTTAAAAACAAAAGAAAATGACATTTTACATCTAAAAAGAATTTATAAAGATGATTTGGAAGAAGCAGAACTCAAAAATTTGCCTTCTATTTTACTCATTCACGGAAGTGTAGAAAATGGACGTATTTTTTATTCTCTTAATGGAAAAGGACTTGGAAGTTATTTAGCAGAAAACGGTTTTGATGTTTTTGTAGCAGACCTTAGAGGAAAAGGAGAAAGCAAACCCAAAATAAGTCGATATTCAAATTTTGGACAAACGGAATATATTTTAGAAGATTTACCAGCTTTTGCCAATAAAGTAAGAGAAATAAAAGGTCAGTTTCCAGCTTACTGGGCTGCTCATTCTTGGGGTGGTGTTATGATTCCTCCTTTTATGTTGCGTTTTCCACAAATTGCAGAAGCTACAAAAAAGATGGTGTTTTTTGGAAGTAAAAGAAGAATAAGAACAAAAGGAATAGAAAGAATAATCAAAATAGATTTATTCTGGAATTTTTTAGGCAAAGTTTTTAATAAAACATTGGGTTATATGCCTAATACAAAACTAAATTTTGGTTCAGATGACGAAACAAGAGGGTTTATTAAAGAATCTAACAAATGGATTTATAAAGATAAATGGCTTTGTAAAGATGGATTTGATTATCAAAGTGAGTTTCAAAAGTTAAAAGTTAAAAATGGTTATTTTCCTCCTATCCTTCATATCGCAGCAGCAAATGATACTATTTTGGGAAATCCGAATGATGTAAAATTATTAAAAGAAGAAATAGATAATCAAAATGATGAGTTTTGGCTTTTATCAAAAGAGAATCAAAATTTACATGATTACGACCATAATGATATGCTTACTCACAAAGATGCAATCAATGACCATTTTCCAAAAATTTTAGAATGGCTCAAAATGTAGCTTACACTTTAGTGTGAGTAAAGTTGTACCGAATGCTTTAGCTTTCGAAATATAATTTAATAATAAAAATTCGTATTTTTGAATTAAAGAAAAAGTAGAAATTATTTAAGAATAATCAGCCAAATTAAAAAACAATGAATTCACAAACAGAAGAAAATTACTTAAAAGCTCTTTTCAAACTTGCATCTAAGGAAGATGAAATAAGTTTGTCAGATTTGAGTAAAAAACTTTCTGTCAGTACACCGACAGCAAACAGCATGATAAAACGGTTGTATGAAAAAGAATTTGTGATTTATGAAAAATACAAACCCATAAAACTTACTGAAAAAGGAAAAATTACGGCTGCTCTTATTGTCCGAAAACATAGATTGACAGAAATGTTTTTAGTAGAAAAAATGGGTTTTGGTTGGGAAAAAGTTCACGCTATTGCAGAGCAAATTGAACATATAAAATCACCTATTTTTTTTGATAAAATGGACGAACTTTTGGGTTATCCCAACATTGACCCACACGGTTCGCCTATTCCAAATAAAGAAGGACAAATAGAAAACAAGATACATTCAGAAAAACGTTTGAGTGACTGTAAGGAAGGAGATGAAGTTAGAATTATAGCTGTTTCAGAATCTTCTTTAGAGTTTTTACAGTTTTTAAACAGTCGTAAAATCAGCTTGGGTTTAGAAATAAAAGTTTTGGAAATAGAAAGATATGATGGAACAATGAAAATTATTTTAGTAGAGAATGAAATAAATAGAGAAGAAACATTGAGTAAAATCGTTTGTGAAAAACTATGTGTTGTTTTGAGAAAATAGAATTTTATTTTATATAAGAACCAAAAAAACCATTTCTAATCAATTAGAAATGGTTTTTTTGATTGAGCTTTTAAAGCATTTATCAATAATTTGAATTCGTATAGAACTACAATTCATTTTTATTCTTTCACTACTTTTATAGCTGTAGCCGAAGTTTCGCTTATTATTCTCAATAAATATATTCCTTTTGGGTAGCGTGTCAATTTGAAATTAATACGATTTCCAGCTTGAGTATTTATCCTTCTTGTTTCTAATACTTCTCCAATAGCGTTTACTAGCGTAATTTCTACATTCATTGCTCTTACAAATTCTTTTCCTCCCAAATAAAGCGTAAAATCATCATCAGTTGGGTTAGGATAAATTGTATTGATTTGTTCGCCTGTAAAATCACTATCAGAAAGTTTTGCTTTTACCGTTTTAGTAAAATTAAATTTACCATTATTATCTATTTGTTTTAATTTATAGTAATAATTTACGTTTGGTCTTACTTCTACATCTAAGAAATTATAATCTTGTCTTGTAGTAGAATTACCTTTGGCTTTTACAAAACCAATTCGCACAAAATCGCCTTCTTCTTCTGCTCTAAATACTTCAAAACCATAGTTATCTTTTTCTGAAAGTGTTGCCCATTCTACTAAGATAGCACTTTCTTTAGGTGTTGCAGTAATAGATGCAAGTTCAATAGGAAGAAGTGCAATATCTTGTGATTGAGCCGTTCCAAAAAATCCCATGTTCCCTACAAATCCACCTCTACTCGTAAGTTGTGGAATAGCAGTAATACAAAAACCATCTGGAATAATCCAAGGAGGAGTAGGAGAAGCTCCTGTATATGGATCTGTTCCAGCAGGAAGTTTCATCACAGTTGTAGATGCTCCAAAATAATTTCCATAATCTCTATTCAACAAATACATTTCATAAGGCGTATTTACTGCCGTAGGAACAGTACCATTAAAAGAAGAAAAATTCCAAAAGCCATTGTCTAAAGCTCTATCGGTATTGAAATCAACTCCACAAATACCTGTTTGTCCTGTAACATCTGGTGGTGTACCAATATATTGCTTAAATGAAGCTGTAATATTATTTACCGAAGTGGCACCATTGAAAGCTACATCTGCTCGTTGGTACGTAAAAGTAGGAACAGGACACGTAATAGTACGGGATTGTATTGTTCTAGATCCTGTACTTGAATAAGGTTTGCATCTTAAAGTTATAATACGCTCTAAGATTATTTGATTGTGGACATTGCAAAGCAGTAGAAGCACAACCTTGAGTAAAATGTAGCTTTTATTTGTGCTGCGTGCGTGCTTCTGACCATACTTTAAGCTCATCTACTTGTCCTATAAAAGTTGTGTATTAGTACCACTCCATCTTCCTATAAATCCATTTCCAAAATAGTAACTAGAGGAACAGGAACATTAGAAGCATCAAAAAGAGGATAATTTCTTATAAGTAATCCATTATAATAAAAAGACACTTGAGGATTAGCATCATCCCCATTATAAGTAAGAGCATAATGATTCCAATTATTGAACTGTTAGTTAAATTTATTACATCTAGATGTAAACCATTACCAAGACGAACTCCCCAGTTATTATCAGTAGCAGTAGCAAATTTTGCCCCTACTCAAGAATAGTTACTAAAGCAAAATCTCCATTAGGATCAGCTACGTTATCACTACTACCAAACTGAAACAAACCTGCCCCATTAAAATCTGTTAACTCTTGCCCAAATTTCTACCGTACGAGCAGCACCACCTGCTACTCCTACAATCCCGTTATTCCCACCAAAATCAATAAATTCATTGGTTGTGCTGGAGCTAAATCATTCATTCTTAAAACACCATTTGGGTTTGGATTACAAGTTAATGCACCTATAAGATACTGTTTACCAATCATCATTATAAATATTTGCAGTCAATGCACCATTTTTATTAGACTCTGCTTGAATAGTAGAAGCAGGTTGTCTAACTAACCCAACAGGAAAAGAATAACTCCCAGTAGGGTTTTTGGCTCTATTTAATTTTCCTGCAATAAAATATTCATTAGGTTTAGTATTTGTGCCTGGACTTACAAAAGCAGCAAAACCAGTAATCGCATTTGGAGCTGGATTTTTGACAATTACAGAACGAGAATTATCTATACCATTAGAATTAGCAAATCCTTCTGGTGTAATATATCCTTTCTGAAAACGTAGAGTTCCTGTCGGACTAATACTCAAATCTTGTGCACTAGCAGGGTTGGTAGAAGGCAAAATAGTAAGTCCAATAACAGCATTGAAGGTAGAGATATTTGTAGGATCAGGATCACTAGCAATGACTAGATTTTCAAAGTCTCCAATGCCTGTTGTTGCTTTTGAATAGTTTTGTCTTCCTCTTCCTACAAAACTAAAGGTAGAGTTAGGTTGCATATTTAGCGTTCCATTATGTACCATATTTCCACATACATTTACTTGTCCACCATTGGCTACTGCTAGAGTTCCACCATTTAAAATAGTAATATTGCGTACATTAAGAACATCTCCATTTCTTATTGTTAGAAGTGAACTTGCTACGGGAGTAGGAGGAATAATAATATCTATACCACAGTTTGGAATATCAGAAACGCCACAAGGAGTACTCCAGTTGGCTGGGTCATTTATATTAGCAGGATCAGGACCTCTTCCGTCCCATACATATTCTAATGTTCCTACACAAATATCATCACTAACAACACAGTCTCCAACAGTTGCTTCTACTCGTATAGTTTGACGACGTTGAATATCTGTGACATCATAGAAATTGTCTGGGCCATTTTTTACTTGCACCCCATCACTAAGCCATCTAAAATTAGTAGCCTGTATATCTGCCGTAACCCTAGTATTTGTACCATAATTGATATTTATATCATCACCCAATTTTAATGCTCTAAAATCAGAAAAATAACCATAGCGTGTTCCACTACTAGTACCTCCATTTATAGTACCTAAATGAAATAAACCTGCTTCATTATTTACGGGAGTTATTGTAGTACTTTCTACTGTTACTACTGCCCCTACAGGTACTTGAGTTAGACTAAATGTGTACTGTGAAGCATAATAATTACTTGTACTTATTTGACCAAAGGCAGCTACAGTAGTAAAAGAAGGTGCTACTGTAACAGGATCAGTATCAAACAAAGTAGTAGTAATACCTGCAGTAGTAGTAACTCGTATTGTAAAATTATCAGTAAAATCAGAATTAGTACCTACTGGAGTTCCTCTTGTCATTAAATTAATAGTAAAATTTTCATTAGTAGAACGTGTAATTCTACTTGTTAATGAGCCTGTACAATTTACAGGTGGGAGAATAGCAAAACCAGTTTCACAACCGTATCCAGCATAATGCCCTACATAAGCTCGCTTGCTCGTTCTGATAAAGACTCTTTGACTATTAGTAGGCATTAGGTAAGTTGTTGTTTCTCCAGCATTAAGTGTGGCAAAGGGAACAGCACTACCATTGATAAATACTTCAGTAGCTGGTTGAGTAGCAGTAATTACAATTAATTCAGGCTGAGATGGAACAGCAGTTAGGTTAGTTGTAAGTCCTAACTGACCTCTCAAAACTACATATTCTGTAGGGTCATTGGGTAAAAGAGCGAGTACATTTACTGGTATGAGCTGATCACCTGCCAAATCATAACAGCCAGAAGGACTAGCATCAGTACCTGTATGAATAGAGTCACTAAATTTAGTAACTGCAACAGGCTTGTTAGCTTGAACTCTTGAGCCTGAAGGAAATCCTCCTACTCCTGTTGCTGTAGGTTGATTAACTGAACCTACGTAAGTTTGCCCTCTATTTAGAGTAAAAGTAAAAGGTGAGTTTGCTCCCTGCCCACCTTCCAAAGCTCTAGTTGGAGTAACTGTAACTTGTGTATCATCTTCTGTGGCTACTATTATAAAACCACTTCTTCCAGTAGGACTCAAACCTTGTCTATGACGCCAAGTATTTTGAAATGGAACATAAAAATCAGTTCCTAAAGCATTTTTTCCTTTGAGTGCAAAAATATCATTATTAGTCCCATTATTTACTTCATAGTAGGCTGTAATCTTGGCAGTAGATTCAACTAATAATCCCGTTGTACTAACTAGAGGTGCAGGAGGAAGAGGTGTATCATAAGGAGTTTCTACTAAAGCTATACTTGGATTTATATTAATGACTCGAGAAGTATTAACAGGTACAATCTCTACATAAACAGGAAAGTTTAAGTTTGCAGGTTGGGTAACTGTAACAGTAGCAGCAACATCAAAAGCAGATACTACTATACGAATAGGTCTATCTCCGTGTCCTTGACTAACATCAGGAGCTGCAAACCAAAAACGTGTATCGGATTGAGCTTGAGTAATAGATGGAATTAGTACGAGTAAAAAAAAGACAATAAAAAGTATATTTTTGTATAAAGCTGGAGGAGATTTCATAATTTAAAAATTAAAGATAATTGCGAACGATTTCATAGCGAGATGGTTTTTTTTATTGTATCAAAAAACTCAAATTAATATATTACTGGTTTTTTTGGTAGAAATAAGTAAAACTACTTTTTCTATTTAAAGTTTATGCTAAATTAGCATGTAACAATATCATTACCAAAATTATTTTTTTAGACTAAAAAAAGAGTGTTTTAGTCTAATCAAGGGTAAATGTGCAAAAAAAGATGTTATTTTTCAACTTGTTATGTTAGTTCCTCTTTACCATTTTATGGCATTATTTTAAAAAATTTAATTTGAAAGGAAATATTTTACATATTTTCAGTCTATTAGTTGCTTGTTAATTAAAGAGTTAGTATTTTTGCACTCCCAAATAGAAGAAGACTATGTTCTTTTATCAGCATTTTTATAATTAGTTTAATTGTAAAATGTTGATAATCAAAGCACTATTTTCCGTTCAACTATTCAAATTTAGAGGTATAAAAGTAAATTTTGGGAAATGAGTTTTTAATTAAATGAGTTTACGCTTTTATGACTTCGACTAATAATTAAATACCCGTATAATGCCGATAGGTTTAATTGGTAAAAAAATCGGAATGACTAGTTTGTTTGATGCCGATGGACGCAGTGTCGCATGCACAGTAATACAAGCTGGTCCTTGTGTCGTTACACAAGTCAAGACTGAAGATAATGACGGTTATCGTGCCGTACAAATAGGCTTTGGAGAGCGTAAGGAGAAAAATACTCCGAAGCCACTTCAAGGACATTTCAAAAAATCAGGTACTACTCCAAAACGCAAACTTGTAGAGTTTCGCAATATGGGTCTAGAACTTGAAAAAACGTATGAAGTAGGTCAAGAGATTAACATTACAGACGTCTTCGAAGAAGGACAATTTGTAGATGTTGTCGGAACTTCTAAAGGTAAAGGTTTTCAAGGTGTAGTGAAGCGTTATAATTTCGGTGGTGTAGGTCAAGCTACTCACGGTCAGCATAACCGTTTGCGTGCGCCAGGTTCAATTGGTGCTTCTTCTTATCCTTCTCGTGTATTCAAAGGTATGCGTATGGCTGGACGTATGGGTGGTAATCGTGTGAAAGTGAAAAACTTACGTGTAGAAAAAATTATGGCTGAAGCAAATCTTATTGTTGTTTCAGGTGCCATTCCAGGTGCAAACAATTCTATGGTTCTTGTTCAACGTTAATCTTTTTCAAATTACTTTCATTCTAAAAAAGACTATTCAAATCTCTTTAAATAGTGATTGAATAATCTTACAAAACGAAAACTCATTATGGAATTACCTATCTTAAATAAAGAAGGAAAAGAAATCGGCAAAAATGTAACGTTATCAGACGCTATATTTGCCATCGAACCAAATGACCATGCTATTTACCTAGACGTTAAGCAATATTTAGCTAACCAACGTCAGGGAACGCACTCTTCTAAGCATAGAGGTATAGTGTCAGGTTCTACTCGTAAAATAAAACGCCAAAAGGGAACTGGAGGCGCACGTGCTGGTAGTATCAAATCACCTGTTTTTAGAGGTGGTGGACGTATTTTTGGACCAGAACCACGTGATTATGGTTTCAAACTGAACCGTAAAGTAAAACAATTAGCTCGTCGTTCGGCTCTTTCTCACAAAGCAAAAGCAGAATCGATTACAGTTATGGAAAATCTAGTAATGGATGCTCCAAAAACAAAAGAGTTTGTTTCTTTACTCTCAAACTTGAATCTTTCAGGTAAAAAAGTGCTTGTTGTAACAGGAGAACAGAATGATATGGTATATCGTTCGGCTCGCAACTTGCCTAAAACTAAAGTTTTGCCAGCTAACCAATTACATACATATCATATCATGAATAGTGATGTGATTGTATTTGCAGAAGGTGCATTAGAAGTAATTCAGGCTGAAGCTAACTAAAGAGGAATTGTGAATTATAAATGGTAAATTATGAATGGAATACATTTGATAAATTACTATTTTAATAAATTTACACTTCTATTGGAATAGAAATTAAATAAAATGCTATTTTTGAAACTGTAATTTACTTATTTGTAGTGTATTACATTTACAATTCACCATTCATAATTTACAATTTTTATTCTATTATTTATTACAATTTTTTAAAAAGTTAAATTAGAAAAGATATGAAAACTATTTTAAAGAAGCCTGTAATTACCGAGAAAGCAACAGCAATGAACGAAAATGGTGTATATGTTTTCATTGTAGATAAAAAAGCTACAAAAGCAGAAATCAAAACTGCTGTTGAGAAAATGTATGAAGACCAAGATGCTAAAGTTTCAAAGGTACGTACAGCAATTATTTTTGGTAAGCCAAAATTCAGATACTTAAAATCGGCAATTACAAAAGGTCATACCTCGACCTACAAAAAAGCGTTTGTACAACTTGCAGAAGGAAGTACAATCAATATATTTGATACAGAAGAAAATTAATAGTGATTAGTTTTTAGTGATAAGTGATTAGTTTAATACAATACGTATTATTTATTTGTATTCTAGCTAATTACTAATCGTTAATAATTAATAGTATATAAAATTTCTTTTTGTTCTCTACAAGAGATTGAATAGTGATTATTTTTACTCATAAATGATTAGATGAAAAGGATTAATTGATAGTTTATTATATGTAAATAGTAGCTAGTAAAATACATATTTTGTGTTTTACTAATCACTAAACGTTAATAATTAATCACTAATTCGTATTCCACTAATCACTAAACGTTAATAACTAATCACTAAGAAAAACTCTCTTTTTATTTAATTTAGTTGTATCGTTTCTCTATTTTTATAAACTATAAAGGTAGGAGAAACCACGAAAAAGTAGCAGTAATAGCGCAGAAAAACGGTTATACATTTGTCAAGAATTTCGCATTCTAAGGTAAATCATATCCTAGTTATTTTCATTAACTGGTAACTAATTACTGGTTACTGATAACTGATAAGATTACTGATAACTGCCAACTGAAATTAGTGTGCTGCAAAGCCTTTTTCGTTTAATCAAAATCAACATGGCTGTTAAAAAGTTAAAACCAATGACTCCTGGTCAGCGTTTTCGTATTGCTCCTACATTTGAGGAAATTACGACAAGCACGCCTGAGAAGTCTTTACTTGCTCCTTGGAAAAGGACAGGTGGTCGTAACGGATCAGGGAAAATGACAATTCGTCAACGTGGTGGCGGACACAAAAAACGCTACCGTATCATAGACTTCAAACGTTTAAAGCATGGAATTCCTGCTACGGTGAAGACTATTGAATATGACCCAATCCGTACGGCTCGTATCGCTCTGCTTTTTTATGCAGACGGTGCAAAAGCGTACATGATTGCACCTCAAGGTATCAAAGTAGGACAAACGGTAATGTCAGGAGAAGGCTCTTCTCCAGATGTAGGAAACTGTCTTCCTCTTAGTACTATGCCTTTGGGTACAATCGTACATTGTATTGAAATGAAACCAGGTCAAGGTGCAAGCCTTGCACGTAGTGCTGGAGCATATGCTCAATTAGTAGCTCGTGATGGCAAATATGCTATTCTTAGACTCCCTTCTGGTGAAACTCGCATGATTTTAGGTACGTGTTATGCTACTGTTGGTACAGTATCTAATGGTGACCATATGAATGTAATTATGGGTAAAGCTGGTCGTAAGCGTTGGCACGGTCGTCGCCCTCGTACTCGTGGTGTTGCAATGAACCCTGTCGATCACCCAATGGGTGGTGGTGAAGGTAAATCATCTGGTGGTCACCCTCGCTCACGCAATGGCTTATATGCTAAAGGACAAAAGACTCGCAAGGTCAATAAGTACTCCAATAGCTTTATTATTACTCGTAGAAAAACTCGTAACTCTTAATTATGGCTCGTTCACTCAGAAAAGGTCCCTATATAGACTATCGCTTAGAGAAAAAAGTAGTTGCTTTAGAGCAAACAGGCAAGAAGACCGTCATCAAGACTTGGTCTCGCCGTTCTATGATTTCTCCAGACTTTATCGGACATACTTTTGCTGTTCATAACGGCAACAAATTCATTCCTGTTTATGTAACTGACAACATGGTCGGTCATAAATTAGGAGAATTTTCACCTACTCGTAACTTTCGTGGGCATATTGCCAAGAAAGACAAACGTGGTAAGAAGTAAGGTAGTCGTTTTATTTAATTCTGTTTCATCTTTCTAAACAAAAAAAATATGGAAGCTGTCGCTAAATTACAGAACGTACCTACATCTCCACGTAAGATGCGCCTAGTCGCTGATATGATACGTGGAAAAAAAGTAAGTTCTGCAATAAATATGTTAAAATTTGAGCCCAAAATTGGTGCTCGTTATATGGAAAAATTACTCCTTTCGGCAGTAGCCAACTGGGAAGTAAAACACGAAGATTTCGCTAATGAAATTGGTAGCTTAATCGTAAAGACTGTTTTTGTTGATGGTGGTAAAATGCTCAAACGCATTCAGCCAGCTCCTCAAGGACGTGCTCACCGTGTACGTAAGCGTTCTAACCACATTACACTTATCGTTGGTTTGCCTTCAGAAGGTGCTTCACTTGCAGACATGACTGAATCGATTGCGAATCAGGCAGCAGAGCAAGCAGCAGTAGCTATTGAATCAAATGAAAATGATAACAAAAATGTTAAAAATCAAGACTAATCAAAAACTAACACTATGGGACAAAAAGTAAATCCTGTTGGCTTTCGCTTGGGTATTGTTAAAGGCTGGGACTCAAACTGGTACGGTGGCAAAACCTTTGCAGATAAGCTAGTAGAAGACGAAAAAATTCGTAAATATATTCGTGCTAGAATTCAACGTGGTGGTATTTCTAAAATTATCATCGAACGTACACTCAAGCGCATTACCGTTACTGTTCATACTTCTCGCCCTGGCGTAGTAATCGGACGTGAAGGTAAAGAGGTTGATAACCTTAAAAATGAGCTTCAAAAATTGACTTCTAAAGAAGTACAAATCAATATCTTCGAAATCAAACGTCCAGAAATGGATGCTCGTTTGGTAGGTGAAAATATTGCACAACAATTAGAAGCTCGTATGTCACACCGTCGTGCCATGAAACAAGCGATTCAAGCTGCTATGCGTGCTGGAGCAGAAGGTATCAAAGTCAAATTGGCTGGTCGTTTAGGTGGTGCAGAGATGGCTCGTGTAGAACTTTATAAAGAAGGAAGCACGCCTCTTCACACACTTCGTGCAGATATTGATTATGCTGTAAGTGAAGGAAATACTATCTATGGGAAAATAGGTATTAAAGTATGGATTTACAAAGGTCAATTATACGGAAAGCAAGACCTTTCTCCATCGGCTCTTGCTGAAAAACAAGAACGTAGTAGTGGTCGTGGTGGAAACGAACGTGGTGGAAACCGTCGTGGTGGAAATCGTAATGACAGAAATGACTCAAGAGGTGGTGGAAATCGTGGTGGTAATAGCCGTGGTGGAAATCGTAATGACAGAAATGAAGGTGGCGATTCTAAAAACGACTCAAGAGGTGGAAACAATCGTGGTGGTGGAAATTCTGGTGGCGGAAGCAATCGTGGTGGAGGCGGAGGAGGAAAAAGATAAATTTATCTTTTTCAATTTCTTAAACTAACCTAGTTTCTGATAGAAATAAAAATGAGATACATTCTTTAATTAGAAATGTATCTCATTTTTTTATGTGTCTTCTACGGAATATTTTTATTACTACTTTTCATTCAGACTAAGAAATATATAGTCATCATTTCCAAAGTTTGTAAGCAAAACGAACGTCCGCAGCAGGATAAATTGAGCCAGCTTCAGTGTCCCAATCTAATCCATATCCTATACCTAGGTTGAGATTGAACAAAAAGCGTTGTCCCATTGGTCTTTGAATTCCCCAATGAACATCAAGAAGTGTTACATTATGTGCATCTTCAGCAAAAAAACCAGCTCCATCAAATACAAAGGTTGGGCTAAGTTGTCTGGAAGCATATTTGAAACGAACACCTACATAATTTCCGCTATTATTTAGAATAGATTTTCCTTTATCTAGCCTTTTTTGTCTATTGTAATAGGCTTTGTATTTTGCTTGTGCGTAAAAAGCAGGATTATTAATTACCCATGTATTTGAAAATTCTGTTCCATTGATGTTATAAATAGTATAACCACTTCCCAAACCTGCACTAATTTCAAAAACAGATTTTTGGCTAATAGGAATTTCAAAACCTAGTCCTATTCCTTGTACTATTCCTATTTCTAATTTAGGAGTAAATTCTAAAGGAGGTAAAGAATCCGTTTTAGAGCTTTGTGCTTTTAGAGAAAAAAATGCAAAATAAAAGAAAACTAAAAATGAGAGAGTAGAAAGACTTTTCATAAAAATAAAATAGGTAGAATTGTATTTTGTTGTAAATTTTGAATAATTCAAAAGCTAGACGCAATCACTATTTATTAGGTTGCATGTGATAAAAAATATTTTAGTTGAGTATTGCAAGTAAATAATAAAACTGCATAATTTTTAGACGAATGCTATTATTTTGTAGATATAACACAAAATATTGATGACTAAACTTTAAAAAGGCAACTTTTTTGCATTGTTTAGAGTAGAAATAAATACAATCCTATCTCCACGTTATTTTAGTTACTTCTTATCCTAATGAAATCTAAAAATACAAAATCTAAAAATACAAAATCTAAAATTACAGAATCCAAAAACATAGATTCTAAAGAAAATGATAGCATAGGTAAACACAATTACTTAAAATTGAAAGGTACTGAATCATTTCATTTTCTAAAAAGAGTAATTTATTTACTCACTATTTTTAGTGCATTTTTGTTTATGGCATCTTCTTGTAAGCCTTCCGTCAAAAAATATACAGAAAATGCACGTCAGTTGATGTTAGAAGGCAAGTTTGAAGAAGCATTACCTATTTTGAATACTGCAATTAAGAAAAATTCTAGTAGTCATGAAGCCTATAATATGCGTGGTGCTGCTTATTTAGAATTAGATAGGTTTGAAAAAGCAAAGGAAGATTTGGATAAAGCCATTAAACTACACAAAAAAGATTATCGATATTTTTATAACCGAGCAAAAGCAAAAAAGATACTCAAAGAATATGAATCGTCAATAGAAGATTATAACAAAGCAATACAACTCAACGAACACGTAGCAGAGATGTATTTGGAAAGAGGACAAATTTTTCTAATTCTCAATAAAGGAAATGAATCAATAGAAGATTTGGATAAAGCGGTTATGCTTAATTCTTCTGAAAAAATGGCGTACTACAACCGAGCAGAAGCTCATTACTTACTTCACCAACTCAAAGATGCCATTATAGATTTGGAAAAATGTGTCCGTTTAGATGAAAAATTTGGTAAAGGACATTATCGTTTGGCTCAAATTGCCTTGGAAATGAATCAAAATAAAGCAAATAGAGATATTTGTTTGCATCTTAAATCAGCTATAAGTGGAGGTTGTCCAGAAGCTCAATTATTGATAAATTCAGTGTGTAAATAGAATGTATATAATATCAACAATTCATTTTCATTTGATATAAGTCAAATCCTTTTGCCCAAAAATCTTTCTCCATTTTTTCTAAATCAAAACCCATTTTTTGATAAAATTTATACGCTAATTGACTTGTTCTGACTCTAATAATCTTAATTTTTTTACTTTTAATGTGGTTTATTCGGTCTAAAAGTAATTTCTTTCCAACCCCTTTATTTTGAAAATCGGGATGAATAATATCCCAAGAAATACGAGCCATTGGAATAGGGTCATCAAAAAAATAGTTAATTCCTCCACAACCAATAATTTGATTTGTAACTTTAGTTTTTATTACAAAATAATCTTCTTTTTTGTCTTTTAAATAGGCTTCAAATTCTGGTTTTTCTGAACTATGAAAATAAGCTGGGGTATTTAGTTGGATTAGTTTTATAAGTTCTGATTTGTCAGTTTCCCGATAAGCTCTAATAGAAGTTTGTATGTTTTTGTCTTTCATTATTTTATATTTTTTGATTCAATTGAAATAACATTTTTGCTAAAAAGTAAGTTCGTTTGTAATATAGGTTCTCAATCTATATTCTCATAATATATTATTTTACAAAACACAAAAATGATACGAACAGGAACAGAAGTAAAATGGAAATGGTCTGACGGAACCGCAAAAGGAAAAGTCATCGAAACATTTACTGAAAAAGTAGTGAAGACCATAAAAGGACAAAAAGTAGTCAGAAATGGCGAAGAGAGAAATAAAGCTCTTTATATTGAGCAAGAAGACGGAACCAAAGTACTAAAACTAGAAAGTGAAGTTGAAAGAGACGAATAAATAAATTGCTAATTTATGAATGAATTTTTTAGTTTTATGGAAATGGGAATCGAACATATTCTTCAATTTCCAGATGGATATGACCATTTACTTTTTATTTTGGCGTTGAGTGCTATTTATACTTTTTCGGATTGGAAGAAAGTTTTATTGCTCGTTACTGCTTTTACGGTGGGTCATTCGATTACCTTGCTTTTGACGATTTCGAATATTTCACCTATTCCAAGTTCGGTTATTGAATGGCTTATTCCTCTGACAATTCTTATTGTCTGCATTCTGAATTTTGTTACGAAACTAAAAGAAGTAGATACGTATGGTTCTGCAACGATTACTTCTTCTATCATGATTCGTCGGTATAGCATTGCATTACTTTTTGGTTTGATACACGGTCTGGGATTTGCAAATTATCTACGTCAGATGCTACCAGATTCATTATTTACTCCTCTTTTAGGATTTAATATTGGTTTAGAGATTGCTCAAATTTTTGTTGTTTTGGTAGGTTTGGGAGTTGGTTTTGTAGTTTATGAAGTATCTTAAGTTTCACTAAAAACCGTTGGAAAATAATTCTTTCTGCTATCGTTTTTGTTTTTGCTCTACATCTTTTTGTTATGCAAACATTTGCACTTTTTGAGTAATTAGTTATTTCTTTATCTATGGCACAAGATTACGACAAAATTTTCAAAGAAAATATTGAAGAGATAATTCTTCCTTTGGCTGAAAAGCTATTGAATATAAAAATTGAAAAGTCAGAAAAAATTACGCAAGACTTGCAACATACGATTGAGAGAAGACCCGATTTTCTCAAAAAAGTAATACACAAAGATTCTAGCAAAGATTATATTTTACATATTGAATTTCAAGTAGCCGACGAACCAGAAATGGCTTATTGAATGTTGGAATATTATGCGATGCTACTCAGAAGCCACAATTTGAATTTGAAACAAGCTGTTTTCTTTATTGGAGATAAAAAACCAAATATGATTACTCGTTTTGAGAAGGAAAATTTGAGTTTTGCTTTTACTCTAATTGATATGCAACAGGTTGATTACAAACAGTTCGTAAATTCCAAAAAACCAGAAGAGGTAATTTTGGCAATCTTAGCAGATTTTGGAAAAGACGATACAACAAAAGTAATTCAGACCATTATAAAGCAGATAAAATTAATTACAAAACCCAACTTAAAACAGAAAAAATACGTAAAACAATTAGAGATTTTATCTAAATTACGTGGATTACAATCCGAAATAATAAACCAAATAGAAATTATGGCACTAACTTATGATTTAGAAAATGATATTCGTTTTAAGCAAGGAAAAGTAGAAAATTCTAAAGAAACTATTGAAAAAATGCTTAAAGCAAATGTTTCTTTAACACAAGCACAAATAGCAGACTTTTTTGATGTTTCTTTGGAGTTTGTAAAGAAAATAGCAGATTCATTAAAAAACAAATAGAAATTATGGCATTAGTTTATGACTTAAAAACGGATATTCGCTATTTACAGGGTTATCAAGTGGGTTTGAAACAAGGTTTTGAGAAACAGATGGGTAGAAAAATGAATAAAGAAGAAATAACTCAAGTTATTGAAAATCTAATTGAGTTAGTTCTTTCTGTAGAGCAAATTGCCCAATATTTAGATGTTCCTCTGGATTTAGTGAACGAAGTAAAGGATTCTATGAAAAAATAATACCGAACAGTTCACTATAAAAGAACCGTTCGGTAAAACATTACTTTTTAGGAAGCGTAACTCTATAATCAGCCGTTATTTTCCCTTTACTAATCTTATCTAATTTCCCTTTCAAAAGCTGTTTGCGAAGTGGAGAAAGATAATCAGTAAACAAAATACCCTCTATATGGTCATATTCATGCTGAATAATTCGTGCAGCAATTCCATCAAAAGATTCTTCGTGTAATTCCCAATTTTCATCGTAATACTTAATTCTGATTTTTGGTTTACGAGAAACTTCTCCTCTAATCTGTGGAATAGACAAACAACCTTCTTCAAATGTCCATTCTTCGCCCTCTTCTTCCAAAATTTCAGGATTAATAAATACTTTTTTAAAGCCGTCTAGTTCTTCGTCCATTGCACCACCATCAACGACAAAGATACGTTTTCCAAGACCAATTTGTGGTGCTGCCAAACCTACACCGCTTGCCGAATACATTGTTTCGAACATATCATCTGCGAGTTCTTTTACATCAATAGAACCTTCTTTCTTTATATCAGTTGCTTTTTTGCGAAGCACAGTATGACCATATACGTATATTGGACGAACCATAGTTTTTAATTTTGTTTTGAAAGTAGCTGACAGTTTCTAACTGTCAATAAAATATAACTCTGACACTTTCAAAGTGTCAGCTACAGAATAACAAAGGTACGGAAAATATGATTTTTTAGTAGAAAATGATAGAATAATTTTAGCTCAAGACTTCTTATTTTGACCTAAAAATATTTATTTTTCGCATTTAAATCTTTTAAAGAAATACCTTGATAAGATGATCCATAAAAATGACGAAGTCCAATTAGGTCTTTTTTAAGATTAAAGTTAGTAACCTCTGCCTCAAATTGTTTTATAAATTGCTCATTATTGCTAATTAAGTAAAGAATTGAAACATGACTTATTCTATCAAAAAAATCCAAAAACTTTGCTCTATTTTTATTAAAATCATATTCACTCAACTGAATATATTTAGAGTTATGTTTTGAAATACTAATTTTTAAGGTATAAGGAATAGAAATACTTGCCGTTACCTCATTACCTTCTTTTCTATAAGTGTGTTTGAAATCATTATAATACAAAAAATCTATTTCCTTTATTTTTGCAATCGGAACTCTTACTCTTCTGCCAAATCCTTTTTTGAAATAAATAGCTGTTTCTTTTACTTCAACTCCCTTATTTTGAAAGGCATTAAAAATAAGTGGAATACTAATAAGTCCTGCCACAACTCCCCAAAGCCATAATAAATCTGTAACATTCAGAATAAGCAAAGTTGAAATAATAAAACTAATAATTCCTGTCGGAACAGCTACAATTAAAGCTGTATTTCCTTGATAGTTTTCAGCCGAAAAAATAACCTGTTCTAGTTTTTTTACAAACTTAAAATTCTGTTTTGCAGGAATTTGATTTAAGGTTTCTTTTTGCTGACAATGCTGCTGCCCCAAATAATTCCAACTTCCTTCTAAAAAAGCAGACTTACAGCTTGCACAAATCACTACTTTGTCGTCTTCCTTTATCAAATCTCCTGTGATTGGGTCTTTACGATTTTCTTGCAAAATTGGACTGCTAGAAAGAATTGTAATAGAGTTTGTACTATTTATCATAATTAGAATAGAAATAATTTAGAAGAACCTAAATTTTTGCGTATTTTGTAAAGTAAATAAAGAACAAAGAAATAAAAAAAATCAATATGGAAAGTACAAATCCTTACAAAAATATAACAGTTACTGGCATTCCTTCTGATAGTATAAATTTAAAAAGCCAGAAAATAGCCGAAAAACTAGAGCAGTATAAAGAGGTAATAAAAATAAATGGACTAAAAATAAACGCTCCTTTTGATCCTCGTTATTCAGCCAGTTTGATTAAACGAATTTTAGAGCCTTTGAGTTTGTATTATTTCCGAACTGAATTTATAGGTTTTGAGGGAGAAGACTACCCCGAAAGAAAGAGCAATGCACCTTTAATTTTTGCAAGCAATCACTCTGGAATGGCTTTTCCATGGGATGCAATTATTTTTTCATTGATGCTTTTGAAGTTACATAATTACGATATGTTGAAGGTTACTCGTCCGCTTACTGCTCCAATGCTTTCCCAAAGTAATATGATGAGTCCGTTTGCGATAGAGAATTTTTGGAAACGTGCAGGTGGAGTTGATGCTACTTCTCTCAACTTTGAAACGATGATGCAAGAAGGCAAGTTTAATGTTTTGATTTATCCTGAAGGAGTGGGAGGAATTGGAAAAGGATTTGATAAAAAATATGAATTACAACGCCTTTCTACTTCAACTCTACGAATGAGTTTGAAACACAAAGCTGATATTATTCCTTTTGCTACTGTAAATGCAGAGTACATAAATCCGTTTAGTTATAGTATAGAAATTTTGGATAGTTTGGTTCAAAAGTTAGGCATTCCATTTTTGCCTATCGGTGTCATGACTGTTTTGATTCCTTTGCAGCCTTGGATGTTTTATTTTGCGTTTCCTGCAAAACTTATCTTTGTGCGTGGAAGACGTATAAAACCTTACAAAATTTTGGGAAAACCTGTTGAAGATGCTACCGAAGAAGAAATTTTTGCACTTCGTGATGGCATTCATGCACTTATGCAGCGAGAACTCCATGAAGCCGTAGAAAAATATGGAGAAAATCCTTACAATTGGAAAGAATTTTTATTGACGGCACTTTGGAAATGGAAAAAGTTACCTGAATATTTACCTTTTACATGGGCATTTCGTTTTATAGACCACGAAAAACAGTTTAAAAAACGCTTATTTGAGCTTAATAATTTTTCAAATATTGCTCCTTCTTTAGAACAAAAAGTACTTCAAGCTCAACAAATTGCACAAGTCAGCGAAATAGAAGAGCAATTAGAGGAAGATAAAGATGTCTTTGATATACTACAAGAGACGGTTGATTTAGTAGTAGATAATCCAGAAGTTTTGTTGATGTATGTGCCTGTGGTGGGTTGGTTGCCTACGATTTGGAGAGAATTTAATAAAAATAGAGATTAGATTTTTGTAGAGAATTGAAAATCAGCGTAGCGAAAATGGCTTGCTTTTTCCTAAAACAAGGTATTTGATTTTTTTTATAAACAAAAAGACTCTTACAAAATGTAAGAGCCTTTTTCTATTCAATCAGGAAAACAATGAATCTTTAATGTTTTTAATCTATTTATTCTTGTAAAACAGTATGTGTTTTGAAGAGATGAGAATAAGTAGATATTTTTTGCTCGCTTTGAATACTTAATTAACTATACAAATATATAAATTGTTTAACTTTATTCCAAAAACTATTAACAAAATAATTGTCAATTTTAGTTAAAGCAATGAAAGGACTTTTTTTCTAAATTTCGATGGCTTGTTTGTTTAATTTATCATAAACAAGATTTTAGAGTAAAGGTTATTTACAATTTCTTGTAAAAATTGTTTTATTTTGTATCAACTAAACAGTATTATCCAAACTATCATTCATCTATGGTACAAATCTCTTCTACTATTTCTCGTCGTCTTCCTGCTGAATGGGAAGAGCAATCCTTTATTCAGCTTACCTTTCCACATCAAGATTCAGATTGGAAAGATGATTTGGAATTTGTAAAACCTGTTTTTATAGAAATTGTAACTCAAATTACACGTTTTGAAAATGCACTTTTAGTTTGTCAAGATAAATCAGAAACTCAAAAATTATTTCAAAATTTAGACAAACAGCAGTTTGATAGAATAACTTTTGCACAAATTGATTCGAATGATACCTGGGCAAGAGACCATGGAGCCATCACCGTTTTTGATACTCTTCTTGATAAAGAAGAAAAAATACATTTAGATTTTGCTTTTAATGGCTGGGGGAATAAATTTGAAGCAAGCAAAGATAATGTAATTACTCAAAATCTAAAAAAAGAAAATTATTTGAAAGGCAAAGTAAAGCAAATAGATTTTGTCTTAGAAGGAGGTTCGATAGAATCTGACGGAAAAGGTACAATCTTGACTACTTCTGAATGTTTGCTTTCAAAAGAACGAAATCCTAATTTTTCAAGAGAGGAAATAGAAATAAAAGTCAAGAATTATTTTGGTGCAAATCGTATTTTGTGGTTAGAAAATGGTGCTTTAGAAGGAGATGATACAGATGCACATGTTGATACACTGGCTCGTTTGTGTCCTGATGATACAATTTGTTATGTTGCTCCTCCAACAGACAAAAAAGATTCTCACTATGATTCATTGAAAAAAATGGAAGAAGAACTCAAAAATCTCAAAACGATAGATAACAATTCCTATAAATTAATTCCATTACCTTTTGCACCTGCTGCTTATCATGAAGAAGATAATCGCCGTTTGCCAGCTACATATGCCAACTTTTTAATAATCAACAAAGCTGTTTTGGTTCCTACTTATGAAGATAATCAGGAAAATGCAGAACTTGATACATTAGCACTTTCACAAATCAAAAAAGCATTTCCAGGTAGAGAAGTTATTGGAATAAATTGTCTGCCTATTATTCGTCAGCATGGTTCTTTGCATTGTCTTACGATGCAATTTCCTAAATAAATTCAAAACTAATGTAAGGAAAATGGCTTGCATTTTCCTATAAGTATCAATTACGACCTGCTAAAGCAGCGAAGCTAATTAAAAATTACGAATTTAATTACTTGAATATTAATCAGTTGTGGTTTTAAAAGTAGCAGTTTATTTAATTCTTATTCCTAATACGTTTTTTCGGTAGTGCTAAATATATAATGCTGTAATTCTAAAAATCTGTGTTTTATTCGTTTAATCTGTGTTATCTGTGTTCCATTTTTATTTACAGCATCCATTACTTGTGATAGACTACCGTTTTTTCAAGTCAAAAAAGACGAATAAAAAAGGGACATTAAAACGTCCCTTGTATTTATATTTCTACATTTTCTTTAAATTGAGTTTGAATTCTCCTTTAGCTTCTTTTCCATCTGCTGTTTTTCCTTCAAATTCTCCTGTTGCTGTTCCTGCTGATTCGTCTAATTCTGTGATGGTTACTTTTCCTTTTTCTAATGAACCACCCATAGTTCCAGAAGTTGTAGTAAGATTAATGGCTACATTTGCCGAACGCTTTTCATCACTTCCAATTGGAAATTCTCCAGAAGTTCCACCTTTCAAGTCAATACTGATATTATTGTCTGTATTTCCTGCCATTATATACGTTACACCATTATCTTTATCTATTGAAAGACCATTATCTGCAAAATTTGTCTTTACATTCGATTTTTCTGCTCCTAAAGAGACGGTAAAAAATCCACCCTCTTTATCAGCATCTTCAGGTGAAAATTCAACAACTGTTTCTGTATTTTTTTCATTTGAAAGACTATCAACGGTATTTTCTACTAATAATGTTGAGTCACTATTCGTTTCTTGTTCATCTTTTACAGAATTACATGAGAAAAGACAAATTAGAACTACACTAGTAAGACTACTTAAGAATGAAAGACGCATAATTTAATAAATTTAGAAGTTAGAAAGTAGAAGGTAGAATAAACTAGCTTCATTATTTTTTTAGTTTAAAAAATAGCGATACATTTTCCTTTTCCTAAGATATTAAAAAATTAGTGGGTAAAACGTATCGCTATAAAGTTATAGAAATTGTATCAAAATTCACAAATAAAGATTTTGATTGATTTCTAAACTATAAAAACAGATTATTTCATGTTTTTGATAATTTCTTCTCCAAAACCAGAACAAGAAACAAGAGTTGCTCCTTCCATTTGTCTTTCAAAGTCATAAGTAACACGCTTAGAATTAATAGCACCTTCCAAACCTTTGGTGATAAGGTCAGCCGCTTCTTGCCAGCCCATATACTCAAACATCATTACACCTGAAAGAATTACAGAAGATGGATTTACTTTATCCAAACCTGCATATTTTGGAGCTGTTCCATGTGTTGCCTCAAAAATTGCAGCACCTGTTACATAATTTATATTTGCACCTGGAGCAATGCCGATTCCGCCAACAATAGCAGCCAAAGCATCAGAAATATAATCACCATTAAGATTAAGCGTAGCCACTACTGAATATTCAGAAGGACGAAGCAAAATTTGTTGTAAGAAAGCATCTGCAATGGAATCTTTTATCAATATTTTACCACTGTCCAAAGCTGTTTTTTGTTCTTTGTCAGCAGCTTCTTGTCCGCTTTTATCTTTTGTGCGGTCATATTGTTGCCATGTATATACTTTATCGCCAAATTCTCTTTCAGCTAATTCGTATCCCCAAGTTTTGAAAGCACCTTCCGTATATTTCATAATATTTCCTTTATGAACAAGCGTTACAGAAGGAAGTTTTTGAGCAATTGCATATTTTATAGATGCACGAACAAGACGTTCTGTACCTTCCTTAGAAACAGGTTTGATACCAATAGAAGACGTTTCAGGGAAACGAATATTGGTAACCTTCATTTCGTCTATCAAAAATTTCTTTACCTTATCAGCTTCAGCAGTTCCTGCCATATACTCAATTCCTGCATAAATATCTTCTGTATTTTCACGGAATATAACCATATTGGTAAGTTCTGGTTGCTTTACTGGAGAAGGAACACCATCAAAATAGCGAACAGGACGCAAACAAGCATACAAATCTAACTCTTGACGAAGAGCAACATTCAATGAACGAATACCACCACCCACAGGAGTAGTAAGAGGACCTTTTATACCTACTAGGTATTTTCTGAATGCGTCTAATGTTTCGGTAGGTAACCAGTTATTTGTTGCATTAAATGCTTTTTCTCCTGCTAACACTTCTTTCCAATTTATTTTTCTTTTGCCACCATATGCTTTTTCAACAGCAGCATCAAAAACAGCTTTAGATGCTTTCCAAATATCTGCACCAATTCCGTCTCCTTCAATAAAAGGAAGGGTAGGATTGTGAGGTACATTTAGGTTACCATTTTCAATAGTTATAATATTTTCGCTCATAGTTTAATAAGTTCTATTTTAATAATTGTATGAAATAAAAATTTTGATTGGTTCTTTTCCTTATAAAAGAAACCATTTATTACAAAGATACACAAAGGAATCAATATAGTTAGAATTCAGAAGTTGGAATTATGAAGTAAATAAAAATACGTTTGGAGATAAGGAATACAGAAAGAGTGTTTAATAAATTTATAAAGAAAAAAGCTAAATCATCTTAGTTTAAACATAAAATAGCCTTTTAGAATGCTAAACATATCTTTTGAAGCAATAAAATTTGGTGCTTTTTATCAAAAAATAAGATGATATTTTCTGAAATAATCCTTTTTTACCAACTTTTATGTTTTATAAAGTAATTTTTGACTTAATTTGCATATCTGTTTTAATTTGCACTTTTCTATAAAGATTATTTCAAATAACTCAAGTTTACCAATAGTTTATCAAAACATAATTGTATTTCCTTATGCTTTATACCTTACAAAAAAACTTTACCACAAAAGAAAACTCACAAAAAGGCAGTGTTTTTTTACTCACACTACTATTTATTTTTTCGTTTTGTTTTTCGGCTTTCTCACAAGACAAACCAACAGGAAGGTTGGAAACAATCAATCCAAATTCTAAAATAAATAATGGAATTGTAGTTGCTAAAATAGAAGGAGGAACTCCTCCTTACCGTTATTATTGGTCAAATCAATCTACTCCTATTGTAGCCGATACCTGTAAGGGTAATACAGAAGGCGTACTTGTTTCTTTAAAGGTAATTGATGCAGCTAATCAAGAAGCCGAATTCAGTGCGGCTGTTGAACCCGAATCAGTAGTAGAAAATCTGAATGCTAAATTTACTCCTTTAGTAGAAATAATGGGGGTAGTTTTGTTTTTTGATCTTTTTGATGCAGTAGGAGTTTATGATCCAAAAATAAACGTAACAGAAGGAAAAATAAAACCTCCTTTTGTTATGGATAATTCACTAACAGAGATTACTGTCAAAAAATGGCTTGTAGAAGATAAAACAAAAGTCAAACAAGGCGATTTGATTGCTGTGGTTGCTTCTAATAAAGGAGATAGAGAAATTTATGCACAGTTTGGAGGAACAGTAAATATTGAACTTCAAGAAGGGCAAACGGTCTATGACGTTAATCAGAATAGAGATGCTTCTGATGTAGTACGTACAAATGGTGGCGTTTTGGGAATTATTGATTATGACAAAGAACAACCTTTATTACATGCCAACGGAACACCTCAAAAAAAATCAATTCCTTTAGTAGTAGTCTGGCTCGTTTTGGGAGCGATTTATTTTACTTTCAAGATGAATTTCATCAATTTTAGAGGCTTCAAACATGCCTTAGATTTGGTAAGAGGAAAGTTTGATGATCCTAATCATGATGAAGGAGAAGTTTCTCATTTTCAAGCACTTACTACGGCACTTTCGGCTACTGTTGGTTTGGGAAATATTGCTAGTGTAGCCATTGCAATTTCAATTGGAGGTCCAGGTGCTACCTTTTGGATGATTATAGCAGGTTTTTTGGGAATGTCTTCTAAGTTTGTAGAATGTACCTTAGGTGTAAAATACAGACTTATTGATAAAGAAGGGACAGTTTTTGGAGGTCCTATGTATTACATGAGTCAAGGATTAGCCAAAAAACGAATGGGCGGCTTAGGAAAAGTTTTAGCTGTTCTTTTTGCTATTCTTTGTATTGGTGGGTCGTTTGGTGGTGGAAACATGTTCCAAGTAAATCAAGCCTTTGCACAGCTAGAAGGACAAATAGATTTTCTTCAAGGAAATGGCGTTTATTTCGGAATTGGTTTTGCCTTCTTAGTAGGAATCGTAATTATTGGAGGCATCAAAAGTATTGCTAAAGTAACAGATAAGATTGTTCCGTTTATGTGTGGGATTTATGTTTTGGCTGCTCTTACTGTTATTTTGTTGAATATTACAGCTATTGGAGATGCTTTTATGCTTATTTTTAATGGTGCTTTCAATGCTGAAGCGGGTGCTGGTGGATTTATTGGTGTTTTGATACAAGGTTTTCGTCGTGCTGCCTTTTCCAATGAAGCGGGTATCGGTTCGGCTTCTATTGCTCACTCGGCTGCCAAAACAGATGAGCCTGTCAGTGAAGGTATTGTAGCACTTTTAGAGCCATTTATTGACACAGTTATTGTTTGTACAATGACGGCACTTGTTATTATTTTTACAGGAGAATATGCTAATCAGGAAGGTTTGTCTGGAGCTGTTCTTACTTCAAAAGCATTCGGTAAATCTATTCCTTGGTTTCCGTATGTTTTGACAGTTGCTATTGTTTTGTTTGCTTTCTCTACGATGATTTCGTGGTCGTACTATGGCGAAAGAGCTTGGGCGTATCTTTTTGGACAAGGTAAAATAGCTAGTCTTATCTATAAAGCTGTTTTCTTAATATTTGTAGTTATTGGAGCTTCTATTGAACTGGGTGCAGTAGTAGATTTTTCTGATATGATGGTACTGGGAATGGCATTTCCGAATATTTTAGGATTAATTCTGTTATCTCCTGAAGTGCGGAAAGATTTGAGGGAGTATTTTAGGAAGGTCAAATCGGGAGAGATAAAGAAGTTTAAGTAAGAGTATTTAAAATAATTAGCTATAAAAAGAGGCTTGAAATTAATTTTTCAAGCCTTTTTTGTTGTGTAGTAAAATTATGTTTGGTACTTTTTGGCTTGATAAATCAAGCCTCTACGTCATTTAAATGCAGCACCCGAAGAGCAGCGAAGCTAATTTGATTTATCAAATTGACTTTTTTGGAGATAAACACATTCGTTAGAACAGCAAAGCTAATTTTACTACACAACCCTTTTTTGATATACTACTATGAAGTATAAATACTGCTTTCTTGTTTCGTTCCCCCTAAGGAAGAGTTACAAGAACTAAGTTTTCAAATAAATAACACTATTTTATCGCTTTCATTTCCTCTGGTAGCTTTACATGTTTTTCAATAAATTTTTGAATATCTTCGATAGTATGCTCGTCGGTAAACTGAACAGGTTTTTTGAAAGTTACTTGTAATTTTGTACCTCGTTTTTTTAGAAATAAACCTTTTTTATCAAAGGCTCTTCTAAAACCATTAATATAAACGGGAACTACAATGGGTTTTAAGTCATGTATTATATGTGCCGAACCTTTTCTGACAGGAGCAAATGCTTTCGTTGTTCCTTGTGGGAAAGTTACTACCCAACCTTCTGATAAGGCTTGTTTTATTTTATCGGGAGCCGAATTGTCTGCTCCTCTTTGTACTTCTTCTCCTTTTGCTCTCCAGCTTCTTTTTATGGTTACTGCACCTGCGTAGGATAATAATTTGGGTAACCAACCTCCATCTTTCATAGTCTCTTCGGCAGCTACATAAAACATTTTTGTACGTGGATTAAGTAAATAAACAGGAAAATTAATATTCTTAAATTTCCATTTTACACTACAAAAAATATGATACATTACCATTACATCTGCAAAATAAGTTTGATGATTAGAGATAAACATCACATTCTGATTAGGAAGATTTACTAAATGTTCTGCACCTTCTACTTTTGTTGTGTTGAGGATATTAAAACGTGGATAAGTAGCAGCTCCCAAAACACCAACAAGCATTCTTTTCAAAAAAAGAAAATTTCCAAAAGGGTCTTTTCGGATAAGTTTAATGCCTTTTACTTGATTCAACCACGACATTTCTGGTTTTTCAGAGCGTCTTTTATTTGTTTTTCTGAATTTTTTGGGAGATTGAATTTTATCTTTTTCTTCCTTATTTTCTTCTACTATAGGTGTGTTTGTGTCCATTATTTTATAATTAGAAATGGGATAGTTTTGTTAGTGTGTTATTTGGTCTTTTATACTAGCGTGTTATTGGTCTTTTATACTAAACGAATAGTATTTAAGTTAGTTTTGTGGTTGTCTAACAATTTTTGAGGCAGTCGTTGGTGAGACACCAACAACGGCAAAAAAAAGAGTCATAAACACCTCGTCGTTGTCGGTGTCTCACCGACGATTTTACCATCACAAAAATTGTCAGACAATCAGTTTTGTTTCTGAAAAGTTAAACAAATATTTTGAGATTAGGGAATTTTATTTGTTGATTTTATTTCTTAGTTTTTTTGTATAAAAAAACTCTTTTTTATTTCTCTTCTAAAAAAATAGAATAAAAATAAAAAAGAGTTAGAAGTATCTTTTATAAAAATATAGATTTGATAAAAATCATTTACCTATATCAATAACTAAGAAGAAGAATTAAATAGTTACTAATCCGTAATTAGCTAACGCTGAATACACATTTCATAATTATTATCCTGCGTTTTCTGTTGTTTCTTCTGCTGATGCTTCTGGAGCTTCTTCACTTGCTTCTGGAGCTTCTTCACTTGCTTCTGGAGCAGGTTCATTTGCTTTGGTAGCATCTTCTTGTTTCTTGCGAATAGCTTCTGTACGAGCTTCTTTTACCTTAGCTTCAGCAGCCATACGGTCTTTAGCAGCTTGTTGCTTATCACCAGAAAGTTTAGAAATACGAGTTTCAATTTTTTGGTCTTTAGCTTCTCTCCAAGCTGCCATTTTTTCGTCGGCAGACTCTTGAGTGATTGCTCCTTTGTTTACACCTAATTGAAGGTGCTTACGGAACATTAAGCCTTTATAGTGTAACATTCTTCTGACTGTTTCAGAAGGTTGAGCTCCTACCATAAGCCATTTCATTGCTTTTTCGTCATCAATAACGATTGAAGCAGGAACAGTTTGTGGATTATAAGTACCAATTTTTTCGATGAATTTACCATCACGTGGCGCTTTAGAGTCTGCAATTACGATTTCGAAACGTGCAGCTTTTTTGCACCTCTTCTTGCAAGTCTAATACGAGTTGCCATAACTTATACAAAGTTTGAGAGGTCTGAAATAAAATAATTCTCTAAGATAAAATAAAATAGAGCTTGTTTTTCTTTAGCAAGAAAACAAGAATGCAAAGATAGAATTTTATTTTAGGATTTGCAATCTTTTGAACTACTAGATTTCTTATTTCTACTTATCATCAAAAATTTCACTAGTACTAAATGCTTTCGTTTTTTTGATGTTTCGAAGTGATAGTAATATACATTTTCTGAATTAAATATGCCCAAAGACCACAAATAAAAGACATGAGAAGAGCTAATCCAAAATGAAAAAATAGTCTAAAAAAAGTAATATCTGCATAACCAATAAAATAGCTGCTCAAATCTTCTCCATATTTCCATTGTAAGAAAGCAAATGTACTGTGATGCCCGATAGCTAAAACACAATATACAACCTGCATACGCCAATCTTGATAGATAATAAGAAGTGCTGCATTAATGAAATAAAAAAAGTGCATTTCTGCCATTCCATGAAGCTGACCTATAAATTGCAGCATAAAAATAGTATAAACTATTGCAATAAATGTTCTGGAAAGTCTCCCTTCTTCTAAAACCAAACGAATAATTAGATACAACATGCAAGTACAACCCATCGTAATCCAAGTAAGAACCCACGTATTATAAATAGGTGCAAGGCAAACTCCTAATAAAAAGAACAATGCTACAAACTTATCTGAAATCGTATCTACTTGTTTTTGTACTTCATTGAGATAATTTTTCTCATTAACATATTCAACAATTGGAATCCATTTATTAGTAAAAAATTTAGTCATAAAATAAAAGATGGTAAGGCTAAAAAATGAATTTAGAAGGAAATATTACAAAGATAATTGAAAAATTATATTTTTCAATAAAAAAAATGATTTAACTTTATGCCGAAAAACCGCTATTTATTCACCCATTTCTTCAACAATTTTCATCGTCTTGACACTTACCGTACAAACACGTTGCAAAAGCTCAATCACTTCTTTATTTTTTTGTAAGATTCGGCTTGATAGGATTAAACCTATCTTCATACCAACGTTGAGGATTCTGTTCGATATAATTACCTATTTTTTCAAAAGAAGCATAGTTTCTGACAATGTGGTCATGATAATTGCGTTGCCAAATACGCTCTCCTTTTGTATTGCGTAATTCATTTATTTGTTTTGTTACGACGGTTTTGAAAATCCCAATAAATGAAGAAATAGAATTGGGTTGGCGATGTAGCGATTTACCGTCGTGAATCGTATTATTGTGAATTTCATTATTATTTTGATACGCACGACTGTGCGTATCTACGATATTATTATCATTCAATTCAATTTCTATCAGCATATGCACATGATTAGGCATTACGACCCATTCATGAAATATCCAATTTTTACGTATTTCTATTGATTTTTGGATTTCATCTTCCACAATTTGCCCAAATTGATTCAAATTCATCCGTGCAGATTCATCATATACCCGTACAGACGCACCATCGTGCGTCTCTTTTTCAGACACACGACGGTGTGTATCTACATTATTTTGAATCTCATTATTTTTAGGATACGCACGACGGTGCACATCTACGATAACATCGCCAAACAAACATTCAAAATCTTGCACACAAAACGTAATAAAATAAATCGCTTCACGGCTATAATCCCAACCTTGCAAACGATGCGATTCTGAACGATATTTTCCTTTATATTTTGCCATAATTTAATTCAAAAATGTACAGACGCACCGTCGTGCGTCTCATTATTAAAAATATATCACAATTAATACGCAATAATAATACGCACAACGGTGCGATTCTACGTCATACATTTTATATGCGTGACGGTGCGTATCTAGCGTATAAATACGGATGGTGTGTATCTATCGGGATTCCATTTCCCCCACAATCTCCATCGTCTTTACACTCACAGTACAAACACGCTGCAAAAGTTCAATAACCTCTTCTTTATACTCTTCAAATTTATAGGTATTAAATTTTTCTCTAATCGTTTCATCTCTCGGTTTCTTTTCTTTGTACTGGTCAAGAATCCACTCTAAAGCCGAACGATTGCCTAATTTATAGTCCCAAGCAGCAGCAGGAATGTTTTTTAATGTTGTTTGTTCGTCTAAAATAATCTCATTTTTAGTTTTATCAGCTTTTAGTTTGGCTTTATTCAAACTACTACTTTTCAAGACATGTTCTTCTCGCTGCAAATCATATTTTTCTACCTTTTCATAATCAAGATGCAATTCCATTAATTCCTTTCCTTTTTCTGACCAAAACCAAAAATCTTCATAAAATGGAATGCGTGGAAACTCCCTTTTTAGATTCAATTCATATTTTTTACGATATGCTGGATTGTGCAAAACGCCATACACATAATGAAAAATATCTTCACGAGTGATTTTTTTATTATCATAATGACTACGAAATTCATTTAATGCCCATTGAGTGATATTGTCTATGCGTTTGCCTTCTTTTGTGTAACGGTAGAGAGGTAACTATTGAGTATAATCAGCTGATAAAATGCTAAGTTGGGAATAGTTCGTAAAGAAAGTGGCGAAAAATCTAATCTTCCACCTTGTGAATATCCAATAAATTTATTTTCATTATCTAGCAATTTTAAAAATTCTCCTTTATGTCAATAGGTGTATAACCATAACAAAGGTATTTTTTTACAAATGACGATTCAAAAATATTTTTAAATCATCAATATTAAATTGGTCTTTTTTCTCTTTTCTCAATTTATCTCTTTTCAATCTGCTACTCCATTTTATAAAATTTTTCATGCAGAAACTTATCAACTACTGGATTTGAGTCTTTCTTGATGTCTTTATAGTTATTTTTCTTCTTCCATTTTATTCATCTATCTACTTCACTATTATATTCTTCATAAAAAAACTTCATTTTTTCTATCAAATTTTCTTTATCAAAATCATAAACCCATTCATCTCTATTTGTAGAAACACCATAAGAATACAACTGAAAAACAGCTTCTTCACTTCTACCCAATTTCACATCTTTACTACAAAGAGGTAATAAAGTATCAAAATCATTATCGGTTTGGTTTATCCAATTTGCATTTTTATCGGGTTCTATGAGTTTGAAGGGAATGTTTGCAAACTTAGTTTGTTTGACTTTCGCTAGTTTTTCGTCTTTGTTTTTGAAAGTCGGAAAGTTGTAATAGAATATTTTGGCTTTTTTCATTTGAGTTTTTTTTGTAAGAAGACTGAAAATAAATTTTAATAAATTACAAAATAAATTTTCAATTTTCCACAAAACTACCCTATTTTTAGTTGTATTATACTTTTTTTAGTGAAAATAATTTTTATTAAATTTTAAAATAAATTTGCAAATCCGAACTTAATGAGTGATTTTTGCGTATAAGTTAATACCAATTCGTATGAAATGGTATTGCATTAGCAATTAAATAAAGTTAGTGGGTCGCACTTGAAATCTTCATCCGATGGAGTAAATGGAAACATTCTTAGAGTGATGAAGTGCTAACTTTATTTTTAAGATAAGAAAAAAACGCCTTTGATTATTCCGAAGCCCTACGTTGCACGTGGGTGGTAGATGTAGGAATTTTCGGGGGCTTTTTTTATTTTTCTGTATTTGTTTTTTCCCATTGGGTAGGAAGGAAAAGCCAATGTCGATAACTATGTTTCCATAGATTTTCTTTATCGTCTTTTAATCCTGTACTTATTCCAATATTAAAATTTGGATAAATAGCTCTAATATGAGTAAGAATGTGTTTATACACTTTTTCTTTTGCGATGGTTCTTCTTCCTCTTCGTTTTTTTCCCTCTTCAATCAATAAATGTCCCTTGTTTAATCTAAATGCCATTGCTCCCAAAACAATGTCTAAACATTGTAACAAAACATGTTTCTTAGAATCTACTTCAGAAATTCCATCAGCTTGAATAATTATATTTGCCTTTTGAAATTCTTTAAGACGTTGAAGTGAAAAAATATTATTCATAAACAGCTCGTTTTTTGCCTCACTTTCAGGAATTTTATCAAAAAATAATTCTAAAAAGTTTTCTTCTTTTGCATCTAAAAACTTTAATCCAAAAGCGTGTTTAATGAATTGATAATATAACAAATGGTATTTATGAATACTTTGATATTCCGAATAATTGTGATGTTGATTAGAATTTTGAGTAAACATAAGGCGAATTTTTATTTTTTCATTTCGAATGTGTTCGAAAAAGTAAATCAATCATTTCTAAGTAGGAGTCCATTTGATGGTCGTTTATACGTGTCCATTTTAGTTCACTTCCTATTTTTGTTAAAGATTGCTTTTTAGTTTCTAAACTGTCTTTGACTTCTTGAAAATCATCATCATTTACTAATATTCCACCATAAAAATCAGAAAATAACTTTCCTTTTGTTACAGATTCATCGCACCAAATGTAATATCTCATAGTTCTTTATTTAAAGATTAATTTTACTTTTTCCGAACCAAAAAAATCACAGCCACACCGACCATAATTCCAAAAACATTATCCAAAGCATCTGTTCCTTGACTTCTCAAATCTCCTCCCAAATCGGTAATATAACAATAATCAAATTCTTTTTGAATGGATTTTCTAAAACCGTCGTCTTGTTTTTTATCAATAAAAGAACGGTTTACTACAAAAGCCAAAATCCCACTTTCGCCTAATCTATCAGAAGCCCAACGGATAAAACGCTTGTACATATCGTATTGCTTTGTTTTCTGAGCCGTACTTTCTTTTATATACGTATCTTTTATTCGCTTATCAATTTCTGGATATTCTCTATTTTTATTATTATCATTTTCGTTTTGTTGGTTGGCATTGTAGGGAGGATTTCCAATAATAACTGATATTTTCCGTTCGTTTTGCCTCTTGATACGGTCTAAGTTTTCAGCCGAAAGGCTCGTAAAAAGTCCTGTTTGTTTTCCTGCAAAGCCAAAACCCATATTATCCAGCGTATCTACAAAAACAAGATTTTCAAATTCTTTGTACTCTCCTGTTTTTTGTTGGTAGGCATATTCAATATTTAGATTGGCAATATAATACGGCAAAATACTGACTTCGTTGGCGTGCAGTTCGTTTTGGTATTTGTGTCTAATCTGTTCCTTTTTTGAAGAAGGAAAATAATCTATCAAATCCGTAATAAATGTACCTGTTCCTGTTGCAGGGTCAAGAATTTCTACGCCTTCGCTCAACAGTTCCTTTCCAAAATGCTCGTACAAAAGATGGTCTGTACTCTCAATCATAAAACGCACAATTTCGTTGGGTGTATAGACAATTCCCAAACGGTCAGCCCCTTTCGGATTGTAGGCTTTATAAAAATCTTCATAAATGACCTTCAAAAAGGTTTGTTTTTCTCTTACATCGTCTATTCGTGCAGCAACCGTTTTGATGACTTGGTAATAATTACGGATTTTTGGATAAAAATTCTTCTTGATATTCTTTGTAAAAAAGGTTTTCAAGACATTTTCCAATTCGGAAGCGATATTATTTGACCTATGAAAATCAGCTTCGTCAAAAATGGTATTAAAAATATCTTGTGTCAGAATGTGCTGCACGAGCATTTCACGTATATCTTTTGGCGTAATATCTGGGTTGATACTATCCTGACAAATCTTCAAAAATTTCATTTTTGCTTTTACAAATTCCTTATTTTCTTTGGCTTCCTCATCCATCAAACTACGCAGTTCCTTAATAATGGGAGGAATATCAACTTTGAAATCTTCTAAGGCTTGTCTAAATTCGGTATATTCTGGTCTTTCAAAACTAACAAATTGCTGCAAAAGTGCATACAAATTTACGCCTTCATCTTGCATATCTGCCGTAGCGACACGTTTTCCATTTTGGTATAAAATGGCTTGATTGGTATCTTCAAAAATAATATTATCGTTGGGATAACCTGCTGCAAATTTCTTTTTTATTTCTTCTTCTATATCATCAACTTCGTCTTTTGCTTCCCAATATCCCCAATCCAAACGGTTTACACCTTTCACAATTCCATCAGGACGGATTGTTTTTCCTTCTGGATTTTTGATACTAATTTCTTCTACCAAAGTCAGATTTTTGGTCTGACATAAAGCATACAAAAGATTTGAAAACGGACGTTTGAGAGCCATTTCGTTTCTAGCACCCAAATCTTTCATTTTGCTAAGTTCTCTTTGATAATTACGGACGAGTTGTACAGACATTTTCAGTTATCAGTTATCAATTACCAGTAATCAGTAAATGAGTGAATGTTATTTTTAGTTGGGAGTTATACTCAAACCTATAAGGTTTTGAAAACCTTATAGGTTTAAACTACTGATTGTAAAGATGGTACTCTTTTCAAACTATTAGTTTTGTAAATATAGATAAAATATAATTTTGGTATAAAAAAAGTATAATAGACTTTTTATACTCAATAAAAATTGGTTTTGGAACTGAAAGACGACGCAGTCAATTTGATAAATCAAATTTCTACGTTTAAATTACTTAGCTGACTTTTTTAAAGCCAGTTTTTAATTAGTATAGTCTATTAGAAAATCTATTTTTTGTCAGACTGGGAAGTCTGACCTATAAAGAAGCCATAAAAAACCGTTTTTATTCCTATCCCTTATTCTCTCGTTCCTAATTTCCATTCTCCAAATTCCAATAATTAAGAAATTCTACTCCAATTAATGGTTTGTTCTTTTTGGATATTTTCTAACATAATTACTAATGGCTGATTTTCTTCTTTTTCTAATTTTGGGTCTTCTTTAAGTACTTCTTGTGCTACTTCTCTAGCTACTTTTAGTATTTCGCCATCTCTTGCAAGGTCTGCAATACGCAAATCTACTGCACCGCTTTGTTGTGTTCCTGCAATATCTCCAGCACCACGAAGTTTCAAATCTTCATCGGCAATCTCAAAACCATTAATTGTACTGACCATTACCTCAAGACGCTTTTTGCCTTCTTTACTCAATTTGTAACCACTCATCAGGATACAATACGACTGCTCTCCACCCCGCCCGACACGTCCACGAAGCTGATGAAGCTGCGAAAGACCAAAACGTTCTGAATTTTCGATAACCATAACCGAAGCATTCGGAACATTTACCCCAACTTCAATAACGGTTGTGGCAACCAAAATTTTGGTTTCTCCTTTTGCAAAACGCTGCATTTCAAAATCCTTATCTTCTGGTTTCATTTTTCCATGAAGAATACTAATCGGAACTTTTGGGAAGGCTCTTGTTACGCTTTCATATCCATCTTCCAAGTTTTTGTAATCCAATGTTTCTGATTCCTCAATAAATGGATAAACCATATAAATTTGTCTTCCCAAATCAATCTGACTTTGCATAAAACCAAAGACACGCAAACGATGAGCATCAAATTTATGAACTGTTTTGATAGGTTTTCGTCCTGCTGGAAGTTCATCAATTATCGAAACATCTAAATCTCCATACAAAGTCATGGCTAAAGTTCTTGGAATTGGCGTTGCCGTCATGACCAAAACATGAGGAAAAAAACCTTCATTTTTTTGCCATAATTTCGCTCTCTGTGCCACTCCAAAACGGTGCTGTTCATCAATTACACAAATTCCTAATTTCTGAAATTGAACTCTATCTTCCAGAAGTGCGTGCGTTCCGACAATAATATGAATTTTGCCTTCCTTCAAATCCTCTAACATTTCACGCCTTGCTTTTGTGCGTGTTGAGCCAGTCAGAATATCAATTCGAAGTCCTAAAGAATCACAAAATTCCTTTAGACCTGCATAATGCTGTTGAGCCAAAATTTCGGTAGGAGCCATTAAGACAGCTTTGAGCCTCATAATCAATTCCCATTAGCATAATCAAAAAGGAAACAATCGTTTTTCCACTTCCCACATCTCCTTGTAAAAGTCGGTTCATTTGACTTCCCGATTGTAAATCATCATGAATTTCTTTGACTACTCTTTTTTGTGCGTTTGTGAGGTCAAAAGGCAAATGTTCTTTATAAAATTTGGTCAGCGTTGGTGTTTTTTCAAAAATTAAACCTTGGTTTTTGTCTGTTCTGACGAGTTTTAATTGTAAAAGTTGAAGTTGAATAAAAAATAATTCTTCAAATTTTAGTCGTTTTCTGGCAAGTTCTAGCCATTCTATATTTTTCGGAAAATGAATATGAACAATGGCTCTTCTTCTGTCTAATAAATCTTGTTTTTCTATGATGGAAGGCGATAATGTTTCCTCAATTTCTTTATGAACTTGACGAATAAGCGTTTGCATAAGGTTCGAAATTCCTCTACTATCCAAACCTTTTGCCTTCATTTTTTCACTGGTGTGATAAACAGGCTGAAAATAACTTTTTTCTTTTTCTAATGGAATATGCAATTCAATTTCTGGGTGTGCAATACTAAAATTCCTTCCATACAGACTTGGACGACCATAAACGATATATTCATTTCCTTCCTTTAATTTTTTGGCAACCCAACCAGCACCCCGAAACCAAACCAATTTTATTTCTCCAGATTGGTCTTCTAAAGTTGCTTCAAGACGTTTCTTTTTTCCTTCTCCCCAAAGATTTATATTTCTTAATCGTCCCTTTAACTGAACGGCTGCATCTTCTTCTGAAATAAGACTTATCTGTTGAAACTGCGTTCGGTCTTCATAACGAAAAGGAAGGTGCATGAGCAAATCTCCAAAAGTACGAATATTGAGTTCCTTCTGTAAAACTTCGGCACGAAGTCCACCTACGCCTTTCAAAAACTCTATTTTGGTATCAAAAACAGTTTTTTGATTTGCCTTTTTAGTAGTTTGAGTAGAATCAGAGGTAGAATTAGGAATAGTTTCTGGTTGTGAAACGCTATTATTTTGAGTAGGTTGTTCCAATAGTTTGTCAGAGATAGTACTTTACAAAAATAGCAAATTAAACTAGAAAAACAAGTTGCATTGCTAATTTTGTTAGATTGAATGTAGCTTAGGATCAATTACGAATTATGAAATAATCAGCGTAGCTAATTAAAAATTACGACCTGCCAAAGCAGCGAAGCTAATTACGAATTTAATTACTTGAATATCAATTAGTTATGGTTTTAAAAGTAGCAGTTTATTTAATTCTTATTCCTTACGCTTTAGCGTGAGAAAAATGTAACTTAGACTTTAGTCTAAGAATAAAAAAAAATAGCATTTCCAAAAGTCAGTTTTTGGAAAAAAAGAGGAGTTGGCTTAATCAAGGTCAGACCGATACATGAAAAACACACTATAACTTGTTGATAGATTTCTATATAGGTCAGTCTCGCTAGAGCAGACCGTTTAGGGACATCTTTCTCTTTTTCAGTAAACGGTCTGCCCTTTGGGACTGACCTATTTAAAAAATGTCTAGTAGTATAGTTAATTTTATATTTTTTGCTACAAAGGTTATGCTACTCTGTAGCTAACAAACCACTATTTTGAATTGGATTAATGACACTCATATTGATTTAATATACTTTTTAATTTTTAGCTGCATCGCAGCGTAACCTTTGTAGTTATTTTTAGAAAAACATGAAGTTCAGAGCTACAGAGTAGCGAAACCTCGCCATTTTCATTCTAAACTTTGCAAATTTCAATGTTACGCTACTCTGTAGCTTTAAAACAATCTAAATCGGGTGTTCTACCAAGGTTACGCTACTCTGTAGCTAGAATATCTTTGAATTAATATTTAAGTAAAACCTTCTTTTTTTGATGTGATTAATCTAGTGAAACAAAAAAAATCCTTCTCAAAATAGAAAAGGATTTTTGACGATTCACAAAAGAAAAAAACTTATTTCTTATTCAAAAAGAAATCAAACGTATCTCCACGAAGTCCTAAGCGGATTGTTTCTAAAGGAATAACTTCATTGGGAGCAATATTTCCGACATTTACATTTGCACCGATGAGTTTTATAAAATAAACTTGTTGTGCTTTTTGAGGAGCTTCCCAAATTATTTTATCAGCAGGAATTTTGGTCAAAATTTCTTGTACAAGTCCTGAACGAACTTCGCCTGTCGAACGGAAAAGTCCTACATTTCCACCTTCTCTTGCTTCTCCAATTACTTTCCAAGCTCCTGCTTCTAGTTCGGCTTGCATAAGTTGAATCCATTGATAAGGAGCAATTATTTTTTCGGCATCTTTTGAGCCTACTTCTGAAAGAACGGTTACTTGCTTCGAAAAACGCTCAATGAGTTTGCATTTTTCTTCGTGTTCTAAATCTAATGAACCATCTGAAATTTCAGCATACTTCATGTCATATTTGTCCAATATCTTTTGATATTCATCTACTTGATTTCTGACCAAAAAAGCCTCAAAAAGTGTCCCACCAAAGTAAGTAGGAATACCAGCTTCTTTATAAACATCTAATTTTTCTTGTAAATTCTGAATAACATAAGAAGTAGCCCAACCTAGCTTTACAATATCTATATAATTACCTGATACGCTGATAAGGTCTTCTACTTCTCTGACACTCAATCCTTTGTCCATTACCATAGTGAGTCCTGATTGACGTGGTTTGGAAGGACGTTCTGGGATTTGAGTAAGTGAATAGTTTTGTTCTTGCATTTTTTTTATGTTTCTAGTGCAATTTGAAAAAAATAAATAGACTGCTATTTTTGTATTAATTTTAGTAAAATTATCTACAAATAAGGCAAATTTTGAATCAAAGATATTCAATTTGAGTTAAAATTATGCAAAATTTAAGAAAAATCGTGTGTGAGCAGAAAAACTATGATTATCTCTACTGATAAATAGGTTTTATACACTATGGATTTAGGATTTCTGTAATCTCTCTTGTATCTAAATGAATATCATCTTCTCCTACTTCATCATAAGGATGCTCCAAAAATTCTTGAATATTAGTAAGACTTACCAAAATAAAACAATACAAAACAGGCATTATGTACGCCAGATGAGTTTCATATTCGGAAAAAGTATAGGCAAAATAAGGTCCATAGATAATAGGAAAAGAATAAATAAAAACCTTACTATATGCTTTTAATGTGATAGGAGTGCGATAATAGGCAATATTTCGCATCGTTTCGAAGGCTATAATTGCTTTGCTTAAATACTGATTGGCACGAGAAATTTCGGAAGAATTAAGTCCTACTTCTCTAAGCTCTTGAACAAGTTTTGAGAGATTATCAAATTCTATATAAACCAGTTTGTCTTGTTCAAAAGAAATATTTTCTTCTTGCATTAATAATTTCTTAATAGCTTTCAAATTCTTTTCAAATTGATTTGCAAACTTTTGTGGGTACGGATTTGGAGAATAATTTACCCAATCCCTAGAAGCATAAAAAAGTGCTATCAAATGACCTTTCACAATTGCGTATTGTTCTAGTGCTTTCTCTCTTCTTCTGTAAGCACTATTTATGGAAAATACAATAGGAAAAACAATTGCTAAACTTACCAGCGTAAGAGGAAAATTAGCAACCAAACCCGTTTTGTGGCAATAATAAGTAGAAATAATCGAAAGAAATGAAACAATGAGTGTCTTGTAATTGACAATCAAAAAAAAGCTACGCAGTGTCTTCATGTATATGTAGAGGCAAATAAGATAATAATAGAAAGCACAAATATACTAGATATTATGCTTTGTTCATATTTCATTAATATACAAAATAGGTTGTGTAGTACTTTTTGGCTTGATAAATCAAGCCTCTATGTCATTTAAACGTATCAAATTGATACGTCATTTAAATGTAGCAATTTGATGTGAAGCTAATTTGATTGTCTGACAATTTTTGTGGTGATGGTAAAATCATCGGTGAGACACCGACAATGGCGAGTATGTTTTGTTCATATTTTATTAATATAACGTGAACTCGGGATTAAACTACTACTTATTCTTAGCTATTTTGCGTTTTTTTCACCATTATCAACGTCAGTTATCTTCGATAACAGACGATTGCTAAGGTAGAATGAAAAAAAACACCTGTCTCCCTTAGCAATCGTCTATTTTTTAAAAAAAATAGACGTTGATAATGGGAAAAACCACAAATGCTCTAAGTAACAATCCCGAGTTCACGTTAATATACAAAATATAAATAGAGCTTTCTAAATAATTTTATCTCAAAGCAACATTCTTTTTTGCAGTTTGCCAGAAAATACAAAACCAGAAATCTATGCCTTTTTCTCTTTCATAAAAAAACGTTTTATTTTCCCAAAAAAGACAATATAAGCGTCTATTTCAAAAAGCCTAGAATCTGCTCTAGCTTGCAATAAAAACACAACTCCAAAGACAAAAAGAAGAATATTTGCAGCCCAAGAACCTACAAAAATAGAAATGACTTGTTCTCTAGCCCATTTATCTCCTGTAATAGTCATGATATAAAACAAGATAAAAAATACAATTGAAATCAAAACAGGAACTCCTAAACCACCTTTCTTGATAATTGCACCGAGTGGAGCACCTATCAAAAACATAAAGAAACAAGCTACGGCAAGTGAGAGACGTTTGTTTTTTTCTAGTAAAGCTCTTCTTGAATCGTACTCAAAACGCTTCATTCGTTCTCCATTTGTAACAACAAATGAACGCATATTCCGAACCTTAGTCAAAGCTCTATCCATTACAATTTCCATACTTTTAGTAGAGAAATTTTGATTAGCTACCGTAATTGTATCAGATACATTTTTCCAATCTATGCTATCTAATCCATCTAAAGCGTTTGGAATAAGCGTACTATTATAAATTGCTTCTGTTCCTCCTTCCGCAGTCTGTCCTCCATATATGTTATTCTGCATGTATTCTGAACTAGCATTATTTGGAAGTTGATTGTTTTGAGATACAACTGTTTCTCTATTATCCAAACTATCAGCTACATCTGATAAATTATTATTGATATTTCGTATAGAATCAATTGTTTTTATTTGGAGTGAATCTACAACTAAACTTGGATTTTGATTTTCTTGAATAATATCATTATTACCAAAAGCAGAAGAGTCATTTTGCAAGGGTTTTTTATTCAACGAATCTGCTTTTTCTTGCTCTATTCTTTGTATTTCTCTTTCCCGTTCGAAATCCACATAAAAGGTATAATCAAAATAACTTCTTGAGCGGCTTGCATTTTCTTCTTCTACTTCTTTGGCATCATTCATAAGAGAATCAGCCTCTGCTCCTAACTGCTCAACGGTCATCATATATTGATTTTGAGCAAACAATTCTTCTGACGTTTCACTCATGGATAAGAAAGATAAATCAAAATTAAAGGTAGCCTGTTCGAAATTATCTCTTACAAAAGCATTTTTATCTTTCCCTGCATTGTTATTAAGCTGTTCGGAATAGCGATACCCATTTTCCAAATGAAACTCCAAAATTTGCTCACCTTCTCTGTTTATCATCAAACCTTTGTCAGCAATAATAACATCGGTATTTCCTCGTGCATTTGTATGGTCATAAATAATTAAGTCTTTTAAGCTATCGGTTCCCTTTACCTTTTCTCCAATTCTGATACTCCAACCAGGTAATCCATTGTAAAAAGAACCTTCTGGAAAATCTAAAGTAGGCTCTTTTTGTCTTACATCATAGAGCAATCTATAGGCTTTTAGATTTACTTCTGGAACAATTCTATCATTAAAAACATAAGCTACTCCCGTCATTACAATCGCAAAAATACCAACAGGCATAAGTATTCTGATAAGCGAAATCCCACATCCTTTTACGGCTGTCAGTTCGTTGTGTTCACCCATATTTCCAAAAGCCATTAGGGAAGCCAAAAGAATAGCCAACGGTAATGCTTGTGGTACAAGTGTAAGGGAGAAATAAAGAAATAACTCCGCAAAAACTTCTGCTCCCAGTCCTTTACCTACCAAATCTTCAAAATATTTGGACATAAAGACCATCAGTAGAATAAATAAAACTACTGAAAAAGTGAGAAAAAAAAGTCCAAGAAAAGAATGAGCTACTAATTTATCTATTTTTTTAATCATATAAGATAGTATGTATAAACCTTAAGGGGCTTCAAAGACCGTTAGGGTTTGAAAATTATACTACAAAAGTACATGAATAGTCAGATATAAATCAAAACAAAGTCATAAAAAAGGTAAGAATTTGAACTTTATAAGTTAGCTTAACAAACTTTATTCTATTTTTGTGCATTCAATCTAGCTGATAATTTCTAAAGTATCATTATAATAAGTAAAATATCAATTGAAAAAATATATAGTAACCTGTGATTATAATTTAGAAGATTTGGTCATAGAAGAAATACAATTAAAAATATCGGAAGCGATAGAAATCAAACAATTCGAAAATTTTTCTCATCGTGTTTCTTTTATTATTCCTGTTTTTGATGAAGAAAAAAATAATTCTATTCTTGACCAACTGCTTTCTCTTCGAAGTATTCATTCTATTATTGAACTAAAAGGGACTTTTTATTTAGAAAACTCTACTTTAGAAAACCTAAAAGAAAAGGTAATGGAAATAGATTTGCCAGAACTGAAAACGGCAAAATCTTTTCGTGCAAGTTGTGAGCGGTACGGAACACACGATTTTACTTCTATAGAAGTAGCAAAACATGTTGCACATACCATAATTTTGCGTTACCAAACTCCTGTAAACTTAACAGAGTATGAGTATAATTTGAGAGTGGATATAATTGGCAATTTTGTTTTTCTGGGTTACCTCCTCACAGATGATAGCCTTGCACATCGACAAGGAAAACACAACAGAATTGAAAGAAATTTTCATCATAGAGCAGCCACAAAACATACTTTGGCTTATCATTTACTTACTTTGGCTAAATTAAAAGAAGGCGATTCGCTTTTAGATTCTACCTGTGGAGGTGGAACAATAGTTTTGGAAGCTGCAAGTATGTTCGGAGACAAAATTAAGATTTTGGCTGGCGATATGCATCAAAAAGCAGTTGAGGGAACAAAAGAAAATTTGAAACTAAATAATTTTGATTTTGTAAAAGTAAAAGAATTAAACGCTCGTCATCTGGACGAGACAATTCAAGATTACGTCTTAGAGAATGGTAGAATAGATAAGATTGTCTGTAATCTGCCTTTTGGGATTCAGTCTGGCAAACAAGTAAATATGAGAGGTCTCTACGATCAATTTTTGAGTTCGGCTGATAAGATTTTATCTAAAAATGGAAAAATAGTTGTGCTTACTATGCGACAAGGCATTTTTAGAGAAGTCATCTTTATGATAAAAAAATATAAAATTACGAAAGAACATGTAACCGAAGCAGGAGGATTATATCTTCATATTTTTGTTTTGGAAAAAATTTAATGAATTGGGTCAAGTCATTTATAAAATAATACTATCATTACAGATTGAAAATACCATTTTGAAAAAAACGCTATTACTATTTGTTCATTTCTCATTATTCATTTTGTCAGTTTCTTGTACCAATAGTTTGGGAAAAAAAGGAAAATGGAATGAAATCTATAAACAAGAATTTATCTCTAACTGTAAATCAGAAATCAGAAAAGAAGAATCATTATTAAAACTAGATTCTCTTACTATTTCTACTATTTGTGATTGTGTGGCTTTTGAAGCTGAAGCAGAATTTGCACCTCTAAAAATGGAAGAAGAACGTTCTCAATCACAGATGAAAATAATAAGTACAGACTGTGCAAGAGATATTTTGATGGAAAAATTAAATAAAAATTAATATATTTATCTATTATTATGTATTGAGTTTTGAAAAATGAACTACTATTTTTGTAAAAACTAATTATGAAAACGCTTCTTGTTCCAACTAATTTTTCTTTATCTTCTGCAAAATCATTGCAGTATGCAACTTTGCTTGCAAAAGAATTTGGTTCGAAGATAATTGTTCATCATACCTATCCTCAAAATAGTCCGATTCATTTATTATCTGATTTGGAAAATCAACTTCATGTTTTTGTAAGTCAGTATGATTTTGAGCATTACACAGATTCAGAAGATTATCTAAAAATTCAGACTTCGATTCAGCAAGGAAGAGAGAAAGAAAATATCATCAAAATAATCCAAAAACACGACGCTGATATTTTGATTCTTTCTGCAAAAGATCGTTCACAATGGGAAGGAATACCTTTCGAAAGGCTCATTTCTCAGACTTTAGAACAAACACTTTCATCTATATTAATTGTCCCTTCTGAAATTGAACTTCAAGATACTATTAATCACGTAGTCTTTGCACTTTCATTAGACGAAGGAGATGCTGATATTATTGATTGCTTATTATTATTTTGTGAAGTTTTGGGAGCGCATCTTACTTGCCTTCATATTTCTACAAGTGGAGAGGAAAAAAAAATGGTTGATTTACAACTAAAATCTTTACAAGAAATTTATTCTTCTATTCCAGAAAAAAAAATGAATTTTGAGATAATCTATAATGCGAGTATTCAAGAAGGAATTAGTAATTTTTTGGATATAAAACCAGCTCAATTATTAGTTATGCTTACAAAAGAGCGTTCATTTTTTGAAGGTCTTTTTCATAGAAGTGTTTCGCAAGGAATGAGTTTTCAAAGCAAAGTTCCTGTAATGATTGTGAAATTGTAATTGGGGAAATAGGAATTAGGGATTGGGAGATAGGGATTAGGAGATAGGAAATAGGGATTAGGAGATAGGAATTAGGAATTAGGAATTGGGAGATAGGAATTAGAGAGGAGAGAATAAGTAAGAATAAAAAAAAATAGTAATACATTTAATTATATTTCAGTTCGTAGTTTTTAATTTGTAATTCGTAATCCATAATTCGTAATTTTTATTCGTAATTTTTAATTGAATGATTCGTTTTTGTTTTATCCTCTTGTTGGCTTTTGGAATTAGCCTTTCTGCTTTGGCTCAAAATAGTCAAACGATAGAAGAGCTACTCAAATCTGCACGTATAGAACAAAGTAATCGAAAATTATCGACTGCACTGCGTTATTATCTTCAAGCTGTCAATAAATTAGAAAAACAAAATGATAAACAAGCACTTTTTCAAGTATATACAGAAATTGGAATTATCTATCAAAATGGAGGTTTGCATGACAAAGCCATTGAATATTTTATCAAATCTCAAGAAGTAATTGATGCAAATTCGTCTTCTCAAGCTGCCGTTTCGATGCGTTTGGGTGAATCTTATTTAGCTCAAAAAGATTATACACAAGCAATTGCTGCCTACCAAAATGCAAAGCAAATCTATGAGCCACAACAAAAACCGTATGCTACCATTCAAGCTCTTCGCCAGTTAATAACTGCTTATCAAGCCAATCAAGACTATCAAACCGCATTAGAAGCAAATCAAGAAGTGTTAGAAGTAGATAGAAGAATTGGAGATTCATCAGCCGTCGCAGCAACACTTAATAATATTGGTTATGTTTATAAATTTTTAGGAAACTACACAAAGGCACTTACCAGTTTTGAGCAAGCAAGGAAAATAGAGCGTAAATTAGGACTTGAAGAAGACCCAATTACACTTACAAATACAGCTATTGTATATCAAAATTTGGCACAATATGATAATGCCTTGCGTTTTTTGAAAGAATCTATAAATTTAGTAGAAACAAGAAATCAACCTAGAGAATTAGCAAGGCTTTATAATATTACGGCAGCCATTTATTACCAACTAGGAGATTATCACAATGCTAGAGAATACAACGAACTAGCTCTGAAATATGGTCAGAATTATAATCAACGTGAAATTGTAAAGGATATTCATCTGACAGCTTCTCAAATCAATCAAGCAAATAATAATTATGAAGATGCACTAAAATCATATGAAAAACACCTTAATATTCGTGATTCATTGCTTTTAGAAGAACGTTCGAAGCAACAAGAACTTCTACAACAACAGTTTTTGATAGAACGAACTGAAAAAGAATTACAGCTTTATATGGTAGATGAAGAACTCAAAACTGCACAATTAAAAGAACAAGAATTAACATTAGAAAAACAAAATCAAGAGCTTGCATTACTACAACAAAAACAAGAATTACAAACTGAAAGATTAGAAAAAGAAGGATTAGAAAAACAGCGTACAAAACAAGAATTATTAATTGCTCAACAACAATTAAATGCCGTACAAGCAAAACAAGAAGTAGAAGAATTACAACAAAAAGAACTAAATAGAAAACGAGAAGTAGAAAAATTAGAACAACAAGCCGATTTAGACAAACAAACCTTAGCCAGAGAACGAGCAGAAGCAGAGAAAAATCAAGCAGAATCAGAAGCAGAAGCCAACATAAAAGAAGCTGAAAAGCAAGCACAACAAAGAGTATTTTCTATTGCAGCCATTTTATCATTACTAATCTTGCTTATTATTGGTTTTGCTTTTCTTAATTCTAGGAAGAAAAATAAAGCACTTGCAGAACAAAAAGACCAAATTGAATCCAAAAATGTAGAATTAGAACAACAAACCGAAGAGATACAAATGCAGCGTGATGCCATTGCTCACAAAAGTGAAGAGGTAAATGAACTTTACACAAAAGTTACGGATAGTGTTCGATATGCACAGCGAATTCAAGACGCTATTTTGGTTCCTCCTGCACACGTTTTTACAAATTTTGGCAAAAACACAGATGGTTTTGTTTTATTTAGACCTCGTGATATTGTAAGTGGCGATTTTTATTGGACAACTCAAAAAGATAGCAGAGTAATTCTGACAGCGATTGACTGTACAGGACACGGTGTTCCAGGAGCGTTTATGTCTCTTATCGGAAATGATTTATTAAACGAAATTGTAAACCTTAGAGGAATTACTGTGCCTCATGAAATTCTCAATGAACTTCATACAGGCGTACAAAATACACTCAAACAGAAAGAAACCGAAAATAGGGACGGAATGGATATGGCTCTTTGTGTGTATGATAAAGACAAAAATACATTGGAGTTTGCAGGAGCAAAAAATCCATTACTCTACATTCAGAATGGAGAATTAAAAGTCATAAAAGGAGATAAAAAACCGATAGGAGGAAAGGATAATGAAAAATTTAAAGATCATTCTTTTACTACACATTTTATAGATTTGAATGAAGAAGATGCTCCTAAAATTTTCTATATGTTTTCAGATGGCTACCAAGACCAGTTTGGAGGAGCAGAAGGAAGAAAATTTATGATAAAAAAACTAAAAGAATTATTACAAGATATTCATCAAAAACCAATGCAAGAGCAGCACAAAGTTTTAGATGAGACAATCGTAAATTGGATGAAAAATGAAGAGCAAATTGATGATATTCTTTTAATGGGTTTTAAGATTGGATAAATTTTTTTCGTCTAAAAAAATACATTTATGGTTTTAAAATACCATCTTTAGAGATTTTTTTATGTAATTTCATTTGTGTTACCTTGTATTTTATCATCAAAATCATATTAATCACTCGCTAATTAGTTATAAATAAATTGCAATCAGAACAAAAAAACTATCTACAATCTGCCAACGAAGTTTTTGATTTAGAAATTGACGCACTTCAAAAGGCAAAGCAGCAAATTTCTACTACATTCGAAAAAGCTATTGAATTAATTTTAGATTCAAAAGGAAAAATAGTAATTACAGGTGTAGGGAAATCGGGTATTATTGCTCACAAAATTTCGGCTACATTTGCCAGTACGGGAACTCCTTCTGTTTTCTTAAATGCTTCGGAAGCTCTTCATGGAGATTTGGGAATGGTTTCAAAAGGCGATATCGTAATTATGCTTTCTAAAAGCGGAACTACTATTGAGCTTATTAAGATGCTACCCACACTCAAAAAAGTAGGTGCAAAAACAATTGGTATTTTTAGTAATATAGAAACTCGTTTGGCTCAAAACTTAGATGTAGTATTGGATGCAACCGTTGAGCGTGAGGCTTGTCCACTAAACCTTGCACCCATGAGTAGCACGACGGTTTCGCTCGTTATTGGGGATGCACTGGCTGCTACCTTGATAAAAGCAAGAAATTTTAAAGAAACAGATTTTGCGGTTTTTCATCCTGCTGGACAGCTTGGACGTAACCTTTTACTTACGGCTGCCGATGTAATGCACAGCAAAGAAAATCTGCCAATAGTTACGGCTCAAAATTCTCTTAAAGAGGTAGTAATTGTAATGACAAAATATAATTTGGGAGCTGTTTGTGTCTGTTCAATTGAAGGAAATAATATAGAAAATAATACTCAAGATAATAAATTAGAAGGAATAATTACAGATGGAGACGTAAGGCGTTTCTTGACTCATTCGGACACCTTAACTGCAAAAGCAGAAGAAATAATGACAAAAAATCCTATTTCTTTGAATCCTACATGCGACTTTCAGAAGTATTGAGTGTAATGGAAAATAAAAAAAGACAGATTTATGTCGCTCCTGTGGTAGATGAAAATAATAATTGCTTAGGAATTGTAAGAATGCACGATATTTTGAGCTATTAATTTCCCTGTACAACAGACTGGGAAGTCTCTCATACTTTTACTTTTTAGCTTGTTGTAGTGCTTTCAAAAGTTGAGATTTTTTCATTGTTGAACGTCCTTCAAGGTCTATTTCTTGTGCTATTTCATAGAGTTCTTTTTTGGTCATTGTAGAATAATCTGGTTTGTTGTCTTTTGGATTTGCTTGCTTTTCCAAAACTGACTCTTTTGCTTCTACTTCCTTTATTTCGTTTTTTATACTTCCTTTTATTTTGACCTTTGTTGTCTTTTGTTGCGAGCCTTTTTCTTTTTGGGTTACTTGCTTATTTTCAGTTTTTTTATTTTTTTCAGTTTTAGCCTTTGTAGGTTCTGGAGTAGCTTTTACGGTTCTTAAAGGAACGGTATCTATCTTTTCTTTTTTAGTAGAAAAAGGTAAATTTTCTTCTATAGTAGAGCCTATTTTTTTGACTACCAACAAAGAACTATAAAAGACAATTTCTAACAAATTTTTGATAATCATAACGTTTTGTTTTTACTTTAGAGTGCTAGTTTTGTAAAAATAACTATACTACTAGACATTTTTAATAATTGCAATATAGGTCAGTCTCGTAGAGCAGACCGTTTGTAGTCATTTCTCCTAATTTCTCCTATTTTTAGTCCTAATAGACCTGACCTATTTATTTGAAAAATGTCTAGTAGTATGAAAAATAACATAAAAGTAAGTTAAAAGTTTTTTGTTTATTTTACAAACTTTGATATAAACATAAAACAAAGAAAGACTTCAAAAACATAAGTCTTTGAAGTCTTTTTATTCAATTCATAACCGATTAATAAACGTGCTGACCACCATTGATAGCAAAGTTTGCACCTGTTACAAAACCTGCTTTATCCGAAACGAGATAAGCAATCATATCTGCAATTTCTTCTGGTGTTCCTAATCTTGCCATCGGAATTTCAGCAATAATCTGATTACGAATATCTTCTGGAACTGCCATTACCATATCAGTAGCGACATAACCAGGAGAAACTGTATTGATAGTAATTCCTTTTTTGGCTGTTTCCATTGCCAAACTTTTCGTAAAACCATGCATACCTGCTTTGGCTGCACTATAATTGACCTGTCCAAACTGTCCACGCTGACCATTTACAGAAGAAACATTGATGATTCTGCCAAAATTATTTTCCAGCATTGGATTAATTGCATGACGACAACAATTAAAAACACTTGTCAAATCAGCATTAATTACAGAAGTCCACTGCTCAAAAGACATTTTTCTGAACGAACCATCACGAGTAATTCCTGCATTATTTACCAAAATATCTACTGTCCCAACTCTAGCTTTTATGTCTTCAAACATTTTTTCTACCTCATCAAAATCAGAAACGTCAGCCATTACCAAAGGCAAATCATAACCATCGTTTTTTAATTTTGTGTTCCATTCTTCGGCTTTTTCTCGGTTGCGATAATGTGCCACAACTGTGTAGCCTTCATCGTGTAATTTTTTGCAAATTGCTGTTCCGATGCCTCCTGTTGAGCCTGTTACTAAAGCGATTTTTTTGTTGTTTTTGTCCATTATTAAATTTGTGTGTTAATTTTTGTTGATAAACTACTTTATCTCAAAGCTACTATTTTTTTCTCAAAATCAAGGGTTTGACAATGAATTTATCATACTAAAACACTAAAAATTTTTATAAAGACACTTTGATTATAATTCCGTATTTTTGCATAAAATTTCAAGTAGCAATTTGAATAGTTATTTATTTACTTATATAGAAAAAATTGTTTTATGGCAATTAGTAATACAGAATTAGAGAATAAAGGAAAAAATCATGAAAGTCATGAAGAACTTCACAAACGAGAAGCTGATTTTCACGACGACTGGGCAACTTCTGAAGACCTTGCAGAAATAGATGTAGTGGCACTTTTTGAAGGACTTTGTGCCATTGAAAATCGGTATATGATTGAGCAAATGGGAAATCTTAAAGGCAAAAAAATACTTGATGTAGGTGCAGGTTTGGGTGAAAGTTCAGTTTATTTTGCTATGCAAGGGGCAGAAGTTACCTACACAGATATTTCTCCACAAATGGGCGAACTAGCAAAGGAATTAGCAGCTAGATATGATGTGCAGCTCAATGTAGTTATTTCTCCTGCCGAAAAAATGATTTTTGAGAAAGATTATTTTGATGTCGTTTATTGTGCAAATCTAATGCATCATGTTCCAGAATCTGAACATACTATTTGGCTGGAAAACATTCATCAATTTTTGAGAAAGGGTGGAAAATTATATACATGGGATCCAATAAAATACAATCCTGTAATCAATGTATATCGTAAAATGGCAATGGAAGTCAGAACAATTGATGAAATGCCGTTGGGTTTTGATATTCTAAAAAAATACAAAGCTACTTTTTCAAACGTCCATCATAAAGAATTTTGGCTTTCTACGCTTCTTTTGTTTTTGTATTATTATTTTATAAAAAGATACAATCCAAATAAGATCAGGTATTGGAAACGCATTTATAAAGAAAATGAAAAAACAATTGGCTGGTGGTTTAAGCCTCTTTTAGCAGTAGATAATGTGTTATTGAAAATTCCTTTACTAAATCGTTTGGCTTGGAATATTGTAATTGTGGCGGAGAAATAAGTTAATCTTGAGAAGAATGACACACAATAGGAATTGAGTAGTTTTGGTTCAACAAAATTAATTTTTATACTATTTAGAAATGAAAATATGAGTTATTATACATTAGTCGTAAAGAATCTTGAATGAAAGAATTAATTAAAAAAAACAAACACTTAATTTTTATTTGTTTTTGTCTATTTTTCACAATAGTAATTTATTTTATCAAAATAGTATCCATTCAACCAGACAGGCATCTCCCCATGTGGTCTGATGAATTTTTGCATTATGTAAATTCATATAATTTTTACATAAATACAACTACTCAGGCTGCTTTTACTTTTGGAGGAAAGGGTGCTATTGTGGGTGGAGGTTCAGCACATGGCTTTATGTATTATTTTTTTCATGGAAGTGTAGCCAAATTATTTGGTTGGTCAAATCTGACTATGATAATCAATAATTATGTTCTGGTTTTTCTTACAATTCTAGTTGTTTTTGTTCAAAAAATAAAACGCTTCACTATCATAAACAAGGTGTTTGCCAGCCTATTAATTCTCTCTTTTCCGTTTCTTCCTGTTTTTTTACAAACCTATATGCAGGAGGTTATAAATGTGTTCTTTGCGGTTTGTTGTAGTGTTTTTGTTGCTAAAATATACGAGGAAAATAATGAAAGTAAAGTAAAAATAATTGTAAGTTTTATTTGTTTTTTAGCCTTTATAAGTCTTTTTCGACCTTTGTGGCTTTTCTGGATAGTTGTACTTATTCCCCTATCTAAAAGTAGGAAAGAATTTGCTTTTTGGATAATCTTGACTACAATTTCCTTTTCAACTAGTTTCGTTTTCATTAAATTATTTTTTGAATCTGTACCTGATTGGTTTACTAATTTTACTATTTTGTTAAGAACAGAGTCTTTACACACTCTTGTACATATGTTTACCTCTCACGCAAGACACAATATTTTTCAATACCGTTCTTTGCATTCAGATTTTATTTATAATTTAATGAAATTTAGTTATGTCTTTATTATTATCTACTTTTTTGTTAGATTTCTTCTCAAGAAAAATAGAATTGATTTAGCATGCTTTCTAGTTCTAACACTAAATATTAGTATGTTAATTTTATTCTATGATGCTTATCAATGGCGAGAGATACGTAGTTTAGCTCCCATTTATTATTTCTCTTGTATTTTTATTGCTTTACATACTACAAATATTCAAAAGTATTTATTACTTGCTCTCTTACTGCCTAGTTTTTTCTTTGTATCCTTCAATAACCCTTTTGAAAAACTTCAAAATAAAAATTCAGTACACGAAGTAGAAAGGCTTAGGAGTATCTTACAAGATTCGCTTTCTAACTTAAATATTGATAAAAAAACTAATACTATTTTGGTTAATTATAGTCCTTCTGATTATTCCTGTAAAGAAATTAGCTTTCCTGTAAGGACAAGAAATAATATTCCAATCCGTTACATTGTTCCTTATTATGAGGTTGAAAAAGCAGAATATTTCTTTGTGTTGGATAAAGATGAAGAAGAAAAATTATTTTTCCAAAAAAAATCAAAAAAGCCTAACTAAAAAAAGCCTAACTAAAATAAGCCATTCAATTAATCTTCTATAAGAAAAATACATGAAAGAGGTTATCAAAAAAAACAAGCATTTACTTATTTTTAGTCTTTTTTTACTTTTTGTAGTACTATTTTATTTATCAAAAGCACTGCTTATTCAGCCAGATAGGCACTTACCCATAGAATCTGATGAATTTTTTTATTACGTAAATTCATATAATTACTACATAAATACAACTACTCAAGCAGCCTTTACTTTTGGAGGAAAGGGAGCTATTCTTGGTGGAGGTGCGGCACACGGATTTATGTATTCTGTTTTTCACGGAAGCATAGCCAAATTATTTGGTTGGTCTAATTTAACTATGATAATTACTAATTATATTGTGGTTTTGCTTAGTATTTTGCTACTCTTTTTTCAGAAAATAAAACGGCTTACTTTAACAAATAAAATATTTTGTAGCTTATTAATCCTCTCGTTTTCGTTTTTGCCTATCTTCTTACAGACGTATATGCAAGAAGTTTTACACCTATTTTTTGCAGTCTGTTGTGGTATTTTTGTTGTAAGAATATATGAAGACCCTACTAAAAACAAAGCAAAAACGATTATTAATTTTGTGATTTTTCTGATTGTGATAAGCCTTTTTCGTCCTTCGTGGCTTTTTTGGATAGTTGTTCTTATTCCTTTATCAAAAAATAAGAAAGAATTTATTTTTTGGATATTTATAAGTCTTTTGTTTTTTTCGCTTTCGTTTGTTTTCAATAAGTTATTCGTTGAATTTACACCTAATTTCTTTTCTTCCTTATTAGTTGTTTTAGAAAAAGGGTCTTTTTATGCTTTTCTACACACCTTTTTTGGTCATGCTTTAGATAATATTCGTTTTTATTTTTCTTTTAATGAGAATCCTATTTATAATTTAATTAAGTTTAGTTATATCTTTATAGCTATTTATTTTTTCAGTAGAGTTATTAGCAATAAAAGTAGAATTGATATAGCTTGTTTATTAGTTATTGTGGTAAATATAAGTATGTTGATTTTCTTCTATGATGCGTATGCTTGGCGAGAAGTGCGTATTTTGGCTCCTATTTATTATTTTTCTTGTCTTTTTATTACTCTACAAACTTCTCAGGTTCAAAAATATATACTACTTATTTTTCTATGTCCTAGTTTTTTTTATGCTTCTTTCCATAATCCTAACGATGATTTTCAGAATCAATATCCAGTAAAAGAAATGGAAGAATTAAGCTCAGTTTTAGAAAGCTCAATTTCTGATTTAGATATTAATGAGCAAAATAATGTTGTTTTAGTTAATTTTCTTCTTTCTTATAAGGACTATGAAATGGTTAGTTTTCCTATAAAAACAAAAAATAATATTCCTCTACGTTATATTATTCCTTATTATGAGGTTGAGAAAGTAAAATATTTCTTTGTGCTGGATAGAGATAAAGAGGGTAAGTTATTTTTTAGAAAGAGAGAAAATAAGAAGTAAGAAAAAAGCCTGTCAGATTGCAATAATCTAATAGGCTTTATCAGTTTAAAAGTTTTGTTTGCATCTATTTATATAAACTATCTTTTGAACCATCAAAAGAAAGACGACCAGCAACAATATCAAAAAATAGTCTAAAATCAGAAATCAAACTCCAAAACGGATATTGAAACGTAGCAGGTTTGTTTTTCTCAAAAAAGGCGTGTCCGACCCAAGCAAAACCATAACCTACAAGAGGAACAAAAATCCATTGCCATCCCCAACCCGAAAAAATAGCAGTTCCGATAAGTATAAAAACTAAAAATGTTCCTACAAAGTGAAGTATTCGGCTTGTTTTGTTTTTGTGTTCGGATAGATAAAATCTATAAAATTCATTGTATGTTTTTATTCTTTCTTTCATAATTGCGAAATTTAATGACAATTTTAGTTATGTATTCGAAGATAGAAAAAATATACGATATTCTTGTTTCAATAAATAATTCAAACTAATTAGTGAGTCATATTTGTGTTGTTGTCCTGTTCTGATTCTTTGTATTGTACAATTAGAATTTGTCTTGAGTGAGAATTTATTATCCTTTTGCCTAGTAATCAAATAATACCTAATACTATCTTTACGCTCCATTTTTATGCCTTATTGAAGCTCAAAAGAGTAAAATGTATACTAGCAAGTGGATAAAATTAGGCTAATGTTTCATAATCATTAACAAATTATTTAAATAGATTCAAACAAAACAAGGAAATAACCTGTTACTATGGCTCAGTTTCAAATTATTTTTTAACTAAAACAAACCCTATTATGAAAAATTATTGGAAAACAGCATTATGGAGTATGGCCTTAATCCTATTCGCATTTATGGCTGTAAGTTGTGATGATGACGATGAAGATCCTATAAGAACAAAAACTTATACACTAGAAACAGTTGCTGCTGGAGTAGGTGGAACAGTTACTTTTACCGAAGTAAATTCTACAAGTACTACCGTAACTATTGCTCTTACTGGCGCTCCTGCTGGAGGAGTTCATCCTGCACACATTCACGAAGGTGTTAAAGGTAGTGGTGGTGCAATAGCATTTCCTCTTACTAATGTTGTGAATTCATCAAGCACATCTACAGTAGATAGAAGTTATGACCAGTTATTGAGTTATAACGGATATGTAAATGTACACCTTAGTGCAGCAGACTTAAGTGTTGTTGCTACAACTAACATTGGGTCAAACGAATAAAAATATAGAATAACGACTAATTAAATAATAGTTGCTTATTCATTCAAAGCAAATTACTTTGAGAGCAATTTTATTTCAATAATACTTGAAATAGAATTGCTTTTTTTATTGCGATAGTTTTAAATAAAACATAACAATTTAGAGTATCAAAAGTTAGTAAAGAAGTAAATACATTTTTTATTATTTAAATTTTTTAAACTAAAGATATTATGAGCAAAGAATCAAACAAAATAGCAGTAGATGCTTTAAACGAACTCATTGAAAAAAACTACGATGCTGAAAAAGGCTATAAAGAAGCTGTAACAGACGTAGAAAATCACGAACTAAAAGACTTTTTTACAAAATCAGTGCAACAGCGTTATGAGTTTGGACACGAAATAAAAGCCGAAATTGCAAAATTAAATGGAGAAGTAGAAAAAGGCTCAAGCCTAGTAGGAACATTGCATCGCATTTGGATAAACCTCAAAGCAATGGTTACTACACACGATGTAACTGCCGTAGTAGAAGAATGTGAACGAGGAGAAAAAGCAGCTATTGAAGACTATGAAAAAGTATTGAAAGTAGAAGAATTACCAATGGAAGCAAAATTAGTCGTTCGTCAGCAATTGCAATTAATCCGTTCTTCACTAGAACATTTAGGAGAATTGAAAAAGCGTTTTGCAGATTCTAAGTAGTTGATACTAAGGATCAATTACGAATTATGAAATAATCAGCGTAGCTAATTAAAAATTACGAATTTAATTACTTGAATATCAATTAGTTATGGTTTTAAAAGTAGCAGTTTATTTAATTCTTATTCCTAATTAATTTTATTTATCCAAATCGCTAAAAAAGCCAATTATTTTTTATAAAATAGTTGGCTTTTTCTTTGCTTTAAATTTTCGTTTTACTGCTTCTCGTAGTTTTGGGAGAGTTTGAGGTTTAGTAAATCAGTTTAGTAAAGTAAAGAAAAATCAAGGAAAACTTTGGGTAAGTTATTAAATATTCAAAATAAACTGATTATTTGTAGAGAATTACTGTATTTTAAGAAACCCGATTGAGATATTTTCCGTTCTAGTTAGTATAATAAGCTACTAACAATCTAATAATCAATAAGTTATGAGTTGTTTCAACTGATTTTTGATACTAGATTTTGTAATAAAGTTATAAAGAAAATTTTCTCAAGAATAGTTTTAGGTATTCATTGGGAAGTAGAGATTCAAAATTTTGAGGACTAAAAACATATAACTTTTATAGTTTTTATTATTTTGTAGCAATAGGGTTAAGTTGTAAGTTGAAAAGAGTCCGATAAGTTATCGGACTTTTTTTTGTATTTTAATTTTGAAATCAAAACATATTCATTATCTATCAATTATTTCACTAATCACTAATCACTAATCACTAATCACTAATCACTAATCACTAATCACTAATCACTAATTTTATGGCTGCCTTAATGATGATTTTTGCCTCTGCGTGTTCGCTTTTACTTATTGGCGTACTTATGAAGATTGCTTTTTTTAATGATAAATCAATTTCTGCTCAAGAAAAGGAAGAAGTTGACCAGCTCAAACAACGTAATCACGAACTAGAAATGCGTATGGAAACCTTAGAAACTATCGTAACTAGTATTGACCCAGAACTTTTGGGAGGACTTTTAGAAATGAACAACACAAAAAAAAGAGTTCCTAAAAATGTAAGAGATAAAATTGATAAGATAAAAAGGAAATAGGAAATGGGAATTAGGAAATAGGAAATGAGAATTACGAATTTTTTCATGCTAAATAAATCGTATTTTTGTGAAATCATAATTCTTTCAGACTTCTTACTTCTGAAATCTAACTTTTTACTTTATTTATGTATTCACTTCTACGTCCTCTTTTTTTCAAACTTGATGCTGAAAAAGCACATTATACAGCCATTGCAGGATTACAAACGCTTCTGAAAATAGGAGGAAAAAGTATTGTAACAAATCCTATAAATTCAGATAAAAGACTAGAAAGAACAGTTTTTGGATTAAAATTCAAAAATCCAGTTGGTTTGGCGGCAGGTTTTGATAAGAATGCAAAATGGATTGAAGAATTAGACCAACTCGGTTTCGGATTTATAGAAATAGGAACACTTACACCAAAACCACAAGACGGAAACGAAAAACCTCGTTTGTTTCGCTTAAAGGAAGATAATGCACTTATAAATAGAATGGGGTTTAATAATGAAGGAGTAGAAATTGCTGTCGAAAGATTGAAAAAAATCAAAGCTAAAAAACCACATATTATCATTGGTGGAAATATTGGAAAAAATAAAGTTACACCAAATGGAGAAGCGACAAATGATTATCTAATCTGCTTTGATGCACTTTTTGATTACGTGGACTATTTTGTAGTAAATGTAAGTTCGCCAAATACGCCAAATCTAAGAGAATTACAAGAAAAAAAACCCCTAACAGAACTTTTACAAACGCTACAAAATCGCAATCAAGAACATTTAATACCAAAACCATTATTACTAAAAATTGCACCAGACCTTACTGATTCTCAATTAGATGATATTATCGAAATTGCAAAAGAAACCAAATTGGCAGGAATAATCGCCACAAACACAACCATTAGCCGAGAAAATCTAAAAACAGATTCTCAAAAAGTAGAAACTATTGGAAATGGTGGATTAAGCGGAAAACCATTAAGAAACCGAAGTACAGAAGTAATTGCGTATCTTCATCAAAAATCAAATGCAGCTTTTCCAATTATTGGAGTAGGAGGAATTCACAGTCCAGAAGATGCGTTAGAAAAACTACATGCAGGTGCAAGTTTGATACAACTCTACACAGGTTTTGTTTATGAAGGTTGGGAACTTGTTAGTAAAATAAATACAGAAATTTTAAAAAAATAACCAAACCTATAAGGTTTTTGAAAACCTTATAGGTTTGAGGGTCTAAAGGATACAATTATGCAAAAACAAGAATACGATTTTTTACCCTATGTTTTTACTGAAAAAGTATATTATATTGATGCCATAAAATCAGAATGGGAAATTGAGGGGAATAAAATTCAAGAAGAAACAAATCAAGTTTCTCAAAATCAAGAAACTGAAACAAAAACTTTAAAAGAAGAAATAAATAAAATTAAATCAGATAATTCTGAAAATCAAAGTAAAGAAAATATAGAAACAGATTTTTCTTTTTTTGGAAAGAATCGTAAAAATTTCTTGATTTTGATAAAGGAAACCGAGCAAGAAAATCTAAAAGATGCCGACAGCAAACTTCTGACAGGAATTTTGGCAGCAGGACAACTTTCTCTGAATGACGTAGCTATCGTAAATATGGCAAAAACAAATGCCACTTTTTTGGAAATGTACAAGAAACTAAAACCTACTTCGGTAGTCAGTTTTGGTGTAGATGTGAAAAATATAGGTGTTCCACATGAGTTTGAGCTTTATAAACCGACCAAAATAAAAGCCATTACGTGGATTATTTCACATAATTTTGTAGCTCTTCATTCTGATAAAACCAAAAAACTAGGACTTTGGACAGCTTTGAAGGAGTTGGAATGTTATGTTTCTTA
>CAVXHP010000010.1:67500-80067 GCA_963761725.1 uncultured Cytophagales bacterium | reverse complement strand
AAACTTACTTTATTATGAAAACTTCTACTCCAGACAAAATTATTTATATTATCAGGCACGGACAAACCGAATACAATCGATTGGGATTAGTACAAGGTTGTGGTATTGATTCTGACCTAAACGAAGTAGGCATACAACAAGCCGAACTATTTTTTCAAAAATATGGACATAAAAAATTTGATAAAGTCTATACTTCTATGCTCAAACGAACGCATCAAAGCGTAAAAAACTTCTTAGATTTAGAGTTAGAATGGGAAAAACTTATTGGACTAAATGAAGTTAGTTGGGGAGACAAAGAAGGAAGAGCCGTAACACAAGAGGAAAATGATGCTTACTTTGAAATGTTGAAAGGTTGGAGAAATGGAGAACTTCACCTAAAAGTACCAAAAGGGGAAAGTCCACTAGAAGTAGCCAAAAGACAAAGAGAAGCAGTAGAAGTAATTCTTTCTCGTCCACAAGAAAAACAAGTTTTGGTTTGTATGCACGGAAGAGCAATGCGAATACTACTTTGTCAGCTTATGCGACAACCTCTTTCTAATATGGATAATTTTGAGCATTCAAATTTGGGTTTGTATGTTTTACATTATTATTATGATACACATAGTTTTGATTTGAGGCTAGCAAATGATAATAGCCATTTAGAACAGATGAATGTTTCTAAATAAAATTTCATGAAAATATTCTACTATATTAAAACTTTAGTAGAATATTTTTTTTGTAGAAAAATGTAAAACAGAAATTTATTTTTAACTCGTTTTAATTTCCCACTTTTATAATAAATGTAAGTCTTCCAACTGTAGGTTCTGTGGCAGGCGTTGAGAGTGTACGTTCGAATTTGGTGTTTAATACTGCATCTTTATAAGCTGTATAAGTCGCAATACCGATAGTTGAACTCATTTCTACCCGTGCTACTTTTATGACATTTCCGTATTGGTCAATAGTAATATCAAATACAATTTTGCCTTGTTCATTTAGTGCATCGTTAGGTTGAGGCTTAGTTATCCATCTCCAACCTACCACACTTATTTCTGTACCGTCTTTTACGCCTATTTTTCCTTTGTCTTCTGGATTATCAGAATTTCCTTGTTTATCTTTCGTTTTTGACTCTCCTTCTTCATTAGAATTACTAATTGCTTCACTACTTTTTTCCTGTTTTATTGGTACAGGTGTTTCTTGTTTAGGAGTAGCTTTTTCCTTCTTGTCTTCTTGTTTTTCCTCTTTCTTTGGTTCAATTTTCTTCTCTGGTTTGTTTTCTCTCTCCTCTTTTTTATCTTTTTTTGTATCGGGAACACTTACCGTATTTTCGTTTTTGGTAGTCTGAATATCAGGCAGTTGAGTCTGTTTTTGAGGGGTAATATCTTGTACCTCTTGTGTTTCTTCTATTTCTTCGCTTTCAATAGCCTCACTTTCAGTAATCGGAGGTGTAAACTCACTTTGTGCAGGTGCAGGAGTTTGGGTAGGCGTGATTACATTTCCAAAACTAATTAGAGTAATACCAGCAGGTTCTGGAGCAGGAATAGGACGCTCCCAAACCGTATTTACAAAAATAATTATTGCAAAAATAATATGAATTATAACAGCTAAAGTAGCAACTATTACACGCTCGTTAGCAGAAAGGACAGAATCAGAGTTTGTCATGAGTTCAAAGAAAGCTAATTTATTTATAGGATAGTTTTTTTGTAGATTTTCTTTTTAAGAAATTTCTAACTAAAACTACAAATTTGTTTCGTAACTACAAAATTTGTACTACCTTTTCTTATTTATAGATTTTAGCTTTTTCGTTCTTGACACAATTCTACCAAAACTCCATTCGTAGATTTTGGATGTAAAAAACAAATCAATTTATTGTCTGCTCCTGTTTTTGGTTCTTGGCTCAAAAGCACAAACCCTTCATTTTCCAAACGCTTCATTTCAGCATAAATATCATCTACTTCATAGGCGATATGATGAATTCCTTCTCCTTTTTTTTCTATGAATTTTGAGATTGCACTTTCTTCTGTGGTCGCTTCTAAAAGTTCAATTTTAGTTTCTCCTAATTGAAAAAAAGACGTGCTTACACCTTCTCGTTCTACTTTTTCTACTTTATAATGTGCTGCACCAAATAATTTCTCAAAAAGTTCATTTGACTTTTCTAAACTTTTAATAGCAATGCCGATATGTTCTACTCTTAAAAATGCCATTTTTTAGTGATTAGTGATTAGTGATTAACGTGAACTCGGGATTATATTGATTGATTATCAACGAGTTATAGTGTATTTTTCATGTATCGGTACTGACCTATCGGTCTGACCTTGATAAAGTTAGGTCAGCCTCGTTAGAGCAGACCGAAAACAATATTTAATCTGTTTTAAACAAATAAAAAGACTATTTCTAATCCCGAGTTCACGTTGATTAGTGATTAGTGATTAGTGATTAGTGATTAGTGATTAGTGATTAGTGATTAGTGAAAAATTGCTTGATGAAGTAATTGTTTTAAATTCTTTTTATATAAAAAATATATTCGTAATTCGTAATTCGTAATTCTTTATAATGAAGGATATTTATCAGCAAAATACTTCAAAAACTTTTTCAAATCTTTATTAAATTGTTCTTCAAACATAATCTTTAATGTATCTTGACTTGAGTTATATCTTCTCGCACTCATAAAATTAGTATTATTGAGTTCTCTTTTTTGAAAATTCTTTGACCAATTTTGATTAGAAAACGAAACTGTATCTATTTTCTCTTTAATAAATTCAAAATAATCTTGTTTTGTAGTTTCTCTACTTTCTTTTGAAAGTTTTTTTATAAAGAAATCTGAATTATAGATTGAATCTAACGAATTAGAAGCTAAAAGCATAAAATTAGTATATTTCTTAGAATCCTGTAATGAAAAAATATAATCCTTTAATTCTTCCGAATTTGCACCATATTTATCTTCTAAAAAAAGTTTTACACCTTCTTCACCTATAAAATTAGCCAAGTTTTCATTAAAATTTATACTGTCTTTTACAAAAAGAGTTGCATGAGTAAGTTCGTGTAAAATAAGTTCGACCAAATCTCCCTCACTTCTTTTCAAATTATTGGAAAGCAGAACATCTTCAAACCAACCTAGCGTTGACCACGCAGAAACAGAACGAATATTTGTGTCAAAAAAAATAGTTGTATCATTTATATTTTCTCCTTCATTCTTCAATCTATCTCTTTCTTTTTTAGCTTTTTCCAAATCAAAATAACCTCTATAAGAAAATTTGCCTGCTATGGGAAATTTCCATTCATACGCCTCTAATTTATAAGGATAAGAAGCCGAAACATTCCATAAAATATCTTTACCTTTTTGGTCGTATATTTTGGTATAATTTTCTGACTGTTTCATTCCTAATTTTTCCATTCCAAATCGACGAGCTTCTTCGATAATCTTGATTTTCGCTTTTAGAGAATCTGGAAAATTAGCATCTTTTTTTAATTCTTCAAACGGACGAGCATTATTTATTACTTTTAACTGTCCGTTGAGTTGCAAAAGTCCGTAAGCTATTAACTCTCTTTGCCAAATTGCTAGAGCAATAAGAACTAAGAGAAAAATCCCTATGAGTTTTAGTAATTTTTTTTTGTTGATTTTGAAGCGTTTCATTTTCTAATTAAACTGTTTTAAGCCATTCAGTAGCATCTTGCAAATTAGTAAAAAACTGAACAGTAAATTTTCCCTTATCTAGCTTATTTACAATTTGTTTAACTGTAATTTGATTAAAAATACTCTTCGAAACCAAAACAGCCGAAATTCTATATCCTTTCTCATACGCTTTTGGAAACCATTCCTTTGTAAGCCATTCTTGATTACGTGGATTTACTAATTCTGATTTTAGATTATTAGCAATCATTTTATTTCCTTCTTTTTCTACCATTAAATCTAAAGAAAAATCACACGCCTCTACAAATTCTTCGTAAGAAGCATAACCAGACCATTCCAAAACAATCGCATTGATAGTGTGATAATGATAAATTTTACACTTTGGTTTATCATATTCTAATGTTATTTCTTCGTTGTCCATATTTTAGTTAGTTTTATTTAGTTGTATTATTTTTTTATCTAAATTAGAAAACGCCTAACTAATAGTTCATTAATCAGACGTTTAATTTATCTACTTTAATCAAAATTTGAAACTCATTGTTTCAAATCAATAACTCTCATCTTTACTTGGAAAACTCTCATTCTTTACATCTTTAATATATTCCTCAACTGCCTTTTGCATAATATCACTCAAATCAGCATATTAACGTAAAAAACGAGGATTAAATTCTTTTGTAATCCCCAACAAGTCATGAGAAACCAAAACTTGTCCGTCCACTCCACCACCAGCACCAATTCCGATAATAGGAATATCAATTGCTTTAGATACTTTTTCGGCAAGTTTTGAAGGAATTTTTTCCACTACAATAGCAAAACAGCCACATTCTTGTAGAATTTTGGCATCTTCAATCAACTTTGCAGCTTCGGTTTCTTCTTTTGCACGAACGGTATAAGTTCCGAATTTGTAAATGGACTGAGGAGTAAGTCCCAAATGTCCCATTACAGGAACACCAGCCGAAAGTACACGCATAACCGATTCCTTAATTTCTTCGCCACCTTCCATTTTGACGGCATGAGCACCCGATTCCTTCATAATTCGGATAGCAGAATCTAGAGCTTGGCGAGAATTTCCTTGATATGAACCGAAGGGAATATCAACCACAACTAAAGCACGTTTTACACCACGAACCACACTAGAAGCATGATAAATCATTTGGTCAAGTGTAATTGGAAGCGTAGTTTCGTGTCCTGCCATCACATTAGAAGCAGAATCGCCAACTAGTAAAACATCAATATTAGCAGCATCAAGAATTTGAGCCATCGAAAAATCATATGCCGTAAGCATAGAAATTTTTTCGTTTTTAGTTTTCATTTCTTGCAATGAATGCGTAGTAATACGTTTGGCAGAAGAAGAATTAGCGACAGACATAAGTTTATAATTACGAATTAAAAATTAAAAATTACGGAAATACAAAGAAATATTCATTTGTAGGGAAAATGGCTTGCCTTTTCCTAGACTACTATTTTTATAAAACTACTAATTATCTTACAATTTATCACTTATAATTTACCACTAAATTCATTCATTTTCCTCAAAATGCTTCCATCCTTGTGCTTTTATATCCATCAATTGCTCTGAATTCATAACCACTTTTATACCTTTTTCAGCTTCTTGAATATAACCAATTAAATGAACATCGACAATTTTTTCAATTTTCTCTAAATCCTCTTGCTTTATTGTAAACAAAAGTTCGTAATCTTCGCCACCGTTTAAGGCACACGTCAAAGGACTAAGTTTTAGCTGCTCGGCTGCCGTAATTGATGTTTGTTCATCAATAGGAATATTTTTTTCGTAAACCATTGCACCAACATTTGACTGACGACAAATATGATGAATTTCAGAAGCCAAACCGTCCGAAATATCCATCATAGAAGTAGGCAAAATTCCGTATTCTTCTAACTCATAAATAATATCCATACGAGCTTTTGGTTTTAGCTGTCTTTCCATTACATGTTCTAAATTATCCAATTGTGGTTGTGCTTCTGGCGCATCAATAAAAACTCTTTTTTCTCTTTCCAAAATCTGCAAACCCACAAAAGCAGCTCCTAAATCGCCTGTTACGCACAAAACATCACCTTTTTTAGCTGTATTTCTATACACTATTTTTTCTGGTGCAACTTGTCCTAAAGCAGTAATGGAAATAATCAATCCCTTTGGCGAAGAAGTAGTATCTCCTCCCACCAAATCAATTCCATAATCTTCACACGCAAATTTTACACCTTCATAAAATTCATCCACTGCCTCCACCGAAAAACGATTGCTAAGAGCAAGACTAACCGTAATTTGATGGGGAATTCCATTCATTGCTGCAATATCTGAAATATTCACAGAAACAGCTTTATAACCCAAATGCTTCAAAGGAGTATAAGACAAATCAAAATGAATTCCTTCAACAAGCATATCTGTAGAAACTAAAAGCTGTTTGCCTTTTTCAATTTCTATTACGGCTGCATCGTCTGAAATTCCTTTTTTAGAAGTACTTTTCTGTAGTGGAAAATTGGATGCTATGCGTTCAATAAGTCCAAATTCGCCAAGTTTATTTATTTCTGTACGCACTATTTTTTATTTTTTGTTTTCTAGCTTAATTTTAGTTTACAAAAATAGAAAATAATAAGGTAAAAATAACACCTAAAAAACAGGAGACTTTTTTTAAGCCAAATTTTGAAAATAAAATTTGTAAATTTGTTTGTGATAATGCTATTCCACAATTAGAATTTATTAAAACGCCTAAAATGAATTTCATCGAAGTAAAGACAAAAGAACATAAAAGAGAATTTAATGATTTTGTAGCTCGTTTGTATAAAGATAATCCCTACTGGATTCGTCCATTAAATAAGGATATAGAAATTGTTTTTGACCAAACTCAAAATCCCCTTTTTAATCATAACGAGAATGGAATAAAAGCTGAAGCAATTCGTTGGATTTTACAAAATAATAAAGGTGAAACAGTAGGAAGAATTGCAGCTTTTATAAATCCAAAAACAGTTCTAAAAGACAATAATCAACCCACAGGAGGAGCAGGTTTTTTTGAATCTATAAACGATGAAAATGTAGCTTTTACTTTATTTGATAAAGCTAAAAAATGGCTTTCAGAACGTAAAATGGAAGCAATGGACGCACCAATTAATTTTGGAGAACGCAACCAATGGTGGGGAGTTTTGATTGATGGTTTTGATAAACCTCCTAATTATCAAATGGGTTATCACTTTGAATATTATAGTTCTTTTTTTGAGAAATGGGGTTTTCAAGAATATTTTCAGCAGTTTACCTATGGACGTGAAATGTATGATGTTTCGGATAGATTAAAAAATATCGCCGAAAGAGTTATGGCACGAGAAGGCTATTCTTTTGCTCACATAAAAAAGGAAAGTATTGACAAACATGCAGAAGATTTTAGAGAAGTTTATAATGCAAGTTGGGGAAATCATGAAGGTGTAGCAAAGCTAACTGTTGAAGACTCAAAAGCACTTTTAAAACAAATGAAGCCTATTTTGGAAGAAAATCTAGTTTGGTTTGCTTATTTTGAGGGAAAAGCAATTGGTTTTTATGTGATGTTACCCGAACTCAATCAACTCTTCAAACACTTAAACGGAAAGTTTGGAGTTTTACAGAAATTACAATTTTTATGGCACAAATTACGAAAAAAGAATAAAACCGTTTTTGGGGTAATATTTGGTGTTGCACCCGAATTCCAAAGAAAGGGAGTAGAGTTAGGAATGGTAATGGCGTATCAGGAAGAGCGAAAAGCAGACCCTAATTATCAATATGATTATATAGAATTTAACTGGATTGGAGATTTTAATACAGGAATGGTAAAGCTATGTGAGAGTTTGGGAGCTGAAAAAGTAAAAAGACACGCTACTTATCGTTACCTTTTTGACAGAACAAAACCTTTTGAGAGAATGAAAGAAATAAAATAAATGTATAACAGACTTCCTAGTCTGTTTCAAGATAATGTTTTAGAAATTCAACAGATAGCAATGTCTGTTTTACATAGTTAAAATATAATGCTAAACAAAGAAGACATTTGGGGAAGCAGCGTAACCGAATTTTTTGATTATGCAGAAGAAAAAGAACAATTACTTTGGTCTTATCTGTTTGAAAAAATAATTGAGGTTACGCCAAGAAGTTATAAGAAACAAATTTTACCTATCATAGAAAAAATAGGAGAAAAACCGTTTCGAAAGGTTCTTCACAATTGGTTAGAAATTGTAATTTTGGCAAAACCAAAAACAGCTTTTTACGAAGATGAATTAGGGCTTAGAACACGAACGAAATTATCTATTAGAATATCCAAACGAAACTATTTTTGCTCGTCTTATTCGTGCTTTGCCTTTTGTAGCAGACCAAAATTCTATCGATTTACTTTCCGAACTAGCCATTGAAGCAGGAAAAAATAGACAAGCAAAAACAGATAAAATTTCAGGAGTTGCATCTTACAAACTTTCCGAACAAGCCATTTATGCACTTGCTGATATTAATAATTTGAGTCCAATTGCTGCACTTCTTTCTGTACAAATTCAATTACAATCGCTTTCTTTAAAGAAGCTAATAGAAAAAAAATTAGCTCAAATTGCAAAAAAACAGAAAGTAGAAGTAATAGAACTTTTAGAAAATCATTTACCTAATTATGGATTAGAGAACGGCTATTTAGAAGGTGAAATTAATTCAAAAGCAAATCCAGAAAAAATTTATGCTTATCAAATACAAGTAATTGAAAATAAAGCAAAACTGACTTGGTTTGATGCAAATGGAAAACAATTAAAAACTGTTCCTGCTGCACTCAAAAAAGAATTTCCTCACAAAATTGAAAAGTTAAAGAATACAGCTATTGAAGCACAAAAAACGCTTACTATACAAAGAGAGCGTTTAGAAAAAACCTATCTTACTCAAACTACTTTTACGTATTTACATTGGAAAAATGCCTACACAAATCATGGACTTTTAGGAATTGTTGTAGAAAATTTAATTTGGCAAGTAAATAGTAATAAAGAAAAAGAAAAAGAATGGAAAACGGTTTGGTCTTCTTTTGGACGTCTTGTAGATGCTCAAAAAAATCCTATCGAAGTAGAAGATGAAACAATCATTCGGCTTTTGCACCCTATTTTATTAAATCAAGAAGAGGTAAAATATTGGCAAGAATTTATTAGACAAAAAGGTATCAAACAGCCTTTTCAACAAATTTCCAGAGCTATTTTTGAAAGAAATATAAATGAAGAAATAGAAGAAAGTAATCGTTTTAAAGGAATAATTTTGAATCAAAAAAAACTAAAAATGTTTTCAAAAATTCAAGGCTGGAATTACAAATGGCTTACTTATCCAAAAATGAATCGCAGTTTTGTTACCTTTCAATTCGATTATAAAATTGATAATTCAGCGAAACTTACGAAGCTAGAAATAGAGTTTTGGGTAGAAGCCTTGCCAAGTCAGCCACAAAATGTGAGAACAAATGTTGTTCGTTTACACAAAAAAGCACAATCCATGCCTTTTAAAATACTAGATAAAATTACTTTTTCAGAAATTTTTAGAGCTATTCAAAGGATTATTAATGTTTCATCTCTTGAGTAAATTAATCATCATAATAACTAAAAACTAATTAGGAATAGAAATTAACTAAGCTACCTTTTTACGAATATTGAAGTTTTGATAATCAATAATTTAAATTCATAGTTGTTCCTTTAATTCACAATTGTTCCTTAGTTAAATTCTAATTTAAAAATTTATGGCAAGTTTAAGAGAATATATTTCTGCATTTGTTTCTATTTTATTTCCTGAAAACTGTTTGTCTTGTAAAGGAATAATTGAAATGGGAGAAAGTGATATTTGTTCAATTTGTAGATTTAGTTTACCAAGAACAAATTTTCATTTAAACGATGAAAACATAATTGCTGAAAAATTTTGGGGGAAAGTACAGCTAAAATATGCTATATCGTACTTATTTTTCAAAAAAGAAAGTAATGTTCAAAATCTATTACATGAACTAAAATACAAAAATCAACCACAAATAGGAGAAGTTTTGGGAACTTGGTATGCCGTAGAATTGATGGATAATAATTTTTACAAAAATTTTGATGTAATTATTCCTGTTCCAATGCATAAAAAGAAACTGAAAAAGAGAGGTTATAACCAGAGTGCTTACTTTGGCAAAGGTTTATCAGAAGTTTGGCAAATTCCACAATTAGAAAACGGACTTAAAAAATTAGCTCAAACCGTTTCTCAAACCAAAAAATCAAGAAAAGAAAGATACGATAATATGAAAGATGGTTTTGAAGTTACCGACTTAGAAGCAATAAAAGATAAAAATGTGTTATTAGTAGATGACGTAATTACAACAGGTGCGACCTTAGAAGCCTGTGCAAATTTATTAATAGAAGGTGGTGCAAAGTCAGTAAGTATTGCCACCATTGCAGCAGCACAAAGCTAAAAGTGTAAGACACTTCCAAGCTGTCGTTTAATTGTGTATCTGTTTTCTCAAAAACAAATAATGTCCCCTATTCGTACACTACGAACTTACCAATGCATTTAAAGCGTCACATTTTTCATTCATAATTTACACCCAATACAAAACCCAATCAATACAAAAAAAGCCTTCATAACTGTATTAGTTATAAAGGCTTATAATTTTCTGTTTCCAACACAAATACATTTTAATCTGTATCTGTCCATATAAGGACGGGCGATGACCTACTCTCCCACGAATAGCGCAGTACCATCGGCGCAATAGGGCTTAACGGCTCTGTTCGGAATGGAAAGACGTGTACCCCTATGCTATGATCACCCTTGATCTTTATAAATTGATTGCTATAATCAATTTAAAGTTCTTAAAAAGTTCTTTAACAAAGTAAGGTGTATAGTATATTCTAAAAACTATGTATTTCCGTTTGCATATCGGAAAACTACACTAACAAAAGACTACTGAGAAATTAGTATTGCTCAGCTCCATTTATTTCTAAACGTCCACCTGCAACCTATCTACGTCATCATCTTTAACGTCTCTTAAGGGAAATCTCATCTTGAAGTCAGTTTCGCACTTAGATGCTTTCAGTGCTTATCTGTTCCAAACGTGGCTACTCAGCAATGCAGTTAGCACCACAACTGATACACCAGAGGTTTGTCCAACTCGGTCCTCTCGTACTAAAGTCAGATCTTCGCAAATTTCCTACGCCCACAACAGATAGAGACCGAACTGTCTCACGACGTTCTGAACCCAGCTCGCGTGCCACTTTAATGGGCGAACAGCCCAACCCTTGGGACCTTCTCCAGCCCCAGGATGTGACGAGCCGACATCGAGGTGCCAAACCTCCCCGTCGATATGAGCTCTTGGGGGAGATCAGCCTGTTATCCCCGGAGTACCTTTTATCCTTTGAGCGACGGCCTTTCCACACAGAACCGCCGGATCACTATGCCCTACTTTCGTACCTGCTCGACCTGTTTGTCTTGCAGTCAAGCTCCCTTATGCCATTACACGCTACATACGATTACCAACCGTATTGAGGGAACCTTGGGAAGCCTCCGTTACACTTTCGGAGGCGACCACCCCAGTCAAACTACCCACCACGCACCGTCCCTCTCTCAAGGTTAGATGACAAATACAGAAAGGGTGGTATTTCAACAATGACTCCACAACGCCTAGCGACGCCGCTTCAAAGTCTCCCACCTATCCTACACATTCTGTATTCAACAACTATGCGAAGCTATAGTAAAGGTTCACGGGGTCTTTTCGTCCCGTTGCGGGTAATCGGCATCTTCACCGATACTTCAATTTCACCGGAATCATGGTTGAGACAGTGTCCAAGTCGTTACACCATTCGTGCAGGTCGGAACTTACCCGACAAGGAATTTCGCTACCTTAGGACCGTTATAGTTACGGCCGCCGTTTACTTGGGCTTCGATTCAAACCTTTGGAGTATTGCTACCCCTAAGCTCCCCTCTTAACCTTCAAGCACCGGGCAGGTGTCAGGCATTATACTTCATCTTACGATTTCGCAATGCCCTGTGTTTTTGTTAAACAGTCGCTTGGACCTTTTTATTGCAGCCGCTTGTATCGCTACAAGACGGCACCCCTTCTCCCGAAGTTACAGGGTAAATTTGCCTAGTTCCTTAACCATGAATCTTCCGAGCGCCTCAGGATTCTCTCCTTGACTACCTGTGTCGGTTTGCGGTACGGGCTATTTAAATTAACGTTAACGAGGATTTTCTTGGAAGCTCTTCTGTAAATTATCAACGCACCCGAAGGGTTGTCGTACTATTGCCTAATACAATCTCTGGCGGATTTACCTACCAAAAATCTTTGCGGTTCGGCTTTAACGTCCATTTCTGTCAGAACGCATTACATTATTTACTCCGTCTCCCCTAACAATTTAAACGAGGTACAGGAATATTAACCTGTTTTCCATCGGAATCGCTCTTCAGCTTATCCTTAGGTCCCGACTAAACCTGAAACGATTAGCGTTGTTCAGGAAACCTTAGTCTATCGGCGAGGGGGTTTCTCACCCCCTTTATCGTTACTCATTCCTACATTTGCTTTTCTAAACGCTCCACTTTCATTCACAATCTAGCTTCAACGCATTCAGAATGCTCTTCTACCACTATGACCTCAAAAAGTCATAGTCCATAGCTTCGGTAATAGATTTATGCCCGTGTATTATCGACGCCCAATCACTCGACCAGTGAGCTGTTACGCACTCTTTAAATGAATGGCTGCTTCCAAGCCAACATCCTGGCTGTCTCCGTAATCGGACCACCTTAGGTCAACTTAATCTATATTTGGGGACCTTAGCTGATGGTCTGGGTTCTTTCCCTCTCGGACTGCGACCTTAGCACCACAGCCCTCACTCCTGAGAAACATTTGTATGCATTCGGAGTTCGTCAAGATTTGGTAGGATGTGACTCCCCCTAGTCTTATCGGTAGCTCTACCTCACACAAACTATACTCAAGGCTGTTCCTAAAAACATTTCG
>CAVXHP010000010.1:0-62500 GCA_963761725.1 uncultured Cytophagales bacterium | reverse complement strand
TAATAATTAAAACGAATAAAGTCCTTTTCAGAAATTTGTGTAGTAAAATTGATCTCGTTCATGTTTTGTCTTTATTACGTACAATTTTTAATTAAAAGAGCTTGTAATTGTTTGAAACAGGCTTTATCTTTTTTCAAAGTTTAAACTAAACTCATCAAAGCTTCTTCCAAAGCCTTAATTTTAGCCTCTGCATCGGCTTTCTTTTGGCGTTCTTTTTCAATAATATCAGGGTTTGCATTGTTTACAAAACGCTCATTTGACAGTTTTTTATCAACACTTACCAAAAATCCTTTTGTATATTTGATTTCTTTCTGCAAATTCTGACTGTTCTTCTTCTACATTTATCTGAACTGGAACAGAAAATTCATCTCCTTTTACTACAAAACTCATTGCTGGATTTGGCTTTTCGTCTGTAAAATTGATTTTATCAACTCCTGCTAATTTTTGAATCAAAGAAAGAAATTCATCGTAAAAATTAGCATCTACTGTTTTTATAAACAAATCTAAATTTTCCTTTGGCGAAATATTTTTAGCATTTCTTACTTTTCCAACTTGAGAAACAATTCAAAAATCTGTTCTGTTTTTTCTAAAATAGCAGCATCAAAATCTTTTACTTTTGGATATTCTGCAACAATAATCGCTTCTTTTTCTGCTCTTTCGTTGGATAAATGCCAAATTTCTTCCGTAATAAATGGCATAAAAGGATGTAAAATTTTCATCAATATTTCAAAAAACTCAATCGTTTGTATTGTATGTTCCTTTATCTATTGGCAAACCATAAACTGGTTTTATCATTTCTAAATAATTGGAACAAAACTCGTCCCACATCAATTTATAAACTCCTAAAAGCGCATCAGAAATACGATATTCTTTATAGTGATTTTCAATTTCTGTTAAAGATTGATTTAATTTTGCTTCAAACCATTTTATAGCAACCTGATTTCCTTGTGGAATTTCTTCATTTGTTTGTTCAAACGATTGAAGAAGGCGTAAAGCATTCCATATTTTATTAGAAAATTTACTTCCCTGTTCGCATAATTTTTCATCAAAAGGCAAATCATTTCCTGCTGGAGAAGAAAAAAGCATTCCTACACGAACTCCATCAGCACCATATTTTTCAATTAAATCTAAAGGATCAGGAGAATTTCCTAACGATTTAGACATTTTTCTACCTTGCTTATCTCTTACAATTCCTGTCAGATAAACGTCTTTGAATGGTCGTTTGCCTGTATATTCGTAACCTGCAATAATCATTCTGGCTACCCAAAAGAATAAAATTTCTGGAGCAGTTACCAAAACTTGTGTCGGATAGAAAAAGTCTAATTCTTTGTTTTTAGACAAATCAATTTTTCCTGTTTCCTTATCAAAACATTCATCATTAAACCCATCAAAAACAGCAATAGGCCAAAGCCAAGAAGATGCCCACGTATCCAAAACGTCATCATCTTGACGAATGTCATTCTCTGTAAGCGTTTTTCCTGTTTTTTCTTTGATTAATTGTAGAGCTTCTTCTTTCGTTTCGGCAACAACAAAATCATCATCATTTTCTCCGTAGAAATAAGCAGGAATTTGATGTCCCCACCAAAGCTGACGAGAAATACACCAATCTCTTACATTTTCCATCCAATGACGGTAGGTATTTTTGAATTTTGCAGGGTGTAAAACGATTTCATCTTTCTCAACAACTTCTAAAGCCGTCTCAGAAATATCTTTCATTTTGATAAACCATTGTAACGATAATTTTGGCTCAACCACGCTTCCTGTACGTTCCGAACGACCAATTCTTGAAACAACTTCTTCTTTTTCAATTAATAAACCTGCTTCTTCTAATTTTTTAGTGATTAATTTACGAACCTCAAAACGGTCTTTTCCTACCATTTCTGGCATCTCACACTTTTCATTTAATGTTCCATCATCATTAATCGTATCTATGATTGGCAAATTATGACGTTGTCCGATTTCATAATCATTTGGGTCGTGTGCTGGCGTAACTTTTAGCATTCCTGTTCCAAAATCTTTCTCTACATATTCATCTGCGATAATTGGAATTTTGCGACCGATAAAAGGAACGATTGCATTTTTACCAATCAATTTCTTGAAACGCTCATCGGTTGGATTTACGGCAATGGCAACATCTCCCATTATCGTTTCTGGTCTTTGTGTGGCAATCGTAATTGTTCCACCGTCTTCTAATTCGTACTTTGTGTGGTACAAAAACGCTTTTTCGCCTTCTTCTTTATAAATTATTTCTTCATTCGAAATGGTCGTTTGTGCTTCACAATCCCAATTTACCATTCTGTTGCTACGATAAATGTAGCCTTTTTTGTACATATCAACGAAAACACGAATAACAGCTTTATAATAGCCTTCGTCCATCGTAAAACCTGTACGAGTCCAATCACAACTTGCACCTAATTTTTTGAGTTGTTCAAGAATTATTCCTCCATATTTGTCTTTCCATTTGTAGGCATGAGCCAAAAATTCCTCTCTCGTAAGGTCAGATTTTTTGATTCCTTGTTCACGAAGCAAACGAACTACTTTAGCCTCCGTAGCAATAGATGCGTGGTCAGTTCCTGGTACCCAAAGCGCCTCAAAACCCTGCATTCTGGCACGACGCACCAAAATATCTTGAATGGTATTATTGAGCATATGTCCCATATGAAGGACACCTGTAACATTCGGTGGAGGAATGACGATAGTAAAAGATTCTTTTTTTGGAGGCTCCCTTTTTCCTTCTTTTGGAACATGTGCTTCAAAAAACTTGTTTTCAAGCCAGTATTGATACCACTTATTTTCTATTTCGGTGGGTTGGTAGGTTTTGCTAAGTTCGTTCATTTTATCAGTTACCAGTTAATTTCTATTCTTAATTATTGTATTAATCTGTAAAGTTCAGAAATTTTTGAGAAAGAATTAAATTTTAATTGGTTTTTATTGTATAAATGTGTTTTTTATTCTGATAAACTTTAAGGCAAAGTATTTTTTTAGTTTTTTATTTTCAGTAGTAAGTTCGTAAATTATACGTGTATATTTGTTGTTGGTCATCGTAACGGCAAGCCGAAACTAAAGACAAAGGCAACGGCTTTTTATTAACGTTTTTGAGGGGAAGACCAATAAGAACGTAGATTTTTCTGTTTCTTTTTCCTTTCGTTTTTGTTCCCCCTCTGTTCGTAGCGTCACGCTAAGAACCTATAAAGTCAAAAGCGTCACGCTTGCATTGTATAAAATACAAATCGTGATGCTTAAATACATTTTCAAGTTCGTAATATGACACTACAAACAGATTTGTACCATCAATTTTTTAAGATTTTTCCTTTTCTTCTTCCTTCCGTTTTTGTTCTTCTTCTTTCTTCTCAAACTCTTCTTTATCCTTCTTCAAAACGCCATTGATAGCCGTTTTAGGATTTACTTCTTTATTATCTTCGCCATTTTCAGAATTATCAAAACTAGCAGAATTACCGTTCTTCTCGTTTTCATTATTTTGTATAACTATCCTTTCTTTAGACAAATAAATTCCGTTTTCTAGTTCAGCTACACATTTCAATAATTTCTCACGAATATCACAATGCAAATCCCAAGCTGTTGAAGGGTCTTTTGCACTACATAAAGCACGCATCTGGATTCCTTCTTTTGAGCTGTCAATAACTTGTAATTTGGGTGGTTCTTTTTCATCATAATTATCCGAACTCTTTAGAAGTTCCGAAAATTTCGTTCTTACTTTTTCTACATCAATATTAAAATCAGCATAAATTAAAATTGGTTTCATCAGATGAGGGTCATTCATAGACCAGTTTTCAAACGGTTCGGTAATAAAATGTTTTAGAGGAACAATTACTCTTCTATCGTCCCAAGTTTTGATAATCAAATATGTAAAACGAATATCTTCTACCGTTCCGTACTGACTTTCAAAAAGTATTGTATCGCCAATCCGAGCAGGTTTTGTGATAGCAAGCTGCATTCCTGCAATAATATTTCCGAGTGTACTTTGTGCTGCAATACCCAAAACCACCGTCGCCACACCAGCAGAAGCCATAAGCGAAATGCCTAGATTTTGGAGAGATTCGAATTGAGAAAGCACCAAACCAACACCAACACCAATAATAATAAACGTAAAAACACGACGAGCAACCGAAATATGAGTAAGAAAACGCCTAGATTCCAAATTCTCCTCGTCCGAAATATCGCCTACTTGTGTTTCCGAAACTCTATCAATAAAGTATTCAATTACTCGTAAAATCAGCCAGGTAAAACAACCAATCACAACAATAAGCATTGCAGCATAAAAAATAGGAGAAAAAGAACCTGAAATAGACAGGAAATTATTCATCACAAAATAGAAAATCAAAACTCCTATCGCTAATGAAATTGGAATAGCTATTTTATCACCTATTTCTTCTACCCAATGTTTGTCCGACTTATTAACAAGTTTATTAATTATATAAGCAATCAGTTTTCCCAATAAATAACACAAAATAGCAAAGACTATCAAGCCTATTATTTTCCAAGCTTGAATTCCTAAAAACTCTACTTCTGCCCACTCTGGAACAATACGGTCTAGTTTGGAAGGTCCATATTCTTTGTATAAAAGTTCAATATTCTCAACCGAATTAGCAGAAATTACCCATAAAGGAGCTTCATCTTTTATTTTTACTCTATCCAAACGCAATGGAACTGTTCTACCATTTATAGAAAGCGAACCAAAACGAATACTTTTTTGTGCTTTTCCTGCAATAGATTTTTTTCCTGCTCCTGCTTGGTTTATTTGTGCGTCTGGTCGGTCTGGAAGGTCGTCCCAATTTATACTTACTCGTTTATCTATTACATAGCCTAGTTTTTCGGCAAGAATAGCAGCTTTTTCAGTTTGGATTTTTTGAGGAAGTAAGTTTAAATTCAGAGCGTGTGCAGCCAATTCATATTTTTGTTCTCTATACGACAACAGAAAATGCTCCATTGCAGCCTGTGGAGTTTGAAGATTAATAAACTCTTCTGATTTGGGTAATCCTTTATTCAACTGTTTGATATTGAAGTAATAATCGCTGTATTCTCCAATAAAAGAACGGTCGTTATCACTTTCCAATAACGTATCTACTACAAAATCTTTTTTGGGTGCTTCTTCTTTTGTATTACTTGTATCTGTAGTATCATTTTGAGCAAAACCTGAAAGGGGAAAATATAGCAGAGAAAAACAAATTGCTAAAGAAATAAATATACTTTTGAAGAATGAAAAATGAAGGTTGTAGTGAATAAAAAATGTCATTACAAAAGGTTTAGTTTAAAAAATAGTTTGATTACTATATCTATAAACAGAGTTTTGTAATGATAGTTCAGATTTTCTATTGTAAGTACATTAAGAGGATAAATAGAACTTCGTTTTTGTCGTTTACTTATCTAACAAGTAAATAATATCTTCTAATAGACCTGCATCAGAAGGAAGTTTTGTAGTAGAATAAACTAATTTTCCTTTTGTATCAATTAAAAAAGCAGTTGGCAAATCGTTTAGATTATATCCCAATGTATCAGAAAAATAAGAGGATAAAGAAATGATATTCAGTCTTCTAAACCTATCTTCTAATTTCTTATCACTCAATAACGGAATTTAATTTTGTTGTCTGAACCCAAAGGAGAACTATTTGATTTGACTTATTTTTAGATTTATTCTGATTGTTTATTTGGTTATTCAAATATTCAAAACCTTTCAAATAATTTTCTGCAAATTCATTTTCTACAGAACCAAAGAATAGATAGACAATTTTTCCTTTGTAATCAGATAATTTTACAGTTGCACCAGTAGCATCTTGTAGAGAAAAATCAGGAGCTAGTTTTCCTACTTCTGTCTTTTTACTATTTTCAATAAACTCTTTTACAATACTAGTTGATTTGTCCTCTTTATGCACATCAAGATACTTTTTATAGTAGTCTTCGTAGAGCTTTTCGTTTTTCTGGTTTACCAATTCTATAATCAGAATAGCTTGTGCATGTGCTTGTACGCTTCCTACAAGTTCTTCTTCCGTTATTTTGAAGAGAAGTGGATAATACAAATCAGAATAGGCTTTCAGAGAATTTTCTTGATGAGATTGAGTATAACGAAATTCTAAATAATTTCTCAAAAATCGTAAATAAGCAGATTGATTAAGAGCAGATGGACTTTGAATAACTATTTCTTCAAAAAAAGAATAATACTCTTTAGATAAAACTCGTGGCGTTTTTTCGTTTAAAAGAGCATGTAAAACAGAATACTCTGCCAGATGATTTGCAGTTGAGTAATCAATTCGTTGTTCCATTGCTAATATAAAATCATCAGAAAGTGGTTTTTTTCCTATGGTTTCTTCTAAGAGTTTGAACTGATTTTTACGTAATTTCTCTGCTTCATTTTTGAAATTTTTTTCAGTTAGATTTTTGTGTTTTTTTGGATATAAAGCATTTTTCGAAAGTAGCACCAAATTCTATTTCCCATTTCTGCAAAAAAATATTTTCGCCAGCTCCTAGACCAGAAAACTGTATGCCATAAGGTAAAGCACCTAATTCAATTTGCATATTTAAGCTATCACCCACGTGTAGATAAACCTGTCCTTCCTTATCCTTACATTTCCATAAAACCCAAGTTGATTGTTTTAGAGGAATAGTAAAATTAAACTCCCCTTTTTCGTTAGTTGTAATGAGCTGTTTTTTGGGCTGATATATTAGATACTGATATTGATATTCTATAATTAGTTCATAAGAAGTAGCTGGAGCTATCTTTCCTTCCAAAATAGTAGAAAATTGGGCTACACTATCAAAAGCAAATAGTGAAAAAAGAAAGCTAAAAATAAAAGTTTTTAGTACGTAATTTATAAAGATAGAATGTAGAGGTAAAGAAATGTTCATCAATGAAAAATTAGAAGTGCAAATTAAATTTTGAAACTAAAATTAAATAATTAACAAAACTAAATCAATTTCTATTGAAAATAACATTTTCGCAAAAAAATTGTGCTACTTATTTTTTAATTTTGAGGTAATGGTCTATTTCTAGTTTTATTCTAAACTTTGGTTTATGGCAAATTCACATAATCAGGAAGGACATAATCACGAACACGCTCCCAAAAGTCTAGAAAATATTAGTTCTGCTTTTTATATCGGAATTATTCTTAATTCTATCTTTACAATTATCGAATTTGTTTATGGTTATTCTACTAACTCTTTGGCACTTTTATCAGATGCTACTCATAATTTGAGTGATGTTGGTAGTTTGATTTTGGCTCTTATCGGAATAAAACTTGCCAAAAAAACAGCTACGCTTAGTTATACCTATGGATTCAAAAAGGCTTCTTTATTGGCTTCTCTAATTAACTCGGTTTTGCTTGTAGTTGTTGCTGGTGGAATTATTTATGAAGCAATTGAGCGTTTTACAAACCCCTCTCCTTTAGCTGGAATGACTATTATTATAGTTTCTGCAATTGGCGTTTTGATAAATACGGTTTCTGCTTTCTTGTTTTTTAAAGGACAGAAAGATGATATTAATGTAAAAGGAGCTTTTTTACACTTGCTTGTCGATGCACTCGTTTCGGTAGGTGTAATGGTTGCAGGAACAATTATTTACTTTACTGGCTGGACAGTCCTTGACCCTATTATTAGCCTTGTAATTGCTATCGTTGTACTCATATCGACTTGGAATTTGTTTAATGAGAGTATTCGTTTGGTTTTAGATGGCGTTCCTAGCAGTATAAAAATAGATAAAATAAAACAATCCCTTTTGGAAGTAGATGAGATAGAAACGGTTCATCATATGCACGTTTGGGCTTTGAGTAGTACGGAAAATGCGATGACTATTCATGTAGTTTTGAAAAAACATGTTTTAGATACTACAAATACTAGTGCAGAAACGGCTCTTCAACGCTGGGAACGTCTAAAATTAGTTATTCGACATGAACTTTTACATCATTCTATTCATCATGTTACTTTAGAACTTGATGCTGATGATAGTTTGGAAGATGAAAGAGTGCATAACTAGAATTTTAAAAGAAAAAAAACCATTCCTATAACTATAGAAATGGTTTTTTTAGAATTAAAGAAAGTAAAAAATTACTTCTTTTTAGTTTTAGCAGATGCTTTAGCAGCAGCTTCAGTACGTTTGTTTTTAGTTTCCTGTACTTCAGTACGAATTTCTTGTGCTAATTTTTTAAGTTCTTGCATTCCTTTACGGATACGAGTTCCTGCTGCTTGATTTTCTTTATCGTAAAATTTAGAAAAATCTTCTTTTAATTCTGTGATTAAGTCTTCAACTTCTTGATAACGACCCATTGTGCTCATAGTGAAAAGTAAATTGAAGGTTATAAATTAATTTTATAAAAAATGGTTTTAGAAATAAAAAAGGTATAAGACAAAATGCCTTATTATCTTTCCTACCTCCTATTTGAACGACAATATACTAACAAAACCGTCAAAAACAGCGTTTTGAGCCGTTTTTTTTTTAGATTTTATTATATTTTTTTTAATAGCGAAATGCTGTATTCTATTTTGTTGTTTAAATAATTACCTAACAACCTGATAAACAATTAGTTAATCATAATTAAAGGGTATTTTACATACTACTAGACAAAAATGCAGACCTCCCTAAATCCCTCCGAAGGAGGGACTTTGAATGTCTTTTCTCCCCTCCTTCGGAGGGGTTGGGAGAGGTCAAAGAACAAAATGTCTAGTAATTTAGGTATTTTATTGACTATTTATACAAACAAAAATAAATACAAAACAGTGAAAAATAATCATCTGATTATATAGCAGCACTAATTTCATTGTTTGCATATACACCACTTTTGAGCTTTTCCGAAACAGCTTTAAATGCCTCAATGGTTTGTTTTACATCGTCCATAGTATGTGCTGCCGTTGGAATAAGACGCAACATAATTACATCTTTTGGAACAACTGGATAAATAACAACAGAACAGAAAATAAAATAATTTTCACGAAGGTCAATAATTAAATTTCCTGCTTCATTATTTCCACCACTCAAAAATACAGGTGTAACTGGCGAATCAGTTTCTCCAATATCAAAGCCATTTTCACGCAAACCATCTTGCAAAGCACGAACTACCTTCCAAAGATTATCCTTTAATTCTGGCATAGTACGCAACATTTCTAAGCGTTTCATATTACCAACTACTAAAGGCATCGGCAATGTTTTGGCATAAATCTGTGAACGCATATTATAACGCAAATAATTAATTACATCTTCTGGACCCGAAACAAAAGCTCCAATACTTGCCATAGATTTGGCAAAAGTAGAAAAATAAACATCAATTTCATCCTGAACTCCTTGTACTTCTCCTGTTCCAATTCCCGTTTCTCCCATTGTACCAAAACCGTGTGCATCATCTACCAGCATTCGGAAATCATACTTTTTACGAAGTTCAACAATTTCTTTTAGTTTTCCTTGGTCACCAAGCATACCAAAGACACCTTCAGTAATTACCAAAATTGCTCCACCTGTTTTTTCTACGTATTTAGTAGCTCTTTCTAATTGTTTTTCACAATTTTCAATATTATTATGAGGAAAAACATAACGTTTAGCAAGGCTCATTCGAAGTCCATCTAAAATACAAGCATGAGATTCAGAATCATACACCACAACATCTTTACGGTCAAGAAGTGCATCCACGACAGACATAATTCCTTGATACCCATAATTCAACATAAAAGTATCTTCTTTTTGCACAAAATCTGAAAGTTGAGATTCAAATTCTTCTATCATATTTGAGTTTCCAGACATCATACGTGAACCCATTGGATAAGCAAGTCCCCAATCTCTAGTCGCTTCTGTATCTGCCTTACGAACCTCTGGGTGATTAGCAAGTCCTAAGTAATTATTCAAACTCCACGTCAATACTTCTTTTCCTCTAAACTTCATACGAGGTTTTAATTCCCCCTCCAACTTTGGAAAGGCAAAATAGCCATGAGCAATAGAAGAAAATTGACCTAAAGGGCCACGGTTTGTTTTTAATTTTTCGAATAAATCCACGTTATATCTTTTTAGTTAATGGTTGATGTAGCGACTTTTAGAATTGAGAAGTAATAATTATTTATTTGATTATATATTCTCATTTGTAATTTTTAATCGTTTATTTAAATATTTTCATTTACTATACACTATTTTTAATAAATAAAAACTACTTAGTTGTTGTAAAAAGCCGAAAAAACGATACACAAATATAGTGCGAAATAGGCAATTTTGGAAATATAGACATTCTTTAAAGCATTTTTGTTTGAATTTTGTTTGAAAAGCAAGAAATAAAAAGATAAGGTTGATATGGAAATTTTATATAAAATACACGTCCTATGAAAAGGCAGACCATTTTAGCTACATAGACTTTCAGTTCCTTATAAAATACCAATTTATTCAACTGGTAATTGGTTATTACTATTTACTACTAACTGCTAAACCCTAATTGCTTCCTTACTTTACCCAAAACTTTAGAAGCTACTTTTCGTGCTTTTTCTTCTCCTATTTTGAGTTTATTATCTAGTTCTTTTTCGTCTGCCATTAGTTTATCAAAACTAATTCTTTCGTTCTTATATTTATCCAAAATAAGTTCTAAAAGTGCTTTTTTGGCGTGTCCGTAGCCATAATTTCCACCTTCATAATTTTGCTTCATGTGTTTCAAATCACTTTCATTTGCCAAAAGTTTATAAATAGAAAACACATTACACGTTGTGGTATCTTTTGGTTCTTCCAATGGCGTGCTATCTGTTACGATAGACATGACTTGTTTTTTGAGCTCTTTTTCAGGTAAGAAAATATCTATTGTATTTCCATAGGATTTACTCATTTTTCGTCCGTCAGTTCCTGGAATAGTCATTATTTGCTCATCTACTTTTACTTCTGGCATCACAAAAATATCTCCGTAACGATTATTAAAAGCCGAAGCAATATCTCTAGTAATTTCTAGATGTTGAATTTGGTCTTTTCCGACAGGAACAAAATTAGCATCATACATCAAAATATCAGCAGCCATCAAAACAGGATACGTAAAAAGTCCTGCATTTACATCAGACAAGAGAATCAGATTTATCTTTAAAAGAATGTGCATTGGCAAGCATCGGAAAAGGCGTAAAACACGATAAATGCCAAGCAAGCTCAGTTACTTCTGGAATTCTGGATTGGCGATAAAATGTATTTTTATCAATATCAAACCCAAAGGCAAGCCATGCAGCAGCGACAGCATTTGTATTTTCAATACGTATTTTTGCATCTTTTACCGTTGTCAGAGAATGCAAATCAGCAATAAAAAAATAAGAATCATTACCTTCTTTTTTGGAAAGCTCAATGGCTGGCAAGATTGCACCCAAAAGATTACCCAAATGAGGACGACCAGAAGACTGAATACCTGTGAGAATACGGGACATAATCAATTACGAATTACGAATTAAAAATTACGAGAATTACTGTTTGTATTTCTTCGCTGTTGTTGGTGTCTCCACCAACGACAATTAACTTACTAATCATCAAAATTGAAAAAAAAGTTTCAAAAAGCCTAATTGATTCTTAGTTTGTGATTAGATTCTATGTTTTTTCTAGTTAAATTTTCCGTTATTTGAAGTTTTCTAAAAATAAAAGCATTTCCAAAAATGAAAACTAACTATTTCTATTATTCAATCTTTTTTCTACTTCTTTTTTCTTGTAATTCTCCAAAAGAGGAAAATAAAGAGACTACAACTACTCAAAATGAAGTCTTAGAAATTGCTATTGACTCCTTAAAATTACTTCACGCCAATCAATTTCGCTCTTATTCTTATAAAGATTTCAAAACGCTAGAGGTGTATGATAAAAATAGGAATTTACAGCAGCGTTATCTATTATATAAAGGAGAAAATAAGCCAAAAACAAATCTAAACTATGATATTGTTCTTCAAATCCCCTTAAAACGATTGATTTCTCGTTCTACAAAATATGCTACTTTTATTTCACTTTTAGAAAATGTTGATAATTTAGTTGGTTTTGTAGGCTCGCAGTACGTTTCGAATGAAGAGATTAGAAAGAAAATTGATACTAAAAAAATCAAAGAAGTAGGTAATGATGATGGCTCAGGAATTAATTTTGAAGGTTTGGTGAGCTTAGAACCTGATGCTATTTTTACATATGATGCTTCTTTGTATGGAGGAACGAGCGATACCCAGCAAAAGATGAAAGAATTAGGTTTGCCAATGATTATTTGTAATGAAACCTTAGAAAGTTCGCCACTTGCACAAGCAGAATGGATAAAATTCTTTGGTGTTTTGTTTGAAAAAGAAGAGCAGGCAGCAGAAATTTTTGATGAGGTAAAGAGTAATTATGACTCTCTAAAACAATTAACAGCAAATATAAAAGAAGAAAACAAACCAACGCTTTTTTTTAATGCATGGTATAATGAAACTTGGTTTATGCCCAATGGAGATAGTTATGTAGCACAATTTGCCAAAGATGCAGGAGCAATTTATTTGTGGAATGACTTAAAAGGCACAGGTGCTTCTCCTTTAGCCATAGAGTCGGTTTATGAAAAAGCAGAGCAAGCCGATTATTGGTTTCATGCCAGCGATTGGAAAAATATGAATCAACTTATGAGTTCGGATAGGCGTTTTGTTTCTTTTAAATCTGTAAAGAATAAGAACGTTTTTAATCATAACTAAAAGACAGCTAAAAAGCGGTGGAAACGATTATTTTGAGAGTGGTGTAGCTTTTCCAGATAAAATTTTGGAAGATTTTATAAAAATTTTGCACCCAGAATTACTAAAAAACAACAAAAACAAATCGTTTTATTTTTATGAAAATTTGAAGTAAGATTGATTAAAACTTTAAAATCAAATAAGATTGTATTATTTTTTAGAGAATCCAAAAGTCGGTTTTTCTCATAATGATTATCAAAAATCAGTAAGCAAAAGCTATTTTTATAGTGTTTTGCTTTTATTAAATTTGTAACTTGCAACTCAAAATAAGCTATTGTACTTTATTATTTCTTTAACTGATTAGCTGGAATAAGTAAAATCTGTTTTCTATCAGAGATAGTAAATATAGTAAAACAAACAATATACAAATACACACAATCAAACAAATAACTATCAATTCAGTTTTAAACAAAAATTTGAAATTGATATAAAAAAATAGTCTATGAGTAATATTCTAACCCTTTCCCCTTCACGTCTTGAAGTTATGCGTCATTTAGAAGGTTATGTTGATAGCACAACTAGTAAATTTTTACGTCCTATCGATACAAATTGGCAGCCTGCTGATTTGTTGCCAGATGCTTCTCAACCTGGTTTTTTTGATAAAGTAAAAGAGCTTCAAGAACGTGCTAGAGAGCTTTCTTATGATTTTTGGATAGTTTTGATAGGCGATATGATAACCGAAGAAGCTCTTCCAACCTACGAATCTTGGCTTATGGACGTAGAAGGCGTGCATCAAGGCGATAAAGAAAATCCATGGGCAAGGTGGATAAGAGGCTGGACAGCAGAAGAAAATCGTCATGGAGATTTGCTGAATAAATATCTTTATTTGTCTGGAAGAGTAAACATGAAACAAGTAGAAATTTCTACTCAATATTTGATTGCCGATGGTTTTGATATTGGAACAGCAACAGACCCGTATCGCAATTTTGTTTATACTTCATTTCAAGAATTGGCTACCAATATTTCTCACAAACGAGTAGCACAACTTGCTGGAACACATGATAATTCGGATTTAGAAAAAATGTGTAGTATGGTTGCTGCCGATGAATACCGTCATGCATTTGCTTACATGTCCTTTGTAGAGAAGATTTTGGAAGTAGATCCAAACGAAATGCTTTTTGCTTTTGAGGATATGATGCGTAAAAAAATTGTTATGCCAGCTCATTATTTACGTGAAATTGGTGGAAAAGTAGGCGAAACATTCAAGCATTTTTCTGATTGTGCTCAGCGTTTGGGAGTTTATACAGCAGAAGATTATGTAGATATAATGGAAATGCTCATCAAAAAATGGAAATTAGCAGACCTAAAAGACCTCAACGAAACAGGAGAAAAAGCACGAGATTATATTATGAATCTTCCTGCTCGTCTTTTGCGTGTAGCCGAAAGAATGAAGACTGACACCAGTGCAGGCTATAAATTTAAGTGGATAGATTAATAGTCATACCGAACGGTTCGCTCAAAGCGAACCGTTCGGTTATATTAATTCCCAGCTCCCAATTCCTAGTTCCCAACTCCTTCTTCTGCCTCAAACTCTAATTCTTCAACGGGTAATTTTCGTTTTTTAATCGTTTTTCGTTTTCCTTTTTTGTAGTAAAACCATTCTCCAGTTACTTTTCCGTCTGTATATTGTCCTTCATATTTTGGTTTTCCTTTTTCATCGTAATGAATCCAATAACCACTTTTTTTACCTTCTTTATAAATTCCTCTACTCATTACAATCCCATTTTCATCGTAATACGTCCAAGAACCTCGTTTTTGTCCTTCTTTATAGGTTCCTGATTGTATCAACTCTCCATTTGTAAAGTATTCTTCTACTAATCCGTCTAACTGTCCTTTTGTATAAAAAACTCTTCTTGCAAGCGTTCCATCTTCATAAAAAGAGAGCCAAAGACCTTCATAAGCACCATCCCGATAAATTCCTGTACGTTTTATTTGTCCATTCGGATAATAAGAAAAGGCAGAGTCTTGCAAAAGTCCATTTGTCCACATTTCTTTTCGCTCTAATTTTCCATCTGGTGAATAATATTTTGCGTTTCCATTGAGTTTATTGTATTGATAGTCCTCAAAAGCCATTGTTGTTCCGTCTGGATAATACAAAAACCAATACCCTTCTTTATTTCCCTTTATTTCTTTTCCCTCTGCTTTTAGAGAACCATCTTTGTAAAATTCTCGTTTTTTTGATTGTGCAAAAGCAGTTTGTAGAAAGCCAAAAGAAAAAAGAATAATTAAAAATAGTACTGAATATATGTTTGAGTAATACTGATTTTTCATATAATTATATTTAAGTAAAAATAAGAAAGCTATAAGAACAATAGTACGAAAATACCAATTATCATACTACTTTTTTTGTTTTTAGTAGAATAAGGATCAATTACGAATTAAAAATTACGAATTACGAATTACGAATTTAATTACTTGAATATCAATTAGTTATGGTTTTAAAAGTAGCAGTTTATTTAATTCTTATTCCTAAGCTATACAAAGGTATATCTAAAGAGATAAAACAACTGATTTTTTTCTGTAAATTAAAGCATATCGATAATTTATCTTGCTTTGCTATTCAAATTTTGTAATTTAATTTTAATAAATGCCTTATAGGTTAAAAAAAATGTTATTTTTGCACTACTTACCTCTCTATATTCAATCAAAATTGTACTTTCTTTAGACTATTTCCCATTTGAAACGATTACAAGATAGACACTTTTTTCACAATTACATTACTTCTTCTACCAAAAGAGGTTTTCATAGTTTAGTAAAAGCACTATTTTTATTTACTCTTTTATTTATTCTTTTTGGTATTTCATTTATTGCTGTTGCACAAAAGCAAAATAAGCAAGTTCCTTTTGACCCTAACAAACAGCTTTCTCAATTTTTGATAGATGTTTGGGATAGTGAAAAAGGACTTCCTTCCAGTACACTTTTGCAAGTTGTTCAAACCAAAGATGGTTATTTATGGATAGGAAGTTATGATGGACTTTTACGCTTTGATGGAAATAGCTTTGATATGTACACCAAAAATATAGACGAAGCATTCAAAACCAATAATGTTACCCGTCTTAAAGAAGCAAAGGACAGTACACTTTGGATAGGAACGCAAGGAAGTGGTCTTTTAAGCTATAAAAATGGAATATTCCAATCTCATGGATTAGAAAATGAATACATTGAAGCTATTCATATTTTAGATACTAGTGATTCGGTATATGTAGGTACTCGTAATGGTGGATTACTTGTTTATAATACAAAAAATAAAGTTTTTGCGTCTGTTTCTTCAAAAGAATTATCTTCTGAGTCTATTTACGATATTTTGGAGTATCCTAGAGGTAGATTTTGGATAGGTACACAAAATCAAGGAATTTTGATTTTAGAGAACAATCAAATTATAAAAGCTCCTTCTGAAGTAGAAAATCCTAATACACTAAAATTATATTTAGATACTGAAAAAAATATCTGGGCAGGAACTTACGAGGGAGTACTCAAATATGAAAATGGAACATTTATAAAGCAATTTCCAGAATTAGCTCAAGAGCGTATTCACGATATGCGATTTGACCCAGCAGGTAATTTTTGGATTGTTACTCGTAATAATATCTACCGACAAAATGTTTTGACAAAAAAACTAGAACTTCTAACTACTGATACAGGAGAAGCCTTTGATGATGTGCGTTCAATTTGGCTAGACAAAGAAGATGATTTATGGATTCCGACAGCTAGACACGGACTTTGTCGTCTTCGTGATGGAAAATTTATTAATTATTCGGTTCGTGAAGGTCTGGCTTACCCTTCCGTAAATTCAGTAGGAGTATACAACAAGACAGAGGTTCTTGTAGGAACGAGTAATGGTACAATTCATCGTATAAATTCCAAACAAAACAAAGTATTTGATTATCCATTAAAAACAAACCTAAACGCACAAGAGATTTTTAATATTCGTCAGGATAATGAGGGAACAGTTTGGATAGCCACTTATGAGGGTTTATTAAAAAAAGAACTAAACGGAAACGAAACATTATTTACTACAAAAGACGGACTTCCAACAAATGTTTTACGACTGACTTATCAAGATTCAAAAGATCGTTTTTGGATAGGAACACGAGGAGAAGGTTTAGTAGAATACAAAAAAGATACAAAAACAAATGTATCTACTTTTCAAAAAATAGGCTTAGAAAAAGGTTTTACATCAGATTTTGTAATGGCAATAGCTGAAGACAATAATGGAAATCTTTTGGTAGGAACAAATAATGGCGGTTTGGCTGTAGAAAATGGAAATAAATTTGATCTGTTTACTACTGAAAATGGCTTGCCTACCAATCTTGTCTTCAATATTCATTGTGATAAACAAAACACAATTTGGCTAGCTACTAATGCTGGTTTGGTGCGTTGGAAAGATAAAAAAGCATTTATTTTTGATGGTTCGAATGGATTTCCGAACGAAACTATTTTTGATATTGTAGAAGATTCAATGGGTTATTTTTGGTTTTCTTCGAATAGAGGGGTTTTGCGTGTAAATAAGAATGAACTTAATTCTTTAGCCAACGGTGAAAATATAGTATTAAATTGGACACAATACGATAAAAATGACGGAATGCGTTCCGAACAATGTAAAGGAGCTACTCAATCTTTGATTTCTCCTTCTGGAATAGTTTGGATTCCTACCAATGAGGGAATATTGCATATCAATCCTAGTTTTTTACCTATAAATTCTCGTCGCCCTCCTGTGTATGTGCAGAAAGTTTTTTTGGATGATGAAGTTTTTTTAGAACCTACAGAAGTAATAATAAAACCAGAACAACAGCGTCTGACTATTGATTTTACAGCTCTTAGTTTTCGTGCACCTGAAAAAGTAAAGTTTAAATACAAATTAGAAGGTTTTGATAAAGATTGGGTCGTCGCAAAGGACAATAAAAGAGAAGCTATTTATACCAACTTACCAAACGGAACCTATACTTTTAAGGTCATTGCAGCCAATAATGATGGGATTTGGAATAATGAGGGTGCGAGTATAAAAATTGTTGTCAGACCTCATATCTATGAAACGATTTGGTTTATTGGTTTGGCTATTCTTTTAGTAGGTGGGAGTATTTGGGGAGTCGTAATTGCCAGAACAAAGAGAATAAAAATAAAAGCGGAACAGTTGGAACGTGTAGTAAAGGTACGTACTGCCGAACTTCGTTCTAGTAATGAAGAACTAATTACCCAGCAGCAAGTAGTAGATGAGCGAAATCTTCTTATCGAAAAGCAAAATCAGAATATCATTTCTAGTATTAATTATGCCAAGCGTATTCAAGTGGCTATGCTTCCTACTCCAGAGCAGATTGAAGACCTTTTGCCTGATTCATTTGTTTTATTTTTGCCTAGGGATATAGTTTCAGGGGATTTTTATTGGATAGAACAGCAAAGTGAAAAAGTAATTGTAGTTACTGTTGATTGTACGGGTCATGGTGTTCCAGGTGCTTTTATGTCTTTGATAGGAAATGATATGCTCAACAAGGTAATTGTAGATTATTCTATTACAAAATCTAATCTTATTCTTGATGTGCTTAATGAAGAAATAAGTAATGTTTTGAAGCAAAGAGAAACTGATAATCGTGATGGAATGGATATGAATATCTGGATATGGGATAAGCAAAATAATACAGTAGAATTTGCTGGTGCCAAAAATCCTTTAATCTATATTCAGAACGGAGAACTGCACGAAATAAAAGCTGATAAGATGTCCATTGGGGGAAATGCTCTTAAAAAAAGAGACAAACAATATACTAGGAATGCTATCAAAATTGACTCCCCAACAACGTTATATACTTTTACTGATGGTTATCAAGACCAATTTGGAGGAGAGAAGGATAGGAAATTTATGAAAACAAAACTCAAAAAAATACTACTAGAAATTCATCACTTACCAATGAAAGAACAACACCAACTATTAAAAGATACGTTTATGGATTGGAAAAGAGACTATTCACAAATAGATGATGTACTTATAATAGGAGCTAAAATTGATGTAAATAATTAGTTTTTAGTTTAATAAATCTGCCTTCAATTTTATAATCGGAATCAAGTATATAAAAAAATTTAAAGCATCAAAAAAACTAAATATATTCTATAGAAAAGTAATATAATTGTATTTTTTTTCATAAATTAAAAAAAATTTAGACCATTCCATTCTAATAGTCCGTAAAATTGGTAGTTAATGCCTGATACAAACCTTTTTTTTGAATTATCCACAGAAGCATTCTGCATACTTGATATACATAACTATATCTTACATGCAAATACTGCTATGGAAGAACTCACTCAGCAAAAAAAGCAGGAGTTGAGTGGTAAAAATTTTGTCAAGGAGATACAGAAAAGATTTGAGAGTCAGAATACAATAGTAATCAATGAATTAACGACTAAATTAATAAAACAGCTTGAGCAAACACGCCACCAAAAAAGCACAAAAATAATTGAATCTTATAGTTTTACCCATTACCAAAACCATCTCAATACTAGAGAGGAATATAAAATTGGTACAATTGCTACTGAAGAAGAACAGGTTTATATATCTATTACTCACAATTTGAATAGCATTTCTTCTAATTTGGTAGATACATTTATCGAAACAAATACAATACAAACAAAGCAGTTAAATACTATTTTGGCTACCGTTCCTGACGGTATTTTTATAGTCAATCAGCAAGGAATTATATCCTTAGTAAACCCAGCAGCAGAAGATATTTTTGGTTATAAACAAGAAGAATTACTTGGTAAATCAATAGAAATACTTCTATCAAAACAACCTATTCCTGAAACTTTTTTACAATTAATAGCAGAATCATCATCGGACTTAAAAGTAATTCAGAATTTAGAATTAATTGCAAAAAATAAAAACAAAGTTGATTTTCCTTTAAGCGTTTCGATAAGTGAGACTCACTTTGAAGAAGGAAAAAAGGCGTATATTGCTTTGGTTAGAGATTTGACAAAAGTAAGAGAAGAGCAAAACAAACTGCGTGATAGTCAGAACTTTGGAGAATCTATTTTTCAAGCAGCTAAAATTGGATTAGCCGTTATTGACGAATGGGGGTATTTTGTGAATGTCAATAAACAGTATGCTCTCATGACGGGCTACTCGGCAGAAGAATTGATTGGAAAAGTATATTCTATAATTTCACCTGATTTTGAGCTAAAAGATAATATTCAAACTATAAAAAATGCTCGTAAAGGAAATACGGTTACAAAACGTTTTTGGAAGTTGAAGCGAAAAGATAATTCTTTAATTGATGTTGAATTATATATCAATTATTTTTATAATGGACAAAAAGAACAATTTTTTATCCTTTCTTCAAAAGATATTACCGAAGAAAAAAATATTGAATATGATTTAAGAAATACGAAGGAATTAGTAGAAGGTATTTTTGAATCTTTAGATAATGTATTCTGGTCATATGACGTAAAAAAAGACAAATTACTTACTATTTCGGCTGCCATAGAAAAAATTTATGACCTTTCTGCAGAGGAGCTCAAAGAAAATCCGAATGTATGGCTAAAAAGAGTATACAAAGAAGATGTAGAAATCGTAAAAAAAGCTCGTCTGAAGGCACGAGCAGGACAAAGTATTTCGTATGAGTATCGTATTATAGATACAAAGCAGAATATAAAATGGATTCAGACAGATGTAAAGGTAACTCTAGATAAAGATAAAAATCCGATTAGTATAAAAGGAGTAGATACAGAAATTACGCAGCGTGTTCTTGCCAATCAAGAATTGGATAGTACGAAGAGAATGCTACAATTTATTTTAGATGCACTCCCTGATGGTGTAATCTTCACAACTCCAAACCTAGAAATAGAATGGATAAATCCTGCTATAAAAAATCTTTTGGATTATAGAGAAGAGGAATTTATAGGAAAAGCTTTTTCAAATTTCTTTGAAGAAGATAGCTTTTTTTTAATCTCCGATCATTTTGATAGTATGGAAAAGACATCTGTTTTCCAGATTGCTCTAAAATGTAAAAATGGTGATTTAATATATTCAGAAACTATCTCTACACCTGTTTATAATTCTGACAAAACTATAATTGGTTATCTCTATGTGATTAGAGATGTTAGCGAACGTAGAGTATTTGAAGAGGAAAAGACAAAAATTATGCGTTCTTTGGCACAATTTAAACGAACTTTAGATGTTACTAAAGATAGCGTTTTTATGCTTGATGCTACTACACATTTGTTTATTTATGCAAATAAAGGAGCTACTGAAGCAGTTGGTTATTCCTTTGAAGAGCTTAGTGCGATGCGGCTTATTGACTTGATGAGTAATATTAATCCTCAAGATTTCGAACAGCTTACTTCCTTTGTCATCAATGATGCTAACAATCAAATAAGTCTTGATACTACTTTTTTACACAAAAGTGGAGGCAAGTTTCCAGTCGCACTCTTACTTCAATATGTGGATTTAGATGATGGCGAAAACCGTTTTGTAGCTATAGTAAGAGATATCAGCGAACGAAAAATTACTGAACAATTATTAAAGGAAAGTGAACTCAAATTCCGTTCTACCTTCGAACAGGCAGGAATTGGAATTGCTCATATTGGAATAGATTTGTCTTGGGCAGCCTTCAATATTCATTTTTGTAAAATGACTGGTTACTCACAGACAGAATTAAGTATCAGAAAACTAAGAGAGATTACACATCCAAAAGATTTGCCTAGAGATATTATGCAACTCCGACGTGTTTTGAGTGGTAAAAGCGATGGATATTCTATGCGTACTCGTTATCTTCATAAAAGCGGAAGTACTATTTGGCTTAATCTTTCTCTTTCAGTGGTAAAAGATGAGGATAAAAATCCTGCATTTATAGTAATGTTTATTGAGAACATTTCTGACCAAGTGGAAGCTGAAGAGATGCTTAGGCAGACTTTGGAAGAACTAAAAGTCAGTAATTATGAATTAGACCAATTTGTGTATAAAGCCTCTCATGATTTGCGTTCTCCTCTGACTTCTATATTAGGTTTACTTAATATTGCCGAAATTGATAAGGAAAATGCACTTTCGCATATCAAAATGATTAGAGGAAGAATACACAAACTTGATGAATTTATACAATCAATAATTAATTATTCTCAAACTAATAATTTAGAAACCAAATATGAGCCTTTACAAATAGAATATTTGATTCATAAAAATATTGCTGATCTGGATTTTCTACCTTATGCAAATAAAATAAAATTTAAAATTTTATCAAATCAAAATGGTCTTATTTATACAGATAGCTTGAGATTGAATGTAATTTTGAGAAACTTACTTTCCAATTCGATAAAGTTTGCAGATAGATCCAAAAAAACTTCTATTGTTCTGGTAGAGACTGGCTTTACAGAAGACAACGAATTTGTATTAACCATCACTGATAATGGACTAGGAATAGACAAACAATATCAAGAACGAATTTTTGATATGTTTTATCGGGCTAATGAAAACTCTGATGGAAATGGTTTGGGACTTTATATTGTTCGTCAGGCGGTTGAGAAATTAAATGGAAACCTAAAATTTGCTAGCAAATTAGGTGGAGGTACTACATTTATGATAACTCTGCCTAGCTTTAGTCCAAATACAAAAGAAGAATTAGATAAATTATCTATTTTTCCTAAATTAGATACAAATAACGAGAATGAAAATAGTTAAATTGTACTGTACCTTACTTTTTCTATGGAACACGGATTTTACAGATTAGACAGATGAAAAACGGATTTTTTGAATTATAATTAACGTGAACTCGGGATTGTTACTTAGAGCATTTGTGGTTTTTACCATTATCAACGTCTATTTTTTAAAAAAAATAGACGATTGCTAAGGGAGATAGGTGTTTTTTTTCATTCTACCTTAGTAATCGTCAGTTATCTTCGATAACAGACGTTGATAATGGTGAAAAAAACGCAAAATAGCTAAGAATAAGTAGTAGTTTAATCCCGAGTTCACGTTAATTAAATTATTCTGATACTATTTTGGCTATGCTGGCTTTCAGTTATCTGTATTTTCAATCCTATAAATCCTACTGATTACCCACATGTTTTTTAAAAGTAAAAAACAGAGAAATACCGACCTTTTGACCTCTCCCAGCCCCTCCGAAGGAGGGGAGCAACACAATAATTATCACAAAATGACTGTTAGAATAAGTTGTTTTATAGTAATTTTTCAAAGTCCCTCCCCTTTGGGGAGGGATTTAGGGGGGCTAGGCACGTTTCAGACATGTGGGTAAACGATAGCTTAACCAATCCTACCCTATAAAAAAATAGTAGGATACAGTAATTAAATTGTAATTTTTACTTTATAGTCAGAAATAGAGGATAAATAATCTAATACATAATTAAAAAAATTGAAAAAATTAGTAGTAATAGCAGGAGCAACTGCAGTAGGAAAAACAGCCTTGTGTACAGAATTAGCAGCTCATTTTGATACAGAAGTTATTTCAGCCGATTCCAGACAGTTTTATAAAGAGATGAGTATCGGAACAGCAAAGCCTACAGTAGAAGAAATTACTTTCGTTTTGGAAAAACAGAGTTCAAACTCTACATCAAACCCCTCTGCGAAAGTAATCAAGCATCATTTTATTGATTCTCATTCTATTCAAAATCCTTTATCAGCAGGTCAGTTTGAAAGAGAAGCCTTATCCTTAATTACTAACTTATTCAAAACTAGAGATAAGGAAAACGATGTACTTATCCTGACAGGCGGTTCTGGACTTTTTATCCAAGCAATTTGTGAAGGTTTTGATGAAATACCAACTATCGACACAAAGTTTAGAGAAGAATTAAATCAAGAATTAAAGCAAAATGGATTAGAGAATTTGGTGTCAGAATTACAAGAAAAAGATGAAAATTATGCACTAGAAGCAGATTTAAATAATCCCCAGCGAGTAATTAGAGCTTTAGAAATTATCCGAAGTACAGGAAAGAAATATTCAGAACTGCGAAAACAGAATTTAGAAAATCAAGAATTAGCAAGACAAGAAAGAAAAAAAAAATTAGGTTTTGAAATCATCAAGATTATGTTAGACCGACCTAGAAAAGAATTATATGAAAGAATAAATAAACGGGTTTTGATGATGATAGAGAAAGGATTGCTAGACGAAGTAAAATCATTGAAAAATTATGCTCATCTGTCTCCATTAAAAACAGTTGGTTATCAAGAAATTTTTGAATATTTAGATGCAAATACTAATAATGAGAAAAAAATAGACGAAAAAATAAACCTAGAAACTACCATTTCAAAAATTCAACAAAACACAAGACGATTTGCAAAAAGACAATTAACTTGGTTTAGAAAAGACCTAGAGTTTAGATGGTTTGATATTTCAAAACCCGATTATAAAAATAAAATAATTGATTGTATTGAAAATAATCTAAATCAATAAATCAAATACAAAATTCATTTGTAGAAAAAAACGTGCCTTTTACGTAATGAGAAAAATCCATTCTCTACTCAAATTAATGAATAAAAAATGGAGATTCTCTGACAATTTTTGTGATTTTTGGTAGAAAATAAATCTATCTTATATTTTTTTTAAGTCTGTACCGAAGGTCTGACTTGAAAAAAATAAGCCTTTTTGAAACTTGGTAGTCTATAACAAGTAATGCTGTAAATAAAAAATGGAACACAGATAACACAGATTGAACGAATAAAACACAGATTTTTAAAATTGCAGCATTACATCTTTAACACTACCTGAAACTTTAAATATATATTTTAAACTGGTCAGACCTTCGGTACAGACCAATTTAAAATACAAGATAATTCTTATAGTAAAGCTAAGTACAAGAATTTTCAGAGAACCAAAATGGATTTCTAATTTATAAAATTTAAAGTAATTTATATACCTGGACGGATAGAAAATACTTCTTTTTTGTTTTCTTTATAACGCTCTCTACATTGTTTGACAACTTCAACAGCATGTTTTTCGTCTTGCCAATCCTCTACCGAAACTTTCTTTTTTTCTAAGTCTTTATACACTTCAAAAAAATGACCAATTTCTTTTATTAAATGAGGATTTACATCTTCAAATTTATAAATACTATTCCAAATTGGATCAGAAACAGGAACACAAAGTACTTTTGCATCAGGTCCTTTTTCATCTGTCATATTAAAAATACCAACAGCACGAACTTCAATCAAACAGCCTGGAAAAGTAGGTTCGGAAACCAACACCAAAACATCTAAGGCATCGCCATCTAAAGCAAGCGTTTCAGGAACAAATCCATAATCACTTGGATAGTGCATGGATGAGAAAATCATACGATCATAACGAATCATACGCTTTTCAGCATCATATTCATATTTATTTCTACTTCCTTTTGGTATCTCAACGATAACATCAAAGGTAAAATCATTTTGTTCTGTCATTATTCTTTTATTTATATAAATAGTGATTATTTTTTAATTTTAATTCTCCTTATTTTTTTATGAAAAAGGGATTGCAAAGGTAGTTTTTTTGACTTAATTTATCAACTTGTTTTTGAATTATAACTTTTCTTATCTACCTATCATCACAAATGCACCCCAATAAATAGGAGCTTCATATTTTGGATTTTGGCGAAGTTCTCGTTTTGCTTCTCTGATAGCTACTCGCTTGTCCCCTGTTTCTTTCCATCTTTTGTAGAAAATACGCATAAGTTCTTGAGTTGCATTATCATCTACTTTGAATAAAGACATCAAAAGAGCATCAGCACCAGCAAGCAAAAATGCACTTTGCAGACCATACACACCTTCTCCAACTTTACTTTCTCCACGCCCTGTTTCGCAAGCACTCATAATCACAAGAGGAGAAGGAAAATTAAGAGTAGCTACTTCTGAAGCTGTCAAAATCCCCTCATCTCTGTTATATTCGTGTACGTTTCTGTTCTGAACCATATTTCCACCTGCTGCAAAGAGCAACCCCGAACGCATGAAAGGATCATTGTATGTTCCCAAAGCAGCCGAACGCTCACGCTCTTCCTCCGAAATATCTTCTTTGAAAACACCATGAGTGGCAATATGATAAACAGTATTGTTTTTGCTAGTCATGTTTTTCATTTGTGCTTCTTTTGCATTTTCGTTTAGATATACGGTTACATTTTTATTTACTCCTTTTAATTGAGCAGAAATAATTTCTACCTCCCGTTCTGCACCCAAAAGAGTAGGAAAACTTTGTGCTCCTTCATAATCTACATAAAATAAAGGATTCCCAAAAAGCACAAAATCATTAGGAAATACATTATTTACCTCTTTTTCTGCTACTTGACGAGTACTGGTAAGTTGTGCAATAAAATAATTATCTATTACAAAGTCATTTTCTCCCATCCTGAATGTTTCTACATTGAGCTGATTATAAACACCATCACAAGAAAGATAAATTTTACCTGCATCTTTGTCTATTTTATCACCAATAGGTTTCCAATAAATAGCATAAGAATCGTAATCTTCTAAAGAAAATTCTACATTATTTCTATAATACTGCAAATCTCCATCTTCCATCTTATTTCCATCTGGCATTTGAGCTAGCTCAATATTACCCGAAGAAGATAGCACTAAGGCAATATACTTTATTTTATCTGTAAATTCCTTGTCAAATTCACGAGAACGAATAATCTCAACAGCATATTCTTTATTTTCCAAACTCTTCTGAACATCTTTCCAGCTAACTGCTTTTTGGTCGGTAGCTGCCGCAAAATCAGAAGATTGACGAGAAAGAATTTTTGATAAACTTTCGATTTCTTTTTGCAAAGAGCGAACATCTATATTTTCTTGTTTCAATTGTTCAGGACTTAAAGCCAAAGCCGAATTAAGTTGAATCTTTTTCAATTGCCACTTCTCAAAATTGATACGTAATGTGTCATCAGGACTTCTTTTATAGATTTCATTGCGCAGTTTTTGAGATTGTCCTAACAGAATACCTTTAGTAAGTAGAATATTATCGTACAAATCACGCAATAATTTTTTCTTTTTGGGTTGTAATTGAATAACTAAGTGGGTAAAGAATTCAAAATCTGGACGAATTTGTTCCCAGTTTTTGGCTTTTTCTCTTTCACTAAGAACAGAAAAAGTAGTATTGATATACTCTTTGTGTTTTTCTAGTACTTCACTCAAATATTTCTCTGCTCTTTTGTAATCATTCTTTACGTAATACATACGAGCAATACGTCCCAAAACTTCTACATATTTCGGATGAACATCACTAAAAACCTTCGAATATTTCTTGCGTGCATCTTCGTAAAACTCTTGTGCTTTATCAGGATTATCTTGTTGAATCTGCAAATCTCCCAACAAAACATTAATCTCTGCCAAACTTACAAGAGATGCCGAAGGAATTTTTTCTAAAATAGTTAGTGCCTTTCCTAATTTATCAGAAGCACTTTTTATGTCTTTGTGTGCTACATAGAGTTCTGCCGATGTTTTTAGGAAACCTGCATAAACAGGTGTTTTTTCTCCCAAATTGGCAAGTAGCATTTTATCTGCTTCATCTAATTTTTTGGTAACCTCTTGCCAATCAGCCGTAGAATAAAAATTAATTTTGGCAAGCTGAATAAGTGTACTTGCTCTATCCAAATGGTCATTACCTAATACATCAGTCTTGATTTTTAGTACTTTCTGGGCATATTCTTGTGCTTTCTCATAATCTCCAATAGCCAAATTATAGTCTGCCAAAATACTCAAACTTTGTACAGTCCGAATGGAGTTTTGTCCGAATATATCTTCAGCAATAGCTAATGCTCTTTCAGCAAACTGTTCGGCTTCTACGTATTTTCCATTCGCAAATTCTAAGTTGGCACTTTGATTATAGGTATTTATCAAAAAACGACTTTCTTTTCCGTATCTTCTTTCTTTTTGTATAATGGTTTCTTTCAAAAGCTGTTCTGCTGCACTAAAATCGGCTGTTTCTATATACAAAAAAGCTAATTCTTCTGCTGTACCCGAATTGGCAATAGATTGACTAGAACGACTAAACCTTCTTTTGGCTTGGTTTAATAAATTCTCTGCTTGGTCATAAAGCCCCATTATCATATAATAAGTAGCTGCCGTTTCTAATGCCTGTGCATGTTCGAAAGCCAAAGAAGGATTATATTGCTTTTCATAAATTTGCAACATTTTACTTACCTGTTCATCTACTTCTTTGTAATTACTCTGTTGCATATTCAGACGTGCAGCAATTTCTAGCTGAGAAGCATAACGAGGATGCTGGTCGCTATATCTTTTCTGAATCAACTCTAATGCTTGTTTTGATTTTTCATTAGCTTCCTTAAACTGGTCATTAGCCATATAATAATCAATCCAATCGTTTAATGAATTAATATAAATGAGACTTTGAGGTTCAATGAAGTTTGTTAGTGCTTTCATATGAAGTTTATAAAGTTCTCCAGCTTCATCAAATTTTTCAGTGTAATTAAAATAAAATTTAGCAAGTTTTAGGTTCGCCAAATGATAACCAAGTGTGTTTTGTCCATGAATACGTACATGAGAAGCCACCCACTCTTCCATTAATTTTCCAGCTTCTTGATAATCATCGGCAGCCAAACGAACATAATACATATCTTCTATAATAGACAAACGTCTTTGATTATCTTGAGGAATAAGTTCTGTATTTTTGTACATATCTGTGAGCAATCTAAGAGATTGTCCATAACGCTGATTCTCATAATTCCACGTTGCATCTGCTTGAAGTGCAATAGAATAAGGCAAACGTCCTGTACCGTAATATTTCGCTGCGTTGCGTTCTAGCTCCCAACGCTGACGAGAGTTTTCAGTACTATATTTTATATTTTGCAAAAATTTTGGCTTTAAAGAGAAATTTTTGTTTTCTTCATCTTGCTGCAACACAAAGCCACTATTTACATAATAATCTATAAGTAGAGTATGTAATTTGATGTAATCCTTATGAACTGTACCAACTGTTTTTTCGGCACGATAAAGCGTTTTTTCTAATAATTTTCTTATTTCTTCTCGCTGCTTCTCCATTATCAATCATGAGTTGAATACGAACATATTGATTGCGAACATAAGCAAGCTGACGAGAAGATAGCTCCGTTTTGATAAAATTATCTGCCTTTTCTACATACTTGCTTGCCTCTTTATATCTTCCTGCTAATCGTGCAGCATCGGCTTGCAGAGATAATGCTTGTGCATAATCTGTTTTTCGTCTAACTTCTTCTCTGTCTGATAGACTGCGAATTTCTGTTTGTTTGCTGACATCGCTAAAAAATTGTGTGTCTTCTCCAATGAGTGACTTCCGAACACTTAATAAATCTTCAAATTGATAATCTAATAAATTTAGAAAATTCCCTCTTTGAAAATCAATCAGAACTTGAGTATAAGCCAAATCTGAAAATATATAATTTTCGGTTGGCTTTTCTCCTAGTATTTTTTTTGCTTCTCTCAAATACGTTTCAGCTTGTTGTGTATAAGAATATTCAGCATAATATTTTGCAGCCTCCAAAAGAGCTAACCCATATCCTTTACTATCCTGACCCTGTTTTTTGCGATGCTCCAAAAACGTATCTACCATAGAATGAAACTTCAAGACTTCGCCCGTTGCTTCATAATACTTTATTAGATAGCTTTCTATTTTGGTAGCTAAATCAGTTTTGCCGTCTTTTTTTGCTTCTTCGTAAAGCTTTTCCGTTTCAGACAAGGCTTTTTTATAATCTCCATCTTCAAAATAGCGTTCAGAAATTTCTAAATTTCTTTGTAATTGTCTTTCTGCTGCGTTTTCTTGAGCAAAGCTAAAAGAAAATTGAAAAACAAAAGCTAAAGTAAGCGTAAATAGCAGTATATTATTTTTTAACATATATATTGTTTTCTTAATTAGGAAAAAAGCACGTTCTAATTGTTTTTACTTATTAGTATATTCTTTCTAAATTTGAAAGTAATACATTCAAATACTTTACCTAAAATTAGATTATTTGTAAATGGCACAAACTTATTAGAAGAGAAAATTATTGACTTGACTACTAGTTTGGATTATAAATTGAAATTACAAAAAAATAGTCATTAAAACAGTATCTTGAGAACAAAGTCTATTTCTTACTATCTACTTTACTCCCTAATTTCTATTTTTCATGTTTTTCTTTTTATCCAAAACTTTATTTTACTTCTTAATGCCAATTACTTGGATTACCATTTTCTTGTTAGTTGCTATTTTTGCAAAAAAATGGCGTCTAAAATCGCTTAGAATAGGAGTTGTATTATTTTTAGTTTTTTTCGAATCCATTTTTAGCTAATCAAATGTATTTGTTCTGGGAAATTCCTCCAACTCCAATAAAAGAGACCAAAAACTACGAAATAGGAATTGTCTTGACAGGAATGAGTAATTCGGGAAAAGAACCAAAAGATAGGATTTACGCAAGCTCTGGAATTGACAGACTTTTGCAAGCAGTACGATTGTATAAAGAAGGAAAAATAAAAAAAATACTAATTTCTGGCATATCAGAAGAAATAGATTGGATAAATGGTACAGAAAAATTACCAAAAAGAAGCTACACGTACAAAGACATGTTAGTAGATATGTGTATCAAAGAAGAAGACATTCTACTAGAATCAAAATCAAAGAACACCTATGAAAATGCACAATTTTCAGCACAATTTCTAAAGGAAAACGAGGAATTATTACATTCAGATTTTACCTTAGAATCTAATCTACATACTACTAAACCTACTATTTTAGTCATTACTTCTGCCTTTCATTTGAGGCGTTCTTTGGGTTGTTTTCGTAAGGCTGGTCTGGAGGTTGATGGATTTTCTACTGATTTTATTGCTACTGAACAGAAAAATATGCTTACTATCTTGAGTATAATTCCGACAGAAGAAGCACTATCAAAATGGGGAAAAATTACTCACGAAATTATGGGATATGTAGTTTATGATATAACAGGAAAACTCTAATTGTAGCAAAGTTACGTCAAAAAAACCACTCTCTTTTAGTAAGAAAGTGGTTTGGTAAATTAGTCTGTTAAATACGTTATCTCTTAAGATTTATGTTAGTGCAATTATCTGAATAAATATCGTATTTGAGTATTGACATAATAGCCAAGACTTCGTCATTGGGATGTGATTTTGCTATTAAATCGCCCTGCGTTCCGTCCAGATTTTGCTTAAAAATATCGCCTGTTTGTGTCCAGTTATAAGTAATATCACCTACTCTTACAGTACGCTCTCCATCTTGTCCACCTTGATTTTGATACATAAACTCAAAATTATTTACTAGAGTAGAATAATTTTTACCGCTTGGAACAATTGTTTTTACTAGATAATTACCAGAATTTACACCTGTACTAGATTTGTAAAGTTCGCAAGAGCAAATACCCTTTATACGCTCATCTTCTGTTCCGATGACTGAATAATGCGCTATTTTCCAATCTCCTGTGCGTTTTTCATTTCTAAAAACCATTGAAACTGTTTCGGTTCCTTTAGACCAAATTTCTTTATCTTTCGCAATTTCATATTCTACTACATAAATAATTACTCCAATTGCTCCCTTTACATCATTTTTCAAAACATCTTTAATAGAGTAATTTATTTTCAAACCTTCTGTTCGTACAATCTTAGTGAGATAGCTCAAAAATCCTTCATAATCACTATTTATAACAGAGCCTCTATCCGAAATATTAAAAGTAACTAGTGTAGAAGTAACATCTTTTGCCATATGTTCCATAACCGCTTTTACATCTTTAGTATCACCTAATTTAGAATAAGAATCTGCAAATTCCATTAAATTTTTCTTAATAATTACTTGAGCGGCTTTATCTCTAGCCTTTTGTTTTTCATCTTCATCTATTTTGGTAGAATTTTTTTGAGCGTATAAACTAGAATAAAATAAAGAAAAAGAGAATATAAGTAATAAAATAAAACAAAACTTAGAAAGTTTATTCTGAAGAATTTTCATTGAATTAAGGGGAAAAAATAGATTTATCATAATGTATATTTGAAGGTATATTTAAAAATGAGTTTGAATAAATGAATCAGCATAAACATAAGAAATGGTGACCTGTCAAAGCAGCGAAGCTAATTATTAATTATGAATGCTAAGTGGTGAATGAATGCAAATAATTAATTATCAATCATTTACAGATTTAAGAATGATAGTTTATTTAATTCTTATTTCTAAAGGGAAATAAATGCTTTTCCAGAAAAAATGAAAGCTCAAAAAAGAAATTTATATAGATAATTGAATAAAAATAGACTTTTAAAGCCAACTAATTACTTTCTGACAACTACTGGTTTTGCAAGAATTAATCCAATGAGATAGAAATAGTGTTAAATAATAAACTCTGTTTTGAGAAATTTATTTTATTTACTTATTCCGTAAAAAAGTGTAAAGAACGCAGATAAATAAGTTTGTCTGTTTTCAGCTAATCCCATAATTTCTATTTCATTTGCATAAGCATCAATCATCATTCCTGCCTCAAATCCTACTTGAGAACCTCTAAAAGCACTAAATTCCAAGGCAATAGAAGTTTTAAGACTTGCTCCTAACTGTATATTGGCTTCTGCCATACGCTGTGCAAATGAACCTGTTCCCAAAACGGCTTCAAAGGAAGTATGTACCTCTGGGTCGTATTGTTCTGTTCTGACAATTTCATTTGTAAAACGATAATCAATAATATAAGGTGCCACAACTCCGATAGTTGGTCCAATAGCTCCAATAGCATTTACTTGAATTCCACGTTCTTCTGCTTTGCGAAACAAAACCCATTCTCTTCCATATTGAGGACGCAAAACATACAAAGAATTGCGTTTGCCAGGTGTAAAAAATTCACCTGTCAGCCTGCTTGCTCTTCGCTGCTCTTTTGGGTGCCGCACATCGGTAAGCTCCAATGAAAAACTATGATACACCGTTTCGTTTATAGCCTTTGAATAACGAAAAGCAAATCCACCTATCAAACCCGATTGTGTATTCAAATTAACGCCATAAACAAACTGAGTTTCATAGCTATAATCATCAGTATTGCTTTGTGAAAACGAAGAAAAATGAATAAAAAATGCTGTTAGAAAAACAATAAAAAATTTCATGTATAATAAAAATTAGACTACTCTGTATATTCAGCTTGCCCAGTACTGAATTATCACATTTGGCAATTTCAAACTATAATTATTCGTTTCTGGGAAAACGAACACGCAACTATATTTTGTAAATATACACAGAAAATTATCTTATTGAATTAACCTAGAAAAATGAATTGTGTTTGAATAGTATTTTTTTTCACAAAAATCTGTATAAATAGAATAGTATTTGCTTAATTTGCTTAAAATGAAATCCTACAACTTCCTATCTTTTTCAAAATATTAGTAGTATGTCAAATAAAAGTAGAACAAATTACTCTTACAAATTCCTTCTAATCATTATTTCTCTATTTTTTATGAATGGAGTTTCGAATTTTTCTTTCGCTCAAACTCTAATTTCTGATGAAGAAAGAAAATTATTTACCAGTATCGAAAGCCTAGAACCTCTAGGAATCATCTATGAAAATGCAAGTGCAGGCGAAGAGATAGAAAAAGAAGATTATGGAGATGGCTCACTTCTTTATACCTATGAATTTGAAGACTCTGATTTGTGGTTGCACCAGCTTATTTGGATAGAATCTTCTGCACAAGCAGCCAATTTCACCTACGAAGCCTATGGAGAAGCTAGTAAAACCTATATTTCGGAGGGTTTGATTTTATCCACTTTTAGAGAAATTAATCTACCTAACTCAAATGCTGATGTTGTGGTAGCTGATGTATATAACGAAAAACAAAAAAAAGTAGGTGCTATTATTCGTTTTAAGGAAAGAAATGTAAGTGGAATGCTAATCTTGATAGGAATGGAATTTCAGGAAAGCGTAATGCAAAAATTCTTGAACTTAGAGTTTCAAAAAATGAATCAGACGTGTTCTACGCTTTCACTTTGGAGGTAGTTATTTTACTCAAAAGATAGGCAACTTTTCAATTGTTTTATAGGAATTGTTATTTTCAATTTCATTTATTTCTCTCTCAAAAACACCTAATTGCATTCCATTGGTTATCATTACAAAAGGAGCATCTATACAGTAATTATAAACAGCAACTTGGGAAAAAACATCGGAAGAAAGAGAAATATGAGCCGCCTTACATTCTACAACCAAAAAAGGTTGTCCAGTTCTATCAAAAACCAAAATATCTGTTCGTTTTTTACGCTCTTGAAAATGGTGTTCACTCTCTATTTGCATCAAATTTTTAGAATATTTTTGAGACAGCAAAAAATGAATAACGTGTTGGCGAACCCACTCTTCAGGCGTAAGAAAAATCCATTTCTTTCTTATTATATCAAAAATCTGATAGTTGGAAGAAATAGCGTCATTAAACCGATTAGTCGTATTTTCTACTTGTCTAATTTTGGTTTCAAAAGAAGGAATATTGAGTTTTGGAAGTTTTAAAGGATTTGGAAACACGTTTTATAAAATTTTATAATTATTAATATGTATTTTTGAATGAAATAAGATTTTATATAAAAACATATACAAAATGGGAAAAACCTTGCCTTTTCCCTATAGCTAAACTAGAACTAGCAAATCTAAATTTATTAATCAAACACACAACTACATTGGGAAAAAATTATACGACTTCTTATGAAGAAGACCACTCGCAACACGACATGTCCAAGAAAGAAAATATTGTTAAGGACTGGCTACCACGTTATACAGGACGCAAGTTAGAAGATTTTGGGGAATTTATTTTGCTTACCAATTTTATTGGTTATGTAGAAAAATTTGCAGAGCGTTTTGATGTAGAAGTACACGGAAGAGACAAACCTATGCAAACAGCAACGGCTGATAATATTACTATCATTAACTTTGGAATGGGAAGTGCTATGGCTGCAACTGTTATGGATTTGCTTTCTGCTATTGATATACAAGCCTTATTATTTTTGGGTAAATGTGGTGGCTTAAAGAAAAAAAATGAACTAGGAAGTTTTGTTTTGCCTATTGCTGCCATTCGTGGAGAAGGAACAAGTAATGATTATTTGCCTAATGAAGTGCCTGCTTTACCTTCTTTTCGTATTCACAAATCAGCTTCTATTGTCATTCGGAATCATCAATTGGATTATTATACAGGAACAGTTTATACCACAAATCGTAGAGTTTGGGAACACGATACTGGCTTCAAAAAATATTTGGAGGATATGCGTGTAATGGCAATTGATATGGAAACAGCTACTATTTTTACGGTTGGTTTTGTCAATGAAATTCCTCGTGGTGCACTTTTGATGGTTTCGGATAATCCAATGATTCCAGAGGGTGTAAAGACTTCAAAGAGTGACTCATCGGTTACCTCTTTATTTGCAGAACGTCATTTGCAGGTCGGTATCGAAACGCTTCAACGTATTGCAAAGTCAGGCGAATCAATGAAACATATGAGATTTGAGTAATTGGGGGCGAGGGATTAGGAGTGAGGAAAGGGAGAATGACTATGAGTAATTATAGATTTTTATAATCCATGCTTTCTTCGTTTATAATTTATAATTAACCATTCACAATTACTTTGAATATCTTATCATTTTTAAAATTTACAAAAAAGAAAAATCGTTTAGAAAATAAAGAAGTAATAGATTCTTCTTCTATTTCAAAAGATTTTTTGGTTCGAAATAATGAAATAAAAAATTATTTTTCAAAACCTACTTATTCTATTTCTCCTCCCTTATCAAATTCTGATTTTGTTTCTCAAAAAACCGTTTTACTTCCCATCTATGAAAAGAAGGTTAGTTTTAATGCTTTTTGGATAGCTTTTCCAGAGCAAGAACAAGTCAGTATTCAAACAGACCTTATTTCTCGTTGGATACTCACAGACAAAACACTGATTTATAAAAGAGAAAGAAAACAAAAACGTTTTGTTCTTTCTCAAATATCAAAAATAGAACTTCATCACAAAAGGCTTATGTTTCCTTTGCTTTTGGGTGGAATTGGAGGAACTTTTTCTATTGTGGCAGGCATGAAAGGCTCTTTGAATCTTTGGATAGGAATGGGACTTGGTGCAGTAGGCTTGCTTCTCTTTTATTATGGAATAAAAGGACGTTATCAATTAGAAATTTATATGAAAAGTAATGCTATTCATACTTTTTTTATAGAAGATAAAGGTAGAAAATGGGATAGCTTTTTTAAGAAATTAAATCACTTTTGGAAGCTAAGTAAAACACAAAAAAATTGAGTAATTAGTTTTGAAAAGCTAATTACTCAATTCCTTTTTAGAAAACCATTGATTATGCCACAGCACCTGCTATAAGAGCAAACACAATAATAATTCCATATATACCTAAAATTATAACTGTCCAAATTCCTATAAATTTGTACAAAGATTTCAAATTCTCAAAAGCATTTTCTAATTCCAGACTATCCGAATTGCGTATAGCTGCTTGCGTTTTTTGAGAAAAATTGAATAAATATAAAGAGGGGAAAAAGTAAAATAATGCTCCTAAAATATAGACAAATGCAATACCTACGCCTCCAAACGCTCCAAGACCTCCCAAATCTCCCATTTGTTCGCTAAATTGAGAAAAAGCAGAACCCATAAATAACATACCCATAGCGGCAAGAACAATAATTGCAGTAAGTATAAAACCTGCTATTGATACAATCTTACCCCAAAAAGCTGTTGTGGCAAGAAAACCTTTTGCTTTGTTAGTAACCTGAAAACTCCCCTCTGAATAGAAAGTCTCATTATCTAAATAATCATCTTTTTGCATATCTTTTGATTTGAATTACGTGAAAATTAGTTAAAACAAAATCAAATATAGGAAAGCATTTTTTTAAAACAAAAAAACTATTCCTTAATGAACAGGAGAAGCATGTCTAATTTTTCTGGGAGCAGTATTGAGAAATGAAATTACTTCATCTAAATTATTGAAATGTTTTGCCCCATTACTGACAATCATTTTGGTAACTGCCATCATAGATTTTATCTGAACGGCATCAAATTCTCTGTCTCCATCTTTTGGAAGAAAACAAAAAAGTGTTTTTTTTGGTCGCTTGTTTGAATCATCTACTACTTCAGCAACAGAATAAACGCCTTTCATCATCGGAGTAAGAACATACAAACAATACTCACAATTTTCTCTTTCATGAAGTTCTCTTTTATAGGCTTCATCATTCCATTCTTCTACTACAGGGTCAAAATATTCTATATGCAAACGAGGCATTACATAATTCCTCCATTTTGAGCCGTTCACTGTTCCTCCTAAAAATACTTTTGGCATTTCTTTCTATTTAAAATAAATTACTACTTCTTAATTGTTAGGATAGTTTCTCGTTTTGGTAGCTTACTCCTTCTTGTGTGGCAGAACTTTTTGCTGATTTATCAGTCTTTTTATCAATCTGTTTCCAACGCTGCGTTTCAGAATTCAGAATTGCTTCTATTTTTTCTACCAAACGAGGATAGGCATCAGCTTCATCATAGGGTTCGCTACGTGTCATGTACATATAACGTTCGTGTCGCATCATTTCGCACGTTACACGATATTCTTTCCAAAGTTTGTAATGCTCATCTAACTCTAAAAAGCTATTCATAATTACCAATGCAACCCCTGCCAAAGCAGCAATTACTTGTAAGACAACACCTAACTCATTTTCTTGAACTATTTTGAAGGCACCAAATGTAATAAGAACAGGAATAAGAGCAGCAATAACGGATTCAGTTCTCTTTATTCGTTTGTATTTTTTCTTATTATCGCTACTTTTTCTATCGTACCAATCCATTTGAGAATCCAAACGCTCTTTAATATACTCTTCATCGCTCATCAAAGCCACACTTCTAACTTGTGGATTGTAATTATAGGCTTGACCTGAATACGCAGGGGGAGAAGTCTCTGAATGTAAGGGGTTTTCGTTATCCATAGAAAGAAGTATGAAGTAGTTAGTTGTGTTTTGAAAGCAAAATATAAGATAATTAGAATCAAAAAACAATTTGCTTTTCTATTTTCTTAAAAATTTTTAATTTCCAGCTAGTATATTTCAGAATTTAATTGTTTGAGTACGCTGGTCGCTCGTAAAATTCAAAAATTCTTTATTTTTCTCTTTTGTCAAATAAAGCATATTTCTTTGGTCATCATACAAATCTATCAAAATCATATTTTTGATAAAAACAGACTCTTTTTCTATTGATTTTGTTTTCTCAATTGTTCCATAAATCCAAACTACATCACCTTCAAACTCTAGTCCTATATAATTTATTTCTTCTTTCTTAGAATCAATTTTCAATTCTATTACCTTTTTTAGATATTCATAAATATATTTTTCTGTTTCCTTATGCTGCGTTTTGGTAGAAATATTCGGTTTTGAATCTTTGAATATTTCTGAATAGTTTTTACGCAAAGCTCTTTCCAAATCATCTACAAAAATTTTGTGAGAGATTTGGACTTCTGTTTTTTCTCCCTTTACTTTAAAATCCATTTCGGTAATGCTCAAATGAATGGCGTGTTTGGGAATGAATGAATAAAATAAAAAGGCTAGGAATAGTACTCCTATAATTTTTGTAAAATGATTTTTTGACATATTTTTGATAACTGTAATTGAATCTATTGAATTGAATTTCCTAATCCCTTGTCCCTAACCCCTAATTCCCTGTATTTGTATTCCCTCGTCCCCATTCTCCATTCCCTAATCCCCATTTTCCTCATCTGGAAGCATTTCGATATCGTGAATCAAAACTCGTTTTGAAATCTGCTGACCCGTTCGTGTTGCTGCAAGTCCTCCCAAAGCTGTTTCTTTATATCTACTTTCCATACTTTCCCCTATTTCTCCCATTGCTGCGACACATTCATCAACAGGAATAACAGCACTTACATTAGCAAGCGAAATTTGAGCCGAAGAAAACGCAATCGCTGCTGCACTTGCATTTCTGACCACACAAGGCACTTCGACAAGACCAGCCACAGGGTCGCAAACTAGTCCAAGCATACATTGAATCGTAATCGCAACTGCACCAAAAACTTGATTTATATCTCCTCCCAAACAGTACACCATCGCACCCGAAGCCATTGCAGCAGCACTTCCTGTTTCTGCCTGACAGCCACCAACAGCACCAGCTAAAGAAGCATTTTGTTCGATAATAAGTGCAATTCCCGCAGCTACCAAAAGTCCTTCCAAAATCTTGTGTTCTTCTATTCCATGAATTTCTTGTAGCGTATACAGCGTACCAGGCAAAATCCCAGAAGCTCCTGCCGTCGGTGCAGCTACAATACGTCCCATACACGAATTGACTTCCTTTGCAGCCAAAGAGCGAGCTATCAAATGCTGAAATTCTAGCGACAAAACAGGCGTAGGATAACGATATACTTTCTTTGCACCATTGTTTATCATTCCAGAACGAGAAATCATTTCTTCTTTTAGTCCTGTTTCGACAGCATCTTTCATGACACCAAATGCTTTACTAAGGTTTTCAAAAATTTGTGTTTCCGTTTTTCCTCTAAGTTCGGTTTCATATTCCAAAACAGATTTGTATAAAGGTTCGTTATTGGTTTCGCAATGCGTTTGCCAGTCTTTGAAGGAGTTGAATAGTAATGACATAATTTTATTTTTTTGTGTTGTGTATAGAGAATGGTAATAATAAGCTAATTTACCAAAAATCTAGCTATTTATGTAACAATGCAAAATTGGTTTTGATTTTTTATATTTGTGTATAAGCTGTCCTTTTATAGAACACAGATTTTACTGGTTATACAAATTAAACACAGATTTTTTTAACAAAAGTTATTCATAGATTTAGTGTTAGCTTCTAAAACTATTGACAGAGCTTTCTTGAGTGGACGTGTGAAGAATAATTAAATCACTACCAAAACTAAGATTTAAAAGCTATTTTTGTAATTGATTAAAGACTACATTAATAAAAGACCGTATAGGAAAAGGCAAGCCATTTCCCTACAAATATATCAATTACGAATTACAAATTTATTTAACTTTTTACTGGTAATTCACTGGTAACTGCTCACTGATAACTGATAACTGCAATGCTTTCAACTCCAGACGCTCCCAAAAAATTATTTCTTCTTGATGCCATGGCTCTTATTTATAGAGCACATTTTGCATTTAGCAAAAATCCTAGAATGACTTCTACAGGAATTGATACAGGTGCAATTTTAGGGTTCACAAATTCTATTTGGGACGTTCTTCAAAACGAAAAACCTACGCATATTGGTATTGCCTTCGATACTTCGAAGCCTACTTTTCGCCACGAACGTTTTGAAGCCTACAAAGCACATAGAGAAAAACAACCCGAAGCCATTACGCTTTCAAAACCTTATATTAACCGTTTGTTGGAAGGTTTGAATATTCCTATTTTGAAACTAGATGGTTTTGAAGCTGATGATATTGTCGGAACATTAGCCAAAAAAGCTGCTAGAGAAGGTTTTGAGGTCTATATGGTTACGATTGATAAAGATTATGCACAGCTTGTAGAAGAAAAAATATTTTTTTACAAGGTGGCGTATGCTGGTCGTAATCCTGCTGAAATTTGGGGAATAAAAGAAGTATGTGAGCGTTGGGAATTAGAAAATCCGATGCAATTGACTGATATTTTAGGTCTTCAAGGAGATGCTTCTGATAATATTCCTGGTATTCCTGGTATTGGTGAAAAGACGGCTATCAAACTGTTAAAAGAATACAGAAGCGTAGAAGGAATAATTGAAAATGCAGACAAACTAAAAGGAAAACAAAAAGAAAACGTAATTAATTTTGCTCAGCAAGGACTTTTATCAAAAGAATTAGCGACTATAAAATTAGATGTTCCGATAGAATTTAATGAAGCAGCACTAAAGTATGATGCGAAAGATGGTTCAGAGCTAAATAAAGAAGTATTATCTGTTCTTTTTGATGAATTGGAGTTTAAGACATTAAAAAGAAAAATCTTAAATGAAGAAACGCCACGTTCTTTTTCTCCAAAGACAAGTGAAAAAGTAGGAAGTTCATCACTCAGTAAAACGATAAATAAAGCTCAAGATAAAAATACGGATACAAATCAATTTGATTTATTTGGAAGTCCAAAATCACAACTACAACAAGAAGAAAAACCAAAATCAAACATAACTCCAGAAGAAGCAAAACTGGCCTTAGAGCAATTACCTTTTACTTTTGATAAAGAAAAAATAAGTAAAGCAGAAACTATTACTAATTCTCAACTACCAGAAAACGAGCAAATTGTATCAGAGCAGTTAAGCACACTTTTTACTACAAAACACGATTATCATCTTATTGACACAAAAGAAAAAAGAGAACATTTAATTGAATTTCTATTACTTCAAGATGAAATTTGTGTTGATACAGAAACCGATAATTTGGATGTAATGGAGGCAAATATCGTAGGTTTTTCGGTTGCTTACAAAAAATATGAAGCCTTTTATATTCCTGTTTTGGGAAGTGAAGAAGAGCGAAAAGAAATTTTGAATGAATTTAGAAGCGTTCTGGAAAATCCAAAAATTATAAAGATTGGACAAAATATAAAATACGATTATCAGATTTTTTATAAATATGGAATTGAGCTGAAAGGACAGTTTTTTGATACGATGCTGGCTCATTATCTTTTAGAACCAGAGCTACGTCATAATATGGATTATTTGGCTCAAACTATTCTCAATTACAAAACTATTTCGTATTCTGAGATTGTAGGAACAGGAAAAAAGGCGAAGACAATGGCAGATTTTACGCCAAAAGAAATTCTAAATTATGCAGCCGAAGATGCAGATATTACTTTGAGGCTAAAAGAAAAATTACATTTTGAGTTAGAAAAAGAAGAAAATAAAGGCTTAAAATCTGTTTTTTATGATATAGAAATTCCATTAGTTTCAGTACTAGCAAAAATTGAAATGAACGGAATGAATATCGATACAGAAGCATTAGCAGAATTTTCTTTAGAGTTGGGAAAAGAAGTGGAAATTTTGGAAAAAGAGATTTATGAGATAGCAGGAGAGCAGTTTAATATTGCCTCGCCAAAACAGCTCGGAGAAATATTATTTGATGAACAAAAATTAAATCTTACTCCAAAACCAAGACTGACAGCCAAAAGCAAACAGTACAAAACAGATGAGAGTATTTTGGTTCGGCTTGCCGATAAATATCCTATTGCTGCCAAAATTGTGGATTATAGACAGCTTCAAAAATTAAAATCTACGTATGTTGATGCTTTGCCATTACTTATTTCCCCAAAAGACAATAAAGTTCATACCTCTTTTAATCAAGCTGTAACGGTTACGGGAAGGCTTTCTTCGACCAATCCAAACTTGCAAAACATTCCTATTCGTACAGAAAGAGGACGAGAAGTACGAAAAGCATTTATTCCTTCGGACGAAAATCATGTACTTTTGGCTATTGATTATTCTCAAATTGAACTCCGTCTAATGGCATCTTTTGCAGAAGACCCAACGATGATTGAAGCCTTCAAAAACAATAGAGATATTCACACAGCAACGGCAGCCAAAATTTTTAAAGTAAAAATTGAAGAAGTAACTCCAGAAATGCGTCGTTCTGCTAAGACAGCAAACTTTGGGATTATTTATGGCGTTTCGGCAATGGGGCTGGGTCAGCGTTTGAATATAAAGACAACAGATGCTAAAAAATTAATTGACTCTTATTTTGAGGAATTTTCTTCTATCAAAAATTATATGGATAAGATTGTCAATGAGGCAAGAGACAATGAATCTGTAAAAACGCTTTTGGGTAGAATACGACCATTACGTGATATAAATTCAAGAAATGCCACACAGCGAAATTTTGCAGAACGAAATGCTGTAAATATGCCAATACAAGGAACAGCAGCCGATATTATAAAACTGGCAATGGTAAAAGTACAAGAATATTTGGAAGAAAATAACCTAAAAACAAAGATGATTTTGCAGGTTCATGATGAGCTTGTTTTTAATGTTCCCAAGTCTGAATTAGAGATTGTAAAGCCAAAGATTATGGAAATAATGAGCAAAACCTATCAAATTGATGTTCCTCTGGATGTAGAGGCTGGAATTGGTCAGAATTGGTTGGAGGCACATTAATGGAGCTAATTATATTTTGTTCAAGTCTGTACCGAAGGTCTGACTTGAGCAAAATAAGCATTTTCAATTGTCTGAATGATTATTTTAACTTGGTCAGACTTTCAGTAAAGACCAAATTAAAATAGAAGATAAAGTATAAATAACTTTTATTTCCTTACCTATCTCATCAAAAAGGATAACCGATAGCAATATTTACGGCAGAGTTTTGAAACGGACTTTGAATGAGTTTGTTTCCTACCCAACGCTCTGAAAGTGGAAGCGTAGGGTCATACAATCGAATTCCGACATCAGCACGAATAATCAAAAACGAGAAATCCAGTTGAAATCCTAGACCTGTATTGAGAGCGATTTCTTTCCAAAAACGATCAAATTCAAACTCTGAATTGGGTCGTGCTTTATCGTCCGAAATCATCCAAACATTTCCTGCATCAAAGAAAATGGCTGTTTCTACATACTTCATCAAATCTCGTCGCCATTCAAAAGAAAGTTCTAGTAAAAGTTCGCCTGGTTGTTCGAAACGAGAATCATATTCTCCATTTGCAAGACGAGGCGAATAGGAGCCAGGTCCTAATCTTCGTGGTCTCCATGCTCTCAAACTGTTTCCTCCTCCTACAAAAAAATATCTTTCGTAAGGCAAAATACTTTCTCTCCCAAACGGCTTGGCAACACCCAATCTAGCACGATACGCAAAAACACTTTTTTTGCCAATAGGCTGATAATATCTAAAATCAGTATCTGTCCTAAAAAAACGATAAAAAGTAAGTGTATCACTCAATATATCTGCAGAATCCAGTTGGTTTCTATTAGTCAAACTCAAAAAAGTACCTCCATATTCAGCAAACTGTCTAAAATAACGAGCTGTTTTCCTATCGAACAAATTATCATTATAAGTATAACTTCCACCAACAGTAGTAGTAAGCGAACGACTAAAATTGAAAATTAGATTATTTCCATTGGCTGCCAATTCTTCCAAATTCTCTAAAAAAGCAGAATTTATTCGTGTAGTATTGGTTAGCAAAATATTAATGGCATCAATCTGATAGGTCTTGTAAGGAATTTTATTCCAATTATAACGCATCGCAAATTCGCCATTTGTACGTGTGTATTCTGGTCTGTCTGTATTTGCATATCCTATTTGAAACTGTGTTCTGGCATTAAACTTTCCAAAACGCTTCTGTATTCTTTTGGAAAATGGAAAAACAAATTGTGGTAAAGTAAGATTGGTACTAAAATTAAATTGTTGTGTCCGAAGTGCCTGATTCAAATCCACACTCAAACCTTGAATAGCTGCTTGATACTCAATGGCACCACGACCATTAAACTCCAAAAGTTCGCCACCTCCAAATGTATTTCTATTAAGTAAAGACACACTAAAAAACGGACCTGGTATAACCTGACTTACATTTACTCCAATTCCACCCTCTAAAGAAAGATTGTACTTAGTGTGAGAATTGGCAAAAATAGTAGTAACAAATTTTCCACCTGTTGTGTCATGCCTCATATTTACGAAGCGAAACATATTGAGTTGAGTAAGAGATCGCTGGGTTTGTGCCTCATGTTCTTGACTGTAATATTCGTTTGGACGAAGCTGCACTTTGTTATTCAAAACTCTTTTTGAGTACTTCTGCTTATACTCTATATATTTTATGCTATCGTACCTCGAACGTTCAGGTGTGGTTTGTACCGCCTCGAACACATTTCCATCAATAATTACTTTTGACAGAATTGACTACAAAACGTTTGTGCTTTCTATTTTTTTCTTTTGGAGTGGGCAAAGGATTTTCGATAGCAATCGTAATATCAGACTGAAAGGGAGCATCATCAATAAGCGAATCTACATCAAAAAAGACAAATTGTTTGGTAAAATCAAAATAGCCATTATTTCTCAAATAGTTTGTAATTCGTTCTCTTTCTGCTGATAATTTAGACTCATCATACTTGTTTTGGTAGTTGAAAAGACGATTACTACTATCTGCAAAAACAAATTCCTTAATAGTAGAATCAGAGATTTGATAGTCTATATTTCGAATTCGCTGTGCTTTTCCCTCATCTATTTTGTAGGTTACTACTACTTTTTGAGTATCATTTTTAGTATAAGAAACTTCTGGAGTTACAGTATTGGAAAAATATCCTTTCTGACGTAAAGCCAAATTCATTTGCTCGGCTGTTTGTTTCATCAAGGTTGTATCAAAAATAGCTGGTTTTTCTCCCAAAGAACGCATAAACCAGTTTCCATTTTCTATTTTATCATTTGCTTTGAGTAATTTTTTTTCATATTTATTTCTTATTTTATTCCTTTTATTGATTTCTTTTTGGGTAGTTGCATTTTCGTATTCAGCTAATTTTTTATCGTATTTTAGTTCTAATTCTTTTTTATCTTCTACAAAACCCAATGAATCTTGAGTGGTATAATTGCTTTTTCCTAAATAATAAAAATACAAATAAGGTGTAATGGGTAGATATAAAATACGCCTGTTTGGCTGCTGACGGTAATAAACGGCTAACTGGTCTGAATCTACTTCGTTAGTCCCTTCTATTTTTTGATTGTATAACAATTTCTCATCTGGAGCAAGATTTTTGGTAGGAACGCAAGAAAACAAACCTATTGAAAGGAAAGAAATAAGAAAAGTAATAAAAAGAAGAAATAATTTTGTTTTCACGTTTGAGAAAATAGAAATTAGAGAAATTTGATTGATTACTGATTACTGATTACTGACAACTGCTTAGCTGTTGTATAAAATTCTTTTCCATAATTAGGTTCAAAATAAGCCAAATCTTCAAACGCTTTAGTAGTATATTTTTGGACAGCTAATTTCCCAATTTCTTTAGCAGAAGGTAATTTATTTGATATAAAAATAGCATTTGTATTCTTTTTTACAGAATTTATAACTGCTTTACACTTCTGTAATTTTTCCTCATTATCTCCAAAAAAAAGAATTTTATTCTCATTAAGCTCATCCTTAAAGCTATTCTCATCAATTACTAAAGCTGTATCTTCCAAAATAAAATTTAATTCTGTATCAAAAATAGCGGTAAAGACTTCCATTCTACGAGCATCCATCAAAGGACAAAGCAGATAATTTTCAGTATCTTGCTTCAAATCATTTGCTAAATCTACCATAGACAAAGACCACGCCTTTAGAGATGGAATGGCGATAAGTGGAATATCTAGTCCTGTACAAAGTCCTTTTGCCGTTGAAACGCCAATTCGCAGACCTGTATAAGAACCTGCACCTGAGCCTACTGCAATCGCTTTTAAGTCTGAAAATTTAGTTTGGGTAGTATCCAAAACTGCTTTTACTAAGAGTGTAAGGCGTTCGGCATGTTTTCTCTGCTCATGAAGCTGGTGCAAAGCAAGTAGATTTCCTTCCAAGTCATGTAAGGCAATCGAACAAATATGAATAGAAGTTTCGATACTTAAAATCATAAATCAAAAACGAATAATTTTGTAATTAGATAATCAATAAACAAAGGTAGAAAAAAGCAATAAGAAAATTATAGACTAAATTTGTTTAAAATAATTTTCATTTCGCTATATAACTTCTAAATTTGCAAGTGTAGTTTTGGTATTTTATTTTAAGAGTTTTTCCTCTGTTAAACAAAACTAGCAAAGAATCGTTTTGTAGAAAGATTCCACAAGTTTTTTTTAATCAGAAACTTTTTAATAATCTATTTTTTTAATTATACATAAAATTTTTACTCTTTTCTGTGAAAAATATATCCAAAGAATTTAAGGTTGGCTTACTCGTAGTAGTTGCTGGTGCGTTGTTGTATTTAGGTTTCAATTTTTTAAAGGGACGTGATTTTTTCAGTAGCGATAATACCTTCTATACTCTTTACGATGATGTAGATGGATTAACGGTTTCTAATCAAATTATTATCAATGGTTATGCTGTCGGACGTGTTGATGCTATTGAATTAATTCCTGAAAAAGAAAATAAATTACTTGTTACTCTAAAAATCAAAAAGATGATTGGAGTTACGGAGGGTTCTGTTGCTATGCTTGCTGATGGCGGACTTTTGGGAGGAAAGCAAATTAATCTCGTTCTTGGAAAAGGAAAGGTATTAGAATCTGGTGCTACACTTATAGGAGATATAGAATTAGGTTTGACCGATTTAATAGCTGAAAAAGCCGGTCCTCTGGCTGCCAATATAGATTCTACGGCTTTAGTTCTCAAGAATATGCTTGTAAAATATGAGGCTATGAGTGGTACAATTGGAGAAATTTTGGAAAATACCAAAATGACAACTTCAAGTATTAATGGAATTTTGGCAGATAATCGTCAGCAACTCAGAAATATTACAGCAAATTTGGCTGCTCTTACAGCCTCTTTAAAAGATACAGAAGCACAATTTAAGCCTATTATTGCAAAATTAAATACCTTTGCAGACTCACTCAATCAATTAGAGTTTGGAGAAATTAGCAGAAAAAGTAATATGCTTTTAGCAGAATTAAACAGCACTACTCAAGCCATAAATAATGCTGACGGAACATTAGGAAAACTTATTCATAGTGATTCATTATATCAACAAATTAATTATACAGTTTCAGATTTGGACAGACTTTTAATTGATTTGAGAGAACATCCACAACGTTATGTTCACTTATCTGTCTTTGGTAGAAAGGAAAATAAAGAAGATAAAGACAAAAATAAAGAAGATAATAAGGAAAAATAATATCACTAACTAAAGAACCTATAAGGTTTTAAGAAACCTTAGGGTTTAGCAAACTACTAAAAATGCTAAACGAAAGCGAACTTTCTATTTTACTACAAAATCAATCGGTTAGAGAACCTTTAGACGCTCTTCGCAGTGATTTTTTTTCTGTCTATACAGAAATTCGTCATTTAGATGAAAAGGATTTTTTTGCTCTTACTTTATTAGCTCCTTCTATTGCCATTGCACTAGCTAATGGAAGTATTAGTCTTTTTGAAGAACTTAGTCTGACCAAAAAAGCTCGTATGCTGTCTCGTCAAGAAGATGCTTTTCGTACCAATGACCCGCTTTTGGCAGCTTTAAAACAACTTACAAAAGATTTCAAACGCTGGGAAAATAGTTTTTATGAAACCATCAAAACGGCTATGTACTCTTCACTTAGAAAAAACGAACTTTTGTGGCAACATTTGCACGAAGAAAAATCAGTTAGTCAGAATTGGAAAAATGATGCCTTGAATGCTCCTTATGTGTTGGTTAAGTTTTTAGTTTTGCTTTTTTTGGAAGAAGAAAAAATAAATACAACCCCTTTGCTTTCTCAAGTTGAATACAAAAAATTGCTGGAAATTGGCGAAAAACTAGAGCTTACTAAATTTCCTATTTTTGAGAGCTTTTGTAGAATGTTTGATGTGAGATAATTGTTTTTCATAAAAAATCTTGTAACTAATTGCTGATATCTTCATTTGTTTCAAGTCTTGCGAAGTTATGACTAGTAGAGAGTTAGACAAAAGTAATTCAGAACAAACTTTTATAGGAAATTAATCTAAAAAAGTATCGTTTTCAAAAACTAATTTGTAATTTGGATTCAATTCTAAAAAAATCATAAATTACAATTTGTCTAATGAAAAAAATCTACTCTTTGTTTATTTTACTTTGCTTATTTATTATTTCATTTGCTCAAAATTATTGTTTTGCACAATTTGGACAATTAGAAGCAGGTGCAAGAAGCTATGGAATAGGCAGAACTTCACTCACAGTTTCGGACTCTTGGGCAATTTTTAATAATGTAGCTGCACTTTCTGGTGTAAAAGGAACAGAGGCTTTTTTGGGATATTCTAATCGTTTTACACTTTCTGGTCTCAATACTCTACAAGCAGGAGCTACTTTTGATGCTTTTTTTAATGGTAAAATTGGCGTTGGAGTTACTCGTTTTGGAGATGATTTGTACAACGAACATCGTTTGGCAGTTGGATATTCTCACAAGATAAGTAATATGAGTATTGGTATTCAAGTCAATTATTTACAGACTTCTATTCAAGGCTATGGTACCCGTCGCAATTTTGCTTTAGAAATGGGCGGACTGGCACAGCTTTCCGAAACGCTTACCTTAGGAATGCACATTTTTAATATCAATCAAGCAAAAGTTTCGGATTTTGAAGATGAGAGAATTCCTACCATTATGCGATTAGGAATTTCCTACAGGCCAGCCGAACGTGTAACGGTAAACTTTGAAGCTGAAAAAGACACCGAATATCCTGCTTCTTTTAAAGCTGGTCTGGAATATGAATTGATTAATCATGATAAAAATGAGGTTTTGATTAGAACAGGAATTACAACAGCCGAGTTTTTGGCTCACTTCGGAGTAGGTTATTATAAAGGAAATTTTGGTTTAGATTATGCTTTTACTACACTTCCACAAGTAGGTTATTCACACCATGTAGGACTTGTTTATCGTTTTGGAAAAACCAGAGAAGAAAATGAAGAAGAAAGTAACATAAATATTCCTCATTAAAATAAAGTTAGATTTTAGAGATAAATACAATTTTGTTCTACTTCTTTGTAAATTCTACATCTAAAATATATTTTGTAATTCAGCACTTCTAAAATCTGACTTCTAAATTTATTTATAAGTTTATTTATAAAACATTGATAATCAAGCTATAAAAAACTAGTTAAAAAATAAATCAAAAATGAACTAAAATAATTGAGAAATAGTTTGGATTTGTGAATTCACTGTACTACTTTTGTATCACGATTCAAGCGGATGTGGCGAAATTGGTAGACGCACTAGACTTAGGATCTAGCGCCGCAAGGTGTGTGGGTTCGAGTCCCTCCATCCGCACTACTTTTTTACAAGTAATTGTAAGTTACATTTTTATTATGTACAACACTTTAAAAAAAACTGGGTTTAATAAAAAACAAAATTTCTCTTAGACTGCTTCTTTTTTGATTGCTGATATAAGAGAAATTTTTGTTTGTAAAAACTTTTACTAACGGTAGTTCTAAGGATTGTAAAGGTATTAGTTATCCGGCTTTCTTTAAGTCAAAGTTTTTAAAATTTTAAAAAATAATTCATTTCATCACGCAGAATTACCTATTTTGTTAGGAATGGAATTAAATTATTTGTGTTGAAATTACAAATTGTCTATACAAACAATTAGTTAGTTTCTTCATTAGCTTATGCCAAATGAATATTTCGTAATTTTTAATTCGTAATTCGTAATTAGTAAGAGTAATTCCCAAATTTATAGACTATCGTGGAAATTAAGTTAGACAAAAAAAACGAGACAAATGCTTTTATTCATGTTTCGGTAAAAGAAGAAGATTACAAAGCCAAATTTGATAAAAAGTTAGAAGATTATCGCAAACAGGCTACTATAAAAGGTTTTCGTCCAGGAAAAGCACCTATGAGTTTGGTAAGCAAAATGATAGGAAAAGAAGTGAGAATGGACGAGGTAAATGATGTGGTAACAAAGAGCAGTAAGTGATTACATTCAAGAAGAAAAATTAGAATTATTGGGTGCTCCAATTCCACAGCCAAAGGAAACAAATTGGTCTAAAGAGAAAGAATTTGAATTTACTTACGAAATTGGTTTAGTTCCTGACTTTACTTATGATATTTCTGAAAAGGTAGAAGCTGATAAGTATAAGATAGATATTACTACAAAAGAAGTAGATACTTATATAGACAATCTTCGTTCTCGTTTTGGAAGTGTAGAAAATCCAGAAGAATCTGATAAAGATGATTTTGTATATGGAGAAATTTTTCAGATGAGCAAAGATGAAGAAGGAAATGAAACAAAATCTTTTTCAGTAGAAACGCTTATTCCTAATAATAAATTAGCTGAATCTCAAGTAAGTAAATTTGTAGGCGTAAAAGAAGGCGATACATTTACTTTTGATATGGTAGAAGCTCTTCCAAATGAAAAAGAAAGAGGTCTTGCTTTAGGATTAGAAAAAGAAGATGCTGCCAAACTTTCAGGAGAATTCACAATGGTAGTACAAAGTATTACACGTCGTATTCCTGCTGCTTTGGATGAAGAATTTTTCAAAAAGGTAGGTGCTTACAAGCCTATGGAATCTACTGAGCCAAAAATGGTTACAGAAACTATAGATGGAGAAGAAACGCAAGTAGAAGTTGTTCAAGAAGAAGAAGAGCAAAAAGAGCCAGAAGTAATGAATGAAGAAGAGTTTCGTAATGAAATTATGACTCGTCTGAAAGAAGATTACGCCAAAGAAGCAGAAGCTCTTACAGATATTTATCTTCGTAGTGATTTGATTGAAAATACTAAAATTGACCTTCCAGATGAGTTTTTGAAGCGTTGGTTACAGTTTGCTAATGAAGGCAAATTTACGATGGAACAAATTGAGGAAGAATACTCTGAATTTGTAAAGGAAATGAAATGGTCTCTTATCCAAAATCGTATTTTGAAAGATAAGGAAGTAGAAATTACGAAAGAAGACATTATGGCTGAAGCTCGTAAAGAAGTTCAAAATATGTTAGCTCGTATGGGTGGTGGAATGCAGCTTCCAGAAGCTCAAATGGATAATATGGCAGAGAGCTTTTTGAAGGCAGAAGATGGCAAACATTACCAACAAATTGCTACTCAAGCAATGCGTAATCGTTCTATGTCTGCTATTCGTGAATCAGTTTCTTTGAAAGAAAAAGTAGTAAGCGAAGAAGAATTTGCTAAAATTGCTGAATCGCTTTAATAGTAAAATTTTAATACTAGAATATAGAGTTCAATAAGAAAGTCCTACAAGCTAGAAATAGTTTGTAGGACTTTTTTTGTGATACTAAAGAAAGATACGAAGTAGAAAACGGCAAGCTATTTAGCTTCGCTGACTTAAAAGTTCCCTAAAATACTATTATTTCTAATTCACCATTGATCTATCTATCCCAGTTGTATTTATCCATTGTTTCTAGTGCTGCCATAAGCAATCTTGTACTTGCCAAAACATCATCTTTATGAACCATTTCGGTTACCTGATGCAAATAACGAGTAGGAATTGAAATTGCTCCAGCAATTGAACCACTTCCACCACGTTGTAGAGAAGCTGTATTTGTTCCACCAGCAGGCAAAACTTCGGGTTGCCATTTTATACTTTCTCTATCAGCAGTCGCTTTCAAAAAATCTACCATTCTAGGATCACAAATCGTTTGAGAATCAATAATTTTTATTCCTGTTCCTTTTCCTAATTCGGTTACTCGTTTTTGAGGCGAAACACTCGGCATATCATTGGTAACCGTTGTGTCCAAACAAATTGCAAAATCAGGGTCTATGTTACGAGTAGCTACCAAAGCACCACGCAAACCAACTTCTTCTTGTACCGAAAAAACAGCATAAACATCATAAGGAGTTGCTTCCAAATTCTTTAATGTTTCCACCAAAATATAAACTGCAATACGGTTGTCTAATGACTTTGTAGAAATTGTATTTCCTACCTCTACTAAATCTCGCTCTCTTGTAATAGTATCACCAACGGAAATAAATTTTATCACTTCTTCTTTTGGCAAACCCAAATCGATAAAATAATCATCTAAATCAGCCGTTTTTTTGCGTTCTTCGGCACTCATCATATGAATTGCTTTCGTTCCCAAAATGCCTAACATATCTTTTTTACCGTGAATAATAACACGTTGAGCGGTCAGTGTTTTTGGGTCAAAACCTCCTAGTGGATGGAAATAAACAAAGCCTTTATCATCAATATGAGTAACCATAAAAGCAATTTCGTCCATATGAGCATCAACCAATACTTTTTTATTTTCAGCAGAATCTGAAAGCATTCCTTTTTTAAGAGCAATCAGATTTCCCAAATTATCGACGCTCATTTCATCAACATACTCTTTTATTTCTTTTTGAATTTGTTCACGAATTCGGTCTTCATAGCCTGGTGCACCTGCTGCTTGTGTCAAGCGAGATAATAATTCAATATCTACTTTTTCAATGTCCATTTAATTAGTAATTTGTTGTTTTGCTTTAATAAGAATTAATTTCCCTCAAAGTTAAAATAATAGGATTTAAAAGTAGTTATTTGACAGAAATTTTTAACTTTGTTATATTAATCTCAAACCCTTGGGGTTCAAAACATACAAAAATGAATAAGATAAAAATAATTATAGAAAGAGAATATTTGACTAGAGTTCGCAAAACTTCATTTATTGTCATGTCTCTTTTAGCTCCTTTTTTGGTAGTTGCCTTAATGGTTGTTCCTGCCTGGCTAACTTCCTTAGACACAGGACAAACAGTAGTTCAGGTAGTTGATGAAGGAAATTTATTAGATGGACTATCAGAAATAGAAAATGTAAAACTGATTTATCCAACACAAAATAACATTGAAGAAGCAAAAGCTAATTTAAAAGAAAAATCTAAAGAATTTGATGCTTTGTTATTTATTCCCAAAACAATAAGTGCTGATAACACAGACGGAATTTTGCTTTTTGCTGACAAAAATATTCCCATTCAGTTGGAAAAAAAGATTGAAAGACAAATTGCCAAAAACTTAGAAGAAAAAAAATTGGTAGAATTGGGAATGAATCCCGTCTTGATAAAAGAAGCAAAAACAAAAATTACTCTGACCGTTACGCCTCTCTATTCGACAGAAGAACGCACGGACTCTACTGTGGCTAGTATTGTAGCTTATTTGAGTGCTGTAATGATTTATTTCTTTATTTTCTTGTATGGAGCTCAAGTAATGCGTGGTGTAATGGAGGAAAAAACAAATCGAATTGTAGAAGTAATTATTTCTTCTGTAAAGCCTTTTGAGCTTATGTTAGGCAAAATTGTTGGTGTGGCATTCGTTGCTTTTACACAATTTTTGATTTGGATTGTCTTAGGTTTGGTTTTGTTTTTTGTAATTTCTTCGCTTTTTTCTTTAGAAAACAATATGAGCCAAGAAGAAGCACAAGCCATTATTGCACAATCGGGAGGAATGGCAGACCAATTAGAAACTAACTTGGCTGTCCAAAATATCCTAGAAACTGTCCAAACACTTAATTTCCCTCTTATTATTAGTGCTTTTGGGTTTTATTTTATAATGGGTTATTTGGTGTATGGTGCATTATATGGTGCTGTTGGTTCGATAGTAGATAATCAGACAGATACTCAGCAATTTATGCTTCCCCTCACTATTCCACTTATTACCGCTATCGGAATTATTGGTTTGGTCGTTAATGACCCTGACGGAACGGTTGCTTTTTGGGCTTCTATGTTTCCACTTACCTCACCTATTATTATGATGGTAAGGATTCCGTTTGAGCCACCTCTTTGGGAAGTAGCTTTATCTATGATTATTTTATTCTTGACTTTCTTAGGAACAACATGGCTTGTAGGACGCATTTATAGAGTAGGAATTTTGATGTACGGAAAAAAACCGACCTACAAAGAAGTTTCGAAATGGATTTTTTATAAGGCTTAGTTTTTAGGGAAATGGGAATTAGAGAATAGAGATTAGGAAATGAAAATTAATTAAATTGTTCTAACATTTGAAAAACAAATTATGAAACTAGAATTCATCTATAAAACTATTCTTTTATTATTCATTGCAACTTTCTGTAAAGCTCAATGTCCAACTGAATTAGAAAAGTACGCTACTGGTTTTGATGAAATAAATTCTAGTTCATTTGATTTTCTCAATACTGAATTGGATAACATCAAAATTGTGGGGTATGGAGAAGATACACACGGAACAGCCGAATTTACACAAATGGCTGGTAATTTAATGAGTTATCTAAATGAAAGATATAACTTTAAACTCTTCATTATAGAAACTGGTTTTGGAGAAGGAGCTTATCTCAATGATTACATTCATAGTAAAGCAGATAGTTTGAATTCTATTCTTAACAACCATAACTCAACTTGGCGATATAACACCGAAGAGTTTTTAAAACTTATGAATGATTTGCGAAGCTATAACAAAGCTACTACTGATAGTGAAGATAAAATTTACATTTATGGTTGCGAAATGCAGTACGTAATTAGCGATATAAATAGAATAAAGGAATATTTGAAAAGGGTAGATTCGGATTATGCAGTAGAAGGTTTTGAGAAGCATATTTGGCAAGAAATGAACGAAGGTGAAAAGTCTGACTATTCTATTTCTTATTACAGATTAAAATCCTATTTCTTGCAAAATGCAAAAGACTTTAAAAGCAAAACATCAGAGACAGAGTTCGAAATGGTTTATCATCACGTAGAAGTTTTAGGACAACTCGTAACTGTCATAAATCAAAATGTAGAACAAAGAAAACATGATTTTAGAGATATTTACATGGGAGAAAATATTCAATGGATTCTGAATTTTCATGGAAAAGATTCAAAGGCTCTTTATTGGGCACACAATGCACATATAGGAGATTGGGTTTCGAACGGAATTGTAGATGTAACAGGGCATCAACTCAAAAAAATGTATGGTAATTCATATTTCAGTATTGCTACAGAATTTGGAACTGGAACATTCAAAGCATTTTCTTTAGATTGGAAAATGGAAACTTTTGAATTCGAAGAGGTAGATAAAGATAGTTTTACTTTCTGTTTAAAAAGCTACGGAAATCCTAATACATTCTTAAACATAAGAAAAGCAAAAGCAAATTTAGATTTAAAGAGATATTTGGAGCAGCCTCTAAAACTAATGGGCGAAGCAGGAGCTCAATTTAGAAACAATAAAACTTTAATCGTTGAGATTGGAAAGGCATTCGATGCAATTATTTATATAGACAAAACGAATGAAATAAATTTTATTGAGTAATTTTTTTTTGTTTATTATTATTTTTTGAATTTTACTTGAAGACATACTTTAATGAATTCTGTTAAAAACATTTCTTTGAAAAACCTTTTCAATTCTTTATTTTAGCCTACTTTTATAATTTTATAGTACAGTTTGATTAACTAAAGAATGCCACAAGACCAAAACCCAACTACACACAACTCAAACAATCCAGATATAGTACAGCCCAAAAAAGAAGAAAAAGAAATTTTTACGCCTTCTTCAAAACTTTTTACAATAGATATTCACACGCATATTTTACCTGAGCGTTTGCCAAATCTACGTGAGCGTTATGGTTATGGTGGTTTTATTCATTTAGAACATCACAAACCATGTTGTGCTCGTATGATGATGGACGACCGTTTTTTTCGTGAAGTAGAGGATAATTGTTGGTCTGCCGAACGTCGTATGCAAGAATGTAATCATCAACATGTTGATGTGCAAGTGCTTTCAACTGTTCCTGTGATGTTTGGATATTGGGCAAAACCAGAACATACATGGGATTTATCCAAAATGCTTAACGAACATATTGCAGGAATTGTAAAAGATTATCCAGACCGTTTTGTTGGTTTGGGAACGCTACCCATGCAAGCACCCGATTTGGCTATCAAAGAATTAGAAAGATGTGTCAAGGATTTGGGTTTGGCTGGTGTAGAGATTGGTTCGCATATTATGGATTGGAATTTGGATGCACCAGAACTTTTTCCAATTTTTGAGGCTGCTGCCGAATTAGGAGCAGCTATTTTTGTACACCCTTGGGATATGATGGGAACTAGCAAAATGCCTAAATACTGGCTTCCTTGGCTTGTTGGAATGCCTGCCGAAACGAGTTTGGCTATTTGTTCAATGATTTTTGGAGGTGTTTTTGAAAAATTACCAAATTTGAAAGTTGCTTTTGCTCACGGTGGAGGTTCTTTTCCAGCAACTATTGGACGTATTCAACACGGTTTCGATGTTCGTCCAGATTTGTGTGCAATTGATAATCCGATTGCTCCCAAAGATTATTTAGGCAAGTTTTATTTAGATTCTTTAGTTCATAGTCCTGAAATGCTAGATTATATAGTCAAGTTAATTGGTGCTGATAAAGTTTGTTTGGGAACAGATTATCCCTTTCCATTAGGCGAACTTCAACCTGGAAAATTGATTCATTCGATGAATTATACCGACAAGCAAAAAGAACAATTATTGAGTGGTTCGGCTTTGGAATGGTTGGGACTTAAAAAGTCAGATTTTGCTTTTATGCAGTCTTGGGATGTTTGATTTTCTCTGATGAAATACTGGAACTGATTAGCGAGTGATTTATATGATTGCTATGATAAATTGCAGGATAATACAGAGATACAGTTTCTTTAAACCCTAAACTTCTTAGAGATATTTAGGGTTTTTATACTGTACTCTACTATTTTTACAATAAAAATTATATACGTTAGAATATAATTATTTAGATTAATTTTATTCTTATTCCAATAATTAATTAAAGGTATTCGCATTTATCTGTATTTCAAATCCTGTTAATCCTATAAATCCTTAACCATAATACACTACAAAAAAATAGTAGGTACAGTAGGGTTTGAATAAAATAACTACTAAACTTCTCAAACAATCACCTTCTCATCAAATACATTCTTGGCTTGATTTAATGCTTCATTAAATTTTACTACGTTCAATTCAGTTTCTAAATTATGCATATTAGCAAAAGCCAAAATAGATTCAGTCGGAATATTTCCTGTTAGCTCATCTTTTGCCATCGGACAACCTCCAAAACCTAACATAGCACCATCAAAACGCCTACAACCTGCTTTGTAAGCTGCTTCAATTTTTTCGTTTGCTGTTCGGAGAGGAGAATGAAAATGGCTTCCAATTTCAATATGAGGAAATTCTTTAGTCAGCGTTTCGAATAGAGGAATAATATTTTCTTTTGTAGAAGAACCAATTGTGTCAGAAAGCTGTACAATTTTGATTTCCATAGTATCCAATTTTCTCATAAACTCTCCTACCAATTCTGGATTATAGACTTCTTTGTATGGATTTCCAAAAGCCATAGACAAATAAATAACTAAGGTTTTATTATTTTGAAGACAAAGATTTTGAGCCTCACTTACTAAATTCATTGCTTCTTCAATCGTTTTTTTAGTATTTCTAATTTGGAATGTTTCGGAAATAGAAAGAGGGAAACCCAAATAATCTATTTTATCAAATTCAATGGCACGTCTCAATCCTCCATATCCAGCAATGACAGCCAATAATTTTGTGCTAGTATTTGATAAGTCTAATCCTTCCAAAACCTCTGCGGTATCTTTCATTTGAGGAATTGCTTTTTCTGAAACAAAGCTTCCAAAATCAAGCGTATCAAAACCTACTTTGAGAAGAGAATTGAGGTAATTTATTTTAATATCTGTATCTATAAAATGCGATAATCCTTGCATCGCATCACGAGGACATTCTATAATTTTGAGCATGTATTTTATATATATTGGTGTTGTTTGTGTGCTTATTTTCTATACAAAAATACAAAAAAAACAAATGATTTTATAATTTACAAATTTACTGGTGCAACCTTATTCTACTTTTTATTGTCTTTTGTGAAATAATACTATGAATAGGCTACCATCAAATTTACAAAGGAATAAATTTATTATTCTTGTTTTTTGTTGAATTATAGCTCATAAAATGGTTCTATATGATTTTAGTTTCAAACTTAATCTTGCATTTTGTTCAAGTCTGTACCGAAGGTCTGACTTGGACAAAATAAGCCGTTTGAAAGTAGAACTGCTTATTTTTCATAGGTCAGACTTTCAGTACAGACCTATCAAAAATACAAGTTGAAACCAGATTCATAAAGAACCCATAAAATTAACCACTTCTCAAAATCATATTTTCATGAAAAAATCAATTTTCACTCTAATTTTTATACTACTTTCTATCTCTACTATTTATTCTCAAACTGTTACAGGAAGGTTTGTAGATAGCTTGAATGTTCCTATTGCTTATACAAGCATCGGAATAAAGGATACATATATTGGTACGGTCTCAAATGATAAGGGAGTTTTTAGTTTAGATTTATCTAAAGCAAATGATAATTCTCAAATTATTATATCTAATATTAGTTATAAAGTAAAGGAATATTCATTGAAAGAATTTAGGCAACTAATCAAGACAAAAAAAGCAATAGTATTAGAAGAAAACTCTCAAAAACTACGAGAAGTAACTGTATCTTCTAAGAAATTGAAAAATCGTAATCTTGGCAATAGAAATAATTCTTCTTTAGTGCAAGTAGGTTTTTCAGGTAATATTGTAGGTAATGAAGTGGGAGCTAGAATAAATATAAAAGATAGTCCTACTTATATAGATGCATTTAATTTTTTCATAGCCAATAGCGATTTTGATTCACTTTTTTTTAGATTAAATATGTATTCCATAAAAGATGACTTGCCTTATAAAAACTTACTTTCTGAAAATATTTATTTCTCAACATATACAAAAAAGGGAAAAGTATCTGTTGATTTAGAGAAATATAATATAGTAGTAGAAGAAGATGTAATAATAACGATAGAATATATTACAGATTTTAGTGAAGGGTCTTATTTATATTTTTCAGCAGGACTTTTTGGAAGTAATCTTTATCAAAGACATGTAAGTGTTAGTAAATGGGAACAAACGGGTATGCGTATTGGCTTCAATGTAGATGTGAGGTATTAAGATAAGTTTTAATCAAAACAGAATGAACTAATTCAAGTACCATATAGGTTTGTGATTCTATAAAACAAACCTTATAAAAATAGATAATGATTACTGGACAAACACTTATCGACTTAGGATTCAAGCCAAACAAATGGTTTAAAGATGCCATTGAATACGCCAACAAACATAATTTAGAAGGAAATGAATTATTCAACTATTTGGAATCAATACGACCAATTATTGTTGAGCCTTTTTCTATTGCACTTAATTATCACAAAAATATTCGTGCAGAATCCGAACAGGAAGTTGCAAATGTAGAGAAAATCCATGAGACGATGGAAGAACTTATGAAAACGCCTACACTTATAAAAGGTGCAGTTATGCCAGATGCTTGTCCGACAGGTGGAACAGGTCAGATTCCTGTTGGTGGAATTGCTGTTGCCAAGAATGCAATCCATCCAGCGATGCACAGTGCAGATATTTGTTGTTCGGTAATGATGACTAATCTGGGACAAATAGACCCTAAAAAAGTATTGGATAAAGCACATTCACTTACTCATTTTGGAGGTGGAGGAAGAAAAGACTTGTTTGATTTGCCTAGAGATTTGGAAGATAAAATTAAGTCAAATCGATTTCTAAATTCTGAAAGAAGTTTGAGTTTTGCTCGTACACATCTAGGAACACAAGGCGACGGAAATCACTTTCTGTATGTCGGACGTTCTGAAAAAACAGGTGAAACTACGCTTGTTACTCATCATGGAAGTAGAGGTTTTGGTGCAAATCTATATAGTAATGGAATGAAACTAGCAGAAGTTTTTAGGAAGGAAATTTCTCCCAAAACACTTGCCAAAAATGCGTGGATTCCTTACGATACCGAAGAGGGAAAACAGTATTGGGAAGCTCTCCAAATTATTAGAGAATGGACAAAACTAAACCATAAAATCATCCACGATACTACGCAAAGAAGATTAAAAGTAGAAACTTTAGACCAGTTTTGGAATGAGCATAATTTTGTCTTTAAAGAAGATGATTTATTCTATCACGCTAAAGGAGCGACACCATTAGATGATAAATTTGTTCCTGATTCTAAAGATGGTTTGCGTTTGATTCCTCTTAATATGAGTGAACCTATTTTGATTGTAAAGGGAAAAACTACCGATTCTAATTTGGGTTTTGCGCCACATGGAGCAGGCAGAGATGTCAGTCGTACTCAACATATAAAGAGCAAAGCTGGAAAAACGAAAGAGGAAATCTTTGCTGAAGAAACAAAAGGTTTGGATATTCGTTTTTTCTCTGGTCACATTGATATTTCTGAGCTGCCATCAGCTTACAAAAATGCTCAAAATGTACAAGATCAAATGAAAGAGTTTGGACTTGGAGAGGTAAAGGACAAAATTTTGCCTTACGGTTGCATTATGGCTGGAGATTGGCAAATTGATGCACCTTGGAAAGTAAAAGCAAGGAAAAAACGTGAGGCAAAAGAAAGAAAAGCAAAGAATGAAATTTCTAAAGAAAAATATAGAAACAGATAAATTTTATATCACCGTAACTTTGCAGGAAAATAGATTGTCTTTTCCTGAAGAGTAGCGAAATTGAAAATAGCCTTTTAATTATACTAAAATAATTAGAAGGCTATTTTTCTTTAATTCTTTTTAGCTATTTGCTAATTTTATTACAAAAACTTTACTCGTATTCCTTTTAGTATTGAAGTTAGTTTATTACTTTTGGACAAACAAAGTTTATTTTATTCTCATTATTTTCTATTTCTTCCTTTTTATTTATGAGCAACCGTCTAAAAACAGGTTTACTTTTACTTGCTATTACTTTTCTATTGGGTTATATTTTGATAGAAAAATTTAAATTAGAAATACTAAAAAGTGAAATTACTACTCTGCCAGAAGGTTATCATAATGTGCTTGTTCGTGTACCTACTACTTTTGAGTTTTGTGGAGAGCAGGTTCCTTTGTATGATGAAGAGGTAAAAGAAAGTTTTGATAAAGAGTTGTATATTAACGTGTTTCGTCATTCTTCTACCAGTTTGATTATCAAACGCTCCGAAAAGTTTTTTCCAACTATTGAAAAAATATTGAGAGAAGAAGGCGTTCCTGAAGATATGAAATATATCGCTGTTATTGAAAGTGGTCTTGAGAATGTGCGTTCCTATGCTGGTGCAGATGGATATTGGCAATTTATGGAAGAGACAGCTAAAGAATTTGGTTTAGAGATTTCTAAAGAAGTAGATGAACGTTTTCACATCGAAAAATCTACTCGTGCAGCTTGCAAATACTTAAAGCGTTCGTATAAGAAGTTTGGAAATTGGACACTCGTAGCGGCTTCCTATAATCGGGGAATGGGTGGAATGAATTCGGCACTTCGCAATCAAAATTCTATTTCGTATTATGATGTTGCTCTAAATAAAGAAACGGCTCGTTATATTTATCGTGCTTTAGCCTTTAAGGAAATTATGCAAAGTCCTGAAAAATACGGCTTCGTTATTCCCAAAGAATTGCGTTACCCACCCGTAGAGTACAGAAAAATAGTGCTTGATACTACTGTAAATGATGTTTCCGCTCTCGCTGCACAATACGGAATGAGTTATAGAACGTTAAAGTATCACAATCCTTGGCTCTTGATGAACAAACTTACTTTTGATAAAAAAGACATAGAAAAAAGAAAAACCTACACCCTATTTGTTCCCCGAAATCCACCTATGCCACATTCGAATGTTTTGGCACAAGAATCCTTAGCTATGCAAAAGATGTTAGATTCTATTCTTAATGAAGAAGACACAGTAATTGATATTGAAGATATAAAATAGAATAGGTAAAATAAAATAGGTAAAATTATAAGCCAAAAAATTCAAATAAACACTATTTATTTGAATCTTTTGTTGTAATCAAGAATACATTTTCGATAGAAGTTATTGACCTAGACTTACTCTAGTGAATGTTTGACGGAAACCAAATTAATATTTAAATCAATTGACTCAATATAATCCTCTCCATTTTCCAACATATCATAATCATCTTCTCTGTAATGCCAGTTTATGGTAACATTTCCGCCTTTTTCGTTTTTGTATGCCTCCAACATCTCTAAAAGGTCTTGAAAACGCCTTGAAGTTGCAGTATTAAAATAAGAAAGCTCAAAATTAAGTGTAATTGTTCTATTAGGGATTTGCAAATAGCGTTCTAACCATTCAAAAACAGGTGCAAATATTTCTTCTGCATGTTCAGGATAAGATTGTCCTTTTATACTCAAAACTCCTGTTTCTCCATTAAAATCAATGGTAGGAGTAAATTTCTGACCATTAAAAAAAAAGTTTTCCATAGTTATATGCTATAATTTTGATAGCTTCTATTTTTAGATATTTATTTCAAAATTAATAATAAAAAAAGTTTTAATAAACAATTTGTTTCCTTTTTATGATTCTTTATTTTTTACCTTATCTTCTCTATTTTCTTTCGGCTGCC
>CAVXHP010000009.1:0-253280 GCA_963761725.1 uncultured Cytophagales bacterium | reverse complement strand
CCTCAAAAAGTAGAGCTAATTATGAAAATTAGTGCAGAACTTACGGCTAATTTGGCTATTTTGATGCGTCCATTTTTACCTGAAACTTCTTCTAAAATTGCTCAAATGTTGAATCTAAATCAAGAACTAAAATGGGATTTGGCTGGAAATCTTGACCTAATTAAGGGAAAAATAAATACAGCAACTCTACTTTTTGAAAAAATAGAAGACGAGTTGGTAGAAAGTCAAGTCAAAAAACTAGAAGATAATAAGGCAAAGAAAATGCAAGAATTAAAAGAAGAGGCACACAGTCGTGTGTCTAATGAAAATAAAGAGATAGCACCAATCCAACCAGAAATTCAATTTGAAGATTTTGGAAAAATTGATATTCGTATCGCCACCATCAAACACGCAGAGGCAATTCCAAAAGCTGACAAACTTCTAAAAATTACATTAGAAGTTGGGGAACAAGAAGTAACGGTAGCTAGTGGAATTGCAGAACATTTTTCGCCTGAAGAACTCATTGGAAAACAGGTTTGTTGGCTTGCCAATCTTGTACCACGCAAAATGAGAGGAATTGTTTCTCAAGGAATGATACTTTTAGCAGAAGATGAAAACGAAAAACTTGTCTTTGTAAGTCCTGAAAAGATGGTAAATACGGGTGCGCAAGTGAAGTAATTGTGAAGTATTTTTTTCAGTTTTATGTTTTGAAAATCCTTTGTTTGGTCTTTTTTTGAAAGATGGAATGAAGGATTTTTTTATTTAACAACTAACCTAAAACAAATTACGTTTAAAAAGTCAAATGTATTATTGTTGATTTTCCATTTCTCCCAAAAAATCATTAGATTTAAGTAAAAGTTATTTTGAATTTTAACCAAAAAACCATGAAATTACCTGTTCGTTTTTTAGCCATTGCTTATGTCTTGGCTATCTTTTTTTATACTTATATGAGTTTTCCTGTTCTGAATTATGGCTTTTCAGAACTTCCTACACTACTTATGTTTTTGAGTATTCCATTTTTTACGATGTATTTTGGGAAAAATTTTGTCAAACCAAAAGATAAACCTATTCTCAAAACAATTATGGGAATTGGTGCAATAGCTGGTCTTTATGCTATTGTTTGGGCTTCTCTTGTTTCGTGGTCAGCTTTCAGAGCTGATGATTACCGTAATTTGATAGGAAATTTAGAGGTAGGAGAAAGTTTTGCTAGTGAAGTAGCACCTGTTTCAACAGAAAATATTCGTATCGTTGATGAGCAAGTTGCACAGCGATTAGGCGATAAAGTAATGGGAGAAAAGGCTTCTTTGGGTAGTCAGGCTTATTTGGGAAAATTTCATATTCAAAAAGTAAAAGACAAACTCTACTGGGTTGCTCCTCTTTTGCACTCTGGTTTTCTAAAGTGGCTTACCAATATGGAAGGAACACCAGGTTATGTAATGGTTTCGGCAACGAATGAGCGTGATGTAAAACTGGTACAAGAAGTAAATGGAAAACAAGTAAACTTAAAGTATCAAACTTCATCTTTCGCTTTTGATGATTTGCATAGACATGTTTATTTTCATGGTTATATGACGAAAGGATTAGCCGATTTTAGTTTTGAGATTGATGATGAAGGAAATCCGTTTTGGGTCGTTACGCAATACAAAAAAGAAGTAGGTTTTTTGGGAAATGAAGCTATTGGTGTAGTTGTAGTAAATGCTCAAAATGGAGAAATTCAAGATTATTCTATTGCTGATGCACCTCTTTGGATAGACCGTATTCAACCAGAAGATTTTATTGAAACACAGCTAGACGATTGGGGAGAATTTGTACATGGATATTTTAATTTTGCCAACAAAGACAAACTTACCACTACACCAGGAATGTCGCTCGTTTATGGAGAAGATAACCGCTCGTATTGGTACACAGGTCTGACTTCCGTAGGTGCAGACGAGGGAACAGTAGGTTTTGTTTTGGTGGACACTCGTACAAAAGAATCAAAATGGTATCGCCAAACAGGAGCAACCGAAAGAGCTGCACAGCGTTCGGCAGAAGGAAAAGTACAAGAAAAAGGATATTATAGTTCATTTCCAATTACCTATAATATCAATGGCGTTCCGACGTATGTGATGTCTTTGAAGGATAACTCAGGTTTGATAAAAATGATGGCATTGGTTTCTGTACAAGATTATACCATTGTGGGAGCAGCCGATAATTTGCAGGAAGCACTTCGTGAATATAAAAGTTCGTCTGAATAGTGTCGGAAATTCTATTCGTCCGACAAGTGAGAGTAAACTCAACGAAATAAAAGGGCGTGTTTTACGTGTTGCAGAAGATGTAAATGGTGGAACAACTTTTTATTATTTACTTTTAAATAGCGAACCAAACAAACTTTTTCGTAGCTTCTTCATCTGTTTCTCAAGAACTTCCAATTACACAAGCTGGAGATTCGGTTACTGTTTTTTATGATGAAGCCATGCAATCAGTTGTAGATATTATGTCGTTTGATAACCTTGAAATTGGATTGGATAATGATAAAAAGTAATTTTTTAGATATTTTTTTCAATTGGACAGGGTTTTAACCCTGTTTCTGCTTAATAAACAGGGTTAAAACCCTGTCCAATTAATTTTATTAAAATCAAAAATGGTTTTGAATAGAAATATTTGAAACCATTTTTTTTGTAAAAACTTCTAACTAGGCTCATAAATCACAATTTCAATTCCTTCTAAATTTCCTAAATATTTTTCAATCAATAATTTTACATTTTTCCATTCCAGTCCTCCCAAACCACACCCCAAAGCAGGAATAGCCATACTTTCAAAACTATTATTTTCTATAATTCTGACTAAATCTTTTAGTCCTTCTTCAATATATTCTATGTTGGAAGGATTGCGCCAATGTTTTTTGGTTGGGAAATTTATGATAAACTTCTTTCTCTCCAAATTTGATTCATTATTAAAATTACTGACTAAAAGCAGCTTTCCAATATTGATAGTTTTGTTTTTACAGGCTTCTTTATAGATTTTATAATTCGTGGGAAATTTTTGTTTGAATTGTAAAGCAAGACCTTTTCCCATCACTCCAACTGTATTGACAGGATTGATGATTACTTCTGTTTTTGATTCTAGGATATTTCCTTTTGTGTAGTTCATAGTGTGCTTACTTCAATATCTATGTTAATAGAATTTCCATCTTTTGAATTAATACCTATTTTAGTATTGGTTGCTGTCATGATTCTTAGTATCATTTGATAGGTAGCTGTTGCAATAAATCCATCAACTGATATAGGTCCACAAGTTAGGTAATACTTTCTACTCTTCTTTAGTTCATCAGAATACCACTTGTTAGGAAATAATATTGATGCAGGTTTGAAATTAAATCCACGTTCCACTTTTTCAAAACTATAATAGGGATTAGCTTGCTGACTTATTTCGGAAAGAAATTTCGGAAAATGCTCTTTCCAATACGAACCATTATTATATTCAATATCTGATAAATTGAATATAACCTTATCTGCTTCTAGTATAATTTTACAGAAAAAAGAAGAGTTATAATTTAGGTGAGAAAATTTCTCAAATCGCAAAAAACCCTTTTTTACCTCGTCAAATATCCATAAGCATGTATAAATAGAATATTTATTGAAATTGTCTTCTAATAATTTCCTTTCTATAAATATCAGTTGTTCTTTTCTATTTGATAAAGATTTTGGATAAATTTCTTCATTTATTAAAATCATTTTTTTGGTAGATTAGTTGAAATAATAAATATAGTCTATTTCTTCCAAAAATAGAAGTGAAATTTGTCTTAAAAATGTAGTTCTCATTCTCTTGATTTTCTCTTTATTCTCTGTGGTTAAAATGTATTTCCTCAAAAAGAAATTTTTCAAAAACCATAAAGTCTGTTACCTTTGTAGAATTTACAGTAATTGTACTACAACAACATATCATAAAAAGGAAACCAAAAAACTTTGTTCTCATGCCTAAAAACAAATCCATTCGTCATATTCTCATTATTGGAAGTGGTCCTATTGTCATCGGACAAGCCTGTGAGTTTGATTATGCAGGTTCTCAAGCTGCTCGTTCGCTTCGTGAAGAAGGAATAAAAGTATCGCTCATCAATTCCAATCCTGCAACGATAATGACCGACCCTATCAATGCAGACCACGTTTATCTGTTGCCACTCACTCCAGATTCTATCGAAACCATTTTACGAGAACAAGAAATTGATGCCGTTTTGCCTACTATGGGAGGTCAGACGGCATTAAATTTATCCATAAAGTGCAACGATATTGGACTTTGGGAAAAATACAACGTAAAAGTAATTGGAGTAGATTTTGAAGCCATTGACACGACAGAAGATAGAGATAAATTCAAACTCTGTATGGAAAACATGGGAGTTGGAGTAGCTGTTGGACAAACGGCAAAGTCGTTTTTACAAGGAAAGAAAATTGCTCAAAACATTGGTTTTCCACTCGTTATTCGCCCTTCTTTTACACTCGGTGGAACGGGTGGAAGTGTTGTTTATGACAAAGAAGAGTTTGATAGTTGTTTGTCAAGAGGTTTGCATACTTCGCCTATTCACGAGGTTTTGATTGAACAATGTGTAGTTGGTTGGAAAGAATTTGAGTTAGAATTGTTGAGAGATTCGGCAGGAAATGTAATCATTATCTGTTCGATTGAAAATTTTGACCCAATGGGAGTTCATACAGGCGATTCGATTACGGTTGCACCAGCCATGACATTGCCAGATACCGTTTATCAAGAAATGAGAAGTCTAGCAATAAAGATGATGAACGGAATAGGTAATTTTGCAGGTGGTTGTAATGTTCAGTTTGCTGTCAATCCAGAAAATGATGATATTATTGCTATCGAAATTAATCCTCGTGTTTCTCGTTCGTCTGCACTTGCTTCAAAGGCAACAGGTTATCCAATTGCCAAAATTGCTGCAAAACTAGCTATCGGTTATAATCTTGATGAGCTGGATAATGCCATTACAGGAACAACTTCTGCATTTTTTGAGCCTTCTATTGATTATGTAATCGTAAAAGTTCCTCGTTGGAATTTTGATAAATTTGAAGGTTCAGATTCTCGTTTGGGTTTCCAAATGAAATCAGTAGGAGAAGCTATGGGAATTGGTCGCAATTTTCAAGAAGCATTACAAAAAGCCTGTCAGTCTTTAGAAATTCGTAGAAATGGATTAGGCGCAGACGGAAAAGAAGTTACCAATCAAGAAGAAATCCATCAAAAATTAAAAGTTCCTTCTTGGGATAGACTTTTTAGAATTTACGATGCTTTTAAATTAGGAATACCAATGAAACGTATTTTTGATTTAACCAGAATTGATAAATGGTTCTTGCATCAAATTGAACAAATTGTAGAACTTGAAAACGAAATTCAGAAGTACAAGTTAGATACACTTCCTTACGATTTACTACTAAAAGCAAAGAAAAAAGGACTAGCAGACCGTCAGATTGCACATTTAATAGGTTGTAAAGAAAGTGAAGTTCACAAGAAAAGAACAGATTTAGGAATAAAACGTGTTTGGAAAATGGTTGATACTTGTTCGGCAGAATTTGAGGCACAAACGCCTTATTATTATTCTACCTTCGAAACCGAAAACGAATCTGTCAGAAGTGATAAGAAAAAAGTGATTGTTTTAGGTTCGGGACCAAATCGAATTGGACAAGGAATTGAATTTGATTATTCCTGTGTTCACGGTGTTTTGGCTGCAAAAGAAGCAGGTTATGAAACCATTATGATAAACTGTAACCCAGAAACAGTTTCGACAGATTTTGATATTGCTGACAAACTTTATTTTGAGCCTGTTTTTTGGGAACATATTTATGATATAATTCTGAATGAAAAACCAGAAGGTGTTATCGTTCAATTAGGAGGACAAACAGCCTTAAAACTTGCCGAAAAACTAGAACGTTATGGAATTCCAATTTTAGGAACGAGTTATGAAGCCTTAGATTTGGCAGAAGATAGAGGTCGTTTTTCTGATTTATTGAAAGAAAATGATATTCCTTATCCAAAATACCACGCCATCAAAACGGCAGAAGAAGCCATCGCAAAATCGGCTGATATGGAATTTCCTTTGCTTGTTCGTCCGTCGTATGTTTTGGGTGGACAGCGTATGAAAATCGTTATCAATGAGCAAGAATTAGAAGAACACATCATCAATATTTTTAAAGATTTAGGACAACAAACCATTTTGATAGATGAGTTTTTGGATGGTGCAATTGAAGCCGAAGCCGATGCAATTTGTGATACTGAAGACGTTTATATTATTGGTGTAATGGAACATATTGAGCCTGCTGGGATTCACTCTGGCGATTCGTATGCCGTTTTGCCTCCTTTTGATTTGGACGAAAACATCATGAAACAGATTCATGACCATACCAAAAAAATTGCGTTAGCTCTCAAAACAAAAGGTGTCATTAATATTCAATTCGCCATAAAAGACGGTATTGTTTATATCATTGAAGCCAATCCACGAGCATCACGAACTGTTCCTTTTATCTGTAAAGCCTATCAAGAACCGTATATCAAATATGCAACTTGGGTAATGCTAGACTACAAAAAGGTAAAAGATTTTGATTTTCAGCCACAACAAAATGGTTATGCTATCAAAATTCCTGTTTTCTCCTTTGATAAATTCCCTAATGTAAATAAAGAATTAGGACCTGAAATGAAATCTACTGGAGAAGCAATTTATTTTATTCATCACTTGAAAGACCCTTTCTTTAAAGAGATTTATAATGAACGTAATTTGTATTTGAGCCGTTAGACATTCAAACCTATAAGGTTTTCAAAAATCTTATAGGTTTTTTTCTTTTCAATTTTCTTCCAAAGTAAGATAAAACAAAATGGAACAAATAGGTTTACAAGCTACACCTCAAAGAATGGAAATTGTAGAGTTTATATATTCATTATTTCCTAAAAGAGAATTAATTAATTGGAAAGATAATTATAACAGAACATTTGTTTATAATGGAATAGAAAATATTGAAAATGAATCTATCGCTGATGATTTTACAGGTTTTGCTCTGCAAATTGAATCTACCGAGAGTGAATTTAAAACTATAATAACTTTATATCGTGCTTCTGAACAGTATTTAGAAGAAAGAGAGCTTTTTTTGGCTTTAAAACTATCTGAAAAATTTAATTGTAGAACTATAATCAATGCACCAGAATTTTTAGCAAAAGGCGACCCTTATTATAGCTTAATCATAGATGGAGAAAAAATATACCTAGCCGATGATAGTGGGACTATGTGGGGAGATGGAGAAGGCAATGAAGTAAGTATCATTAGAGAAATTGAACTCAAAAAATATGATTTTGATGAGTATGGAGAAAAAATCTAAAGTTTGAATTTTTAACTTTAAAAATTTATAGTTTTAAACACAACTCAAAATTCCCTTCTTTCAATTAAATTTTAAAAGCTACTTATTTGCTTTCTTAAAGACATATTCATAAAAACTTTGTCAGTAGTTTTTAAAATAACTCTGACAATAGTTTCGTACAAATGTATTTTTTTCAACTATTGACAGCCTTCTGAAAGGACTCTCAAAGTTAAAAAAGCAAGTAGCTTTTTTATGCAATTTTAAAAGTCAAAATTGAGTTAAAAAAATAATTTTGATTATCTTGTAACTATAGAATTTTTAAATAAAATCAGCATAAAATGGAGTATTGGGAAGAAATTAATAAGAAATTAAAGCCTTGGTTTGATGTAGAATTGAATAAAACTGTACTTGATTTATTTGCAGGTTGTGGTGGACTTTCTTTGGGTTTTGAAGCAAATGGATTCAAAACTATAGGTTATGAAATGAATGAAAATGCTACACAAACATACAATAAAAATTTACTTGGAGAATGTTTTAATGAAACACTAACAATAGAAACAGAATATCCACAAGCTGATATTGTCATTGGAGGTCCTCCTTGTCAGCCTTTTAGTGTGGGAGGAAAACAACTAGGATTGAAAGATTCAAGAGATGGTTTTCCAATTTTTTTGGCTGCTATTAGACAGCTTAATCCTCAATTTTTGCTTTTTGAAAATGTGAGAGGAATCCTCTATAAAAATAAATGGTATTTAATGGAGGTAATTGCAGAATTAGAAGAGTTAGGATATAAGTTAGATTATTCAATATTAAATGCTAAAAATTACGAAGTTCCTCAAAATAGAGAAAGAGTAATAGTAATAGGTTCTAAAAATAAAATTAAACTTCCTGCAAAAATAGACCGTAAAATAACGGCAGGTCAAGCATTAGGAGAATTAGCTTTTGAGTTTGATGAAAATTCTAAATTTTTTAATGCTTCTATGGATATGTATGTTGCAAATTATGAAAAGGCTTCAAAATGTATAAATCCTCGTGATTTGTATTTAGACCGACCAGCAAGAACTTTGACTTGTAGAAATTTGGCAGGGGCAACTGGAGATATGCACAGAGTTCGTTTGGAAGATGGAAGAAGAAGAAGGATAACAGTAAGAGAAGCTGCACGACTACAAAGTTTTCCAGATTGGTTTGAATTTGTTGGAACAGAAACAAATCAATATAACCAAATTGGAAATGCTGTTGCTCCTTATTTTGCTTATCATTTAGCCAAAAATATCAAAAATTATATCAACAGTACTAATGTAAATGAGTATATTGTTGCAGAAAATGAACAATTAAAACTATTTTAAAGATGAAGGAATATATTGATATTAAAAAATCAAAAACATTTAATAAAAAGTCAAAAGAAATTCAAAAATTAATTAATACGACTCTATATATTCTTGAATGTTTTGGTATTCCAATGAATTCAACACCAAGAAGATTGGAAAGAATGGCTGTTGCATTTTTAGCGTGTGCAGATATAAAAATACTACAAGATTTTATCAAAATAAAAAATTCAAAAGATAATTATTCTTTAAAAACGAGAGAAATAATAACCTACGTAAATCAGTATTTTTCGGAAAATATTAGTTCTGGTTCTTATGATGATATTCGTAGAAAAGATTTGAAACTTCTTACAGTTGCAGAAATTGTATTACAATCTAGTCCAAATTCAGCAACTAATGATTCAACTCGTGGCTATTGTATAAATCCTGTATATGCCGATTTAGTTAGAAACTTTGGAATAAATAATTGGGAGCTTGTAGTACAACATTAGAAGGAGTTGAGTCTTTAGAACAAAAACTAAAAAGACAAAGGGAAATTAAAAAAGTTTCTGTAACTCTTGCTTCAAATAAAAAACTTGAATTTTCGAATGGAGAACATAACGATTTACAAAAAGCTATTATAGAAGAATTTTTACCTAGATATGGTTTTGATTCGGAAGTTCTATATGTTGGAGATTCTTCAGACAAGTATTTACATTTAGAAAAAGAAAAGTTACAAGCACTTAATTTTTTTGAGCTTTCACATGACGAATTACCTGATGTAATCGCTTATTCTGAATCCAAAAATTGGCTGTACTTAATCGAAGCAGTTCATACTTCTAACCCGATTAACGAACTTAGACTATTACAATTACAAAAATTAACACAAAATTGTAAAGCTGAAATCATTTATGTAACAGCATTTCTAACAAGACCTAAATTTCGTCAATTTGTAGCTGAAATAGCGTGGGAAACAGAGGTATGGATAGCAGATAATCCTGATCATTTAGTTCATTTCAATGGGGATAAGTTTTTAGGTCCTTATGAAAAATAAAGAAAATATAATCATAACTAAACTTAATCTTGTATTCCCTTCTCTCATTATTCTAAACAAAAAGTAAAAACTATATGGAAGCATTAGAATTTAAAGGAAAAATAGAAAAAGGAATGATTCGTTTGCTGCCAGTTCTTTGGCAAAAAAATTACGTGATGAGTGGGAATGATATTTCAAAATTTAAAGAGAAAATATGCCTTTTGAAAAAAAATTGTATTTATCTGTATTCTCAATCCTATAAATCCTGCTAATCCTTAACCATCCTACATAAGTCACTCTACCAATTCTTCAAAGCAAAAAGCTCATTCAATTCTCCTGTGTTCATTTCAGTTATCCACGCATTATTGGTAGAAATTGCCATATCTGCAATTTCTTTTTTGGATTGTAAAAGTTCGTTTATTTTTTCTTCTAGCGTTCCTTTTGTAATCATTCTGTGAACCAAAACATTATTTTTTTGTCCAATTCGGTAGGCTCTATCCGTCGCCTGTGCTTCTACAGCAGGATTCCACCACAAATCAAAATGAATTACATGACTTGCAGAAGTTAGGTTTAGACCTGTCCCGCCGGCCTTTAAAGACAAAATCATAAAGGGACAATGCTCCTCATTTTGAAAAGTCTCTACTGCTTCATCTCTTCCCTTTCGGGTAAGTCCACCATGTAAAAACGGAACTTGCGTATGAAAAGTAGATTGTAAAAAGTCCTTTAAAAGTTCTCCCATTTTGGTATATTGAGTAAAAATCAAGGCTTTTTCGTCGGCTTCATAAATCTGTTTTACAATTTCTAAAAGCAAAGCCGTTTTTCCAGAATCACTTATTTTCATAGTGCTTTCCTTCAAAAAATGTGCAGGGTGATTACAGATTTGCTTGAGTTGCATCATGAGTTTCAAAATAATTCCTCGCCTTTTTATGCCTTCACTTCCCTCTACTACTTTCATTCCTTCTCTTACTGTGGTTTCATACAGCAAAGTTTGTTCTTTTGTGAGCTTACAGATTTGGTCTTTTTCTATTTTTTCTGGCAAATCATTAATAATACTTTTATCGGTTTTGAGCCTTCGCATAATAAAAGGAGCAGTCATTTTTTTGAAAATATCAGCACGATGTTCATCTCTATCACGCTCAATAGGAATAGAAAAATTAGTTCTAAACTTCGCCAAAACATCTAAATAATTCTCATTCACAAAATCAAAAATAGACCAATATTCACTCAAACGATTTTCGACAGGCGTTCCAGAAAGTGCGATTTTACGAGGACTTTGCAGCATTTTTATAGCCTCTGTTTGTCCAGAAGAAGGATTTTTGATAGCTTGTGCTTCATCAATCGTAATGCAAGACCATTCACGTTCTGCAAAACGTTTGTCTTCACTTCTGACTGTTCCGTAAGTAGTCAGCCAAATATCAGGTTTAAATGAGTCTTTTTGGTCTAGCCATTTTCTATTTGCACCGTGATAAATATAAAAAGTAAGTGAAGGAGCAAATTTCTCTATTTCTCGCTGCCAGTTACTCAAAAGTGTTGTAGGCAAAACTACTAAAGCAGGCTCATTATTTCCTCCTAATTGATTTTCTTCCTTAAGTTTTAATAAAAAAGTAATGGTTTGGAGTGTCTTTCCAAGTCCCATATCATCAGCCAAAATAGAACCCAAACCCAGTTTTGCATTTTGATACAACCACTCGTAACCAATTTGTTGATAAGGTCTTAAGATAGCTTTTAAGTTTTGAGGAATTTCTATTTTTGGAGCTTCTTTTAGTTCTTGCAATAAGATTCGCACTTTTTCGCTTAGTTCTACTTTTGTTCCTTGGTATTCTTCTGTAAGTGCTGTTTGAAGTAATTCTGCATTGGATAATTTTTTCTTTTTCTTCTTTAATTGCTCTACTATTAAGGCAATTTCTTTTTCATCTAACAAAACATATTGGTCTCTAAAACGCCATAAACCAGCTTTTTGAGCAATCATTCTTTCAAAATCGGCTGCCGAAACCTTATCTTCTCCCATTGCCACTTCCCAATCAAAATCCCAAACACTTCCTAACTTTAAGAATGATTCTTCTCTTGAATTTTTTGAGTTAATGGTAGCTTTTAGTTTTGGACGAACTATTTTTTCTAATCGTTTTGGTAATATTATTTTTATTCCCAAAATCTGCAAAACTGGAAAAATATCTACCAAAATTTTGCTCAATCGTGTTGCTTCTATTTCCTTCGGAACTTGTCCTTGCGTTTCAATTACGTCTCTTATTTCTCCCAAAAAATCAGACAAAATCTGCAAATCTTGTACAATCGGCAAACGCACATCTTCAAAAGAGTCATCTTCGAAAATTACAGCAAGTGGAATATGTGGACTTTCATTTTTTGCATGATTATGAGTGTGTTCCTTGTCTTCAATCAAGATTTCTAAAGAAAAAATCTCGTCTGCTTCCTCATAATTATTAGAGTCATTATTTATACTTTCATGGTCAGTTTCTCCTTCTTCAAAATTTTCTTGAATAGAAAGAATAGGAACATATTTTCGTTCGGATAACAGAAATTTACCAAGCCACGCACGCACCAAATGAGGCATATCTTTTTCTTGATAACCCGTAAAATTCATCGCCAGATTCATAAAGAAGATACTTTCTATCTTCATATTGAGAGAAGAAAGACGCTTCTTATAACGTGTCTTTATCCAAGATTCTTCTATGTAGTGATGCAAAATCATCCCTAAAAGAGTGAGGGTAGATTCTGTTTGGTCAGCGTAATGGGGTTCTATTTTTGATTTTGTTTCTTCTTTATCTTTGACTTTCAAACCCATATTAACCGTTCTGATATCAAGCGTTTCAGCAATTTGAGTAAGTATTTCCTTTACATTTCCATTCAAAACAGCAGGTTGCCAACGAATAAAAACCTCATTTTTTTGATTGCTAAAGATAGTCGGAACAATTGCACCTCGTTCTAAAAGAGCAAGTGCAAACTGATGAATTTTGAATAAAGTCTGCAACTGCTGTAGAAAGCCTTCTGATTTCTGTCGTGGGAAGGGTGTAAAACAAATCCAGCAAGAAACCAAAACCATTATTGATTTTTGTCTTGATTAATTTTCGTTTTAGTTTAGTAACTTCAAATGTATTTCGGAGCTTATAAGAAGCATCAAAAGTAAATTCGAAGCGTTCTATTTCATAATAATTTTTGTCATCTTTTTTCTTTTTAGATTCATTTCTAGCATAGAATTCTTCATTGTATTTTCTATCTTCCTCTCGTTCTTCTTCTGTTTCATAATCTTTCCAATATTCGTCTATCGTTTTTGGTAATTTTTGATAGGTCGTTTGAAGAATACTTTTAAAATCTTCCTTTTCAAAAAATGGAGGATTTGGCGAAAGGAGTTGTAATAAAGTCTGTTCTAATTGTGGAATTTGAGCAAAAGAAATATCTAATTTTTCTATTTCTTTCGGTTCGGGTAATTCTTCTATTTCGTCTAATAAAAGCCATTTTTCTTCCCATTTTGGCATTGAAGCCATTTTTTGTTTTTGTGCATTTTGTTCAATGTAAGAAAGCAAATCAAAATCGTGTAATAAGAAAATCAAAAATGGATTGGCATCAATTTCTTCTGAAAACGAATAAATAAGTGCTGCAATATGCTTGCAAGGCATCGCAAAATCTGGACAGGAACAAGCAGCCTTAAAATCTCGCCAGCGTTTTGGGAAAAGATGAATATCTTCTTCTTCCAATAAATCAAATAAATCTTTTGGTAATTGTCTTTGAGTGAGCTGTTGCCAAAGCTCAGGTTTTTTTTGAAGGATTTCTAAAATTATCTTTTTATCAAACTCATCAAATTCTTTCATTTCTACATAAACAGAATAAGGCGAAAATTGACTTCCCTTCACTTTTGCTTCTATGGCTGTTCCTCTAATTTGTTTTTTAGAAATTGAGCCATTTCTAGCGTAAGTTTTTCCTCTTGAAAGTCTGCCTGTATCGTCTATATCTGTGAAGGCTTCTAGCCATTTTTGTCCCCACCATGTTTTGCCAAATGCTTTTGCCATTATTTTAATCTTCTATAAATCGAACCTTAAAAGGTACGGTACATTTTTTCGCACACTAAAGTGTACGCTACCGAAACGAATTGCTATTTTGATTTGCAAAAATACGGTTTTTTGGAACAAATGACAATACTCTTGTCTTTTATGAGTTTAATTTGTCAGAATGGGAATTGAAGTTTACCAAAATGAAATAGTATTGCTATTTACTATAAAAGTAAAAACAATGTGAAATTTAATTTTGAAAATAAAAATGGCTTTTTGAGCAAAATAGGGTAGTTTTTTGAGAAATTACAGGGTTACTAAATAAATAAATGAAGTAAAAAATAAATTGGCAAAGCTATTGAAATAGGTATATCAAATCGCAGCTAAGAAAGTTCTCAAAGTCATCTGTCGTTTGTTTTGTTGAGGAAGGACTTCAAAGCAAATTATTTTTAGCAGTAGCTTTATTTTTTAGAATTGTCATAATTAGTTGCGAGCAAGTAATGAGTAGAAATAGCAGGTTAAGTTTGTGGTGAAAGCCTATTTTTTGCAAACTCCTATTTTTTAGCTTTTTCTATGGTAAGTCAAAAAGACCCTTTTTCTATTTATTTAGAAAAAGGGTTTCTTTTTTTTGAAAATGCCTTAACTGATTAGCGAGTGATTTGTATGATTTTTATGATGAATACAGGATAATACAATTTCTTTTTTTTAATTAAAATTAGGAAAAATACTTGCTCATATTCATTAATTTTGTTCTCTTAATCGTTTCGCTAAATACTCATTTGCTTTTCCCAATTTCTCCAAAATTACCTTTGATTCTTTGTGGTATTTCTGTTTTTTTTCTAAAGTCCAATAATAAGGAGGTTCTTTAAGGTTTACAATTCTATCAGCTAATTTTACAAACTGAACTTCTATCGGTTGCTTTAATAGTTTCTCCAAACTATCATTCATTTGTTCTTCTTTTGGCAGAGATTTGTTTTTTGTCATTGCCCAAACTCCGTCTTTTACTTCCTTTCCAAATTGTTTTTCAATTTCTTCTAAAGTAACATGTGTATCTTCAACTGCATCGTGGAGAACGGCAACCAAGACACCTAAATTTTGCTTCAAATTCTTATTATTTGTATTCTTGAGTGTTTCTTGAAAGGCAAGTAAAGTTTCTGTCATGACTTCTGTGATATGCAGAAAATACGGAAATTCTATATTTGGTAAAGAAGTAGCCATTTTTTGTCCATCGTGTGCCTTACAAGCAAAACATAAAGCATCTCTGTACAAATCAGCAGTTGATTTTTGATTGTTCATACGGTTTTGATTATATTTCAAAATACTAGAATAGGAAAAGGCAAGCCATTTTCCCTACAAAAACGCAACGTAATCCGTAATTGATAATTCGTAATTGATTTCTAAAGTTTCACGCTCATTATCAAAATATCATCAGTCTGTTTTCTTGTTTTTTTCCATCTGATGAGTTCTTTACTAAAAGCTGAATATTGTTCAGAGGCTGAAAGAGGTGATATTTTTTCTAAAAATTCTCTAAAGAAACGAGTATAATATTTTCTTTCTTCTTTACTACTTGTTCTATCGCCTGTTCCGAATTGATCTTGAAAGCCGTCAGAGGCTAAAAATAGATTATCTCCTTTTTCATATTTGAATATGTATATGTTGTATTCTTTTTGTTTTTTCTTCGAAACAAATGAACCTCCAATAGCAAACGGACTTCCTTTTATAATTTCTATTTTTCCATTTCTTACAATATAAAAAGGCATTTTTGCACCTGCATAATAAATTATCTTTTCCTCTTCATCAATAGCACAAATTCCGATATCCATTCCATCGTTACGACGGCTTTTTAGGGTGTGCGACTCTTCTAAATGAAAGGTATGACGAACTCGCTCATCTAATTTTTTCAAAATCTCATCGGGTTGCCATGTTCCTCCTTCTGCAATAATTTGATTTAGAAGATTTACTCCCATAATTGTCATCAAAGCACCTGGTACGCCGTGTCCTGTACAATCTCCAAGTGCAATCATTTTGAGCTTATTTGGCATATTCTGATGCAACTCATCATCAAAATCTTTTTTCAAAATCGTTTCGAACCAATAAAAATCTCCACTTACAATATCTCTAGGGCGATAAAAAACACTTGCATCAATAAAATTCTCTGTTAGTATTTTTGGTCTTGGCAAAAGTCCTTCCTGTATTCGTTGTGCATATCGAATGCTTTGCATGGTCTTTGTATTTGCATTCCTAATTTTAGAATAAGAAGAGGCATTATCCAAAGCAATGGCAGTATAAGAAGCTAGGGTTTTCATAATTTCAAAATGCTGATTGGTATAAGCATTTTTCTCAAAACTCTGCACCGAAACTACACCCAAAACACGTTCTCCAACGAGTAAAGGAATAGCAATAACTGATTCTGGAAATTCTCCTACTACTACTTCTGCATTAGGTAAATAATTTTTTACTTCCGATTCGGCATCGTTCATAAACAAACTCTCTCTTTTTCTGATAACATAAGCCGATAAATTATTTGGATTGTTTGAATTTACTTTTTCTTCAGGAAGCAGAACGCCATTTTCTATACTATAAATATAAACAATCTGCTCTTTATCAGGATAATATAAATCTACTCCAAAAAATGAAGCGTCCATTAAATCATGTACATATCGATAAAGAACTGCAAAAATAGCATCATAATCTAGTGAAGCCGTTATTTCTTGTCCAATAGAAGACAGAATAGAAACTGTTCTGTACGAATTTTCTAAGGCTTCTGCTTTTTCATTAAGCTCAGAAGTTCGCTCTTCTACTTTGGATTCCAAATGTTCATTAGCTTGTAATTGTGATTCCATCATCGAACGCTGTGCATCATTTTTCTCATTTCTAATTTCTCGTATCCGAATTCCGATAGCAAAAGAAAGCAGAATTACTTGAAGAGCTGCACCTACTTGTACGCTATATTCTGTGAAATAATTTAAAGGAAGAAAAGAACTAGTCTTCAAAGCAAAAATAATATATCCTAAAATATACACCGAAAAACCACTCATAAAAAACCAAGCCGAACTATTTCCTCTCAAAATAGCACTTGTTCCTGTTGTTAGGAGTACAATAGCTGTTGCAGTAGCCGAAATATTAGATAAATAGATAGCATACTGATAAGGTAATAAAATTGTAAGAATAAAAAAGGCGAGCTGAACAAAACCAAAAATACGAAGTGCTTTATCAAATTTTTCTAAGAAAATACGAGTATTCAAAAATCTTCTACAAAACAAAACGAGCCAAAAATCCAAAAATGTAAGGCACATAGGCAATGCTTTTTGCTGTAAAAATGGAAAATTACCCCACAAATATTCATAGGCATGACCGTTTAGATTAGCAATCACTAAAAGCGAACATGCCATTGCAATTACATAGTACAAATAACTATTTCCCTTTCCTAAATTGAAATATAAAAACAAATTATTAATTAGAATAAAAATAATTATTCCATAAATAATACCGAAAATAAATTGAAATTGATGATTATACTTCTCAAAAGTTAATGGTTTCCAAACACGCATCGGAAACTGCATCAAACTTGATTCAGAAGCAATTCTGAAATAAAAAACTTTACTTTCTGTTGGTTTTAACTGAAAAGGAAATAAAAAATAACGATTCTCAACAGGACGATTCGAAAACTCAAAGGCATCTCCAGTAATTATACTTTCATACGTATCTCCTTGCTGATAAAAAAAGGTAATTGAGTCTAAAAGAGGTGCGGCTATTTCTAATAAAAACTCACTTTGTTCTTTATTTTGGTTTTCTAATTCTATACGAACCCAAAAAGTAGATTCACTAAAACCAAAATTAGGATTATAGCCTTCTGAGGCTTTAAAATTAGATAAAAAACTCTTTTCCGAAATTTGAGCAAACGTTTTGCTATGATTTGTATCTTCAAAAATACCAACACTATTTCCTTCTAAACGCAAATCATTTTCCAAATCTGTAAGAATAGCTGTTTTGAAAATGGAATTTGAATTATTTTGTTGGGCATACACAGAAAAACCTCCCAAAATCATAAGTACTATTATATGAAGGAAGAAAAACAAAGGGAAATATTTTTTTATATACGTATAGATATAAAAGTAATTTAATGATTACTACTAAAAGGTTATTTATTTTTGTGTGTTTTCTCTCTAACGAAGCAATTTAGCTAAAACTGTTTAAAATAACCAAAAATATTTCTTTTACAGTTCCCATTTTTCAATCAAAGACAGTTTTTTTTGATTGAAATATCAACAAGATTACACCAAAACACACTAATTTATCTTTTTTTTCGTATTTTTTAGCTTTTTCAAAAATTTTTTTTTGGCAATACAAATGATATAGTTGTATATTAGCCTTACTAAATTAGCGATTAAAATAATGAGTTTTTATAGACCTTGAGTTTTACCTATTTTATTTCAATTTTTATCTAGTTTTTTAACGACCCATTTTTTAGTTTTTAGTATATCAAAAACTACTTTATCATATCCAAAATCCGAATTTTATGAGCAGATACAACACCCGTGAAGGAAAAACATTTATTGCAGTAGTAACTATCCTTTCTTTGTTGTTGGTGGTAGGCGTTATTTGGGCAACAAGTGCCTTTCGTAACTCTAGTCGAGAAAACTTAGAAGCATTATACAAAGACTTCAATAGATTAGAGCAAGCCTATTCCAACGAAATTAGAAATATTGATAACGAACTTATTCCCTACAAAAATGCTGATTCGTTGCGACAAGTATTATTGCGTACTAGAAATGATATCAAGAATGAAAAAACAGTAATTAGTGAAAATTCTGATAAGGCTTTGGAAAGAATGAGCGAATTACAACAGAAAAAATTAGAGTATTCTGAACGTTTGGGACAAGTGTATTCTGGAAAAGATGAATACGCAATTGGAGAAATTTCTCAATTAAAAGAAGAGTTGAAGAAAAATCGGGAACGCATTGAAACACTTTTGAAGGAAATTCAGTCGTATAAGAATCAACTGTATAGTATGACAAAAAAGTACAAACTTTCGGCTGCCGAAGCTGCAAAATTCAAAGCTGAGAGTGCTAAACTGGACAAATTATTAAGTCAGCAAGAAGCCTCTTTAGAACAAATGAGCCAGATTGGAGAAGACCGTACAAAGCTTAGAGAATTACTTACTCAAAGTGAAGAACTTATTCAACGTCAAAAAGAAGAAATCGAACGCCTAAAAGGTCTTACCAGAAAAGCCTATAACTTTACGGCACAATACGACTTTCAAAGCAGACGTGTTATTCTTGATGAAACAGGAAAACATAAAGGTAAAATTGGTAAAGAAGTTCATTTAGAATTTGAAGTTGGAGAAGGACTTTTTGAAGGAGATGCACAAGAACGTATCGTTTATTTGAGCCTTTATAGAAATGGAAAACCGTATAAAGTAGTAAAAAGACCTATTCCAGTTTTGGAAAATGGACGTACACAAGCACAAATTTTTGTAGATAAAAACTTAGAAGATGGCGATTATTATTTTGACCTTACCTACAAAGAAGAATCTATAATGGATAGATATAAATTTAGAGTTAGATAATTTTTCAGTGGTAAGTTGTAAGGATCAATTACGAATTAAAAATTACGAATTACGAAATAAGTATTCAGCGTAGCTAATTTAATTACTTGAATATCAATTAGTTATGGTTTTAAAAGTAGCAGTTTATTTAATTCTTATTCCTAAGTGATAAATTATAAATTAACTACTTTAAAATAGCGAAACCACCTTTGTCATTTATTTGATGAAAGTGGTTTTTCTGTTTTAGAAATAACTTGATGATTCAAATTTCTGAAAGTTAATACCTCAAACCTTTTTTTACTAGGCTCTGATATTCTTCATGCTTTTTGATGTACGAACCTACAAACGGACAGGTAGGATAAAGCGTCCAATTTTCTGCTTTTATATAATCTAAGACGGCTTTTACGAGTTTCGAACCAATTCCTTTTCCTTCCAGTTCTGGTGGAACTTCTGTGTGAGTCAGGAAAATTTCGTTTTGATTATTCAGAATATACTCAATCAGAGCTAATTTTCCTTCTACACTCCATTCAAAACGCTTTTTATCTGCATTTTGGTAAATTTCTTCTTTGTGTATCTGTTTCATTTCTTTGGTGTAGTACTATAAAAATTTATTTGAGTAAAAAATCTTAAACTTACGAGCTAATTATTAAATTTCAAAAACTTATTCTATTTTTAACAAAAAAAACAATAACTAAACTACAAATCTATTTTTTTCAACAAACAGAGAAATCTGGTTCTCTATGATTTTAGTTGCAAACTAAATCTTGTATTTTGTTCAAATCTGTACCGAAGGTCTGACTTGAACAAAATAAGCCGTTTGAAAGTAGAACTATTTATTTTTGATAGGTCAGACTTTCAGTACAGACCTATCAAAAATACAAGTTGCAACCAGATTCATAAAGAACTCAAATCTTCTATACAAAACAATTTACACCAAAATCATTTATCTTTATGAAAAAGAATAATCTAATTCGTTTACTATCTTCATTTATTTTAATTTCCTTATTTATGAGCAGCAAATGTAGTCCAGACAAAGACCAAGTAGTAACTCTTTCTACCAAATTTGGTGATATGAAAATTATTCTTTTTGATGATACACCTCTTCACAAAGAAAACTTTATCAAATTAGTGGAAAATGGAACATACGACGAAACAATTTTTCACAGAGTAATCAAAGGATTTATGATTCAGGGAGGCGACCCTTATACAAAAGATGCCTCTAAAGACCCAAGAGAATACGGAACAGGCGGACCAGGTTATACCATTCCAGCCGAAATCAAAGACAATCATCCTCATCGTAAAGGAGCAGTTGCTGCAGCAAGAATGGGGGATAATGTAAATCCAAAAAGAGAATCTAGTGGTTCGCAGTTTTATATTGTAGAAAGCAATACAGGTGCAAACCATCTTGACGGACAATATACTGTTTTTGGTCAAGTGATTGATGGTTTGGAAATCATTGATAAAGTTGCACAAGAAAAAACACAATATCCAGACCGTCCAGTAGAGAAAATTGTCGTAAACTTCAAGGTAGAACAAATTTCTAAAGAGAAAATCACAGAAGAATATGGCTACAAGTATCCTGAAGTGAAAGAAACAAAGTAATGATACATTAATCTAAACTCGGGATTATTCCTTATCATTCTTTAATGAATTAGTGTTTCTTTCACATTATCAACGTCTATTTTTTTCAAGAATAGACGTTGATACTAGTAAAAAAGAGGGAAATAATCAAAACAAGCATTATTTTAATCCCGAGTTTATGTTAATTTAGAGATAGTTGGTTTGGTTGTTCAAATGCTTTAAAAATAGCATTAACAAATAGAAACTATCTCATTAAGAAGAAAACATTGAAATAAGACCCTAAAAAAGGAAAATCAGACTATCTAAAGACCCTGATATAAATTAAAAACCTGTAACGCTATTTAAGTACGAGAACCTACTATGATTGAAAAAGCATTACCACCAATAGAAAAAGGAGATTTTTATTTTAATGAAGAAGGATTAATGGTTTTTACTGCTCAATATCATTTGAAACGAGGCTATTGTTGTAAAAATATATGTCTGAATTGTCCTTGGAATTACAAAAGAGAAAAAAAGAAAACTGAAAAGAAAATCAAAAAATAAATTAATAACTTTCTCTTATCAAAATATAATCATCTTCTACATTCAAAGTCGTATCGCTAAATTGAAGAGGATTATCCAATAATATAAAATCTTTGACCATATAAATATCACCTTCCCACGTTTTGTGAAACTCTCCTGATTCATCATAACTACTTGTCCAAGTAGTAAACAAAACTCTTCCTTCCCCTTGATTATTAACCATTACCTTTTGAAAATCAGTTTTCATTGATAAATAACTATATAGCATCGGTACGCTCATTCCATAAAATACTCGTGCATTATATTTCTTTCCTTCTTCCACTATTCTGAATTCTGATTTTACATACAACTCACCATTATCATAAGGAAAATTGGCTATTTTTTTATTCAAATACTTTTTGGAATGAAAATCTACAACTCGGTGTTGTAAAAGCCATGTTTTGGCTTCCAAACTAAGTAAGGCAGTATTCCAAATCAAAGGCGTTGTGGCTTCTAGCTTCCAAAGCTCTAATTCAGCATCTGAATACGCATCCGAACCTAAAGCACAGTCTTTACATTCTTCAGAAATGATATTATAATGATAGGCTTGTAGGCTGTCTTTTAATAAATTCTGTTCATTTTGAGATAAAAAAAGTATATTATTATTCTCTGATGCAATAGAGTTTGAAACTATCATTTCTTGACGAAAAGCATCAATTCTCTCTCTCAACGATTGACTTTTTTCGTAGGCATATTCCATGCTCTGAAGATGTTTTAATGAATCTTCTCTTACTTCTTTCCAATTTGTTTTGAAGTAGCCTATCTTATTTTTATCTTGTTGATAGAGACTAAAAAACCCTCTCAAACGTTCATTTGATTGTTTTACCAAAGCAATTGTTTGCTCAGAAGTCTGTTTGCGTGAAAAAATATCGTACGCCAAACTTACTGAAACAACAAGAACCAAAATCCATAAAATCAAAGAGAGCGTAGTTTTTTTCATAAACTATAAACAAATTAGTAGCAAATTATAAACAAGAAGAAAAGCGAAGAATACGTACCTTTTCAAAAATACGTATTCCAAAAATACATATTCAAATACTGATAAGCAATAGTAATCAAAGAATAGATACTTTTAGGCAACATGAATGTCATTGGTAAAAATCAAAAAATGCGTTTATTAGCTACAGAGTAGCTTTACCTTTGTAGAAAAAGAATAGAAATTGATTTAAAAAGCTACAGCGTGGCGTAACTTTATTTTTAATTGCCAATTGCAAAGTTTCGCTACGTTGTAGCTCTATTAAAGTACTTTTTTGATGTTCTACCAAGGTTACGTTGCTCTGCAACTAAAAGCTAATACCTAACAATGACACTCCTATTGTTTAGGAATCATATTTTTATTTAAAAACCAAAACCAAAATTAACTCAATAAGTTAGCATAATTATATAAATGAATTGTATTTTTCTGATAATCAACTTCAATCTCCATAACTTCTACAATTTTGACCTCTTCTACCTTAAAATCTAAGACAATACATCACTTTTCTACTTTTCGAAAAAGAAATTTTGGAAGGCTTAGAAGCTACTCCAAAAAAACTTTCTTCGAAATATTTTTATGATGATGAGGGAAGCAAACTTTTTCAAGCCATTATGAATTTGCCAGAGTATTATCTTACTCGTAGCGAATATGAGATTTTCGAATCGTATAAAGAAAACTTATACAATCAGTTTTCTAAAAATGCAGAAACATTCAATTTAATAGAATTAGGAGCAGGCGATGGACTCAAAACACAGGTTTTGCTTTCTCATTTTGTAGAAAATACAATGCCTTTTACCTATTTGCCTATCGATATTTCGGCAGAAGCTCTTTATCAGTTAAAGACAAGATTTGATAAGGCAATTCCTTCACTTAATTTTGAGGCAATAGAAGGAGAATATTTTGACTGCTTTAGCACAATTAAAAAATAAGTCCAAAATCTAAAAAGAAGAAAATACAAGAAATATTGTTCTTTTTTTGGGTTCTAATATTGGAAATTTTGGCAACGAGCAAAGTCTGAATTTCTTAACTCAACTAGCCAAAAATCTAACGAAAGACGATTATTTACTCTTAGGTTTTGACCTCAAAAAACACCCTCAAACCATCAAAATGGCGTATGATGATGCTAGTGGAGTAACCAAAGCATTTAATTTAAATCTTTTAAAAAGAATAAATAGAGAACTGGACGCAAACTTTAATATCGAAAAATTTGATTTCTATTCTACTTATATTCCCGAAACAGGAGAAGTAAGAAGCTACATCGTAAGTGCAGCAAAACAAGATGTTTTTTTGAAAAAACTAGATAAAACTATTCATTTTGAATGGGGAGAAACTATTCATACAGAAATATCCAAAAAATATAGTGCTTCTCAAATGAAAGAAATTACGGCAAAAGCAGGTTTTGAGTTTGTAGAATCTTATACCGATTGTAAAGGTTACTTTATGGATATGCTTTTGAGAGTAAAATAAAGTTACGCTGAATGTAGATTTTTCTTTACTGCTTTAAGAAATGCCAAAATTTCGTTTTCAGTATTGAAACTGTGCAAACAAATTCGCAAACGTTCGTCTCCTTTTTTAACTGTTGGAGATTTGATGGCACGAACCTCAAATCCTTCTTTTTGTAATCCTAAAGCTACTTTTTGGCAAGCCTCATTTCCCTCTATGGGAATAATTTGAATAGGTGTATTTATTATTTTTGGAAAGTTAGTAAATTCTGAAACTAGAAACTCTCTACTTTGAGAAACAAATAATTCTATATTTTGATGTAATTTATGATTTAATTCTTTTTGATTTATTTGAAGAAAATCCATTGCTTTTTTGACAGAAACTAACTGAAAAAGAGGAGATGCAGTTGTATAAATAAAGGGTAATGAAAAATTGATAAGATAATCTATAAGTGTTTTGCTTCCCAAAATAACAGCTCCCTGCATTCCGAAGCCTTTTCCAAATGTATTTATTCTAGCAAAAACTCGTTTTTCTAGTCCTAATTCTGAGACCAAACCATTTCCAGCCGAACCAAAAATTCCTGTACTGTGTGCTTCATCTACTACTAAATTAGCATTGTGTTTCTCACACATTTCTACTAGTTTTTGTAATGGTGCAATGTCTCCATCCATTGAATAAACCGACTCCACAACCACCAAAATCGTTTGATTTTCACTTTGTTTACCTGTTGATTTGATACGCAAAATCTTCTTTTCCAAATCTTCTATATCATTGTGTTTGAACGAAAAATGATTTACATTACTCAGTCTATATCCTTCTTTTAGAGAAGCATGAACCAAATTATCATACAAAATAATATCGTTTCGTGTCAGAATAGAAGATAATAAAGCAACATTTGCATGATACCCCGAGCCAAAAAATAATGCTTTTTCTGCACCAAAAAAGTGAGCTAATTTTGTTTCTAGTTCTTCAAAATACTGATTGTGTCCAGACAAAAGGCGAGAACCTGTTGAGCCATTGCGAGAAGATTTAAAACGATTACTCTGCAATTTGTATTCTTCTAAAATAGAGCTTTGCAGTTCTTCATTACGAGCCAAACCCAGATAATCATTCGAAAAAAAATTGATATTAGTTGGGTTTGGTAAAACTAAGGAACGCAGATTATTCTCGTTTTTGCGTTTGTTTAGCTTAGTTTGAAGCTGTTTTTGAAGACTGATTTCTAAATTATTTTTCAATGATAATTCTATAAAGTTTTAGAATTTGATAAATCAAATTACTACGTCTAAATTACCTAAGGACTCTATTTAGCAAGAAGACAATTCTCAACTAATACAAACATATTGCGTATTTTATAAAAAAAATAAAATTCGTAATTCGTAATTCTAGCAATTCAATATTTAGCTCCCAAGCTAGTAAAAATAAAAGAAAGCAGCCAAGCAGGACCAATCAAAAGAAATTTCAAGTCATCTATAAAGGACGGTTTTTCGCCTTCTATCTTGTGTCCTATAAACTGTCCTATCCAAGCCACTACGAAAATAATAAGCGAAATAATCCACAAAGGAGTAGAAAAACTAGTATCTATCCAATTACAAAGTACAAGAAAAACAAAAGCTACAGCTATCATTCCCAGAAAAATAGGAATAGAAAGACGCAAATAAAAAAGTGAACAAGCAACCATAAAAAGTGTAGCAAAATTGGCAAAATTACCCATAAAAGGAAACAATTCCATCAAAAAACCGTGTGGAATACTCCAAAGTAATCCCAAAACACTAAAAAAAATAGCAGGAACGCAAACCCAATGAATGAGCTTGTTGGTGTGATTTTGATGACTTTCTCCATATTTATCAAGCCATTGTTGCATTGTCATAGTAGTATTTTTTTGATAGTAAATTGATAGTAAAATAGAATTGGTTTCTATAAATATAAGTAAAGTAGAGATAAATAGAAAAAATGCAAAATAAAAAAACTCTAAGAAATTTGATATTGCTTAGAGTTTAAAATCAAATACTTGTCTTATAACCGAAAAAAATTCGTAATTCGTAATTCGTAATTCGTAATTCGTAATTCGTAATTCGTAATTCTAAACAAAAACTACCCTTCCAAAGCTACTATACCAGGTAATTCTTTCCCTTCTAAATATTCCAATAATGCACCACCACCCGTTGAAACATAAGAAACTTTATCTCCTGCATCCATTTGATTAATCGCTGCTGCTGAATCTCCTCCTCCAATGAGTGAATAAGCTCCATTTTTTGTGGCTTCCACAACTGCTTCTGCAATTTTTTTAGTTCCTTCTGCAAAATTATCCATTTCAAAAACTCCCATCGGACCATTCCAGAGTATCGTTTTTGCTTCTTTTAAGACGTCAGCAAACTCTTTTTGTGCTTCTTTTCCAATATCCAATCCCATAAAACCATCAGGAATTTCATTACTACTGATTTGTTTTGTCTTGGCATTATTATCAAACTTATCGGCTGCAATAGAATCTTTTGGTAGATAGATTTTTACTTCTTTTTCTTCTGCTTTTTGTAATAATTCGCTGGCAAGTTCTAATTTATCTTCTTCTACCAAAGAACTTCCAATTTTTCCACCTTGTGCCTTAAAAAATGTATAAGCCATTCCACCTCCTATTATAAGTGCATCTACTTTATCTAATAGTTTTTCTATTACCATTATTTTATCTGAAATTTTGGCTCCTCCCATTATAGCCACAAAAGGACGTTCTGGATTTTCTAGTACCTTTTTTGGCATTTTCTAATTCGTTGTGCATTACGTATCCACAAACTCTGTTTTTCTTGGCAAAATATTCTGCTACTGTTGCAGTAGAAGCGTGTTTTCTATGTGCAGTTCCGAAGGCATCATTTACATAAACATCTCCATAACGAGCTAATTTTTTGGCAAACTCTGTATGACTTTGGTCGTCTGTTTTGGTTTCTGCTTTATAAAAACGAACATTTTCTAACAAAAGAATTTCTCCTTTTTTGAGTTTCTTTACTTGCTCAAAGGTAGCATCACTTGTAATATCTTCCACAAACTTTACTTCTGTTTTTAAGTGTTTTGTGAGATAGTTTACAATATGCTTTAGAGAATATTTATTTTCTCCTTTTCCCTCTTCTTTTGTTTCGCCTTCATTTTTGGGTCTTCCTAGATGAGACATAAGAATAATTTTGCCTCCATCTTTTAGAATTTTTTTGAGTGTAGGTAGAGCAGCTTTCAGGCGAGTGTCGTCGGTAATTATAAAATCACCATTTTCCTCTTTCAAAGGAACATTAAAATCTACACGAACCAATACACGCTTTTTATTGAAATAATAACTATCTAAATGAACCATAGAAATAATACAAAAATTGAGAGTTCTAAAATATAAAAGTTACTAAACTACAAAAATAAATGATTTAATTTTTAAATATCCATCTTATAGAATAGAAATAAGAAAAGAATTATAATTAATCCCTTTAATTAAATTGAATAATTTAGCTATTTTACATAATTATTTTTTATATACAGCCTAAAAGTATTACTATTAATTACTTACTTTAAATTGATTATAAATTAGGGAGTGAAAATGTTAATTTGTTAGCATTTATTTTGGATTATTAAGATTTATAACATACTTTTAGAAAAAAAAGGATTTTCAATCAATTTAGACTCTAAAATTCGTTCTTCTTTCTTAATTTAAGAAAACAGCATTTATCTATTATTTGATAAGAAATTGTTAAAGTAGTGCATATTTGATATAAAAAGTGATTAATATTCTCTTTGAAAGCTGCTTTGATAAAAACGTTCGATAACCAGAGTTTAATTGTCTTAAATAAAATACCTTTCCGAAAACAATCTTTTAATTATTATTCAAACAATACTAAATAATCTCATGAAGAGAAAATTATTACTAAGTACGTTAATGAGCTTAATGCTATTCAGTTCAGCATGGGCACAACGTACCATTACAGGTACAGTAACTTCTGCCGATGGCGCTTTGCCAGGTGCAACTGTACAAGTGAAAGGTACAAATACAGGAACCACAACTGATGTAGATGGAAAATATTCTATCGTTGTACCTGAAGGAAATGACGAATTAATCTTTCGTTTTATAGGATACGTCAATAAAGAAGAAACTATTGGTTCAAGAGACGTTATTGATGTCTTTTTAGAAGTCAATAAAATGCTTGACGAAGTAGTTGTAGCTGCTGTTGGTCTAGAAGTAAACAAAAGAGATTTAGGATATTCTATTCAAAATGTTGATGCTGAGAATATTGTTAAATCAAGAGAAGTAAATATTGTTAATGCATTGAGTGGTCAAGCTGCTGGTGTACAAACTACAAGTAGTGCAGGTACGCCTGGTGGAGCTGCTCAAATTCGTATTCGTGGTAATACTACTGTTCAAGGTAGTAATGAGCCACTATTTGTTATTGATGGTATTCCAATTGATAACTCTGCAAATAATACAGGTGATATCTTTGAGGGTGGTGGTGTAACCAACTCAAACAGAGCAATTGATATTAACCCAAATGACATTGCTTCAATGACAGTTTTGAAAGGACCTGCTGCAACTGCACTTTATGGTTCTCGTGGAGCAAATGGAGTTATTGTAATTACAACTAAAAGAGGATGCTGAAGGAAAAGCGAAGGTACAACTATAGTTCTTCTCTTATTTTTGATCAAGTAAATAAACTTCCAGAGCTTCAAACTCAATATGCTCAAGGTAGTGTTGTTGGTGGCGTACCTACATATAGAGGTCCTGAAACTTTAGAAGGTCTTAGCTGGGGTCCAGATGCCTCTACTTTGCGTTATTCTTCGGAGGCTTCTCCTTGGTATCCAAATGGAAGAATAGTTCTAGCAAGTGATCCTACAGCTACTAGTCGTGGTATTGATATGGTAAATAATGCAGAGAATTTCTTTGAAGCTGGACAAACATTCAATAACAGTCTTAGTGTATCTGGAGGTAATGATAAAATCAACTACTTTACTTCAGTAGGTCATTTGACACAAACAGGTATTATTCCAAACACAGACTTTACACGTACCTCTGTAAGAGCAACAATCAGTAGTAGTATTACTGATAAGTTGAAGACTACTTTCTCTGCCAATTATATCAACTCTGGTGGTAAGAAAGTACAACAGGGTTCAAATATCTCAGGTATTATGCTTGGTCTTAGCCGTACTACTCCTTCTTTTGATAACGGTGCTGGCACTTTATTAACTGATGGAAGTCCTCGTTCTTATCGTGGTTTGAATGGTGGTGCTTCTGTTTATGATAATCCGTATTGGACTGCAGAGAAATAACTTTCAAGAAGATAATGTAAATCGTTTAATTGGTTTTGGTCAATTAGATTATCAAGTAGTGAAAGGATTGAAAGTTATGTACCGTTTGGGTATTGATACTTATACTGACGAAAGAAAATTCAGAAATGAAATATTATCTGCCACTATTCCTGAAGGACAAGTATTAGACCAAACAATTACTAGTACTGATATTAACTCTGATTTCATTGTTACGTATGAAGAAAACTTGACTGACAAGATATCACTTACAGCTTTAGTTGGTCATAACTACTATTCTTCTGAAGTTCACTCGTTTTCAGCAAACGGACAAGGACTTGCTTTTCCAGGTTTCTTCAACTTAGCTTCTGCTAGTACTGTTGTTGTTAGTGAACTTAGAAGACCTAGAGAATTATTTGGTGCTTATGTAGATGCACGTCTTTCTTATGGAGATGAATTCTTTGTAAACTTTACAGGTAGAAATGACTGGTCTTCTACATTGAGTAATGATAATAACTCATTTTTCTATCCTACTGTAAGTGCAGGTTGGTCTTTTACAGAAACTTTCGGTTTGGATAAGAATGATATAGTTCCTTATGGAAAACTTCGTGCTTCTTATGGACAAGTAGGTAGCTCTGCTCCTTTTGGATTTACAGCAACAGGTTATGTTCAGACATCAGCTGTTGATGGATGGACTTCTCCAAATGGTATTCTTTTCCCTGCTTTTGGTGTAAATGCCTTTAACCCTGGAGCTGCTTTAGGTAACCCAGATTTAGTAGCAGAAACAACAACAACTTTTGAAGTAGGTGCAGATTTACGTCTTTTCAAAGGTAAAGCTACACTAGATGTTACTTATTACCGTGCTATTACAGATGATATTATTGTTTTTGGTGAGCTTCCTCCATCTTCTGGATTTGCAGCTCGTGCTTTTAATGCAGGAACAATTCGTAACGAAGGTATAGAACTTGTATTAGGTGTAGATGTAGTAAAAAGAGGTGATTTTGCTTATAATTTAGGTGTAAACTTCACAACTTTCGAAAACGTAGTTGATAAACTTCCAGAAGGATTACCTACTATTACGCTTGATCCTTTTGGTTCTCAAAGAGTTGTTGAAGGATTTTCGTATGGTACTTTCTTTGGCACTCAGTTTTTGAGAGATGAAAATGGAAATAAAGTAATCAGTCCTACAACAGGAATGCCTTTAGAAGATCCTAATGAGGGTGTGGTTGGTGATCCAATTCCTGACTTTACAGTTGGTTTTAATAATTCATTTACTTATAAAGCAGTTTCTTTATCTTTTCTTTTAGAAATCAGACAAGGTGGAGATGTATATAATGGTTCTAAGGGTGTGCTTAATGGCTTTGGTGTAGGTGCAGAAACTTTAGATCGTGACGATGTTGTAGTATTTGAAGGCGTGTTAGCTGATGGTGATGGAAACCCTACTACTACACCAAATACAAGAGAAGTTGTTAAGGGTGGAACTGATGGAGGTTCAAGTGCAAACTATTACCGACAGTATGGTTTTACAGGACTTACGGAGCTTAATGTAGAAGATGGTTCTTGGATTCGTTTAAGACAATTAAATATTAGCTATAATCTTCCTAACTCATTATTGAGTAGAGCTAAGATTTCTGCTGCTAGTATTGGGTTTACGGCTCGTAACTTATTCTTAATTACAGATTTTACAGGTATTGACCCTGAAACTAACCTTACTGGTGCAGTAAGTAATGTAATTGGATATGATTACTTCAACAATCCGAATACAAGAAGTTATGGTGTTTCTTTAAACTTAACTTTCTAATATTTAAAGCTTTCTTATAAAAAAAACATTTTAATAGATATGAAATATATAAATAAAATAGCTCTCTTTTTTGCATTAGTCTTTATTTTTGGCTCTTGTGAATTTGATGAACAAATAAACGTACCTTCGGAAAGTCCGAATGAAGTACCAATTCAAAATTTACTTCCTGCTGCAGAAGCAGCTATGGCATTTGCAATAGGAGGCGAGATGGTTCGCTTCAATGCTATATTGATGCAACAGCTTGAAGGTGTTCAAGCTCAACAGTTTGATAATACTCGTTATCTTATTCGTGAAGCTGATACAAACGGAGTTTGGGATGTTCTTTATCAGAATACGCTCTATTCAGTATTTGTATTAATTAATCAAGCTAATGAAGAAGAATTACCTCACTATGAAGGCATAGGCAAAGTAATGATGGCAACTGGCTTAGGAGTGCTTACTGATGCTTTTGGTGATATTCCTTACTCTGAAGCATTCAGAGCAGAAGAAGGTATCATTGCTCCTAGATATGACTCGCAGGAGGAAATCTATCAATCTATTCAAACTTTACTTGATGAGGCAATTGTTTTGTTAAGACAACCAGAAGTAGGAGTCATGCCAGGTGCAGAAGACCTTTATCATGGAGGTGATTTAGATTTATGGATAAAAGCAGCTTATGCACTCAAAGCTCGTTATTTTATCCATGCTTCTGAAGTAAATGGCAATTCAGCTTACACGAATGCACTTGCTCAACTGTCAAATGCAATAGGTAATAATGCTGAAGATTACGAAATGACTTTTGGTACAGGTTCGAATGAAGGTAACCCTCAGTTTCGTTTCGCATCAGATCGTTCTGGTAACTTAGCATTTTTTGGTAGCTTTGTTACAACTTTGACTTCTAAAAACGACCCGAGAGCTGAAGCATTCCTTGTAGATGGGACTAATGCCTTTACAGCTGGAACATTCTATACAAGCAGTACTTCGCCTGTTGTTTTAGCTAGTTATGTAGAAATGAAATTTATTGAAGCAGAAGCAAGATTAATGACAGGTGATGCTTCTGGCGCACAAACTGCTCTTACTGCAGCTGTTGCTGCTTCATTTGCAAAATTTGGAGTTTCTTCTACTACTTATGCAGCAGCTAATGCAAGAATCAGTGGTCTTGCTCAAGAGGCTGCTTTGGAAGTAATCATGAACGAAAAGTATGTTGCTCTTTATTCACAAGGAATTGAAAATTGGGTGGATTACAGAAGAACAGGCTATCCTACTCTTACTCCTATAGAAAATGGCTCAAATGCCTTCAACTCAAATGGACAAATTCCTTTACGTTTACCTTATTCACAAGATGAGCGTATCTTGAATCCAAATATTCCTTTTTCTGTTCCTAACCTTCAACTTCCTGTTTGGTGGGATAAGTAATAGAAGAATATAAATAAATAAAACTCTAAAAGAGATTAGTCGCTGACTAATCTCTTTTTTTGTGAAAGTGGGTAATACGACAAAAACAAATAGATACGCCTCACAAAGTGCAATTGAGTGATAGCAAATATTCAAAAAATAATCTCTTATAAAATTTGCTAATCCAAAAATAAGTTGTAATTTTGCACTTCATTAAAGATAATTAAAACAAACGAGTGTAGCTCAGTTGGCAGAGCAGCGGTCTCCAAAACCGCAGGTCGTGGGTTCGAGCCCCTCCGCTCGTGCAAATAATAGTATTAAAAATAATATTAAAAAGTAATACTACATGTAATTTGATTTAGACTAAATTAATTAGTTTTTTCTAAATAGTTACAATTACAGTGAGTTTGATAGCACGTTCTGAATGAACGTAAAATCTATCAAACTCACTTTTTTTAGAGTTTTTTACTCTGATAGTAGAAAACAACTTATAGGAAGAATTCAATAAAAGTTTTGTAGAATGGTTCTGAAGACTAATCTATAGACAAGACAAATTATATTTATATGAAAAAAGTAATAGAATTTTTGCAAGAATCTCGTGATGAGATGACCGAACATGTAACTTGGTCTTCATTCAAAAGTCTTCAAAAGACTTCTGTAGTTGTACTTGTTGCATCGCTTATCTTCGCTCTTATCGTTTTTGCGATGGATCAATTCTTCCAATTTGGTTTGGGAGAAATTTATAAGTCATTCTAATAAAAAGAAATTACACTTAAAGAAATTACCAACAACTCAAAACTCACTCCTAACAAAATTATGGGCGAACTCAAATGGTACATTTTGCGTGTTGTTTCTGGAAAAGAACGCAGCGTAAAAGAATATCTTGAAAAAGATATAGTTATCAATAATCTACAAGAATATTTTGGTCAAATCATTAATCCTACTGAAAAAGTATTCCAGATTCGTAAAGCGAAAGATGGAAAGACAAAGAAAGTAGCCGTTGAACGCAATTATTTACCAGGCTATGTACTTGTACATGTAGATTTAGACTCGCCAAATAGTGGAGAACTTATTCACCAACTCATCAATCTTCCAAGTGTTATTGGTTTTTTGAGGGTAGATGGGCAACCTCTGACAGACAAGCCTCTTCCGATGAGAGATTCAGAAGTAGCTCGTATTTTAGGGAAAGTAGAAGCTGCTGACCAAGACGAAGTTAGAGATGATACCAAGTTTATGATAGGAGAATCTATCAAAGTGATGGAAGGACCTTTTGCTGGCTTTAGTGGAACTATTGAAGATCATCAAGAAGAAAAAAAGAAATTAAGTGTAATTGTCAAGATTTTTGGCAGAAGTACACCCGTAGAACTGAATTATTCTCAAGTACAAAAAGAAGAGTAATTATTACAGTTACCAGTAAGTAGTTACTAGTAACCAGTTTAATACAAGAAATATAGTTTTGAGTAAATGGAAAGTACTTATTCAAAAATTAAAATATAAATCTATAAGTTAAGAGCTACAACTTGCTTAATTGAAAATTAGATAAATTATTGTCTTCTGAATTATGAAATATTGTTAATCAATAATTCGTAATTTTTAATTCGTAATTCGTAATTATTCATTATAGATTTGTCTCCAAAAAAAATTTAGTAGTTAAAATAGTATTAAAATTAGAAAAAGCAGTAATTCGAAAGTTATCAATATTGGCATTCAATACATTACATTCGTAATCCGTAATTTTTAATTTGTAATCTTTAAGCAGTTTTTAGGTATGAAGCTTCCACGATTATCCTCAAAACTTTTAGCTTCCTAAGTTTATCAGTATTGTAGCATTTGTTAGTAATAGGTAAAGTAGTTATTCAAAGTGGCTAGTTTATACTAAAACAGTTTAATCTATTTATTTTAATAATTACATCACAAAACCGTTTCACAATCATGGCAAAGGAAATAAGTGCAAAACTTAAAGTCATCGTAAAAGGTGGTCAAGCTAATCCTGCTCCTCCAGTAGGTCCTGCTCTTGGTGCAAAAGGTGTCAATATTATGGAATTTTGTAAGCGTTTTAACGCACTTACTCAAGACCGTATGGGACAAACTTTGCCAGTAGAGATTACAGTTTTTGGCGACCGTTCTTTTGAATTTATCGTCAAAACTCCTCCTGCTGCTGCTCTCTTAATTGAGGCTTCAAAAGTGAAAAAAGGATCAGGCGTTCCAAATCGTGAAAAAGTAGGTAAAGTATCTTGGGCTCAAATCCAAACTATTGCCGAAACGAAAATGCCAGACTTAAATGCCTTTACTGTACATTCTGCTATGAAAATGGTAGCGGGTACGGCTAGAAGTATGGGTCTGAACGTTACTGGAAAAGCTCCTTGGGATAACTAGACAAATCAAATTCGCTAATTTGGTAACTCACTATTGGCAAATTTGATCAGACTAGTAGAGGAAAAAAGAATATTTTTATTCACAAATTAAACGTAGGAGATTGGCAGAAATTCATTTTTCAAGGTTGATCGTTTGACTACAACAACGTTATGGCAAAATTAACAAAAAAACGTAAGGAAGCACTTGCAAAGTACAATCCTCAAGAAGAATACATGTTGGATAAAGCAAGTGAATTGGTTAAAGAAATCAATCTTGCTAAATTTGATGCTTCTGTTGATATTGATGTTCGTTTGGGTGTAGATCCACGCAAAGCAGACCAAATGGTTCGTGGTGTGGTTACTCTTCCTCACGGAACAGGTAAAGTAGTACGTGTACTTGCTCTTGTTACTCCAGATAAAGAAGCCGAAGCTAGAGAAGCTGGTGCTGACATGGTAGGTTTGGACGATTATATCGCCAAAATTGAAGGTGGCTGGACAGATATGGACGTCATTATCACAATGCCAACTGTAATGGCAAAAGTAGGTCGTTTGGGTAGAGTTTTAGGACCTCGTGGTCTTATGCCAAATCCGAAAGCGGGTACGGTTACTATGGATATAGCAAAAGCTGTTACAGATGTAAAAGGTGGTAAAATTGACTTCCGTGTTGATAAAACGGGTATTATTCATGCAAGCGTTGGTAAATCTTCTTTTACAGCACAGCAAATTAAAGAAAATGCAAGTGAGCTTTTGGCTACGCTTGTTCGTCTGAAACCTGCTACTGCAAAAGGTTCTTACATGAAAAGTGTCCACCTTTCGACAACGATGAGTCCGTCTATAAAGATTGACAAATCGTCTATCAAAGGTCTATAATTAATCCACCACAAAACAATAATACTATGAATCGTGATCAAAAAACACAAGTAGTTAAAGATTTGGTGGAGAAGTTTTCTAATTCTGCGAATTTTTATCTTACTGATTCTTCTGGAATGAGTGTTGCTCAAACCAATGCACTTCGTCGTGCTTGTTTCGAACAAGGGATAGAATACCGTGTAGCTAAAAATACACTTATTCGTAAAGCATTAGAACAAATTGAAGGAGATTTTACAGCATTGTCAGAAAAAGGAGCTTTGAAAGGCTTCTCTGCAATCTTATTTTCACCCGAAACTGCAAAACTTCCAGCACAAATCATTAAAGATTTTCGTAAAAAGAACAAATCAGAAAAGCCTAAATTCAAAGCTGCATCAGTAGATACTTCTCTTTTCATTGGTGAGAACCAATTAGAAATGTTAAGTGAAATCAAATCTAAAGATGAGGTATTGGGCGAAGTTATTATGCTTCTTCAATCTCCTGCTCGTCGTCTTACTTCTGCTATTATTAGCGGTGGTGGTCGTTTGGCTGGTATGATTAAAGGAATTGCCGAGAAAGGTTAAACCCAACAAGGCGAGTAATAATCATTCTGTTTTGTAGAAATTTTACATCAAAATCTCTATAAAGACAACTCAAAGACTATTAAGAAGAATAATCAGAGTTAGTAGTTGTATAATTTAATTATACAAAATGACAACTAAGGAAGAAGCTACTTTTCATACTCTAATTATTCGATTAAAATACTGCTTCCAAGTTGTATTTCTTTTATAATAAATAAGGTTTAGAATTTTGATTCTAAGCTAATTTATTCAACCTTTTTATATACAGTGAGTCTTTACTTTTTTAAGACTTATTTACAATTTATTTTAGAACCTAATTAAATTAAATACGATTATGGCAGATTTGAAAGCAATCGCAGAACAACTTGTTGGTCTTACAGTAAAAGAAGCTAACGAGCTTGCAGACATTTTGAAAGACGAGTATGGTATTGAGCCTGCTGGTGGTGGTGCAGTTATGATGGCACCTGGTCCGCTGCTAATGCTGAAGAAGCAGAAGAGCAAACTGAATTCGATGTAATTTTGAAAGCTGCTGGTGGTGCTAAGTTAGCAGTAGTAAAATTAGTTCGTGAGCTTACAGGCTTAGGCTTGAAAGAAGCAAAAGAATTAGTTGATACTGCTCCTAAACCTGTTAAAGAAGGTGCAACGAAAGCAGAAGCTGACGATATGGCTAAGAAACTTCAAGAAGCTGGTGCTGAAGTAGAAGTTAAGTAATCTAACTCCTATTATACTTTAGCTTAACAATAACACTTTTTGATGCTTGTTAAAAAATATAAAAACCTAAGAATTCTATTTTTATAGAAATTCTTAGGTTTTTTTACTGGAAAAATTAATCGTAGAATGATATAGAATAGAAAAAAGAGTATTTTTGAGGAATAAAAAAATTGAGTGAATTAATAAACTATGAAATACTTCCAATCCAAACATACGTGGCTACTCTATATTTTAGCTTTTTTTACGTTGCTGAATCTCTATGCTAATTATAAATATGATTTTGTGCTAGAATTAGCTTCAAAGCCATTTCTCATTCCAATTTTAGGAATTTATTTTTATCTCAATACTAGAGACGTAATTCAAACTTATAAAAAAAGTCTTGCTAATTTTGTCTTAGTTGCTCTTTTCTTCGCTTGGTTTGGTGATGTGTTTTTGCTTTTTCAAACTCAAAACACATTATTTTTTATGCTTGGTTTGGGAAGTTTCCTTATTTCCCATATTTTGTATATCATTACTTTCAAAAAATCATTACAAAACAAAGAATTAGGCGAACCCAAAAAATTACTCATTCGTGCTATTCCATTTATCGGAACTTTCATATTAATGTTTACTTTTTTATACAAATCACTTGATGCAGTAATGTTGATTGCTGTGCCTGTGTATATGTTAGTAATTGTAATGATGGCTTTTTTGGCAATGGAACGAACTGGAAAAGTTTTGAAAGCAAGTGCAGAATATGTTTTTTTTGGTGCATTTTTATTTATGGTTTCAGATTCGTTACTTGCAATAGATATTTTTGTCAAAAATATGAATATTCCCTATGCACCTGTTTTTGTGATGCTTACTTATGTGGCTGCACAAAGCCTGATTGTTTATGGAATGATGATTCAGATAAAATCTAGTTTGAATTGAAAAGACTTTTAAACTTTGCCAATAGTTCTATCACTAAAGCTTTACCCTTTATTTTTTTTTGATTATTCCACCACAAATTTAGTTCTGCTTACTCTATTTTCGTTTTCTATTATTTCTATAAAATAAATCCCTTTACTAAATCCTTTTAGAGAAATTTTTGTCTTCACAGAATTATTTTCAACGCTTTTTAGTACTTGTCCAATAGCATTTGTAATAATTAGAGTTCGTTTTGAAGGCGTAACAAAATCAATAGCAATAAAATCCTTAGCTGGGTTTGGATAGATTTTTACTTCCGAATTTCTGTTTTTCACATCAACCAAAACAACTGAGGTGTAAGCAAACTCTCCTGTATAATCTATCTGACGTAAACGGTAATAATTTTTACCAAAACTAGCTTCTCTGTCTATAAACTGATAAGCATTTATAGAAGTAGAATTTCCATTTCCTGCTACCTCTCCAATCGCTTTAAAATTAGCTTCATCGCTTGTCGAACGCTCTACTACAAACTTTTGATTGTTGTATTCAGACGATGTTTTCCATTCCAATCTTACACCTTCCTGTACTTCTTCTCCCATAAAAGACAACAGCTGAACAGGCAAAGGTGTACACGCTAAAGCATCAGCAACCGATACAACTCTACACGAAGGAGAAGTTATGTTTGTAACCGAATTAGCTACCAAAAAACGAATACGATCCGTTTCTTCTACAGGTGTAGTGATAATATAATTCTGACCATTTGCACCTGGAATATTTTGCCATGTAGTTCCTCCATCTTCACTATACTGCCATTGATAAATAGGAGTGTCAAATTCATTACCTACAGTAGCAGTAACTGTAGGAGGAGTACAATTAGGTGCATTGTTTGTTAGGTTTGTACTTGGTCCACACGGACGAAAAGTTATATTATCTAATCCTACATCATTTCCAATTCCTCCTGGTGCTTTGTTTCGAACCGAAAGTGTTAGACTTGTTACGCCTGGCAGAGTAGTAAAAGTAAATCCAACTCTATCCCAAACTTCATCGTTATTAACAGGTTGAGGAACAGAATAAACTACTACATTATTTATCAAAAACTCTACATCAGGAAGAACACTATAACGCAGCTTTCCTGCATTGGCAGAACCTCCACTATTTGCATTGGGAGTACCTGAAGAAGCTGGTGTACGTAGTTGCTGACACCCTGGTTCTAGTGTAGGATTACATCTAGGAAAATTATTACTAGTAGTACCATTAGGATAAGTTAAGGAAGCAATAGGACTAGAGTAAAGATTTATCACATCGGCTCTAAATTCATATTTTGTTCCTTCGCAGAGACCACTTACAGTTTCCTCGTAAAATCTAAGATTGGGTGTATAACTCGCATTTGCTACCATCATAAAACCTCTTTGATTTCCCGTACTACCACTATTATCAGGAATAGTTATCCAAAAATCTGTTCCACCTACTGAACCAAACTGATCTCTTACTCCACTAACAATAGTAAACTCTCCATCATAAGGACCTTGTCCGTTGGCTCTAGTAGCATCATTCATAAAAGTGTAACTTGGTGCTAACGCATTCCAAGGTGGAGTATTAGTTTTGAAGACTACACGAGTAGGATCAGACCAATGAGGTTTTGAAGGGTCGGCTAAATATTCGTCTGTTCTAAGTGCAGTAATATCAGTAGTTCCAAAATCTCCATTTACAAAAATGTTGTCGCCAAACGAACCACTACAAATTCCTCCTAGAGTTTGAATAACGTTAGAAGAATTGACTGCTAAAGCATAAGAAGATGCAAAACGAAGCTCATCTAATGCGCTTTGATTAGCAGAAGTTCCACCAAAATAAGCTACTGCACGAATAGTATTATCTACTGCTGCTGTTGTAATATCTGCATTTGCAGCAGGAACAGCAGTAAGATTGGTAGGATTGACATAGAGTCTAACTCTGTTTTGAGAACCCGAATTAAAATCTATCCGAACCACTAACAAAGCGAAATTTGTGATTGTATTTCCTATATTTATGTTTGCTCCAGCATCTCCTTGTGTTACTGTTCCATTTACTCGCAAACTCCACCTTTTATTCGCTCCTGAATTAGAAGCTGCACCAAAATAGCCTATTTCTATTCTATTTCCTGTAGTTATATCTGTTGAGGTAGCGTTCTTGTGCAAAGAAACAAAAGTAGGTTCATTGTTATTTATATCTTTCCGAAGCAAGCAGCTAAACCAAATAGTAGTTCCATTTCTACCTATAAAACTTTGAGGATTGGAAGCCGTAACTTGCCATGCATTAGCACTTGTTATATTATTTACGGTATGGTCGTTTACCAAATAATTTATTCCTCCATTATAAAGATTGATTATTAAAAAATCCTGCTGTACTGTACTGTAAAAAGCGTCCTGCTGTATTTCCTCCTCCTCCAGTAACATATTTTCCTGCCGTAACAAGACTTCTTGCTCCTGCAAAATAAATAGGGGATTCGAAGGGAGAAATAGCATATCCAGTACCTGCTCCAGAAACTGTCCAGTCGGTACGCCAACCCAAACTTGTAGCCTCATTAGAAGCAGAAGCTGTATTTGCACCATTCAATGTAATAGCAGCAGCGTTGAAATAATCAAAACCTTCATAAGCTAAAAACTGTGCTTTAATAGAATGAATACAAATTAGACTAACTGAAAAAATAAGAATGGTAACTGTTTTACGATACATGCTTAGTATATATTTTGAATAATAAGATTATATTTTTTGTTGTGTAGCTTTAGAGCAAATGCTAGTAGCTTTATGTATGAATTTGGTAGTGTATTCTACAACTAATTGGTAGCTATAGAAATCAGTATTTAACTCTTAACGTTCAACTAGCAATATTTAATTACAATTTCAATAAAAAAACTGTAAATTAGCAACTATAATTATTACTTCGATTGAAGGACAAAATTTATGAAATAGTGATTTGTAGTATAACGGTATTGATTAATTATTTAGTTTAATTAATTTATCATTTTTTGGTACAAAAATACTCTATTTCATATTCCTTGGTTTTGGTAATACAAGATACAAAAAAACTTAACATTAAATCTATGTATAATTTATTAAAAGGAAAAGTAGGTATTATTTCGGGAGCGTTAGATGAAAACTCTATTGCTTGGAAAATCGCAGAACGAGCACATGAAGAAGGTGCAAAATTTGTCTTGACAAACGCTCCTGTCGCTCTTAGAATGGGAACAATTCAACAGCTTGCAGACAAGTGTAATACTATCGTTATTCCTGCTGATGCAACTTCAGTGGCAGATTGGGAAAATTTGTATGAAAAGGCAACTGAACATTTGGGTGGAAAATTGGATTTTGCATTGCACTCTATCGGAATGAGTCCGAATGTTCGTAAAAGAAGAGACTATGGCGATTTGAACCACGCTTGGACACTTCAAGCCATTGATATCTCAGCACTTTCTTTTCATAAAATGCTACAAGTAGCCGAAAAGATGGATATTTTGAAGGAAGAGGCTTCTATTGTTGCACTTTCTTATATTGCTGCACAAAGAACTTTTCCAGATTATAGCGATATGGCTCATGCAAAAGCTGTATTGGAATCCATTGCTCGTAGTTATGGCTACCGTTTGGGAAAATCTAAAAAAGTAAGAGTAAATACAGTTTCACAATCTCCAACAGCGACAACAGCAGGAACAGGTGTAGATGGTTTTGATGCCTTCTTTAACTATGCTGAAAAAATGTCGCCTCTAGGAAATGCTTCTGCTCAAGAATGTGCTGATTTTGTAATCTCTCTTTTCTCTGATTTTACAAAAAAAGTAACTATGCAAAACCTTTTCCACGATGGAGGATTTTCTTCTATGGGAGTTTCGCAAGATGTAATGGAAATGTTTGGACTAGAAAAATAATAAAATTTCTATACAACTATTTTTATAGAAAAAGGTAATTGAAATTATTGTTGTTTCAATTACCTTTTTTACTTTGCCTATTTATTTGTCCAAAAACTTAAAAGTTCCAAGCTATTCCTAAAGTAGGAACAGGAATTAGAGTTAGCAAATTCATTCTGACAGGTCTGATAATTAGTTTAGAAGGTCTAAAGTTTGGAAAGAAATTTTTATCAAAACTATTATTTGGCTTATTTCCCAAACCTGCATTATAGGCTTCTAATTCTGTATAAATATGTTTTTTTGAAGGGTATTTTAGTATTTTTCCTGTTATATTTAATCCTGCACTTATTCCGAAAGCTCCATATAAATAGGGACGATAATTGTCAGAAGCAGGTAGTGCAAAAAGTAAAACGAAAGAGGTAGCAATAGCATAACGAGACACTTTCCTTATTTTGTAAGACACTTGTTTTTTACTTTGATAGTCTTCTATTGCATTTACAACGCCCATGTGTCCATTTTCTTCCATATACTCTTTTGTAACCGATAAAGGGAGATAATCATTGCTATCGTAATCATCTTGCTTATAGATTCTGTCACTTTTCCTGTGCTCACTAATAAAAATAGGTTCATTTATCCAAGTACTATCAAAAGCAGAAGTTTGAGAAGAATAATCATACTCTTCTGAAGTATTTCTTGTTCGCCTGTCTTCATTTCCATAAATACGTTCTTTATAGAAAATTTGAGCTTGAGAGGGTAACAAATACAATAAAAACAAGACAGCTAAAATGTATTTTCTCATTCGGAGGTAAGTTTAAAGTAGTTTTTATAAGTTGATTACAATTAATAATTTTTGATAAATATGTTTTCGATAGCTTTTTGCCAATCAAATTTCTTATTCTTGACTATTTCAGGAATTTCTTTCTGCCGTTCTAAAGTAGCCGTTTGAGATTGCACCAAAACTACATTTATCTTATCCATTTGCAGATACAAAAGCCTTCCAAAATCATAAACATTATATTTCTTTGCTAACTTCTGAATTCGTTCCAAATCATACAAAGGAATTAGTTCTATATCTTCCTCTTCTACAGAAGTCTGTGCGAACCATTTTTGCATAAACAATAAATCATTATATTTGTCCACCTCATTTTCCTTAATTGTGTTTATATCTATATATTCGAACTTTCTAGTTTTTCCTAATTTAGCCAAATACATATTAAGCTCATTCTGACCTTGTTCTATTGCCAAAATATCTAAAGTTGCCTTCTTGTTTTTTGGTAACTGAAAATAAATAGGACGAATGAGAAGCAAACGCCTATCCTTCTTTTTCTTCGCTTCTTCTTCTTCTTTTTCTCTCTCTTTCTTTTCTTCTTTGTACTTTTGCATTTGCTTTTCCATGGAATAATCTTCATCTGAAAAAATACGATTCGTTTTTTCAGCAGCTTCTCTAATCATTTTAGCATCTCTTTTATCCAAATGATTACGTACCTTGAGCCAAGTATGAAAAAGAATATCGGTAGAATCTCCTCGTTCTGCATCCAAATCCATTGACAAAGGATATTTACTCTCATCAATGATATTTCCCAAGTTATAATCTAACTTATTATAGATGTAATCAAACTCTTCGTAATCATTTGCTAGTTGTATCAAATGAGCCGTTGCCAAGATAGAAAGCTGCTCGTCGCTAAATTCTTCAAAGGCAAAATACCAGTTTTTTCCTTCCCAGTTTATCTCATTATAAGGGTGTTCCAAGTAAATTCGCTCTCCTACTCTATCATAGTTTGCCATTGAATACAGTGACTTAGCCAAACAAACCTGTATATATTTGCTTTCTCCGTAATTTTGTTTCAGTAATAAGGCGTGATAAATAGCATCAATAAAACGATCATCTTCAAAATATAAGTTACAAATTTCGTAACGAGCTATTTTTTGAGAATAAAAAAAACGTTCTTCTGAAACAATAAACTTTTTTCCGTTCTCTGTTTTGTTTTGTTCCTCTATCAATTCTAAAGCGTTTTTTAATCGCTCTTCGATATCTGGATGAGTACGTAAAGCCATTAGTTCGGCAATGGTAGCAGAATCTAATTCTTTTCTTTCAATAATATGGGTGGTATCTCTATAATAAAAACTGTTTGGAATTTGAACAAACGAATTATTTAGAAAATCACTTTTAAAGATAAGTGTGTCATACAAATATTGAGAGTTTTCTAATGCTTCAAATGCTTTTAAGGCTTCTTTGAGGTCGTAATTTGTTTTACTAAAAATTTCTAAGCCATATTCATCAGCTTCAATTTCCTGTTCTTTTCGAATACGAACTTTTAGACATCTGTTGTTCGTAAAGTGATTCTGATTTAGAAAACCATTTTGCAATTCCCTTCTTATTTTGTTTTTCTATTTCTTTATTAAACAAAAATTGATTGATGCTATGTTTCTTTACATAATGCGTAATTTCGTGAGAAATAATGTAAGCTAATTGTGCCTCACTAGCCAGACGAGCTATAAGACCAAGATTGATAAAAATAATTCCTTCTGGTGTAGTAAAAGCATTTGCTGCGTAATCTTTCGCTACATAAAAACGAATTTTCCCTTTTAGATTGGGATAATTTTCAAGAACTTTTTCTCCTACTTCTTGCACATAGATGCTCACATCATCTCCAAACAAAACGTTTCCACTCCAAAGAAGCTGGCGCAGATAAAAACTAGTCATTAAATCAAAATCCTCTTTGTTCTTTTCTGTTTTTCTATTACCTGAATCTATATTTCGCTTCCTTCTGCCTTCATAAACTTGACTTGTTCGTTTCAGAAAATCTTGTGGAATTTTTCCCTTCGCTTCTAAAGATTGATAGTTTTCAAAGTCTATTTGAGAAGTTGAAGTGTTTGTTTGAGAATAAATATAGTTTCCATTTGAAGAAAAAATAAATAAAGTGATCATAAAGGCTATTTTGATAAAATAATCTTTATAAAAGGTCAAATAATTTAGCATTAGATTAGAAGGAATAACTTTAAAAATCATAGAAACAAACGTAAAAGTAAATAAGTAAATGGACAATTTAAAATTGGTAGTTAATAATTACCTGAGTTATTGGTTATCAAATTATATTTTCTCTGTAATTAAGGTATTTATCTTTATCAATTCTTATTTTTGGATAAAAAAGCGTACTTTTGCGCCATTGATTTTTTCTTGTAATTGCATTATAAGAAAATACAGAAAAATATTTTTTTTACATAAAATTGAATTAGAAAAATTATGGCAACTAACCGTACTTTCACAATGATTAAGCCTGATGCTTTTGGAGCAAATAATACAGGTAATATTTTGGCAATGTTTGAAGAAGCTGGTTTCCGTCTGGTGGCTGCAAAAGTTACTCGTCTTTCTGAGGAGCGTGCTGGACAGTTTTATGAAGTGCATAAGGAGCGTCCTTTTTATAATGATTTGCGTTCTTATATGTCTTCTGGGAACATTATGGCTCTTATTTTAGAGAAAGATAATGCAGTTGAAGATTTCCGTAAACTTATCGGAGCAACAAATCCAAAAGACGCAGAAGCTGGAACTGTTCGTGCAAAATATGGCGAATCTATTGAAGCAAATGCTGTTCACGGTTCAGATTCTGATGAGAATGCACAGATTGAAGGTAATTTCTTTTTCTCTCTTATGGAGCAGTTCTAAACTGAAAGATTTTGAATCTTAGTATAGAAAAACCGTTTCAAAATTTAGTTTTTGAAACGGTTTTTCTTCTTATATGTCAATTATTTCCCGTACAATTCAGCTAATTTTTCCATACAACACTCTCTTTTTTCTACAACAAGTAAAAGAATTTCTAGCAACTTTATATCACTCAATATTTATTTGAACAAAATAATACTTTTTACCAACTTTTCATCTTGTAAGATTATATTTTTTCATAGTTCATTTACTTTCTCTACCAATTTTTCATACACTTGTTCTTCAAAGCTGTTCTTTTTTGCTTTAGAGAGCTTTTGTAGTACTTTTTGAGCTTCCTGTTTTTCTTTGTTATAATAAAAAACTTTTGCAGCAGTAATATGATCTATATAACTTTTAATATAAGCTCTGCTCATCAAACCTTTCCAAATCAAACTCAGCTCTTTGATTACTTTTGCATTCTTATCTTCTTGTTCTAAATAATCAACTGTATAAAGCGCAAAACTTCGCAACGGAATATTTATCTCTCCAAAAAGATCATTTTTATACCTTTCCAATTTTTCTAATTGATTATACTTGATTAAATAGTCAGCAAACTTATCTACTTCTTTATGTTTTTCATAAAATTGAATCGCAGTAGTATAAATCACATAATCTACTACACCACTTTTTATAGGTCTATTAAATCCTTTCTCTTTACTTTCCTTATTTATTTTTTCAGAAAAAACTGCATAATGAGTAATGATTTTTTCAAATTCATCCACTTCTTGTTGTGTTAATTTCTCTCTTTCTCCAATTTGCTTGATAATACTATCAGTATCTTGAAAAAAGAATATTTCTTCTACATAGCTTTCTAATACTAACAAACTATCTCCATAATTTTTTTCAAACTTTGACTTATTTTTTAGATAAAAATTATATGTCGTGTCATTTTTAGAGGTAACAAGATTATTGAGCAAAAAACTTACTTGTTTACTAGAAAAATCTTGTGAGTTTTCTAAGCATTGTACATAATCAGATTTCACTTTTTGTATTTCTTCTTTTTTCTCTTTATCAATTAAATTGAAATAAGCTTCTGCAAAATCTAACTTGCAAGGATTTGCTTGATACTCTATCTTAGCTCTTTCATACAGACGCTTTTGTAATTCTTCTTTTTGAATAAGAGTTTTTTCTTGTTTTAATTGTGTTATTTCTTGACCTAGATTTTTTAGCTCAATAGCATTCAAAAACCCTTTGTTCATATATTCCACATTTCCTTCAAAATCTATAAATAAAAGAGTTGGATAAACCTGTATTTCATATTTTGTATTGAGAGGTTTTCCCATTTCACTTTCCATATCTATTTTTAGGTTGATAAAATTTTCATTGAAAACTTTTGCTACTGTAGAATCTGTAAAAACGTCTCTGTCCATCAACTTACAAGGCTTACACCAACTTGTATAAGCATCTATAAAAATAAGTTTGTTTTCTTTTTTTGCTTTTTGTAGTGCTTTTTCAAAAGAAAAAGGTTCAAATAGTATTTTTTTATTTTGTTCAAAATTTGAACTATTATTTTGAGCCGAAACACAAAAAATAATGCTGAGAAATAGAAAAATATAGATTAATATGGATTTCATAATAAAAGTAGTTGATAATTAAGATCTTGAATAATGATAGTAGTATATGTCAAAAATTTGGACAAGTAAACCTATTTTTATTTATTATTTACCATACAATTCAGCCAGCTTTTCGGCACATCGTTCGCCATCCATAGCTGCTGAAGCAATTCCCCCAGCATAACCTGCCCCTTCTCCACAGGGAAAAAAACGTTTCAAGATTGGATGCTCATTCGTTTCTCTTTCTCTAGGAATACGAACAGGCGAAGAAGTACGACTTTCTACTCCCACAATTTGTGCTTCATTAGTCAAAAAACCTTTCATTTTTTTATCAAAAGCCTTAAAACCAATTCTCAAACGCTCCACAATTTCAGCAGGCAAGACTTTTCCCATTTCCATCGAAACCAATCCAGGTTGATAGGAAGTAGGTAAAAGTGATGAGGAAACTTTCTTTTGTGTAAAATCTAGTAGTCTTTGCGCTGGTGCAGCTTGTGTATTTCCTGCTACCTGACAAGCATTTTTTTCAATTTCCTCTTGGTAATATAGTCCTGCTAAAGCTCCTTTATTTGCATGTTTTTTATTCCATTCCCTTTCGTCTATTGCCACTACAATTCCAGAATTGGCATATCTTGAATTTCTTTTGGATGGCGACATTCCATTTACTACTACTTCTCCCTGTAGTGTTGCAGCAGGAACAATAAAGCCACCTGGACACATACAAAACGAAAAAACACCCTTTTCAAGATTATCAAAAGGAACTTGTTGAACTAAAGAATAGGATGCAGCAGGCAAATATTTTTCTCGTTCGTCTCTTTTGTATTGAATGTTATCAATTAGTTTTTGCTGATGCTCTACTCGTACACCGATTGCAAAAGGTTTTGCTTCAATTAGGATTTTTTTCTTATCTAAAAGCTCAAAAATATCTCTTGCCGAATGTCCTGTTGCCAAAATTACCCCAATTCCTTCTATTTTATCGCCATTTTCCAAAACGACTCCTTTTATTTCTTCTTGCTTTCCTTTTGTGATAATAAAATCAGTTACTTTGGTTTCGAATAAAACTTCTCCTCCTGCATCTAAAATACTTTGACGCATTTCGGCTACAATTCTAGGTAATTTGTTTGTTCCGATATGAGGATGATTATCAATCAAAATATCTTCATTTGCTCCATGTGCATACAAAAATTTCTAAAACTCTTCTCCAATCTCCTCGTTTTTTGGCTCTTGTGTAGAGTTTTCCATCTGAATACGTTCCTGCTCCACCTTCTCCAAAACAATAATTTGAATCTGGATTAACGATATGACGACGGCTAATGGCTGCAATATCCGAAACTCGTTTTTTTACATCTTTTCCCCGTTCTATCAAAATGGGTTTTATTCCCAACTCTACCAATCTTAAAGCAGCAAACATTCCTGCTGGACCTGCTCCAACGATAATTGCCTGTGGTGCATTCTTGACATTTGGATATTCTCTTTTATAAGAAATAACAGGACTGGCTTTTTCATCAATAAAAACTTCTGCCCAAACATTGACCTTCAAATCTCGCTGACGAGCATCTAAGGAACGACGAGTTTGTCTAATTGTAACACCTTCTGTGGCTAGAGAAATATTTAGTTTTTGATAAATAAATTTTTCAAACGCTTCTTTTTCGAAGGCAATTTCTGGTGGAAGGACAAAGGAAAGTTCTTTTTTCATTCTATCTTATTTTCTATACTCTATTAAAATTATGTTTTGTCTAACAAAAATACGTAAACTAAAATTATTTCTCTAAAAAGTAGGTCAAAATGCTTTCCTTCATTGAAAAAAATAAAACATTATTTTTAATAAGTATTTGACTTTCAATAAATTATAGTCTTTTCAAACTATAATTACCTAACACAATCTATTTGCTATTCTGTATACAAAAATAATTTGGTTAAAAATAGATTGAAATTTTGGCAAAGTATTACGTTAGATTATAAAAGAACAATCAAAAAAAATTGTTAGAATAAAATTATTTCTGTAAATTATAAAACTAAAGCGAGTTATTGACGTAAAAGAAGCATCAATCAACAAACTACTTCTATATTAACTACACATTTTGTTAAGAAATAAGATTGAAAACGGAGGTATTCATAAAAAGAAGATTAGCTTAGCTAATTTTTAAAATAAAAAGAATGCTTATTTGTTCTAACTCCTTTGTTTTGTTACATGTAGTTTTTGTTAGATTCTAGTAGTTCTTAAAAAAACATAACTATTTCGCACGATAATTGTCTTAATTTATTGAAATAATTTATAGTTTCATAGAAAATAGATTGCCAAAGATTTTAGTTTCTAAATTATTTCACTTATAGAGTACAATTAATTTGTCTATATTCATCTAAGAAAACAATCAAAAAAAATATCCATACTCCTAATACTTTTATATCCATTATGTTAAAATTTATCACTTCACTGTCCTTTGTTTTTGTTTTTGCTTTTGGAAGTCATGCATTTGCATTCTCTCAAACTATTCCTGCTAACATAAAACCTAATTTTGAACAAAAATTTGCAGGTGCTAAAGTTATCAGTTGCCACGAAATTAATGGAGAACATAATATTATTTTTCAACAAGAAAATGAGGTAAAATCTGCTCGTTTTGATGGAAATGGAAAATGGATAGATACAATTATTTCTCTAAACCCTGGTACTGCTCCTGCCAAAATCACAGAATATTTGGCTGCTAAGTTTGAAGGTAAAAATGGTCATGTTAGAAGAATAGAAAATACTGAAGGAACTACTTTTTTAGCTTTTATTAGTGAAAAAAAAGCAATTCGTTTTGATGCAGATGGAAATATGACAAAATTAGAAGACGTTAGTTCGATAGATGAATCTGCTCTTACTACGATAAAGTAAATATCTATTTCTTAACTTTACTACTTACAAAATAATAAAAAGGACTTTATTCTAAATCAGAATAAAGTCCTTTTTTTGATTGTAATTCTTTCGGCTTGATAAATTAAGTCTCTATATCCTTTAAACATAACGTGAACTCGGGATTATATTAATTGATTATCAACAAGTTATAGTGTGTTTTCCATGTATCGGTACTGACCTATCGGTCTGACCTTGATAAAGTTAGGTCAGTCTCGTTAGAGCAGACCGAAAACAATATCTAATCTGTTTTAAATAAATAAAAAGGCTATTTCTAATCCCGAGTTCACGTTAAACATAGTAATTTAATTTATCAGATTGATTTTTTTAGCTTATTCACTTTATTTTAAACTAGTTCACTTTGAAAAACAAACTTATTTCATACTCATTATTCGAAATGAAAATAAAAAAATTACCCTTCTCTCCAACAGACTGGGAAGTCTCTTGTACGAGAGCTTAAGTTACTTGCAAGGTGCAGGACATTTTTCTATCATTTCTTTTGCACTCAACGTATCTCCTTTCAATAGATAATTATTATACATTTGTTGGTAAGTTTCTGGGAGGTGTGGAATTACTTTTTGCATTTTTTGATAATAAAAAATAGCACTATCGTATTTTTTTTCATTTTGATAAATCACTGCTATTTGCTTCAAAAGTGCAATACTGTAAGGCATTTGTTCTAGTCCTTTTGAGTAATTTTGTTTTGCTGCTTCTGTGTTTTGTAAGTTTAGATACGCATATCCTTTGTGCATATAGACCGAATTAATGAAATAATCAGAAGGTACGAAATAATCATTTATTTTATCGGCTAATGGCAAAACAGCATTGAAATTCTGACTTTGATTGTAAGAAAGCAAATCAATTGTTTTGGCTTTATCTCTATTCTGAACAAAAGAAATATAAACACAGACTAATCAAAATTAAAAGACTTGAATAAGCCAAATAAATAGGAATAGATTTTAAAGGAGGTAGAATAACTTGAGGTGTTTGTAATACTTTTTTATTGGATAATTGCTGACTAGTTTTTTTATTCTTTTTCTGTTTTTTGGTAATTTTTGGAGTTTCTACAACTAGTTTTTCTTCCTGAATTTTCTCTATTTTTTCAATAGAATCTCTATGAAATAACTTCTTATCATCTCTCAAAATAATTCCGATGCTGGTAGCCAAAATAAGCGTATGAACAATTCGTTCTTTTGGAAAAGAAAAAACAGAATCAATCAAAAAAGCAAAAATGACAAGCACAAGAATAGATTTGTGTTTTATTCCTACATAAATCAAATATCCCATCAAAAAAAGATATAATAGAAGCGTAATTATTCCACTTTCGGCAGCTATCCATAAATAATCATTGTGAGGACGTTGTACATTAATTTCGTTTTTCTCACTCCTAAGTCCTTCCAAACTATATTTGGGAATTTGATATTTCCAGTTTTGAAAACCTACTCCCAAAATTGGATTTTCTTGTATCATAAAAAGCGTTTTTTCCCAAAGCAAAAGGCGTTCGGCTTGGCTATCCGTTTGAGTAATATCTCTCCAACTTTTTTCTTTATGATTTTGATCAAAGTTTTCCCTATTCAAAATAGAATATTTATAAAAAACAATTCCTCCAGCGACTCCCAAAATCAAAATAGTAAGAGCAACGTATAAAAAACGAATATTCAACAGAAAATAGAGAACATAAAAAAGACCTATAAAAGTTGTGGCAACGTAAGCACTACGAGTTTTGGAGAGATAAATTCCTATCAAAACTATACTTATTCCAGTCAAATAAAGAACTATATCAATAAAATTATCTTTCCTTTTAGTTAAACTATGAAAGCCAAAAAGTAAAAAAGGAAGTCCCAAGACCAAATAAGAACCGAACAAATTACGATTCATCAAAAAACCACAAGGTGCAGCTCCACCAACACAATTTTGTACAACTCCCATAGATTGCAAAATCCCAATTATTGCCAACAAAACAGCTTGTAATGAAATTATTTTAGCTACTACATACAGTGTTTTTTCTTCTTTTTTGATAAAATGAATAGAAAAAATAATAGAAAAGAAACAATTTATAAGCCGTATAATTTCCGAAACTCCTTCAAGCTGAAAAGGAAAATATAAAAAATGAACTATTAAATAGCTCAAAATTCCTATACTTGCATATCCTAAAAAAGAAAGCACACCTATTTTTTTGAAGATAGAAAAAGGAATTTCCTTAAAACTGAATGCTAAAATCAAAAAATTGACAGCACTCCAAATCATTGTTCGAAACAAAACCGAATCAATTTGAGTTTGTCCATTTTTGGTAAACAAAAAAGGTAGAAGAGCAAGACTAGCCAGCCAAAGCCATTTAGAAGCATTCATTGAATCAATGGTAAAATAGGAAAAGTAAAAATTATGAATATCAAATGTATTGATTTTTTGATAGAATAAATAAATACAGATTTATAAATCACAAAAAAAGACACTTACTATATTGGAATAATAAATGCCTCTTTGTGAGTTTTGCTAAATACTTATTTTTTATTCTGCTCCCTGCGGACGATCTATTCTCATTTTGTAAATTTCAGAAACATCACCATTTCCAAGAATAAGAGTGTTTTCTATATCAATAAAATTACTCTCTCCAAAACGCACTACAAAACTATACTCAATACGCTTATTATCCTCACTAACTGTAATTTCACTAGGGTTTTTGATAACAAATGTAGGTCTATCGCCATTATCAAAAATAGGTTGCAACTTAATACTAAGTTCAGAAGGATTTATACGATTATAAATATCTTCAACATATATTTCTACCCTAAAACGAGTTGCTTTGCCTGTAAGACCTAAATCCACATCGTTAAGCTCATCAAATTGAGGAGAATTGTTTCCTACAATTTCAGGAACTGCAACGCCTTCTCCTTTTACACCAAAACTAAATACAGGATAGGCAGGATCATTTGTAGAAAAGCTAATTTTTCCTACTGTTGTTCCTCCTAATTGTGGAGAAAAAGTAACTGAAAACCTCAAACTTTCTCTAGAAAGTAAAGCCATCGTATCTTTTTCTATCTGTACAAAAAAATCCTGATTATCACTTGTAATGGTACTAAAACGAAGTGTCTGTTCGCTTGTGTTAGTCAGTGTATAATTTCTGATTACAGAATCCTTGAAGACTCTCAATGTTCCATATTCAATTACTGTTTTTTGGTCTTGAATAGCTGTATTTCCTTGTGCTACTACTACTGACTGTGGTTGTATTGCATCCAAATCTGCATACATACACGATGTAATTGTAGATAGGAAAAAGAGAATATATAGTACTTTCTGCATTTTTTTTATAAACATATTTTTTGCTTTAAAATAATTCATTTTTCACGTAAATAGTATTGATGGTTGTTGTGCCATAAATTGTATAACCTAGTTCTTTCATCAAGTTATCAAACTTTTCCTTATAAATATAACCTTCTGTATAACTATATGTTTCTACACAAATCAATTTTGGAGTAGTCTGAAACTGTTTTAAAGAATCTAAAATTTGATAATCCCAACCCTCTACATCTAACGATAAAAAATCTGGAAACATACCATTATTATACTTTTCAAGAATAGAAGTTAGGGTTTTTACTTGTACTTCAATTACTTTCTCTATGCGTGCAGAACCTTGTTCTTCATATCTTTTAGCCTCTTCTTCTGAAAATGTGTTTAAGGTCGGAGAATCCATTGAATAATAAGAAAGAGTGGACTCTTCATTACCAATACCTATATTGAGATTTGTGTCTTCTGGACGATATTTAACAAATTTCTCAAACCCGTCAGGATTAGGTTCGATACTAATTCCTCTCGCACCTTTTTCATAAAAAAGTGCCGTATTACTTATTTTATAAGGATGATAGGCACCAATATCAATATAAGAAGGCTTGTCTATCTGACGAGCAGTAAAGAAAAAATCTATAATCAAATCTTCTCCAGACTGTGAATAACTGATTTTTTGATTTAGCTCTTTTTCAGAAGGCTTGTTTTTTTTAAATAACATTAAATAAGATTTGAAGTGAAACAGTAAAGTTCTGTTATTCTTTTCATAACACAAAAACTAAAACGCAAAAAATAAGCCTATGTTGTTTATATTTCGAATGCCGTCAACAAAGTTTTATAAAAACACTATTACTTTTCAATTTTAGAAAAGCAATACTCCGTAAACTGTTTTGCTCCATACTCATTGAAATGTATAGCATCTACAAATAGAGAATCATTCCAATCTTTTTCACTTGAATCAACAAAGACATGTCCATATTTTTCGACTATTATCTTTATCTTTACTATATGTGATTGTTGAATGCTCTTTTTATTTCCTTTGTCTTCTTTCCATAAATTTTCTCTTAACGGAGAATTGAAAAATAAAAATTTTATATTTTTCTCTTTGCAATACCTAGAAATACTATCCAAATATGAATATTGCAATTCAATAGGCATTTTATCAAAATATTTACCTTTCCATCTGTAATCCTGAATAATAAAATTGGTGGTGTCAAAATTCAGGGTTCCATACTCGTCATAGTCTAAGCACTCATAATCATTTCTACAAACTCGGACTTTTTTGGCATACTCAAAATTACGTTTGTAATACTCTTTATCTAAATTTTCAATAGCTTTTTTAATAATCTGATAGTATTCTGACTTTAGATAACTCTCTACCCATTCATAATCTACTTGTTTTTGTACTTTATTGAAATCTGTAATATTACTCACAATTACTATTGCCTTTGGTTTATAAACTGCGTTGAGTTTTTTGATGAAGTAAAAATTATCTCCCATAGAACTTCCCCAAGAAGCTGTATTCAAATAGTTTTTTGTATATGTATTCTTGATTAATTCTTCTGAGTGAAGGTTGTTTAAAGTCATAGAAGAACCTACTGCTATTATTTCGGGTTGTTGCTCATAATTTTTCATAAACAATATTTTTTCATTGAAAGAATAGCTATTGGAAAAATTTAGTGCTGGCATAGTGCTATAAGTGATATCTATACTGTATAGATAAACATAAATAAAGAAAATAAAGAAAAATAAAAATCGAAACAAAAAATAGCAACTATTTAATAAAAAATCTTTCATATTTTAAAACTGAAAATAAATAAATTCTTGTTGTGTTGTAGTTTGTTGATACCAAATTATGGTTAACATAATTGTATAATACATCAAGTGACGTATGGGACGTTTCCACTTTAAACCCAAATTGGCTAATGGATGTGCATCTTCTCTACCTATCCATTCTATTATTACTACTACAATAGAAAGTAAAATGGTATCAATGACTAATGTTCCATTCTCAAAATAAGGAATTTTAAATAAAGAAGGAGAAAAAATAGTAGCTATATAATTAAAAGCATGAGTTATATTTTCAGCTCTAAAGAATATCCAAGCAAAAACAGTCAGACTAAATGTAATAGAAATAGAAAAAAATTCTTTTAATGTAGGTAATTTTCTACCCTTAGCTACAACAGATAAATGATTTCTATTCTTATTAGTCAATAAAAGAGGTAGAAAATAAATTGCATGCAAAAATCCCCACGCCAAAAAAGTCCAATTAGCTCCATGCCAAAATCCACTAACTAGGAAAATAACAAACACATTTCTTATCTTTAATCGTATACTTCCCTTGCTTCCTCCTAACGGGATATATAAATAATCTCTAAACCAAGTAGAAAGTGAAATGTGCCAACATCTCCAAAACTCTGCTATATTCCTTGAAAAGTAAGGAGTTCGAAAAGTTCTGCATCAAATTAAAACCAAAGAGCCGAGCTATACCAATAGCCATATCTGAATATCCAGAAAAATCTCCATAAATTTGCATAGTAAACAAAAAAGCTCCAATTACTAAGGTACTTCCAGAATAATTTTCAGAGTTGCTAAAAATTATATTTACATATTCAGCACAATTATCAGCAATCACAATTTTTTTGAAGAGTCCCCATAAAATTTGGCGCAAAGCATCAATAGACATTGAATAATCAAAAATTCTTTTTCTATAAAATTGGGGAAGTAAATTAGTTGCTCTTTCGATAGGACCAGCTACTAACTGAGGAAAAAAGCTAACAAAAGCCGAAAAAACAACAAAATCTTTTGTAGGCTTGAGCTTTTTTCTATAAATATCTATTGAATAGCTCAAAGTTTGGAAGGTATAAAAACTAATTCCAACAGGAAGAATGATATCTAAAGAGTTTGCATGTATTTGTTTGCCAAATAACGAGAAAGTAATTGCAAAGTTGTCTATAAAAAAATTGTAATATTTGAAAAAACCTAAAAGTCCAATATTTATACACACACTTATTACCAGTAATGCTTTTCTTGTACTATTTCTTTTTTTACTTTCTAATCCTATTCCAATAAAATAATCTACTAAAGAACTGAAAAATATTAAAGACAAAAATCTCCAATCCCACCACCCATAAAAGATATAACTTGCTACTGCAAGTAAAGAATTTTGCAGCTTCAAACTTCTATTTAAAACAAACCAATATAAAGTAAATACTATTGGTAAGAACAGTGCAAAATCAATAGAATTAAAAATCATTTTTATATAAAAAAAAAAGAATAAATTTGAAATAAGAGTGTGAATAATTCACTTATAAAAGTTTAATAGGTTGCAAAAATACTTTAAACCTTTTAAATACTAAATTTAGATTTCAAAATTTATCTACTGTTAAATTATTTTTTACACAAAAACTAACAAACGTTATTTCTTTGTGTTAAATCAAAAATAAATAAAATTAAAGCCATTAAATAACTTATTTTGAGAAATAGTATGTATTTTGGCTTAATTTTTTAGACTGATCTAATTAAGTTGCAATAAGATACAACATAGAATTAAGAATAGTAAAAAACTTTTAATTTTTTTTATCTGCTTCGATTTAAGTTATCCAACCTTATTAATTATACATGAAAACATATCTTCAATATATATTTTTTGCTAGTAGTGAAAACACATTTTTTCGAAAAGCACAACAATTTATTACTTCCAAAATTAAATCTGATTTTAGATTTGTCTATTTAGGTTCTTTTTTTCTTTTACTTCTATCTTCTTGTAATCAAAACCAAAATGCAGATGCACAAGAACTAGATTCTAATCAAATCCCACTAGAAATGGTGGCTCAAAATGTAGCTTTACAATATCCTAATCTGACGAGTTTGGATGACTCAGATGAAGATAGTGAAGAAAAAAACCGTTTTTTACTTACGCTTTTAGTTCAGGCTCTGACCCAACAACATTATCAACCTCTAGCTTTAGATGATGATTTTGCTGCCAAAACATTTGATTTGTTTTTGAAGAGAATGGATAATAACAAGCGTTATTTTACGCAAGCAGATTTTAAGAAAATTGAGGCTCAGAAAAATCTGATTGATGACCAAGCGATGCAGGGAGATTACTCTTTTTTTAATACAGCTTACGAAATTTTTGAAGAAAGATTAAAAGAATCAGAAGAGATAAGCACAGAAATTCTCAAAACTCCTTTTGATTTTACACAGAAAGAAATGGTGGAATTAGATGGCGATAAAGCAACTTACGCAAAAGACGAAGCAGAACAAAGAGAAGTTTGGCGTAAACTTCTGAAATATCAAGTAATGGTTCGTCTGGATGATCTAATTCAGGCAGAAGAAAAAAAGGAAAAACAAAGTAAGGAGAAAAAAGAAGGTAAAACAAATGAAGTTTATAAACCAAAATCAGTAACCGAACTAGAAGTAGAAGCTCGTGAACGAGTACAGAAAAATCAAGACGAGTTTTTCAAACGTATGTATCGTTTGGAGAAGAAAGATTGGAGAAATCTTTATTTAAATAGCATTACAAGTGCTTATGACCCTCACACAGAATATTATCCACCAAAAGATAAAGAGAATTTTGATATTCAATTTTCGGGTCAGTTTGAAGGAATTGGAGCAACTCTACAAGAACGTGAAGGCGAAATAAAGGTAATGAATATTGTTCCAGGTAGTGCTTCTTGGAAACAAGGAGACCTCAAAGAAGGAGATATTATTCAGAAGGTAGCACAGGCAGAGGACGAACCTATTTCAATTATTGATATGCCTTTAGATGATGCTGTTCAGCTTATTCGTGGTAAAAAAGGTTCGGAAGTTCGTCTAACAGTTAAGAAGGTAGATGGAACAACAAAGGTAATTCCGATTATTCGTGATGTAGTTATTTTGGCTGAAACGTATGCAAAATCTGTTGTTCTGGAACCTCAAAAGGGAAAGAAAATAGGATATATAAAATTACCTTCATTTTACTCTAACTTTCAAGACAAAAATGGACGTACTTCTTCAAAAGACATGAAAGAAGAACTCATAAAACTCAATGAAGCAAATGTAGAAAGTTTGATTTTGGATTTGAGAAATAACGGTGGTGGTTCTCTGGGAGATGTGATTGATATTGTAGGCTTATTTATCGAAACAGGTCCTGTTGTGCAAGTAAAGGCTCGTGGAAGTTTACCACAAGTATATAAGGACAATAACGAAGAAGTCGTTTTTGATAAACCTTTAATTGTTTTGGTAAATGAATTTAGTGCTTCGGCTTCTGAAATTTTTGCTGCTGCTGTTCAGGATTACAATCGTGGTATTGTAGTAGGAAGTCCTACTTTTGGAAAAGGTTCGGTTCAAAATTTCCTTGATTTGGATAGGGTTTTGAGTGATGAATATGCAAGTATTAAGCCTCTAGGAGCTTTAAAATTGACTATTCAGAAGTATTATCGTATTAATGGAGGAGCTACCCAGCTCAAAGGTGTTGTTCCAGATATTATACTTCCAGATATGTATTCGTATATAGATTTTGGAGAAGAACAAGAACCCTATGCGTTGAAATGGGACGAAATAAAGAAAGCAAAATATCAACAATGGTCTCCTAAATACAAATTAGACAAAGTACAAAAGGATACAGAAAAAAGGATATTAAAAGATAATATTTTTATGTCTATTGATGAGAATGCAAAACGTTTGAATAAACGCAGAAACGAAACGCTTTATTCTCTCAACTTAAAAGAATATCAAACTTTGCAACGCACTTTGGAAGAAGAATCTAAGAAGTATGAAAACCTAGTGAAGTCAGACGAAACACTTAAAATAACAGCTTTAAAGAAAGATTTGCTTGAAAACAAATCTGATACAATAAAACAAGCTAGTTTTGAAAAGTTTGGCAAAGAACTTCAAAAGGATATTCATTTGCAAGAAGCTATTCGTATTATGAACCAAGTGCAGTAAGTTATAACTTTAGTTTAAATCAAAAAAGAGTTTGGAAAAACTTCCAAACTCTTTTTTTATAAATAAAATTCAAAAACTAATCATTCAGAGAAACGTAATAGGTTAATATTTTCTGCAATTCTTCTAAAGAGTTTACGGAAAGTTTGTTCTTCTTCATATATTCTTTTACTTCTTTTTGCCTATCTCCTACTAAATCATACAAATCAGCTTTCTTTCTGATAGGAACAACAGTTTCTTTATTTGATAAATTAGCATAAAGTGTAGTTTTGACCATCGCCTCTGGATTTGGAATATCATTATGTACTCCAGCACGATAGTACGGTTTCTTGATTTCTATTTCGTAATTTTCTAGTGCTAATGAACCTTCCACAGTAAGAGATTTCATGTATTTCAACTTTGTTTTCTCATCTTCTTTATCCAAATTAACAACAACAAAAATATCTCCTCCCAGATTAATACTTTTTATTTTATTAATAAAGAAAGAGCGTGTTTGCTCTTTTTGCAAAAATTCCATTGCGTCATTAATTATGTTATAACGCACTGCTACTTGTCCTATAACTGCTGCACTATCTTTTGCTATCACATTACTATTTACAAAATCTTCATTAAAGTAAATGCTCCCTTCAAGATTAGTAGGAGGCGAAAATGCTGTGATTCCTTCATAGGTCAAGGTAGTTAGCATGTCTTGTCTAAACAGATCTCCATTATTAGCTCTTATTTCTGTTGCATTATTTTGATTTTGTGCAATTGCATTACCAGTAGAAAAAATAATCATGCTCAAAAGCAATACTAACCTGAAATTTTTCATAATTTATTTTTTAGTGAATAAAATATTTTTTCAATTGATTTTTTTTAAATATTTGTTTAAAGAATCATTGTCTATCTATCAATTTGCAAACTACTTTTTTCTCTTCTAAAAAGCTAGGAATTAATATTTTTGGTTCTTCCGACAATTTAGCGATAATTTGCTAATTTAGCCTTCCTATGGATACTAACACAATAGCAATTTTATTAGGTTTTTCAGATTTTTCAGTAACAAAAATAGATTCTTCTCCACTTCGTTTGACTATTTATGGCGAAAGTAATTTAGCAGATTCTATCTGTCCTAATTGCTTGAAAAAGTGCAATAAAGTAACTTCTACTTCAGAACGTATTGTTCGTGACCGAAATATTTTAGATAAAGAAGTTTATTTACACTTAACTTCTCGTCAATTTTATTGTCAAGATTGTACTCGTTACTTTCAAGAGGTCTTTAGTTTTGTATCTAAGCAAAAAAATCAAACTCATCGTTTGGAAAAATATCTCTATTTGTGTTTGAAAGATAGCAGCTTCAAAGAAATAGCTATCCGAGAAAACATACTTTGGGATGTTTTAGATGGTATTTTTAAAACGTATAGTAAACGTGAAATAAAAAAACACCTAGATTATTTTCCTAAACGTTTAGGTATTGATGAATTTGCTTACAAAAAAGGAAAAAAGGAATATGCTGTCGTTTTAGTAGATTTAGATACAGGTCAAGTTTGGGATATTTTAGAATATCGTGATAAGGAATATTTAAAAGCCTATTTTTTATCTAAAGGCGAAGTTTTTTGTACTGGTATAGAAGTGTTTTCTTGTGATATGTGGGAGGGATTTTCAAATACAGCAAAAGAAGTATTTCCTAATGCTGATGTAGTAATAGATCGCTTTCATTTTTTTCAGCATTGTAATAAAGTGCTAGATAGCATTCGTAAAGAATTACGACGAAAAGATGATAAAAACGTACATTTCAAGCAAATAAAATGGCTTTTATACAAGGCTTGGAAAGACCTTAGTCATAAAGAAAGACAAGCTTTACTTAAAGCATTTAGGTTTAGTTCAACGCTTAGACAGGTGTATTTTATGAAAGTAGAATTACAAAATATATTTAATACTGACTTGAATAAACAAGAAGCTCAAAAACTACTAGATCAATGGGTAGAAGAAGCTCAAAAAATAAATCATAAAGCCCTAAATAGATTTATAAATACGTTTAATTCTTGGAAAAATGATATTATTAATTTCTTTAAAGATAGATATTCTAACGGAATAGTAGAGGGAATTAATAATAAAATTAAGACCATCAAAAGGAATGGATATGGATTTAGAAACTTTCAAAATTTTAGATTGAGAATTATAGTCAAATTCATATAATCGCTAAAAAGTCGGAAGAGCCATATTTTTTTATCTACTAGATATTCTAAAATTTCTTTCTAAGAAACACAAATCTAATTTTATTTCTTCTGGTACAATCTCCACCAAGGCGTGTTCGGACTGTCGTGATGTTCGTAGTGATACCCAAAAAAGTAACACGAAATAAATGCCCAAACGTGGTTTTTATCCTGACTTCTAGAAAAGTGTTTGTTGTCTGGTGCTTTTCTGTGAGGTAGATATGTCCCAAAATAAAAAAGCTGAAACGTAGCAGCAATAGAAGGAATCATCCAATAAAAAATTACGTTTTCTATCGGAAAAATAAGTTTGAGAATATTATAGGTAATTGCCATCAAGACAATCTGAATAAGGGTAATGTAGTTTTTAGCAAAATTAAAATACCAAATCCAAAAATTACCAGTGTGAAAATCGGGGTCTTTTTCTGTTGCTACAAAACGATGATGTTCGTGATGTTTTTTGAGTAATCTTGGGTAATAGTTAAAGGCAAAAAGTCCTGTTGCAATCGTTCCGATAGTATTATTTACTTTTGTATTTTTCGAAACGGTGTGGTGCATCGCATCGTGAGCCGTAATGAAAATTCCTGTATAAAGATGAGTTTGGATAAGAAAAAACAGATAAGTAAGAGGATTGTACCAGTTTATTTCATAAAACGCAAGCAAAAAGCTAAGACTAAAAAGCCAAAGCGTAATAACTGTAATTCCGATATATGTTCCTTTTTGATTCATTTCAAAATGCTATAACTGATTAGCGAGTGATTTATATGATTTTTATGATGAATGAGGATAAGTATAAATATCTTCTTTTTGAAAATACTGTGTAGGATTGTAAAGGATTGGTAGGATTTATAGGATCTTAAATACAGATAAATACGAACCACTTTTTTAAATGATTGCTCTAACTTTAATTGCAACTTTCAGAGAAATTCAACTGGTTACTGATTACTCTTTACTGGTAACTGATCAATTACTGATAACTGTCCTTCACTTCTTCAAACTTTACATATTCGCCTATAGTATCAAAATCATATTTTTTGCCTTCTTGATTAGAATTTATATTTTTTGAAGGTGGTGTTTCAATGCGTATTTCTCCCTCTGGACGAATATCGCTTTGTGCTTCGTACTGCTGTTGTGCTTGTTTCTGGACTTTTTGTAATAGAATTTTAGCCAAAAACTTCATTATCTTTCCAGAGAAAGCATATAAAACATAAAGAATGATAGCGGAAATAATGAAAAATTTTAACATAATGAGTAGATATTGGGAGTTGGGAAATAGGAATTAGAAATGACAAATGAACACTAAGTTCGCTGATTGGTTAAGTAACTAAACAAACTATAAAATCGTTTTACAAAAATCCATAATTTGCTGCGTTGCACCTGTATTTTTATTTACGTATTCTCGGCTTATTTTGTTAATCTGTTCTCTATATTCATTATCTATAAAAAGCCTTTCTAACAAAATTTCTAATTCTTTAGCATCTGAAACCGTAAAAGCTCCTTTTTTTTCTACTAAATCAATTGCTTCGTTAAACTTCTGATAGTTTTTGTCTCCAAAAATAATAGGCATTCCAAAAGTAGCAGCTTCCAAAATATTATGCAACCCTTTTCCAAAAGCTCCACCAATATAAGCCACGTCGCCATAGCTATAAATGGAAGATAGAAGTCCAATGTTATCAATGAGGAGTAAATCAGCTTTTTGTAGATTTTGAATATTTTCTTTGCTTTCTAAATTAATTTTTGAGTAACGTTCAATTTTCAGATAATTAAATGATTTTTCTATCTTCTGAAGATCAGATTCTGCAATATTGTGAGAAGCAATTACTAATTTTATTATGTCCGTTGCCGATTCATTTAAAGTATTATAATCTTCTTTTGTTTCCTTAAAAGCTGGAGCAATTACTTCAATATCTTCTTGCCAAGAGCTACCAACTACAAATAGCTTATTCTGTCCTACAAATTTTTCTAAAATAGGTAGCTCTTTTCTTTGAGAAACAATCGTCTTTACTCTATCAAAACGAGTATCGCCTGTAATACTTACATTTTGAATATTTATACTGTTTAATAATTTTTTTGAAGATTGATTTTGCACAAAAAAATGAGTAAAAGCCTCTAGCATTCTTACAGAAAAATTACTTTTAACTTGCCTTTTATTCTTTCCCTTAAAAAAATGTTGTTCTTTTCTAAAAATTGTAGAAACCGAAAAAAGAGGAGTTTTATGTTTTGAGATTTCTTTAATGAAGTGATGCCAAAACTCATATTTTATAAAGAATACAACTTTAGGCTTTACAGTTTTGATAAAAGCCTCTGCATTCTTTTTTGTGTCTAAAGGCAAATACATAATTACATCGGCTTTCTCGTAATTTTTACGAATCTCATATCCACTAGGAGAAAAAAAAGTAAGAAGTATTTTATAATTTGGATAATTTTTTTTGAAGGCTTCAATTAATGGTCTTCCTTGTTCAAACTCACCCAAAGATGCACAATGAAACCATGCAACAGGATTTTTATTACTTCTAAAAGCTAGTTGTACTTCTGTTTTCCAGTTTTTTCTTCCTTCTTTAAATAAATTTGCTTTCTCATTAAAGGGAGCCGCAATTTTTATTGCCTGCCAATATCCCCACAAAGAAATGTCATAAAGCCAGCTTTTCATAATTTTTATTTTAAACCTATAAGGTTTCTGAAAACCTTATGGGTTTAATTATTTTTTTATACTTTCAAAAAACTTTCAATTTCCATAATCAGTTCTGGAATTGCCTCTAAGTTGAGCGTATGTCCTTTTTTAGGCAAAAGTTTGAAACTGGCATTTGGAAGTGCATCAACTATATTTTGTCCCATTTGAGGCGTTGTAAGAATGTCCTGCGAGCCTTGAATTACTTTTACTGGAAGGGTTACGTTTTTCAATTCTTCTCTATAATCGCTACTATTTTCGGTTGCGTCCATTAATTTCATCAAAGAATCGGACGTAATTTTGTTTAATAAGCGTGCATTTCGAATGTCTTGAATTGGAATCAATGGACTAAAAAAATAATCTTGACCCAGTACAGAAGGTAACATAACATCAAGCATAAGCTCATAACCACCCGATAAGAGCGAACTTCTCCAACTATTTCCGATAAAATCAAAATACGGAGTTCGGTGTGCAAAAGCAGAAATCAAAATAGCTTTTTCGATTTTTTGAGGATAATTTACCATCAATCGCATTGCAACAGCACCACCATACGAAATACCAACAGGAACAATTCGTTTTGCATCTAGCTTTTCCAAAACCTGTTGTACATCGGCAGCATGCTGCTCAAAACTTCGATACTCGCCTTTTTGGTCAGATTGTCCTTGAAAAATTGAATCTATCAAAACAATATTAAATTGATTTTTCAAAACCTGTACAATAGGAAACCACGAAAGCGTTGACTGTGAAAGACCATTCAAGAAAACAAGTGTATGTTTGCTTTCGTCTATAAAATAATGCTCGTAATAAATAGAAAGACCGTCTGGGAGTTTTAATTTCATTTTGAGTAGTGAATCGCTCGTGAAGACACGAGCAATGGTAAATTTAATTTTTGAATAGAAATACAGCCGTTGCTCGTGTCCTCACGAGCGACCTAAACTAAAGAATTATTCTTCCATTTTACCAAAAAAGTAATTTCCTACTGCATTTTTATCATTTGAAAGATAAAACTCTCTAAAATAAAAAAGCACTTCTAGGTGAGAAAGATAACCATCACTATTTGAGTCCATTTTTGAAAATGCTTCTTCTGCATAACCTTCGTTTTGCTTACAGAGTTTGTAAAAATGCGAAAATTCTTTTCTATCCCAACGCTTGTCTCTATCCAAATCTATCAAATGAAACAAACTTTCGATAAATGGATATACATAACGCTGATAGCAAGCCGAATCTGCAATAAGAATTTCATGAACACTCACAAATTCTTTCAAACTAATTTTGCCATCTGCATTATCGTCGGCAGCATTGACGAGTTGCTTCCAGAACCGATAAAACATCTGTTGAAGTCTTTTTTGATGTGCTTGTTCGTTTGGATCATCCGAAACAGCCAAATTTTCAACAATGTAATCCAATTCTTTGGGTTCGATAAAACCATTTCCATTTCTATCGAAGAAATGAAATAGATGAGTCATTTTCTTTTTCTGAAAGTTAGATAACATAAGTAATAGGTAATTTGGAGTAGTTTAATTTTTTATTGAAAATACAATTATTTTCTTGAGTAAACAAACCTAGATAAAAAATTATCAGATATTGAACTTTCCATTTCCTAACTCCTAGTTCCCACTTCCCAGCTCGTAGCTATTTTACTTTTCTTACCCAAGTTACAAATTTTTGCATTTCTTCGGTTTCCATCAGTTTTTCTTTAGTATTATAGGTTTCACCTAATGTTTTTTCGTCCCAAAATTTATGGATTGCCGAATGGCATCTTTTACATACTCTTATTCCTCGTTTTTTCATTTCTTCTTTTCCAAATTTTCTTAAAAAAGGTTTTTTTCGGTGCATTTTTCTGGGAATTAAATGATGAAAACTAAGCCTTTTTTCTCGTTCACACAAAGCACACTTTTCTACTTCTTCTTTTGATTCTAAATTTGGGTATTTTGAGTAATCTATTTGGTAATCGTCCATCCTAGTTTATTTTTTGTAAAGCATTCGGTACATTTTTTCGCACCTCAAAAGGCACACTACATAAATGCTAAACATTTATTTTTTGTTTGAGGTTCTTTTTCGCTTATTTTTGTATCTACACTTTAACCTTCTTTTATGAGAACTGTTCCAATTTCTGAAAACTCTGTTGATGATTTAGATAATTATTTACAAAATAAAAAAATACTTTTAGGTGTCTGTGGAAGTATTTCGGCTTACAAATCGGCTCTTTTGGTTCGTCTGCTTATCAAAAAAGGTTGTGAAGTACAAGTAATTATGACACAATCGGCATCTGATTTTATTACGCCTCTTACTTTGGCTACACTTTCCAAAAAGCCTGTTTTGATTGATTTTATCAAAAATAAAGAAGGAGTTTGGAATAATCATGTTGATTTAGGACTTTGGGCAGATGCTTTTATTATTGCTCCCGCTTCTGAAAACACAATTGCAAAACTTGCTAATGGACTTTGTGATAATTTGCTTTCTGCAACCTATTTATCAGCTCGTTGTCCTGTTTTTGTTGCTCCTGCAATGGATTTGGATATGTATCAGCATCCTTCTACACTTAGAAATCTGGAATATCTAAAAAGCTATGGGAATATTCTAATTGAAGCTATATATGGCGAACTTGCCAGCGGACTTACAGGAAAAGGAAGACTAGAAGAACCCGAAAACATAGTAGTTTTTTTGAATGATTTTTTTGAAAATTATGTTCAAAAAGAAGCTGTAAGAGAGGAAATTCATCACCTAGAAAAAGAAATTTATCTACCATTACAAGGAATAAAATTAGCTCTTACAGCAGGTGCAACTCGTGAAGCCATTGATCCTGTTCGTTATCTCTCTAATCATTCTTCTGGAAAAATGGGGTATGCACTTGCAATAGAGGCACAAAAATTAGGTGCAGCCGTTACACTTATTTCTACTTCAAATCTTGAAAATCCAAAAGATGTAAAGGTGATTAAAGTAAGCTCGGCTAATGAAATGCTTTTAGCAGTAGAAAATGTTTTCTTAGAAACGAATATTTTTATTTTTGCTGCTGCCGTTGCTGATTATCGTCCTTTGGAAGTAGCTACGCATAAAATAAAGAAAAAAGAAGGAGTAGAAAAAATGATACTAGAACTTACCAAAAATCCAGATATTGCTGCTACCATTGGAGCAAAAAAACAAAGTAATCAGTTTTTGGTAGGCTTTGCTTTAGAAACAGATAATGAACTAAAGAACGCTCAAGCAAAACTCAAAAAGAAAAACTTGGATATGATTGTTCTGAATTCTCTACAAGAAAAAGGAGCAGGTTTTGGACACGATACCAACAGAATTAGTATTATTGATTCCAAGCAAAAAACGGATTTCGAACTCAAATCTAAAACCGAAGTCGCAGAAGATATTTTGAAAGCAATTATTGATAAATTAGAACTTCGTAAAAACCCTGTTTTAGATAAAGAAGTAGAGGAAAAAGAAGACATCAAAAAACCAATTGTTCATAAGAAGTTTGAGATAAATAAAGAAGAAGAGTTTTGATTTTTTTTATAGTGTCAAGACTTTTGCAAGTAAGAGAACAATTATGGATATAATCCATTGAAAATCAATTATTTAACGTGAACTCGGGATTGTTACTTAGAGCATTTGTGGTTTTTCCCCTTAGCAATCGTCTGTTATTGAAGATAACTGACGTTGATAATGGTAAAAAAAACGCAAAATAGCTAAGAATGAGTAGTAGTTTAATCCCGAGTTCACGTTATTTATTCTTTAGAAATGAGCATTTTATTTAATTCCTATTCCTAAGTTGAAATTTGAAAAAATAGTAATAAATTGTCAATTGAGTGTCATTAGTAAAAACTAAAAAAGGTATTTATCAGCTACAGAGTAGCTTTACCTTGGTAGAACAAGAATAGAAATTGATTTAAAAAGCTACAGCGTAGCGTAACTTTATTTTTATATTATCAATTGCAAGGTTTCGCTACGCTGTAGCTCTATTAAAGCACGTTTTTGATGTTCTACCAAGGTTACGTTACGGCTGCAACTAAAAGTCAATACTTGAAAATGACACTCATATTGAATTGTACAACAAAAATAGAAGTAATTAAAAATGCTTACAACTAATTTTTATGTAGTTGTAAGCATTTCTTATGTTGCTCATTTGTCTTGTCCAATTTACCCAACTTTACTCAACAGGAATAGTTTGGTTGATAATTGGTAAAATAGCATTGTGCAGATAAGTTCCTTTCAAGAATGAAAACAAGGCTCCACGACTAGTAGAAATTGCAAGTTCGTTTAAATCTAAGATAACATCTGTTGGCATGTTATTTTTGCTATTTTCTGTATCTACATGTTGTGCCAGCTCATCTACTTTGAAAACCGTATTCGTTTTGAACTTTGAGAGTAAATGTTGTTTGTCGTTTGAGAAGATAGAAATAGTAGTAACTACAATAAATATTTCATCATCTGTATTCCAACGGTGTTCGATATTGACATCAAATTGAAAGACAATTTCTTGAGTTAGATTTTGAGGTGGAGTAGCTAAACTTGCTTCTAAAATATCTAAGGCTACGATTCTGAATTGCATAGGTTTCTTTATTAATCTGTAAAAATTATTTTTACAAAATTACTTGTTTTCTATTTCCTATAAAAGTAATTACGAATAAAATCTAACTTCCAGCTATTTTTAGTAGATGAATTCTTTATAAAGAATAAAAAAGGCAATCAACAAGACCATATAACCAAAAATCTGTTTGAGACGAGCGGCAGGAACATATTTACAAAAGTGTGTACCAAGCAGAATTCCTACAATCGTAAAACTTGTAAAAGGAAGAAGAAAACGCCAGTCTATTTCATGCTGTTGCCAATCGCCTAGAAAACCCAAAAGTGAATTAATGGCAATAATGAAAAGGGAAGTTGCAATGGCTTCTTTCATCGGAATACGAGCCAAAAATACAAGAGAAGGAACAATCAAAAATCCACCTCCAGCACCTACCAAACCAGCAATAAGACCCACTAAAGCAGCATCTATAATCAAAAAGGGAATATTCAATGGTTTCTTAGAAATCTCTTTTGTGTCATCTTTCTTTTGTTGCTTTGCTCCTTTCAAAATCATCAAAGTAGAAGAAATAAGCATTATAATAGCAAAAAAGACAATCAATGCTGCATTTTTGGTAAGGATAAAATAATCAAAACTCAAAAAGGGGTCAGGCAAAGCAGGCACAATATAAGCTCGAGTAAGATAAACCATTATTAAAGAGGGTGCCCCAAAAATTAATGCAATTTTGAGATTTACCAAACCTTGTTGAAAATATCTGTAAGCCCCAACAAGAGCCGCCGCCCCTACTACAAAAAGTGAATATCCTGTCGCAATTACAGTTTCAATATTCAAAATATAAACAAAAATAGGAACCGCTAAAATAGAACCACCACCTCCCAGCAAACCCATTGTAAGACCGACTATAATTGCAATCAAAAATCCTAAAATCTCTTCCATTTTCTACTAAAATTGTTTTCTTTTTATTTTTTGTTGTGCTTTTTTTATAAAGCATATTTTTTACTTACTTATGAATAAGCAATTTAAGAAATTCAAGTCTAATTCAAATTCAAGTTCGAAAATTGTTAAAAATAAGCAGTCTTTACTCTTTAGGAAGGAATACTAAAATCATCTTTAGGAGGAGTAATGGTATAAGGATTTTGAGCTGCACGAGTATCTTTGTATTTCTGCCAATCAAAAGTTTTCAAAAAATAAGCTGCTGCTTTTGCACCACGCACAAAAAGGTCTAACTTATCTTCATCTGAAAGTGTAAAATCTATCCAATTATGATTTCCGATGTCTATCCACGTGATAAGCTGACGATAATCTCTATTTCTTAGGACAAAATTATAATCTGCAATTTGTCGCATCGATTCTACAATGGCTTGTGTAAAAACAAATGGATTCGTGATTTTATTAGCTTGATGACGTTCTGTTCCTAATTTTACACCAAAAGAAGGAAGACGTGGAACATGAGATTTGTGGAAAACATCAGCAGGAAAATTTGAAATTATTCCACCATCAACAAAAAAAATCTCATTTGGAATATCTCCTCTATAATCAACCGTATTTCTCCAATTTTCTTGTGCTTTTTTTCCTTTTGGAATATCTGTAACCTTATAAGGCGTAAAAAAAAAGGGAATAGACATAGAAGCACGAACAAAATTAGTAGGATTAATCAAATGACTATTTTTCCAATATAAATCACGCATAGCAGGAAAAATAACTTTTGTTTCGGTAGTAATATCTGTTGCAATAATCGAAATACTTGCTTTCAATCCTTCAATAGTATGATTTACACCTTGTCTAATTCGAAGAGATTTAGGAAAATTACTTACCCTTTCCTCCAAATGATAGGACGTATAAACACCCTCTTTTCCTAAGGCTTCGGTAAACCAATAATAAAAATGAGTTCCTGGATTTAGACCCCAATCTTCCCATAATTTGGTAAATGCTTTTACACCTCGCCAAATAAGTTTGCTCCAATGAATATCGCCTTTATTTTCACTAATTGCAATAGCAAATTCTCGTGCATTTTCATCGCCATCAATAAAATCTATAAAATTTTTGTTGGCAATAAGTTCTATTAACTTATTAGTTTTTGGTTGAGTTCGGTCGTCTATTGAAGCCAAATAAATCGTATTTATTGCTCCTACAGAAGTTCCTGCATATCCCAAAAAACGAATTCCCATTTGTTCCAAAACGTGTACATAACCAATTAGAGCAATCCCCAAAATACCTCCTCCTTCTTGTACCAAATCTACATATTGATTTCCTTCATCATCCAAAACATCAGAAAAAATTTTGCGATGAACACCTTTTTTTTTGAGTTGTTTTATTAGATTGGTAACTATATCGTGCTGGGTAAAATCTTCGGCTGTCATTGAAATAGTCATTATGGAAACAACGGCAAAGTTGATGGTTAGGTAAAGTTAGAAACTCAACTAGCAACTCAAAAAATAAGTGGCTAGTTGAGTTTATGTATCTAAAACTACAAATAACATCTGATTTTGTTTTTAATTCTTCTTTTGAGGGTCTGCAAATAATGGAGTTGAATCTTTATTCATTTTCAATATTTTTTCTCTCTCTTTTTTTCGTCTTTCTTCTGCTTCTTGGTCGTTTGTAGCTTGGTTTTCGATATTCCCTTTTTGATTTTTTTCGGTTTTGGTCAGTAAAAATTCGTGGTCGCCCAAATAGCCCGTTTTGTAGTTAGGCGCATACAAATCAATGCCTTTTGCAACACCATTTTTATCATAAAACATCGTATAATCTTTTCCTTCGTAGGTTATTTTGTGCGTTCCGATAGGTTGATTGTCTTTCCAATCTCCTATAATTCTTAGATTTTTCCCTTCATAATTCTGATAACTGGTTACTAGATTTGTTCCATTTATACTGATTTCTGCATTTGGTTGTGCATTTGGAGTTCCTTTTAGTTCTAGTTTTCGGTCAGCTTGTGTAAAAAATACAGACTTTGAATAATCAAGTTTGTCATTGATATAAAAAGCATCTATATAAAATGGCAATGTATTTCTTACCTCTTTATAAACAGGTTCGGCACTAAATATCACATTTACTTCTTCTGAAGTTATGTAACTACAACCAAACATAAGATTTTCTGTTTCTTTTGATAATTGTCCTTTTCCATGTTGCAAGTACGTTTCTGGATGTACTTCACCTTTATAGGTAATTCCATCTGGATAATTAATAACTGCATTCTGAAAGTCAAATTTTCCATCTACTACTTTTACAATTAATGTTTTATTTTTTGGATAAAAAATTTGTTGTTCTCTCATTAACCCATCTTCATACGTAATAGTTGATTCAATTCCGTTTTCTTTCGTTATTTTTAATTGTCCTGTACTTGGTTTTAGATTTTCATCTACTGTTCCTACAAATAGTCCTCCTTCGTAAGGTATTTCTACTAGTTTTATTTCGCCATTTCCCCATTTTACTTCCATGCCATTCAATTTTCCTTTTCCTGTATATTCTCCGTGTCTGAATATTCCTTCGTAGATACTTCCATTTTCCTCTATTTTTCCCTGTCCGTAGGCTTGTCCTTTCATAAAACTTCCTGTATAAACAAAATCGTCGCCTTTGTATGTTCCCCAACCATTTTCACAATCGCCAGTTATACATTCTCCTACCATAAAATACCAGCCTTTGAAAGTTGGATTCTGCGCTTTTTTTCTATGGACAGAAGGCAATCCAAAATATTCAGCATACAATTCTTTGGTTATTTCTTTTTGATAAGTTGCTTTCATAAAGGGTGATTGTCTTACTTCAATAGATTTTACTTTTTTAGGGTTTGCAGTAACTCCAAAATCATTATAAATAGTCAAGTTAAAACAAAAAACAGTTAGATAATGTCTATTGCTACTATTATCAGCTTTTCGATAGCTGTAATTAGGAAACTGTTTTGCTTTCTCAATAATTTCTTGTACGTTATCTGTTCCAAAAAGAGATTTTAATTTTGACATTGTGTTAAAATCTGTTTTTCCCTCTAGCTCACTTCCTTTAAGTAGTTTGGGAAGGATTTCTGCATAATATTCTTCTGTCATCTTTGTATATTTAGGAATGTCTGGCGACATTTTATACCTATATTCTTGATATTCTTTTTCTATTGCTACAATAAAATCATTTCTATTGATATAAAATGAAATTTCAGAAAGCAGATATTTACCTTGTTTTTGAGTGTCCTTTATATGGTGTGCTTTCTTATTTCTGAAGTAAAATTTTGTTTTGTAATTCAGTCCTTTTTTAGAAATAATTACCTCTTCTGTATTGTCTAGTTTCTTCTTTTTCTTTTCACTAACAATCAAATCCGAACGCCCTTCAAGTTGCTCATAAAAACTATCATAGTTTAGTCCTTTTTCTAAAGAAATACCATAAATACTTCCTTTAAATGGTTCATATTCTTGACTGTTTGAAAAAGAGTGCGACAAAGATATTTTACTAATTCCGTCTTTATTATTGTACCTTTCTACATGTGTGTTCATAAAAAGATTTTTACCTAATTGAGTAGAAGTAAAGACTTTGGATAAAGAAATAGCATTCGCTTCAAATTTTTTCTCTTTTATTTCCTTTTCATTTCTGTCATAAAAAGCGAGTAATTCTTGTACTTGCTCATTGAAAGTACCTTTAGCTATTGATTGCTCCATTAGTTTGATAAGTTCCTCTACTTTTTTTTCAGATTGAGAAAAAGAATAGGTAGGAAGTAGATAAAGAAAACTAAGTATTAATAGTGTGTATTTTAAATTTTTCATAATTAGTTTTTGTGTAGTTATAAATTTGATGATTTTTGAATTTTTATAAAGACTTCTACTCTGAAAACGAAAATATATCAGAAATATTTTTACATATTTCTAGGTATAAACTCTACCCTAAAATTTGTTATTGAATCTTAAAATTTTCAATTTATTTATGTAAATTGATTTTGTGAAGCATCATTCTTCAAACGCTTTATTTTTTTATCTCAAATCCAATATTACTTATGTATCACAAATCAATAATTTTCAGTTTCTTATTATTTTTCATATCCTCTATTTATATGAGTGCATCTTCTCAAAACACCGAAAAAGGACAGCGAGTAGCTGTTTTTAAGAATGGAACTGGTTTTTTCTTCAATCCAATGACCTTAAAAGCAGAAAAAGAGGGAGAACAAAAAGGAAAATTTATTATCAAATCTTTGCCAGATGCTCTTTTCGGAACATTTTGGTTTTATACCAATGGAAAACCTATCAGTAGTTTGAAAAGCTATGAGAGCCAAGAAAATGGAGAAAGCGAAAAAGCAACTAGTCTCTATGAGATGCTCTATGGAAATATTGGACAGAATGTAGAAATTACGCTAATAAATAACTCAGACAAAGCAGATGAAATAGTCGGAAAAATTCAAGATGCAAACCTAAAGAGTGGAATGTTATTTTTAGAAACTACAAAACCAAAAGCTGGTTTTATGGTAATTTCAATGAACGAAATAAAGACAGTTTCGTTTACCAAGAAGCCAAATACAGAATTTTCTCCTTTACAAAAACAAAGAATTATAGAAGTAGAGATCGATAAAGCAACTGCACAAGAAAATGTAGAAATGGCATATTTGCAGCGTGGAATTGGCTGGTTACCGTCTTATTTAGTTCATTTAAAAGATGATAAAAAGGCTCAAATTGTGCTGCGTGCCGAACTGGTAAACGATGCCGAAGACATCAAAGATGCTACACTTAGTTTGGTGGTTGGTGTTCCAAATTTTAAGTACGATAAATTGGTTTCGCCTTTTGTTTCGAATCAAACTTTAGAAGCATTTTTGAATCAATTAAATGGAAATAGCGGAGGAGGTAATTATGGAAGACAAAACTTGGCTATGTCAAATAGGATTACTAGTCAGTCTGCTCAATATGACTATGCTGAAATGGACGTTGTAGGAGGTGGAGGAAATCCTGATGAAATAGAAACACAATCTCAAGAAGATTTGTTTTTTTATACTAAAAATGGGGTTTCACTTCCAAAAGGTGGACGAGCTTTGTATTCTCTTTTTAGTGATGAAGTAGATTACAAACACATTTATGAAGTAGAATTACCTCAAAATGATGGCTACAATGTAGTCTATAAACAAGAAAGCGAACAGAGAAACGACGTTTATCATTCTTTAGAACTCAAAAACTCAACTGATTTTCCTTGGACAACAGGAACGGCAATGGTTACACAGCCTAGAAAAACTAAAGAAGGAACAATAAGTGCAACAGCAGAACCACAAGTTTTGAGTCAAGATATGATAAAATATACTGCCAAAACGTCAAAATCAATGCTACGTTTGACCATTGCACCCGATGTTATGGTGAAAGATAATGAACAAGAAACGGAACGAGAAGAGAACATAAAACAGAAAAAAATTGTCTATGATTTAGTTACTGCGACAGCAACAATTGAAGTCAAGAATTATAAAGACAAAGAAATAAATCTAAAAATAAGCCGTACCATTACAGGCGAAATGCTCAAAACAGATTCAAAATGGGAAACTAAAAAGAGACCTAATTATTATGACATTAATCCTATGAATGAAGTTGTTTGGGAACTAAAACTAGACAAAGGAGAGTCAAAAACGATTACCTATTCGTATCAGTTTTATGTGAGGAAGTAAATTTATTAAGATTATCAAAAAAAGGGAAAAGATACATTTTCCCTTTTTAATTTCATTTTGTTGAAAATACTTCTAACTTCATAGTTCTAATCTCTAACCTTATTTTACATTTCCCCTTCTTTCAAATAACGTACTTTTTCTTTCTTGAATTTCGGACAATTTACAGCATCATTATTAAAAGGTGTAAAGGTAATACCTACAAAACCTAAAATCGCATTATTTTTATACTCATCTCTATCATTGAAGAATTTTTCTGGAGTTAAATATTCTGTCAAAAGATACTGAACTCCTACACGCAGTCGCCAACGAGGATTGAATTTGTAACCTACAAAAAGTTCATTATTTAATGTTCCTCTAATTTTGGGAAGCTGAACTAAAGAACGAACTTCTGCTTCCACAGAAAGTGTATCTCTAGTCAAGGCATTGATAAGAAAAGCATTTTTTTTACTTCCAAAACCAAAGCCTACCAAATCAGTACTTGCCCCAATTTCCCATCTATCATTAATATCATAGCTTACATAAAAACCTAAATTAGCACTTCCCAAAAAAGGTTTTTCTACTAATAAAGAATCTCTAAACGAGTTATTCGAATTATCTTCATACGGCTTTGATAAATAAGGAACACTATCAGTAATTCCTAAAGCTAGATTTAGCCGAACTCCCCCACCAATACGCAAACGCTGCGATTCTCCAAAGCCATACATAGCTGCATACCCCAAAGAACCAGCACCAATTTCATTACCCAAACCCAAAGCAAGTGTAAAACGATGCTCCCAATGAGAAATAGTTTTTGGTTTCTTTACCTTTACCATTTGTCCAAAAGATAAATTGGTATAGACAAAGAGCATCAAGAGAGTACAGAATAACGTTGAAAATAATTTTTGCATAAACATAAAATGTATAACAGACTTCCCAGTCTGTTGAATAGAACTTGTTTTTCGAACAGACTAGGAAGTCTGTTACTGTACCCTACTATTTTTTTATAGGGTAGGATTGGTTAAGGATTTATAGGATTGAAAATACAGATAACTGAAAGTCAACGAAGTCAAATACAACTGTAAGTCAGCGTAGCTAAAATAGCATTATAATAATTTAATTATAATTCAAAAAATCCGTTTTTCATCTGTAAAATCTGTAAAATCCGTGTTCCATAAAAAAAGTAGGGTACAGTAGAAGTCTGTTATACGTTAGAAAGCAATAATATTATCAATCTGCAAATCTATCAGACCATTATACTTTGCATATTCATTGTCATTTGTTATTTCTCCATTCTTGAAATGCTTATTTATGAATGGCATTCTGGCACGTAAAGGCAAAACTGTTGCTCCCAAATAACCAAAAATATCAGCCAAATGACTAGTTGCCAAAACGGCTCCCTGCGAACCCGAAGAAAGTCCAACTAAAGCAACCATTTTGTCTTTTACTCCATTTGGAAATTCTAATCCGTCCAAGAAAGTTTTGATAACACCAGGAAAAGAGCCATTGTACTCTGGAGTGATTACAATCAATTTTGTAGAGTATTTTAAAGAAGAAATGAGTCTGTTAAATCCTTCACTTTTTCCTGTATTTTCATATAGAGCAGAAAAAGCAAAGTCGTGAGGAAGTTCTTTCAAGTCTAAAATAGAGGAATCAATATTTTTTTCTTTTAATCTTTTTTGATACAGAAGAGCCATTTGATGTGTTACAGAACCTTTTCTATTTGTACCTGAGATAATAGTTATCATTTATTTCGTATTATTTTTAAAATATTGAGATGAATTTCTGAAATTCAATTTATTAATCATTGTTTTACTGAATTATTAGCGTATTGTGCAGACGCACATAACCCGTTTGATTGTCTATTGTTACTTTGTACCAAGAATCTTCTTTATCCAAGATTTGATACCGATTTCCCTTTTTTATAATCTTCAAGACAGGAGAAGCGGCTGAAGGAGTTTCTGCAAATGTAGTATAATCATTCTGTATAATCCCCAAAGTACGCTGTGTAGCAAAATTATGAAGTAAAAGTAAAACAAGAACAACTGAAAACCCAACAGCCAGAGGAGGTGTAATTGGTCTTAATTGTCGTACTCTACTAACTAGCCAAAGAGCCATAATAAAAATAATAACTCCAAAAGAAGAAATAATATACCATCGATACGAATCATAAAGCGACAAAAAGTAAGTTTTGTCTGTATATTGATAACCTTCCAATTGATGTGTCTGGGCAAGTTCTTCTAGCTTTCGGAGTACTTGTTTGTCTGGACTAATTCGGTAATGAAGATTGAGATAATAAAGACTTTGTGGATAATTATTTCTACTCTCTTCTACGAAAGCCATTCTCAAAAGCATTTGAGGACTAAACTCTTTACGCTTATTGAGCATATGTTCATACACAGAAAGAGCCTCCAAATACCGTTCAGAGCTAAATAATGAATCTCCCTGTTGAAGTAATTCTTCGTTTTGAGCTTCACTTCTAAAAGAAATACTAATAATTCCTATAAAAAGACAAGAAATAAAAAGTGCTTTGACTAAAAATGGAATACTTTTGCTTTTTTTTGTAGTATTGTTTTGCATCATAAAATTATTGTGTTACCTTTGCAACGCATTTGAGGGAAACGACCCTTGATTTTCTTTTAATTTAGAGTAGTTTGTGAGACGATTTAGGAACAAATATAAGCTGAATAAAATCAGTTTAAAAATATTTTGAACTATTTATAATCTCAATCTGTTTTGAGACAAGTAAATAAATAAAATCATTTATTTTTTTATTTGGATTCATTAAATTAGACTAAAAGATTAGACTAATACCGCAAATTGATTCCGTAGCTCAGCTGGTAGAGCACAACACTTTTAATGTTGGGGTCCTGGGTTCGAACCCCAGCGGGATCACTTATACCATACTAATTTTGTTTTTATTTTTGTATAAAAACAAAATTATGTTTTGCTCACGTGGTGGAATTGGTAGACACGCCATCTTGAGGGGGTGGTGCACTATGTGTGTGAGCGTTCGAATCGCTCCGTGAGCACGTTAAAAATTTTAGTTTTAAGTTAGTAATTTGTTTTTGATTCTGTTTTTGATTCCGTAGCTCAGCTGGTAGAGCACAACACTTTTAATGTTGGGGTCCTGGGTTCGAACCCCAGCGGGATCACTTATTTTAAAGCCATACAATTTTTGTTGTATGGCTTTTTTTATTGTCCTGTTATAAAACACAGATTTTACTGATAAACATAGATTTTTTAGATTATTTATCTTTAAATACACTGTTTAAAAAGTTTGTTTATATGTATTTCGTGCGTTCAACTCCTCAGAGTTGAACGAAACGCTTCCTCAGAAGCGTGATCCAAGCAAATAAATACCGCTTCTGAGGAAGCGAAACATTCAGTTCTGGGGAACTGAATGCACAGTCAAAGCATTAAAAAACTTTTTAAACAGAGTATTAAATACCGTTTAACACAAGTTTGTTTGTATTTTTACCTTCATCAAGAAAGATTGCTCTTTTATTTAGCCATTATCAACGTCTTGTTATCTTCGATAACTGACGATTGCTAAGGCAAAATAAAAGGAAACAGAGTTTTATCTCCCTTAGCAATCGTCTATTTTTGAAAAAAATAGACGTTGATAATGGGAAAAATACCAGCACACGGTATGAACAAACTTACGTTACGCAGTATTAAATAATTTTCTGTTCTTACATATAAAATAACTTAGGATATTTCATTATAAAAAACTCTACGCTCGTCTTTACAGCATCTGAAAGCGTAAAGGTTTGATTATCAAAACTAGTAATTAGATTTTCAGTAGAAATGCTACTATGCTTACTTCTATCAATCATTCTTGAGCCAAAGGGAGCATAATTGACTTTCTGATTATCAATAAGAAAAACAACCTGCATAAAATCATGCTCATAAGGCTTCCAAACATAGCCTTGTTTTTCTGCATATCGAATGCGAATACGAGCATTTTTATTATTTGTCGTATTCATCTCGTCCTCAATCATTATGTGGGTAGAATAGACTTCCATCATCTTGGCTTCTCCTTCCAAAAGCGTGTTTTTCCTCCAAATTACTAAGCTATACCAATCATCTCCTTTTTCTGAAACCGAATATTTGTAACTAGAACCTTGATAGTCAAATTCAGCTTCAAAATCATAAGCATCTGTTTTCAAAATTGAAAGGGTATCATTTTGAGCAGAAAGCAGATGAGTAGAAAATAAGAATAGAAAAAAAGGTAGAAAAAACTGAATAACTTTCATACAATTATACGGATTTATTGATTTTATTTTTAAATAATAAAGCAAAGAAAATAGTATGCTATTAGACATTTTTCTTTTTGACCTCCCCCCAAACCCTCCGAAGGAAAGGAGAAAAACACATTCAAAGTCCCTCCTTTGGAGGGATTTAGGGAGGTTAAGTATTTTTATTTAGTAGCATAAGAAAATAGTATGCCTTTAATTTGCACAATCTACAAATCTAACAAAAAAGTGCATTTATTTACTATTCTGTCTCTCTTTATTGATTATCCAAACAAACTAGCTCCATTTTATTAAGAAATATAGCCAATAGAATAATAAAAATTTGTATTCTCTATCTCTTGTTTGTAATTGTTGTTATATTTGTAATTATTTTATTTTTTATTGAATTTTTTGATAGAATTTGCGTTATTATACTCAAAACATTTAGATTTCTTCTAATACGCTTTCTTCTGCTTTCTAAATAAATGTCTTTTTTAAAATGATGATACAAGAAAAATTATACGAACTAAAAAATTCTGCTTTACTCTACATTGAAGATAGAGGTTTGATGGTTCTGATGCGTCCTTTTACTACTCTTTTTCAAATTGCTTTTTCTATGTGGACGTTCTTCAACTTCTTTTGGATTATGGTAGTTTGTGCACCTTTTATTATACTTCCCATTCTTATTAATGAAAAAAGAGGAGGAACTTTTGCCTTCAAGATTATGAAATTTTGGGGATTTAGTTTTAGTATTTTGAGTGGAATTATTTATAGAATAAAAAATAAAAAATTACTCCAAAAAAATCAGCCTTATATATTTATAGCCAATCATAATTCTTTCTTAGATTCTCCAGCTATTACGCTTGCTATTCCAAATCAATTTAGAGCTTTAGGAAAAATTGAAATACTAAAAATGCCTGTTTTTGGTTTGATATTCAAATATATTGGTGTTATTGTAGATAGAAGTAGTATGGAAAGCAAAAGAAGAAGTCTAAGACAAGTAAAAGAAAAACTAAGAAAACAGATACACGTCATAATTTTTCCAGAGGGAACAATGAATAATTCAAAACACGACCTTTTGCGTTTTCACGAAGGTGCTTTTATGGTTGCTATCGAAACTCAAACACCAATTGCTCCCATAGTAGTAAAGAATACTCGTAAAATGCTACCAAAAAATGGCTGGAGAGTAAAAGCAGGTTCTATAGAAGTAGAAATTTTAGAGCCTATTTCTACGAAAGGAATGACGATGCAAGACCTTCAAAAACTCAAATTACAAGCCTTCGAAATGATGCAAAATGCGTATTCAGAAAACTAATTGCCTCAAATCAGACTTTTTGGTCTCAGTGAGCAATATGAGTGTCATTAATTCAATTTAAAATAGCTCTTCATTAGCTACAGAGTAGCATAACCTTTGTAGAAAGGAACAGAAAATTAATTTTAAAAGCTACAGAGTAGCGTAACCTTGTTTTTAATTCTAATTTTCTCGCAAATCACAGAGTTTCGCTACTCTGTAGCTCTAATAAAGCTGTTTGTAACGTTCTACCAAGGTTACGTTGCTCTGCAACTGAAAATCAAATACTTAAAAATGATACTCATATTGAATGAGCTATTTTAATTTTAACTTTTACATAGACTAGCAAGTCTGTGATACACAATCCTATGAAAATCTATCTTACTCCAGGTCCTTCTGAAAATTACTTTGTAGTAGAGGAAGCCATCAAAGAAGCCTTGCAGAAAAAAATAACGGCTATTTCGCATCGTAGCAAGGATTTTAAAGCTATTTTCGAAACATACTACAAATCAGCTTAGAGAACTTTTACAAATTCCTGCTGATTTTTCTATTGCTTTTACGGGTTCGGCAAATGAGATTTGGGAAAGAATACTTCAAAGTTGTGTAGAAAAAGAGAGTTTTCATTTGATAAATGGTTCGTTTTCGAAGAAGTTTTATCAGTTTGCAGAGCAGTTAAATCTTAGTCCATCTAAATATGAAGTTGATTTTGGGAAAGGGTTTTTAGTAGAAAACATTCAAATTCCTGATTCGGCTGAACTCATTGCTGTTATCCAAAATGAGACGAGTAGTGGTGTTCAATTTCCTGTTGAGAATATTGCCAAAATTAGAGAAAAGCTAAATAATACGAATAAGGAAAAGTTAATTGTCGTTGATGCTGTTTCTTCGCTTCCTTATGCAAATCTTGATTTTTCTGTGATTGATTCTCTTTATTTTTCTGTCCAAAAAGGTTTTGGTGTTCCTGCTGGTTTGGGAGTTTGGATTTACAATCAAAAAATGATTAATAAAGCTAAAACTTTGCAAGCAAAAGGAAAATCGCTTGGCACTTATCATTCTCTTTTAGAGCTTGATAAATATGCTAGAGACAATCAAACACCCGAAACGCCTAATGTATTGGCAATCTTTGTTTTGGGAAAAGTAATTGAGGCAATGAATAAAAAAGGTATTGCAATGATTCGAAGAGAAACCGATTATAAAGCTGAATTATTATATCATACCTTAGAACAATCCGAATTTTTATCGCCATTTATAAAAGAAAAATCCCAGCGTTCGAAAACGGTTATTGTAGCCAATGTAGAAAAAGGAACTTCTTCTGATGTTGTTGCTTTTTTAGAAAAAAAGGGAATTGTAATAGGAAAAGGATATGGAAACTTCAAGGATTCTCAAATCAGAATTGCTAATTTTCCGACACACTCCAAAGAATTAATTGAACAAGTAGCTGATTTTTTGATGGAATATGGGAAATAGTAAATGAGGAATGGTAAGTTATTAATTGTAAATTATAAACGAATACAATTAAATTAGTATCAGTTTTAATAAATTTTGTTGTACAGTCTGCAAATTCTATTAATTAAATTCTTGTAAATTGAGATAAAATGTTTAATTTTGCAGTTCGTTTTTATACAGTTATAAATTTATATAACTTTTAAAGACAACTTTAAATTAAATTTATAGGGTAAGTGGCGCAATCCTCTTACATTAAACTGTTTATACAATGAAAAAAGAAATTCACCCAGATTATCGTGAAGTAGTATTCTTGGATACTTCAAGCGAATACAAGTTTTTGACTCGTTCTACTGTCTTGACAAAAGATACTATTACTTGGGAAGACGGAAAAGAATATCCATTAGTAAAAGTAGAGGTTAGTTCTGCTTCTCACCCGTTCTATACTGGTGGAAAAGGAAACTTTGGACGTACTACTGGACGTGTTGAGCGTTTCAATCGTCGTTATAACCGTACTGAGAAAAATGTAGAAGAACAAACAGAGACAACAGAAGAAACTACTGAAAAGTAATATTTTTTGTTATTTGATAATCAAAAAAGCCTTCAAAATCTAATACATATTAGAATTTTGAAGGTTTTTCTTATTATAGCATCAGATTAAAATTATTTTCTTTCGTATGTCATTACAGTCGTTGAGTTACTTGAAGCAGTGGTCAGTTTCAAAGCCTCTGGACAAATATCTAAATAATAATTTCTATCAACATTACCCGTTGCATCTATCCAAATAGAATTAAATGTGCCTAGTGTAGTATCAGAAGAAATACTATTTTGATACTGCCAAATTTTGGTTGTTGTTCCATTTTCTATCTCTTCTACACTCTGACCCAAATTAAAGGTTAGAGACACTGTTTTTCCTTCTATTTGAGGTGTAGTTACTATTGTACCTGTTTGTGTTTTATTGCGTGATTCTACCCATTCCCAACTGCTTTGGGAGAGAATAATGTTTGCCTCTGCTATTTCACTGACAAAATCCTCACATTTGATTGTAGGCTCTTCGTATTTATCATCATTACAGGACACAAGAGAAGAAAATACAAAAAGCAGTAAACTTAGAATGATTGAATAATTTATTAATTTTTTCATTTTATTAAATATTACAGAATTTTAGAGAACTTTTATAACTATAGCGATTAAACAAACTAACAAATTTGAGTAGTAGAAGTTAATTTTCTGAACTAAAAAACAGTTAAAGTTTATTTAATTTTATTCTTCCCTGCCCAAAACTACTAAAAATCGATGCAATAAAACAGAAAAGACCCGTTATAAAGGTGTGATTACAAACTACTTCATTTAATTTAACAAAATGAAATAGTATTTTGTAATTACTCTAATCTAAAAAAATCAATTTAACTTTTATAACCATGAAAAAATTAACAAAAGCAATTTTGTGGACTGGCTTTTCTATGTCTTTATTTTCTTCTCTTTTTCTGACTTCGTTTTTGAAGGCACAAGAGTATGGAAACTATGCAAACGATGGGTACAATCACAATTCAGTTCGTCCTGTTCATGAATCTCATATTATGTATCAAAAAAGTCTTTGGCATAGAATTTCCTTAAAAGAAAAACAAAACCGTCCGTTTTTTGCAGCAGGAAATGAAATTACTAGACTTATTATAGAGGCTGTAAAATTAGGAATTGTAAGACCTTATCAAAATGATTCACTTCGTAGCCGAATGAGTCAAGAAGATTTTTTGAGTAATATTCAAATTCCTAATGACGAAATACAGTATAATGGGGTAGAAGCTGATATTTTTAATCAAGATGCTACTTGGAATGATGATGCTATTTGGGGAGCAGAAAATACGTATGGAGAAGACGAAACAGGAGTAGAAGCACAAGAATTTTATGCGAATCAACTCTATATTTTAGAAATCAAAACGGATGTATTTTTTGATAAAACTCGTAGTCGAATGATTAATGATATTCAAACGATTAGCATTATTATTCCTGCCGAAATGAATCCTCAAACAGGACTTGAAAAAACAATTGCTACGTTCTCCTACAAAGAACTTGTTCAAAATCTATTCAGAGATAATTCTACTGCTATTTATTATAATGAAAGAAATAATCAAGCACACCGAAATATTGAAGAAGCCTTTGATTTGATGCTTGCAAATGGAAATCTTATAAAGTATGCAAATGGAAAAGATGAGCATATTATGGATATGTACCAAAATGAACACGAGGCACTTTTGGCTGCTCAAAATTATCAAACAAATATGATAGAGTACGAAAGTAATTTGTGGGAAAATTAAATTTTAGATTTTCAGACCCTAAGGGTTTTCAGAAACTCTTAGGGTCTAAATTTCAACTAACAACCAATTATGAAAAAACTATTTTTAAAAAATTACATTTCATTACTTGTCTTGCTTCTAGTGAGTACAAGTAACTTTTGTTTCGCCCAAAGTGCATTAAGTCCAAATGAATCAACTATTGAAACAGAAAACCCAAAAATAATAATTCAAGATGAAATAAACCCATTTTCACTTCGTCCGATTCCAAAATCTCATATTGCGTTTCAGAAATCAATTTGGTTAGAAATTTCTTTTAATCAAAAAGCAAATTTACCACTTTGGTATGCAGGTCATGAGCTTTCTAAATTTTTGGTAGAAAATGCTTTAGAAGGAACTATTACAGCATATCAGAATGACAGATTAGAAACTATCTTATCTAAAAATGAGCTTTTAGAGAGTTTGAAAATTGAAGACAATTTTGATAATTCTGTTCAAAACGATTCTATCCAAAAACGAATTGACTTTTCAGAACTTTCAATTTTAGAGATAAAAGAAAATTATATGTTGGATATTCAGCATTCCAGAATGATTCATGATGTAATTGCTTTTACGCTTATTCTTCCACAAACTTCAACCCGATTTAGACAAAAAATAGTTTCCTTTTCGTATAAAGAAATCATAGAAAAATTATTTCGTCCGCTCAAAGAAGATTATGTAATAATTGAAACCACGAAAAGTAATGGACATATTCCCAATCTGGAAACGCTAATTGATGCTCGTTTTTTTAGTGGGTTTATTGTCAAATACGATAATTTTAAAGATGAATATTTTGAAGAACAGTACGATAACAGAAAACAATCTTTTGTGAAATCTATGCAATACCACGAAAAATTAATCGAATTTGAAAGCTGTCTGTGGACGTATTAAATGTGTTAAATAATAGTATTTATTTTTCCAATTGTTCTTTTACCCATTCTTCTGCTTTCTCTACACTATCAACAATGGTGTATTCATAAGGAAGGGATTGTATCAAAAATATTCCTTGTAACATTATTTTCATTAATATAGAGGACATTACGAAAGCTATACCTTTACATTGATTTTGTATAACTTCTCTATTCTTCTTTGTCCAATTTCCAAAATCTATACGGTGTTTTGATTTCATATAATTTCCCTTACTAGAATCTGTAAGCATCACAAATTTTTCGTCTTGAGTATAAATTAAATCTAAATAATGTATGTATTCTGCAAACTCGTCATCAGTAGATTGCTTTCCTGTAAAAGTAATATAGATAATTGGGAACTTATCTACATTAGAAGAGAAATAATTATTTTCAAAATCGGTTAAAGTATTTTTTTTCATGTAGATTTTTTTCTTGGAATTGAAAAAGCAATAGAGTATAAATTCGGTCTGTACTGTAAGTCAGACCATTGGTACAGACTTAAAAAAAAATAGAAATTACGGTTTACAACTAAAATCATATAGAACCATAAATTTATGTTTTTATATAGCTATCAAAACGTTTATCTTTATATAAAAAAAGCAATTACTCAAAAAGTTGTGGACTATGACTTTAATTTTATTGGTTTTGTTTTTAGGTTTAAATACAAGTCTAAAATACGAGTTTTTTTTGTAATAACAATTAATATCTACTTCAAAATTTTTAATACTAGAGTTTTTTATTTTCCGTATTTTTGTAATTATTGATTCTGAATCCAAAAAAACACAAAATTATGACACTCTACGAACGCCTACAAAAAGAAACTTTCCTTATTGCTGGTCCTTGTGTAATTGAAAATGAAGAACTACTTTTTGAAGTAGCCGAAAAAATGGTTGAATTATCCAAAAAAATGGGTTTTCTTTATATTTTCAAAGCCTCTTTCGATAAAGCAAATCGTACCTCAATGGAATCGTACCGAGGACCAGGATTAGAAAAAGGATTAGAAGCATTAGCCAAAATAAAAGCAAAATATCAAATTCCGATCACCACAGATATTCATGAAGCCTTTCAAGCCGAAATAGCTGCACAAGTGGTGGATATTCTTCAAATACCTGCTTTTTTGTGTCGCCAGACCGATTTACTTCTAAAATCTGGAGAAACGGGTAAAATTGTAAATATCAAAAAAGCACAATTTCTGACAGGTAGGGATATGGTTTATCCTGCCAAAAAAGTAGAAAGTACAGGTAATACACAAATTATGCTTACTGAACGTGGAACAAGTTTTGGAAATAATAACCTTGTAGTTGATTTTAGAAATATTATTGATATGAAAGAAATGGGTTATCCTGTTGTGATGGACGTAACACATTCGGTTCAAAAACCAAGTGCAAATAATGGAACAACGGGAGGAAATAGAGAATATATTCCTTACTTTTCAAAGGCAGCAGCAGCAATGGGAGTAAAGGGGTTTTTTATGGAAACGCATCCTAACCCAAATAACGCTCTTTCTGATGGTCCTAATATGGTAGAATTAGATAATATGGAAAAAGTTTTGACAGAAACTTTTGCTCATATTATGGTGTAATTTTTCCTAGTCATAAATAAAAAATCAAGACAAAAAGGTTGTAACACTACATTACAACCTTTTTTATTTACTCTCATTATTCAATAGCTAATTAATCCACTAGAGTAACCAAATCTTCTTTCGGTTTTCTTACTTTTTTCAAGTTTACCAACCAATCTTCTTCTGCTTTTCTATAACCGACAGGAAGAAGTACACAACTTCTAAGACCTTTTGCTCTCAAACCCAAAATTTCATCTACTGCACCAGCATCAAAACCTTCCATTGGCGTACAGTCCACTGCTTCGAAAGCACAGGCTGTTAGAGCTTCTGTAAAAGCAATATAGGCTTGTCTGGCAGCATGTTGGAAGTTTGCTTCTGCATCTTGTTGTGGATAGGTTTTCAATAACATTTGACGGTAGTTTTCCCAACCTTCGTTTTCAAAACCACGAACTTCGTTTACCAAATCAAATGCTTTATTGATTCTCTCAGCCGTATAGGTATCCCAAGCAGCAAAAACAAACAAATGAGAACAGTCTGAAACAACAGATTGATTCCAAGCAACAGGCTTAATTTTATCTTTTATTTCTTGATTTGTAACAATAATTACCTCAAAAGGCTGTAAACCACTTGAAGTAGGAGCTAAAGAAATAGCTTCAATAATAGTATCAATTTTGTCTTGTGCTACTTTTTCGCCGTTCATTGCCTTTGCAGCATAACGCCATCTCAATTTTTCTAATAATTCCATTTTTTGATTGTTTTAATTTGATATTTATTTTCTAGTGCAAGTTATTTTTCGTTTTCTGATAGAACCTTTATCCATTCGTTCAATACATTTTGCAAATTCTTGATATCTGAAATTTCTATATTTTCAGTAATTAGAACTTTTGAAAGCTGGTTTGGAATAAATGCTGCTTGATTTTTTAATTCTTTTCCCTTTTCTGTAAGTTTTATGATTACGTTCCTCTCGTCTTCTTCCGAACGGTTTCGCTCAATAAGTTCCATTTTTTCCATACGTTTAAGAAGTGGAGAAAGTGTATTTGTATTGAGAAGTAATTTTTCAGTAATCTGATTTACTCTCAAATTATCATTTTCCCAAAGCACTATCAAAACCAAATATTGAGGATATGTAATTTCCATTCTATCCAAAAAAGGTTTATAGGCTTTTGTAATAAGACGAGAAACAGAATAAAGAGGAAAACAAATTTGGTTGCTCAATTTTAATTGTGAATCTTCCATGAGTTATGTTTTATAAGTACTATTTCTCTTTTCGTTTTGCTCTCCAAGCCTGCCAAGCACCACTAGACCATAACGCCCAAACTATCAAAACAGGTTGAAAAAATAATCGTATTAGTCTTGCTTTATCAGAATTTAATGCTCCAAAAGCATCTCTACCTTCCATATATTGAGAAATATTTCCAGGAAAAATAAGGACATAAAAGATAGCTAATGCCCAGCCAAATTCAATTCGTCTGGATTTCCAGAAAGCTAATCCTAATCCCAAAATTATTTCTACAATTCCAGACAGAATAACTACCATGTCTTTACTAAAAAAAGGAATCCAATCAGGAACTTGTGCCTGAAAATCAATCCTATTAAAAGTCAGATGACTAAACCCTGCATAAATCATAAAGAGAGCTAGCAGAATTCTAAATACATTTTGTACAGTTGATGTTTTCATTTTATGAATTTTTAAGTCGCTTAAGTTTAAATCGCTTGCGATAAAAATATACGAATAATTTTCAGAAAGTTTATTTATTTCTTATAAAAAGTAGTGTACAGTAGTAGTACTATAAAATTTCAAAACAAAAACTACCAAAAAATAGTACTATTTATTGAACCTAAATCAATACAAAACTTTCAATTATGCAAACTACCCAAACAGTAGAAAAAAATATAAATATCGATTCTACCCTTGTTGGTATCTCTACTAACGACCTTTCCACATTCTACAAAACTCTACATTCGAAATTCATCCAAACTAGACAGAGAACGCTTTCTCTTTGTCAAGATTTGCAGCCTGAAGACTTTGTTGTTCAGCCGATGGCAGATGTAAGTCCTACAAAATGGCATTTGGCTCATACGACGTGGTTTTTCGAAACGTTTTTGCTTGTTCCGTATCTCAAAAATTATAAAGTTTTTCAAGAAGAATACAATTATTTATTCAATAGTTATTATGAAACAGTCGGAAAACGAGTGTTGAGAACGGATAGAGGAAACCTTACTCGTCCAACGACAAAGGAAATTTATGAATATAGAAAACATGTAGATAACTCGCTTTCCTTGTTTTTTGAGGAATTAGAGTTGAATAATGAAAGTAATAATTTTGATAATGAAACTGAACTAGAAATAAAAAAACGTCTTTTCATTGGACTTAATCACGAGCAGCAGCATCAAGAATTACTTGTTACGGATATAAAATTTGTTTTGGGAAATAATCCACTTTTTCCTGCCGTAAAGATGCCGATTGATGATTTTACAGTTTTTGAACCAAAAGAAAAAAGTATAGAAAATAACAAAGAAAATTTTATAAAAATAAAAGAAGGAATTTATCAAATTGGTTTTCAAGAAAATCAATTACAAGAAAAGGGAAAGTTAGAAACCGAATTTTATTTTGATAATGAAAAAGGCGTTCATCGTGTTTTTGTAGAAGAGTTTGAAATTTCTGAAAATTTGGTAACCAATAGAGAATATTTAGAATTTATAAATGCTGGCGGTTATCAAAATTTTAATTTTTGGCTTGCCGAAGGGTGGGATTTTGTAAAACAGAATCAATTAAATGCTCCTTTGTATTGGTTTAAACAAAATGCTGAAACAGGAGAAGGAATAAATAATGAGCAATGGTTTTTCTATGATTTTAATCAGTCTGAAAATGGTTTGCAGAAACTAGATTTAGATGCTCCTCTGTGTCATGTCAGTTTTTACGAAGCCGAAGCCTACGCACAATTCAAAAACATGCGACTTCCAACAGAATACGAATGGGAAATTGCAAACGAGTTTTTTGAATGGGGAAAACGTTGGGAATGGACACGCTCGGCTTATCAACCCTACCCAAATTTTGCAAAAGATGAAGGTGCTTTGGGAGAATACAACGGAAAATTTATGATAAATCAACTCGTTTTGCGTGGTTCTTCACAGGCAACTGCACCCAATCATTCAAGACCAACCTATCGCAATTTTTTTCACGCTGACAAACGCTGGCAGTATACAGGAATACGTTTAGTAAAGTAAAACAGACTTCCCAGTCTGTTGAATAGTAAGTTCGAATTACATTTTTTACAAAAAATACCAAAAAATAAAAAAACTATTTTTATAATCGTTTTATCTAAGCTAAATTTGTAGATTGTATCATTAATTGTCTAAGCATTTCAAAACATAAGATTTATTTTAATTGAAGTTTTGAAAAAGTATTTAACGAATACTCAACTGCTTATTCATTTTGATATATTTTTCTCTAAAAAAGAAAAGTAATCTTGACCGTACAACTACGATAAATCATTTTAGAATTTGTTTAGAATTATATTCTATCAAAAAATAAAAGTGATTATTTCATATATAGCAAACTAAAATAATCCTGAATAGCATTCTAATTGATTGATTTTCAGATTTTTATATAAATTAATTTAAAGTTTTTTATACGAATAAAAATAAAGACTTATTTTAAAATATCTAAACCTTATAAACCCTAAGGGTTTCGAACAGTTTTGTGTATGCAAACTAGATTATTGATTTTTTAGAGAGAAATGAACCTGTTTTTTTATTTGATTTACTTAAATAAAAGACTCTTTAGAAATAAAAATTAATTGAAACGTTATTTTCAAACCATATAGTAATTGTGGTAGATAATTCGTAATTCGTAATTTTTAATTCGTAATTATTTCTTAATAAAATCTAAAGAAAATATATATAATGTATCTTGAAATCACAATTACAGCTATTATTGCTTTGATTGTCGGAATTTTAATAGGGCGTTTTTTGCTCATTAAAGTTCTCAACAATCTGAAAGAAAAAGCAGAAAACGAAGCTAAATCCATATTGCAAACTGCAAAAGCAGATGCTGCAAACTTGTTAAAAGAAAAAGAATTATCTGCAAAAGACCACTTTCTGAAACTCCAAGCAGAGCATCAACGAGAATCCAATAAAAGACAAAAAAATGTAGCTTTACAAGAATCAAAACTCAAAAAACAAGAACAGCGTTTTCAACAAATTGAACTCAAACTAAAAGAAAAAGAGATTTCTTTAGTTAAGGAACAAGAAATTTTAAATAAAGAAATCAACAAACAGCAACAACGAAAAGACGACTTATACAAGAAAATGGAGTCTGTAGAGGTGAAGTTTGAAGAAGCCAGCCGATTAGAAAAAGAACAAATCATTTTATTAGAAAAAGTATCAGGACTTTCAGCCGAAGATGCCAAAAATCAACTTATTGAATCCTTAGAAAAAGAAGCACACACTTTAGCTACTGCCAAAATTCGCCAAATTATGAGCGATGCAGAACTAACGGCTACAAAAGATGCCAAAAGAATTGTACTTTCTACCATTCAAAGAACAGCTACCGAACACGCCATCGAAAATTGTGTGTCTATTTTCCATTTAGAAAGTGATGATATTAAAGGAAAAATAATCGGTAGAGAAGGGCGTAATATTAGAGCCTTAGAAGCTGCAACAGGTGTAGAAATCATCGTTGATGATACACCAGAAGCAATTACAATTTCGGGTTTTGACCCTGTGAGAAGAGAAATTGCTCGTCTTTCTTTGCACCGTTTGGTAGCAGATGGAAGAGTTCACCCTGCCAGAATTGAGGAAGTTGTCGCCAAAACAACCGAGCAGTTAGAAGAACAAATTATAGAATTAGGAGAAAGAGCCGTAATTGAATTGGGCATTCATGGATTACATTTAGAGTTAATAAAATTAGTTGGAAAAATGCGTTTCCGTTCTTCGTATGGACAAAATTTATTACAACATTCAAAAGAAGTTACCCGTCTTTGTGCCACTATGGCAACCGAAATGGGACTTAACGTAAAACTTGCCAAACGTGCAGGACTTTTACACGATATTGGAAAAGTCTGTACCGAAGACCCAGACAAACCACATGCTATTTTGGGAATGGAACTCGCAAAACGCTACGGAGAACACCCAGAAGTGTGTAATGCAATCGGAGCGCACCACGACGAAATTGAAATGACTTCGATGCTTTCGCCTGTCATTCAAGCCTGTGATGCTATTTCTGGTTCAAGACCGGGAGCAAGACGTGAAACGATGGAATCGTATATCAAGCGTTTGCAAGATTTGGAAAGTTTGGCAACTTCGTATGAAGGTGTGAATAAATGTTATGCCATTCAAGCAGGACGAGAACTCCGAGTAATTGTAGATGCAGAAAATGTAATGGACGATAAAGCCGATGAAATTGCGTTCAAAATTTCGCAGCAAATTCAAACAGAAATGCAATATCCGGGGCAAGTAAAAGTTACAGTTATTCGTGAAAAACGAGCTGTTCACTATGCAAAGTAATAATGAATTACGGATTAATTGAGCCACTCTAATTTGAAATTAATAGTTGGTTTACCGTAATTTGTAACATAAATCGTAATCCGTAATTCCTAATTCGTAATCAAAGAAACTTATGCTTCTCGCTCCTTCTATTCTCGCTTCTGATTTCGGCAACCTTCAAAATGAGGTTGAAATGCTCAATAAAAGTCAAGCTGACTGGATTCATATTGACATCATGGACGGTGTTTTTGTTCCTAATATTTCGTTTGGGATTCCTGTTTGTGAAGCAATTGCAAAACACGCCAAAAAGCATTTGGATGTTCATTTAATGATTATTAATCCTGAAAAATATGTAGATAATTTTGCTCGTGCTGGTGCAAACACAATTTCTGTTCATATAGAAGCGTGTCAGCATTTGCATAGAAATCTTCAGCAAATTCGTAATTTAGGTTGTAAAGCAGGAATTGCAGTAAATCCTCATACTTCTATTTCTCAATTAGAAAATGTAATTGAAGAAACGGATTTAGTATGTTTAATGTCTGTGAATCCAGGGTTTGGTGGACAAAAATTTATCGAACAGACTTATAAAAAAGTAAGTCAATTAAAAGAATTAATCTTAAAAACAGGCTCAAAAGCTCTTATCGAAATTGATGGAGGAGTAAATGCTCAAAATGCAAAACGACTTGTTGATGCTGGTGCTGATGTTTTGGTGGCTGGTAATTTTGTTTTTTCTTCGCCTGACCCAATGGAAACAATTAGTAAAATAAAATCGCTGGTTTAAATTGCTCCAAATTCTGATAAATATAATAATTTTGATTATTTTTAGTCAAAAGCGAAATTTCTATACTTTTTTCTCAACTTATCTTAAAAACAGATAATGAAAACGTTTGTAGCATTTCTCTCGTTAATGTAAAACAATTTACTTCTTTTTACCTGCCGTTGTCGGTGTCCCCACCGATGACATATACTATTATAAAACTATGCTCTTCGATAGATTAAAAAATATTATTCGTTCTACTACAAATGATTTTCTAGAAAAAAACGGTCTTTCAGATGCTGAATATACAAAAGCAGTTGATGACGAATATGAAAAAGAATTCGGTTCATTAGGAAATGATGATACAGATTTTTCTAGTTCTAATTTTGATACAGAATATGAATTTACTGCACCAAAAGTAAATCCAAAAGAACGAATTTATTACCATACTTTAGGATTAGAACAAGGAGCTTCTTTTGAGCAAGTAAAGACAGCTTACAAAAAACTAATGAAAGCCTATCATCCAGACCGCCATCAAGCAGACCCAAAAAAGCAGCATTGGGCAGTTGAGCAATCTCAAAAAGTAAATGAGGCATATGCTTTTTTAGAGAAAAAGTTTGGAAAATAATAGAAGAAGTAATTTGAAGATGTTAAGATATAAATTGAGGTAGATTTGAAGATTTTAAAAAGAAATCAAAAACTATTGCCAATTCTATAACGTTTGCAAAAGGATAAGACCTTTTTTATTGATTTTGATAGAACTTAAATAAGACAAAACAAAATAGGTCAATTTCCTATTCCAAATTATTATTATTATTTGTTATTTTATATGTGGATATTTTTTAAACGTCTCTTTAATGTCGGAAAAGCAAAAGCACACGCCAAACTTGATAAAGTAGAAGACCCTGTTGCGATTACAGAACAAGCCATCAAGGATTTGAAACAAGACCTTGCCGAGAGCATGAAAAGTCTTGCCGAAATGAAAGCTCTAGCCATTCGTACAAAAAGAGACGTTCAACAAGCACACCGAGCGGCAGGTCAGTACGAACAAAGAGCGATGCAATTTATATCGAAGGCAGAACAAGGTGATATTACAATGGACGAAGCCGATCGTTATGCACTTAAAGCATTGGCTCAAAAAGACCAAATTTTGAGAGTCTCTTCTGCTAATGAGCAAAATTTGAGTGCTTACGAAAATATGATTCGAAAGCTAGAAATTGATGTTCAGAAAATTCGTACTCAAATAAATACTTGGGAAGGAGAACTCAAAACGCTTAAAGTTCGTTCACGTCTTTCTGAAACAAGTCGTCGCTTGAATGAGCGTATGTCTTCGCTTGGAAAAAGCAGTATGAGTAATATGCTAGAAGACATGAAAATGAAAGTAGAGGAACAAGAAGCTCTTGCACAATCTTATGAAGAGGTAAATAGCGAAGATAATATAGATAAAGAGGTGGAAAAGGTTTTGGGTAAAAATGCAGCAACATTACCAAATTTACCTACTCCAAAAGATGCTCTAGTACAACTAAAAGCAAAAATGAAAGCCTCACCAAAAACGACAGACGAATTAATAGAAGAAGCAACTACTAGTTTTACGACAAAGAATATAGGTGCTAAACAGAAAAATACGGAGGATAAAGACAACTCAGAGAACGTAAAAGAAAAGAAACATATTACTTTTGGTAAAGTAGAAAAAAGCACGCCTCCAAAACGCCCTCGTTTGCGAATTAGAAAAGAAGGTTTTGATGAGTAAAATACAAATTACATTTATTTATAACACTAAATTACTGTATATTCTATCAATTAGTATCAACAAGACTATTTAATTATGAAAAAACTATTTTTGCTTCGTCATGCACAAACGGAAGGATACAGCTTTTCTAATCCAGACTCAAAAAGAAAACTTACTGAAAAAGGGATTCAAGACGCCATGAAGTTAGGAAAACTTCTGCATCAAGAAAATTTTGAAGTCGATAAAATGATAAGCAGTATAGCTATTAGAGCACAAACTACAGCTCGACTCATAGCTGATGAAATAAATTATCCTTCTTCACAAATTCAGATAGAAGATAATTTATACCAATGTTCGGATATAGATTTGCTTCATTTTATCAATCAAATTGATGATACTTCTATTAATAATTTAGTTTTGGTAAATCATAATCCTGCTGTTTCTTCGCTTATTTATCTGCTTTCAGGAAAAGATTATGGTTTTCTTAGTCCTTGCAGTCTTAGTAATTTTTTCTTTTGAGATTCGATAATTGGACAGAAATAACAAAAGGAAGCGGAAAAGTAGAAGAAATGCGTATTGCTGAAAATAGCTTTGAAGTAAGTACGTTTTGAGGAAAATTGTAAATTATAAATGGTAGAATATTTATTCACAATTAATAATTCACCATTCCTCTTAGATTTTAATCAAACATAATTCGTTTGGCAATACTTCTTCCTAACGTAATTTCGTCTGTATATTCAAGTTCGCTTCCAATAGGCACACCTCTAGCAATTCCACTTACTTTTACGCCTTGTTTTCTCAACTTTTTAGTGAGATAAAAAGCCGTTGTATCTCCTTCCATAGTTGCATTGAGAGCCAAAATAACTTCCTTTACTCCATTTTGTGTGCGTTCTAATAAAGAATCAATATTCAAATCTGACGGACTAATTCCCTCAATAGGTGAAATTACTCCTCCCAAAACGTGATACAATCCATTGTATTGAGCCGTATTTTCGATAGCTAATAAATCTGGAACTTCTTCTACCACACAAATCAAAGTTTCATCTCGTTTTGGACTTTTACAAATATTACAAATATCTGCATCTGAAATAGTATGGCATTTTTTACAATAAACTGTTTTTTCACGAAGTACAATCAACGAATTTGTCAATTCTGTCACATCTTGCATTTCTTGCCTAAGCAAGTGCAAAGCCAAACGTAAAGCTGATTTTTTACCAATACCTGGTAAACGAGAAATTTCGTTTACAGCATCTTCTACTAATTTGGAGGGATAATTCATAGTTTCAGTTATCAGTGAGCAGTTACCAGTAATCAGTTAATGAGAATGAAATAACTTAACTGAAGAAGCGTAATCTACCGTTTAGTTATTACTAAAATAGCTTACAAAAATACAAAAATTAGAGGTATTTTGAAAACAATTTTTGATTTAAAACTTTGTCTGAAAGTAGATTATAAAAGTGTTTTTGGTAGTTTATTGTTTAGAAAAATAAAATTAATCAAACAAAAAATAAGGTTCGTTGAAAAGAATACTCAAAACTCGTTTCTAGCTTGAATATAGACAAACATTAAAGAATAAACACACGTTCTGAAAACTATATATAAAAAAAATTTCTGCTTTAAACTACACAATGAATTACGACATAATATTTACGGGAGGAGGAGCAGCCGCACTGATGTTGCTATACAAAATATTGAAAGATGAAAATTTATCTAAAAAGAAAATCTTAGTTATTGATAAGGAAAAGAAAGATACAAATAATCGTTCTTGGTCTTTTTGGACAGATAAAAAAACAGATTTTGATATTTTGGTACATAAAGAATGGAAAAAAGTCCGTTTTATTGCACCAAAAATTGACAAAACAGACACGTTAGATTCACTTAGATATAAAATGATTCGTGGTATTGATTTTTACAATTTTGTAAATACAAAATTATCCGAATTTGATAATATAGAATTTTTACAAGCCGAAGTAAGTAGTGTCAAATCAATTTCTGACACCGAAGCAGAAGTAAATCTATCAGAAGCATTTGAAAACAAGATTTTTACATCTGAATATGTTTTTGATTCTCGTTTCTTGAAAGAAGATATTCCACCAAAAAGCAATGAATATCACTCTTTATTACAGCATTTTTTTGGTTATGTAGTCGAAACCGATGAACCTGTTTTTGATACCGAAGTAGCACAACTTTTTGATATGCGTTTGCCTCAGCGAAATGCAGTAGAGTTTGTCTATATTTTACCTTTTTCGCCTACCAAAGCAATTGTTGAATATACACTTTTTTCTAGTGAGCTTTTAGAAAATAAAGAGCTTTATAAAGTGCGTCTGGAAACCTACATGGCTACAAAACTAAAGGCTACTAGTTTTAGAGTTTTGGAAGAAGAATACGGTGTAATTCCGATGACAGACTTTAAATTTGAGCAGCCCAAAGCCAAAAATATAATTTATTTGGGAACGAAAGCAGGAAGAGCAAAACCAAGTACAGGATATGCTTTTTTGAGAATGTACAGAGATGCAGAAGCGAGAGCAGAAGCGTGGAAAAAGACAGGAAAACCACATTATGACGAGAAATTTAATAAGCAATTTGAGACCTATGATTCTATGATTTTGAATATTATGGAGCGTAATCCAAAGGATATTCAACGTATTTTTACGGATATGTTTCAGAACAATTCTATCGAAAGAGTGCTGATGTTTTTAGACGAACAAACCGATTTTCTGACTGATTTGAAGATTATGGCTTCTGTTCCTCCTGTTCCTTTTCTGACTTCTATCAAGAATTTAATTACAGGAAAAAAAGGACAGAGGTTGCATCAAAAAGATATTCAATTTGCTTCTTAGTAGATTTATGTAGCGTATAGTTTCTTAGTTGAGTTGTTTGAAAAAAATTCACGATTTTATTTTATTGATAAAAAAAATGGTTCTCTGACAATTTTTGCACTTTTATGATTTTTGGTAGAAAATAAATCTATCTTGTGTTTTTTTTAAGTCTTTACCAAAGGTCTGACTTGAAAAAAATAAGCCTTTTTGAAACTTTAAATACATATTTTAAACTGGTCAGACCTTCGGTACAGACCAATTTAAAATACAAGATAATTCTTATAATAAAGGCAAGTGCAAAAATTGTCAGAGAACCAAAAAAATTTACTCTTTTTAGTCTTTTACTAGAAATCAAAAAGTCTTTCTACCTATTATGGTAAAAAGACTTTATTTTTTTTGATAAATTTAGCAATAGAATTAGGATAATTTTCTATCAGAAAGTTCTTTAGGCAAACCTACTTCTTTTAAAATTTCATTAGTTCTCCTTAATTTTTCTGGAAAAAGAACTACACCTTTCAGTTCTTCAGTAACAACTACATCGTAAATTTCTGATTCTTTTATTTTCTTAGATTTCATAATTTGTATATTTTAATTTTTGTAAGTCTAAAGATTGACAAAATTAATTAAAAAGTCAATTTATGACTTGATAAAAATTGATAATTTTTAAAAATCCTTAGAGTTTTAACTGCTATTTTGTAACCTTTCTTTTCTTGTAGATTCCAATATTTGAAAAACTATCTTTCTTAAATTTCATTTTAGGTTCAAATGTAAAATGCACTAATCCATCAGCTTCTGAGGAATTGTTTATAATTACTTGATAATCTATGCTACTATTATCATATTGTTTGAGTAGAAATTTACGTATTTCAATTTGTTTTATCATTCCTGTTGCATCTTCAAGTAACTTAATATTTCCTTTATAAAACCAACTTCATTATTATCGCCAAAAATAGACGAATATTTCCCTTCAATTCTATATAAAAACAAACTATCCTTTGTTTCTTTAAAACTAGAGAATTGATAGGTATAATTCATAGAGGTTGAATAACTATATTGATAATAATCAGTTTGAACAATCATTCCTTTATAATTTTCAAATTCTGTTGAATGATATTTTGGTATGCTACTCTCTCCTTTTTTATTTCCAATTACAAAAATAGTATCCTTAGTAGGTAACTTTGAAAACATTCTAAATTCCTTCCTTTCCACTTCATCAATTTCAAAGTATTGGGCTTTATCTAAAATTTCATAACCCACTTTATAACTATCATTGAGATTACTAGAAGCTAAGTAATAATAGATTAAATTATCAGAACTCTCAATTTCTTGAGTATATAAGTCGCCTAAATCATAATTTTGTATACAACTAGAAAATAGAAATGCTGTAATTAAATAATATATGAATCTCATTTTATAGAATAATTTGGTAAAAAATCCTAAAGGTCTTAAAGACCCTTAGGATTTAGATTGTAATTCTAATCAATACAAAATACGAAAACGAATAGTATCTTCAATATTTTTGAGTTCTTCAATGACTTTTTCGTTGTATTTTTGATTAATATCTGTGATTACATAACCAATTTTTTCATTGGTTTTGAGATATTGACCTACAATATTTACTTCATTTTTGGCAAAAATCTGATTTATTTTAGCCAAAATCCCTGGTACATTTTTATGAATGTGCATCAAACGATGAGCATTTTGAAGTTTTGGTAGCTGCAACTCTGGAAAATTAACACTAGAAAAAGTATTTCCTGCATTGATATAATCCACCATTTTATTGGGAACAAATTGTGCAATATTTTCTTGTGCTTCTACCGTACTTCCTCCTACATGTGGTGTAAGAATAACATTCGGAATTTGACGTAATTCTGAAACAAACTCTTCTTGATTATTTTTGGGTTCTTCTGGATAAACATCTACTCCTGCACCTAAGATTTTTCCACTTTTGAGATTTTCCACCAAAGCAGCAATATCAACTACTTGTCCACGAGCTAAATTCATAAAGACAACACCGTCTTTCATCAAATCAAATTCTTCTTTTCTTATGATGTTTGAGTTTTCTGCACGCCCATCAACGTGTAAAGAAATGACATCAGAAATACTCAAAAGCTCTTCCAAAGAAGTACACATGGTAGCATTTCCCAACGCCAACTTATCCACAATATCATAAAAATAGACTTTCATTCCTAAGGCTTCGGCAACAACAGAAAGCTGCGAACCTATATTTCCATATCCAATAATTCCTAATTTTTTTCCTCTAATTTCAAAACTTCCTGTTGCTGATTTATTCCATTTTCCTGTGTGCATTTCCATGACACTTTGAGGAACGCCACGCATCAGCATAATCATTTCGCCGATTGCAAGTTCTACAACGCTTCTAGTATTGCTATAAGGAGCATTAAAAACAGCTATTCCTCTATCCTGACAGGCTTCTAAGTCAATTTGATTTGTGCCAATACAAAAAGCTCCCACTGCCAAAAGTCTATCAGCATGTTCTACTACTTTGGAAGTCAGATTAGTTTTGGAACGAATGCCTAAAATTGAAACTCCTTTTATTTTTTCAATTAATTCGTCTTCATTCAATGCACTTGATAAAAGTTCTACTTGATAGCCTTCTTTTTCCATCATTTCTTTAGCTGATTGATGGATATTTTCTAAAAGTAAAACCTTGATTCTATTTTTTGGATAAGAAATATTACGAGCTAATTTATTGATATACAAAAATTCATCAAGATTTTGAGCTTCGTGGTCGGCTTTACTAATTACTTTTTCACGTTTTACATTTTCTGTAAAGGCATAAAATTCGTTTGCTAGTCCTGCTTCTTTGATTTCATAATCCGTATAACCATCACCAATTACATAAATATCGCCTTGCAAATTTAGTTTTCTAAGAAGTTTTACTTTTCCATTATCTTCTGACAAAAGATTACTTGCATCAAATCCTTTTATTTTTCCGTTCTCATCAAACTCAAATTCATTGGCATAAATATTTTCATTTTTTACACCAAATTTTGTAACAATCGGAACAATAAAATCTTTAAAACCACTAGAAACAATTAGAATTGTATCTTTATGTTCGTCAAAAAAATTCTGATTTCGTTTGAATGATTCAGATACTTTTTCACTCAATTTTTCAATCAGTTCTGGCAAATGACTTTTATTGGCTTCCAAAATCGCAATTCTTTTATGTAGAGATTCTCTAAAAGAAAGATTTCCGTCCATCGCTTGGTCTGTCAGAGACTGGATTTGAGAAAGACGCTGGTTTTTTTCTGGGTGATTTTGAAGTGCTATTTGACAAAGTTCGTCCATTGCTTCTACCTTTGTAAAAGTGCTGTCAAAATCTATAATGAAATATTTTTTTTTGTCTGCTTTGTCTTTTTCGTTTGTTGTAGAATTCATACAGTAATTGAAATGAAGGTAATTTTATTGCTTATAAGTAGCAAAGCAGAATTAAATATAGGTATGCTTTTTCAAACACAGAGTTCACAGAGAACACAGAGAATGAAACCTGATAAACAGCAAAGCTAAATACGTTTTATGTATATTTAATTATGTTTCCTTACTTAACATTGTTTTTTGTGTGATTGTGGTAGCACGAAGTTAGGAAAAATTAAATTATTGTTTATTATAAAAGGAAACTTTCAAATTATACGTAAATTTGTATTCTATTTTATTTCTCGTAATTTTTAATTCATAATTGACTTATGGCAGAAACATTAATTATCTCCTCTACGGCTACTAAAGCCGAAAAATACCAAGAACTATTGCCTCAACTAAAAGCTCTTACTTCTGTTGAAAGTGACCTTACGGCAAATCTTGCCAATATTGCAGCAGCTTTAAAATACGGATTAGGTTTTTTTTGGGTAGGTTTTTATCGTGTAGAAACAAATAATTCTACTGAACTTAAAAACCAAGTTTTAGTGCTTGCACCCTTTCAAGGTCCTTTAGCGTGTACACGTATAGGTTATGGAAAAGGAGTTTGTGGAAAATCTTGGAAAGATAAAGCGACTATTTTGGTAGAAGATGTAGAAAAGTTTGAAGGGCATATTGCGTGTAGTTCGGATTCAAAATCAGAGATTGTAATTCCTATTTTTGATAAAAGTGGAAATGTAGCTTTGATTCTTGATGTGGACAGCGATAAAGTAAATGATTTTGATGAAATAGATAAGAGAATATTTGGAGCAGTTGGGTAAAATTATTGAAGCTTTGTTATTGAATTAATTTTTTAACTTTCAAAAAAAGTAAATACTGAACCTATCTTTGTAAATTTGCACCATTAATTTTATTTCCTCTTGCTTTGTTTCTTCTTTATTCTTTTTTATTCACAAAAATATCTTACCTCATTTTAGTATAAATGAACTACTTGCATTACTTCAAATTTTATCTATCAAAATTCTTTTTTATAAGTTTTTTCTTCGCTTTTACTGTGTTTTACTCTTCCGTTTTGAAGGCTCAAACTGATTCTCTTCAAATTGATACTACTATTCAAGATCCTTTACTTGAAATTGAAACTATGCCTATTCTTTCTTTATTAGAAATTGAGGATACGCTTTCTTTATCAGAAGTTTATGAAGTAATCTTTGAGTATCATCCACTTATTCAAAAAGCAAAATTAATTCCTGCACTTGCTATTCAAGAAATCAGAAAGGCAAGAGGGGAGTTTGACCCAGTTGTGATGGGAGAATGGACGCAAAAACAGTACAAAGAAACAGATTATTACCAAAGAATAAATGCGGAGATAAAAGTGCCTACTATTTTGGGTTTTGATTTAAAGGCAGGTTATGAAAATAACTCGGGTGTTTATCTAAATAATGAAGCGACTGTTCCACCAGAAGGACTTTTTTATGCTGGAATAGACCTTCCACTTTTGCGTAATTTGATTTTTGATGAAAGACGTGCAACACTTCGGAAGGCACAAGTTTTTGCAGATATGGCAGAAGCCGAACAAAGAAAAGAAATCAACAAATTATTTTTTGAAGTTGCAAAATCCTACTGGGAATGGCACGCAGCCTATGAAGGTTTGAAAGTGGCAGAAGAAGGAATTGAAGTAGCAGAGTTTCGTTTTGAAGGTGTAAAAGATGCTTTTGAATATGGAAAATATCGTGCTATTGATACAACAGAAGCACTAATGGAACTCCAAAAACGAAAAGTAGAACGTTTGCAATTTCTTGTAGATTTTGAAAAGGCTCGTCTTGCTCTTTCAGGTCATATTTGGTCTGATGAAGGAATTGCTCTATTTATCAAACCTACAATTGCACCTTCAAGTATGGGAGGTCAGTTAGAACAATTTGATTTACAGACCATGCTCGCTACGGCTGCTGAATTTCACCCAGAACTTTTGAAGCAAAATTTTAAATTAAATACTCTAAGAATAGATAGGCGTTTGTATCAATATTCACTTATGCCTCAATTAGATTTGTCCTATAAACCCATTCTTTTTCCACGAGCTGCAGATAATTTGGCACTTACAGAGGATTATAAATTTGGTTTGAAACTTTATGCTCCTTTATTTTTGAGAAAAGAACGAGCTAGTTTTGCAATGGCTAGAATAAAAATTCGTCAGCAAGAATTGGATTTGAATTTTATGCAAAGAGACATTCAAATTGGAGTTGAGCAATCGTACATACAAGCTAATCGATTGGCTCAAATGGTAAATCTTCAAGAGCAAAATCTAAACAATGCTCAAATTTTGCGTGAAGGCGAACAAACACTTTTCTTGCTCGGTAAAAGTACTGTCTTCTTGATAAATTATAGAGATAGATATTATCTTGATGCCAAACAAAAACTCATTGAGTTGAGAATGAAATACGCAAAAGCAAAAGCAGAATTATTTTGGTATAGTGGACAGAATGAATTTGTGGATTTGAGAAGTCAGGATTAGAGAAATTAATTTACCATAAAACGCTCAAAAGATTGCCAGTATTTATCTATATAAATTTCATATTTTATATCAAATGTCTCACTATATTTCTGTTGAGTAGCGTACATTATTTTTGAAATAATTCTAAAATCGGTTGAAGCAAAATAAATTTTTCTACTATTATTTGTTGTTTCTCTTCCAATGCTTAAATGAGTTTCAACATCTTTAAAAAATTGTAGGTTTTGCAAAATTTCTTCTTCTAATTTCTCTAAAGTATCTGCAATTTCACTAGTAGGAAAACCGTTTTCTATAAATTCATTTATCTTTTCATAATTGATATTCAAAATAGTAATATAAGGGCAAGAAGATTTTTTAGCAGAATTTAATACTGTCTGATTAATGATAGCCAACAATGGATAACCATTTGGCAATTCTCCTTTGAATAGTGTGTAATTATCCTTTTCGCTGTTTTTTAGTATTGCTCCAACTTCTCCATACTTTTCTCTATATTCTTTTTGTCTCCAAATAAGATAACTTTTCAGTCTTTCTATTGGAATTAGCTCTTTGTGAATTGCTTCTTTTTTTGACTCATTTGTTGATTGAATATGCAAAACATCAATCGTAGTAGCAAAACGAAGCTCTCCTAAATAATTTTCTAAAAAAAGATATATTCCACTCGTAATTTTGTCTTTATTTTCTTTTTTAAAGTCTTGACAAACTACTGTAATTTCTATTTCATCAGGATATTCTTCGTTTTGAGTAGGATAAAAATACAAATTTTCATTGTTAAAAACTTGTTCTTCTATCTGTATTTGTACTTCTGTTGGGGTAGTTGCTGGTTTTGAGGCTTCAAAGTTCCAATTTTCTAGTTTCGGAGCAGTTTTTACGAGTTCTTCAATGAAAACAATATTGCTCAAATTAGCATCTGCTGTAAAAATCAAATCTACAACCGTTTCGTTTTTCATTCCTGTAAGAATATAAAAACCATCTTTAATTTTCTCTAATTCTTCTAAAAGAGGGTCAAGAAAGCCTTGTTCGATATAGGTTTTGCTCTTTACAATTTTATGAAAGCGTTTTTCATTTTTTTGAAACCAAACCCAAAAGTCTTTGTAGGCTTGGTTTAGTTTAGTTTCTGTTGTCATCTTGAGTTCTACTAATTGTATAAGGTAGGATTGTAAATATTTGTAGGATTAATAATTCTGTGTTAAAACCCTCCCTTTTTATTTCTTAATTTACGCCTTTCTTTTCTTTTTAATTTTTTGAGTTCTCGCTTGCTTAGTGTTGCTAACTTCTCCAAACGTGCTTTGTGTTCAATGGCTTCTTCTAATGAAATATCATTTTCTAATGTATGAATTGTTCCTTTTGTCTGAATAGCAATATCCCAATATTCTGAACGAATAGCGTTGATTTCTTCTGTACGAGCAATTAGAATATGAACTGGAATTTGAGTTTGTTGTAGTTCTTTCAATAGTTGTATATCACGCACACTTGCCATATTATCAGCAATCAGAACCAATGCTTTTGCTTTTGGATAATTTTTCTGTGCAAAAAGCAAGGCTTCAATATCGTTTTCTGGAAAATCCCCTCCTGTTCCTGCTGCTTTTGATTGCTCCATCATTTGTAGAGCTTCATCAATACTTCCTGTTTTGGTAGCATAAATTCCTCCTGTATTTCCAATTTTTTTTTGATGATTTGGTGTAGCATCTCCATCATTAAAAAAAACAAAATTTTGGATAGAAGAAGTATCATTTTGATTATTTTTCTGATTGTGCCACAATAAAACTGGTGTTGCAAAATGATACATACTAGCCGTCCAATCACAGACCACCACTACATCTTTCCAATCTTGACGGTCAAAAACTTGATAGGTAGAGTTCGGTTTTGGCTTTCCTTCTTTTATAAAAGTAGCTTCTTCTGATTCGTTATTATAAGCAAAAGTAGGAACTGGGATTTCTGGATTTGGAGTAGGATTTGGAATTTCTGGGGTTTCGTTTTTTTCTGTTTTTTTGACTTCTTTCATATTATAATGAACCACAAAACCGTGATACAAACCTCTAGCTTCTGTTGATGTATTGACTACATGAGCTACAAATACCCACTCTATGTTGGGTTTGAATAATTGTGGAGCAGTTTTTTCAAGTTCAGTAAGGCGAGACATATTGAGCCTTCGCTGCTGGATTTTCTGAAAATTATTTGTTTTTGGATATTTTGAATATACCAATTCCACACGATATACTTCCACCTCATCCAATAGTTTTGAATGCGAAGTATTAGTAACTTCTATTTTTCCGAAAGAAGTAGGAAACAAAAAAGTTCCTTCTACAGAAGTTGCTGGGTCATACTCTCGTGTTTCTTTCGTTTCTGCTGTTCCCATAATGCGAGTGGCAGACTGTGCAAAAAGCGAAAAAGACGTGAAGAAAAAAAGGCAAAGAAAAAATAATTGTTTCATATATGAATAGTATGAAAAGAACCTACTTGTGTTTCCAGACCCTAAGGGTTTTCAGAAACCCTCAGGGTCTTGTATGTAATGGAGATGATTTTTATTTAAAAACGACTTTCTTTGAAATTCCTTATCAAATCTTATCATTTTTACTAGCTATTAACAAAATTAACTTATTCAAATCTTAAAATGTTAGTTTAAAGTAGAAAATAAATCAATTTGATAGATTTTAGCAAAAAATATACGTACTTCGTCAATTATAATCTGATTTATTACAACGCCATTATGATTACACGTTCTACTCTTCTTCATCTTCGGATTCCTTTTTCAATTTTTCTGATGCCTGTTTTTTGTTTTGCTGCTAGTCAAGCTACTCATTTAACGTGGCAAATGTATTTTATTGTTTTTGTGATTTTGCATATTTTCGTTTATCCTGCGAGTAATGGTTTTAATAGCTTTTACGATAAAGATGAAGGAAGTATTGGAGGACTAAAAAACCCACCGAAAGTAAATCAAGACTTATTGACTACTTCACTTATTTTTGATATAATTGGACTCTTTTTTGGTTTTGTTTTTGTCAATTGGCAATTTACTTTACTGGTTTTTATTTATGGATTGATGTCAAAAGCATACAGTCATCCGTTTATTAGACTAAAAAAATATGCAATTGGTGGCTGGCTTACTGTTGGAATTTTTCAAGGTGCGTGTACGTATTTGATGTGTGTAATGGCTTTTGAAAAAGAGTATTTGACTTGCTTTCAATGATTCTTTTTGTGGTTTTGAAGTATTTTATGAGCACGTCATCTTCTTGCTGCTGCTCTTGATTTCAGTTTTACTTTTGGGTTCTTATCCCATGACACAAATTTATCAGCATGAAGAAGACTCAAAACGAGGCGACAAAACGATTAGTTTGCTTTTAGGAATTCGTGGAACATTTATTTTTACAATTTTATTTTTTGGAATGGCTACAATAGGATTTTATTTTTATTTTTCTACCTATCAAGATGAATTTTACTTTTGGCTTTTTCAGGCTTTTCTTTCTCCCGTTTTGCTTTATTTTGTCTATTGGACTTTTATCTCGTGGAACGATTTTTCGCAAGCTAATTTTCAAAGAACCATGCTTCTGAATGTCTTGTCTTCGCTTAGTATGATTGCTTATTTTACGGTGATTACTTTGATATAAAAGTTAGATTTTAGAAGTAAATATGACCTGATGAATTGGAGAATTTAATTATTCAAACATATGTTTATTTACTTCTAAATTTGCTTGTTAAAAAATAATCCCAATCTGCTTAGAATGTAAAATTGCTTGTTCGCTTTTAAGAAAATAACACGTCTCTGTACCCAAAACTTCTATATTTTTAAGAATTTTTTGAATAGTTGTTTTTTGATTACTTTGTGTCTGACGAATATAAATTGCCTTTATATTTTGGGGGAAAGTTTTGCAAATTTGCTCATAAATAAATGGGTCGGCTTGAGAATCATCTCCCAAAAGAACAAAACAAAGATGTGGATAAAACTCAATGAGTTCTTTTATTTTATCAAACTTATGATTGTGATTTCCTCTTCCTGTAAAAAGAAAATCCAGAAGACTTGTCTTGATAGTCTTTAACTTAATTACTGCTTTTGGGAGGTCGTGAATTTTAGTGAATTTTTCGATAAAATTATACAAATTCCATTCGCTACTAGAAACATAAAAAAAAGCATTCGTTTCTCCTTTATCTTGTCCTGCTACACTAAGCTGCTGATAATGAGCCGTTACATCTTCAAATATTTTTCGGTTATTTACATTTCTCCATAGCAAAACATATAATTTTTTGAATAAATTATTAGTATGAGAAATCAAAAAAGTATCATCAATGTCAGAAATAAAAGCTACCTTTCCATCATAAGGACGCAAGATTTCAGCCGTTCGTTTGACCGATTTTCCTTCATGATTCAATTCTATTTCTACTTTATTCCAGCCACTTTCAGAATCATTTTGAAAGGAATGGTGTAATGGAATAGAAAAACGAAAATAACCGTCATCAAGCGTTTTGGTATGGATTTTTTTATCATTAAAATACAGATATACATCAGCATTCGAAATGGTCTTTCGTTGGAAAGTACGAAGAACAGAATAAGCGTGCTTAAATTTTGTTTTTTCACTTAGCGTTGTAGCCGTTTTCTTAAAAACATGACCAAAAACGACCAGTAATTTATCACTAGCATATCCTCTATATACTTTTAAATCAGATTTTAAATTAGAAGTAGAATCAGAACTCATAGGTATTTTTTAGTGAAAATTAATTTCTTTTCTTTTATAACAAGTAAATCGGAATGTAGTTTATTAGAATAAAAAAAAGGCTTAAAAAATTATAAAAAAATGTCAAAACAAACCATTCTATTAATCATAAATCCTCTATCTGGTGGAATAGAAAAGACAACAGAACTACAATCGATAAAAAAATATATAGAAAAAAAGGGTCATAACTTTATCTATTATGAAACCACACCCGATGATGTTGCACCCGAAGACGAGGAAGAAATAAAAAAAATTTATACTAAAAACAAACCAAAAAAAGTATTAATTGCAGGAGGAGATGGAACCATAAAATTTGTCATTGAAACACTTTTTAAAGAAGACATAGTTTTTGGAATCTTGCCTTTAGGTTCTTCAAATGGACTGGCAAAAGATTTGAATTTGCCTATGGATTTGGAAGAATGTTTGGAAATTGCGATGCAAGAAAATTATAAAAGTGTTGATAGTATTTGTATAAATGGAATGAAAAGTTTTCATTTGAGCGATTTGGGACTTAATGCAGAGCTGGTCAAGAATTATGAACAGACAAATGCAAGAGGAAAATTAGGCTATGCACTTCAAGCCATTCCTACATTGAGAGAATTTAGAGAGCCTTTTAATGCCAAAATTACGACACCAGATACACAGATAATAACACAAGCAAGAGTAATTTTGATAGCTAATTCTAGTAAATATGGAACAGGAATAGTAGTAAACCCAGATGGAAAGGTAGATGACAATATTTTTGAAATTGTAATTTTCAGAACATTAGAGCTTTCACTTATATTCAAAATACTCTTTGGAAATTTGCCCATCGGAGACGAAGCTGTTGAGATTATCAAAACTAGAAAAGCAGTTATTCAAACTGATATTCCAATTAGTTTTCAAATAGATGGCGAGTTTTGTGGAGAAGTACGAAAATTAGATATAGAAATGGAAAAACATAAAATCAAAATTGCTACGCCTAAATAAAGTAGGAATTGGGAAATGGGAATTAGGACAATACATGAACCAACAGAGTGCCATTGGTAAAAATCAAAAAATGCGTTTATTAGCTACAGAGTAGCTTTACCTTGGTAGAACAAGAATAAAATGGATTTAAAAAGCTACAGCGTAGCGTAACTTTATTTTTAAGTGCCAAGTTTCGCTACGCTGTAGCTCTATTAAAATACTTTTTTGATGTTCTACCAAGGTTACGTTGCTCTGCAACTAAAAGTCAATACATAATACTGACACTCATATTGTGAACAAAACCTATTTTTAAACAATTTCTTTATATTTAATTTTAGAGCATACTTTCTCAAATCTAAATTTATTCTTACCTGCCTTTTTGACAGTTTTTATAAACAACAATTCAATTCTTTGCTTATCTTTGTAATTCTGTTTTGATTGTTGAAAAACTTGCCGTTGTTGGTGTCCTTACCAACGACAAAACGAAAAATACGTAAAACTTAACTATGATAGATATTCAACCTATAAAATTACGTTTCGGAATTATTGGACATTCTCCTCTACTTAATCACGCCATAAAAGTAGCTGCACAAGTCGCAGGTACAGATATGAGTGTGTTAATAACAGGTGAAAGTGGAACAGGAAAAGAATCATTTTCCAAAATTATCCATCAACTTAGCACACGCAAACACGCTACCTTTATCGCTATCAATTGCGGTGCAATTCCCGAAGGAACAATCAATTCAGAGCTTTTTGGACACGAAAAAGGTTCTTTCACAGGAGCAGCAGGAACACGGAAAGGTTATTTTGAAGAAACTGATGGAGGAACAATTTTTTTAGATGAAATTGGAGAGATGCCTCTTGACACGCAGGCAATGCTTTTGCGTGTTTTGGAAAATGGAGAGTTTATAAAAGTAGGTTCTTCAAAGCCTCAAAAAACCGATGTACGTGTTGTGGCAGCTACAAATGCACGACTAGTACAAGATGTAGAGGACGGAAAATTTAGAGAAGATTTGTATTATTGACTTAATACTGTACCTATTTTTGTTCCTCCGTTGAGAGATAGAGAAAATGATATAGACTTACTTTTTCGCAAATTTGCAGGCGATTTTTCGGAGCGTTATCGCAGTAAGCCTATTGTTTTAGATGAAGAAGCCAAACAAATTTTGCTTTCGTATCCTTTCCCTGGTAATGTTCGTCAGCTCAAAAATTTGGTAGAACAAATGTCTGTTTTGGAAGCCGATAATTGAAATATTGATGCCGAAATACTCAAAAGCTATTTACCCAAAAATGCACCAAGAGCAAATACCCTTCCTGCACTTTCTGGAAGCGAACAAGCAAAAGATAACTTTTCAGAACGAGATTTATTGTATAAAATTTTGTTTGATATGCGTAGAGACGTAACCGAACTCAAACAACTTGTTTTGAATATTTTGGAAGGACAAGGAAGTGTAGGAATGCTACAAAAATACGAACATCTTTTTGATGATGTTTCTAAAGAGGAGAATTCATATAATGATAAAGGCTCAAATTTACCTTTGTACCTCAACCCATCTAATCAGAAATCTGATAATTTTGGGCAAAACCAAAATAAAGATGTGCAAGATAATTCTGCTATTGAATATGCAAAAGAAGTAGAAGAGGAAGCCGAACCAGAGCCAGAAGAAGAAGAAACATTATCATTGGAGAAAAAAGAAAAAGAAATGATTATTAAAGCATTAGATAAAAATAATAATCGTAGAAAATACGCAGCCCAAGATTTGGGAATTTCGGAACGGACTTTATATAGAAAAATAAAACAATACGAACTTGATAAATAGTAATTAATGGTTAGTTATTAGGATCAATTACGAATTAAAAATTACGAATTACGAATTTAACTTGTTAATTATCAATGAATTAATAATTCAAAAATAGTAATTTATTTAATTTACGTTACTTAATGGTTAATTGAATTTCTGGACTGAAATAAAATTGATAATTTTGTGAATTAGATTTATATCGCTCGTGGGACACGAGCAACATATTCATTAAACAAAAATGATAAAATACATAAATAAAGTTCTGTTTTTCAGTTTGATTTTACTTTTATCAAGCTGTACAGGAGCTTCTCTTTTCAAACTCAATGGAGGAACGATTGATTATACCAAAATCAAAACGCTTTCTATTCAGCCTATTTTGAATGATGCAGGACAAGGACCTCCAACCATTACGATTAATGCAACTGAAAAACTGCGTGAGTTTTATCTTCGAAATACTCGTTTAGGACTTGTACAAGCAGGTGGAGATATGCAAATTGAAGGACGAATTGTAGGGTATGAAGTTGTTCCTGTTGCACCACAAGGAGGTTCGCAGGTTGCGACCATTCAGCGTTTACAAATCAAAATGGAAGTTACCTATTACAATGCTGTTTTAGAAGATCAATCTTTTGACGATAAAATTTATACACAATTTGAAGACTTCGAACAAAACCAAACACTTGACCAAGTAGAAGAACAATTAGTAGAAATTATTTTGGACAGAATTGTATTTGATATCTTTAATGATACGGCTGGAAATTGGTAATAAAAATTACGGATTACGGATTACGGATTACGGATTACGGATTACGGATTACGGAAAATTACGAACTGAAAACTAAAATAGTTTTTTTTGAAAAAATATGGCTTTGTAGTACAATGGATAGTGCGTGAGCTTCCGACGCTCAAAATCTAGGTTCAATTCCTAGCAAAGCTACTTTGTTTTGAGTAACTGAATAACTCGTCTGAGGCGAATTATTCAGTTTTTTTTTGAATTATTTTTTCTTTATATCTTTTTCATTCTTCTCAACATATCTTTCCAATACCAATCAATTGCTTCTGTAAGTCCCTTCTCAAATGAAAATTGAGGAGAATAACCTAATAATTTTTGAGCTTTTTCTATGGAAGCCAAAGAATGAGGAATATCCCCTTGACGGCTGTCTCCATAAATAACTTCTACATCTTCAATTTTAGAATCGTATTTGCTAAGAAGAGAACGCATTAGTTCAAACATTTCTGTTACCGTGGTTCGCTCTCCAAAAGCTACATTATAAACTTGATTTATGGCATCTGGATTTGTCGTTGTAGCTGCCAGTTCATTGGCTTGTATTACATTATCAATGTAGGTAAAATCCCTTGAAAAATCGCCTTCTCCAAAAATAGTAGGCTGTTTGTGTTCCATCAAAAGACCAATAAACTTAGGAATAACAGCAGCATAAGCACCATCAGGACGCTGTTTACGACCAAAAACATTAAAATAACGAAGTCCAATAATCTCCAAACCATACAAATCTGAAAAAACGTTTGCATAGAGTTCATTTACATATTTCGTTACAGCATAAGGCGAAAGTGGACGACCAATGTTTTCCTCTACTTTTGGAAGTGCTTTATGGTCGCCATAGGTAGAAGAACTTGCTGCATAAATAACACGCTTTATTCCCTCTTCTTTTGCAGCTACCAATATATTTACAAAACCTGAAATATTGACATCATTTGAGGTAATCGGATCAGCAATTGAACGAGGAACAGAACCCAAAGCAGCTTGATGTAAAATAAGTTCTACACCAGAAACCGCTTTTTTACAATCTTCTAAATTACGAATATCACCTTCAATGAGCGTAAAATTAGGATTTTCTAAAAGATGAGCTATATTTTCTTTTCTTCCCATTGAAAAATCATCCAGACAAACAATTTGATTGTTTTGAGCTAAAAAAATTTCACAAAGGTTTGAACCTATAAAGCCTGCTCCTCCTGTGATAAGAATACGTTTTGAGGTAAGTTTTTTCTGTTGCAAGATTATATTTGTTTTTAATTAATTTCAGAATACATTTTAAATATAGAGTTCAGAGAAAATAAAAATACAATGTTGAACCACAGAGGAAAAAGAGCTAAAAGAGAACTAAAATTTCATAGCTTCTAGCTTCAATAAACTAATTATTGGTTACTGATAACTGATAACTGTTTAGGTAATTGAATTTCGAAACTTGTTCCTTCTCCTATTTTACTATCAACTCTTATTTTTCCATGATGCTTTTCTATAATTCCGTAGGTGATAGACATTCCAAGTCCTGTTCCTTCTCCTACATTTTTGGTAGTGTAGAAAGGTTCAAATATTCTTTTTTGTATTTCTTCACTCATTCCTATTCCATTATCAGCAATAATGAGGGTAATGTGTTCTTCATAATTTCTTGTTTTGATAGTCAAGACAGGAGTTTGCAACTTACTGTCTTTATCAGTCAATTCTTGTTGATTCTGTATTTGAACTTGTTTTTCTAAGTTTATTTTCTTTTCAATAAGTGCTTGAATGGCATTATTACAAATATTCATCAAAACTTGATTGAGCTGCCCAGGATAGCAAGCAATAGGAGTAATAGAAAAATCTAATTCTCTATTTATAATAATTCCATTTTCTTTAATTTGATTTCGAAGTAAAATCAGTGTCGTTGAGATATGGTCGTTGATGTGTGTCTTTTTAATTTCTTCATCATCTAGTCTAGAAAAATTACGTAATCCTTTTACGATTTCGAAAGTACGCATGGCACCAATCTGAATATCTTTCAATAATGTTCTGGTTTCATCTATAAGTTCGTCGTATTGCTCATAAAATTCTTCGCTTATATTTTCTTTACTTGTCCAAGTTAATAGCTCTTCAATATTGGTGTGAAGTGCGTCCATTCCTGCATACACAAAATTAATTGGATTGTTTATCTCATGTGCAATTCCTGCTGTAAGTTGTCCTAGACTTGCCATTTTTTCAGCTTGTGTAAGTTGTGCTTGTGTAGATTTTAGCTCTGTAATTGTGGCAGCCAATTGCTCATTTACTTCTCTTTCTCTACCTAACGTATTTTGTAATTTTGTTTTTGCAGCCGCTAATCGTTCATTGGTAATTTGCATTTCTTCTGCATATTTTCGAAGTTCTTTTTCAGATTCAGCAAGGTCTTCTACTTGTTTTAGTAATTGTGCTTCAGTGTATCTCAATCGTGTACTTCTTTCAGCAATCAATTCTTCAAGTCGCTCTCTTTGATTCATCAACTCCTGATTCATAGCTAATAATTCTTCTTGATTCTCCTTAAAAGAACTATCCTGATTTTGCAGCGTATCATTTTGTTTGTTTGCTTCTATCAATAAATTTCGCAACAAATCTTCGCTCTGGCTTACCATTCGCATAGCCGTAGCTACAATCAAAAGATTCATACAGACTGCCATTGCCCAAATTATGATTCTAAAAAAAGTAGTGGTATAAGAAGGCATATACACACTCAACTCTGAAAAATCTTTCGGTAAAAATTCTATCCAACCCAAAATTGCACCAAAAGCAAGTAGAAAAAATAGTTGCAAACTTTGTTCTTGAGCAGAAAAAAGTATAATAATAACTATGCTAATAGGCAAAATAAAAGCTCGCATAGCAGGTTCTCTATTAAAAACCAAAAAGAAAATAAAGTGAGCAACAATAATCTGGAAGACAAAAAATATTTTTGCTAAATCTATTTTATGAAGTTTATTAAAAATCATAGGAACTACAAATCCTAAAAAGACGAAGAAAATAGTTGCAATTAGCTGTTTTGTCCAAAACGAATTCAATATCCACAAACCAATTATTCCTATCAAAAAAACACTACACAAAGAAAGGCATACCAAATTGATAAGCCGAACTCGTGCCGCTTCTTGGGTGTGCATCAGGTCTGTTACGCCCCAATTAATACTATTTTGAATATGATTTATTATAATTAATGGTTGATAATTAATAATTTAATTTCTTTTATACTGGTTAAAAATTGGCTTTGGCTTTGGAAAAGTTAGCTTAATAAATCAAGCTGCTACGTAATTTGAACGTAAAAAATTGATTTATCAAATTCCTAATTTACTAAAAACACTCACTAATCATTTATTAATGATGCTTAACTACTTCTTCCCAATTCCTCTCATTCCCAACTCCCAGTTCCTCCCATTCCCAATTCCCAATTCCTCCCATTCCCAACTCCCAGTTCCTCTCATTCCCAACTCCCAGTTCCTCTCATTCCCAACTCCCAGTTCCTCCCATTCCCAACTCCCAATTCCTCTCATTCCCAGTTCCCAATTCCTCCCATTCCCAACTCCCAGTTCCTCCCATTCCCAACTCCCAGTTCCTCCCATTCCCAACTCCCAGTTCCTCCCATTCCCAACTCCCAGTTCCTCTCATTCCCAGTTCCTCTCATTCCCAGTTCCTCTCATTCCCAGTTCCTCCATTCCCAGTTCCTCTTATTCTCATTCATTACTAGCAAAATTAATTTCTGTACTATCTCCTATATTAAGACTTTGAACCAAGCCTTTAAGTGAAGAATCACTACCTATAATTGACCTATTGAGTGTCGCATGAGATAACTCGGAGAAAGAACCAATAATACTATTCTGAATAATAGAATTTGAGATGCTTGTATGATCACCTATAGTTACATTAGGTCCAATAATAGAGTTTTCCAGTTTGCAATGCTTTCCAAAACGAACAGGTTGAACAATAATACAACTTGGATAATCTGTGGAAATAGACGTCTCAAAACCATGTCTTTTCAAAAGACTTTCATTGGCTTCCAATAGAGTATCTTTCTTGCCACAATCAAACCAATTATCTACCTCCATAAATGTAATTTCTTCACCCTGTTTGACCATTTCCATAAGAGCATCTGTCAAATGGTATTCCCACGAGCTATTTGCAGAAGCAGAATGACTCATTATTGTTTTGATTGAATCTAATAGAAGACCAACATTTGCGATTTTGTATGCACCTACCAAAGCCAAATTTGATTTTGGAATGCGTGGTTTTTCAATAAATTTTTTAATTACTCCATTTTTATCAGGTTCTACAATTCCAAATATACGTGGATTATCTACCTTTCTGACTGCTACAACCGTATTTTTTATAGCAAAAAAATTGGTATAATTCATTTCTACAATTGTATCTCCTAATATAATCAATAACTCTTTTTCATCTTTAATAAAATCACGAGCTATCCAGAGTGCATGAGCCGAACCAATACGAGGTTCTTGCAAAACAAATTCTGCATTGATAGTATCTTTATAGGTATTGATTACATATTCTTCTATTTTATTCCCTAAATATCCGATTACAAACAAGAAATCCCTAACACCATTGGTATATAAATTATCAATAATATGTGCCAAAATAGGCTTTCCCGCTATAGGAACAAGAGGTTTGGGTTGTGTATGCGTATGTGGTCGCAAGCGTGTACCTGCTCCTGCTACTGGAATAATTGCTTTCATTAGTGCTAGAAAAAAATAAAATTATAACTCAAAATAGAAAAATAATGAATAATACTGCAAAATACAATTCTTAATAAGATACTACAAATTACACATTATTGAACCTTTTTTATTATGATTTACTGTTTCAAGGTATATTTTCTTAATTTATTTGGTTCTCTGACAATTTTTGCCCTTTTGTGATTTTTGGTAGAAAATAAATCTATCTTATATTTTTTTTAAGTCTGTACCGAAGGTCTGACTTGAAAAAAATAAGCCTTTTTGAAACTTTAAATACATATTTTAAACTGGTCAGACCTTCGGTACAGACCAATTTAAAATACAAGATAATTCTTATAATAAAGGTAAGTGCAAAAATTGTCAGAGAACCATTTATTTTAAAAGAAATTACTGTATTCATTCATAAATTTAGTAGATATTCTAATTTTCGAAAAACTAAGAAGCAAAACAATCTGTTGTATTTTTTTATGTCTAAAATCAAAATTATAACCTATGAAGTCAATTAGTATTATAGGCTGCGGCTGGCTTGGATTAGAAGTGGCTAAATTTTTTGTAGAAAAAGGAATACAAGTAAAAGGCTCAACTACTTCAAAAGAGAAAATGGAAAGTCTGGAAAAAGAAGGAATAAAAGCCTATCATTTAAAATTAGATGAGAAAACCATACATAAATTTGAGCGTAATTCTGAAGAATTTTTTAAAGATTTCTTTCAGACAGATATTTGTTTAATAAACATTCCTCCACCAAAGGAAAACAAGGAATTTTATAAGACTCAAATGGAATTTATCGCAACTCATTTACTACAAAATAAAAAAGCAACAAAAAAACTAATCTTTATTAGTTCTACTTCTATTTATAACGATTTTCATGTTGATTTAAATAACAAAGAAGATTCAAATCTAACCAAAGAAGTCTTTGAAAAAGATGTTCAGAAATTAGAAGAAGCTAATCGCAAAGATATTTTTGAAGCTGAAAATGTATTTGTTCAAGCTAGTAAAACCGAAAATTTGGAAACTGTAATTTTGAGAGCAGGCGGACTTATGGGAGGAAAAAGGGTAGCAGGAAAGTATTTTGCAGGTAAAAAAAACCTAGATACAGGAAGTATTCCCGTCAATTTTATACATAGAAAGGACTTGATAACTATTATTTCTTTGCTTGTTGAGAAAATGAACGAAAACACTTTTTTTATAGACAAAAAACTCTACAAATATGAGGTATTTAATGTGGTTTCTCCAATTCATCCAGAATCGAGAAGAAGTCTATAAAAAGAATGCAATAGACTATAATTTTGAACTCCCAACCTTCAAAGCCAATGTACAAAGAGTTGATTATAAAATAGTTAGTTCAAATAAACTACAAGAAAAATTAGGATACGAATTTATATATCCAAATCCATTGTATTTTCCCATAGAAATTTAATTTAAAATAGTTTTGAATTAACTTTGTATAGAAGGTATTTCAAAATATTATTTTCTGGCTTTGATAAAAATCAAAACAAGTACTTTAAACAATTACTTATTAGATTATTGTGAAACTCAAAAAATCAATTCTGTTTCAAACAACATTCAAACGCTACAAATTAGTCATTTAATTCTATATCCCCTTTATTTTATTAAAGAAATTGTATTTCGTAGCGTTTTGATTTCAAACTTGATTTTATGGTAGTGCTAAATATATAATGCTGCAATTCTAAAAATCTGTGTTTTATTCGTCTAATCTGTGTTATCTGTGTTCCATTTTTATTTACAGCATTACTTGTGATAGACTACCGATTTTATTAAGCCTTATTTTGATTCTGTATTTTAAATAATACGAATTAGAATGAGGCTTTTTCTGTATCAAAATTTAAGATATTTGTTTTATTATATTTCTTTTTTGATTAATTTGAGGTTCAATTACAAATTAAAAATTCGAAAAAATGATAGCCAAAACTTTTGGAGCGTCCGTTGTGGGTGTAGAAGCAAATATAATAACGATAGAAGTAAATATAATTAAGGGAAGGCATATTGTAATTGTGGGTCTTGCCGATAGTGCTGTCAAGGAAAGCGAGCAGCGTGTCGAATCTGCTGTCAAACAGTTGGGTTTTCGTATTCCTCGCCAAAAAGTAGTGGTAAATCTTGCACCTGCTGATGTTAGAAAAGAAGGTTCTTCTTATGATTTGCCGATTGCATTGGGTCTTTTAGTTGCCTCTGACCAAATTACGGCTCCTAATTTTGATAAATATATTGTTTTGGGAGAGCTTGCTCTTGATGGTAAATTACGCCCTATTCGTGGCGTTCTTTCTATTGCGATTGAAGCCAGAAAACAGGGTTTCAAAGGGTTTGTTTTGCCAAAAGAAAATGCGAAAGAAGCAGCTATCGTAAATAATCTGGATATAATTCCTGTTGAATCCTTAGAAGATGCAGTAGGTTTTTTTACAGATGAATTGAATATTGAACCGTTGAAAATAGATACAAGAGAAATTTTCAGTCAGCAAAAAAATGAATATGAAGCTGATTTTGCAGATGTACAAGGACAAGAAAATATAAAACGTGCTTTAGAAATTGCAGCAGCAGGAGGGCATAATGTAATTATGATTGGACCTCCTGGTGCAGGAAAAACAATGTTAGCAAAGCGATTATCTTCTATTTTGCCTCCTCTCACACTTCACGAGGCATTAGAAACTACCAAAATTCATTCTGTTTCTGGAAACTTGGGAGAAAATACAGCTTTAGTTTCTACTCGTCCGTACCGCTCCCCTCATCACACGATTAGTGATGTGGCTTTGGTGGGTGGTGGTGGAAACCCTCAACCAGGAGAAATTTCGTTGGCTCATAATGGAGTTTTGTTTTTAGATGAGCTGCCAGAATACAAACGGTCTGTTTTGGAAGTATTGCGTCAGCCTTTGGAAGATAGAAAAGTTACTATTTCGAGAGCTAAAGTTTCGGTAGAATTTCCATGTAATTTTATGCTTATTGCTAGTATGAATCCTTGTCCGTGTGGATATTATAATCATCCAGATAAAGAATGTGTTTGTGGAACAGGTATTGTTCATAGGTATTTGAACAAAATTAGTGGTCCTTTATTGGATAGAATTGATTTACATGTAGAGGTAACTCCAGTTTCTTTCGACGAAATGACAGCAAATAGAAAGGCTGAAAGTAGTGAAGAAATACGAAATCGTGTCATCAAGGCAAGAAAAGTACAAGAAGAACGCTTTAAAGTGATAGATTCAGTTCATTCGAATGCCATGATGCCTTCCCAAATGGTAAAAAAGATTTGTCAGATAGATGAGACGAGCAAAATACTTCTAAAAAACGCAATGGAAAGATTAGGACTTTCGGCAAGAGCCTATGACAGAATTTTGAAAGTAGCCAGAACGATTGCAGACCTGCAAGATAGTCCAAATATACAGACTACACACATTGCAGAGGCAATTCAGTTTAGAAGTTTGGATAGAAGCGATTGGGTATCTTAATCTTAAAGTAGCCTTAACACACTTTTAATATTGTACTGAGCAAAGATTATATTTAGTAAATTAACTGACCATTAGTCATTTTTTTGACACTACGTACAAATTATTAAAATGTTCTATTTTGCATGTAGTTTTTTTGAGTTATTTTTTCCACTTTATGTAAGAAATAAGTAAAGGTTACAGTTTCAGAATAATATATAAATCACATCACTGATAATGAGTTGAGATTTGGTAAAACAATGAAAATACAAAATATTTTTTGGCAAAACTACTATTTTACTTTAGTGTCTAAAAGACAACGTACTGAAAAACAATGAGTTATAATTTGGATAAGTGAATGATAAGGTCTTACCTTTGCACTCGTTCACCATCAAATATAAATATGAGATACCTCAGAATAGTTACTTTGTCATTTTTTGTTTTATTCATTACATCATTTAATTCGTCTTTTAATACGCCAGTCATTCAAATGACTATTAGTTTAGAAGATGATGAACTAACAGAAGACAAAGTGCAATCCCATTATACATGGGATAGTCTTATCACTCGCATCAAGAGTAGAGAAGGACTAATGTTAGAGCCTTATGATTGTCCAGCAGGTTATTCAACCATCGGATACGGTCATTTGATTACCAAAAGAGATAGTGCACTTTTAGGAGGCATTACCGAAAAACAAGCAGATTCTTTATTGCGTAAAGATTTGAATTACTCTAAAAAATGGGTAAAGAAAAATCTACAACTCAAAGGAACAAAGCTAATAGCGATTACAAATTTTTGTTTTGCCTTTGGAACTTCCAAACTTTATCGTAGTACCTTGTATAAAAAAATACAAAGAAAGGAAAAGATAAATGAGGAAATCTTGCGTTGGGTAAATATCAATGGTTCGCCAAACTCTAACTTACAAGAAGAACGTGAATTTGAATTGTGGCTATATACAGCTAACGATACAACTAGTAAAAAGACAAATTCGATCAAAAATTTGAGTCAGAATTTAGTTTTAACTACTAAAAATCAGCTTAATTAAGCTAAGCACGTTTAATCAGAAAAAATGATTTCCAAAACCTGTTCATTTTTTGACTATTCTATTGATAGTCTAAAATAGGTTATTATAATTCAAAACCATTTATCAAAAAGTTAGATACTTTAGATAGATGGTTTTTTGCTTTATGATACTCAAAAACTCCAATAATAATTAATGGTAGTCCAGAAATTACTATTCAAAAAATCATCTCCAAAAGAGCTAATCCGATAATCCATTCCAATTTCAATTTTTTTCTTATCTGTAAGAGCATAACCCAAGAATGGAATTATTCTCACTTCATTTTCCCATTCTTTTTGCTGTAAGGCAATTAAATATTCATTTTGCACTTTCAGATAAAATTCTTTGTCATTTAATTTATCACCCTGTAAAGGTCTATCAAAAGCCAAACGATAGCGTAATCTAAACTCTGTATCTTGGTTGGGTCTGAAAGTTTGGTCAGTAACAAAACGATGAGACAAAGCAAAGAGATTGTATTTTTTGGTTATAATAAATTGCTGGAAAATACGATTATGAACTTCATTGTTTCTAAACCTAACCAAATAACCTGCTACTACAGAAGTATTCAGACCCAGTTTTCGGTTTGCTAAAGCAGAAATATCAGTCAAGACATAATCAAAATCATCTTGAAAAGTATCAGAATCAGAAAATTCGCCTTCATAAGCAGAAAATCGTGCTTGTGCATTTAAGCTAACTTTCCACTTTGGATTTATCTTTTTGGTAAGTGTAAGGGAAGGCAAAAATCCGATTTGATACGTAGATTGAGCCGAGCTAGAGGCAATTGCACTAAACAAAAAATAGATAGATAAAACGAAATATTTTTTTATCACTTTGATTAAAATTTATCAATAATCCAAATGGTCTGTATTTCTAAAATCAAGTTGTAGTTCTTCTTCTACTTTTCCTTTTTCTGAAAACAAATATTCATACATTGAGGTTGCAGAATTTTTCTGTCCTTTTATTACAATTTCGTATTTAATAGTCAGATTTTCTGTGTTGGTTCTGAAATTAATTAATTTTTTTTCTTCTCCACTATATTGAATTTGAATTTTTTTGATTCTAAATTTTTCAAAACTAGTAGTTAGTTTTTGACAAATCTCATCTTGAGTAGAAAGAGGAATTTGATTCCATTCAATTACTAATTCTATATCTTCTATTTTTCCCAAGCTATTGAATTCTATACTATATTTTTTTTCTCTATCGTTTGTTTTGGCTTCAAAGGTTTTGGTAGTATGATTTTGTTCAACAAACCATCTTACTTTTGAAGAAAGATTTAAAGAGTCTACAAATTTTTGAGCAGATAGAGGAGCTTCACTTTTATTTATTTGCTTTTCTATTTCTAATTTGGACTGTGAGAAAGAATAAAAAGGCAAAAAGAAAAACCCTATCAAAACTGCATATTTTTTCATCTTATCAAAATTATATTTTATATCAAATTATACTCACTTCTTTTTCTCTTTTCTCAATACTGGGTTTTTGATTCTGAACGCCTTGATGTTGATTAATAATTCGTTGCATACGTTTTTGACGATACCACGTATCAAATTGTTTGTAAACATAAGCAGTTAGAGACATTGCACCAAAGAAAATAGCTACTGCAGTATTAAAAAACAATAAACTAGTAATAATAATAAAAAGAAAGAACAGAACACCCATATTTCTAAGAAAACTCATATAAGCAATAACAGGATTTATTTCCTTAATAAGGTCAGCAGCTTGCAAAACAAGTTGAGAAATTTTACGATTCAAGACAATCAAACGCTTATTGAGGAGCATGTTTTGAGGAGCTTGTAATTTGAGAATATATACTTCTTCTTCCTTATCATTATAAGAACGAGCAAGCCTGACTGTGTTATCAATCTGTTCGGCGGTCTTACTGAATTTTAATCGTGCTGCAATTACCATCAGAAAAAACAAAGCACACAAAACCGTTTGAAACATTATCAAAACAAGCAAATGCTCTGGGTCTGTACTAAAGATATGATATTCTTCTAATCGTTTGAACTCAAAGACAATTAAGTCAAGCACAAATTCTACAATATTATAACCAAAGCGACGCATACTGACATAGTTAAGTCTATCTGTATCTGATGCAATAATCGTCAAAAAACCAGAAAAAGTAAGGGCTCCAAACATTACACTCTCCAAAATATAGGCTTCTACTCGGTTCATGAGATTTCTTACCTCGCCTTCTATTTCCAAAATTTCGGTATCGTTTGTATCTATTGGATTGTTATCAATTTCACCCATTCTATGTGCTTCCAAATCAGATTCTAACAACTCTGATAGATTTCCCTTTCTACGACTAGCGGCACTAATAAAAGATTGTATAGGACGAAATTCTGAATCAGGAACACTGATATGGGAGATAAAATACATCCAAATTCCATATGCGAAAAAAGAAATTACTCCTACAAAACCTATTACATTTGCTTTATATCCTTCAAATACTATTTTATCAAAAGAGGCTGAAATAACCATATAGGTAAAAGTAACGACAAAGAAGAAACGCAAAAGCACTGAAAACGAAGAGCCTACTATTTCGTAATTCCGTTTTGCACTAATTAATTCCCAAAATTGCTTCCAAATAAGCTCAATTGAATCTGGCACAGATTGCTCGTTGCTACTATTTACACGATATATATATTCTCTCCAAAAAGCAAAACCTAGTGTAAAAAAAACAATCAATAACTGTAATGAGAAAAAGAAAACTAAGTGCGAACCCTTCACACTTTCTCCAAATATCAACCGATAGCTACCCAAAGAAATCCAACGCAGTAAATAATCAAAAGTCAGAACTTTGAGTGATAAATCTACAATATGAATTTTTTCTTCTGTTAGCTTATTAATTGACAAATTATTTTGAGTAGAGTTTAGCATTTAAGGGAGGGTATAGGGCTTTCGATATAGGTTTTATTGTAAGTTTAGCTACAAAGTAAATACCGAGAGTTGATAAGTAAATAGACAATTATTGTTTTTTCGTCAAATGAATTCATTTACTAGATTAATTGAGTTCAGAATTAGATAAATGTAAATAATTCCAAAATTCATTTGTGTATATATTCACAAAAAAAGCCTTTTACTTTTAAAGTAAAAGGCTTTTAGTATATATTTTCTGTTTTCTAAATCTATATTTTAATTATCGCTATCGGCACGAATCATTGCACAACGGAAACCAATATGAGAAGTAGAAGAATCTTCTTCAATATAACGACGAGTACCAGGAGCTAACCAATACGCTACATCTTTCCAAGAACCACCTTTATAAATACGAACGTGATTATTGATAAGTGTCTCAAAATTAGCAAAGTCATAATCTTCAGATTTATCTAAGAAGTCATTACGACGAATAGGGTTTAAATCTGCGTTTGGCTCACCACCAAAATCCTCAAATGAACCAGGACGATAAATATCCCAAACCCACTCGTTTACATTTCCAGCCATATTATAAAGACCAAAATCATTTGGTGGATACGAATAAATCCAAGTTGTAATCATTGCACCGTCATTCAATGCACCTGCAATACCTGCATAATCACCACGACCACGTTTGAAGTTAGCCAAAAACTGACCCATTTGTTTTCCGTAAGGATTACGAAGTGAATGACCATCCCAAGGATAAAGACGAGCATAATCTTGTGCTTCATCTAAATACTGTGTTCCGATTAAGCCTTTGGCTGCATATTCCCATTCTGCTTCTGTAGGAAGACGGTAGCCAGGTAATACTACACCTGATTCTAATGGAATACGTTCGCCATTTTTAGCTAATTCTTTTACTTCTTTTTTACCACTCTTCATTGCCAAACCATTGTTTACCATACTTGTACGCCAAAGTGAATAATCACTTGCTTGTTTCCAAGAAACACCCACAACAGGGAAATAACGGAAACCAGGATAACGCAAATAATGATCAACATAAGGGTCATTGTAAGCTAATTCGGCAGACCAAACTGTCGTATCTGGTAATGATTCTTCATAGGCTTGTTGAGAAGAGTCTTGCAACAAGTAGTGCATATACTCCAACCAGTGAATGTTTGCAATTTCTGTTTCGTCCATATAAAAGGACTTAATAGTTACTGTATTTTCAAGGTTATCAGAAGCCGTCATCTCTACGTTTTCTTCAAAAGAACCCAAAATATGGCGACCACCTTCAATAAATACAAGGTTTGGACCAGCAGGCTGTCCTTTAAATTTTTCTACCTTGAAGCCACCTTCTTCGCCATTTGGTTTTTTCTTACCAAAAGCTACTCCTGTAGCTGTACTTTTCTTACCTGGGTCGGTGCTTGTTGGTGGTTTTTTGTTACACCCTCCTAGCATTAATCCTAAAAATAGGATAAGTAATGCGCTGAACTGAAAACTCAATTTTGCCATAATGCGTGGTATTATAATCTTTTTAAATTGTATTGGATTTCTATTGGATTCAATAAAAAACAATAAATTGCTTTGTATTAGTATTTTCTAAATTGTTTTGGGAAAAAGTTTTGTCAAAATCTACTTTTTTGGTAACCTATTCTAATTATATAATTTCTAACTATAATTTCTAATTATAATTCTGTTTTTACTTTTATAATCTTGCAAATTTCAAGCAAAATTTTATTAAACTTCTAAAAATTTAATTCCATTTTTGAAAATGCTTACTTACAAAGGTTACAAATATACACAAAAACCGTTTATATAATTTCCCTTGTATTAATAATGTTTAAAGTGCCTTTTTATTGTGCTTCATTCATTAAATATGGCAAATTTATTCACAAATTTTAGAAAAAAATAGTAGAATGGAAAATTTGAAGTTCAGTTTTTGAAAAATATCTTCAAAATACATTTGGATAATAATTATGTATATTTGATTTGACCCTTAGGTTTTTATTGAAAAATTTAATTTCAAGAAGTCTATGCTCTACAAAAAGATTATACTAATTTTGGTTCTTGTTGGAATTATTCTTCCTTTTATATTTTTAAAAGACGTTTATCCTTTTCATCGTTTTGGAATGTTTGCAGAGCCTGTAAAACACAAGGCACAATATGAAAAATTTTATATCTTTTATAAAATGAATAATCAATATAAAGAATTAAGACCTACAAGTATTCCTCTTAATGCAAACGCCTTTGAGATGCAAGTTCGGAAACACCATTATCAAAATAAACACGCTGATTTTATAACCGTTTTTGATGGAATAATAAGGAAGAAAGAAAATTTAAAGGAGAACGAAAAACTAAAGTGGAAATGGTATCATGTAATAAAAAATGAAGGCTCAAAAAATGAGTTAGATTCTATATGTGTGTTTTCAAATTAAGTTTAAAATAATGAATTTCATCAAAGTTTTTAGAAAAAAATATAGATTTTGGATTATCATTCTTTTGATACTTTTGTCTCAGATTTTGTATTGGTTTTGGATTCGTAATTATACGATAGATTATTTTAATTCTAATTCTGCTACTTGGTTTTCAAATTTTGTAGAAAGTATCTATCCACGCCTAAAAATAGAAAAATATCGTTTTGATGCTTCTTTTTTTATTACAAAATCTGACCAAATAGCTATTCGATTTTTGTTTGTAAGTTCTATTTTTTCTCTTTTCTTTATTCCAAAATTCTATCAAAAAGCAAGAGTATTTTTTATTAATTATTCTGTTTATTCTGAAAAAGTAACACAAAACAGACAGTATTTTTTGATTATCTATTTTTTAGTTTCCAATATTCTACTTTCTAAAGATTGGCTAGAAATACTGACACAATACTCTCAAATAGCTGTTCTGCATGAATCTATTTCATTTTATAAATTTTTATCGCCTTCTTTTCCTTCGCTTTCTTTTCTAGCAAACTCATTCATTTTTCTCAAAATCATAACTGGAATAGGAATTAGCTTGTGTTTGCTTTCCTTATTTTTTAGGAATAATTTTTTGATAAAAATAGTAGTAGTACTTTGTGTAACTATCAGTTCTGTATTATTTATTTATCTACAAGGATTTTTGTACGGTTTTGGAAAAATAGAACATACGTATGCTACTTGGAATTGGGTTTGTATTCTGTTTCCCTGTTGGATTTATCGGAGTAACTTTATCCAATCCAAACTCACTGATTTAATTCCTCAAAATTATCTGCTTTTCTTAGCTATTGGACTTATTTATACTTCTTCTGGACTTGAAAAACTATTTATTGGTGGCTTAGAATGGATTAATGGAAATGCACTACTTAGTTATTTACAAAATTCTCCCACCGAGTTAGGTCAAAATTTATCACATTACCCTTTTCTTATTACACTTCTTTCTATACTTACAATTCTTTGGGAAATTAGTTTTATGCTTATTCTTCTTAAAAATAAATATAGTAGCTTTACTTTGATTTTCATAGGTATTTGTTTTCACGCAGGAACTTATTTTTTTCTAGGTGTAGGACATTATTTATCTCCTTGGGTTTGGGTGTATGTTTTTCTTTTAGTTGGAAAATACCGTAACTGATTGGTAAAGGATTAGTAGGATTTATAGGATTCTGAATACAGATGAATACGAGTTACTTTTTTTGAAAATACTGGAACTGATTAGCGAGTGATTTATATGATTTGTATGATAAAAAGCAGGATAAATTGCAATTTCCTTTCTGAAAACACGTAAATGATTGGTAAAGGATTAGTAGGATTGATAGGATTTCGAATACAGATAAATACAAATTACTTTTTTTGAAAATACCGTAACTGATTAGCGAGTGATTTATATGATAAATACAGGATAATTTCGAATTACTCTTACTGAAAAAATCCTTACTACAATGAATTAATAAGGAATTTTTGGTAGTGTTAAAGATGTAATGCTGCAATTTTAAAAATCTGTGTTTTATTCGTTCAATCTGTGTTATCTGTGTTCCATTTTTTATTTACAGCATTACTTGTTATAGACTACCGAATTTTTAATTGCTTCTTATCTAGGAAGCAGAGCCTTAAAAGCTGCGTAATTATTTCCACTTGGGGTAATACTACATCCTTCTTCTGTTGCTTTATTGTTGATTGCTTCTACTCTATTATCTGGATTTGGATGCGTACTCAAAAATTCTGGTTGTGCAGCACCTTGTCCTTCATTAATAATTTTTTGAAAAAATCCTGCTGCTCCATTAGCTTGGTATTCTGTATCACATAAATATTTTACCGAAAACTCATCGGCTTCACGTTCTGCACCTCTGCTATAACTAAGATTTACCAACCCCTTTGCTATTTCTGAAAGCTGTCCTTGGTCATTTCCAAAAAAAACAGCCAAAAGTGTCTCGTAACCATACGCTCTTGTCATATTATCAGTTACGTGGCGTTTGTCTGCGTGTGCAATTTCGTGTCCCATTACTCCAGCAAGCTGATCTTCTGTGTCTAGGTATTTTATCAGTCCTGTATAAACATAAATATATCCACCAGGAGCACAAAAAGCATTTAATGTATTATCATCTTGAATAATCTTGACTTGCCAAGGAAATTCTGTGCGATAACGAATATCATCAGATTCCAAAACTTTATTAGTAATGTTTCTGATATAGGAATAGGCTTGTGCATATTGATTTTCATTAAGAACAATTACAGAAGGGTCAGATTCTATTTCTGTAGCCACTTGAAAACCAATTTTGAGGTCTTCTTCAATAGAAAAAATATTAATATTTCCATCTTTATCACACGCTCCTAAGAAAAGCAAAAGACTAAATAAAATAGATAAGCTAAAAAATGATTTTAATTTTGTCATAATTTTCTGAATAATTGGAATAGAATATTTTATTGATGTTACGCAAAACGTTTAAATCTAGTGCATCTTTGTCGTTGGTGGGGACACCAACAACGGCAAAAGTTAGGCATAATCCGTATTTCTAGCCGTTGTCGGTGTCCCACCGACGGCTTTCAAACTGCGTAACATCAATACTTTAGTAAAAAAATAAAAACATTAAGGATTTGATACTACAAACGATAAACTTTTTACTTATGTTTTTGAAAGACAGAAAATAAAAATCTATTTTTTACTTTCCACCCCTTGATGAAGAGGAACGAGAACGAGAAGAGGACGAGCTAGAACGAGTAGTTCGGGAAGAGCTAGAACTTCAACTACTAGAACTAGATTGATAACCAGTAGAACGACCAGAACTTGATGAGCTGCTAGAACGATAACCACTATTTGCACGACTAGCAGTAGAACTAGAACGTCCGAAAGTGCTACGATTTGAGGCTGTTGAAGTGCTTGTATAAGAGCTGCGAGTTGCAGGCTGCCTTCCATAATACCAACTTTTACTACTTGTACTAGCTGTGCTTTTCGAAGAGCGAGAAGGAACACTTTTGGCATAAAACCAGCTTTTTTGAGAGCGATTAGCTACTGTTTGTTGGAAACGTGGTGTTTGTTTGACTGCTGATCTCAAAGGAACATACACACTTCCGTAATAAGGACGGCTAGAGGTTCTGTAATAGCGATTGTAAGTTCTGTAATCATCTCTATAAATTCTATTCGAATTCATAAGTGTACTCAACATCGCATATTTTCCATAAAATTTCCAAAAAGAACCCTCATCATTTTCTTTCCATGTTCCATATTCAGAGTTTCCCACATAGTTGCTATAACCAGCTTGTGTTATTTGTTGTCCTTTATTAGATAAAATTTCCATTCCTACATCATCTAAAAAGAACTCATAAGTACTATCGCTTACTTTCAAAAAATCAGTTGCTTTTGTAGTGGGAGTAGAGCCATTTTGATATACAATTGTATATTGAAATTTTTTGTTTGCTTCTTCTGTCTTAGACAAAATAACAGAATAAGAAGGTTTATCATTCAAATAAGGAGAAAGTTGTTTTTTGACTTCATTATATGCTTCTGTTCTTTTTTTAGTTAAGGAAGAATTGTTGTGTTCTTTTTCTAATTTTTCAGAAACTTCATTTATTTTCTGCTTTGAATCATCATAATAAGGTGAGTTTGTAGGAATTTGAACAAAGAAATGAATTGCTTCGTCTAAGTTTCCTGCTTTGTATTCTTCTATTCCCATTTGATAAGCTACTTCTTGATTTAGATTTTCAAGTTCTGTTTTGGCTGCATCATCATAACTACTGGTAGAATCTACTGCTAAAAGAATATTAGTAATATTTTCTAAAGCAGATATATCACCATTCATGTATGAACTCAGAGCAGAGGTTTTGTATTTTCTAGCCGTTTCTAGTCGGCTATGACTTAGAGGTTCTTTCAGCTCATTTTTGTATTTTACTTTGTCTATATCTTCTATTGCTTTATAAAATTGAAGAGCTGCTAAATAGTCTTCTTCATTATATTTCTGTAAAAAAGCAGGTTTATTGAGTGATTTTATTCTTTTTTGAGAATCTTTATATTCTTCTTCCAGATAACTAAAAACAGAATATAATTTTATGGCTTTTGCTGGGTTTTGAGTTTCAGTTTTTTTGGCTAGAGTAAGTATTTTATCTTTTGCTAATTTCTGGTTTGTCGTAATTTCTTTATCCAATGAAGTAGGTATTATTCTGTAACCACCTTTATTCATATCTATAATTTTCAGATAAGCGTAGGCCGTTGTCAATGAGTCTGTGTTACCATCTACCAATCCATTTTTTGCTCGTTTTAAAGTGGGAAGAACATCTTTTTGTATTCGCTCTATATCATATTTTCCTCTCCAGGCTTCAGAATTATGCGTTTCGAAAACTCCATTGTTTTTAACTTTTGCGTAAATAACACTAGCTTCATTAAATTTCCCTTCATTATATAAAGCATCCGCTTTTTCAATGCTGTTTTCATTAGTGAAATATTCATATCCAAAAAGGCTTCCTCCAGTCAAGAGTAGGACAGAGAAAATAACAATAAAAATTTTAGTTTTAGACATCTTGTAGAAATTTTGAAAGTAAATTTGGTAGTATTTTGTTAATTAAATTCAATATAATTCTTGAATCTGTTTTAAGATACTAAAAATAAGATACTTCACAAAAATAGACTTTTAAAAAAATGAAGGAACAAAATAAAATTTTGCCTATAAACATGAAAGCAATTTATTATTTTGAATAGAGTTAATTTATTCTATAAAAAGTGAATTAAAAGTAATTCTAGTTTACTATTCTAAAATTTATGGCGTGTTTTGTGCAACTGCTTACTTAGATAATAAATCTTGAAAATAAACAGTAGAATACCTTCCGTATTTCAATGAAGATTTGATAAAAATAAAAATTCTGTTCTACCCAAAAGGTTGCTAAAAATTGCTTACTTATTATAATTATAAATCACTATAAATTACTATGAAAATCATAAAAATTAAAAAGTTGGGTCTCAAATCCAAAAAGTGGTGGTTTCGCCTTTATATTCTCTTTTTCATCTGTGTTTCTTTACTCGCCTTGAAACAGGTTGCCTTAGAATACTTTGTTATTCCTACTTCCTCTATGGAGGGTTCGCTTTTGCGTGGAGACAAAATTATCTGTAACAAACTTCCCTTTGGTGCAAAAATTCCTCACAAAAAACAAAGTTTTGCTACCAAAAAAGCAGGTTTTAGTATTGATTTTTTTGGTTTTTTGCCAGATAGATTACCCAAGCTAAGAGAAGTAGAAGCTGGTGAAGTAATTATATTTTATTATCCCTTAGATAGTGCTTTGAATATTCAAGATAAAGCGTGTTACATCAAACGCTGCGTAGGTGTAGCGGGTGATAGAATTCAGATTATACATCAAAATGTTTTTAGAAATGGAGAATGGCAACCCAATGCTTCTGATATGCAACTTAGTTATATTGTCAAGACGAGCCAAAAACCAGAAGCTGTTTTTCATCACACCGATGTACAGACTTGGAAAGAAATAGAAACAGAACCCAAAGAAATAAAACGTATCAAAAAATTTAAGAATGGAAAAAGAAAAAAAGGTAGAAATAAGAAAGTAGAAGAAGTAATTACGGAAGTACCAAAAATAAAGACCTATTTACTTTATACTAATTCCCAGCAAGCCAATGAGTTGAGAAAAGATTGGAGAATAGAAGAAATTACACCAAAATTTTTCGAACAAAATGATATTTCTGATAAATCTATGAGTGAAAATAGCAAAAAATTAGGTTGGAATAGAGATTATTTTGGTTTGTATTATATTCCCAAAAAAGGTGATACAATTGCCATGCACGAAGGAACGTTACTTCTGTATGAAGATATAATAAAGAAGTATGAGTACAATAAAAATGTAGAAATAATTGACAATCAGCTTTTTATAGATAAAAAATTAGTTGAGAGTTATATTTTTAAGCAGAATTATTACTTTGTTTTGGGAGATAATCGTCATAACTCATCAGACTCTCGTATGTGGGGACTGGTTCCAGAAGACCATCTTATCGGAACTCCTCTAGTAATCTATCACTCCGAAACGCCAGCCGATGGAATAAAAAATTGGGCAAGAGTGCGTTGGGAACGTTTTTTTAAATGGGTGGATTAAATTTGTTTTCTTGGGTTGATTTAAGATAAAAATTAGTATTTTAGCTAAATTCTAATTCAATCAAAATCTCAAATCCCTTTATTTTTTATGTTTAAAGATGCCTTTATTTCGTATGGAAGAAGAGAAAGTTTAGGCTTTGTGGGAAGGTTGTATCAATCTTTAAGGCTACAAAATTATGAAGTTTGGTTTGATAAAGTCAATATTCCTGATGGTGATGATTACTCAAAACGCATTTCTCATGGCATCGAATCGGCTCATAATTTTATCCTTATTCTTGCTCCTCGTTGCCTTACTTCTGCCTATTGTTTGATAGAATTGGAATACGCCAAAAAACTAGGAAAACGAATTATTCCCATTGACCAAAGCGTAATTTTTGATGTAAAAGATGAGCCTCTATCGTATCAAGAACGTAGCGTTTTGGTTCAGTTTTATGAAGCCAATGGAATGGAAGTTTTGCCTATTTTCTCAAAAAGAGATGTTCTCAACCGTTCGCATGAACTTCTGGGAAAAACCGATTGGGTACACGCTCGTCAGCAGCTTTCGGAAGACCACATTAATCAGCTTTATAATTGGCAACTTACCTATGAGAACAGTTGGCAAAGACATCAAGAATTAGAATTTATCAAAAATAAAGAAAATCAAATACCTGTTTTTGGAAAAGATATTGATAATTTTGAAGACAGTTTTGAGAGAATTGTAACCGTCCTTGAAAATCAAAAAGAGTATGTTCGTTTACATACAGAGTTACTTCAAAAGGCTCTTTTATGGGAAAATCATAGAAGGCAAACACCTTTTTTGTTGGTAGGAAAAGAAAGACAGGAAGCTCAAAAATGGCTTACTTATGATTTTGTTGCACCCAATCAACCTCCTTGTTCGCCTTCGGTTTTGCAGAGTGAATTTATCACAGAATCAAAGAAAAATGCTGATAATCTCATGTCAGAAATTTTCTTGTGTTTTGATAATCAAGACAAAAAAGAAACCCAAAAAATACACAGAGGACTTATAAAAGCTGGAATAACGGTTGTTTTGCCAGATAATTCATTGCAAAAAGGAGTTCAAAAAGCCTTTGATAGTAATACTACTGATAGTATTGGTAATAGTATTAGTAATAGTAATGATGATACTATGAATTATATAGAGGAAACAAAACAGCAAATTGCCTATGCCGATAATTTTGCTTTTGTGCTTTCGCCTTCCTCCATCAAAAATTCGGAATGTATTAGAGAGCTTCGTTTTGCACTTACTTTTCACAAACGAATAATTATAGTGTTGGCAAAACAGGTCAATAAAGAAGAATTACCAGAGGCTTTGCGTTCTCTTGTTTCTTATTCTTCTTATATTGATTTGACAGACAACCGAACAGATGATAATTTTACAAATAACTTAGATTTTGAAAAAGATTTGAATGAGCTTATTTGTATAATTGAGGATAATTACGACTATTACAGAAATCATAAACGCTATCTTTCACAGGCTTTGAAATGGGAAGAACAACATCAAAACGATGCCATTCTGTTGCGTGGACATAATTTAGAAAAAGCACAAACATGGCTCACTCAAGGAAAATTACAAGGAAGTAGTACAAATGCTACAAAATTAAATACGCCTACAAAACTACACGAAAAGTTTATTGAAGAAAGCATCGCCAAAATAGGAATGCTTAGTAGTGAAGTTTTTATTTCCTATTCTCGTACAGATGGCGATTTTGCTCGCTGGCTCAATGAAGAACTTCAACTCAATGGCAGAACTACGTGGTTTGACCAAGAATCTATTCCTGCAGGTTCGGATTTTGGAAAGGAGATAAAAAATGGTATCGAAACTTCGGATAATTTCTTGTTTATTCTTTCGCCTGCTTCTATTTCTTCGCCTTATTGTAAAGAGGAAGTTTTGCATGCTATTTCGATGGGAAAACGAATTATTTTGGTTCGCTTTCAAGCTGTAAAAGAAATGCCTGATTATTTTCCCAGTCATATTCAATGGATAGATTTTTCCAAAAATGATTTAATAAATAATGATACAACAGATAATGGACAGCAATTTAGAGAACTTCTAAGAACGCTAAATACAGACCGAGAACACACTCAAAAACACTCAAAATACCAACAAAAGGCAATAGAATGGAATAATTATGAAAGAAATAATGCTTTTCTGTTGAGAGGGAATGAACTTGCCATAGCAGAAAATTGGGTAGAGGAATCAAACCACCATCAAAAAATTCCGATGGTTACATCTATCCAAAAAGATTTTATTTTTGAGAGTGTAAAGTCTGTCAATGCACAAAAAAGGAAACAGGAAAACACTATTTTGAGGTTACGTGTTCTTCTTACACTTTCTGTTATCGCACTTTTGGGAGCTTGTGCTTTGGGTATTTGGGTGCATTCTCTAAATATGAAAAATAAGGCACAACTTACAGCATTAGAAACTGCTCAAGATTCTCTAATCCGAACGACTGAAAAAGAAAAAGCATTAAAATTTCAAAATTATTTTCAGACAGCGAATTATCAAAAATCTTCTACTTCGTATGAAGAAGCTCTAAAGAATTATACCATTTCATTAGATTTTGCTGATTCTCTTCAAACACTACAAGTAAATCAAGAAATAAAAGATATACAAACTATTATTCCACAAAAGGAAATATTCTTTAATTTATTAATAGAAGGAGAAAAAGCATTTAAGAACAAACGTTTTTTAGAAGCCTATACGTATTATAAACAAGCTGATTCTACGGGTTATAATCCTACCTTAATCAAAACACAACTTGAAGTTTTGGATGAATATGTAAAGTTGGAAGTCAATAAAATGAAGCAACAAACGCTCTATTTGTTGGATAGAAACAGAGAAAAACAAGCCTATGAAAACATTTCGAAAGCTCTTCTGCTTGCTCCAAGTGATACTTCTCTTATTAGTTTGGAAAAACGAGTCATGCGTCAAATGTTGGGAACGGAAAGTAATTAGTTTGATACTTTAAAAATCTAATGCAACCAATTTTAAAATAGTTGAGTCCTCATTACAGAAGTATCAAAAAGGCATTCTAGTTTTATTTAATTTTTGTACTTTTACTATATGATATTTTGCTTTACTTTTGATATTTCTAACATAGCTGCGATGAAAACTAATTCCTTATCTACATTTCTTATTTATTTCATTCTAATAAATAACCTTTTATTATTTACTTATTCTACTGCTTTTTCGCAGCGTACTTGTCAGACTTCGGAGACAGAGTATTATCAAAACAATAAAGAAAAAGTAGCTGGAAGCGAAGCCTTTGAGAAAAGATTGAATAGTTATGTTATTCAGAAAAGAAAAGAAGTAAAAAATAATCCACTACTTTATAAAATCCAAAAAACAGAATCTACTTACAGAATTCCTATTATCGTTCACGTAATTCACAACGGAGAAGAAATAGGAGAAGGAACTAATATTTCAGCAGCACAAATTTATGGACAAATAGAAGTATTGAATGAAGACTTTAATTTCAGAAATCCGAATAGAGACGAAACATTACCTGTTTTTAAAGATGTAGCTGCTAATCCCAGTATCGAATTTGTTCTGGCTACCATTGACCCAGAGGGAAGACCACTTTCAGAAGTAGGAATTACTCGTTCGAAAGGTTGTCTTACTTCTTGGAATACTACTACTTTTGATGTATATGCAAAACCTACAACTGTTTGGAATACAGATAATTACTTTAATATTTGGGTTACTAATCTTACTGATCCTGGTTATGGACAATTTCCCATTCTTTCTGATTTAGATGGTATTAGAGAGGAAGCCAAAGGAGCAGATACAGATGGAATTGTGGTAAGATATAACAATTTTGGTTCGATAGCCAAAACGCCAGGCATTCCTCAACTTATTGATGGTGAGCCGCTTAACTTGGGTCGTACGGCTACACACGAAGTAGGTCATTTTTTTGGTCTTATGCATACTTGGGGAGATGAAGAATTGAGCTGTGCAACGGATGATTTTTGTGCTGATACTCCCAATACAAATGTTCGGCAACGAAGATGTAAACTAAATGAGCCTTCATGTGAAGCAGGTAAAATAGTTATGACACAGAACTTTATGGAATATACAGATGATTTTTGTATGACACTTTTCACAAAAGACCAAGTAGCACGCATGCATGCTGTTTTAGCTATTTCGCCTCGTAGAAAAGAACTTTTAGCTTCTAAAGTTGCTGAACCCATAGAAGACAAATTATTTGCTATCTTTTCACCTTCCCAAACACAGGTTATCAAAAGTGGAACTATTCAATTTACAAATCAATCCGTAGCGACAGGAAACAAAGAAATTGAGAGTTATCAGTGGAGTTTTGAAGGTGGAAACCCTGCTACTTCAACCGAAATTAATCCGACGATTACTTATCCAAATCAAGGAAATTTTACGGCTACCCTAACTGTAAAAAGTAAAGACGGAAATCAGCAATCAAGAAGTATTTTACTTGCTGTATTAGATGAAAATATAACGGCTCTGAATGAAACCCTATTGGATTTTGAAGAAAGAAATTTTACACAAGGAGGCTGGAGTATTGAAAGAACAGATATTGTAAATTGGCGACTTTCCTCAGAGGGTGCGTATGGTGCAAGTGATTACTCTGCCTTTGTTCCGAATAGAGATTTTCGTGCTTGTGAAACCAGTTTAGCTTTTATTTCTCCTTTTATTCGAACGCCAACTAGTCGTGTTTTCGAAGTACGTTTTGATGTTGCCTATACCTATAATGAAAGTAGAGCTTCCGATTCATTACGAATTTCTTACGCAACTGACGGAGGAGATAAGTTTACCACAATTTGGAAAGAGGGAGGAGATGCACTCAAAACAGCTAATAACAGAATTAATTCTTTTAGTCCTTCGGCTAGTGAGTGGAAAACACATTATTTTTATATAGAAGTAAAAGATGCAAGTCGTTTTGTTCAAGTAAAGTTTGAAAATATAGGAGCTAATAATAATAATTTGTATTTGGATAATTTGCGTATTCGTCCAGTTATTGATTTGCAGCCTCCTGTTGTAGATTTTGATATTAGTTATCCATTATTATTACTTTCTGAAAAGGCTAATTTATATTCTACTACTAAATTTGGGATAGATTTTAATTGGACTATTGAAGGTGGAAATACAACTTTAGAAGCAAATGGTATTTCACCTCAAATTTCATTTACTCAAGAGGGAACTTATGATGTTACGCTCAAATCTTCTAATCCAATAGGTACGATACAACGCACCAAAACAGATGCTATAAAAGTAATTAAAGGACAAAAACTAACCAATATTACTGCTCAAAATCTAAGAAACGAACTACTCAATAGACGACCTTTAGCAGGACACGATGGAGGAATTACGACAAGTAAAGCTGAGTTTTTTAATGGCATTGAATCAGGTAATAAAATACATGCTGTTGATATTTTCTTTGCAGATGCTACTATTACTGATTTAGAAAAAACTTTTGATATAATACTGTGGTCGGTAGATGAAGAAGGAAAGCCAAATACAGAATTGTATCGTCAAGAAGTTGCTTATTCGCTTATAAATAAAGATATTTTTGAGAGAAGACAATTTACGAGAATTATTTTTGATGAGCCGCAAAATGCTCCTAAAGAGTTTTTTATTGGTGTAGAGTTAGAAGATGAAAGCCAAAATACGTTTAGTATTTTTACTGAAAAGAAACAAGAAGGAAAAGGTTGGGAGAGAAAAGCAAATGGCGATTGGGTTTCCTATCTGACAAATAGAGGTCAGAATTATTCAAATGCAATTTCAGTAATTTTGTCATCTGATGGTGTTTTGGGAACAGATGAAAATATAGACGATTTAGTAAATCTATATCCAAATCCAAATCAGGGTAGTTTTAGCTTTAGAGACACAGAATTTGAGAGTAGAATCTATTGAGATGTATAATTCTATAGGTCAAGTAGTTTATAAAAAAGACATTCCAAACACATTTATTTCTAGCTTCGATATTGCATTAAAAGCACCTTCAAATGGAATGTATCTAATCAAAATCCAAACTCAAAAAGGAATTATTACCCGAAAAGTAATTATTCAGAAATAAAAAATAAATTTTACACTAAAATTCTTGGTTACTTTTTGATAAACAAGAAGAAATTTCGTTCTTTTACTACAAATCAAAATGTCCCAAATTACTGCAATACTGTTATGATGCCTTTTTATGAAAGTCCTGATAAATCCATTACCTCCTATGTCAATAACAAAGAGGGATATATTCTTATTAAAATGGAAGGCGATATAAATGAAGAAGAATATAAAGAGGTGTTTCTGCTTCTCTTAGATAGAGAAAAAACACACGGTTATACAAAAGTTTTGTTTACTCAAGAAAATGTAGGTAATATTTCTTCTAGGTCAAGAGCTTGGTTAGTTTTGAAGTTTATGCCAATGCTACAAAAGCAATTAGGAGAAAATTTTGAAGTAGCTGTTGTAAAATCAAGTACAACTTTTCAGCGAATAGCTGCTCAAGTACTTCTTAAATCACTTATGGCAATCAACAATAAATTCAAGATTGGTTATTTTGAAGATAGAATAGTAGCTAAAGAATGGCTATTTTCTAAAAAATAATTTTAAGTAAATATCAAACAAAAAAGCATTTTATTCTTATAGTTAGAATAGAATGCTTTTCTTGTTTAATTTCTCAAAATATGATAGCTAATAAACCTATACATTCAGCAGTTTCTTTATTACATTTATCGGTAAGTTTATTCTGCTTTAGCCTTTTTTTCTTGTTCTTACTTATTGACCAAAGAGTTTTTTCGTTTGTTTCAGTTTACGAAAGGAAAGAATTTTTATCTTTTGCAATAGTAGTTTGCATCGGTTTTGTTTCTTTCTGTGGTTTTGTGAGTTGGCAAACTTCTTTTTCACAATTTTCACAATTGATTACCTATACTGTTTCATTAGGTTTTTTACTAGTATCCACCACAATTTTGAGTACGGGTAATTTTCAATCAACAGGTAGTATGATTGTAATAACTCTTGGTCTTACACCCGCAACATTCTTCTTTCTATTAGCTTTTTCCAAACTATCACACTCTAAAATAAAGGTTACAAATTATAATGATTCTTTGGACTCAGACTTTTTAGGAAGTGAGAAAGAACAGAATCTATTTACCTTTTGGAAGCCTAATCGTATTGTTGCTCTTACTTCTCTTTTATTTTCTATTTTGCTTTTTCCTACTCTTCTAGCTGCTAAAGCTCCTATTTGGAGTATTTTGATTCCCTTTTTGTTTTTAGTGATTAGTATTACTTTAGGTTTGTTTGATAAAATAGGAAGTCAGATTTTTTCATTTTTGAGTAGTATATCGAGTATAGGTCTTATCGGATTTTATAGCGTTACTATAATTGATAAACTATCTACTGATACTACACAAGAGCCAACCTACATTCTAGTTTTTGTATCTGTAATGGTAATAAGTATAGCTCTTTCGTTTTGGAGTATTGCTATGTTGCTTATGAGTGAAGAGGCAAGAAAAGAATGGGAAACATAGTTACATTTTAGTTCTATTATTAATTTTTATTACCATTTAGCTGTTCATTAATTTTCTTCATAATTCCACCCACAGGCAAAACACCTCTATCAAAAATATGCACTTCTTTATCCTTCATTTGAATATGAAGTTGATTAAAGATAAGCGTTACTTTTTGAGTAGCCATTGCATTTATTTCATTTAGAGGAATTACAAAACCACCCTCAATAGCACTTACACTAAGGTTTTCTATTTGAAAATTTCCTTCAAAATACAGATTTTTCTTTGTTAGATAAAGAATTCCATTGTACTTATTTTGTGCTGGAGAAAGGTAATGAAATGTCCATTTTGATTGTAAAATTTCGTTTTTTGGAAGTTGAAAAGGCATATTTTTATTATTTTAGAATTAAATAACGACCTCCCCTAACCCCTCCGAAAGAGAGGAACATGAGAATACTTTTTTCATTACTCCCCTCCTTCGGAGGGACTGGAGAGGTCTAATCCACAAAGATAACTTCTACTCTTCTATTTTCCTTCATTTGTTCTCTATTTGTAGAAATCGGACGAGTACCGCCATAACCTACTGTTCTGATTCTGTTTTGACTTATTCCTTTTGCAATTAAATAATTTCTTACCTCAACAGCTCTTTGCTGAGATAACTCTTGATTTTTTTGAGCATTTCCGATAGGTGCAGTATGTCCTTCGATCAAAATTCTTATTTCGGTTTCTTTTTCCATGAAGATAGCAAGTTCATTCAATTCATCTTCATATTCTGGCAAAATATCAGCTTTGGCAGTCTTAAACTCTACTTTTAATCGTAGTTTTTTTCCTTTTATAGTTTCGGTTTCTTCTGTATTTAATAATTCAGATAGATTTTTTTCTTCTTTTAATTCTTCTAAAGAAGCAATAGTTTCAATTTCTTGTTCTCTACTTTCAATTTCTGCAACTTGATTATCTTCTTTATTTTTTAATTCTTCTGGATAATTTACTCTCACAAAAAGTCCTCTTCCTTCTGTTCCTACCCAAATATTATCGTTTTTATCGATAGCTAAAGAAAGTGCAGATTTGCTTTGAAAACCTTGTATTTCTCCAAATTCTGTCCATTTTTTACTACCAAAAACTTCAAATTTGGCTACTCTATCAGCAGCAACCCATAAATTATCTTGACTATCAAAACTCATTATATTAGGCACTTGATATTCAAAAGACTCTGAAAGTGAATACGTCGTCCATTTTTTACCGTCTTTTGTAGTTTTTAGAGTTCCTTTATCTTTTTTATCGAATCCCAAAACCCATAATTGATTTTTATAGACAATCATTTTACTTGCCTTCGTAAAATCAGAAATAGATTTGAATTTGTGTTTTTTATCGTTTAAAGAAATATTCTTTGTATAATAAAGTCCTGTTTCGGTGGCAGCCCAGAGCATTCCATTAAAAAAAACAATATCATTCATTGTTTCATCATTCTTTTCTACTTCTATTTTTGTAGGTTTGTCAGTCAGTTTTATTCCTTTTTTCCACAACCCATTTCCTCTACTGGCTATCCAAACTGTTTTTCCTTTATCAGAAAAGAGTATATTACTAATTATTTTACCTTTCAAAAAATCAAAACTTTGTTTTTCTTGTTTGTTTGTTTTGGTGTCTAAACTAATTATTTCATTGGAATAAGTAACAAACCAAATTTTACTCTCTAATTTATTTGATACTTTTTTGATGTGTAAAATAGAAGTTTTTGGCAAAAATTCGTTTGCATTTACTAATGCTTCTTCGGTTACTTCTTCAATTTGATACACTCCTTTTTCTGTTCCTATCCATTTATGATTATCTTCGTCTATGAAAATAGAATGAACAGGCAATTTGTCGTCAGAATTGTCTTCTGACAAATCAACAGGCAAAAATACTTGTGCATAAATGGTATTACATTTTACTTCTAAAATGAAGAAACTAATCAAAAACAAAACTTGTGTAATTATTCTTTTTATCATTTTTATTTTTTAATTAATACTGTACATTTTTGAAACTATGGTATAATTAAACTACCATTGTCAAACAAAAGTTTATTAAAATAGAATTACAACAGACTAGGAAGTCTGTTATACATTAAACAAAAAACTATCCGAATGAAAAAACATATTCCTAATTTCTTGACATGTTGCAATTTATTTTTTGGCTGTATCGGTATTATTTTTAGCTTTAATGGAAATTTAGAATACGCTGCTTATTGTATCGGAATTTCAGCCATTTTTGATTTTTTAGATGGTTTTGCAGCAAGAATATTAAAAGTGAGTTCGCCTATTGGAAAAGAACTAGACTCGCTTGCCGATTGTGTAACTTTTGGAGTTTTGCCTGCTTTTATTATGTATCAACTTATGATTTCGGCAAGTTTGGAAAAGGTAACACAAGATTTGGTTGATGGACAAGTTCCTACGATTATGGATTCTTATCTGCCTTATATTGCCTTAATAATTGCCATTTTTTCGGCTTTGCGTTTGGCAAAATTTAATGTCGATACTCGTCAGTCAGATTCCTTTATTGGTGTTCCTACCCCTGCAAATGCTATTTTGATTGGTTCGATTCCTCTTATTTTGCTTCATAATCCTACTTACTCTGTCTTTATTCTAAATCCGATTTTATTAGTTGCCCTGACAATTGTAATGAGTTTACTTTTGGTCGCAGAACTTCCACTTTTTGCATTAAAGTTTAAATCTTTTGCCTTTAAAGGAAACGAAATTCGTTATATTTTTCTTCTTTCAAGTGTTGTTCTGCTTGTTTTATTGCAGTTTTTGGCAGTTCCTTTGATTATTCTGCTTTATGTTTTGCTTTCCATAATTAGTAATATGGTTTCTGTGAAAGTTTCTGATGATACAGATATGGATAATTTGATTGAGAAAAAATAATTTATCAACTGGTTCAGGTGTTGAGGTCTGAACCAGTAATTAACACATCTAAATCAACCCAGAAACTACCCCATTTACAACCACAAAACGCTTTTTAGGATTTTCTACATTCTCCAAAACTAGATTCGGATTACTTTCCAATTCTATTTTCTGGCTTTGCATCACAATTTTATAATCTTCAAAATTATGTTCTTCGTGTCCGTAAAAAGTTGATAAGTCTCCTATATCTACTATTTTACTTTGAAAGGCATATTGATTTTCTTTTGTGTCAAATTTGGTATTTCTTTCAAAAGCTATATCTGCTTTAAATTTCGCAAATTGTGGAAACTCTATTTCTACATTTCTCAAAATTACGTCATAAAACTGTGTTCCATTCAAAGGCAAATCTTCGTAGCTTTTTATTGATTTATCTTTATCCAATCCATTTGCAACAGACAAAAGTCCGTTCAAAATGGCTGCATAATTATACTTTCTGACTTCTTGTTTTTCCCAATCGTTCGGGTAATGACCCGATTCTATCAAAATTGTTCCGTAACCTAATTTCTGAAAATTGTCTCCAAAGGCACGAGGTTCGAATTCATCGTCGTATTTTGCCATATTCTTTTTTAGCTCTGTTTCTAGTCCTTCTACCATCATAGAAATTACTTGCATTGCTTCTTCACGACGCATTCCTTCTTTTTTGATAGTTGTTTCTTTGTCAAAAGCAGGAGCAAGAAAAGCGAGTACAGTTGGAGCAGGATTTTTGGCAACAGAATATTTCGAACGCTGGTCGTGTAAGTTAAAGCTAAAGTGAGGCTTTATTTTGGCAGCTAAATTAATGAGTAGATTCGCTTCTGGCGTTTGTCTTCTCAAAAAATCTCTATTCATATCGATTCCTTGTGCCGTCTGACGAGTAAAAAGTGCTGTTCCATCAGGATTCAAAACAGGTACAAAATGCAGCGTAAAGTAATTTTTAAGTGTTTCTACCAACTGCTTATCTTCTTCTGTGAACGGATTTTCCAAAAAATGAAAAATATCCAAAAGTGCTAGTGTTGCCGTAGGTTCGTTTCCGTGCATTTGCGACCAGAGCAAAACAGGCGTTTCTCCATTACCGAAAGTAAGATGATAAATAGGTCTTTTTTGTGCAGATTCTCCTAATTTTCTTTTTAGTAAAGTTAGAATTTTGCACTTTAATTATATCAGACAAAACTTCATTGAACTGTTCTGGTTGAAAATGTCTATAAATAAGTAACTTTTCTTTGTAGAGAGAGTAATTTTCTAAAAGTTGAGGAGTAAAATTCATTTTTATTTATTTTTGATTTAAGACAGGTATATTGTTAGGCAACTCTTCTAAAAATTTGCTCCAATGTGGTATTTCATCTTTGTGAATAACTGTATAAATTTCTTTATCTTCTTTTAGTTTAGTTTTGATTTCTATATAGAGAGTGTGTTGATGATGTTTTCCAGAAATTTGATAATTCTGATATCCAAGTGAATAGTTAACTTTTGTAATATCAGTAAAATTGATCTGCTCAACCTTGTCTTTTTTTCTAATTGTGATGGACTGTTGTTTTGAATTTATAGCCAAATAATAGCTCTCTTTAGGAGTTGGTTTTATTCTAAAAACCTCTTTTTCATATGAATTTTTCATGTACAAACCGAGACTTGAAAAGACACCCACTATAAATAAAAGTCCTAATAATGGCTGTGTGATACTTCCTACCCATACACCAATAAGACAAGTAGAAATAAAAGCAAAAAATAAAACAAAAACAATCAGCGAAATATTTACGTCTTTTAGTTTTTCGTCTAGCAAAGAGAACTCTTTTCTAAACAAAAAAGGCAAATATTCTAATGGTTTTGCAACTAATTGTAATGATTTAGAGACAGGAATTTGAGGAAGTGTTTCTTTTTGGTTGCAATGTATTCCTCCCAAATATTCCCAACTTTCTATAAAAAAAGCAGATTTACAAGCCCCACAAATTACAACCGTGTGTCCTTTTTCTATTTTTTCTCCTGTAATTGGGTCTATTCGCTCCTGTTGTAAGAAATCTGAATGAGTGGTTTTGTTTAAATGATGTTTGTTTATCATTTATGAAAGGTAGTTTTTAACGTTGTAGGTAAATGGCATACGTTGTAATTATTTTTTTAGTTTCTTCGCTATTTTTTTTACTAAACTCAAAGAAGTATTTAAGATTTCAGCTACTTGCTCTGTTGTAAAATCAGTTTTTAGAAGTAAATTTTCTATTGATTTTTCAATTCCCTCTTCTCTACCTTGCTGATAGCGAATATCGTTTTTAATGTCGTAAGTAAATGGCATACGTTGTAATTATTTTCTTAATTCCTTAACTATTTTTTTTACCGACTCTAAAGGTATATTTAAAATTTCGGCAATTTTTTCTATTGTATAATTTAGTTCTATTAGATTAACTATAGTTGATTTTCTCTCCTCTTCTCTACCCTGCTGGTAGCGAATATCGTTTTTAATGTCGTAAGTAAATGGCATACGTTGTAATTGATTAATGATTTTTGATTGTAATTTACGCAATGTAGATAAAATCTCTAACTGTTTAACGATTTTTTCACGCTCTAGGTTTTGTTTTGTAGTGGCTTCTATCCTATCAAAAATAAGTTCAATGATTTTTTCAGATTTTTCATTCTCAAAATTAGCCAAAATAGCTAAAATTACCTCTTCTGGTTTGTCAGAGTTAATGAATTTTTTGTAGCTAATATCTTTTAGAGAATACAAATTATAGGAAAACGATAAATTGAGCAAATCTAGTTTTGTAGTCATAGTACATTTTTTATCGCCAATATAAAAAACGACTTGCAATACATTAATTTTATATTTTCTATGCAAAAGTGCATAATATTCGTGCATTCTATATTTCATTTCTAGGTCATTTGCCACTTGAAATTCAATATGAAGAATGTAATCTTTCTTAGAATTTTGGTGTACTACCTTTTTCAGAAAGTCAGGTTTGCGTTCTAAAGTGCGTTGCAAATCATCTGCAATTTCTTCTAATTTTTCTGGGTGAATATTGAGCAGTTTTTCAGCTAAAGGAAGGATTATTTCCTCAATATTTTCTTTGATTATCTTATCGTAATCTTGAGACATGAATAAATGTATTTGTAGGGAATTGAAAGTCAGCTTAGCTAAAATGGCTTGCCTTTTCCCAAACGGTCATTAAAGCAAAAGTAAAATCTAAATTAATTATCCCACCATTACGTGAGCATTTGGATAACGATACGAATTCGTAACGACGGCATTACTAAGTGCAAGAGCAAGCGTAAGCGTTCCGACACGTCCCAAATACATAGAAGCGATAATAATTACTTTACCCCAAAAGGAAAGTTCACTTGTCAAGTTCATACTAATTCCGACGGTTGCAAAGGCTGAAACTTGCTCAAAGATAATCTTCAAAATAAATTTTGTGTCATTTGGTGAGGAGGGTTCTTGTACCAAAAGCAAAAGAAAAATAGCCATAATATTATAAGCGATTGCAAAAATAAAGATAGCAAATGCCTTGCGAATAAGCTCGTCTGGAATAGTTCGGTTTGCAATTACGATACGTTCCTGTCTTCTAATACTTGCTACAGCAGCTACAAAAACAAGCACAAAAGTAGTGATTTTGATACCTCCAGCCGTTGAACCAGAAGCAGCACCAATAAACATCAAAACCAAACACATCATAATTGTAGCAGGATTAAGAGCTTCAAAATCCATTGTATTGAAACCTGCCGTTCGGGTTGTCATGGACTGAAAAAGTGCTGTTACGAAGGCTTGAATAATTGTTCTGTCTGTTAGTTTCTCTATTTCTAATAAAAGAAAACCTATTGTTCCGATAGTGAGTAAAACGATAGTTGCATATACATTGATTTTGGTTACTACATTCCATTTTTTCCAAGGCTTTACGAAACGTTCTTTTATATTTTTGAAGGAAAAAATATCTTCAATTGTAGTATAACCCAAACCACCCAAAATTACAATCCAGATAATCACAAAATGCAGATTGTACATTCTATCAATCTTATAATTTAGGTCTGCCATTCCTCCCGAAAACAAACTAAAACCCCCATTACAAAAAGCTGAAACAGAGTGAAAAAAGGAGAAAAATATCTTGTCTCCAAGACCCTTAAATTGCTGACTTTGTTCCCAAAGTTCTTCGTCCCACGCATAAAAAATACATATTGTTCCTATAAGTTCTATAAAAAGAGTAATCAAAACAACTTTACGAAGAAGTTTGGAAGCAGAAACTAATGATTCACTACTCAAATAATCTTGAATAATAGATTGGTGTTTTATTCCTACTCCTTGCGTCAAAAAACTAGCAAAAAATGTAGCAAAAGAAACCATTCCAATTCCTCCTAATTGTATCAAAATAAGAATTACGATTTGTCCTTTTAGTGTAAAAGCTGTCGCTGTATCCACTACAATCAAACCTGTAACGCAAGAAGCACTTGTAGCCGTAAAAATAGCATCAATTGTATCCAAACTATCTTTACCAGGAGTCATTGTAGGTAACATCAACATTCCTGCTCCTATCAAAATTAAGAGAATAAAACTAAGCAAGAAGGTAGTAGCAGGTTTGTAGCTAATTTCTGAGAGATGGGTAGTAATCCTAGTCAAATCAAGTCCTATCATAAGGAGCATATAAATTGACAAAAAATGCTGATTAGAGAGTTCTGGATTAGAAAAACCTAAAAGCTCAAAGTAATAATATGTTATTCTGAAATTGAGCAAATAATTAATTATACCACAAAAAACAACAAAAGCAATAAGAAGAGCTTCAAACCAGTTTCTACGCAAAAAATCTAACCAATGAGAGTCATAAACGACACGAAAAACAAAAAAGATAGCAAAAGCAAAGAATACAATATCAAGCGTTCCAAAAATTACTCGTTCAATGGGTGCATCTACATAAAAACCGTAACGATACACCAATAACACAAGGGCAATAGCAGAACAGATTACTGAAAATGTCTTTATCAGTAATAAAATTCTGTCCCTACTTTCATAGACATGATTTTGGTAACGTTCCCGAAAAGTGTTTTTGTAAAGAGAAAAACGAGTGTCTGAAATTGTTCAATTAGGATATATGAGTTTACTTTTTAATAGTTGTATCTAATAAAGTAATTGAGAAAGCAGAGTTCATTATTTTTTATACGAACATAAATTCAATTTTAACTCAAAGAAACAAATTTTTTTGTCAAAAAAATAATTAAATGAACTTGAAAATTAGTTGATTACTTCTTTTTTGATAAAAAAAATGAACCTTAAAACTATTATTTTGTGTTTCCATTTTATATTTACAAAAAAATGACGTTGTTTTGTACTGATTTTTATTGGTGTAGCTCGTGTCCTACAAGTGAACAAAATTATTAAATTATGAAAAGACAAGATATAAAAGACCTATTAGAGTCAAAACAATTTGACCAACCTGTACACACAAAAGGCTGGATTCGTGGAGAACGTGGAAATGCGTATGTTCGTTTTTTGGGTCTTAATGATGGCTCAAGCCTTCAAAATATTCAAGTAGTGGCTGATGCCGAGAAATTTGATGAAAATCTATGGAAGCGTTTTAATGTCGGTGCTGCCGTTTCTGTTACAGGAACATTGGTAGAGTCAAAAGGAAAAGGACAAAGTGTAGAAATTATAGCCGATTCAATAGAAATTTTGGGTGATGTTGATGCCGAAAAATATCCGATTCAACCTAGAGCACATTCAATGGAATTTTTGAGAGAAAATGCTCATTTACGTAGTCGTACCACTACTTTTGGTGCAATTTTTCGTCTTCGTCATGCGCTTTCGTTTGCCATTCATCAATATTTTAATGACCGTCGTTTTTATTACTGGCATTCTCCAATCCTTACAGCTTCCGATGCTGAAGGAGCAGGAGAAATTTTTAGAGTAACTACTTTAAGTTATAATGAACTTCCTGAATATAATTTTGAAGATATTTCTTTTGATAAAGAAACTAAATGGGGAAATTTTGTCTATCAGCAGCCTAGTCAGTTGCAAAAGCATGAGTATAAAACGAACTTTTATGAGGTTGCGACACCAGTTGGAAAACATGCTGTTATAAAACCACTTAAAAATTTGATAGAGAATTATATAAATAACAATGATAACTTTCAAGATGCATTAAAGCATTTCTTTAACTTCATATCGAAAGATAAATCATATGTTAATAAAATTTCTGGAAATGAAATAGAAGAAGGTATTTCATTTTTAATGAAACAAGAAGAAAATAGCATTAACAACATTGTTAAAATATGGGAAAAGTATGAAGATAAAAATAATAAGAAACTAATAGAAAATCATTCTAATATATTTTTTACACAAAATGATACTGAAATAGTTGATTTTATAAAAGAAAATTTTGAGCAAAAATTTAACAGAGAACAGAGTTTAAGTAGTATAAGTTTCTATATACAAAACCCAATAGCTAAATTCTGCCTGTCTAATTGGAAGTTAAGTGAATCTAATGATATTACTAACGAGTTCTTCGGACAACCTACAAACCTTACTGTTTCTGGACAATTAGAAGCAGAATTAGGAGCTTTAGGATTAGGAAGAGTTTATACGTTTGGTCCTACTTTTAGAGCCGAAAATTCAAATACAGCTCGTCATTTAGCCGAATTTTGGATGATAGAACCCGAAATGGCGTTTTATGATTTGAAAGATAATATGGATTTGGTAGAAGATTTTTTGAAGTATTTGATAAAATATGCTTTAGATAATTACAGAGAAGAAATTGAATTTTTAGATGCAGAAGTTTGTAAAAGAAAATTCGCAAAAGAAAAAAGAAGAACGTGCAGAAATGGGATTAATTGAGAAATTAGAATTTGTTTTGGCAAATGATTTTCAGCGAATTACTTATACAGAAGCGATTGATATTCTGATTAATTCGAAGCATTACAAAAAAGGAAAATTCCAATTTGATGTAAAATGGGGAACTGATTTACAATCTGAACACGAGCGTTTCTTAGTAGAAAAACATTTCAAAACGCCAGTTATTCTTTACAATTACCCAAAAGACATAAAAGCATTTTATATGCGTCAGAACGACGGTGAAGAAGCAGGAAAAGAAACCGTAGCAGCAATGGACGTACTTTTTCCTGGAATTGGAGAAATGGTAGGAGGTTCTCAGCGTGAAGAGCGTTTGGATAGATTAAAGACAAGAACTGACCAAATGGGAATTACAGAAGAACTTTGGTGGTACTTAGATACTCGTAAGTTTGGAACAGTTGAGCATTCTGGTTTTGGACTTGGTTTTGAGCGTTTAATGCTCTTTGTAACAGGAATGGGAAATATTAGAGATGTAATTCCTTTTCCTAGAACTCCTAAAAATGCTGATTTTTAAGAATTGAAATTTTATTTTAATCAAAAAAAGCCTTTTCTATTCGCTTAGAAAAGGCTTTTTGGTTATCTTTGTTTTTGTTATACGGCAATTTGTCGAAAAATGTTTTTTATTTTTTGGAACTTTTCTATTTTTTTTGCTTATTTGCATTACTAATCTTTAGTTAGACACTAAATAAAATAACTCTTAGAATGTAAAATTTAATAAACGATTAATACCTTACATCTCTTCTAAAAAAATGAAAATAATAACAATTAGTTATTATTATCTTATTTGTTTTAAGAATAATATATTTCATTTTAAAATTTCTGAAAAAAAATAAAAAGAGCATAAACGTTTGAAGTAAATTTTGAATCGAAACAAATTTAATCTCAATTTATTTTGTCTAACCAAAAATTAGCAAAAAACACTAATTATATGGCAAAAGTAAAATATTATTACGATACCGAAACGTGTCGTTACGAAAAAGTAAAAGCGTCTAAAACAGATATAACCTTCAATATCCTTGGACTTTTAGTTGTTTCGGCAGTACTAGCGGTCGGTTTTGCGACATTCTATACAAAAATGTTCCCTTCAAAAGAAGTGGCACAACTCAAAGAAGAAAAACAAGAACTTTTGACTAAATATCAAGTTCTTGACAAAGAAATTAGTCAGGCAACTGACATGTTATCACACCTTCAACAACGTGATAATAAACTCTACCGTTCGATGTTTGAAGTAGAACCGATTCCAATGGAAATGAGAAAAGGCGGAACAGGTGGAGCAGAAAAATACAAGCATTTATTAGATGACAAACTCATAAACGAAACGCTTATCGTAAATACACACGAAAAATTGGATAATTTGAAAAAACAAATGTACATCCAAACAAAGTCGTATGATGAGCTTATGAAATTAGCACAAAGCAAAAATGATATGATGGCTTCTATTCCAGCCATTCAACCATTATCAAGAAAAGACCTTACAAGTTTTGCCTCTGGTTTTGGAATGCGTACACACCCAATTTATAAAGTTCGTAAAATGCACGCAGGTTGTGATCTTAGTGCAAGAACAGGGACTGCTGTATATGCAACAGGTGATGGTGTAGTAATTAAAGCAGATTGGTCTAGTGGTTACGGACGTTTGGTAGAAGTGGATCACGGCTACGGATATATTACACGTTATGCACATCTTTCCGCTTTTGACTGCAAAAAAGGACAAAAAATAAAACGTGGACAATTAGTAGGAAAAGTAGGAAGTACAGGACTTTCAGTAGCTCCTCACTTGCATTACGAAGTACGCTATAACGATGCGCCAGTAAATCCAATCAACTATTTCTTTAATGATTTATCGCCAACAGAATATCAACAGTTAGTAGAGCTTTCTTCTCTTGATGGACAATCACTTGGTGGTGGTTCGGATGAAGAAGACCATAATCATGCTCATTAAGCAATTCTAGATTTTTAGATTTTTCATAGAATTAAAAAAGCACTATATGTTTTATAGTGCTTTTTTTTGTGTTTATAGGTTGCTTGTGGAATACGAGTAAGAGTGAAAATGTCTCTAAAAATTTATTTTATTTGTTGATTATAAATTCAAAAAAACCTACCATTGTTTGTATTCTCAGGTTTGTGTCCCTGAACGATTTTAGTTTTTTCTAACGCAATTTAAAACGCTTTTCACTTTTTACTTGACTTACTGTATTTTTGATATGAGTAATATCTTCCATAGAAGCACCTGCTGTCAGAATATCCAAATCTGCACTCGAAACAATTACTTCTACATTTTCCAAACGCTGACGTAATTCTTCATTTTCTTGTAGTATCATATTGATTTGATTCTTTTCTTGCTGACCAAGACCACGCTCTACCTCTAATTTTTTTATTTTGTAGTAGTATCCACCTACAATGGCACTTACAGGAACAGAAAAAACTGCAAGTATAGCTATAATTTCTATCATAATTCAGAAAAGTTAATGTTGTGAAATTTATATTATTCTAATGTACGAAAAAAAATGAAATCAAGTTGTATCAAAATTTATTTTGTATAAAAAAAACTATTCACTCCAATTGGAATGAATAGCCTTTTCAAATTTTCTAAATAACTTCTTTCAATTATTTTGCTTTTTTTGTCCATTCTGCTAAACTTGTTTCCATACTAGTTTTACGACCATCATAAAACCCACCTGTTCCTTTACCTAACTCTTGTGCTTTTTTGGTAAGTGTAACAGCTTCTTTGTAGTTTCCTTGTTTTGCTTTTACTTGTGCCATAATCCACTTAGGAAAGAAGTGTTTTTCGTTAAGTTTCATAGAAAGATTTATCCATTCGTTTGCTTTTTCTATATCTAAGTCATTCTGAACATAATATTCAGCAGCAGTGGCATAATCATACCAAGCTCTACCATAAATACCCATTCCTTGATTGATAGAAGCAACAGCATTTGTTTTAGTATCTGTTGTAATTTTAATAGGCACTCTCATCTTTTCCCAATTCATGACTAAGTGTGCTTCCATGTCTGATTGAGCAACGATAGTATAAGCTAAGTATTCCTTCATTTCAGCTTTCTCTGGAGTTACCTCTACACGAATAACATCATCTTCTTCTAAATAAGAAAAAACACCATTTCCTTTTGAGTCATTATTCAAAATAACTGTCCATTTGTCTTCTGTTGGGATAGTAATTAGTGTATAAGAACCAGCCTCAACTTTTTTACCTTCAACCATAACATCTGTACTGAAAGTAACTTTGGTAGGAGAGTTTGCACCTGTACGCCACATTTCACCGTAAGGAATTAATTTTCCCCAAATTTCACGATCACGTGCTGCAGGAGCAGAGTAATCTACCGAAATTTTGGTAACTCCAATAACTTGCGAAACCGAAGCAGCAGGACTAGGAACTGGCATTTCTACTTGAGCACAAGACTGTTGAATAGCAAGTAAAAGAAGTGCAATAATAATAGGAACGATTAAGAGCGTATGTAAATGCTTCATAATAAATTTTTGAAATGAGAAAAATAAGAAAGAAGAATAAAAAATTAGTTGAGTAGTACGTATTATGCTTTGAATTTACGCAAAAAAAGAGTTTAAAGATAAAATAAATCAAAATTTATAAAATGATTTAGTTTTTTTTAGGAAAAAGTAGTTGTCTTATTACCAAACTCTAGTAATTTTGTGCTTTTGATTGCCAAAAATACTTATTTGAAGATAAAACTTATGGAATGGATTGAAGCACTTATTTTAGGGATTCTACAAGGCTTGACAGAATTTTTGCCTGTCAGTAGTAGTGGACATTTAGAACTTGGAAAAGCTCTTATGCAGAATAGAACCTTCTGATGACCTTCTTTTTTCTATTATTCTTCACGCTGCAACGGCACTTAGTACGCTCGTTGTTTTCAGAAAAGAAATTGGTTTTATTCTGAAAGGAATGCTAAAATTTAAGTGGAATGATGAATGGGAGTTTGCTCTCAAAATTGTTATTTCGATGATTCCTGTGGGAATAATTGGTATCTTTTTTAAGAAATGGGTAGAGTCTTTTTTTGAGGGAAACATTCCCTTTGTGGGTGGAATGCTGCTCGTTACGAGTATTTTGTTACTTCTTACTCGTTTCAAACAAAAAGATAGCCTTCCTACAAGCTGGACAAAAAGCTATTTTAGACGACGAAACTACTCCAAAGCAAACGCATAATCAAACAGCTTCTCTAAATCAAAATATTTCTTACTTGCAGGCTTTTCTTATCGGAATTGCTCAAGCGATTGCTGTTCTGCCAGGGATTTCTCGTTCGGGTGCGACCATTGCGACAGCTCTTTTAATTGGTGTTCCACGTAGTGAGGCTGCTCGTTTTTCTTTTTTGATGGTTTTGGCTCCTATTTTTGGAGCTACACTTTTGGAAGTCAAAGATTATTTTGAAAGTTCAAATCCTGCTTCTTTAGATATTTCTTTTCTGACTATTGGATTTATTACAGCTTTTGTAGTGGGTCTAATTGCTTGTTATTGGATGGTAGAACTAGTCAAGAAACGCAAACTTATTTATTTTGCAGTCTATTGTTTGATTGTTGGGTTGATTGCTCTTTTTGTGTAATTTGAAATGCTTATAACTGATTGGCGAGTGATTTTATATGATTTTTATGATGAATACAGGATAAATGCGAACTGCTATTTTTTGATTGTTATTTAGATCTAATTTTCATAGTTATTTTAAATTTAATTATTTTTATTGAATAGAAATTTCCACTCTTCTATTCTTACTCCTACCATTTTCAGTAGCATTTGTTTGAATAGGATTTTTTTCTCCTTTTGGAGTAATTTTGATTTTAGACTTCTCTATTCCTTTACTTTCTAGATAATTCTGAACAGCTAAAAGTCGCTTTTGTGATAAGATTTGCATTGTACTGATTACTTCCCTTTGAATCGGTGTGTCCTGTAAGAATGTTTTTTGAGAATATTTTTATCTAGATTATCCCTATAAACAATTGAATAATATTTTCTAAAATTTTGATAGAATTTTGGTCTAATTTGTCTGAATCAAAATCAAAATAAACGATTTCTAAATTTGTAATTTTATTTTTTCTGTTTCTTCTTTGCAATCATTTATTTGTGTTTTTCCTAACTCTAATTTTGTGTATTTTTTTACCTGTGGAATTTCTATTTTTTTAGTTTCGAAAGATGGTTCTTGTTCAAACCCTTTTTCTGTTTCTATAATTTGTTTATAGATTTTTTTTGTTTTGGAAGGATTAGGAATAAGCAAAACATACTCTCCTTTATTTCTTGCATTGGTAAAACTAACACTAATTTCTTTATCATTCTCGTCATACAAACTTACTTTTGCAGAGGTAGGTTTTCCATCACAACCCACAATATTTCCTTCTAAAAGCAAAACAGGTGAAGGTTTTATTTCTGGTGAAGCATTAATCAAATCAGCATAAAAAATATTTCCTTCTCTCACAAAATACGCAGCCTCCCCAGAAGCCGTCAAGACAAAACCGTAATCATCTTTATCCGTATTAAAAGGCGAACCGATATTAAGAATCTCAATTGCATTTCCGTTTTCATCAAGCAGAGCCTTAAAAATATCCAATCCACCAAAACCACCATAGCCATCAGAGGCAAAATAAATCGTCTTGTTATCAGCAGCTAAAAAGACAGAACGTTCATTTTTTGGTGTAGAAATAGGCATTGGCTCACATACAGACCATCTTCCAGCTTTGTCCTTTTTACTCCAATACAAATCCATATCTCCATTGTAATCAGCACCAGCAGCTACAATGAAGGTATTCAAATCAGAAGAAACGCTCATTCCATCGGTTGCATATCCATCATTTTTTGAAAATTCATTTCTAAAAAAAGTATTTATTCCTTCTCCTAGTCCTTTCCTATTTGTCCACGAATTATCTTTCACTTTTGCTGTATAATAAGGTCCTCCTTCGGCAATCCAATTTCTTCGCCACGATTGAAAAACTACTTGTTGTCCGTCCTGACTTATAAAAGGCTCATCTTCTCCAGAGGAACTATTGACAGCTTTTAAGTTTTGTGCTGCTGTCCATTTTCCGTTTTCATCTTTTTTGGAAAAATAAATATCTCCATCAAAACGATATTTATTTTTGTACATTCCAGACCTTACAGACCAACTTTGTCCACCTCTGCTACTCATAAAAAACAAATATTTTCCATCTGGTGTAACTGATAAATTTGTTTCTCTACTTTCAGAATTCAAAATGTCTATCGTTTCTATTCTAACAGAATCTGGATGTTGCAAAATACGTGGAAGAGAAATAGAATCTTGAGCAGAAACAAAATTCACTTTCAAAACCAGAATTGCTAGTATAGACAGTATATAGGTTTTACTCATTTGCTGTGTTCATTAAATTATCTAATTACTCAAAATGCCCTCAAAATTAGTTGTACAACTACGATACAAGAATGGCAACAAGATAAGAATATTTTGTAGCAACTTTTGTAAGAATAAGATTATAAAAAGTAAACATTCAATCCAAAAGATTCGTACTTTTGATATATGATTCAAAAATTCTGCAAACTTATTTCTTATGTATTTCATCCTGCTTTGATGCCAGCTGTAGGATATTTGCTTTTTTTCTTTCTATTAAGCAGTGAGCCTTTCGGAAAAAGACAAATTTTGTTTTTGAGTCTTATTTTTTTGGGAACTTTTGTTATTCCTGCTTTCCTACTACTAACATTACGTTATACAGGTTTTATTTCTTCTCTTAACATGGAAAATAGAAAAGAAAGAGCCATTCCGTTTATGTTTACGACTATTTTTTATACATTACTTGCTTATTTGATGATAAAAAAAGTAGGATATGAGATTCAAATTGTTTTACTAACAGGTGGTGTAGCACTTTCTATGTGTGTTACTACGCTCATTACACTCTTTCACAAAACGAGTGTTCATACTATTGGGATTAGTGGACTTTTAGGATTTTTGTTTGGTTTTCAGTCTGCTAATACGTCTCTTGAGTTACTTGTTCCTATTGTCATTTTATTTTTTGTTACAGGAATGGTAATGAGTTCGAGGTTATACTTAAAGGCACATACGCCTAATGAAGTTTGGAGTGGCTTTTTGATAGGTTTCGGAACCTGTTTTGGAATAGTTGCAATGATTTTGTAGAAAAATTTATATTGAAAATACTATCTTTATAATCAAACATTTAGTAGAAATTATATGTTTTTTTGAAAAAAAATGGCTTTTATACAAAAAAAATCTCAAAAAACTTGCATCATAATCATTTTTTTTTGAATATTTCTGACTAAGCATTAAAGTTGCTCTTTGTGTAACTTTTTGTAAAAAATTTGAAAATAAAAAAGAGTTTTTGTTCTACCAACATTCTATCAGTACAATTACTTTCAATTTATAGCTCACTATCTAAGCGCAAAAAAATTGGTCAAAAAAACTATCAAAATCGGAACACGAAACAGTAAGCTCGCTATGTGGCAGGCAGAACATGTACAACGTCTGTTAGAATCAAATGGCTTTGCTACTGAAATAATTGCTATCGAAACCAAAGGAGATAAAATTTTGCATAAAGCAATTTCCAAAATTGGTAGCAAAGGTGTTTTTACAGAAGAGCTTGAAGAAATGCTACACACTGGGAAAGTAGATATGGCTGTTCATAGTGCAAAAGATATGGCTTCTACGTTACCCAATGGATTGGAGCTAATTGCCTATACCAAAAGGGAAAAAGAACACGATGTAGTGGTAAGTTATAACTCTGACTTTAAGTTAGATTCGGCCGATAAGTGGCTTGTAGGTACTTCTTCTACACGCAGAATAGCGATGCTCAAACATTATTATCCCAATATCAGAACTACAAATATGCGTGGAAATCTTCAAACACGTATGAGAAAGCTGGAAGAAGGACAATGTGATGCACTACTTTTGGCGTATGCAGGTGTTCATAGAATGGGTTTTGAGGATTATATTGTAGAACATTTGTCAGTAGAAGAATTTACACCACAGGCGGGTCAAGGTTCTATGACAATTGAGGTCTCTACAGAGATAGATTACAGCTTAGAGAAAAAATTCGTACCATCATTAATGACAACCAAACAGAATATTGCTTGCTTGCCGAACGTGCTTATCTAAAGCATTTGGATGGTGGTTGTAGCATTCCTTCCTTTGTTTTGGCAAAACTAGAAGGAGATATGATTCAGATAGATGCAGGATTAATTAGTCTAAGTGGTAAAAAAATAATTCGAAAATCAGGCAAAATCCATAAAGATGAAGGACAAGTACTAGCTATTCAGCTTGCACAACAAGTTTTGGAAGCAGGTGGAGATAAGATTTTGGCACGAATTAAAGGAAAATAAGTAACAATGCAGAATTAAATGTAGGCTATATTTTTTAAACACAGAGTTCACAGAGAACACAGAGAATGAAAAATACATTTTGAAGTGCATTTTTAGGTGTATTTAATTACGCTCTAATACTTAGAAAAATAAAGCAATTAGGTAAAACTAACCTTGAACAAAATCACAGAAAAGTATAGAAAACATGGAGAACTTCATTGATTATCAAAAATTAGAAAATAGAAAAGAAGAATTAACTAAGAGCTGGAATGACCCGAAAAAAGCATTTCGGTATATTGTCTTTGAAGATTTTTTTGATTCAGAGGCAGCCGAAAAAATTATCCAGAATTACCCAAAGGTAAAGCAAGTAGAACCAATGGGTAACTTTGAGGAAGACCCAAATTGGAAATACACTACGTATGTCAATCAGAATAACAAATTTGTGATGACACAGTTTGATAATCAACCCATTATTAAACACGTTTTCGAAGAATTAAATAGCCAGAAATTACTCAAGATTATAGAGCAGATTACAGGAATAGAGGATTTGCAAGCAGATACAAAACTTTTTGGAGGTGGACTTCATCAATCTACAAAAGGTGCTTTTTTAGACGTTCACGTTGATTTTAATTACCACCCAGAAACTAATTATCACCGTAGAATGAATATTATTATCTACCTAAATAAAGATTGGAAAAAAGAATATGAGGGATATTTAGAACTTTGGGATATGGATAAAAAAGTGCAAATAGAAAATGTAGAACCTCGCTTTAATCGCTGTGTAATCTTTGAAACGAATGAAATTTCGTTTCACGGACATCCGCATTCGCTCAATACACCTGATGGAACAAGTAGAAAATCAATGGCAGCTTATTATTATACCAAAAATCGTCCAGCGAACGAAATTGCAAAAGACCATAATACAGTTTATGTAAATGTAGAAGGAATGAAAGGAAGTGTAAAAAATATTAAAACAGGTGTAAGAGCATTTTTAGAGCGAATTAATAACAAAAAATAAAACAATCTTAATTTGTAGTTAGTATTTCCCTTCTAAATTAGCTACGCTGAATTTCAGTTCTAATCTCTAAAATCTATATATATATATGAAAAAGCCGTTTAATCTTCAAAAGTGGATAGATGATAATCGCCATTTATTAAAACCACCTGTTGGTAATCAACAAGTATATCTGGACAATGAAGATTATATTGTAATGGTTGTGGGAGGACCCAACAGTCGGAAAGATTACCATTATAATGAAAGTGAAGAACTATTTTATCAGCTAGAAGGAAATATTGTTGTTAAGATTATTGAAGATGGCAAATTTGTGGATATTCCTATTGGTGCTGGTGAAATGTTTTTGTTACCTAGCAAGACTCCTCATTCTCCACAGCGTACTGAAGGGTCTATCGGACTTGTCATCGAAAGGTATAGAAGAGAAGGAGAAGAAGATGGGTTTATGTGGTATTGTGAGAATTGTGGAAACAAATTATATGAAGAGCGTTTTGAATTGACAGACATTGTATCACAACTTCCCAAAGTGATGCAAACCTTTTATGATTCAGAAAAACTGCGTACTTGCAATGCGTGTAAAACTGTAATGCAGCCTCCAAAAAAATAAAACAAGGTCTTAATTAACACACTGACTATCAGTTATATAAATCAAACAATCAGTTTATAAAAAGAAATTTTAGATAGTAGAAATTATTTTTAGAAATGCTTATTTTATAAATTATTTCTGTATCTTTGGACGGAAGGAACAACTTAGATCCTTCATTTATTAGTTTTTATTTCATTAATTAGTAGTATGAATCTTTACGTATCAAACTTGCCTTATTCTATCTCAGAGGAAGAATTAGAGGCTGTATTTTCAGAACTTGGTGTTGTAACATCAGTAAAAATCATTACAGACCGTGAAACACGTCGTTCAAGAGGTTTTGGTTTCATTGAAATGGAATCAGAAGAAGATGGCGAAGCAGCCGTTGAAGAATTGAATGGTGTTGAACTTAAAGGTCGTGAAATCCAAGTAAAAAAAGCCATTCCTAGAGAAGATAGAGGTGGTGGAAACTTTGGTGGAGGCGGTGGTCGTCCATCTCGTGATTACTAAGACAAATAATATTGAGTTAGTTATTGATAGTTATAATTTCACACTAATACTGTTACTAATACTGTTTTTAATTGAATCAATATATATTTAGTTTGCATTGACACATAAAAGGCAACTTTCAAAAGAGAGTTGCTTTTTTTATGCCTATTTTTTTAAGATTTTATGAGCGAACAAATTTTGGGTAAGATTATTGTCGTTAGATTAAAATTATTTCTTATGTAAGATTAGTTAGTATATAGTCTTATTATAGATATTAATACCTTCAGCTTTATTTAATTAATCCAAATTTACATCAAACATATTTTATTATGAAATTTAGCGAAAGCAAAATTCAGCCGACAAGTAATTTTTTCATTTTAGCTTTTATTTTCTCTCTTAGCTTTTCTTTCTTGTTTTCTTCTTGCAAAAAAGACGAGGAGGATCCAAAAGACGATAAACAGGAAAGTTATTATCCTTTCACAACAGGTTCTACTTGGACATATCAAGACCAAGATAACTCTACCACAACAATTACGCTTACTTCACAAACACAAAGTATTGAAGGAAGTACATGGAATGTAATTAGCTTTGCACCAGAGCAATTAGATATTCCCTCTTTTATGCGTATTGATGCGACCACCAAAATTGTTTACAGAGCATTTGACTTTAGAAATAACGGAGGAATTTTTCTGATCGAACCTGTAACAGATCTTGATGCAAAAGTAGGCGATACTTGGACACAAAATAATGAGCAAAACGGTGTATCTCTGAATGTAAAAAATACCCTTTTAGAGAAAGATGTTCAGAAAACAGTAAATGGGAAAAGCTATGATAAGGTAATGGTAGTAAAAAGCGAACTTACAAGTAACTTTTTTGATAATACTAATTCTACGCTTTATTTTGCAGCAGGAATTGGACTGATAGCCGAAGAGTTTGAAGATGGAGATTATTCTCGTTTAACTGATTATTCTATCAAATAAATTCGTTTTTACGTATAAAAAAAATAGCCTTTCCAATTTTTATATTGAAAAGGCTTTTTTATGTAGTTAATTTAACTAATTTTTTAGTTACATAATATACAAAGGAAAAGGCAAGCCATTTTCCCTACAACAATATATTTTTCGTTATTCAAATTCTATCAAAACAGCTCCTTTTTCTACATTTTGTCCTTTAGTTACAGTAATACTTTTGATTTTACCTTCTCCTGTTGCTTTCAAAACGTTTTCCATTTTCATAGCTTCCAAAATCATCAGAGGCGTTCCTTTTTCGGTAATTGCACCTTCTTCTATCAAAACATCCAAAACAAGTCCAGGCATAGGAGCTTTTAGGTCGCTTACTTTTGCAGAAGTTGCATTTTCCATTCCCAAACTCTCCAGAAGCAAATCCATTCTATCTTTCGCTGTAAGAGTGTGAATATTTCCATTGATACGAATTTCGAATTCTTTTGTATCATAGTCAGATTTCAAAACCTCAACTCTATAAGAAGCATTATTTCTCAAAACGTGAAACTCCCTTTCCGAAATACGTTGAATATCTGATTCAATTAGATTATCATTTAGAAAAAGAGATTCTGTTTTGGTAGAATTGTTTTTTTCTTTTCTGATTTGGTAAGTATCTGATTTTGTTGTGATTTGCATAAAATGATTACGGATTAAAAATTACGACTATTTAATTACAAATCAAAAATTAAAGTTTGCTTTACGAACATAGAAAGGTAAATACGTATTCTATTTCGTAATCCGTAATCTTTAATTTGTAATTGATTTTATTCTCCCTGTGCCTCCCAAACTTTAGGGTCAGTATTGTATTTTATACCTCCCAAGAAATATAAAACAATAACTCTTGCATATCTAAAATAAACAGGAACAAAGAACATAAAACTTCCTATAATAGCTGCAAAAAAGACCCACAAAGGAGGTCTTTCTGCTGTCAAAATATTTATAGCTACCATTAGAGTAATCATGTGAGCTACCGTAAAACCATAACTTACATACATAGCACTCCAAAAAAAGCCTAATATACGTTCGTATTTCAGATTACAAACAGGACAATTTGTATATGTTTTGGCAAAGCTTAGACTAAAAGCAGAATTTTCGAAAATATCTCCTTTTCTGCATCTAGGACATTTACATTGAAGGATTCCTTGAAATTTTGAGCGTTCGTTTTCCATTTTTTTCGTTTTGTTTTTTATTGCGATACCAGAAAAAAGCAACTGTTCCGATAAGCAAATAAGGCATACAAAGTAAGTACAAGATTCCTGAATTTAGGCGTGTACTTGCTTCTCCATCTCCATTATTATAATTGGTTTCTACGGTTGCTCTACACATTGCACATTGTGCTTCTGCATCAATTATTCCGAATGTAAAAGTAAATACTATTAAAACTAAAAACACAAAAAGAAGTTTTGAAACAGGACTTGAGAATATATTTTTATTACTCTTTTTCATAATTACAATTTATTTTTTGTTCTTTAATCAAATTCATTTATTAGGATAACTAATTGATATACACAAAGTTCGTCATTTTACAAGATTTGTTTTGTGATAAGAGTCATAAAATTATAAAAATGCTTTATTTTCCTATCACAGAATCTACAAATTCTTTTACTGACTTTCCACTTTCCAAGTGACGAATAAAAGCAGAACCAATTATAGCACCATTTGCATAAGAAGTTGCTTGATTGAAAGAATGATTATCAGAAATACCAAAACCAATTTGAGTTGGATTTTTGAGTTGTAATGATTTTATTTTATTGAAATATTTACTTTGCGTTTCAGATAGTTCTGCATTTTTGGCATTCGTATTTCCTGTTGTACTATTTGATGAAACCATATATACAAAACCATTACTTAGCTCATCAATTTTTTGAATACGTTCTTCTGAAGTTTGAGGAGTAATAAGGAAAATGGTATGCAGTCCGTATTTTTCAAAAACAGATTTATAAGTCAGTTCGTATTCAAACAAAGGTAAATCGGGTAATATTAATCCATCAATACCTATTTCTTTGCATCTTTTGCAAAAATCCTCTATTCCAAACTGTAAAACAGGATTCAAATAACCCATCAAAACAATAGGTGTTTCTTTTATATTTCCTGTTTCATTTCGTATTCCCTCCAACTGCTCAAACATGGTTGCGATGCTCATTCCATTATCTAAAGCTATTTTGTTGCTGTACTGAATTGTTTCTCCATCAGCTATTGGGTCAGAAAAAGGCATTCCAATTTCTATCAAATCTGTTCCTGCATCAGCGAGTTCTATCAAAATACGACGAGTATCTTCTAGTTTTGGAAAACCTGCTGTAAAGTAAATCGTCAGAACTCCTTTATTCTTGTTTTGAAATAAAGAATCTATACGGTTTTTTGTGGTAGTTGCTGTTTGCATAATAATCTAAACTACAAACCCTAAGGGACTATGAAGACCCTTAGGGTTAGATAAATAAATAATTTCAAATAAATTTAGAAAGGCAAATCATCATCTCCCATTTCTGAGGAAGACGAAGAATTATCTTCTGTCGGAGGTGGAATGTCGCCACTAAAAGGAGAAGAACCAGAATTTTTGTTACTAACTTCTTGATTCATATCGCTCATCATAGGGTCTGAATGTTCGATCGAACGAGCAGCCAAGCTATTAAACCAACGTGGTTCGTCTTCTGGAGAACGTTGCCATTTTTTACCACGAACCCAACTACTTACCTTTACTTTTTCGCCTTCTTTGAATTTATCCAAAGTATCACAATCATCTTGTGTAAATTGGAAAATTATTTCTTGTGGATAATTTCCCTCTTCTATATTAAGGACAAATTCTCTCAACTGAAAACGTTCTGATTTTACGCTAGTAGGAAATATTTTGATTAGAGTTCCTTCTGTTTCGAATGATGGCATTTTATATATATTTTTGGAGTTTTTAAATTTTTATTTTTATACTAATCTATTTCAAGCGTTAACGCTTGAAATAGATAAAACGAAGGCTAAAGCGTAAGCTACATTAAAATTGACGTAAGAAACGCATTTCATTTTCAAAAAGCATTCTAATATCTGGAATATCATAACGCAAAAGTGCAATTCTTTCTATTCCCATTCCGAAAGCAAAACCATTGTATTTTTTGGAATCAATATTTACATTTTCCAAAACATTTGGATGTACCATTCCACAACCCAGAATTTCTAACCAACCAGTTCCTTTTGTAAGGCGATAATCGGATTCTGTTTTTGTTCCCAAATAAACATCAACTTCTGCACTTGGTTCTGTAAAAGGAAAGTAAGAAGGACGAAGACGAATTTTGGCTTGTTGTCCGAAAAATTCTTTTGCAAAATAAAGAAGTGTTTGCTTTAGTTGTGCAAAACTAACTCCTTCATTGACATACAATCCTTCAATCTGATGGAACATACAATGCGAACGAGAAGAAATAGTTTCATTACGAAAAACACGACCTACTGATAAAGTTCTGATAGGAGGTTTTTCATTTTTCATAACACGAATCTGAACAGGCGAAGTATGAGTACGGAGCAAAATATCTGGGTCTTTTTCCACAAAAAAAGTATCTTGCATTTCTCTAGCAGGATGATTTTCAGGAAAATTAAGTGCTGTGAAATTATACCAATCCAATTCTATTTCAGGTCCTTCGGAAAGATTAAAACCTATTCTTTCAAAAATCTGAATAATCTCATCACGCACTTGTGAAACTGGGTGCAAACTCCCCAAAGTTTCATAAGAAGAAGGTAGGGTAATATCTAAATCTGTACCTGTGTTTGCATCTTGTGCATCTTCAATTTCTTGTTTTTTGGAACGGAATTTTGATTCAGCAGTTTGTTTCAAGACATTTATTTTTTGTCCTAAAGTACGTTTTTCTTCAGCAGGAACGGTCTTAAATTCATCAAAAAGCGAAGAGAGCTTACTATTTCGGCTAATAAAATCTAAACGAAACGTTTCTAACTGCTCTACACTTTGTATTTCAAAATTTTCTACTTCTGAAAGTAGTGAATTTACTTTTTCTTGTAACATAAAATTTTTTGATGAAAATAAGCTGTATTATTTTACAACTCCTTTTTAAAAATAAAGACGGTTTAAATTAGTCTGCAATTTCGCTAAAAAAGTGGTTTTGTGCAAATATTGGAGTTTGATTAGTATGATTTGTTCCTTTTATTTTGTAATCCATTCTATGTAATTCTCTGGCGTAATAATTTCAAACTCTGCTTCTTTATAACTTTCTGTCCAGCTTCTAGGAATTTTGGTTTTCTTTTTCTGTTTTTCATTCCATTTCATTTCATAACCAATTAGTTTTCCTCCACTTTCTTCTACCCAATCAATTTCTTGTTGGTCATACGTTCTCCAAAAATAATTATTTACAATCATTTTTGAATAGTTTTGAAACTTTAATCTTTCACTAATCAAATAATTTTCCCAAAGCTGCCCTATATCATTTCTAGCTTCGATAGGATTTAGATTTGCGATTAAGATATTTCTTATGCCATTGTCATAAAAATACCATTTGCTATTTTTGGTAATTTCTTTTCTAAGATTACGGCTAAAACCTCCCACTCTATGCAACACAAATACTTTTGAGAGCAAATCAAGATACTTTTCTACTGTATTTTTACTCATTGAAAGCTGCCTAGCTAACTCTTGATTTGAAACTTCACTTCCAACTTGAAAAGCAACTAAACGTAAAAGATTAAAAATTTTATCTGTATTCTGTATATTTTCAAAAGCTAAAATATCTTTTAAAAGATACGAATGTAAAATTTCTTTTAAATATAATCCTTTTTCTGTAATATCGTTTATTTGTGATATTTCTGGGTAATTTCCATATACTAAACGCTGTCTTAAATTATCTTTTTTCTCAATTATATTTTCACTTTGATTAAATTCTGTTTCAGATAAAGGAAAAAGAAAAAATGTTTTTTTACGTCCAGTAAGTGGTTCGCCTGTATATTTTTCTAAATCGAAGGCAGACGAACCTGTTGCAATAATCTTAATTCCATCAATAGAATCAACAATGAGTTTTAATATTTTACCTATTTCAGGTATTTTTTGAGCTTCATCAATTACTAAAAGTCTTTTGTTTCCCAACAAGTTTTTGTAATTCTGTGTACTTCTTCTTTGTAAAATTTCTTGTACGGAAAAGTCTTCTCCGTTTAATAACAAATGCTCCTCATTTAACTTTTTGATAACTTGTCCTAACAAAATTGTTTTTCCTATTCTCCTCGCTCCCAACAAAACAATAACTTTATTAGGAACCAAAGCCTTCAAAATACTTTCCTCTATTTCTCTTTTGTAAATCATAAATAGTATATCTAAATTTCATAAATTAATGTATTTTAACGAAATACCGTCAGTCTATTGATGCAATTTAGCTAAATACAGTCAATCTATGAACTTTATTTTATATAAATCCCAAAAAAAACCACTAACAAATTAATGTTAGTGGTTTCAAGGGTATTGAATTTTCAGTAATTAATAACTAAAAACTAATCCCTATTTCTTAGTAACGGTAATATACAGGCTTATAAGGTCCTTCTGGAGTTACACCGATATAATCAGCTTGGTCTTTAGAAAGTTCTTCCAATTCAATTCCTAATTTAGCAAGGTGCAAACGAGCAACTTTTTCGTCTAAGTGCATTGGAAGTGTATAAACTTCGTTTTTGTAAGCATCACGATTCGTATAAAGCTCTAATTGAGCCAATACTTGGTTTGTGAATGAAGTTGACATCACAAAAGAAGGGTGTCCAGTTGCACAACCTAAATTTACTAAACGTCCTTCTGCTAAAACAAGAACTTGCTTATCGTTTTCTAACGTATATAAATCTACTTGAGGTTTTACTTCTACTTTAGATTTTCCATAGGTTTTATTAAGCCATGACATATTGATTTCGTTGTCGAAGTGTCCGATATTACAAACGATAGCTTTATCTTTCATGTTTAAGAAATGCTCTTTTGTCAAAATGTCTTTATTACCTGTTGCAGTAACGATAATATCAGCTTCCTTAACAGCATCTACCATTCTTTTTACTTCAAAACCGTCCATTGCAGCTTGCAGAGCACAAATTGGATCTACTTCTGTTACAATAACTCTTGCACCAGCACCACGAAGAGAAGCAGCAGAACCTTTTCCTACATCGCCATAACCACCTACAACAGCTACTTTACCAGCCATCATAACGTCAGTAGCACGACGAATCGCATCTACACAAGACTCACGACAACCATATTTGTTATCAAATTTAGATTTTGTAACTGAATCATTTACGTTGATACAAGCTAATGGCAAAGTTCCTTTACGCATACGCTCATACAGACGATGAACTCCTGTTGTAGTTTCTTCAGAGATTCCACCAATACCAGCAACTAATTCAGGATAACGATCCAAAACCATGTTAGTAAGGTCACCGCCATCATCAAGAATCATGTTCAATGGTTTGCGATTTTCGCCTTCTCCAAAGAAAAGAGTTTGTTCGATACACCAATCAAATTCTTCTTCATTCATGCCTTTCCATGCATATACAGGAACACCTGTTACGGCAATGGCAGCAGCAGCTTGATCTTGCGTAGAAAAAATATTACAAGAAGACCAAGTAACCTCTGCACCAAGTGCAGTAAGCGTTTCGATAAGAACAGCAGTTTGGATTGTCATGTGAAGACAGCCTGCAATGCGAGCTCCTTTAAGCGGTTGTGCTGCTCCGTACTCTTCACGAAGAGCCATAAGACCTGGCATTTCTGCTTCTGCTAAGTGCATTTCACGACGACCCCATTCTGCTAGAGTGATGTCTTTTACTTTATACTGAGTTGCTTTAGTGCCTTTTTTAGTTTCGACCATTTGGTTTTAACGAGTTTGTTTTTTAAAAATTATAATCTAAGTTATTTACTTAGTAGCTTATTTGTTTCGTTTATTTTCTTGGTTATCAATCAATTGTGAATAGATTTTGTTTTTTATTTTTGGGTATTTATAAACATGTTTATAAACCTATTTCTAAAAAACTCTATCTATCTGTAAATGAATGAGTTGCAAAGGTCGTAAATACTTTTGAAAATACAAAATTAGGTAGTAAAACTTTTATATTTCTAATCTGTTTTTTTAATCGTACTTATTCTTTTAGGTTCTCTGACAATCTTTGCACTATGTCGGTGTCCCCACCGACGACCACCAACATTCAAAATTTCGAAAAAATCAGGTGCAAAAATTGTCAAACAACCTTTTTTTAAAGGGATTGTGAGAGTTGCAACCATAGGGATAAAGCATAAAATGGAAGTACAAGAGCTAAGTAATTGAACTTAATTGTTTATGCCTAAACATCTATCTTATCATTTTGTCTAAGTCTGTACCGAAGGTTTGAATTTGATAAAATAAGTGTTTTCAGAGTTTTTAAATATATATTTCAAACTGGTCAAACCTTCGATACAGACCAATTTAAACCACAAGATTAGGGATAATTAATTTTGCATCTTTAAAGAATAGAAAACTGTATGTATTGCTTTGTGTATTTTAGTGTTAAATCAATAAAATTATAAAAAAATACTGCTATCTATTTTGTAGTTTTACGACGCTAAAAAGTTGATATTCTGTTGATTTTTGGAAGAGTTTGATTATGAAATGGAATTTATTATTATTTTCTTGGCTAGTTTTTTCTTGTTTTTTCTTTTCTTTAGAAAAAATACAGGCACAAGGTTACGATTTGTCTTACCAACATATTACCACAGAAAATGGTCTTTCGAATAATTTTGTAACTACCATTATTCAAGACACAAAGGGATTTATTTGGATTGGAACGCAAGAAGGTCTCAACAAATACGATGGTTATTCTTTCAAAATCTATAAAGCAAATACAAAACTAGATTCAGAACAAAAATACTATTTGAATAGCAATCATATTACCTTTTTGATGGAAGACTCCGAAAAAGATGCTATTTGGATAGGAACAGTAGCAGGACTTTCCAAATTACATACCAATCAAGATACGATTGAAACTATTGCTTTTTTTGATAAAAAACATATCAATTATATTTCAATCGACGAACAAAAAATAGTCTGGGTAGCAACAGATCAAGGCATTTATAAAAAACAAAATCAAGACTGGATTAATGCTTCCTTCAACTTAAATTCTAATCAAAATTATAGTTTTGTTGGACGAAAACAGTTTGGAAAGGTCAAAAAGCAAGTTTTGGTAAAGATTATCAAAGAATTGTATGATATCAATACGCTCTTTGTTTGGGAAGACAAAAAACAAGAATGGAAAAAAATACTAGAAACTCCCTATAATCTACAATACATTGACCAAAATGAAAAAATTTGGACTTCTTATAAAGATGAACAAGTAGATGCAGGATACAACAAAGTCTATGATAAAAATTTCAAAGTAGATTCTATTTACTTTGATAAATCTCGTTCTTTCAGAATGACTGTTCCTTTCTTAGCCTTTAAAGACAAAACGGGAGATAATACGACAAATACGGCTTGGTTTTTTGAAAGTAGGGGAGTTGCTTTAGTTGATTTGAATACAAAAAAGTTCCTTCATTGGTATTATTGGAAGTATTTTGCAGAAACAATGGATCAATATACCGTAGAAACTATTTTTAGAGATTCTTCTCAAAATTATTGGATTTGTACACAAGGAACAGGTATTTTTATTTTTGCTAATTATACGCTCAACAATTTTAGAACTTATAAATATCGTAAAGGATTTCAAAATAACCTTAGCCATCCCAGCACAAGAGCAATTTATCAAGAACCAAAAACCCAAACTACATGGGTAGGAACCTATGGAAAAGATAATGATGTCGATGTTTTTATAGGAGATTCTATCAAAAAGACACTTTTTATTGATGGGTATGTTCATTTGATAAAGCCAGACCCAAATCATGAAAATATTCTTTGGTTTGCTACTACTTCTGGTATCAGAAAAATAGATAAAGAAAAAATCAAACTTTTGGAAACCTATAGAATGGATAAGACTATTTTGGAAGATATTTTGCCTATAAATGATTCTACGATTTGGATTGCTGGACAGAATAATTTACATCATTTCAATCCAACTACAAAAAAAATTATTTCTTACCCTAATGTAAAAGACATTTCTCATCTATTCAAAGACGCAACTAATACTCTTTGGGTAGGCTCTAAAGTTAAAGGAATTGGTTTTTTGGGTACTATTCAAACACTCAATTCAGAAACTATAAAAAAACAAGAACTAATTTATTACAATCCATATAAAGAAAATGAAGTTTGTTATATAAAACACATTCAAGAAAGTAGGACAGAGCCTTTTATCTTTTGGGTTTCGACGACAAATGGTTTCTACAAATTTGACAGTAAAAAAAGAGTATTTTTAGAACATTACACAGAAGAAAACGGATTACCAAACAATGTAGTATATGCAATTTTGGAAGATAATGAAGCAAATTTGTGGGGAAGTACCAATCACGGAATTTTCAAATTTAATCCAAAATCAAAACAGTTTACCAATTTTGATAAACAAGACGGTCTGCAAGACAATGAATTTAATACCTTTTCTTATTTTAAAAGTAAGGAGGGAGAATTATTTTTTGGTGGAATAGGTGGTATAAATGCTTTCTTTCCACAGAATATGAAGAAAAACAACTTTATTCCTCCTATTCAATTGACTGGTTTTCAAAAATTAGGAAAAGAAGTGTACTTCGAAAAACCTATTTCAGAGGTTAAAGAGATTTCTCTTCTTAAAGAAGATGCTGGTCTGCTTACATTTCGTTTTGCTGCACTTAGTTTTTATCAAAGCACTAAAAATAAATACGCTTACAAATTAGAACCTCTGCAAAAAGAGTGGATTGATTTAGGAACAAAAAATGAACTTACTCTTACCAATCTTTCAGCAGGAAATTATACACTCTATATAAAAGGCTCAAATAATCATGGCGTTTGGAGCAAAGAAACAATTAAATTAGAACTCAAAATTATTCCTCCTTTTTGGCAAACAAACTGGTTTTATACTTTGTGTGCTATGGTTTTATTAACTGGACTTTATTTATTTTATAGATATAAAATGAGAGCATCTAAATTAAGGTCAATAGAATTAGAAAGTCAAGTCGAGGAGCGTACACACGAAATTTTGGTACAAACAGAAGAGCTACAAATGACGAACGAAAAACTGAAAGAACTAGACCTTTTTAAGGAAAAAACAACCAACATGCTCGTTCATGACTTGAAAAATCCGCTAGGAACAATCATTTATGAAGCAAAAAATAATATTCCGATACGAAAAGCCAGTCAGAGAATGATGAATTTATTGATGGCTTTATTAGATTCTCAAAAAATACAATCGCCACAGTTTCAATTAAATTTAGAAAGAACAAATTTTGATGCTATTTTAAATAATGTTATTGAAGAAGTAGAGGTATTTTTGATAGAACGAGAAATTGAAATTATTTATGAAGAAGAGTTTATTTTTTGGTTAGAAGTTGATAAAGATTTAATACAAAGAGTTCTCGTAAATTTGCTTACTAATGCCATTAAATACAGTTCGAAACGCTCTTTTATTAAAATTTCCATTCAAGAAAATCAATGTAATTTTGCTCAAATCACTGTTACAGATAATGGTGTAGGAATAGATAAACATCAATTAGATACTATTTTTGATTCGTACAGACAAGTTAATGCCCAAAAAGTAGGTTCTGTTTCTTCAACAGGTTTAGGACTTTCATTTTGCAAACTTGCCGTAGAAGCACACGGAGAAAACTGTAAAATTTATGTAGATTCTGTTCCAAATAAAGAAACACATTTTCATTTTGTTGTTCCTCTTTTGGAGGTAGAAAAAATAGAACATAATTTAGCTAACAATCTGGTAACAAATCAAGAAAACAAAACGTTTTCTCACTCTAATTCGTATCAATTCTCTAAAGTCAAACTCAATTATTTGCAACCTTTCATAAAGGAATTAAATAATTTAGAGGTTTATCAAGCTACTCAAATTCGTAGTATTTTAAATTCTCTAAACGATGAAAGTACGACGGTTACAGAATGGAAAACAGAAATTCAGGAAATTCTCTACCGAGTAGATGAAGATGAATATCAAAAATTATTAAACATAAATATAGACCCTAAGAGTTTTTAAAACCCTTAGCATCTGAAAAGCACCATCCCTTGACTACTTACACTATCCTTGTCGCCGATGACACCGAAGAAAATCTAAAACTTATTACCGAATATTTAGAAAAAGATGCAAAAGAAAGCAAAACAAACCATCTAATTCCCTATAACTATCAAGTTCTACTTGCACCAAATGGAGAAGTAGCTTTGAAAATTGCACAAAAAACCGAAATTGACTTGCTCATTACAGACTGGGAAATGCCCAAAATGAATGGATTAGAGCTTATTTCTGCTTTTCAATCGAACAGAAAATTGCGTAAAATTCCTATTATTATGGTAACAGGAATGTTTATTGAAGCTGAAAATCTCAAACTTGCCTTAGAAAAAGGAGCGATTGACTTTATCAGCAAACCGATTGCACAAATGGAACTTGTGGCACGAGTACGCTCTACAATTAAGTTGCAAGAATCTTTCAAAATCATTGAAGAGCAAAAAAATAAAGAACTTAGTGCAAAAATTTTACATGTCCAAAGGCAGAATGAAATTTTGGTAGAAATTGATAATCAACTTAGTGTTTTCTTGAAAAAAATTAGACAAGAAGAACAAAAAAATGAAGAAAACGAAAATTTTAATATTGATTTTTCTACTTATCTATCAGAGTTACAAAACATCAAAAAAACACTCAAAAAAAATATAGACACCGAACACGACTGGGAAAATTTTCAACTTCGCCTCCAACAAAACCACCCAGAGTTTGTAGAAAAACTAGCTGTTTATCATGATTTAAAACCTCATGAGTTACGTTTTCTGACCTATCTTTATATCCGAATGAACGACAAAGAAATTGCAAAAATCTTGAATATCAATTACCAAAGTGTAAGAGCATATAAATCAAGAGTAAAGAAAAAACTAGATATTGAAGATGGTATTTCTTTGAATGATTGGATTGTTAGTCTTTGATGAAGGGGAATTAGAAAATAGGATTTAGGAAATGGGGAATGAAACAAAATGATAAATTATCTTATAATTCCAAAATCTGCTAATTGAATTGGCATTTTTCTATAAAAATATGTATTTTTGGTAAAAATTGTGTGTTCAGTTCCTCAGAACTGAATCAATAGCAAAATTAGAATTTAAAAAATATAAATCCCATACAAAAATGAATTATTGGTTTCTCTGCAAAGTCAGTTATACAAAAGAATTAGAAGACGGAACGGTAAAGCGAATGAAAGATAATTATCTCACCGATGCAACCACACTTACAGAAGCAGAAGCACGTATGCACGAAGAAGTGGGTCGTTCGATGCGAGGAGAATTTTCAGTGGCAGCAGCCAACAGAATGAACTTTGTAGATGTGTTTACGTATAAAGACGTTGAGAATTACTACAAATGTAAAATTCGTTATGTAACCATTGATGAAACAAAAGGAAAAGAACGTGAAGTAAAAAATCAAGTTTTGATTGCTGCAAATGACTTATTAGATGCTCACACACGCCTTACAAAAGAGTTTGCATCAATGCTTGTTCCTTACGAAATCATTGAGATTATCAAAACTCCTTTAGTGGAAGTTTTCCGTTATAAGTCGCCAGATGAACGAGTTACGCCAAATCTTCGTCCTATTTCAGAAATTGAAGAGATAGAAGACTAAAATGTAGCTTACGCTTTAGAGTGAGTAAAACGTACCGAATGCTTTAGCTTTCGGATAAAAAAGCTGCAAAACTAAAATTTGCAGTTTTTTTTGTTGTCTTTATTTTGATAAACAAATTTCTATTTTAAATCCCCGAGCCACAGTTAGTACTTTAGTTCATCAATACTTATAATATATCCTGCTGAATCCATCTCAATACTAACTCCTTCATAATTACAAGATTTGTTTGTACAGATTATTTCCATATAATTATGATGATACTTGATATTAAAATCATCTGTAAAATTATAAGTATTAGTTTGTTCTATTTTTTTTCCAAGGAGCAAATTATCCATAACCTTTTGGTAAAGGTATCTTTCACATTTAATATCATTAATAATCTTTCTATCATTATTATACAAATAAAAATTCAATATAATTGAAATACATCCCAATAATATCAATATTAAAATCAAAATTTTTTTCATTACTTAATATTTATTTATTATTACAAAAAACTACTGACAAAGTTTTTATGAAGTCATTAAAAAAGAAGGATAACCAGTCATTTTTGCTACAAAACTATTTTATTTGATAGCTAATTCTTGTCATGGTAAAGCTCTATTTCGCAACAACTTTAAATTCTATCTCTATATCAAGTTCTTTATAAAGCTCTTTCAAATCTTGTAACAAATTTTCTTTTTGTGTTTGATATTGAGCTACTCCAAATTCGTCCTTCTCTTGTTTTTTAGCAAAAATCATTTGTTCTGTTCTTACAACCCATTCAAGATTTTCTGTAATAGCATTAATTAAGTCTTTTTGCATATCATGTACGGCAGGCATCATAGTTATTTATGGTTAATTTGGATAAATGATTTAGGGTGCTTTTTTCTGATTTCTTGTTAGTCTTCCACAACAATAAATGGAAGAATAAAACACGCCATTGTTGTGTCTTTAACTTCGGCTTGCCGTTGTGATGACCAACAATACATATACAATTTACAAACTTTCTAACAAAAACTAATTGCTAATACAAAAATAAGAAAGTGAGTATTGTGTCTAAGTCTGTTCGTATTTCTGTTGTTGGTCACCGTAACGGCAAGCCGAAATTAAAGACCAACAACGGCAGGGGAATCCAGTTAAGGAAGTCTAAATGGGACTGAGGTTAATATTTTATAAGAAAATTGAACAAAATATAAAATAATGATTGACAATAATCCTAACCACTTATTTTTCAATATCTTCATTATATTCAGAATTAGTTTTAATTATACATCTAATAAATTAGCACTAAAAAAACTGCAAAAACAAAATTTGCAGCTTTTTTGTAGTAATACTTTTTATTTTATTGAAATCAAAATAATTTGATATTTATCTGTATTTTCAATCCTATAACATCCTACTAATCATTAACAATTTTTCAAAAAAACTAGTAAATAGCTTATTCAACTCAAAAAAATAATTCCATATAATGATAAATTTAATGTCTAAAAATAATCTTATAATAAAAACGATATTCCTAACTTTCTTCTTTTCGGCTTTTTTTTCTACTTCCTTTTGTCAAAATCCAGAAGAAATTTATAATCAATACAAAAAAGAATTTCCTGATAAAATGGCTGTTTTATTAGAAAAAAATGATGAAATAACAATTGATTTTGAAGGCGATACCGTTTCAGTTATTCATACAGAATACGAAGATTTATTATTTCTGACAGACCGAGCAACTGGATTAGCCTCTCAAAAGGCGTATGAATCTCACTTTTCTAAACTTGAAAAAATTGATGCTTTTACCCTTGTTCCGAATGGAAAACGATACAAAAAAATGAAAGTAGAATATTTTAAAAAGGAAAAAGAGTCTTCTTCTGGAATTTTTTATGATGATTTGGAATCTACCAATTTTATTATGCCTAATGTTTCTCCACAGGCTCGTACACAGGTTTCGATTACGCAGAATATAAAAGACCCACGTTTTTTGAGTTCTTTTTATTTGGATAGTTATGTTCCTATAAAATCAGCAGTACTGACTTTGAAGGTTAATAAAAATATAGAAATTGCTTACAAAGAATTCAATACAGAAGATGTAAAAGTAGATTTTACTAAAACTGAAAAAGGAAATTATATTATTTGTCAGTGGAAGGCAAAAGACTTAGAAGATTTCAAATCAGAAGACAACGCACCACGAAGAAATTATTTTTCGCCTCATATTGTCTATTATGTTACTCAAATAAATTACCCAAACCGAACACAAAAAGTAGCTAAAAGTGTAGCTGATTTGTACGATTGGTATTCTAATCTGTCCTGTAAAGTAAATTTAGAAGACGATGCAGAACTTTTCAAAACGGTAAACGAACTTACAAAAGATGTTACAGACGAACAAGAAAAAGTAAAAAATATTTTTTATTGGGTTCAAGATAATATCAAATACATTGCTTTTGAGGACGGAATGAGAGGTTTTATTCCTAGTGAAGCCAGTTTTGTCTATGAAAAACGTTATGGAGATTGTAAGGGAATGTCTTCTATTATTCACAAAATGCTCAATATGGCAGGAATTGAAAATACGTATTTGACGTGGATTGGCTCAAGAAGTTTGCCGTATAAATATTCCGAACTTCCTACTCCGATTGTGGATAATCACATGATTGTAAGCTACCAACCAAAAGAAGGAGAGTTTATTTTTCTTAGATGCAACAGATTCGTATTCTCCTTTTGGTTTTCCTTCTGCGATGATACAGGGAAAAGAAGCACTTTTAGGAATGGGAAGACAAGAACATAAGGTAGCTTTAGTTCCAATTATTGAGAAAGAAAAAAATTACTCAAAAGAGTTAGTTGAGCTTTCTATTTCAGATAAAAACTTAGTTGGAAAAGGACAATATTCGGCAGAAGGTTATCCAAAAGGGTATATGACACATTATATAGACGGACTGTCAAAAGAAAATGAAAAACTCTACATGAATCGTTATTTTACAAAAGGAAATAACAAATTTTTTGTAGATGATTATAAAATCAATAATCTAAACGAGAAAGATGAAGCTCTCAAAATTGAATATGACTTCAGAATTGAGGATTATGCAAAGTTTGTAGGCGATGAGATTTATATCAATATGAATATGGAAAAGGCTTTTAGTAATGATGAAATAGAAAAAGATAGAAAAGCTCCAGTAGAAAATGATTATTTATACAAAGCTGATAATAGTGTTTTTTTAGAAATTCCAGAAGGTTATGAAGTGGAATATTTACCTGAAAATAGCGATTTTAGTAATGATTTATTTGGTTATACTATAGAATACAAAGAAAAAGATAATAAAATAAAATTCATTCATAGTTACTACAAAAATTATTTATTGCTTAATAATGAGAGTTTTGAAGATTGGAACAAAATGATAAAAGAAGTAAATAAAGCCTATCGTGAAGTTATTATTTTGAAGAAGAAGTAATTTTTCACTACGATTTTGTATTTTGTTATCTAGGAATAAGAATTAAATAAATTGCTATTTTTAGAATTATAACTAATTGATAATCAACTAATTAAATTCGTAATTAGCTACGCTGATTATTTCATAATTGGCTTCACCGAGCTTACGGTTAGCTACGCTGAATATTCATTTCGTAATTTTTAATTCGTAATTCGTAATTGATCCCTATCTTAAATTATAGAATTAAAATAATCATCAAAAAACAGTAAATCAATGGCTATCACAAAAAAAGACACTGATAAAAAACCTATCACAAAATATAGAAAGAGTAAAAAAGAAAATTATATTAGTGAAATAGAATATTTGGAAAGAGAACTTTTAGCAGAAACGAAAAGCGAATATCATGATGGGAAAATTGTGGCAATGGCAGGAGCAAATTACAATCATAATTTAATAGCTGCCAAACTGTCAAGACATTTGGGAAATTGTTTGGAGGAAGAAGAATGCGAAGTAGTGAACAGCGATATGCTTGTACATATCCCTAAATGTAAAAAATATTATTATCCTGATGTAACTGTAGTTTGTGAAAACCCAGCATTTGCAGAGAAGAAAAAAGGTAGGTCAGAAGCTCTTACTAATCCTCAAATAATAATAGAGGTTCTTTCAAAAGGTACAGCAGAATATGATATGGGGGAAAAAATGAAGTGTTATCTAACACTTAAAAGTTTGCAGCAATATGTGATTGTAAGTAGCGAAAGGAAATTAATCATTACTTATACTAAGGATAAAGAAGGAGATTTTAAAGTAAAAACCTATTCAGAAAATGATATTGTCTTAGTTGGAGAATGTGAAATTCCGATAGAAAAAATTTATAAGAAAGTAGGCTTTAATACGGAAAATGAAGAAGATAAAAATTTGGAAAAAGAATAGAAGTTTTTTCAAGTGAAATAAATAGGAAGCACAAATTCTTTGTTGAATTTGTGCTTTTCTGTTTTTGATAATTAACATTCTCTAACAAAACATTTTTATTTTAAACTGATTATAATTATAAATAATATACGATTTAACATTTTAAGCTAAAGAGAATTAGAGTAAAATAATGATAGAACAGCTCAAAACCGAAATTATGGAAATGTTAATAAACGGCGAAATAGAACTTGGAAAAGCTATTTCACTTCCTACGTTAGCACAAAAACTGGGTTGTAGTGTTACGCCTATTCGTGAACTGATGCAACAACTTTCGTATGCTTCTATTGTCCAAAATATAAAAAATAGAGGATTTGTGATTGTTAAGCCGAATGAAAAAGAATTGACAGATTTATATGAATTGATTGTCATTTTGGAACAAGCAGCTATTGATTTTTCAACGTACAAAAAAGAAGATTTTTTGAGTATGCAAATGGCTCAAAATCAATTTATGAAAGCTCAAAATCCGTATGAACGTTTCAAAGCTGATATAATTTTTCATCAAGCTATCATAAAAAAGTATGACAATGATTTACTTCATTATCATCTAAAAGGATTAAAAATAAGAACTTTCTTTTGTGAATTTGAATACTTACAAAACAGTCAGAATACAACAGATTCAGAGCATTTACATCAAAAAATAATAGATAAACTAAAGGAAAATAATAAAGCAGAAGCCAAAAAGCTCATCAAAGAAAACTGGCTTAACATTCTTCGTATTCTTATTTCTCAATCCTAATTATTACAGACTTCTACTTCTGTATAAAAATACTTTTAAACAGACTGGGAAGTCTGTTGTACATTCATTAAATCAAAAACTAATCTTTATGTATTTATTAAAAACCTTTACTCCTTTATTCTTAACCTTCTTTATAAGTTACTTTTCATTTTCTCAAAACATAATTTCCTATGAACAAGCAGGACAAAGTGTAGGTACAATTTATGGCGATTCGCTCAAAATAAATGGCAAACCTTTTACAGGAATTGTACGAGATTATTTCAAAAATGGAAAACAAAAATTATGGGTAGAAGTCAAGAACGGTCGTGCAAATGGAGAATGGATAGAATGGCATCAGAACGGAATTATGCGTTATCATGCTTTTTGGAAAGACGGAAAAGGACACGGAAGATGGCAATATTTTGATGAATTCGGACAGCTAACAGGAGAATGTTTTGTTATTGAAGATTATTACAATGGTGCTGAAAGAATATATTATTTGAATGGAAATCTAAAATCAGAAACTTTCTTTGTCAATAATAAAAAGGTAGGTTATTCTTATTTTTACAATGAAGATGGAAGTACGAAAGAACGCAACAAATACGAAGACGGAAAATTAGTTATTGACTCGCCTCGTTTGTTTGCTCCTTATCTTTTTGATAGAAATAAAGGCATTTTTGATACTAATGAATGGGGAATTACATTTTTGCCTGACAATAAAACAGCTTATTTTACGAGTAGAAAAGAAGGCGAAAAACAGAAGATTTATAAAATGACTTTAAAGGACGATAAATGGCAAAATCCAGAAATTATTCCTTTTTCAACAGATAGAGATGAAGCTATTTACTATGATAAAAAAACGAATAATTTATTTTTTGGTTCTGCTCGTTCTTTAACTCCTAAACGAAATTCAGATTCTAACATAGACTCTGAGATAGATATGAACATTTGGAAAATAAATTTGAATGAACAAAACAAAGGCAAACCAATAGCTTTATCATTCAATAAAACGATGAGGAAAGGCGATAAATTTCCTACTAATTACGAAACAGGAGCAGTTACAGATAGCTTAGGAAATCTTTATTTTTGGACAAAAAGCGAAACAGGAAATGATACTGATATTTTTATTTCTAAACTAAAAAATGGTGTTTATCAAAATCCAATTTCGATTGGCGAACCTGTAAATACGAAAGATTACGAATCTAGTCCTTGCATTTCTCCAGATGGAAATTATATGATTTTTGCTCGTTTTGTAAATGAAACAGGCTTTGGAAAGGAAGATTTATTTTTTAGCAAAAATATAAATGGAAAATGGACTACTCCTCAAAATTTAGGTGTGCTTATCAATACAGTTTCAAATGAAAGCTTTCCGTCCTTTTCTCCAGATGGAAAATATTTTTACTTTTCTAGCGATAGAGAAGACAAAGAGCATTGGAAACTTTACTATTTGGAAACTAGATTTTTAGATTTAGATTAAAGTTTTATTTCTAGTAATTCTATTTTGTTAAAAAAGCCTTTGTTTGAAAGTAAGCAAAGGCTTTCTTGTGTAAAAAATCGTAGATTTTCGTATCTTTGCACAAAATTAAAAAACCTTCTTGTTGAACGTTTACTTTTTAAACTATAAACAAAAGAACAGAACAAGATAGATATAAAAAATATGGCTGCTATTTATCGCAAATTCGGAATTACTACAATTATGGCTGTTTACCTCCTTATTTTGGTGGGTGGAATTGTGCGTAGTACAGGTTCAGGAATGGGTTGTCCAGATTGGCCTAAGTGCTTTGGACAGTATATTCCACCGACAGATATTAGTGAACTTCCAGAAGATTACAAAACTATTTTTGCTGTGCAAGGTCGTGAAATAGCTGATTTTAATGCTGTTCATACGTGGATAGAATATGTCAATCGCCTTTTAGGAGTTTTGATTGGACTTTTTATTTTAGTTACGGCTGTGCTTTCGGTTTCGTTTTGGAAGAAAGATAAAATTATTACGCTACTTTCTGTTTTGGCTCTGATTGCTGTTATTTTTCAAGGTTGGTTGGGTTCAAAAGTTGTCTCGACAGATTTACATGCAGGACTGATAACTATTCACATGATAATGGCTTTAGTTATTGTTGGACTTTTGATTTATACAGTGGTGCGTTCGTATAATGGAATTTTGAAAACTGAAAAAGTGAATGCTATTTCTAAAGTAAACTTGATTGCTTTTGCAAGTGCAGGAATTGCTTTTACTCAACTTGTAATAGGAACACAGGTAAGAGAAAATATAGATACAATTTCGAAAACGCTAGGCGAAAGTATGCGAAGTGAGTGGATAGAGAATTTGAGTACAACATTTTACATTCATCGCTCTTTTTCTATTTTAGTTTTGCTACTTCATGTAGGTTTGATTTATATGCTTTGGAAAAATGCAAGTAAAAACGGACGTATTCAGACATTAGGAAAAAGTCTTTTAATTATCTTGGTAATTGAAGTAATCACAGGAATTATTATGGCTTATTTCGCTATTCCAAAACCGTTGCAACCTATTCATATGCTTTTGGCTTCGCTAGCTTTGGGCATTCACGTATTACTTATTTTATTTATTAACTTTGATTTTCTTTTTAGGAAAAAAGGAGTTTAATACTAATTCAAACCTCAAACCCTAAGGGTTTGAACTATATAAAAATTATGCTCACCAAAACTGACAATCTAACTTTGGACATAAACTTAGACCTTCCAGAAACACCAACCAATAAAAAGGAAAAATACAATACTGACGTAATACATGCAGAAACCTCAAAACTAAAAGCGTTTTTTGCTCTTTTGAAGTTTCGTTTGTCTGCTTTGGTAGTTTTTTCTTCTGCTATTGGTTATGCTTTGGGAGTAGAACAAATTACGGATTGGAAAGTATTTGCCATTTTTTGTTTTAGTAGTTTTATTATTACGGGTTCTGCTAATACGCTCAATCAAGTAATTGAAAAAGAGTACGACAAAGACATGAAACGCACCAAAACTCGTCCTATTCCAACAGGTGTAATTTCTCAAGCTGAAGGAATTGTCTTTGCAGTTATTTTGGCAATTATTGGAGGAGCTTTATTGGTTACGTTTGTAAATTCTCTGACGGCTGCATTGGCTTTACTTTCTCTATTTTTGTATGCTTTTGTTTATACGCCTTCCAAACGTATTTCTTCATTTTCGGTTTTTATTGGTGCTTTTCCTGGTGCTTTTCCTCCCCTTATTGGTTGGGTGGCTTCTAATGGTGAGATTACGCAATTTGCACTTATTCTTTTTGCTATTCAGTTTATTTGGCAGTTTCCTCATTTTTGGGCAATTGCGTGGCTTGGAAATGATGATTATGTAAAAGCAGGTTTTAAAATGCTTCCAAGCGGTGGCAAAACATTACGAACAGCTATTCAGATTCTGACTTATACAACATTTTTACTGCCTATTGGCTTGATGCCTTACGTTTATGGAATGTCTGGCAGTATTTCGGCAATTATTATTTTCATTTGTGGACTTTTGTTTTTGGTTCCTGCGTGGCTTTTAGTCAAAAAGGGAGATAATAAATCGGCTTTAATGCTTATGTTTTCGTCTTTCTTTTATTTACCTATTGTTCAACTTAGCGTTATTATTTGATAAAATCTAACAAAATGTATAACAGACTTCCTAGTCTGTTGGATTACCTGTTACAGAATTTCTTGTTCAGACTGGGAAGTCCGAACCACTTTAAAACCAATTATTTAAAATCATAAAAATGGACACTACAAAAAATATATACATAGAAGAGCAGGAAGTAACAACGATGCACCCAAAGAAATTTAATGTTTGGTTGTTTATTGTCAGTATAATAATGCTTTTTGCTGCTCTTACATCGGGTTATATTGTAAGTCAAGGCGATATTTTAAAAGAATGGCTTGTCTTTGATTTGCCTTCTCTTTTTTACTGGAGTACAGGAATTATCTTGTTAAGTAGTGTTACGATGCACTGGGCATACATTGCAGCCAAGAAAAACGAAATCGGACAAGTAAAAATTGGTCTTATTGCTACTTTAGTTTTGGGAATTGCTTTTTTAGTAGTACAAATTGAAGGTTGGGGACAGCTTGTAGAGTCAGGAGTTTTCTTTGCTGGAGAAAAAAGTAATCCTGCTGGTTCGTTTATCTATGTTATTTCTGGACTTCATTTAGTACACATTTTGGCTGGTTTGGCTTTTGTAGTAATTACTTTAGTTAGAGCCATTCAATCAAAAGTACATTCAAAAAGTACAAACACAATTTCTATGTGTATGACTTTTTGGCATTTCTTAGATTTGCTTTGGGTTTATTTGTTCTTCTTCTTTTACTTCTTTAAAGATGGATTGAATTGAGATTATCATTATATTCGTTTTTATTATTTCAATTATCTTATTAAAGTAAATGAATCATTATGAATTTAGACAGATATGAAACTATTCTTAATGATACAGCTACAGTATTCGAATTTGTAAGTGAAGGAAAAATAGGTAGAATTAATAAGATAATTGAATACTCTCCCACTAATGTTGTACCTATATATAATTTAGGATTTGGAGATAAAAACGAAATTACAGGAGAATTAGATGATAAAATAATTACAGATAATGGAGATACTCAAAAAGTTCTAGCCACTGTAGCAGCAAGTGTATATGTTTTTACTAATCAGAATCCAAATATATGGATATATGCAACAGGAAGTTCTATTTCTCGTAATAGATTATATAGGATGGGCATAACTAAATTTTTATCCGAAATAGAAATAGATTTTGAAATCTATAGATTGGAAGATAAAGTTTGGAAAGCATTTGAAGTAGGAAAAAATTATACTGCATTTTTAGTAAAACGAAAACCAAATAAAACATGAAACAGCCTAAAATAATAGAGGAACTCAATCTTACAAAAACTCCGATTATGAAAATTGACCCAAAATTGAATAAATACGGAGGACACAATGTAAAAAAAGAAGATGTAATTTTTAAAAAGAAAGTAGAGGAAGCTAACCAAGTTCTTTCATCAACTCAATTACCTTTTATTCCTTAGATTTTTGATTTTTATAAAAAAGCAAGTTTGGAAATGAACTTGCTTTTTTGTCTATAAAATAAAATGAGATTAGTTTTTCTTTATCTCTATTTCGATAATATTACTAGAAATTTGAATTTTAGGAATTTTCTTAAAAAAACTAATTAGCGTAGTATCATAATAATCTCCTGCAAATTGTTCTAAACTATCATAATCTGTAGAGTAGTGAAATTGAATTTGATATTTACCTTCTGTTTTAAAATGTTCTGTCCTACCTATTTCATAAGAAGAGAAATATCCTCTTTTTTCAAAAGAATCATAAGGATTAAACTCTCCATTAGATTTGACAAGCACAAAATTTTTACTTCTCAATGAGTTCATATTGCCACATCTTCCTGTATCACGAACCGAATCCTTTTGTGGCTTAGTAATGGTAAAATAACAATACGGCATTCTCCATTTTTCCTCAGAACCATCTAAAGAACCGATTAAATAAATATCTAAATCTGTTAAATTTTTTATTTTAACATCTAAATCAGGCGTACTTCCTAACTGGTAAATATTTTTGCTAGAACTTAAATTACAATCAAAGTCAGAGTTCTTAAAACTGTAATTAAATCCCTTCTCTTCTTTACTCTCATTTCTAGTAGTACAAGAAAAATTGGTAGTCTATCACAAGTAATGCTGTAAATAAAAATGGAACACAGATAACACAGATTAGACGAATAAAACACAGATTTTTAGAATTGCAGCATTATATATTTAGCACTACCGAAAAATTTATAAAGAAAATAATGCTAGAAACTATTAAAAATTTATTCTTCATTTTTTCAAATAAATTGTTTTAAAAATTATAGTAAAAACGACATGCTTTGAAAAATAGTATTATTAACGAAAAAAACGGATCTTCTTTATAACAAGATTATCCGTTTTTCCCTTGCCTTAAAAGGTACGGTAAAGTTTTCTCAAGCTAAAACGTAAGCTAAATAAAACCTGTACTATTTTTCTTCTTTCAAATCTATTCTTTGAAGTCTTCCAAAGTCATCCAAAATATAGATTAATTTGTCTTCTCTCTCTTCTTTTACTTTTGGTAAAAAGTATTGAACTTTCAAAACAAAAACTAACTGTACAGCAGGTTCTAAAATAGTTGGATTGATAATACATTCTATATTATCATAATCTAGTTTTTCATAAAAAGCACTTGGCGAACGATTTTTATCATTTACTGTTGAGTTTTTGGAAAACGAGGTTTTCCCCTTCGAAATCGCTTCATACGAACGGTATCTATCAAAAGGAAAAAAGGTCTGAAAATTTTCATCAGCTACTTTATTAGCTTCCGAAATGTATATGTTTGCACCATCATAGAGTTTTTCTTTTTGAGAAATCATCTCAAAGGCTTTTGTACGCAACTTTTGATAGAGAATATCTGTATCATTAATGAAATATTCTACTTTTGATAAATCATAAATCTCGTTCTCTGCTGCCTTTGCAATTATTCTGTCTAGTATTTTATTGTCTTTAAAGCGAATATGAACATTTTTTTTTAGCTCAAAACCTACTGGAACTTCATTATATGTTCTACTAAAAAGTTTCTTTTCTACATCATATTCGTATTCTGGAACAAGCGAAAGAAAATCAACAATCATTTCTTCTTCTTTTATGCCTAATTCTAAAAGTCCTTTTTGAAAATTAGCAATTCGTTTGTCTATGTTTTCCTGCACATCTTTAATTTTTTCTCCTTTTTGTTCGATATGAAACATAGCCACATATTCATCTGCCGTTACATTCATCAAAACAGTAGTTTCTAATTCAATTAGTCTATCGTTTATAATAATCGCTTGTGGAAGTTCTTGAGCGGGTTTATCATCTTTATCATAACCAGAATTGCTATAATTATAATTTGCTCTATTTTGTGCTAGACAAACAGAACTTGAGAAGACTATAACCAAGGATAAAAAAAACTTGAAAGATTGTTTTTTTGTAGTTTTCATAAAATTTGAAGTAAATTTGGTAAAAGAAAATTAGTTTAGAGCCTAAGGGTTTGGAATAAATATAGAACAAAAATGATAAATCTCTCCAATTTACAAAAAGATAAGGTTTCAACAGCACAAGTAATAGCAGATATTGCTATCTTAATTTTGGTTTTGATTAATCTTGCTTTGATTGTATTCAATTTTTTATTTACAGCAGAATTAGTCCAGATTTTTCTCAAAACCTATCTTACTTCTTTTTATAATTTTTATGATATTTATGTATTATAGAAATTTTGCTTTAATAGATTTAGTTTTTGTAGGTATTTTCATTACTGATATTATTGTTCGTTGGGCAATTGCCATTTATTTACAAACCTATCATTGATGGTTTTTTTATCCTTTTATTCATTGGTATGATGTTTTGGGCTGTTTGCCTTCTTTTCGTTCGTTTCGTGTCTTGCGTTTGTTTGCTATTTTGTACAAACTTCATATTATGAAAGTCATCAATCTTTCTGAGACCTACTTATACAAAACAATCGGAAAATATTTTTCCATTTTTATAGAAGAAGTTTCGGATAGAGTAGTAATAAATGTACTCAATGAAGTGCAAGGAGAAGTAATGAAAGGAAGTCCGATAGTAGAAAAGATTGTGGAAGATGTGATTCAACCTCGCTCAAATTTAATAACTACTTGGTTTACCAAAAGAGTTCAAGTAGTGGCTGCCAAAAATTACCCTACCTATAAATATGAATTGAAAAGATATGTAGAAACATTAATTAATGAAGCCGTAGAAAAAAATGCAGAAATAAAAACAATAGGAAAAGTACCCATAATGGGAGAATTTATTTCTCAAAACTTAGAAAGAGCGATTGCAGATATTGTTTTTAATGTAGTCAATCAATTGGTAGAAGATGCCACAACCGTTGAAGAGAATAGAATTTTGAAAGAAGTAACCGAAATTTTAATAGAAGCATTACTTATTGACCCAAAATCTCAACAGCAGTTTGGAATGATAACAAAGGGAATGATAAACGAAGCCTTAGAACTCGTCAAAAAACAAGTAGCTATCAAACAATGGCAACTCAAAGAATTACAAGAACAAGAGTTTGGAATAAGTCCACCACCGCAAGAGAGTGCAAAAGAAATCAAAAAAGAATGGAAGGAAGAAGAAAAAAGAAAAGAAAATCCATATTATAAATCAGGCGAAAATAAAAAACGAAAATAAAAGCGAAAATAATCAAAATGTCATCTTGTCCGAAATTGGTAAAAAAAATTAAAAGAACTACCTTTGTAGATTGAAAAAAAGAATTTGTACGGTTTTAGAATTACCGTAAATAAAAAAAGAATATAATACATTAAATTATAAATTTTGGATATACAAGGGGTAATTATTGGAATTTTGCAGCTTTTGGCTTCGCTTTCTATCTTGGTAGGATTGCATGAATTGGGTCACTTGTTGGCAGCAAAATATTTTGGAGTACGAGTAGAAAAATTTTCTATTGGTTTTCCTCCTAAGATTTTTGGTTTTAAGTATGGCGAAACAGAATATTGCTTGAGTGCCTTGCCATTGGGTGGTTACGTCAAGATTACTGGAATGATTGACGAGTCGTTAGACACCGACCAAATGAAAGGAGAGCCTCAGCCTTATGAATTTCGCTCAAAACCTACTTGGCAGCGTCTCATTATTATGCTTGGAGGAGTGATTTTCAATGTGATTTTGGGAGTTTTGATAATGGTGGCAATTGCTTTTACCTATGGTGAAAAATATATTCCAATAGAGGAAGTAAATAAATATGGAATTGAAGTAAATGAACTCGGCAGAAGTTTGGGATTAGAAACAGGCGATAAAATTATCAATATTAATGGAGAAATACCAAAATCATTTAGAGATTTATTAGACCCTGCTTTTATCTTAAACGATGATTCGTATTATACCATTGAAAGAAATGGAAGTCAGAAAAAAATCCCGATTACAAGTGAATTTTTACAAGTTTATAGTTCGGATAAAGATGAAGCAAAAGCATTTTTGACAATTCGTGAAGGAAAATATCCTTTTTTGATTGGAATGATTGCACCAGATAGAAATGCAGAAAAAGCAGGATTAAAGCCAAAAGATAGAGTAATAAAAGTAAACGAAATACCAACTCCAGATTTTGATTCATTCCAACAATCATTGCATCAAAATGCAGGGAAAGCACTTATTTTTGTAGTAGAACGTGATGGAACAACCATAAATTTACCTATTACAGTTGCAAAAGATAGCACTATCGGAGTAGGAATTACGAACGAAATTGGTTTTGTAGAACGTCCGTATGGTTTTATGGAATCGCTAGAAGTAGGAACAGAAACTGCTTTTGGAGTGATTGGAGTACAAGCCATGGCGTACAAAAAGATGGCAAAAGGAGATATTAATGCTTCTGATTCGCTTAGTGGACCTATTGGAATGGTTATGATTTTCGGAATGGAATTCGATGCCTACCGTTTTTGGAGAATTACAGGATTTTTGTCAATGGTTTTGGCATTGATGAATTTGCTACCAATTCCTGCTCTTGATGGTGGACACGTTATGTTCCTTCTTTATGAAATGATTACAGGTCGTCCTCCTTCGGATAAATTCTTGGAAGTAGCACAAAAAATAGGAATGGTATTGATTCTTTGCTTAATGATTTTTGTTTTTGGAAACGATATTTGGAAAATTATTAAAGGATTTTTGTAGAATATAATTCTAAAATCAGATTTAAACCCTAAGCGTCTTGAAGGCACTTAGGGTTTTTACACGCTTGAGTAGATTTCTTTTGTTTAAACAAAAATCATTTTTACAGATAATTTTCATTTTTTAATCAAACAAAATTCTATTTTTTGGCTTATAAATTTTACAATATACAATCTTTCAAAGTCTTTACTTCTGTTTTCGTTCCGTCATTTTTTAACCTAAATTTTTCTAGTTTTTATGAAAATAGCCATTCTAGCACATTGTCTTTACCCGATTGCTGAACCCTACGCAGGAGGACTAGAAATGATAACGCACCAACTTTGTAAGAGTCTGAAAGAAAAAGGACACACCGTTCATTTGTATGCTCACAAAGATTCGGATTCTGCTTTCGAAATTTTTCCTTTAGAAATCAGTAACGAACAAAAAACGATTGATTTAAGTGGTGTAGAACAGTATTTAGGTGAATATAAGGGAATAGAAGCCGATTTTATTTATCAAAGTGCTGCTTATGCAAAGGCAATCAATCAGATAGATAAAGGCAGTTATGACATTGTTCATAATAATTCGTTGCATCATTTTTCTATTTCTATGGGAAATATGCTTTCTGCTCCTCTAATCACATCTTTCCATACGCCACCTTTTCCGTACCTGCAAATGGGAACGGCTTCTGTTTATGGTTTTTGCAATCAAACTTTTACAACCGTAAGCAAGAAATTGGGTGAAATTTGGTCAGATTTTATTGAAAGTCATGAAGTAGTTTATAATGGAATTGATGTTTCGAAATGGAAACATACTGAAAAAATAGAAAAGGAATTTGAAAATACAGCTTTTTGGTCGGGTAGAATGTGTATTGAAAAAGCTCCTCACCACGCTATTCAAGCAGCTTTAAAAGCAGGAATAAAACTCACTTTAGCAGGACAAATGAGCGATGAAAAATACTTTGAAAAAGAAGTAAAACCTCTTTTAGATAAAAATAAAGAAAGTATAAACTACGTAGGACACATCAATCAAGAGAAAATCAATGCGTATTTGTGTAATTCTGTCGCAAGCCTTTTTACAAGTACGTGGGAAGAACCTTACGGACTTGTTTTGGCAGAATCATTAGCTTGTGGAACACCTGTAATTGCCTATAACATTGGCGCAGCACCTGAAATTTTGACTTCGAAAACGGGTGTTTTGGTAGAACCGAATAGTATTGAAAAACTTGCAAAGGCTTTCAAGACAGCTTCAAAATTAAGCAGAACAGACTGTTGAAAACGTGCTGAAAATTTTTGCAGTGTAGAGAAAATGGTAGAAAGTTATATCAGTCTTTACGAGCAAAAAATTGCAGAACACAAAGACGAAAAGGAATTTGTAGTAGCTTAAATCTGTTGTTTGTCTATTAGAAAAACTCTCGTTCAATCATCTATTTGGACGCTCTTTAAATACCGTTGTTGGTGTTTTAGCGACACCAACAACCTTTATCTAAAAAAAAGACGTTGGTAATGGTTTGGTAATCCAAATCTTAGCAATCGTTAACCTATAAAATTATGCTTGCTTATTACGCTCACAATCACGGTGCAGGACACTGTAATTATGCTTTTCAGTTTGCTACTCATATTCCTACCCTCATTCTCACCAGCAGAAAAGAGGCGTTGCAGGAATCTATGAAAATGCAAAATGCAGAACAGAACATTACGCTTATTCCTGATGAAGATTTGGAAGAAAATGCCTTGCCTTTTTCAGATTTTCCTACGCCTTCCTACTTGCATTATGCACCTTTTGGAATGAAAAAAAGTTTGTTGCGTTATCAAAAAGTGATAGAAAATTTTTTGAAGTACAATGTAGAACTTTTAATTGTAGATGTAAGTGTAGAAATGGCTGCTTTTGCAAGAATAACAGGCGTTCCGTATGTGTATGTGAAGATGATGGGAAATTGAAACGACAAACCTCATTTGTACGCTTACGAAGGTGCAGCTTTTTTGATTGCCTTTTATCCTGAAAGTCTGGAAGCCAAACAAACGCCTAAATGGGTAAGGGAAAAGACCTTGTATATGGATTTCTTTTCAAAATTTAGCAAAACAAATCTTAGTGAAAAAGAATGTTTCGAACACATAAAGCGAACCAATTCCAAACTAAAAGATAATCCTTTATCGGAAAGCGAAAAATATGTTACTGTCTTAAAGGGATTTGGAGGAGACGAACTGAATGAAAATTACTTTAATTCTGTCAAAAAAACATTTCCCAATCACAAAATTTTAGTTGTTGGAAAGGCTGGACAAATTCCTCAAAACAATACTAATTCCTCTAATTTTATAGAATGTGGAGTTGTAGAAAGTACGTATCCATATATCAAGATTTCCGATTTTGTGGTCGGTGCGTGTGGTTCGAATACGACTTCTGAAATAGCAACCATAGGAAAACCCTTTTTGATGACTCCCGAAGAACGACCTTTTGAAGAGCAGTTTTGTATGGCTGATGGATTAGAGAAAATGAAAGTAGGCTTGAAAGCAGATTTTAGTTCGGGTAAAGAAATAAAAGTAGATGAAATAAATAAAAAACTAAATTCTTTAGATTCAGATTGGTTAGGCTTGATAGAAAACAACGCCGTCAAACGCTTTGCAGATTGGATAAAATCTAAAAACTTGAAAGACAAGAAAGATTTTGTGAAAATGTTGGAGCAGATAAAAGAATATCGTTCTGTTTCTAGTTTACCTATATAATTAAAAACCTGTTTAAGGATAGAAATTTAGTTGCAGCGCAACGTAACCTTGGTAGAATACAGAAAAATGTACTTTCTTAGAGCTACAGTGTAGCGAAACCTTGCTATTTTTTGCGCTATTCTCTATTTGCAGAACAAATAGTTGGCATTCTTAAACAACTTCTAAATAAACTTATGAACAAACCAAAACTAAAAGCAAGTATAATTATCATCGTTTCGGGTAGGAAAACTCATTTACTCAATACGTTAGATGGAATAGAAAATAATACGCTTGTTCCCTCTGAAGTGGTGATAGTTTCGATGAATGAAAAATTAGAATTAAATCCGAAGAAGTCATATTCCTTTGAATTAAAGTTGGTTGATTTATTTCTACCTTCTCATCGTTTGCCTCTTGCACAAGCTCGCAATACAGGCGTAGAGAACGCAAAGGAGGAAATGCTTATTTTTTTAGATGTAGATTGCATTCCTTCGGCTAATTTTTTGGACAAAATGGCTACTTGTCTTTCAAAGTTTGTAGATAATGACTTTATGAAAACAGGTTTGGTGATGGCTACGCCTCGTTATCTAAATTTTCTTAGTGAAGAAGAAAAACAAGCAGGAATAGCAGAAGATATAAATTTTTTAATGGAAAACAGTCAGTTTCACCCATACCGTCCTGAAATTATAGAACCTTGTCAGCGCAACGAGCAGTACGAACTTTTTTGGAGTTTGTGTTTTGGATTATCAAAAACTAGATTTAAAGAGATTGGAGGTTTTGATGAAAATTTTGTAGGGTATGGAGGAGAAGATACCGATTTTAGTTTTATGGCTAGAGAAAAAGGAGTTCCATTTTTTCTTTCTAACGCAATCGTTTTTCATCAGCAGCACGCCGTCAGTACGCCACCTTTAGGACATTTTAAAGATATTGTAACTAATGCAAACGCCTTTTATAAAAAATGGAATCGTTGGGCAATGGAAGCATGGCTAGAGGAATTTGTAAAGCTAGATTTGATAGAATGGAACGAAGGTTCTAACAAACCGATAACAATAAAAAATTATCCTTCTAAAGAACTTTTGGAAAGTTGTCTGAAAGAAAAAGCTGCTTTTGCTTAGGTTTAGTAAGGAAAAAGCGTGCTTTTTCCTTACTAATGGTTTACTGTTTAATGAATACTCGGACGCATAGAAGCGTTTCCATTTAATGTAATTCCGTTGGTAGTAGAATTTCCATTCGTTTTTGGAAAAGTATTTTCATCTGTTGAAGGAACTGAATAGTCTTCGTTTACAATGGGTATTTTTCTATCTAAAATTTTGTGTTTAGGTGCTTTTTTCTCTTTTACTTCTTCCTTTTTTGGTGCTTCTGTACTAGCTTCTTCTGTACTACTATTTTTTCTAGGTGCAGGAATGGCTGTTCCTTGTTCTTGGAAATATTCGGGCGAACGTCTTGGTAATTTTCTTCCAAAAGTAAGGTTCGAAACCATTCGAATATCACGGTTGGTAAACTCCCAAATCTCTCCACTATCGTCTATGGCTACGGTAAACATCTTTTCGATTTCCATTCCATACTCGGTGATGTACAAAATGCGTCCTTTTCCACGAGGTGTTTCTACTTCAATATTGTTTTTGACTTCTAAAATAAACATAACTATATACGGTTTAGATAAAAAATGAAAGGCTAAAAAATGGAATTTGCTACTCTACTTAGCAGTTAGAAAATCTTAACTCTGTTTTTTTGAAAAGGTTTCGTTTAAGCAAAATTTTATTTTTAAAGATTTATTTTTTGTTGTGTTTATGGATAAATAAAAAAAGTTAAGTAAAAATACCGTTTACCTAAACAAAATCCAGAACATAGCGTTTGGGACTAAGATTATCTTCCACACCTCTCTTCTACCAAAAGAGAATTTTTTTCGTAATCATTTACCTTTTTGTTATGTCTTATTTATGTTACTTATTTATTGTCTCCTCATTGTCTTTGTTTGTATAAACTTTATCGTCTTTTTTGCTTGTACTTCGCTTCGTTTTAGAATGCTTTTTTTAGCCTCTCTATCTCCTTCTACACCAAAAAATAAAATTCCTTCAACTTCAAAACAAAATCCTTCTACTAAAAAAACTGACTCAAAGAATTTCGTATCTATCCATATTCCCACTCACTCCGAACCTCCTCGTATTGTTCTTCGTGCTTTGAAAAGTTTGGTTGCGCTCTCGTATGAGAATTATGAGGTCATTGTTTTTGATAATAATACTTCTGACCGTGAACTTTGGCTTCCTTTGCGAGAATTTTGTCAGAAACATACGGACAAATTTAAGTTTGTGCATGCAATGGGTGTTCAAAATTACAAAGCAGGTGCTTTAAACTTGGCTTATAAATACATTGACGAGCGGACTTCGCATATCATGGTAATTGATGCCGATTATTGTTTGAACAAGAATGTACTACAAAAGGCTTTATCTCATTTTGAAAATGATGAAAATACAGAGCAATCTAAAAAAATAGGTTTGGTTCAGTTTCCACAATCGTATTACAATGCAACTTCTCATAATTCACCTCTGAAAAGCGAATATCAACATTTTTTTGATGTTTATATGCAGGCTGCTAACAAACTAGATTGCGTTTTATGTACAGGTACGATGAGTATTTTTAGTAAAGAATGTTTGGAAGATATTGGTCTTTGGTCGGGTGAAAGCATTACCGAAGATGTGGAAATGGGAATAAAGATGCACCAAAACGAGTATAAAGGGGTTTATGTAAACGAACCTTTAGGAAAGGGACTGATGCCAACCGACCTGAAAGGACTTCGAACGCAGCGCAAACGTTGGGTTTATGGCAATATGCAAACGCTTCTTACCTTTTTCAAAAACTCAAATGGATTTTCGTTTTCTCAACTAGTAGGAATTTTTTCTATCCTGACGGCTTGGTTTAGCTTTCTTTTTATTCCTATCGTTGCACTTTTTTTGAGTACGCTTTTTTATGTGTTTTCTTCTTCTCTTGTTGCTCTATTGGTCATTAAATTAAGTCTCTTTTCTATCGGAACAGAATTTATAGCTAAAACATTTTTTCTTTATTTTTCTTGTAGCTGCGAAGATAATATAAGTTCTATGAAACAAAAATTAGCTTGTTTTGCTGTTCATTTTGGAATGGTCTGGGAGACAAGCACGGCTTGGTGGCTCTGTATTTTTGGTTTGCCATTGGGTTTCGAACGTACCAATAAATTTATTATAAAAGACTCTCATTCTTGTCTTATTCCTAATTTTATTCTGTTAGTTTTATTTGGTGCAACTTTTTTAATGCTTACTTTAGCAGAACTTTATATCTTGGCTGGTTGTGTTTTGCTTGTCGCAGCTCCATTTTGTGCCGTTTTTTATCTTTTTGAAATGATGAATTACACACAAAAATACACTGCCGAAATTTTGCCTTCTTCTCCTACAACGATTTCTTATACCAAATAAAAAAAACTACAAATGGGATTTCATTTATTTGTCATTGGGGTTATAATTATAATAGCCGTTTTTATAGATTTTTTTTATACTACGCTTTCAGGGAATGGTTCTGGTTTTCTGACAAAATACTTTAATAATCTTATTTCTAAGATTATTCTAGGTTTGAATTGGAAATGGTTGCGTAAAATATCAGGCTTTTTACATGTCACGGCTACGCTCAATTTGTGGCTTATCCTCCTGCTTGTCGGTTGCTTTTTTGTTTTTAGTAGTAATGAACCTATGGTTATCAATTCTAGTACAGATGAGCCTGCTTCGTTTGGTTCTAGGTTTTACTATACGTGTTATATTCTCTCTACGGTCGGAATTGGAGATTACGTGCCTGATACGAGTTTCGGACAAATAGTTACAGGTTTGTTATCTTTTTCTGGTTTTATTTTGCTCACCACTGCGCTGGCGTATGTAATATCCATTACTGGAGCAGTCAGTGATAAGAGGGATTTGGCAGTTGCAATTTCTTCTATGGGAAATAATCCAAAAGGGTTGTATAATTATTTTACACAAGAAGAAAAACTAAGTCTCCTCTTTGATGCTTCTCCCGATATGCGTCAATTGCTACATACTTTTACGCACAATTATCTCTCTTATCCGATGATAGAGAATTATCTTACCAATAATCTAACTAATTCAGAAGGTGTTCAACTTGTTAATTTGTATGAAGTTTTGCGTATTGTTTTTTGTCAGTCGGAACAGAATGAACAAATAAAGTTGCTTCCTCTAATTCGCTCTTTTAATTACTTTATGAAGATTCATATGAAGAACGAGAAAAGTCATACCGATTATGAGGAGAAAGATGTAAACGAGCTTAGGGTAAGATACTGGACACCTATTCTACAAAAAGAAGGAATAAATTTAGATGTAACTGATATTCAATTGCAGGACATAAAACTAGAAAATATAGATTCTCTTCTAGCAAGCTCGGGTTGGAGCTGGACAGATATTTATGATTTTGAAGATGAGAAAAGTGGAGTGTATGAATAATCAATTACACTTTTTTTCTATTCTTGCTAATTGCTACAAATGGATTAATTCGTAATTTTTAGTCTGCAATGTTTTTATTCCATCACCGACTGAAAAACAACCTCTAACATACGAGTACGAATTCCTTTAGTAACTAATTTTCTATTCGTTTCGTCTGGATAGGTTCGGTTTGCCAAGAATATAAAAACAATTCCTTTGTCTGCATCTGCCCAAGCTGCCGTTCCTGTAAAACCTGTATGTCCAAAGGTATTTTCAGAAGCATAAATGGTAGCAGGAATTTTACTTCCTTTTATTGATTTATCAAAACCTAAGCCTCTTCTTCCTCCATCTATTTGTCGTGTCGTAAATTCATCTACTACCGACTTATCAAAATACTGAACTCCTCCATAATTTCCACCTTGAAGAAAAGTTTGCATCAAAATTCCAATATCATTTGCGTTGGAAAATGTCCCAGCGTGTCCGCTTACACCACCTAAAATAGCTGTTGAATAATCGTGTACAATTCCACGCACTTCATCTTTACGAAACAAATTATCTATCGAACTAGGAATAATTTTTTCCTTATCATGTTTGCGTAATGGGTGATAAGTAGCCGTAGAAAGTCCAAGCGAATTATAAAATGTATTTTCAACTAAATAATCCAAAGAAGTACCCGAAACACGAGCCACAAGCTGATTGAGCATATAAAAACCTCTATCACTATATCTATAACTATACGAACCATCAGCAAGTTTATTACGCATAGGCGACTCAATTACCCAATTCCAAATACTGTCCTTTAGACCTGCTTTTGCATAGAGATTAGGAGCAATTTCTTCACAATATTCTTCATCACAATTAGAACTATAATATTTATTGTAATTGGTCTGATTAGAAAACGTTTCGAACCAGCCTGGCATATTTCCATGATACCCTCCTCGGTGCATAAGTAATTGGCGAGCCGTAACTTCTCCCTTTGCCGAACCTTCCAACTCCGTCAGATAGGTAGAAATAGGAACATCTAAATCAATTTTTTTATCATTTACAAGTTGCATCATAGCAGGAACAGTTGCTATAATCTTGGTAAGAGAAGCCAAATCATAAATTGATTCGTCTTCTACTTTTTGCTTTTTGTCATACTTGAAATGTCCATACGATTTTTGAAAAATAACGGTCGTATCTTTTATAACAATTACTTGACAGCCTGGAGTAGCCTTGTACTTTATAGCTTCATTTGCCAACCAATCAATTCTATGGTTCAGATAGTCTGAATTCATTCCACTTCCCTCTGGATAATCTGAATATCTCAAACGCTCTAATGATTTTGTAGTAAATCCTTCGCCTTCTTTTATTTTATTTCCTGCCGAAACAGGAACTTTTCCTTGTGTTTTGACTGCTCCAAACAAAACTTGAGGAACAGCCTTTTGCATAAGTTCATTATCCACATATGCAGCTACAAGATGATTTTGATTTTCAAATTTTTCTAAACTATAAGCGTGTCCAAAATCTACAACGATTACATGTTTGCCTAAATCTTGCAATTCTTTTACAAACTTTTGAGTAGCTTCCGAAATTCCAAAAGAAGAACTAACCGAATATTGATTGACACCAAAAACACCTACAATAATTACTTTTTTATTGGAGAGCTTTGATTTGGCAGCCGAAAAAGCAGAACTAGAAACCGCAGGAATAGCAATATGCTCAAAAGGAGCATAATTGGAAAGCATTTTTTGAAACGCATTTCCTTCTTTTTCATTAATCACAACAGAAGCAAAAGAAAGCGTATCTAGCTTTTGAAAAGGAATAAGATTATTTTTGTTTTTTACAATTGTAACGGCTTTTTGATGCAATTTTTCGTTTAGGATATTTGCTTGTGGACTATTTAGGTCAGCCTCTAAGCCTTTCAATTCTATGGGTTTGAAATCGTTCAGACCTACAAAATATTTTGCTCTCAAAACCTTCTTCACTCTTTCTTCAATTTCGCTTTCTGAAATTTTGCCTTCCAAAACTGCTTCCTTTATTAGCTCAATTCCCTTAGGAATACTTGCTGGGTAAAGCAAAACATCGTTTCCAGCCAAAATAGCTTGTACATTTCCTTCATCTGGTGTAAAATTAGAAGAAAGTCCTTTCATATTCATAGCATCAGTAAAAATAAGTCCATCAAAACCCAATTCATCTTTGAGTAAATCTGTAACTACATTTTTTGATAATGTTGTAGGAATATTTTCAGTATCGTCATAAGCAGGAACATTCAAATGTGCCACCATTACAGACAAAACCGAATCAGCAAAAAGGCGTTTGAAAGGATATAATTCGATGTCAGATAATCTTGCTTTATCGTGTTTGAGTTGTGGAAGCGTATAATGGGAATCTGAATCTGTATCCCCGTGACCTGGAAAATGCTTTGCTGTTGCGATTATTCCACCCTCTTGCATTCCGTTAGTGTAAGCAATTCCATCTCTAGCTACTCTATATTTATTTTCTCCAAACGAACGAGTACCAATAACTGGATTTTTTGGATTGCTATTGACATCAATTACAGGAGCAAAATTGACATGAACTCCCAAACGCAAACACTGGCGAGCTACTTCTTTTCCCAAATCATAAATAGCTAATGAGTCATTCATCGCTCCCAAAATCATCTGACGAGGATAACTAATTGTATTTTTTAATCGCATTCCTAATCCCCATTCTGCATCCATGGCAATTAGAAGAGGAATATTTGCTTTTGCTTGATAACGGTTGGTCAGTTCGGCTTGCTTGCTTGGTGTTCCTTGAAAAAATATTAGTCCTCCAATTTTGTATTTTGTGATAAAATTATCAATTTCTTTATAATGATTCTCATCTCTATTCGAATAAGCAGCAATCATAAAAAGTTGTGCTATTTTTTGTTCTAAATCTAAGTTAGATAGTTCTTTGTTTACCCATTTTTCTCGTTTTTCCCATTTAATAGCATCGATTCTTAATTTTTCTTCTGCTACTGCTTTTGCTATGGTTTGCGAACTTGCAGTAGTTTTGCTTTCTGTGTTAGCTTGATTTTGTGCAAATAGAGGATTTATAAAAATAGAAAATACAAGAACTGTGAGAATAGAAATGAGAATAGAAATCTTGACTTTAAAATTATTTTTTATCATTTTTAGTTTTTTGATTTAAGATATCACTTGTTATTTTTCTAAAAATAAATAAGTAATTAGAGTTAGAATAGAGAAGGGAACAAAGCAAGTTTGAGTAGTAAATAATAATTCAATAATTATTCCGAAATAAAAGTAAGTAAAAGGAATAGAAATTAAAATATTAAATCGGAATTATATTCTTTTACATAGCTATTTACGAATCTATATTTTTTCAAACATTGAGCTAATTGTACTGTTATCAAAACAAGATTATACTAAAGATGAGAACGGAAAAATGGTAGAATCAAAAACAGAATCAAAAATGTATCACATCATGGATGATGGAAACATTGAAGCCATTTATTAAATACTAGTTTTTTCTATCTAGCAAAATAGATATGAAACGTCATTGTATTGAAAAATAGAATGACGTTTTTTTATGCAAATTTATATCTTAATCGCTCTTCTATTAATCTGTAAAAGAACAATCAGACCAATAATAAAGAAAATAGTGAGTGCAAAAATAGAATTTCGCATCGAATCCGAATAATCTTCAATAAAGGCAAAAACACCCATTCCGATAGACGTAGAAAGACGGTCAGCTACATTGAAAAAGCTAAAATAAGAAGCTGTATCAGGCGTGTCTTTTGGTAAAAGTTTGGAATAGGTAGAACGAGAAAGCGATTGAATACCTCCCATTACCAATCCTACTAAGATAGCCAAACCATAAAAATGCTCTGCCGTTTGGACAAAATAAGCCAAAATACAAATCACAATCCAAGAAATAATTAAGACAGTAAGTGCAAAAATATTTCCTTTCTTGTCCGATACTTTAGCAAAAAGATAAGCTCCCAAGATAGCCACTACTTGAATAATCAAAATAATAGCAATTAGATTTGCTGTTTCTAGTTTTAATTCTTTTTCTCCAAAAAGAGAAGCCATAAACATAACGGTCTGGACACCCATATTAAAGAAGAAAAACGAAATCAAAAATTTCATTAGGGAAGGTAACTTTTGAGCTTCTTTCCAAACCATACTCAATTCTTCAAACCCTTTTTCAAGCCAATTTACTTTTACAGGATTTTTCTGTGGATTATCTTTCAAGAAATAAAACGGAATTTGAGCAAACACAATCCACCAAATACCAACAGAAAGAAACGACCAACGAGAACCCTCAGCAGCATCAGCAAAACCAAAAAACTCTGGTTGTAAAGTCATTGCTATATTAATAATCTGCAAAATTACACTTCCAATGTATCCAAAAGCAAAACCCTTCGCACTTACCGAATCAAATTTGTCTTCTGTTGCTATTTCTGGTAAAAAAGCATTGTAGAAAATCATTCCTCCAGCATAGCCAATACTTGCTACACTAGCACAAATAATTCCTAATTCTACATTTGTTCCATCAAAGAAAAACAAACACAAACACGCTCCAGCACCCAGATAAGTAAAGAATTGCATAAAACGCTTCTTCGTTCCTCCATAATCTGCCATAGCCGAAAGAGGAGGAGAAATGGCTGCAATAATCAAATAAGAAAGTGCGATGGCATAGGAATACAAAACCGTATTTTCAATACTTAGTCCAAAAAAATCTACCTTATCACTTCCAAAAGCTGCTCGTGTAGCTTGATTAAAGAAAATAGGAAAAATAGTAGTAGTGATTACCAAATTATACACCGAATTTGCCCAGTCGTAAGTAGCCCACGCATTGATAATGCGAGGGTTATTTTTAGGCATTGGAGGGTTTTTTCTCATAATTGAATTGTTTTTTGTCGTTGGTGAGGACACTAACAACGGCAAGGGTGGTATGGCAAAGGATTTATAGGATTAACAGGATTGAAAATACAGATAACTGAAAGTTGACGAAGTCAAATACAATTTAAGTAATTAGTCAAAATTACTTATATCTATCTTATATTTTAAATTGGTCTGTACCGTAGGTCTGACCAGTTTAAAATAAGTATTTCAAACTCAAAAAGACTTATTTTGTCCAAGTCAGACCTACACAGACTTGAACAAAATGAAGATAATAGTATAAACTAATTATGATGAGTTACTTATCACTTATCACTAACAACTCTAACGCTTTGTCTTCCTTACTTCGCATTGCTGCTTTGTCTTCTTCTGAATGGTCGTCATTTCCTGTCAGGTGTAAAAGTCCATGAACCATTACACGATGAATTTCCTGTTCGAAGGTAGTGTTGAGTTCTTTTGAATTTTCTTTTACCCGTTCTACACTGATAAAAATATCGCCTTCCAAAACTTGTTCTTTCGTATTCTCATCAGAGTTATCAAAGGTAATAATATCAGTGTAGGTATCATGATTGAGATACTCCAAATTAATTTTGTGCAAATACTGATCATCACAAAAAATATAATTGATTGCCGAAACTACAAAGCCTTCTTTATTGGCAATTTTTTGAAGCCAACTACTTGTTTTTTCTTCGTTTTCTAGCTCAAAATCAATTTCTTCACTAAAAAAATTGATAGGTAATTCTTTTTCTTCCATGTATATAAAATAAATGTGATGATACCTCTCAAAATACAGTTTCGACCCTATGGGATTACCCACAAATTTGAAACTTCTATTTTTTGGTAAAGATAATCAAAATGCTGTATTTGTAGGGAACTTTTAAGTCAGCGAAGCTAAAAGGCACGCCTTTTCCTAGTCGGTCGTTTATATTTTAACTGATTTCAACTGAAAGTATGCAATATGTTTAGGAAAAGGCAAGCCTTTTCCCTACTAAAATTATTACTATTTCAGAAGTATAGGTAATCGATAGTCTGACAATTTTTGTGGTAATGGTAAAATCGTCGGTGAGACACCGACAATGGCGAGGTATTTATGACTCTTTTTTGCCGTTGTTGGTGTCTCACCAACGACTTCCACAAAAATTGTCAGACAACCGATAAATTTTAAAAACCTATTTTTTGTACATTAAAACAGGGTTGAAACCCTGTTCAATTTATAGCCCAGAATAAAACATTCTCAATAGAACAGGGTTTTAACCCTATCGTTTACCCACATGTCTGAAACGTGCCTAGACCCCACCCTAAACGGCGAAGCCCTCGCTGCAAGCAATCCCTCCCCAAAGGGGAGGGACTTTGAAAAATTACTATAAAATAACTTGTTCTAGCAGTCATTTTGCAATAATTATTGTGTTGCTCCCCTCCTTCGGAGGGGCTGGGGGAGGTCAAAAGGTCGGTATTTCTCTGTTTTTTACTTTTAAAAAACATGTGGGTAATCAGTAGGGTTGAAACCCTGTTTATAGGTATTTTAAAATTGATTTTAATGAATTGTAAAATGCTAATAAATTTATGTTAAACGGCATCCAATATCGTATTTTATAATTTCTCTATCGGCTTGATTTCTCCTTCTTCAAACTCATTTCCACACTCTTTACATTTATAGACTTTTTTCTGATAAGCAGGATAAGAAAAAGTAAGAAATGCCAAAACAGTAGCCAAAAAAGCCTTCCAACCTTGTATAGAAATAAAATTGTTGTAATGTTCGGTAGATTCACAAACAGGACACTTTATAAAAATAGCTGCTGCTCTTTTTTCTTCTTCTATCTCTTGCAAAACTCGTTGTACTTTCTCTTTATCACTTTCATTTACTTTCAATTTTATGCCTCCTACGGCTACTCCATAGAGCATATTCATAGAATTGATATTTTCATCAAAGAGATAAGAATCAATTCCCTCGTTTTCTAATCTTGATTTGAATAGATGAGCATCTATGCTATTTTGAAATATTTTGACAGTAAGTAAAGACATTGAAATAAAGATGAAGTGTGAGTGATAAGCGAATAAGCAATAAATTTACGAATAAAAATTCATACACGTAGGAGAAATGGCTTGCCTTTTCTTTCTTTACACTAATTTTTAATTAAACACATAGGCACATAGAATTAAAGTATATGTAGGCAAAAAAAACTACTTTAAAATTTATTTAGGTTCTCTGACAATTTTTGCACTTTTGTAATTTTTGGTAGAAAATAAATCTATTTTGTATTTTGTTTAAGTCTGTACCGACGGTCTGACTTAGACAAAACAAGCCTTTTTAGAGCTTTAAATACCTATTTTAAACGGATCAGACCTTCGGTACAGACCCGTTTAAAATACAAGATAAGTTGCAATAAAGGCTAGGTGCAAAAATTGTCAAACAACCTTTATTTATTCAACTAATAAACTAACGTGAACTCGGGATTAAACTACTGCTCATTCTTAGCTATTTTGCGTTTTTCTTACCATTATCAACGTCAGTTATCTTCAATAACAGACGATTGCTAAGGTAGAGTGAAAAAAACACACCTATCTCCCTTAGCAATCGTCTATTTTTTCAAAAAATAGACGTTGATAATGGGAAAAACCACAAATGCTCTAAGTAACAATCCCGAGTTCACGTTAAACTATATTTGACTACTGTACCCTACTATTTTTTGTAGTGTACCGACGGTCTGACTTGAACAAAATAAGCCTTTTGAATAGGAAATGCTTATTTTAAACTGGTCAGACCTATGATTATAGTGCAGACCAATTTAAAATACAAGATAAGATACAATTAATTCTACATAAGTACTTGTATAGAATAAACAAAAAAAGTCTTTCTACTCGAAATAGAAAGACTTTTTTGGTTTGTCTTTTGATAAGTCTTATTTTTCTACTATTCAGAAGCCTCATCTTGTGCAGGAGCTTCTACATTTTTTCGTATCCAAAACTCATCTTCCTTTACCCATTCATAGCGAGGCTGTGTACCAAACTTTTGCACAAATTTATCTACTACCACAAAAGTACCCGCCGAATCATTTGGATTGAGCTGTTGCCATTCTATCTGAAAATCTACAATAGCACTATCTCTTAGTTCAAACATCAAGACAGGCATATATGCTGTCGTAGCAGAGGTTTGTTTTAATTTTGGACGTAACACCTTTTGAAGCTCCATATAAAGATACGGATTGCTTTTATTAAGAGAAGGATCTTTTATCTCCATAGCTATTTTCCCTACTTTAAACACCGAATCTTTGTAATAGTCATTTATTAGTTTTCCTATTGCTGTGGTATCATTCCAATTGGCTGGAGAAAGAGGAACTCCTTTTTCTTCTTGTGTAGTTTCACAAGAGTACAAACCTACAAACAATACTAATACGAAGAGAGAATATAAATAACGCATAAAAATGTTGATTAATAAGTTTAATAAATTTATATTTTTTGACAAAAAAAGAAAGGCTAAGGTTTCCCTTAGCCTTCTTTTTATATGTAAGTTTTAAATAAGAATTATTTAAACTCTGTGAGTTATACTCGGAGCTAAAATTATTCTAATTCAATACCAGTTCCGTAATTTACGTCACGTACATAGCTAAGACCAGAGAATACCTCAAAGTCACTTGGTCCACCAAGTACTCTGAAAGGCTCACCAGCAGCAGCCATAGTTGGGTTGTTACCAAGAACTGGAGTACCTACAGCTGGAGCAGTACCAGCAGCAGTGAAGTCTAGTTCTTCAATATCAGCACTACGGCTCAATACAGCTACACCAGTAGCACCAGTAGCAGTACCACCAGAAGTTACTGTGAATCTAGGAGCAGTAATATAAGTTCCAGGGAACTCAGCATAAGCTGCTTCTAACGTATTGAAGAAGTTAAGTGCAGTTGCAGTTGCACGAGCACCAGCACCACCAACAACAGGAGCAACAGGAGGAGTAGCAGTAGGAGCACCAACGCCACTACCAGCAGCACCAGTACCAGCAGTACCAGTAAGGTAAGAAACTCCAGTAAAACCAGTTCCAGAGTAGGTACAGTAGGGTTAGCTACACCATTGAAACGAGTATTATCACCCATAGTAGTATTTATTTCTGGTGTATCATTCACTTCTCTGTTAAATACAGACTGAAGACGAGCTACACTAATAGTTACAACAACAGGCTCAGCAGTAGCACTAAAATCAAATGCAGGTACTGGAGCAGCACCAGGAGCATTAGAATTATACACTAATCTAGTAGTAGTATTATTATTAGTGATTGCACCAGCAGCATTGAAGTTAAGCTGATTACGAAGAGCACCAATACCAGTAGTATTGTTATTGAAAGCAGCTAAATCTTCAGCAGATAAGTTACCACCAGATACTCTAAACTCAGGACGGATAGCATATCCAGATCCAGGAGTAGTGATATTGATAGCAAACGTAGCAGGAATCAAAGTAGTAGCAACAGCAGCATTTTGAGTTGCAACAACAGTAGCTCCATTAGCGTAAGCAGCTAAAGAAACACCATTAGGAACAAGCCAGAAACCAGGAGTCTCACCAGTAGCATATCCATTACCTTGATTAGTAATTACGATACCATTCAAAGTACCATTTGTTTCAAAAACAGGAACACCCATAGCAGCCGTTCCACCAGCTGTAGGAGTAGCAAGACCTCCAGGAGGAGCAAAAGCAACTACATAATCACTGTTTGCTGCAAGAGCACCACGATCAACAATTGTTCCACCTTGAGTTGCAAACGTTTGCTCTGCAGTTGTAACAGTAGAAACAGCAGTAAGAACAGCTGGAGCACTACCAGAAGTAGCAGGAGGACCAGGAACAGCAGCAACAGCAGCAGCAGTAGGTGCTATAGTTCCCGTAGTAGCTATTGATGTTGTTGTAATAGCAGTACCAGTAGAATTAGAAAATTCTAAAGTTCCAGCTCCAATTACTGCAGTTCCACTAGTTACTGCAGCACCATTGAACGTTGCAGTTGCACCAGACAAGAGTTACTGTAGTTGATGTAGTAGCAGTACCTGAAACAATAATGCAGAGTAAGAACAGGCATTAGCAGGAGTACCAACCAGCACTAGCAGGAACAGCCACAGTACTTGTAGTTGAAGTTACATTTGTGTTAGTCGCAGTAACATAATCAAAAGTACCAGCAGGAGTTGCACCAGTACCAGTAATAGTTGTAGCATAAATTGTACTTGATATACCTGAGGAGTAGCATTAAGAGTATATTGACCTACACCACCACCTGTACTAATAAATGCTCGTGCAGTAGCACGTAGCTGATACTGGATTAATTCTTAAGTCAAGACCACCTATTTCAGTACCTCCAGCAGCTGCTGTAGCATTAAATCCAGAACCAGCGATTAGTTATTTGTAACGTTTATAACATTACCATTAGCATCTACAGTAGCTGCAATCGTAGGCAATACAACAGATCCACCCAGCTAAAGCACCAACAGCTACAGTCTGCAGCAGTACCTGTAACAGCATACACCTGGTACTAAAGCAAATTTAATAGCACCAGTAGCATTAGGCAAAGTAACCCCGCTTAGGACCAGTAGGGTAGCAGTACCAGCAATAAGATAGCACAGTACCACTACCAGCAGTACCAGTACTTGCAAATCTAACACCACCTGAACCGTCTGTTTCAAACAATACAGAACCTAACTACATCAGTAGAAACATTATCTGTTACATTGTTTGGTAAACCATTAATGATAGTAACTTCAGGAGTTTGTATATCCATTACCTGCAGTAGATACATCTACTTGTGTTACTATACCTACTGTTCTGTCCACAACAACTGTAGCAGTAGCAGGAGTACCACCTGTAGGAGTTAATCCTGGTGTATCACCAACATTATTAAAACGTCAGTAGGACTAACACCTGTAGGAGTACCTACACCTGTGAAAGTAGTACCGTTCCAGCATGTATAACCAAATCCAGAGTTTGTTACTTCTACAAAACCGATACCAGAAACAGAGTTACGAATAGATACCCGTACCATTAACAACAGGTACTCCAGCAATTTTGCCAGTAAAAGATTGACGTACAAAAGTTACTGTTGGAGCAGCAGTATAACCGCTACCTGGATTAGTAATTCTGATACCAACAACTCTTCTTAAGTCATTAGTACCTGGAGCTACATTTGTATTTGTAGTAGATAGACCTGTACCAGCAGCACCCATAATAGCTACACCAGTAGCTTGAGTTCCACCTGTAGGAGGAGCTGAGAATACAACTTCTGGAGTAAGTAAATAAGAACCACCGTTTGTAACAGCGATAGCATCAGTAGAAGTACCAGTATCACTAATACCTGCAATGTTAGTACCCAAAATACGGTCACGAGCTGTAATAACAGCAGAAACAGTAGCTTCAGTAGTTACTAAAGAGAAGTCGAAATCACTATCAGGTCTAGTACCAGCAGTACCAGGAGTAAGAATACCACCTGTTTGTGTTCCACAGGATTAGCAGCAGTAGCAGCAGTAGCAGACGTATAAAGGAAACGTCTAGTACCTAAAGTTCTTGTTGTACCGAATACGTAGTTACGATCAACAGCGAAATCGTCAAATTTCATTGTGATAGGAAGACCTACAGCAGTAGCACCAATAGAGATTGTATATGCACCACCTTGAGCACCTGTTTCAGTTCCTGTAGGACCTGTAACAGTAGTACCTGTTGTAGATGCAGCTTCTTCGTATGCAAAGTTCTGAATAGCACCAGATGCTGTAGAACCAGCACCAGTACCAGTACCACCAGTACCATTACCACCAGTACCAGTACCATTATTAGTACCATTAGCGTTATTTCCTTTAGTGATATATTTTGCTCTAAAAGCAGGATTTACATCAATAAAAGCACGCACTTTAGTTCCAGCAGGAACTGCTTCTTCTACAGCGTTAGTAAGGTCAGTTTCTGCAAACATGAAACCAGAAACTGTTGCAAGATTCTGTTCAGAACCAGCAGCAGGATTGTTAGGATCATCAAATACAGGAACGATATTACCTACAAATGTAGCTGCACCATTAGGAACTCCACCATCAGGAGTAAGGTTAGCTGTGTAGTTAAGATCTGTATGATTAGGAGCAGAAATGTTTACAGTAACTTCACCGCTATATAGCTCAAATGAAGCAAGACCGTTAGACGAAGACTGAGTGTCTGTAAAAGTACCACCTAATTGAGATACAGTAACAGTAGCACCATCAAGACCAGCAATTTCTTCGAAACGACCAGTAGAGAATGCAGAAGAACCACCAGGTACGACGTTTACAGTATAAAATACTTTACCGCCAGAGTTAAGTGCTCTTAATGAATCAATGCTACGATTGAATAATGCCATGTCTCTGATACGAACGTCAACAGCATTAAGAGCAGCTTCGCTACGAGCATTATCAGCGTCAAGCTGTGCATTTCTTAAATCAAGGGCATCTTGATCTGTGAACTCATCACGCTCACAAGAAGAGAAAGTAACCAATGCCAATAAAACAGCAAGGTACTTGAATGAATAAATGAAAAGATTTTTGTTCATGGAACAATAGAGTTTAGTGTAATTGAATATCAATTTTTTGCGCACTTAGTAGTTTACACTTGTGACCACAAAGGTAATTATTAGTTTTGAGACTTACAAAATGTTTTTAAAAAAATAGTCTATTTATTTTCAATTATTTTTAGTCTTCTTTAGTTAAATTAATCAAATTTAATTACTCAAATCAAATTCAACTTAATAAAGTAAGGACTATGTTTGAAAATTTTTATTCTAAGTTTTCACAACTTTTTGTTTGGTTTCTTACTAAAATCTTACTAAAATAGTAGCTTTGCAGAACAAGCCGACTTTCTGTCATATTACTAAGACCCAACAAGCCTTAAAAAAGGTTGCATATACTTAAAAAATAATTCAAAATTCTTTTAATTTCTTTTACCAAAACTAATTTAATGATACCTTTTACTTCAAAAAAAAATTATAAAGCATTGTATATCAGTGATTTAACTAAAAAAATAAACTACTTATTTTTTTTAATAGTATTTATTATTTTTAGCTTTCTTTTTTTAGATTCTTTTGCTTTTTCTCAATCTCAAGCTCAATCTCAAGCTATTTTGACTGACTCAGTAGAGCAAAACCTTTCTACTTCCTTAGATTCTAGTTTGGTAGAAAATACAATAGAGAAAAGACGTAGAGCTAGTTTTAGTGTTGGCTTTCGGGGTGGAGTTACCATTAGTAGATTTGAAATAGCTAATCCTGCATCTATTGATAAAAATGAATTCAATGTAGGTTCGGTTTTTACTGTTTTTACTAATTATAGTATAAATTCCCGTTTTAGCATTCAGCCAGAGCTTGCTTTGGGTCGTTATAGAAGTAATAATACATTATATAGAATAGCTCTTTCGGAAGGAATCGTAGATTATACCATTTCTACTCTTGACTTCAATCTTATAGGAATTTATTCGTATCCCCTCAAAGATTGGTTTTCTATTTCAGCAGAAGCTGGTCTTTCGGCTGCTTATCAATACAATTCTTTTGGAAAAGTAGTAGCTCCTAACGCAGTTATAGAAAACATAACTTATGATGTAAATTCAGACGATCAGTTCGAAAAACTAAATTATGGAGCAATACTAGGACTCAACCCTTCCTTTACCTTTGAGAATGTAACCATTCAAACCTCAATCCGATACAGGCATGGCTTAAACAACATCAACTCCTTTGATTATAGATTTAATAGATACCTTACCGATTCAGAACGAACCATCAAAACAAGAGATATTTTGTTTCAAATTGGTTTTCTTATTCCTATATATAGAAGTAGAGTGATTAGTGATTAGTGATTAGTGATTAGTGATTAGTGATTAGTGATTAGTGATTAGTGATTAGTGATTAGTGATTAGTGAGAAACTACTTCTCAAATCTGATTATTGTAATTGGACGTTTTTTATTGTAAAAATTATACTACTAGACATTTTTCAAATAAATAGGTCAGTCCCAAAGGTCAGACCGTCTACATAAGACTAAAAACAGGAGAAATGACTACAAACGGTCTGCTCTACGAGACTGACCTATACTGCAATTATTAAAAATGTCTAATTACTATGTGTAAAAATCATACTACTAGACAAAAAAATGCGACCTCCCTAAATCCCTCCGAAGGAGGGACTTTGAATAGTATTTTCTCCCCTCCTTCGGAGGGGCTGGGGGGAGGTCAAAGGGAAAATGTCTAGTAGTCTATGTAAAAATCTTAGCTTTCTCTTAATAAGTTGTATATCAGCTATTTACATCGTTAATTTTTATCAAAAAAAAATTAATAGGGAGAAGATTGTAATTTTCGTTTGAAAAGTCTAACAAATCAATTATTCATCTACTAGCTATATAATAAACTGATTTTGTTTATTTTGGCTATTTATTATGCTCATTAATAAAGAATTATACAAATCAACGTATTTTAATCGATTATGAAAGATATACAATTCAATAGAAATTGGAGGCTAACTATGATTAGCTTTTTTCTTAGCCTTCTTTTCTTTTCTATATCAGAAAGGACAATAGCTCAAGATACAATTATTCCAGAAGATACAGATTCTGAAAAATGGTCGCTTGATTCGTGCATCTCTTATGCACTCAATCAGAATATTCAACTCAAGATAAACAAATTAGGTATTGAGAACTCCAAATTAACATTAGAGCAATCAAAAAATGATAGGTTACCTAATGCAAATGCTTCTATTTCCCACAATTACAATTGGGGACGTTCGATTGACCCTTTTCAAAATACATTTGTCAATCAGCGTATTCAGACCAATAACTTATCCGTCAACTCTTCTGCCATTCTTTATAATGGCTCTCGTCTAACCAATACGATAGAACAAAATGAATTACAGTTGGAGGCAAACAAATTAGATTATGGTCAGTCTCAAAACGATTTGATGCTCAATATTGCAAGTAATTACTTACAGGTGGTCTTGAATAAAGAAATTGTAGCAAATGCTCGTCGTCAGAAGGAAAGTACACAGGCACAATATGACCGAACAGGACAGCTTGTAGAAGCAGGTGTATTGCCCAGAGCAAACGTATATGATTTGGAAGCTCAATTAGCAGCCGACCAACAGCAAATAATACTGGGAGAGAATAATTTGATGTTAGCAAAGCTACAACTTCGCCAACTGATGCAACTTCCACCTACTGAGGAGTTTGATGTCGTTACACCAGATGTAGGCGATCCTTCATCTATCTTAGATTCAAAAAATCCGTATCAAATTTATCAAATTGCTGAAAGTACGCAGCCTAATATAAAAGGTGCAGATATAAGTATTGAGGCTGCCAAAAAAGGAGTTGATATTGCAGAGGCAGGAAGACTTCCTACTCTTTCGATTGTGGGTGGTGCAGGAGCAAATTATACAAGTAACCAAAGAATTCGTTCTGATTTTACGAATCCGACTATTGTAGGCGTTGATACATTAGGCTTTATTCAAGATGGTGCAGGAGTTCCATCAGATTATGTAGTTCGTCCTGATATCGCTTTCGGAACTGAAAAGTTTGGCTTTTTTGATCAGCTCAATGAGTCGTTTCGTTATAGTGTAGGTTTAAACCTTCAAATTCCTATCTTTAATCGTTTTCAGACAGATAATAATATTCAAAGAGCAGAAATACAGACTCAAAATGCACAACTCAATTCTAAATTGGTTCGTAATCAGCTTTATCAAACCATCGAACAGGCTTATATTTCGGCTCGTGCAGCAAAGGCTTCTTTTGAAGCAAGTCAGCAGCGAGTAACAGCACTAGTAGAAACCGTTCGGGTAATGGAAAAACGATTAGAAGCAGGCACAGCCAATAGTACAGAATATACCGTAGTAAAAAATAATCTTTCGGTAGCAGAAGCTGATTTACTTAGAGCAAAGTATGAGTTTATTTTTAGAATAAAAGTATTAGAGTTTTATGAGGGAGAGGAATTGAAGTTTTAGGATTTTATTTTTGTTAGTTTCGCCTCACTAAAATACGAGCAATAGCAAAACAATATAGACTTTCCTCTCTTTAAAAGCTGGAAAGTCTTTGTTCTTTAAAACCATTTATAAAGGTTAAGCGTTAGTTTATTTGACGAGACAAAAATAGTATTGTACCCTACTATTTTTTTGTAGTATATTATTGTTAAGGATTTGGCTTCGCCGAGCTATCGGTTGTAGGATTAATAGGATTTTAAAATACAGATAAGTAACAAGGCAGAATTAAATATATGTTATATTTTGTCAAACATAGAGTTAGGATCAATTACGAATTAAAAATTACGACCTGCCAAAGCAGCGAAGCTAATTACGAAATAAGTATTCAGCGTAGCTAATTTAATTACTTGAATACCAATTAGTTATGGTTTTAAAAGTAGCAGTTTATTTAATTCTTATTCCTTACAGAGAACACAAAGAATTTCAACTACATTTTTAGGTATATTTAATTATGCTTACTCACTTAATACAAAATACTAATTGAATAATTTAATTTCAATTTAATTTATTCTCCTGAAATATGTTTTTATTCTCTGTGTTTAATAAAAATAGTAGGGTATAGTATCAAAAGCTAAGGCTTATATATTTAACGTGAACTCGGGATTGTTACTTAGAGCATTTATGGTTTTTCCCATTATCAACGTCTATTTTTTAAAAAAAATAGACGATTGCTAAGGGAGACAGGTGTTTTTTTTCATTCTACCTTAGCAATCGTCTGTTATTGAAGATAACTGACGTTGATAATGGTGAAAAAAACGCAAAATAGCTAAGAATAAGTAGTAGTTTAATCCCGAGTTCACGTTATTTAAAACATTTAGAAAAAATAGTTAAAAAAGGGGAAAGAATTATTTTTTACATTATAAACTAAAATCAAAATAGAATTATGTCAGAAATACATACAACAAAGTGCCTAATTATAGGCTCGGGTCCAGCAGGTTATACAGCAGCTATTTATGCAGCTCGTGCAGGACTAGAACCTATTCTATATAAAGGACAACAACCTGGTGGACAGCTTACCATCACTAACGATGTAGAAAATTTTCCAGGATATGCCGATGGCGTAATGGGACCTCAAATGATGCAAGATTTGGACAAACAAGCTGGACGTTTTGGAACTGATTTGCGTTACGGTGTCATCGAAAAAGTAGAATTTAGCAAAGAGGGAGGAATTCATGTTGCTTACGATGATTCTGGAATACGAATAGAAGCCGAATCAATTATTATTTCTACAGGTGCTGCTGCAAAGTGGTTGGGACTTCCTTCCGAAGCTGAGTACAATGGAAAGGGAGTTTCTGCGTGTGCAGTTTGTGATGGTTTTTTCTTTAAAGGACAAACGGTTGCTGTTGTGGGTGGTGGAGATACGGCTTGTGAAGAAGCAAGTTATTTGGCAAAAATGTGTAAGAAAGTCTATATGATTGTTCGCAGAGACGAGTTTCGTGCTTCAAACATTATGCAGCAGCGTGTAATGACAAAAGAGAATATAGAAATTCTTTGGAATACAGAAACAGAGCAGATTTTGGGAGATGGAGAAAACGTAACTTCGGTTCGTCTTTTGAATAATCAAAAAAATGAAACATTTGAAATTGCTGTCGAAGGATTTTTTGTAGCTATTGGACATACTCCCAACACAGGAATTTTTGAAGGACAGCTAGATATGGACGAAAGTAATTATTTGGTTACTAAAAGTGATAGTACTCTCACTAATATTGCTGGTGTTTTTGCTTCTGGAGATGCACAAGACAAAATTTATCGCCAAGCCGTAACTGCAGCAGGAACAGGTTGTATGGCTGCTCTTGATGCAGAGCGTTATCTAGTAGAAAAAGAAGCGACAAATCAGTCGCCAGTTACTAGCGACCAGTTATCAGTTTCTAGTAAATAATTACTAATCGGATTAATTCAATTCAATTAGTAATTGAACTAACTATATAGAAAAAGTAGTAATTTTTCTCCACTCAAAACTGAATTTAACTGATAGCTGATTACTACTAGACATTTTTCTTTTACCTCCCCCAACTCCTCCGAAGGAGGGGAGAAAAACGCATTCAAAGTCCCTCCTTCGGAGGGATTTAGGGAGGTCAAGCATTTTTGTCTAGTAGTGTGTGTAGCTGATTACTACTTACTATACACTGAAAAGGTAGCCTTAATAGGACTACCTTTTTTTGTTTTTCCTGTTATGCTGCCTCTGGTATATCCTTTTTCTTCATCAAAAATATCAATCTGTACTGTTCCTTGTTGTAGAGAACCTCCAATATTTGCTAATCCGTTGTTGTAATACAGCGTTACGGTGGCAGAACGTTCAGGACTTGACACAATTGGAAAACTACCTTTATTGCCTCCTATTGCTGTAATGACCAAATTTGTGTTGGTATTTTGATAATTAGCTACCATGATATTTAGCGTTTTTAAGTTTTCATCATAATCGACTACATTTTCATTACGAAGGGTTTCGAAAATATAATCTTGTTCTGCAAAATCTTCATCTTCAATCTTTACGTTTACGATTCCTCCCTGCAACTCTTCTTGTAAATCTTCATATTTCATCTTTTTGATTTCTTCGTTCGTTGTTATAGCTGGTTTTGTCAGTAACTCATTTTTGGTAGTTTTGGGAGCTTCTTTTACTACGAATGTTTCTGTATTTACTTTCTCTACATTAGAAGAAGTACAAGCTGAAAGAAATAAAATTCCAAGAAAAGTTAGTATCAAAAAAATATGGTTGTCTGACAACTTTTGTGGAAGTCGTTGGTGAGACACCAACAACGGTAAAAAAGAGTCATAAATACCTCGCCATTGTCGGTGTCTTACCGACGATTTTACCATCACCACAAAAATTGTCAGACAATCAAAAATATTTTTCATAAATAGTTAGTTTTTTTACAAGAATAATTAATAAGTAACGTAAATTAAATAAACTGCTATTTTTCAATTTTTAATTCATTGATAATCAACAAGTTAAATTAGATACGCTGAATACTTATTTCGTAATTAGCTTCGCTGCTTTGGCAGGTCGTAATTTTTAATTCGTAATTGATCCTAAGGCAACATTGAGGTAAGAAGTCCACTTCGGATGGTTCGCCATACAAATCTCAATAAACTATCATTGTATTCTCTTTTATAGTTTATTTTACCCTCTTTTTCCTCTACATTTTTGTCTATAACGGTATTGATAAGTCCGCTCAAAAACTTTCGTTTTTTATCAGAATTTTTCTTCAATAAAGTTACTTCCAAACCATTGTAGGTAATAATAAATGTTCCTTTTGAATGTCCATCTCTAATTTTGGCATTAAATTCTGCTCTTTCTATTATTCCTTTATTAGCTTCAAAACGAGTAATTGGAGAAAGCATTTTATTAAGTGTAGGAATCTGAATTTGTGTACAAAAACCATTTATATTTCCTTCAAAAGTTTCTGTATTGAGTGGCATTTCTAATGTAATTTCTATTTTACTCTCTTTCATAAAATACATTTCTGCATTTATGATGACAGGCTTTGATTCTTCAGAATTATGAAAATTAAATGCTGTCATGTTTAGGCTATCAAAAGAAAGACTTCCTATTCCATCTAATCCTTCTGCACGTTCTGAATAAACGATATTTCCTTTTTCTATCTTTAGAGTATCGATTGCCAAACCAATTTCCCACTGATAAGGCATTTTTTTCTCATCAGGCTCACCATGTCTGTTTCTATCCTTTAAAATTGAAATATCAGGATCAAAAACTAAGACTTTATCAGCTTCTATGAACTGTCTTTGAAGAGATTGCCAATTTAGATGATGTACCTCTAATCGCTGTGTCTTGAGTTCCATTTTTTCATCCAAATCCTGTACTAATTCTACATTCTTTACTTTTACAAGATTATTTTCATAGTTAATTTCTCCTATCTTGAAATTTGTGCCGTTTCGATGTGTCATTGAATAATTATCGATAAGCAGATTGGCATCAGAAAAACGCAGTACATCTACATATGAAGTATCAAAACTCACTTTATTCAATGTTCCGTTCAACGTATTGACCATTTGCACAAAATCAGCCGTTTTATGATTCAACTGCTCAAAAGAAACTTGTACTTTTTGAGAGCTAAATCGGAAAGTTGGAGGTCTAAGCCATTTTGCATCATCTATTTCTAAATCTAATTTTTTAAGTTCAATGACTGAAGTAGAATTATATTGATACCTTCCAGTCATATTTTGTATCTCTATTACTCCTATCATAAGAGGAGCTACTACAAAATTAGCCACCGTATCGGCAGCACGAGAAACCCCCTGTGTAGAGTCAGCAATGTATTTTATATCAATAATAGGATTTTGAAGTGTAATTCTATCAGCGTGCCACTCTCCATCAAATAGATATTTACGAATACTTGCACCTTTAAAAACAATTTGTTCTACATCAATTTTTGCTTGTGGTTTTCCATCTTCTTCTGCCTTTACGCTATCTGTACGTACTTTTACTTTCTCTAAAGTTACGTTTGTAGGAAGCAAATTAATACGAACCTCTCCGATTTCTATCCTGTAAGGAGAATTTTTGTTTTCGTTTATCGAACTAGTAATTTGTTCTTTTAGATAATCATCTAAATAATCAACAGCTACAAAACCACCAAGTACAAGAATAAAAATAATGACTCCTAGTGTAATAAAGAGTTTTTTGAGGAAAGAATTTTTCATAGCGTAGATTGTGGATTGATATAAAAGAGTATGGAAAATAAGTATTCTTTAAACGTATAAGATTGAATATAATTAAAATTGCTACTTGCTTAAGAACGTAAATTAAATAAACTACTATTTTAAAATTGATAATTTAACGTGAACTCGGGATTGTTACTTAGAGCATTTGTGGTTTTTCCCATTATCAACGTCTATTTTTAAAAAAAAATAGACGATTGCTAAGGGAGACAGGTGTTTTTTTTCATTCTACCTTAGCAATCGTCTGTTATTGAAGATAACTGACGTTGATAATGGTGAAAAAAACGCAAAATAGCTAAGAATAAGTAGTAGTTTAATCCCGAGTTCACGTTAATTTATTGATAAGGAACAGTTTTTAAATAAAATACTCCTTTTTAATTTTGTTCAAGTCTGTACCGAAGGTCTGACTTGAACAAAACAAGCCTTTTTCAGAGCTTTAAATACTTATTTTAACTTGGTCAGACCTTCGGTACAGACCAAATTAAAATAGAAGATATAAAAATAGTAGGTTATTTAATTTCTATTCCTAATCAATAAATTACATTCGTAATTCGTAATTCGTAATTCGTAATTTTTAATTCGTAATTGATCCTTACTATAAAAATACATTTAATTCTAAATCAAAATCTTCATCACGACTTTGTAGAATCAAATCTAAGGAAGAAGTTGCATTTTTGTCTTCTTCCTCTTTACGCTCCTCTTCTTCTTTATTACGTTTTTCTTCTTCCTTCTTTTGTTTTTCTTCTTCTTTACGTTCTTTCTCTCGCTGCTTAATTTCTTCTTTTATTTTTTCAGCTTCTTTATCTTTAGTAAAGAGTTCACTAATTTTATCGTATTCTCTTACAAAAATAAGTGATGCTCCTGTCTGGATAATTTGTCCATCAATAACACCTGCATAACTATTTTCTCTAAAAATCTGAACTTTATAGCGACCATCGTCTGTAAGTAAATATGAAATAATTACATCTCCTGTAAGACCACTTAAACCCTGTTGCTGTTGCTGCTGTGCTGCTTGACCTTCCAAATCTACATCTGTACCAACTTGAAAGGTAAGACGATCATCCATAAAAGATTTCTTTAAATTAATTCCTAGTTCTGTTCTACTTTGGGATTCTCCAGTAGAATAATCTTCATACGAGTTCAAGTCAAAAGAAAGACCAATTCCTGAGAGATTTTTGTCGGCTAATTTATTTAATTGGTCTGTCAAAAGTCCACTTACAGTATTCCTTGCCGTTGATTCTGCAAAACCCATTTCTCCACCTGCTCTATCTAATGGATTTTCTGAAATAAATCCACCCAAAATAAGAAGTGCAAAAACTTGTTTGTTAAGTTCGGATTCTTGTTTGTTTAGAAGCTGTAAACGAGTATTGATTGTTCCACCCATTGCGCCACGCTCTTCATCGGCAATATCAATATCAAAATTAATTTCTGGATTCATTATCTCACCTTTCATTTTCAAAATAACTTCAAAAGGTAATTTTTGCTTGTATTTATTGAGTTCGGATTGAGAAGCATTTCCCATTTGATTTGCCATAAGCTCATAAGAAGCAGCTTCTACTTCGTGAATAGCTGTAATATCAGCTTTCATATCCATTATATCACCATAAAAGGTAATCGAACTTCCCTTTTGAATCTTAAAATCTCGCTTAGCAACACCTAGAAAATTAAGTTTATAGACCCCATCAGTAATCTCATAGCGTCCTGTCAAAGACATTTCGCCACTAGGATTTAGATTAAAATTAATATCTCCTCCTCCCTGCACTTCCAGACGATTGGCTGGATCAATTTCTACATTTACTTTTGCCTTTGGATCAATCTTGACGATGGCACGAATATCCATGTCTGTTCCATACTGTGTAGTATCTTTCTTAGGTTCTAAGGAAATAAGCGAATCACTATAAAAATCTCTATCAACAAATTCTACAACTCCTTCTTGTTCGATGGTAGCTACTTCACTTTCTGGTAAAATATAAGTCAAATCTGTTTCTTCCAAAACATTGACATTTGCCGTAACTATTGGACTTGTTGCACTTCCTGTTATCTGCACATCTACTGCTGCAAGAGCTTTTCCATACATCATTTGCTCTTCTTTTTTGTTTTCGCTTTTCTTTGCATCAACAAACAGAAACTTATCACTTTTTATATCAAGATTGAGTTTTAAGTCTGTAAAAGTAGGTGTATTTATCCTACCATTTATATAAAGAGCATTGTCTTGCTTGTCTTGTAGCGTAAATCTATTGAAGGCAATTCCTGTATGGTCGAAATTAATAGTTTCCTTTTCTAAATGTAAATACGTTCCTGAAGCAGTAACGAAAAAAGCAGCTTGATTAAAATCCAAATCACCTGTAATATCTGGTTTGGTAGTTTTTCCTTTTATTTTCAAATCTCCTGTGATTGTACCTTCCATATCTTTGAGACTTCCCATTGTAAGACCTTCTATTTTGTCAAGATTTATTCTTTGAATCTTCAAATCCATATTCAAAGCATCACCAGCATCTTTCGCAGCATTATAATAACCATCTAAGGTAAGTCGATTTTCTCCTGTTAGTTTTGCTTCTACATCATAACGGTCTTTTGCATTACTATTTTCTGCCTTGAGAGCTAAATTTCCTAAGGGACTATTAAAGACCACTAAATCCTCAATCGTTAAATCTGCTAAAAATTGCATTTCAGTTTGGAAATTCTGTAAATCTACTTTTCCATTTAATCTTCCTGCTGCAAGTTTTGTAGTGTCATTTGGTGCTGCAATATCAGCAAGGGTAGCAAGTTCGAAGTTGGTAAAACGAGCAACCAAATTCTCATCATTATCGGTAGTTTCTGCACTAAGAGTTTGATTTTCATTACTCAACAAAAAGTTTTTAATACTCATTTTTTCTCCCAAAACGATTTGATTTCCTTTTCTAACACTCCAATTATCGTAATTCATGATTTGAGTAGGAGCAAGCGAAACAATAAATTTTGTAGTATCTGGACGTTCTAAAAAAGTAGTGAGTTCGAAGCGTTCTTTTCCTTTTTCGTCTTTAATATTTATGACCAAATCAGCTTTATTATTAGCAGCTTTTCCAGAAACTAGAGGATGTTCGAATTGAAATGTTCCGTTAGTAACCTCTGCAACTCCAATTCTATAATTCAGAGCTTGATTGTCCGAATCAACATTGATTGTCAAAGAATCCATCGCAATTCCTGAATACGTTACTGATGGAAAATTACCAATAATCTCTAATTTCTTCGAGGCACTTCGATACTGACCTTTCAGAGAAGCAGGGTCAAATTTTGTAAGACTAGGAACTAAAGCCGTCAGAAGTTCAGATTTATGAATACGAATATCAAAATCTATTTCTTGATTTCCAGTTTCTGCATTTTTATCAATTGGGTCAATTTCTATATAGGTATTAATGTGATTTTTGAGTGTGGCTGCAAAAGTAGAAAAATCAACATTTGCCTCAATTTTGGCAGAGAGAATATCAGAACGCAAATCAATATTAGTTTCTCCTTTTTGAGAAATGGAAACGAAAGCAGCCGAATCAATCCTAAAATCTTTATCTTTTGTAGTAATAATTACTTTTTGGAGACCAACATCTCCCTTGCAGATTATCCAAATCCATTCCTGTAATATCTGCATCTAATAAAAGAGCAACTGTCAATGGTTCTTCATAGAGATTAAGAGCTTGCAAATCAGCCTTTTTCAAATCCAAATCAACAACAAATTTAGGATTAAGCGAATCCCAAACTACATTTCCCACAAAGTCAAAGGTTAGATTTTTGTCTTTCATGTTTAGCTTTCCATCATAAGACATTCCATCAACTTTTCCATCAATTTTCAAATCTTTATAGACATATTTCTGAAACTCAAACTTATTTACATTTCCATCAATGGTCGCTTTTATAACTTCTGGGTCAAAACCACTACCATTAGCACTAATTTGTAAATCTGCAATTCCTAAAGTAGTATCTTGTAAAATCTTGCCTAATTGAGCATTTTCTACTAAAGCCATAATATCATAACTTGGAATTTGCGTTTCAGAAATAGCATTTTTCATTGTTCCTTTTGCACCTACATTTCCCAAATCAGTATTGAATTTTGTATCCGTTTCGAAGTCATTCAAGAATCCTGTAAAAACGATATTTCCATTTATTGTTGGAGGTAGAGTAATATTTGAAGGAATAAGTGTATTTGGCAACCAGCTTTTTACATCACTCAAATCAACCAAAAATTCTTTTGTAGCAATATCTAAATACATTTTTTGTGGGTCTGTTGGATTTTTTACTGTTCCGCCGATTTCTATTTTTGTATTATCCAGCTTAGCCAAAAATTCTACAAACATATTACTCATTTCTCCTTTTGCAGAAGCGGTCAGGGAAATATTTTGAGGGAAATTATACCCTGCTGGAAGTGTCCCACTAGGAATAATTTTTCTCAAATCTTCTCTTGAAGAAGTCAGTTTGTTTACTTTTGCGTCAAGATACAGATTATCAATATTTGGCAATCCTTTTACTTTTCCATTGACTAATATATGTGTATTAGTCAGTCCTTTTATCTGAAAATCTTTGAGGACTGCATCATTTGCTTTCCCTGTTGCCTGACCCGAAATTTTGATTGTTTCGGTAGTTTTTTTCAATAAACTTACTTGTTTTGCTAAGTCTGGTACAAAGTAAAAAACATCGGCAAGAGCGATTTCTGTTCCGTCTAGGTTAATCTCTACATCTGCATTTTCCCAATCTGTCGCAATATTCTCTAGAGAAGCAGCAAGTTTTAGAGTTTGTCCTATTTTACTTCTTGTAGTCTGAATATTTAGGTTCGTAACAGCAACACCAGCCGAATCCATACGGATATTTCCATCAAAATCGGTAAGTTCAAACTGTTCTCTATTATCTGTCGCTTGAATTGTTTTGATGTCTGCCGAAATGTTATCAGGATAGAATTTAAAGTTTTCGGCATCAACTGCAATCGCTTTAAAGTGAATATGATTTGTATCAAAACCATATTCAATTGCATCAATTTTATCGTTATCAAAAACAATTTCATTATCAGCCAACGTTAATTTTTTGACTTCAATTACCCACGGTTTTCCTTCGTCTTCTTTTGTTCCTGCTACTTGCTGTGCTTCTTCAGCAACTGTTTTGGCAGATTCATTAATGGCAGAATCTAAGGCAGTAGTTACCAATCCTTGTTTGTAAGACACATACGTTTTCTTTAAAGCAACTTCTTTTATTATAATTTCCTGCGTTCCTAGATTTGTTTCTTGTGCATCAATGGAAAGCGTTCCTACATTTTCTTTTACTTGTTGTCCTGTAACATTACTTTGATAAAATGCTGTAATATTTTCAAAATCAATTCTGTTCATATTGACTTGAAAACCTATTTCCGTACTTGTGGTATCTGGTTTTTCTGGTTGTTTGGGAGGTAATTTGGTTTGTACATAACGCACATCTGTATCTTTGAGTAATAATTTATGAACCGTAAAAGCAAGATTATTCAAATCAAAATCATCTACATCTACTTTTATTTGTCCTATTTTTCCTTCTATATCATTTCCATTAAAACGGTCATCGAATTTTGCATTAATGTTTCTAAAATCAATTCCACCCAAAGAAATTACCAATCCTGCACCTGTTGAATCATTCGCTTCGATTTGTGTAGTGGTTTGGTCGTCCGACATTTTTGCCGAATCGGTAGGAGCAAAAGCTGTGTTCAAAAAATCAATATTAGAGGTGCTATCTTCTGCAATCCAAATATTTGCATATACATCTTCCAGTTTTACTTCTGTAATCTGTAATTTCTTTTTTATTAGAGCAAATGGATTAATATCTGCTTCAAAATGACCTGCATAAAGTAGCGTATCTTGTTGCAAATCTTCAATATAAAGTCCGTTTATAGAAAGTCCTAGAGGCAAACTAAGGCGAATCGTTTCTACTTCTACTTTTGTAGTCAGTTTTTTGGAGAGAAAATCTTCTGCTTTTCCTGTCAGAAAATCCTGTACAGGTGGAAGAAAAAGTAAAACAAAGAGAAGAGCTAAAAGTCCGAAAATAGAACCAAAAATCCACATAAAAACTTTTGCTATTGTCCACAAAACACGTTTGGTTTTAGACTTTGGTTTTTTGGGAGTAGTCGGCTGGTTGTCAGTAGATTTGGAAGAGAATTTATTTTTTATTTTATCAAAAAAAGTCATAAAATTATACGAAAAAGTAAGCTATAAAAATGGACGTAAAAAATAGTAGTTTTTGAAATGCCATAACTACTTTGCGTCGTAATTTAATTAACGTAAAAATTAGTGAATTTGTTTACTTACATTTTAAGATTACCTACACGTTTGGAAAATCTGCTAAAAACACAAAAATTCCTTATCTCTAAGATTAGAAATAAGGAATTTTCTTTGATTAAAATCTATAAGTTGTTAGTCTCTAGTACGTATTGTAGTACTAACATTTATCCAACAACCTACTGAAATAGAATCGCCAATTTTGTATTTGTCGTCAGAGAATATATCTTCTTTTGTAGGAAACTGTGCTTTAGCAGAAGCCATTTTAGTAGCATCTCCCCCTCTTGCATACATATCATAAGCAGCTAAGAAGACCGCTCTTTTTTGCACAATATCACTACCCTGCATACATTGCTTGTATGTACTCATGTACAAATCTCCTATGAAAGTATAAGCATCAGCAGCTACACTTGGACTACCCATTTCGGCAGCTTTATAAGATAAAGAACGAGCTTTTGTATAATTACCATCTTTGTAAGCAATTTTAGAAAGTGTAAGGACAGTATTTGCTCCTTTTGCTTTGTCCTCTGCACTTGCACCTACTAATGATTTTTCAATCCAAGTAAGAGCCTTATCTGTGTCTCCGTTTTGCATATGAAGTTGTCCGATAGTACCTGCAATTGCATTTGTAGGAGTGAGCTTATAAAATGCTTGCATAGCTTCTAAGAATAGAGGCTCTTTTGTACAACCATTATCTGCCATTAATTTAACAACTCTATTTATAAGAAGTGTATCATTCGGACTTGCTTTCAATTTCTCTCCAAATAATTCTGTAATACGGTTACAATCTTTAGGAAAATAAATAAGTTCTAGTTCATCAATTTTATCTAAAACATAATCTTTCCATTTATCTTTCTCTTCTTTTGTTTCTTCTGCTGCAATACGGCTAGAAACATACTCTTTAAGGTCTTGATAAATAGAACTCATTTTGTCTAATGTAATTAATCCCTGCTCATATTCTTTTCCTGTTGCATCAGCATAATAAATTACTTCTGAACGTGGAAAATGCTCTTTATCTAACTCATACGTTTTCTGATAATGCTTGTAGAGTGTATCGGTTTTGGTAGTATCATCTTTCCAGTAAAAATAAGCATCAAGACCAAAACGACGATACAAGTCAGGAATATCTTCTGCTAATCCGTTCTGGATACGCATCTGATACATCTCAACAATCTTATCTTGATTCGCTTTTACTTCACTATCACGACCATCTGCTTCGGCTTTTTTCATAAGTCCATCATAAAGTTTGACGGCTTTCACATAAACATCTGCGTGTAAATTGGGTGCATTCTCCAAAATCCAGTCTAAAGGTTTTATTGCGTCTTCATATTGCTCATTGTTTACTGCGTCTATAAAGAGTGCATAGTTTTCTTTTGCAATTCCCTTATTCTTACCACTTGGCCAGTTTGGCTCATTTTGTTGTGCAAACGATGAAGGAGCTAAAAAGGCAAAGAGAACCAGTAAGAGTAGAATAGTTTTTGAGTTGAATTGTATCTTCTTCATAATTCTATGTTTTTTTGGATTAGTGATTTATTTGGTTAAAAATTTATCAACCAATTAAATTAGTATGTTTTGAAATAGTTTGATGAATCTAAAAATTTACATTTTTAGTAATTGTATGTTAGTTTGAAAAGAGTATTAGTTTGATTTTTCTAAATTTGAGAAATACTTTTTTAATATAAAAGGTTGATAAAATCACTGATCAGTTTTTATCATAAAGCAATTTATTTAAAAACTCTAAAATTTAGAAATCACAAATATCTATGTTTTTCAACTACGAAGCAATTTATAGACAATTTTAATTTGTATTTTAATAAACAAATACTGTTTTTAGATGCTTATTTTTTGTTGAGTGTTGTTTTTGTACTAATAATCATTGGCTTTGCCAAATTTTATTCTCTGTACTTATTTAGTATCTATAAGTCCAAATGAGTGCCAAAAGTAACAAATAGATGTTAATTTTATAGAATGAAGGCGAAAAAATAATTTGATTTTGTTGAATTTTTGTGCAATTTGCATACACAAGAAATTATTTTTCTGCTATTGTCTTACAATCAACTCATTCACTATTCAAAAATATATAATGGAACAAAATAAAAATTTTACACCTCTCTACACAGCAAAAGTAATGGGGGTTAGTGGAAGAAACGGAAACGTAAAATCTTCTGACGGAGTAATTGACCTTAATGTACGGCTACCTAAAGGAATGGGTGGCGACGAGACAGGCAAACATACAAACCCTGAACAATTATTTGCAGCAGGTTATGCAGCTTGTTTTGGTGGTGCATTAAGTGCAGTAGCTGCAAGTAAAAAAATTCAGTTAATCTCTCCCCCAGAGGTAACTGTACATGCAACTATTGGAAAAGAAGGCGAGGGATTTAGTCTTGCTGTTGATATCTTTGTTCATATTTCAGATATGGAAATATCCGAAGTACAAGCACTAACAAAAGCTGCACATCAAATCTGTCCTTACTCAAAAGCTACAAGAGACAATATTCCTGTTAATATTCATGTAAATTAAGCAAATCAATTTAGTGTATAAGTATGACTAAAAATAGGCTTCGATTTATTTTATTTCCATTTCCGATAAACCTTTCTTAGATTGCTATTAAAGATTTATAATAAACTAAACTCTAATAAATTTATCTTATTAGAGTTTTTTCTTTGTAAAAACTTTGGTCTGTTCTATTCTATAATTTTAACTAAAACAAACTATGATAGTATATGTCCTAAAATATTTTTTTTTCTATTTAAAGGCAGCTAGTCAATCTACTCTTCATTCTCCTTTTGTGTATCAATTATATAATTTGGTTATACAATCCAAACAAGAGTATTATGCGTTTTCAGAAATAGAAAATCTTCGCCAAAAACTTATCTCTGACCCTACAGAACTAGAAATTACAGACTTTGGAGCGGGTTCGAAACACAAAAATTACCAATTAAATAGTACAGATTCTACTAGAAAAAGTGTTTCTCAGCTTGCTCGTTATTCTGCTAGTAAAATCAAGAAAGCAAAATTATTATTCAGATTAGTAGAGCATTTCAAACCCAAGACCATCTTAGAATTAGGTACTTCTTTGGGTATTTCTACACTTTATATGGCTTTGGCAAGTGATACTTCTACACGAATTATTACTTTTGAAGGTTGTAAACAAATAGCTAAAAAAGCAAAAGAAAATTTTGAAGAATTTGAACAGAAGTATTGAAACCATAATAGGAAATATTGATGAAACGCTTCCAAAGAATCTTTCTTCTTTTTCCTCATTAGATTTTGTGTTTTTAGATGCAAATCATCGCTACGAGCCTACTATAAATTACTTTAATCAAATTTTAGAAAAATGCAATACCAATACAGTAATTGTTTTAGACGATATTCATTGGTCAGAAGGAATGGAAAAAGCGTGGAAAGAAATAATAAAGAATGAGAAAGTAACCGTTTCGATAGATTTGTTTGAGGTAGGATTAATTTTTTTGAAGAAAGAACAAGCCAAACAAGATTTTAAATTGAAATTTTGAGAAAGCTATGTTAGGAATAGACATTTTGTCCTAAAAATAATAAGTAAAAAAAGACACTACGAATAATGTCTTTTTTTCTTATACCAAAATCTAAGCTGTATTTTTTATACTTTAAAGAGTATATTAGACAATTTACTCTTTTACGTTTTCAATACGTGTTTTGTACTTTTGATACAAAACTTTTTGTTTGTTTGTAAGGTCAATTTCTCTTCCTTCAATAAAAGCGTGAATAACCTTATTTGTTCTCATATCTAAAATATCGCCTTCTGAAACTACAATACTAGCATCTTTTCCTATCTCTAAAGTTCCAATACGCTCATCCACTCCCAAAATAGAGGCTACTTTACTTGTAATTGCTGCCAGAGCTTGTTCTTTTGTAAGCCCAAAAGCTACTGCCATTCCTGCTGAAAAAGGTAGATTTCTTGCTCCTGATGTTTCCATGCTTCCAGCATAATTCAGACAATACTCTACGCCTGCTTCTTGTAATAAATAAGGTAACTTAAAAGGTGCATCAATATCATCATCGGTACGTTGAGGTAGTTCTGTTGTACGTCCGACAATCACAGGAATTTGATTTTTCTTCAAAAATTCAGCTACTTGCCAAGAATCATAACCACCTACAATTACAATTTTCTGAACACCCATTTCTTTTGCAAAACTAACCCCTTCTATAATATCCTTTGCCCATTCGGCATGTAAATAAAGACGCATTGTTCCGTCAAAAAGTCCTTTTACAGAAGCCAATTTCAAATTTTTTATAGTAGGATTCTCAATCTGATTATAGGCTTTTGCTTCACTTAAAAGTGATTTTATTTTTTCTATTTCTGCATTACGCTCTTCTTCTTTAGCTTTCTTTGGCTCACCTGGCTCTGCCCACCAGCCGCTTTGTTGCATATAAGCAGGCATATAAATGTGCAAACCATCGTCCATCTTGAGAGAAGCATCTTCCCAATTCCACGCATCAAGATTGATAATAGAAGAAAGACCAGCTACCAAAGAACCACGAGGAGTAGCTTGAGCAATCAAAATACCATTTGTTCTGACTGTCGTGGTAATATCAGATTCAGCATTATAAGCACTAATTGCTCTAATATTTGGATTCAAATCTCCTACTTCTGCCATGTCCACAGAAGGACGAACAGCATCAATCTCTGCAAGACCAAGCGTAGTATTAGCCAAAATAAGGGAAGGATAAATATGTTTTCCAGTCAAATCAACGACTTTTGCATTTTCTTCTGAAACACTTGAAGATTCTCCTAAAGAAGTAATCTTACCATTCTCAAAACGAACGGAACCATTTTCAATAATCGTTTTGCCGTCGCCAATGTGCAACGTTGCATTTTTCAAGACAATTGACTGACTTTGCTTTTCGGCTGGCAAAGGAGATTGAGAATAACCCTTTACTGAAACGAAAAGGGAAATAAAAAATAAAAGAACAAACTGAGATAGTTTTTTGAGTTGCATAGTTTTTATATTATGTATCATTCGTGAGAGTTTCGATAAGGACGAGAAGAGGTAAAAGCAAGTTTAATTTTTTGTAGAATAATTGAGCTACTCTGCAATATGCGAAATTATTTTTTTGAATGAATGTTATAAATTGTGAAAAAAATTAGGAACTAGAAATTTGATGGTAGAAAATGGAAATAATATGAAAATACAGAATTAAGAAAATTCAATTTTATAATTTAAGCCAATTTTCTCAAATAGATTTTCTTTTTGATAGAATAGTTCTTTTTGATTTTCTGTAAGTTCTTTATTTTGATTAACAATTACAAAATCAATTGCTTTTTTTGGGTTTCCTTGTCCATCACAAACCAAAAAACTAATTATTTCATTTTCTAAATTTTCAATTCCTTCTATTGTCTTTAATTCTTCAAAATTAGTAATCAAATCCAAAAAAACAGAAATTGCAATCTGTGGATAAACAAAATGCTCTTCTCTTCGGAGTTGCTTAAAGAACTGCAAATGCTGTGAAGTAGGAAAAATAGATTTTACCTTTCCAGAAAACTGTAATGGATTTTTGGCTTTTACTTTCTGACTTTGTCTTTCTTCTAAAGCTAATTTACAATTTTCACACAAATACGGCATTGGATTTTCCCAAGGCTGATATTCATATACTTTTCTATTGGAATAATAATCATTTCTACGATTCAGAAAATGAGTCGGCATTCGCACACAAATCACATTTTGATTTTTTGATATACGCACGACTATATTTGGCTACCTTAGTATGAATTTGACGAGGTTTTAGACGGAAATTTAGTGAAAGTTCGGCAAGTGTATAACGGAATTTTTCTTTTGCATCAAAGAGTTCTTGCTCTTCTGTATTCAAAAGCCAATAACATCGACAAAGTTCTTTTTCGTCTTCATCTTCGGTAAGGTAATCAATTTCAATTTCTGGTAACATAGGAACGATGATAAATTGTAAGTTGTAAATTATGAATGGTAAATTAAACGTTATCACGGTTATTTTTGTATATCAGTCTTCCAGACTGACTAAGATAAATAAATGCTGTTTTTTTATGTTCAGACAAGATGTCTGAACTACCTGTAACAAACCGTGATAACCTTTATTAAATTACTAAGCCGTTGTCGGTGTCCCCACCGACGACTATGCTATACAAAAAAAACAGACCTAAATTTTGTTTTAAATCTGTTTATTTGTCTATTAGTTTGGAAGAAAAATCGTAATTGAGACATACATTGAGTAATTGAATTCATTCACCATTAATAACTCACCATTTCTAATACGTACTTTTATCATCAAAATCATCAATCAAAAGTTCTTTTGTCTTTTTCAATATATTAGCAAAAAACCCACCTGTTGTCTTTTCAGGCTGTTTTTTTACTTCTTGTCCTTGGCTGTTTATTTCATAACCTGTCGTCTGACTTATTTGGTCATAATTTCTTTGATAAACATCTCTATCATCTAGCGTTCTGAAACCTGCCAAAACAAGACCTACGCCTGTTGCATACATTGGGTTTTTGACAGAATCAGACTGACTTCTCCCCAAATACTCGTTTGGATAACCAATACGAACATCTAGTCCTGTTTTGTACTCAAAAAGTTCTTTTAAATGTTGAAGAAGAGAACCTCCACCAGTCAGAACGATTCCACCAGCCAAACGGTTTTTGTAACCTGACCTCACAATTTCACTATATACTAGCTCTACAATTTCTTCCATTCTCGCCTCAATAATATAAGACAAATTTTTGATAGAAATTTCTTTTGAAGAACGATTTCGAAGACCAGGAATAGAAACAACTTCATTTTCAGGTGCATCTTTTGCCAAACAACGACCAAATTTGACCTTTAAAAGTTCAGCTTGATTTTGCATAACCGCACAACCTTGTTTTATGTCCGAAGTAATAATATTTCCACCAAAAGGAATAACCGAAGTATGGCGGATAATTCCATCAATAAAAATAGCCAAATCAGTAGTTCCCCCTCCAATATCAACGATAGCAACGCCAGCTTCTTTTTCCTCTTCACTCAAAACAGAAAGTGCAGATGCTAAAGGCTCAAGAATTAGATTTTCAATTTCTAAGCCTGCACGTTGAACACATTTTTTGATATTGCGAATCGCATTTGTCTGTGCCGTAATGATATGAAAATCAGCTTCTAGTTTTACGCCAGCCATCCCGACAGGGTCTTTTATATTTGGTTCATAATCAACAGTATAATGTTGAGGCATAACATGGATAATATCTGTTCCTGCTTCAGTAACGATACGATACATATCATTGGTGAGACGATTTACATCAGAGTGTGTAATTTCACCATCTCTAGAATTACGTGTAATTCCTCCATGATGAACCGAACTTCTAATATGTTTTCCAGCAATTCCTACATTTACGATACGCAAATTTACACCAGAGTTACGCTCTGCTTCTTCAACAGCTTGCGTAATTGCTGCTACTGTTTTATTAATATTACTAATAATTCCTTCTTTTACTCCTTCGGAAACAGCCTGCCCGACTCCCAATACTTCTAATTTATCGTACTCGTTCATTCTACCTACGATAACACAAATTTTGGTCGTCCCGATGTCTAATCCTGCTACTATTCTTTGATTCTGCATATGTCTTTATAAGTACAGCGTTGAGCAATAGTTGGTTAAAACCATTACGCTAACATGAGTTATTTTTTAAGTTTATTTACAGACAATTTGATTGTCATATCTTACACTTACCATTCGATAACTTCCCCAGCCTTTTATAGGAATAATTTTATCGTAAAAAGTCTTCAAGCGAGTTAGTTTATCTTCCATATTTTTGGCAGAACCAAACTCAACAAGCTGTTCGCCTACTTGTGGATAAGCTATCAAATTTCCTTTACTATCTCTTTCTAGCTCTGTGATTTGTGCTTTCCAAAAAGGATTTTTATCTATTTGTTTGAGAGCATCAATAAATAATTTTCCATCAGCCGTTTTCCAAAAAGCGGTATCTAAAAGTTCTGTATCATTACTTCTTTCACTAGAGAGCAGCATTACTCGTGCTGTAAAGTTAGGTGAAAGAGGAATCAGTTTTCCTGTTTCGGTAATATAAGCACCATTTGATGTATTTTTGCTCAAAATTCGTGCAAGAGGTTTGAGCTCTTCTACTTCTATATGCAAAATTCCTTTTGAATCTACGGCAACCTGACAAGTAGATACAAAGTTATTCGTTTTTATGGAATTTTCAATTTTTTTGGTATCTATCTCTTTTATTTTGAGATTGTTTAGGTCAATTTTGGCATCCTGACGAACTAGTTTTAGTATTTCTACTTCGCTTAAAAAGTGAGAAGTGTCTTGAAGGTTTTGTGCTGCATTGGTTACCAGAATATGCACACGTTGAATCATTTGTCCACGCTGATATACTTCTGTCGCTGCAATGGTAACAAGAATAGCTAAAACGAATAAAATTATTTTTATAGGTATTTTCATAACTTTAAATATAACATAAATTTTTGATAGTTGTATAGTTGATGAAAAGTGGGAAATGAGAAAAACTAATTAATCATTATTTAAAGCTATTATATTTCCGTCAAAAAAGCAAAAAACCTTATTCTATTTTCAGAATAAGGTTTTTTTTGTCTGATTAAATTGATTTGGAAATCAATTTCAATCATTTGTTTTAGTTTTGAGCCGCTTTTTCAGCAGCTACTGCTTCTGCTTCTAATTTAGCGTTAGCGGCAGCCAATTGCTCTGCATTCATTTTTACACCCAATTTATTCAAAACCATAAGTGTAATATCAATAGAATCGGTAGAGTATAAAAAATTATCTTGTCCCATTCCATCTTGACTACTCAAAATAAATGTATAACCGTTTTCTTTTCCTACTTCTTCAATAGCAGTTTTTACTTTTTTGAGAATTGGAGTTTGCATTTTTGATTGCATCTTTTGCAATTCTTGTCCATACAATTCACGCTCTTGTGTAATCTCTTGTTGCATTTTCTGTAACTCGTTAGCAGTTGTTTGTAAAAGAACAGGAATTGCATCTGGATTTTGACGGTCAGCTTCAAATTTTTTCACTTTCGCTTCAAATGTCTTTTGCTTTTCCATAAGCGTACTAGTAAGCATTGCTTCTGTTCTTTTTAAAGAATCTTGTGCTTTGGTATAAGCAGGAACATGAGGCAAAATTAAGTAAGCACTTGTATAACCAACTTTCACATTTTGAGCTTGAACTGAAGCCATAAATGCAAACAGAGTAAATAAAAGGAATATCTTTTTCATCGTTTGTTTTGTCGTTTGAGATATAATACAGAAATAATTTCTTGATATAAAAAATTTATACAATTATTGTCTATCAAAAATAATTCTGCAAAGGTAATTAATTAAATTTAATTATTGTTAAGAGATAATGTAAGAGCTAATGAATTAGATTCTTTTGAATTATGTATTAAATACGCTCTTCGATTAAAGACCTAGTTTTTTGACAACTAAACCTGTAATATCTGTTCCTTCTGCTGCATACAAAATATAAGCCGTATTTGTGCCGTCTAATTCATTCAAGATAAGAACATAGTTATTTTCTTTTCCTACTTCTTTTATTGCTTCACGGATTTTTGCGTAAATAGGAAAAAGCAAATCATTTTGTTTTTTATTAAAACGCTCCTCAGCTTGTTTTTGCTGATCTTCGAAAGTAGCGTACAACTCTTGAAGTTCTTGCTGTGCTTGTGCTTGGAGTTGTTGAGTAGTTGCTGTTTTTTCTAATTCTGCTTGTCTTGCCTGAATTTTTTGAGCTTTTGCTTGCAAATCTTTCTGAATTATTTTCTGTAATCCTTCTAACTCCGAGCTAGAGGCTTTATAGGCAGGCATCATACTAGCCACTGAATCTACTTGTACATAACCAATTTTAAGATTTTGAGCTAGTATTTGATTATTCTGAAATAATACAAAGGCAAATAAAAGAGATAGAGATAAAAATATTTTTCTCATAATTTTGATAGATTTTTTTGAATGAGTTTATTAAAATAGTATTGAATTAAAATTAAAGATTATCCCTTGTCAATAGAAATATTAGGATCTTGTATTCCTAATTCTTCTAAGACAAAATCGGTAAAGTTGTAAGTTTCATCGTAAAAAAGCATATGCAAATCGCTTGCCTTATCAAACATAAAATGAAGTTTCTTTTGCAAAGATACAATACGAACAGCTTCCATTATCTTATCTTGAATGGGTCTAATAAGTTCACGCCTTTTTTTAAAAAGCATTCCATTTGCCCCAAAAATACTTTCTCGGTAGGCAATCAGGTCACTTTCTTTACTCTGAACTTCTTTCTGTTTTTCTATATACATGTCTTCTGTCAAAAGCACTCTTTCAGCTTCTAATTTTGTACGATTATCTAAAACTTCTTGTTCCTTTTTGGCAAGTTCTGCTTTCCATTGCTTTATCATTTGTTCCAATTCTGAGTTGGCTTGCGAATATTCAGGCAAACGCTCTAGTATTTTTTGAGAATCAATATAGCCAAAACGCTGTGCCATAGCTGTATTGAAGCTACCCAAAGCTATCATCCCTACTAAAAGAAGAATAGAAGAAGTAAAGCTAATATATTTTTTAAAAAAAATTTTCATCATATATATAATAATTACGAATGTGCTTGATTGATTGTAAGCAATTGCAATTTATCCAATTTTCATTCATCAATATAGATAAAATTCAAAATCATTGCCAAAACTAAATCAATTACGAATTAAAAATTACGAATTACGAATATTTATGAAATCAACTTATAAAAAATAGCGTGTATTCGAACGTAATTTTTAATCCGTAATCCGTAATTAAATTAACGAATCATTTGTCCAATAGTAAAGTGGAACTGTGCTCCATTTACACCTGGACTTCCTGCTATTTCATCAAAGCCATATGCCCAGTCAATTCCTAAAAGACCAAAGGCTGGCATAAAAATACGTGCTCCAACTCCTGCCGAACGCTTTAAATCAAAAGGTTGAAAAGTATCAAAACTTCCCCAGTTATTACCACCTTCTGCAAAAGCAAGAACAAAAATAGAAGCTGCCTGATTAAGCGTAACAGGATAACGAAGTTCCATCACAAATTTATTATATGCTACTCCACCTTCTCTTTTAGAATCACTAGGAACAACTTTGTTGTCTTCATATCCTCTAAGTCCAATAATATCAGAACCTAAAAGTAGATTACCAAAACCCAAACCAGCACCACCCAAAATAAAGCGTTCGAAAGGACTAATAGGCGTATTTCCATTATAAGAACCAATGAATCCCATGTGTGCTCTTGCACTAAAGACAAGGTCTCCAATAATTGGTGTGTACCACGAATTATCAAACATCCATTTATGATACTCTACAAACTGAAAAATTTCTGCAGTTTCTGCTGTTTCGTAATTTATATCTCTAAAAGCAGAATAAGGAGGCGTAAGTCCTACATTTAATGAAATACTAGCACCATTACGAGGGTAAATAGGACTATCTACACTCGTGCGAGAAAGCGTTGTATTAAAGACAATATTGTTAAATGTACCGTCGCTAATATCTCTAAATCCAATTCCACCATAATTATTCAGACTATAACGCAAATAAGCAAGTGAATTGCTAAGTGTAAAATAATTATCTGGTACTGAAAGACGACGACCCAAAGCTAACGTAATTCCTGAAACCTGAAAATTACCCTCTACTTCTCTTGTTAGAGGAGAAATTCTGCTCTGCTTTGAATGCTGCAAACTAATAGAGAATGAATTTGGTCTTTTACCTCCTAGCCAAGGCTCTGTAAAGGAAAAAGAATAGGTCTGAAACTGACGACCACTCGCCTGAAAACGTAAAGAGACTTGCTGTCCATCACCCTGTGGAAGTGGCGACCACGAACTAAAATCAAGTATGCGACTAGATGAAAAGTTATTAAAGGTTAGTCCTAGCGTTCCGATAAAGCCAATTGCTCCACCTCCCCAACCACCAGAAAGTTCTATTTGGTCATTTGGTTTTTCTACTACTGAATAATTAATATCCACAGTTCCGTCTGCTACATTTGGCACTGGATTAATCCCTATATTTTCAGCATCAAAATAACCTAATTGAGACAATTGCTGCTGTGTACGAAGAAGTGCCGAACGACTAAACTTCTGTCCTGGCATTGTATAAACCTCTCTAAGAATAACGTGATCTCTTGTACGAGTATTTCCTGTTACTATTACTTTGCTGATAGTAGCTTGGTCTCCTTCAAAAATTCTCATTTCTATATCAATAGAGTCATTTTCTACTCTAATTTCAACGGGTTGAATATTAAAGAATAAATAGCCATCATCCATATAAAGAGACGTAATATCCAAACCTGTTGGGTTATAAGACATACGTTTTTGCAAATCTTCTGGATTATAAACGTCTCCTTTTCGTACTCCCAAAACAGAACTCAAGAGGGTGTCGGAACGAATATAATTACCTGACCATGTGATATTTCTATAATGATATTTGTTTCCTTCATTTACATTCAACTTTATCTTGACACCGTCCTCTACTGTTGCGACGGTATCAGAAATGATATAGGCATCTCTATATCCTTCTTTATTATAATAAGCAATCAAGCTTTGCTTATCATTTTTGAATTCGTTAGGAATAAACTTAGAAGACCTCAATATGTTCCAAGCTACATGTTCCTTTGTCTTCTTCATCTTACGCTTCAATTTTTTGTCTGCAATAGCTGTATTTCCATCAATTTCTATTTCTTGTATTCTCACTTTTTTACCTTTATCTACATCAATTTCGAGGCGAATACTATTTGCTAATGTTGTATCTTTTTTCTGAACAATATTAACTTTTATATTTCTAAACCCCTTTTGAATATAATGTTGCTTAATTGCCACTTCTGTATTTTTGATAATTATATCATTTACAATACGTCCACGAACAAGCGTTACTTTGTCTTTCAGTGTACTTTTTTGACCTTTAGATATTCCCGTAAAATCAAAACGAGACAATCTTGGTCTTTCTGTCAAGAGTAACTTTAAAAAAACTTTTTCATTTTCAATTTTATCTATTTCTATACTTATATCTCCTAAAAGTCCTTGTTTCCAAAGTTTACGAATAGCAAGTCCAATTGTTTCTCCTGGAACCAGTATTTTGTCTCCGATACGCAATCCTGTAAGTGAAATAAGTGAATTTGGGTCAAGGTAACTTGCTCCTTCTACGCTAATACCTCCAATAGTATATTCTGTTGGGTTTCCATAATCTAATCCTTTTGCATAGGTAGTGTTTTGTTTGGAAAAGTCTCCCAAACCTTTAAAAGGAGTTGTTTGTGCAGTAACGTTTAATGAACTATTCAAGAATAGAGCAAATAGAAAACAGAAAAAAACAATGCCTTTTGAGGAATTATTTCTTGAGGTAGAATAGATTGATTTGTAAGAATACATAAAGTTGAATGAAGATAGTAAATGAGTAGAATAACGTCGCTTTTCCATAATAGCTTTTTGAAGATTGTGTAGAAGTATTATTTTACTTTCACTTTTTTAGTATTTTGATTTATAGTTGCCGCTGATAATTATTGTTTATTTTGGTTCGTTGTCAAATTGTTCGCTTGTTTTGCCAAAGCGTCTTTCTCTATTTTGATAACTGAGAAGCGTTTCGAATAGATGCACTTTTCTGAAATCAGGCCAAAGAACATTCAAAAAAGCAAGCTCAGAATAAGCTACCTGCCAAAGTAAGAAATTACTGATTCTCATCTCACCACTTGTACGAATGAGAAGCTCTGGATCAGGAATAGACGCTGTATAAAGATACTTTGCAATTAACTCCTCATTTATTTGAGTTGATTTAATTTCTCCTTTTTCCACTTTTTCAGCAATCTTTTGAATTGCCGTTTTCATTTCTGTACGTCCACTATAACTCAAAGCAAGTGTAAGAACAAGCCTTTCATTATGTGCCGTCTTTGCAATGGACTGGTCTAATTGGAGTTGGCATTTGTCAGGAAGTGATTCTAGTTCGCCTATTGCACCTAATCTGACACCTTTCTCACTTAGTTCTTTCACTTCGCTACGCAATGTAGAAACCAAAAGCTGCATCAATCCATTTATTTCATCTTCAGGACGTTGCCAGTTTTCAGTAGAAAATGTATAAAGAGTAAGGTATTTTATGCCCATTTCTACACACCCTTCTATTGCTTCTCTGACCGCCTTGACAGCATTTTTGTGTCCAAATATTCTAGAAAAACCTCTTTGTTTTGCCCATCTGCCATTCCCATCCATAATGAGAGCAACATGAGAAGGCATACGATTTTTGTCTAGTAATTCTTGTACTTCTTCCTTTGTACGAGAAGATAATGGAACAAATGCTGTAAAATTTTCTATATTTTCTTGTTTTTTAGCTGGCTTCATAATTTACATTCCTTATATCTTGTTTGCTTCAACTGACTTCTCACCAGTTTTATCTACTACTTTCTAAAAAGTTATTTTATCTGTAGTTTAAGAATCCAAGATATTATAATTTGGGGTGCAAGTTACGAAAAGATTAGCCAAACTTAGTTCTCTATTTTTTAAAAACTTTCGAAACAAATTCAACTGTTTTATATAACCCAACTATTTTTGATTTAAGACAAGAAATTAGATACTACAAAAATCTCAAACCATTGGTACAAAGACGACAAGAAGTAGAAAAATGCAGCAATAACTATAAAATTACTCTCTTAAAAAGAGTGAAATATAATAGAAAACGGGAAAATGTAAGAAAACAAAAAAGCATATTCTAAAAAAAATAGAATATGCTTCTGATTGAATTGCCTTTTATATTTTAATCAATTACTGATTATTTATAAGGCGCTCCCATTGTTTGATTTGAAGAACCTTCTACATTTCCTTTAAAGGAAATCATAGTTTGTCCGCCTTCAATGTTTGCTTTTATGGTAGCTGTTTTGTTTTGTACTCCTGGCTTTCCTGACGAGTCAAAAGTAAGAGAAACTGTACCTTCCTGACCTGGTGCAATCGGTTCTTTTGTCCATTCAGGAGCTGTACAACCACAAGAAGGTTGCACTCCAGTAATAATAAGAGGAACTTGACTTGTATTTTTGAATTTAAAAACATTTTCTACTTTTGCTCCTTCTTTTATGCTTCCAAAATCGTGTACTGCTTCTTCAAATTCAATAGAAGCCAGATTTGTAGCTGTTTGTGTATTGGCTACTTCTGTTACTGTAGCGGTAGAAGCATTATCAGTTGCTGTGTTTATAATTTCTGTGCTTGCGTTTGTCTGGTCTGTGCTTGCTTCACTAGATTTCTCTCCTGTACAAGCTACAAAAAAACTACTCATTCCTAGTACTAGGAAAGTTCCGATAATTTTGTTCATTTTCATATATAGTTGATTTTTTTGATGGAATAATTTCTAATATATCTACTAAATTTTTTAATAGATGACCTTACAAAGATAGTACAAATTATTTTTCTGATGTGAGATTAGCCAAATTACAAATAAATTTTGTGTATTTTTAATTGTAAATTATCTATTTAGTATTACCTGCTACTCTATCTATTTCTACTACTTTTGTGTACGGATTTGAGAAATAAGAGCATCAATTTCGGAGCGTAAATCCTCTGTACGTTCTCTTACTTCTTCGATAACCTTCTTTCCCTCTTCTTGTGCATCTTTAGCAAACACACTCTCATTGGTAGAATTTATTTTATCAAGGAGAGAATTTACTCTATCACGAGTACGATAAAGACGGTAATTCAGGCGGCTACGAGTATTTTTCCCTTTATCTGGAGCATACAAAATCCCAAAAAATGTTCCAATAGCTGCTGCGCTTACCACGCCTGCCAGCAATCCGATGTGAGATGATTTCATAATAGTATTAGTTTTATTGGTCTTAAATTGGTAATTCAAAATAGACTTAACAAAAGGTCAATTACCTTAATTTATATTTGTGTTTTAGCAAGTATTATTTTGATTGAGTTATATCAACGTGTTTTTATAGGTATTAGTTTGGTAAAAATTGGATTTTTAATTATTCTTAAAAGCAAAGTTTATTTTCTATTGATTATCCAAAAGTCCACGTCCACTTTTCTTGATTTTTCCTTCACTTACCAAATATTCAGAAAGCGTATCCAAGATACCATTTACAAATTCTTTACTTTTTGGTGTACTATAGTTTTTGGCAAGTTCTACATATTCGTTTATCGAAACCTTCACAGGAATACTTGGGCAATGTATCATTTCACTAATTGCCATCTTCAAAATCAATGTATCTGTTAGAGCCACTCTATTAATATCCCAGTTTTTGAGCCTTTCACTAATTAACTTTTCGTTTTGCAAACTCTCATCAACTGTATTTTGAAAGAGTTCTTCAAAAAATTCTTTATCATCTTCCCAATTACGAGAAAGCAAATAAAGTTCCACAGGTGTATTATTTGTTATATTTTCTTCTTCAATATTCTTGATAGTCTTGAGAAGCATGTTTCTGAGTACACTTCTATTTTCTGACCAATAAATATCATTTTCATCAAAAAAATCATCTAACACTTCATTTTGCATAATGAAATCTCTTGTTAGACTTATCATAAATTCTTTGTCTTCCAAAAAAGTAGGTTTCTTTATAGAAAGATAGTTTTTGTAAAATTCTTCTTCTCTAACAATTTTGAACCAATCTTTTATAGTTGAGCTAGTCCAATTTGAGCCTACCAGAAGTTCTTGTAATTCTTGATGTGTTCTTAGATGTTTTATTAGAGGATTGTTTGTAAAATGAAGTTCTGAATCATAGACTATCTCGTTGGAATATTGTCTTGCTTTACGAGAATGATATTCGTTTTCAGATTGGTCTGCTAAAGATGTAAGTAACTTTAGTAGTTTTAGGTAATCATCATAAATTCCTTCCGTTTTCTTTACCATTTCTAACCTTTGCAAACGTCTTTCTTTTTGGAGCTGTGTATTATAAAATCGCATAGCTTCACTTACAGCAGCATCTACATCCTTATGTTCCTCTGCACTTTTAGCTTCTAAACTTTCGCTTCGGTGATTTTCTTTAAAAAGCTCTTTTCCTAGTTTTCTTTTTTGCTTCACTTCTTCGGCTGTCGGAATGACCATCGAATTAAGATTGGGTTCAAATCTTTGATGAATATAATCTAAAGCTAATTGATAATTAGAACGTTGAGCTTGCTCTAAAGCATACAAAGCCTGCATAGCTTTTAGGCGTAGAATACGACGATTTAACATTTTTGTGTATGGAAAGAAAGTATCAAAACGAGTGAATAAAAAGAAAAACCATTTGTTAGTCTTTGAGAACAATTACGAATTACGACCTGCCAAAGCAGCGAAGCTAATTAAAAATTACGAACATAAACCTTATGACAGACAATTTAAAATCATTCACTTTAATAATTCTGTTCCTTATTATTTAGTTAATTAATATTGATTTTTGATAACCTAATTAATTTATGAGACTACAAAAGTACAAAAAAATGTTTGAGTAGAAATAGATTGTCAATTATATTTTCATTCTTTATTTCCCAATTCCTAAACCCTAATTCCCAGTTCCCAAATTCTTACATTCGTATTCCTGCCAAAATTACATCATCGGTTTGTGATTGGCTTCCTTTCCATGCTACAAATTCTGCATCTAATATTTCTTTTTGTGTATTCATTGGAAAACTAGAAATTTCTAGTAGTTTTTGTCTAAAGATTTTGCTCATATATTTCATTCCTTTTTCTCCTCCAAATTGGTCTTGAAAACCGTCAGAATAGAGATAAAAGACATCTCCTTTTTGGTAGGTAATTTCGTGCATTTCGAATGATTTTTCTCTTCTAGTTGTGCCTCCAATAGCTGAAGAAGAGCCTTTTGTGAGCAATTGTTCGTTTCCTCGTATATGAAAAAGTGGATTTTTTGCACCTGCAAAATAGGCTTTGTCTGTTCCTTCTTCAAACACCAAAATTACAATATCCATTCCATCACGAATTTGCCTTCCTGTAGTTTGTCTTTGTGTGGTAGCTGCCGTAATTCGCTTATCCAATTTATAGAGAATTTGATGAGGTTGCCACGTTTTTTCACTGCTCACAATTTCCTCCAAAGAATCCACTCCCATAACCGTCATGAAAGCTCCTGGAACGCCGTGTCCTGTACAATCTGCTACTACGAATATTTTATAGCTTTTTTCTTCTATTGTTATAGTTTTGAGCCAATAGAAATCTCCACTTACAATATCACGAGGTCTAAAGAGTATAAAAGCATCTTCCAATTCTTCTTCTAGCTGTTCTATATCACCCAAAATAGCTCCCTGAATACGTGCAGCATAGGTAATGCTGTCGGTCATTTTTTTGTTGGTTTCTAAAAGCTGATGATTTTTCTTATTGATTTGTTCTTTTTGCTCTTCTATTTCTTGCGTTCTTTCGGCTACTTTTTGTTCTAATTCTTGATTTAGCGTTCGCTGTAATACTTCGTTTTCTTTGAGTTGAATAATTAATTTTTCTTGTGCATGCTGTTTGTCTTTCTCGTTGAGTTTCATTCTATATCCCAGACCCATTGAAAAAAGTAGTATTTCGGCTACAATGCCAGTTTGAATAAAAGTTGCTCCAATCGTTCTTTGTGCAAGGTCTAAAAAGTTGATTATATTTCCTGTTGCTGCTCCTACAATTAGGGCAAACGAACCAGCTACGAAGAAGTAAATTAGTTTTTTATTAATTTTCTTACTCGTTTTTTTCTTATTTAAAATAATTAATAACCAAACCAAAAGAACCAAAATAAACAGCGTTTGTACGCCAATAGAAGCAAAATAAAGAATGGCAATTAACTTTATGTCATACGTAAAATGATATAACATTACAAAACCCACTACTAAAAACTGACTATAAATAGCTATTTTAATGGCTTTATCTAAAGAAGGAAAAAGCTCATCTGTCCTTAAAAAAGAACGCATAAAAAGGTAATAAAAAGCTACACAAAGTCCTGCAAAGTACCAGATATAATGAAATATTTCGCCATTTATTCCATCTAAAGCCAGACTACTCATAACCATTAAGAATAAGCCAGTTCCCAATAAATAAAGCGAATAATAGAGATAAACACGTTCTCTGTTGAGTATAAAAATCAAGAAATTATAAAAAACCATTATCCAAATAAATCCTTGAAAAATTCCTTGAGAAAGATTGCGATATTTTACTTCTGCTTCGAAGGCATCTTTTTTTATTAATTTCAAATCTGCCTTTATCGGACGGTTGTTGATATTTTGATAGCGAATAAATAGTGTTTTTTTGGATTTTGGAAGAAAGCTGACCTGTACTTTGGTTTGGGAAACTAGTTCATCAATATTTCTTTGAGAGGGAGAAACGAAAATACCATTCTTTTTGTGAGCATATTGATTGAGAGCAGGCAAAGGGTCAAAGACATCTACCAAATTCAAATCTTTTCCCAGATTCAAAACCCATTCGTACTCGTGTGGAAGTGTATTATTGATTGTAATTCTGACCCAATAAACGCAATTTGGATTCCAAGTAACTGTATCTGAATATTTTATAAAATTACTTTGTTGCTTTGTAATTTCTTTAAAAGTCTGTTTTTGGGTACAATCCAAATAAATAAAAGCGTAATTGAGCAGGCTATCATGAATTACGTTTTCATTTTTAATATCAAAAATAGACTTCGGATTTATATCCAAAGGAAAATCTAGTTTTATTATTTCTACTTGCTTATTTTCTTGTTGATTTTGAGCAAAAGCAGAACAAGAAATAAATAAAAAGAGTAAAGAAATTAAATAAAAAAAGAAGTTAGTAAATAAAGTAATAGATTTCATTCAATTTTTAGCAAAATAGATAAGTAGTTCTATGATAGAAAGATACGAATACTTATTTAATTACTATACAATTAAAGATATTGTTTTTTTATTAGGGTAATTACTCTTTACTTTCCTCATTTCTAACCTCTTCAAAAAGCTGCATGATTTCTTGATTGGGTTCTTGTCCATTATTTTGCTTTTTAAAGAAATCTACAAACAAATCACCGATATTTTTTGAATAATCCATTTCAGATTCAGATTCATTACTCTTTCCTTTTATGCGTGGAATAATTGTACCTACAATTCCTTTATGAGCAGCGTACAAAAGTTGTGCATCGGCAGCAGAAAGGAAATTATCTGTTTCGATGGTAAGTTCTACAAGAGAGGGATTTTGACTATTTTGGTCTTCATTGAGCCATTCTATTGCCTTATTTATTTCTGAAAATGCCTTTCGTTTTAATTCCTTACAACACGTAAGTTCTATTTTTTGGTAGTTAATAGGTTCTTTTTTGCTTGCTGGTTTGGCATCTAAAACAACAACATACTTTTTTTGAAAGGCTTCTGAAAAGCTATATGCCAAAAGACTTCCACTATAAACAATTGGAAATGGTTCTCTAACCACAGAATGATAACGGTGCAAATGTCCTAGAGCTACATATTGAACTGTTTTAGGGAAATTTTCGGTGTAAATAGGTTGTGCCGAACCTACCAAAATAGATTTTTCATCGTCTGATTCTTTCGGTTGCTTTTCGCCTTTTTTCATCACAAAAAAATGTCCCATTAGGATATTAATTCCGTTCTCATCAAGATAACTTTCTGCTTGTTTTTGCCAAAGGTCTTGCAAAAAATCTCTTAATTCTTGTTCTTGATTATCCAGACTGAAATACGTTTTCAGACGCAATTCATTTGCATAAGGAGTAAGCAGAAGACGCAAAGGACATTCCCAAGAAGGCATTGAAAGCTCCAAAAAACCTTCTTCACTTCTCAAAATTTCTAAGCCATTATCTAATCTTAGTTTTGGTAATTTATCATTTGGATGACCTAACAAGAAAATTCCTAATTCACTTCCCCAAACACTAAAATTAGCAATATATTGAGCAGAGTCATGATTTCCAGCAATCGCAATTACAGGACGAGAACCATTTTTTGAAAGGCGTTGGAGTGTTTTTAAGAATAACTGATTGGCATCATTAGAAGGTAAGGGAATATCAAATAAATCTCCTGCTATTAAAACTACATCTACGTTTTGGTCGTCGGCAATCTGACAAAGCTGCTCTAAAACTTGTTTTTGTTCCTCCAAACGAGGAAAATCGCCTAGTTTTTTGCCTAAATGCCAGTCTGCTGTGTGGAGAATTTTCATTTTTTTATTTTGTTACATATTTGTAGGGAAATGGTTTGCCTTTTCCTACGCTATGTATTTGATTTTTCATAAATGATATTTTTTTATCAAATACGAAATGCTGGTATAGGAAAAGGCAAGCCTTTTCCCTACATTATTGTTTTATTATAATCTAACTCAAATCCTCTACTTCCAGCATTGCTTTTTCCCATTCATTAGTTCTCGCTTCCAAATTTTTCTTTAAATCACTATGTTTTTTAGATAATTTTTCAGCTTTTTCTGGATTTTCGTACGTGTCTGGCAAGGCAAGTTCTTTTTCCACTTCCTTAATATCTTTTTCTAATTTGTTTACTTCTTGTTCTATATTTTCAAGGTTTTTTTCAGCCTGACGAACCTTTCTTTGAAGTTCTTTTTGTTCTTCTTGGGAAAGTTGAGTATTATTTTGCTTGCTGTTTTTGTACTCTTCTTTTTTGGCTTCTTTCTCTTCTTTTGCCTTTTTTGCTTCTACACCTGTTGATTTATTTTCTTTTTCTTCAGCATCTCTGGCTTGTTTCCAGTATTTGAACTCATCATAATTACCTGGATATTGTTTGATTTTTCCTTCTTCAATCCACCAAATTTTATTCGCTATACTTTGAATAAAATGACGATTGTGAGAAACAACAATACAAGTTCCTTCATAATTATTGACAGCTTCTATCAAAATATCAACCGACTTCATATCCAAATGGTTGGTAGGCTCATCAAGTAAAAGAAAATTAGCTTCTGAAAGCAACATTTTTGCTAGTGCAACTCTTGATTTTTCTCCACCCGAAAGAACACGTATTTTTTTATAAATATCATCTCCAGCAAACAGAAAGCAACCCAAAACAGCTCTTAATTCGGCTTCTGTTCGTTCTGCTCCTGCACTTCGAAGCTCTTCTAAAAGGTCATTATCTAAGATGTAAGGCTTCTAATTGATGCTGTGCGTAAAAAGATTGTCTTACGTGGTGTCCTGCCTTTAGCTCTCCAGAATTATAGTTTTCTGCATCTGCCAGCATTCTCAAAACGGTTGATTTTCCTTTTCCGTTTGCACCAATTAAGGCAATTTTGTCGCCTCTTTCTATCATTCCCTCTGCCTTATTCAAAATTTGAAGTGAACCGTAACTTTTAGATACGTCTTCCAGTTCGGCTACTATTTTTCCAGATGCTTTCTTGAAGGTAAAACGCATTCTCATGGTCGGAGCATCGGACTCTACGGCTTCAATTCGTTCTACTTTATCTAATTGTTTTACTCTTGATTGTGCTTGTTTTGCTTTTGATGCTTTTGCTTTGAAACGCTCAATAAAACGCTCTGCTTCTTTTATCTTTGTTTGTTGATTTTCATAGGCTTTTTGTTGCAAATCGGCTCTCAATGCTTTTTCTTCTCTATAAAAATCATAATTTCCAGAATAACGAATTAAATCTTGTCCCCAAACTTCTACAATTACATTACAACAATTATTCAAAAAATCTTGGTCGTGAGAAACAATCATTACCGAACCTTCATAACCTGTCAAATAATTTTCCAACCATTCAATGGAAGGCAAATCCAAGTGGTTGGTAGGCTCATCAAGCATCAATAAGTGCGGGTTTTTGCAATAGTAATTTTGCAAGCATGACACGCATACGCCAACCTCCAGAGAACTGTGCCAGTGGCTTTGTGAGTTCTGCTGTCTTAAAACCCAAACCTTCCAAAATTTCTTCTGCTCTAGCTTGAATAGAATATCCTCCTAGCGTTTCGAATTCGGTTTGCAGGACAGAAAGTTCGTCCAAAAGTTTGTCGGTATATTCCGTTTCTATTTTAGAAAGAATTTTATTGATACGTGCAGAAAGAGCATTTTCACGTTCGAAAGCCTGCATTGCCACATTTATGATAGGCTCATGACTTTCATAAGAAAGTAAATCCTGATTCAGAAAACCAAGTGTACATTCCTTAGACTTACTAATATCGCCTCCATCAGGCGTATATTCGCCATCAATGAGACGTAAAAGTGTAGATTTGCCAGTTCCATTGGCACCAATAAGACCGATACGTTCTTTAGGTTTGACGTGTAAAGAAGCCTCAAAATAGATAGGGCGGTCGGCAAAATAAAACGAGAGATTGTTGATACTAAGCATAATGGGCAAAATTACGATAGTTTCTTGTTAAAACAAAGTAATTTTGTGTCTAAGAAGTAAATGGATTAATTTTGTTTTAAAATAAACTTATTACAGTCAAATTTAATACTGTGTAACATAAATTTAGTGTCATTTTTGTACATTAAAACAGGGTTAAAACCCTGTTCAATTTATAGTCCAGAACAATATATTCTCAATAGAACAGGGTTTTAACCCTGTTTATAGGTGTTTTGAAATTGATTTTAATGAATTGTAAAACATGAATAAACTTATGTTACACGGTATTTAATACATTGTTTAATAAATTTTACTATGTTTTTCTACCGTCGTTGAGGCTTCGCCGTCAACGAGGATTAATGTCAAAAAACCTCAACGACGGCGTAAGACTCGTTGAGGGTGGATAAAAAACAAATCTATTTTTATTATAAAACTTATCAAACAGTCTATTTAATCTCTATTTTCCCTTGAAATACCTCCTCTTTCCTTTTGCCATTTTGTACGATTTAATAACTCAAATCAGAAATTATTTCTATGATAGAGAGTATTTTAAGTCTGTCAAACCTTCTATTTTTACGGTTTCGGTAGGAAATATTACCGTAGGAGGAACAGGAAAAACACCACATATAGAATATTTAATTAGACACTTTTTAAAGAAAAATGAAAACGTAGAAAATTATAAATTAGCTACACTTTCAAGAGGATATGGACGAAAAACGAAAGGATTTGTTTTAGCAAACAATCAAACTACAGCTTCTGAAATTGGCGACGAACCAATGCAGTTTTATCAAAAATTTGTTGCAGGTAATAAATTAGAAAATAAAAAAGTGAATATTACTGTCTGTGAAAAACGAGTTTTGGGAGTAGAAAAAATTCTTGAATTATTCCCCGCTACAAAAACGATTTTGTTAGATGATGCTTTTCAACATAGAGCCATAAAACCTCATTTTTCGATTCTACTTTCTGATTACAATCGTCCTTTTTACGAAGATTTTTTGCTGCCGATGGGAAGAATTAGGGAAAACAGAAAGGGTGCAAAACGTGCTAATGTAGTTTTGGTAAGCAAATCTCCTTTAGATTTAGGAGAAAAAGAGAAAGCAAATTATTCGAAGTAAAATTAATGTTTATACAAAAGCACCTGTTTTTTTTACAAGTTTTGATTATGATAAACCTATTTCTTTATTAGATTCTAATCAAGAATTAAAGTTAGAAAATAATAAAAAGTATTCTTTCGGAATTTTGACAGGCATTGCAAATTATGAGCCTTTTCAAAAGTATATAGAAAAAACATTTGGAAAAACTGAAACTCAAAAACATTTTCCAGACCATTATAATTATACAGAAAAAGATATAGCATTTTTGAAAGAAGTAGGTAATCAGAATTCTGATTTGGATAAGCTAATTTGGTTCACAACTGAAAAAGATGCTGTCAAATTACGTCCTTTATTAAAATCACTTAATGAAGAAGAGCAAAACAAAATTTCTGTTTTTTATATTCCTATAAAAGTTGTTTTTTCAGATAAAAATGAAGAAAAACAGTTTCAAGAATTGATAATGTAGCGTATGCTTTAGCTTACAAAAACAAACACTAAAATGCCAATTTATACAGACCAGCTCAATAGAAAAGTAGAAATAACAGATTTTCCAAAACGAATTATCTCGCTGGTTCCTTCCCAGACTGAATTACTTTTTGATTTGGGAGTAGGAGATAATGTAATTGGAATTACGAAATACTGCATTCATCCAAAAGAAAAAACCAAAAAAATAATTAAGATAGGAGGAACAAAAGACTTTGATATTGATAAGATAATTGAATTAAACCCCGATTTAATTATTGCTAACAAAGAAGAAAATTATAAAGAGGGAATTGAGGCATTAGAACAAAAATTTCTCTGTCTGGATAAGCGATATTACTGATTTGAGTTCGGCTTTTAAGATGATAGAAAAGGTAGGAGAAATAGTAGGAGCAAAAGATAAGATAAGAGATATTCTGTGTCCTTTGAGTAGAGAATTTACTGATTTTAGAGAAACTAACGCTTTTTCTGAAAGTTATAAAACACTTTATTTTATATGGAAAGACCCATTTATGATAGCTGGAAATGATACTTTTATAAATGATATTTTGAAGCAAATGAATTTGGAAAATGGCAGTATTGAAAATCGCTACCCTACTCTTGATGAGAAAGAAATAAGGAAAATAAATCCTCAAATTATCTTTTTATCTTCTGAACCTTATCCTTTTAAAAAGAAACATATTCAAGAATTTAAGGAAATACTACCAGATGCTTATATTAAAGTAATTGATGGCGAACTTTTTTCTTGGTACGGAAGCAGATTGAAGCATACTGTTGCTTATTTGGAAGATTTACAAAAAGATATTAAATTGCACTTTAGCAAGCTAAAATTACATTAATTAGTTGATTTATTGACTTTTTGTGTCCAGATTATAATTTTTGGCGTGATTTGTGTTTTTTTGTACAGTACATTGTTAGCCATTACAAAATCAAAAAAAATTTATTCCACTTACTTTATTTGAATATTACTTTTTTGACAAATAATCTAATTATTCTTATCTAAAATAATTCCTTTAAAATGACGCATATCACAAAAACTATTCAAGCAATTCTATTATCTTCTTTCTTTATTTTCTTTGTAAATAGTGCTTCTGCTACTACTTTATTTTATGAGTATTACAATGAAATTTTTACAAATCTGAATGCTACTACTACCATTGCTAGCAAAATAAATAAGGTAAAAGATAATCCTCGTGGTTATTTGGTTCGTAAAGGTGTGAAATACAAATGGGAATTGGAACAATCAGCTAGAAGAGGTCAATATACTTATTTTGTACACAGAGAGAAAGGTGGCAAATCTAATCTTGTTTATAATACTACTTTAGTTGCTTTAGACAATCGTAGCTCAACAGGAGAATATGTTATTAAGATATTTTATTCTGTAAATAAAGGCTACAAATGGGATATGGTAAGAGATACGATGCTCAGAATTACATATAAGAAAGATGGTTCGATAGATTATCAAGCAACTGGACAGATGGCTAAATTTGAGGATAATAATAATGGACTTTCAGCAGCAGAATTTGCAGAAAAAACAGCTCTAAATCCAAACTTTACAGATAATTTTGTTCGTCATGCAGCAGCTTCTATTGCTTATGCAATTTATAAGTATCCAAAGATGATGAAGATATAAAAGGCAAAAAATTCCACTTACTTTATAATAGTACTTAAAAAATGACTTCTTTAAAAGGAAGTCTTTTTTTTTGGATTTAATAGATTAATTGTTATCTTTTGTCAATAAATTTTAAAATTAAGTCCTCTAAAACAAAATTCATGAAAATTGCCATTTTATCAGCCAACAAAAACCTCTATTCTACCAAACGTATTATTGAAGCTGGAGAAAAGAAAGGACACGAAATGATAGTGATAGATCATACAAAATGTGATTTAGTAATAGAAAAAAAGAAGCCTAGCGTTATTTATAGAGGTAAAGAAATGTCTGATATTGATGGTGTAATTCCACGTATTGGAGCTTCTGTAACCTTTTTTGGCACAGCAGTAGTTCGTCAGTTTGAAATGATGAAAATTTTTACTTCTACTGAATCGCAAGCCTTAGTACGCTCAAGAGACAAACTTAGAAGCCTTCAAATTTTGGCTAGAGCAGGTCTTGATTTGCCAAAAACAGTTTTTAGTAATTACTCAAAAGACGTAACTAGTGTAGTCAAAAAAGCAGGTGGAGCACCTTTAGTTATCAAACTTTTGGAAGGAACACAGGGATTAGGAGTAGTTTTGGCAGACAACAAAAACACAGCCGAATCAATGTTAGAAGCCTTTAATGGATTAAAAGCAAGAGTAATTGTACAAGAATTTATAAAAGAAGCAGGTGGTGCAGATATTCGTGTGTTTATTGTTGATGGCGTAGTGGTAGGAGCCATGAAAAGACAAGGAAAAGAAGGCGAATTTCGCTCAAATCTCCACAGAGGAGGAAGTGCAAATATTATCGAACTGACAGACCAAGAAGAAAATGCAGCTCTAAGAGCAGCAAAGGTATTAGGTTTGGGAGTTGCTGGCGTAGATATGTTACAATCTTCAAGAGGTCCTCTTATTTTAGAAGTAAATTCTTCACCAGGGTTAGAAGGAATTGAAGCTGCAACAGGAAAGGATATTGCAACAGCAATTATAAAATATATGGAACGTAATGTAGAGTTGAGTTAAATTTTAGAAATTATACATTTTCCAAATCACAATTATTATTTTCTTTTGAGTACTAATTGTGATTTTTTTTATGTATTTATCCATACTATGTTATACATTTTTCTTTGCCCTCCTTCAACCCCTTCGAAGGAGGGGAGACAAGTCTATTCAAAGTCCCTCCTTCGGAGGGATTTAGGGAGGTCAAGTATTTTTGTCTAGTATTTGCCAATAAAAAAACTTTTCTGCCAAAAAAATCGTTTTTGTTAAAGAAATTAAAATACCACAACTTAATTTTTTAAACTAAAATACTACTCGCTAATGAAAACGCTTCTCATTCTCTTTATTGCTTCTATTTCTTCGGTGGCAGCTTATGGAGTTATCAAAGTCAGTCAATCACACAAACAAACCTACAACGCTTGGATTACACACATTGAAAAGTATGAAGGCAGCGGAATTGATACCATTCGTCCCATTCCAGAAGATATAAATAGTTATCGGTATGTAAGTAGAAGTGTGGAATGGAAAACATTTTTGGCAATGGCTGATACCTTCCAAATCCCTTCTACGGTTCAGCGTTTTAGGTATTTGACAGATGATGATGTCTTCAAAATTCGTGAGCAGTTTTGGTATATGTCGGGTGCAAATAGGATTGAAGACTTGGCAATTGCTGCTTTTTTTGCTGAAATGTATTATGCTGCACCTGTTTCTATCCGTTATTTTCAAGAAAGATTAAAAGCAGATGGTTTTTCTACTCTAAAAGTTACGGGAAAATTGAATGAACAAACCATAAAAGCCATTAATTCTCAACCAAAAAAACAAATGTGGGATTGGCTTTTGAAGCAAAGAAAGAATTATATTTATAATAAAACGGCTTCTCCTTCTATGGTAATATATAGAAAAGGACTGATGAAAAGAGCAACTGATTTTCATACAAAGTTTGAATCTTATTTAGGAAATGATAATCCGACAAATGAAGTTGATACATATGAAAATACGAAAGTGCCAGTAGAAGAATTAATAAAATATGACTCTACTCAAACTACACAAAACAAAACGATAGACTCTACTCAAAATCAAGATAATTCAGAAGTCAAAATTATTGTGAGTTCTGTTCCTCTCCAGACACCTAGAAATGGAGATACTACAAGAAGAAAGGCAAATATAACATCAGTTATTGAAGATAATGAAATAAAAACGATTAGTGATACAGATGAAAATGGAGTTCGGATTGTTGTTACTTCTGAAAATGAAAAATAAAGAGTTGTTTTTTGAATCAAAATTCTTTTCTGATATTCTTCATCAAAAAAGGATTTTCTTTATCTGTTTTCATCTACTAGTTTTGGAAGTTTGTTTCTAAACTACTAGATTTTGCGTATTTTAGAGTAAAAATAGAGAAAAGAACCAAAAACGTATTTTTTCAACTCAATATCTACATTTTTTTTAACGAATAATGAATAGTAACTTTGTTTTTAATCAAAAAGTTCTTTACTAACAAAATCAGTATTTCATTTACGATTTCCATCTTATCATTTTTGTATCTTCCCAAAAACATTATACTAGTACGCAATGCAAAAATATACTTATCTCCCTTTATTTTTTATTTTATTGTTTTCCACTATTTTTTTGAACTCTTGTACTAACACAAAAGAAGAAGCTCTCAATGAATCTAGGGAAATTATCAAAGAACAAGATACTGAAATTGAGACGATGAAACGTCGTATTGATACATTAGAGCAGACCATTCGTGCACTTGCCAAAAATAGAGAATCTTCTAGTGAAGAATCAATGGAATTGAAGGGAAAAGCACAAGAACTTCAAAAGGCAATTAAGAGTTATCAAGGTGCTTTATCAAGAAAGGAAAAAGAATTTAAAGAATATCGTTATTTAGCTTTAGAAGACAAACGAGTTGCCGAAATTAGAGAGGAAAAACGCAAACTTCGTGAAGATAATGAGTTTATTGTCAGTAAGATAAAGCAATTGAAACAGATGAATGAAGTGAATGAAGTAATGGACGGACTGACAGATATTATAGACAAAATTCCTCCTTTTAATAAGTTTGATTGTTATTACAGAGACAAAAAAGATTTGGAAGAAAGCCGTAAAAAAGATAATGGATATAGTCCAAAATTACTTTTGGTAGAAGAAGATGGAATTTATCCACAAACCGATATTGGACAAATAATTATTGATTTAGACTTGAATTTTTTTAAGTTAGATGGAAATCCAAACCAAGCAACTCTGACACTTTGTTTGTTTGAGGAGGGAAGTCAAGCACCTGTTTACTGTCAAGATGAAGTATTTGATACAGAATACAAAAGGATAGAATGGAAACAAGCTGCCTCTACTTTTGGAGCAAAAAAATACTTTTTTCAGGTGCGTCATGGAGACCGAATTTTGAGTGATAAATACGAATTTGCTATCAAAAATTAAGGAGCATACTCTAAATAAGATAGCAAATACATGGATAAGATACAGATTGATAGAAAAAGTACGTTATTCTATAAAATACCTATCCTAAAAACTGAATAATCTAATTTCTTCCTTGTGATGAATACTTATATCTACTCTCTCAAAACTCTTTTAAAGGCTTTTTTGCTTTTGTTTTTTTGCTTTACTTCTTTTGTTTCTTTTGCTCAAACTGCTCCAGCTTGGCATTTTGATATTTATAATGACAAAAATTCTTCTATTCCCCATAATTTTATCAATGATTTAGCTTTCGATAAAAGTGATAATTCCCTTTGGATAGCAACAGGTGGAGGTCTATCGCATTGGTCTGAAAAGGATTCCGTCCTTTATACTCCCAAAAATTCTGACTTGCAAGACTATGGTATAAAATGTATTGCTATCGGAAAAGATGGCGATAAATATATCGGAACGTATGGGTCAGGAGTATATAAAATTGATGCAAATGGAAAATTCTTCCGTCTTCAAATACCCTCAAAGTCAAATAAAAATACAGTTCTTTCCATTATAGAAGACCAGCACAAAACCGTTTGGGTAGGAACAGAAGAAGAAGGATTATTTCGTATTGATTCTAAATTTAAGACGTTGGTAAGTGTTGAGAAAATTGCTTTTACACGAGTTTTTGATGTTGCGGTGGACAAAGACAATACAAAATGGATAGCTACCGAACGTGGTCTTTATACATTAGACGAAGATAATCGTCTCAAAATTTATCCCTCTTTAAGAGATCAACCTATTAACTCTGTTGCCTTTTCTGCCAAAAATGAATTACTAATTAGCTCTACCTTAGAAAGTACAGCACAGTTTTTTGTGGGAGAAAGAAAGCAGAAAACTTCAAAAGATGTACATTATCAGTTCAGAACTATGCTTCCAATAAATAATAATTTGTGGGCAGCTTCTTTGAGTGGTTTATCTCTTTTTGAAAATGATAAATGGACATTATTTACTCCTCAAAACTCATCTTTTCCCTCTACTATGGTCAGTACGCTTGCACAAAATCCAAAAGATAATACTATTTGGGCAGGAACATATGGACAGGGATTGGTCAAACTATCACAACCCAAAACACTTCCAGAAGGAGAATTTAGATTGGGAGCTTCTTCCATCAAAAAAGGTGATGTTGTTCGTTTGCATATTGGTTTTGAAAGAGCAACAGCTATATTTAATGATACTACAGGAATTGCCGAACTCGTAGAATTTATGAGTGAAAATCAAACTATCAGAATTGAACTTTCAGGACATACAGACACAGCAGGCGATGAAACCCTAAACTACAAACTCTCCCAAGAGCGAGCCGATGCCGTAAAACTCTACTTAATGAGAAAAAATATAGAAGCCAAACGAATAGAAACAAAGGCATATGGAGGAACAAAACCGATTTCAGAAAACGGCAGCGAAACCTCAAGACAAAAAAATAGAAGAGTAGAAATGAGAATTATTGAGTGATTT